>NZ_SOHA01000034.1 GCF_004403065.1 Cryobacterium cryoconiti
CGCCGCGGTCGCGGGCACCGGAACGGCCGGCGCCGCGGCGGCCGGCGCCATCCGGGTCGCCACCGCCAGACGGCGGGCGCGCACCATGCCGGCCAGGAGCGGCAGCGCCGTTCCGGAGGGACGCTGATCGGTTCCGGCTCCGCACTCGACCTGGAACCGGTTCACGGACGCGAAGGACTGTTCCCGCCAGGTCGCCACGCCGGCACCCGACAGCTCGTCGGAACCGGTACTGGTGGTCAGTCGCAGGGACACGTCACCCCGAACGATGGCGTTGACGCCGGCACCGTCGACGAGGCTGCCCTGCCAGGTCACCAACACGAAGGACGGTGCCGTGAACAGGCCACGCGACGTGAGCGCGTCGAGAACTCCCTGCACTCCTCCGTCGAGGCTGACCCACAGCCGATCGGCCTGGTCCGCCGAGCCGTCAGACCGCACCACGACGAGCTGTCCGTCCCGCGTTGCCGCCAGCCAGTCCCCCGACTCGTCGTATTCATACGAGAGCATCTGTCCTCTTACCCCTGGCTTCTCGGCCTCGTGTCCTCGAGATGCTCGTGCATCCCCGTCGCTCGCTCACTCGTGTTCGCGGGGTCGTCCTGCTCGGGATTGCCGAGCACCGACTCCACATACACGACCGTAACGTTATCGTGCCCGCCCCGTGCCAGTGCCGCGTCGACGAGGACCTCGGCCAGGGACCGGTCCGGCTCCGCAGTCCCGTCGTACGATGCGAGCAGCGTCTCGATCTCACCGGTGGCGAGTTCCTTGGTCAGCCCGTCGGAGCAGATCAGGAACGAGTGGCGGCCGGTCGCCGGCAGCAGCCATACATCGGCGTCCACGGACTCGTCCGCACCGATCGCGCGTGTGATCACGTTGCGTTCCGGATGCTGTTCCGCCTCTTCCTGGGAGATGAGACCGGCGTCGACCAGCTCCTGTACCGCGGAGTGGTCCACGCTCAACTGAACCAGCGTGCGTCCGTCCCAGGTGTAGACGCGGGAGTCGCCGATGTTGAAGGCCATCCAGTGAAAGCCCACATCGTCGCCGGCGTCGACGAATGCCACACCGGAAAGGGTGGTCCCGGACACGGCAGTGCCGTAGTCGTCGACGGCGCTCAGGTCACGCACGGCGTCGTTCGACGAGTGGATCGCGTCGAGGATGCGTTCCGGCGTCGAGGGTGCGTCCCGGGCGATGTGCTCGTCGAACACTCGCGCAACGGTCTGGCTGGCGACATCGCCGTGGGCGTGACCGCCCATGCCGTCCGCGACGAAGAAGACCGGCGCCTGGGCCATGAAGCTGTCCTCGTTGACCTTGCGTTCCCGGCCGACGTCGCTGGCCGCGCTGAACACGAAGCGCGCCCGGGTTTCGGGGAGCACCAACTCACTCTCACTCTGCACGGCCACGTCTGCTCCAGTGTTCACTTGCCTGCGGTGCAGGGCTACGAATGTCATTCCTCGATGAGGTGGGGAATTTCCTCGGCGAGGGTGTGGCCGCGGCGGCGCGCATCCCGTCGAGCCTTGATCACACTGGCAATGGTGGCCACGGCCATGGAGACGATGATCACGCCCAGCGAAGTCCAGGTGTCGATCTCCGGCGCCCACGCCACGCCCTCGCCACCGTTGATGAAGAACACCTCATTGTTGTGCAGGGCATGCAAGACGAGCTTGACGCCGATGAAGAACAGGATGAAGGCGATGCCGTACTTGAGGTACTCGAGGCGTTCGAGCAGCCCGCCGAGCAGGAAGTAGAGCTGGCGCAGGCCCATCAGGGCGAACACGTTCGCGGTGAACACGATGAAGGGACTCTGCGTGATGCCGAAGATGGCCGGAATCGAGTCCAGGGCGAAGACCAGGTCCGTGGTGCCGATCGCGAGCAGCACGATCAACATCGGGGTGAAGACCTTCTTGCCGTCGATCAGAGTGCGCAGTTTCGAACCGTCGAACGACGAGGAGATGTTCATGTGCTTGCGCAGGTAGCGGATCAGGCCGTTGTCGGCCTCGTCCACGTCCGAATCCTTCGCCAAAGCCTGGTGCGCGGCCGTGTAGAGCAGGAACGCGCCGAAGATGTAGAAGATCCAGCTGAAGTTCTCGATCAGCTGCGCCCCCAGCAGAATGAAGATTCCGCGCAGCACGAGGGCGATGATGATGCCCACGATCAGCACTTCCTGCTGGTATTTCCGGGGCACGGAGAACCTGGCCATGATGATGACGAAGACGAAGAGGTTGTCGATGCTCAGGCTGTACTCGGTGAGCCAGCCGGCAAGGAACTGCCCCGCGTGCTCCGCGTCGCCCAGCACCAGCATCAGCAGGGCGAAGACCAGGGCCAGTGCCACATAGAAGGCTACCCACAGGCTGGCCTCACGCATCGAGGGCACGTGAGGGCGCTTGAAGACGATGAGAAGATCGGCGATCAGGATGAGCGTCAGAACGACGAGTGACCCAATCTCGAACCAGAGCGGAAGAGCCATTTCCATGCGGGTAGAGCCTTTCAATCAAAGAGGTGCTGAAGGCAGCACGAAACCCGAAAGTCTCTCCCGTATCAACAGATCGATACCGCCGTGCCGAGGCCCCTGCGGTGCGGCCCGTGTGGACGACCACGGCGACGGGCCCGGAACGGGTCCAGAGGGATGCTTCCCTTCACTCGGTGGAGTCTACCGGGGCTCCCGCTTAAAAATAGAAACCCGGCCCCCTTCAGAGAAGGGAACCGGGTGGTGTTGTGACCCCAGCGGGATTCGAACCCGCGTTACCGCCGTGAGAGGGCGATGTCCTAGGCCGCTAAACGATGGGGCCGTTTTGCAACTCTCCTAATATGCCACACGCCCGCGAGGAAACCAAACTGAGCGGTCAGACGTGCACGAAGAGCGCTCCGGGCACCACGTCGATCTGCACCGGCAGAGCGCCCACCCGTTCCCCGTCGGCGTAGGCGACGACACGGTCGGCGTCGATCCGGATGCTGCGGCACCTCGTGATCTCAACCTGCGGAAGGGTCGTATGCGTGCCAGAGAATACTTTGGGGAACACCCGCAGAAAGCCGGCGCGCGACATCGGGGCAACGATGAACAGGTCCAGCAGCCCGTCGTCGATCAGCGCTCCCGGGACGATACGCATGCCGCCACCGATGGACACGTTGTTGGCGACGGAGATCAGCATGGCACGCGCCCGGCGCTGCATGCCGTCGACGGTCAACCGGTACGTGATGGGACGGAAGGTGGCGAGCACCAGGAGCACGGCCAGGGTGTACCGACTACTCCCCCGCGGCCGACGCATCCGGTTGGCCCGTTCGTTCACGACGGCGTCGAAACCGGCCGAGAGTACGCCCGCGAACCAGGTCGTCGTGTTGCCGCGGTGCACGCGCGCGGCGTCGATGGCTCGGGGCGGCCGGGTGAGGGCATCGAGCAGATGGCGGATGGCGGCATCCGTGTCGTCGACCGGGATACCGAGTCCGCGGGCCAGGTCGTTCCCCGTGCCGCACGGCACGATGGCCAGCGGCCGTCGCGTTCCGGCCAGGAGATTGGTGCCGAGGCTGACCATGCCGTCGCCGCCGACGACGACGAGAACGTCGACCTCCGGCACCAGCGCGGCCTGCACGTCCCGGCGAAGGGCGTCGAAGCCGGCGGCGCTCAGACCGGTCACCCGGTGTCCGGCCCGGTTCAGCGCCGCAACCACCCGGGGGCCGACGTCTCGACGACTGCTGAATGAGGCGGCTGGATTGATGGCGACGACGATGTGGAGAGGGGGAGGCACCGCTCAAGTATGCCGCCAGCTTGCAGCTCGCCGGGATTGGGGATTAGATCGGACCCATGAAACTCACGAAGCTCGAGCACGCAGCGCTGGTCCTGGACAAGGGCGGGCGCCGGCTGTTCGTCGATCCCGGTTCGTTCACGAGCCCGTTGACCGACACCGCCCGGGCTGCCGCCATCGTGATCACCCACGAACATCCCGATCACTGGACCCCGGAGCAGTTGGACCGCATCATCTCGATGAACCCCGACATTCCGATCTTCGGCCCGGCCGGCGTCGCCGCCGCCGCGCCCGACTATCCCGTGACTGTCGTCGCAGCCGGCGATACCGTGGTCGCCGAGCCGTTCACCCTGCGCTTCTTCGGCGGCACCCATGCCGTCATCCACGAGACGATCCCGGTGATCGACAACCTCGGGGTGCTGGTCGACGACGAGCTGTACTACGGCGGTGACTCGTTCGCGCTGCCGGAAGGCGTGACGGTGCAGACTCTCGCCGTGCCCGCCGGCGCACCGTGGCTCAAGATCAGTGAGGTGATGGACTACGTGCTCGCGCTGGCGCCCCGCCGCACCTTCCCGACGCACGAAATGGGGCTCTCCCGGGGCGGCAAGGATCTCTCCAACGCCAGGATCAAGTGGGCCACCGAGCAGAACGGCGGCGACTTCTTGCCGCTCGAGCCGAACGAGTCCCTCGACCTGTGATGGTTGACACTCCTTTCGGGGGGTAGCTCTGTAGGAATCCCACAAGGATCACGGGACCAGCACGGAATGTGTTGGCCGCAGCCCTGAACTTTTTCGAGCCTTCGATTCTGCGCCTGCCCCGCTGCTACGTTCGTGTGACTTCGGCGCGCCACCGTGCCGCGCGGCTTTCGACCAGGAGCCGCCACGCCGGAGTCTGACCGCGCACCGCACACACACCACGCGAGTTCCGGCATGCCCGCATGCCCGCTCGCGTCTTCCGAGGAGCCTCAATGATGAGATCTGACCGTGCCCTGTCCCGCCGTAGCACTCTCGGCATCCGTTCCACCGTGACCGGACTCTCCCTGATGTTGGTCATGCTGCTGACCTTCTTCTTTCTCACGACCGGGCGGCTGGCCAGTGGCGCCGGAGAACTCTCCACCGGCGCCGTGAAAGCGGAAGCCGGCTCCGTGAAAGTCGCCGGCGGAGCAGCGAAACTCGCTGTGGGCGCCGAAACACTGTCGGAGGGCGCGGCAGCCGCGGCCGCCGGGGCGACCGACCTCCAGGCCGGCGTGACCCGGGCCAATACGGGTGCCGGCAGTCTGGCGACGGGTGCGGCGAGCGCCTCGGCCGGGGCGGGGACCCTCCTCGAAGGCGCACTCACGAGCGTCAGCGGCAGCACCAGGCTCCAGATCGGCGCGGAGTCCGCCCGGCTGGGAGCGGAAACGCTGTCCGCCGGAGCCGCCACCGCCGCGACCGGAGCAAACACCCTCGCTACCGGTGCCGGAGCGGCTGCGACCGGTGCGGCGACTCTCGCCGCCGGCGTGGCCACCGCCGGGACCGGCGCAACGAAGGTCTCCGCCGGAGCGACGCAGGTTGCCGCCGGTGCGGCAACCCTGGCCACCGGCGCCGGCGAGGTCACCCTCGGTGCCACGACGGCTCGCGACGGTTCGGTCCTGCTCGCCGCTGGAACGGCATCTGCCGCCCAGGGCGCGGACCAGGCCCGGCGCGGGGCGGAAGCCCTCGCGCTGGGAGCGAACGGCCTCAGCAGCGGAGCGAGCAGCGTTGCTGCGGGCGCCACGAAGCTGGACGGAGCCCTCGCCGCTCTCTCCGCTCAGGTTGAGGCGGACACGATCTCTCAGGAAGCCCTCCTGGCCACCCTCAAGGGATTGAGCTCCGCCGCCACGACTCTGAGCACGGGCACCGCGGGGGTCGAGTCCGGGGCTGTCGCCCTTCGGGACGGTTCTGCGGTCCTCCGAGACGGATTGACGCCTTTGAGCGCGGGCACTGCGGTGCTCGAGACGAAATCGGCTGCGCTGCGCGACGGACTCACGACCCTTGCCGCCGGTGCGGCCAAGGTGTCCGGTGGAGCCGCTGCGGTGGCCGCCGGGACGGGCGCCGTAGCAAAGGGCGCCTCGGAACTGCAGGTCGGCACGCAGGCTCTCACCGCCGGGTCCGAGCGGGTCGCGGCGGGCACCAGCGCGGTCTCCACCGGTGCGAGTTCCCTGCAGGGCGGCGTCGGCAAAGTGGCTGCCGGCGCCTCATCGTTGTCGACCGGAGCGACGACCCTCGCAACGGGCGCTGTGAGTCTCGCCGACGGCGCGACCCGCATCTCGGTCGGGGCCGGGTCACTGGCTGACGGCACGCAGACCCTCGCGGCTGGTGCATCCACCCTGGTCGCCGGAACCACCGCGCTGGAAACCGGGTCCACGGCCCTGGCCGCCGGCACCGAGAAGGTATCGGCCGGATCCGGGACGCTCCTCGACGGCGCGAACACACTCGCGGCAGGCACCGCCGAACTGAGCGCAGGCAACGCCAAGGTGGCCGCGGGGTCAGACAAGCTGGCCGATGGCGCCGAGACGGTGAGCTTCAACCGTGCGGCGCCCGGGATCATGGTCCTGGTCGGCCTGCTTCTGGCGGGGGCGGCCGTCTGGCTGTTCCGCCGCCTGAGAATGGCCCGCTGACCGACGACCGGCGGAAAGCGGGGCCCGGATCGATCGATCCGGGCCCCGCTGCGCTCGTTCCGGCACGTTTGGGAGGCAGCTACGGTATTTTGTGCTTGCACACGGCCTGCCCGCTTCTCACTCCGAAGGATGCCGACTCCCATGACAGTTCCCGTTCTCTCCGCCCGGAATATCGGCAAGTCCTATGGCAGCGGGGCCAACCGCTTCGATGCGCTCACGGGGGTGTCCGTGGACATCCATTCGGGTGAGTCCGTCGCGATCGTCGGCAAGAGCGGATCGGGCAAGTCCACCCTGATGCACCTGCTGGCATTGTTGGACGACCCGGACACCGGCGAGCTGCTGGTCGAGGGAACGGATGCGAAGAAACTCAAGGGCAAAGAGGTGAACCGGCTCCGCAATCAGGACTTCGGTTTCGTCTTCCAGCAGTTCTTCCTCACCGCCAACGCGAGCGTGCTCGACAACGTCGTGCTCCCCCTCAAGATCGCCGGGATCGGCCCGAAAGAGCGCAAAGCCCGAGGCATGGCGGCCCTGGAACAGTTGGAGCTGGCCGACAAAGCCAGAAACAAGGCCATCAACCTGTCCGGAGGTCAGAAGCAGCGCGCCGTCATCGCCCGCGCCCTGGTAAACAACCCGAAGGTGATCTTCGCGGATGAGCCCACCGGCAACCTGGACACGGCGACCGGCGCTGTCGTGGAAGACATCCTCTTCGCCCTCAACAAGGACCAGGGCATCACGCTCATCATCGTCACCCACGACAGCGACCTCGCGGCGCGCTGTGACCGCCAGATCTATATCCGGGACGGCCGCGAGGACCCCACCCGGTCCCCCGAGGCCCTCGCGAAGCCCGCAGGAGGCCACGCATGAAGTTCATCGACATCATCACCAGCGCGATCGCGAACAGTTTCCGCAGCAAACTCCGCACCGGCCTGACCGTCGTCGCCATCTTCATCGGTGCCTTCACCCTCACCATCACCAGCGGCATCGGCACCGGGGTGACGAGCTACATCAACAGCCAGGTCTCGGCGATCGGGGCGGCGGACGTGCTCACCGTGTCCAAGGCCGACGACGCCGCGGCGGCAACGGATGACGGACCGGCACCGTATGACCCCGACAAGGCCACCGCGATCAGCCTGGGCAACGGGTCGCGCCCGGGGAGCACCATCCAGGCGCTCACCACGGCCGACCTCGACACCATCAGGGCGACCGACGGCATCCTCAGCGTCGACCCGTCGGTGCAGGTGACTCCCGAGTACATCGAGTACGCCGACAGCGGCAAGTTCGAACTCACCGTCAATGCGGCCGCCACGCTCACCACGGCTGATCTGGCCGCCGGGGAGCAGCTGGACAACGAGAGCACCGCCGACGAGATCCTGCTGCCGACGAACTACCTCGACACGCTGGGGTTCAGCACGCCGGAGACGGCCATCGGGGAAACCGTCACTATCGGCATCACGGATTTCGCGGGCACCGCTCAGCAGGTCCCGGCCACCGTCGTCGGCGTGCAGAATGAGACCATCCTGGGTGCCGGGGCCGGGCTCAACCAGACGCTGACGGACCGGTTGCGCGAGGTGGAACTCTCCGGCACTTCGGTCGAAGCCGCGCAGAGCTACGCCACCGCGACCGCCCGGTTCGACCTGGACGCCACCGACGCCGAGATCACAGCGATCAAGGACGACCTCGCGGACCAGGGCTACGCCTCGCAGACCGTCGCGGACCAGATCGGCTCGTTCGAGACCGTGATCAATGTGATCATCGGCGTACTGAACGCCTTCGCCGTGATCGCGTTGATCGCGGCCGGCTTCGGCATCATCAACACCCTGCTGATGAGCGTGCAGGAACGCACCCGGGAGATCGGGCTGATGAAGGCCATGGGCATGAACGGTGGCCGCGTCTACGCCCTGTTCAGCACCGAGGCCGTCTTCATCGGTTTTCTGGGCAGCGCCCTGGGTGCCCTCGTCGCGGTCGGCGTCGGCTCCCTGGTCAGCAATATCCTCGCCAGCACCGTGTTCGAGAATCTGCCCGGACTTCAGGTGGTGCAGTTCGCGCCCAGCTCGATCGCCATCATCATCGGCGTCGTCATGCTGATCGCCTTCCTCGCCGGCACCCTCCCGGCCCGGGCCGCCGCCCGGCAGAACCCGATCGACGCCCTGCGCTACGAGTGACGCGTGCGGGTCTCCAGGGGCTCCGCGGGACATCCGTCGCGAACCGGCATCCGTCGTCACGCAACTGAGGAGATTTTCGCGAATCGCCGGTTGGGCCGGCCGGATGAGCGGCGTGTTGCGAAAATCTCCGCAGAAAGCGCGAGGACAACGGATGCCCGGGGTCGGGCAATCTCCCCCGCCCGGTCACGGGTCTCGCCAGGCTCCACCTCGGTACGGGCGGCTGTGACGGCTCGGGGCGCGCCCGGCGAGCCAGCCACCCGCCGGCCACCCGGAACCCAGCCCCGAGCAACACCCGGAAGTCCGCCGCTAGGCGGTGACGAGCTCGCGCCAGTCGGCCAACGGCAGGCCGTGGGCTTCGGAGACGGAACGGTTGGTGACCCGACCGGCCGCGACGTTCAGGCCGAGGGCCAGGGCGTCGTCACGCTCGAGTGCGGCCTTCACACCCAGGTTGGCCAGCGACAGGGCGTACCGCAGGGTGACGTTCGTCAGCGCGTAGGTGGACGTGTTGGGCACGGCGCCGGGCATGTTCGCGACGCAATAGAAGATCGAGTTGTGCACGCGGTAGGTCGGGTCCTCGTGTGTGGTCGCGTGGGTGTCCTCGAAGCAGCCTCCCTGGTCCACCGCGATGTCGACCAGCACGGAGCCGCTCTTCATCCGCGCCACGAGGGCGTTGGTGACCAGCTTCGGGGCCTTGGCGCCCGGGATCAGAACGGAACCGATCACCAGGTCGGCATCCGTCACCGCGATTTCGATCTCGTAGGAGTTGGAGGCGACCGTCTTCAGACGGCCCTGGTACTGCGCGTCGAGCTGACGCAGGCGGTCGATGTTGATGTCGAGGATGGTGACGTCGGCGCCGAGGCCCATCGCCATGGCGGCCGCGTTCGTTCCGGCCACGCCGGCACCCAGCACGACGACCTTCGCGGGGCGCACACCGGGCACGCCGCCCAGCAGCACGCCCTTCCCGCCGGCCGGGGCCATCAGGGACTGAGCGCCGACCTGCACGGCCAACCGGCCGGCAACCTCGCTCATCGGGGCCAGCAGCGGCAGGGCGCGGTTGGCGGTCTGCACGGTCTCGTAGGCGATCGCGGTGACGCCGGCCTCGGTCAGGGCGTGGGTGAGGTCCGGCTCCGCGGCCAGGTGCAGGTAGGTGAAGAGGATCAGGCCCTTACGGAAGCGGTGGTACTCGGCCGCGACCGGCTCCTTGACCTTCAGCACCATGTCGGCACGGGCCCAGACCTCGTCGGCGGAGTCCACGAGCTCGGCACCGGCCACGTGGTACTCGTCATCGTTGATGTGGGAGCCGATGCCGGCGCCCTTCTCGACCAGCACGGTGTGGCCGGCGGCCAGGAACTCGTGCACGCCCGAGGCGGTGATTGCGACGCGGAACTCATTGTTCTTGATTTCCTTGGGGACACCGATGATCATGGCCGACTCCGTTGCTTGGTTGTGCTCAGTGGACGTATGACAGGCCCTGACCCGGTTTCGACTCCGAACCAGTAGCGGGGTCAAGACTAAATCCACGAATTCGAGCGTGGCCCGGCAGCGCGGTCGTGCGTGAGTTGTCGCCGACGACGATGATGGAGACGACCGGATGCCCAGGGTTCGAATACCGTCTCGGGTCAGGCGTTTTTCTGGCGCATCCAGCCCGGACCCGAGCCGCGGCAGCCAAACCCCGAAAAGGGGAACCGGTTTGTCACTCGACAAATGTCGAGCGAGAAACCGGCAAACGTCGCCTGATGTCCGTTTCGGGTCCGTTCCGGCCCCTAGCATTGAGCCAATGAAAACCGCGGAAGTCGAAGACCTGGTCGAACATCTCGCGGCCCGCCTCGACCGCGCGCTCTCGCTCGAGGACCTCGACGGCGGCCTGCTCGCCTACAGCCGCGACCAGCCGCTCGCCGACAGCGTGCGGGTCAACTTCCTGCTGAGCAAGAAGGTCCCCGCCGACGTCAGTGCCTGGCAGCTGCAGCACGGTATCAACACGGCGGTGCGGCCCGTCGTCGTTCCCGCCAACGCCGTGCTCGGCATGCTCGGCCGGGTCTGCGTGCCGCTCATGGTGCGAGGGTTCCGGGTCGGCTACCTGTGGGCGATGCAGGGGTCGCACGACGATTCCCCCGACGAGATCCTGCGGGAGCTTCCGGCCGTGCGCGGCGAGCTGGACCGGCTCGCCGAAACGCTGCTCGACACCAACACCGCCGAGTCCGAGCACCGTCGCCAGCGAGAGGCCCTGTTCCTCGCCGCCTGCCACGCGGAGACATCCGCCATCGAGGACGTGGCCGGATGGTCGCAGATCCACGCGACCGGACCCTGGCACCTCGCCACCCTGATGCCCCGCCCCGACGAGCAGGTCGACGGACGGGAGGGCACGCCCGACCCGGAGGCCGGTGTTCTGCTGCAGCGCATTTCCGCCCTGCACGCCACGGTCGGCATCGACGCAGCCCGGTTCAGCGCCGGCACCGAGACCCACGCCGTCGTGCTGCTGCGGGATTCCCCGGGCAAAGTGGCCCACACGGAGATCCTGCACCGGTACCGGGCCGAACTCGCCCGGCGCGGCGGCACCCCGGAACGGCCAGACCTGATGGGGTTCAGCGAGGTGTTCACCGACCTCCGACGGTTCCCGGATGCCTACATCCAGTCCCGCAAAGCGGTGCAGGCCGCGGCCGTCGACGCCCGTTTGGGCACCATCGCCGACTTTCGCCAGATCGGCGTCTACCAGTTCCTCGCCGCCAGCAGCCGCAACCTGTCCCCCGTCGAATCGGTCTACTTCGCCGAGCTGCGGGACTTCGACACCAACCACGAGCTGCTGCCCATGCTGGAGCTGCTCTACGACACCGACGGGTCGGTTCAGGATGTCGCGGCAGCCCTGCACCTGCACCGCAGCAGCATCTACAACCGGCTGGCGAAGATCCGCACGCTGATCGGGGCTGACCCGCTCGGCGGCCAGGTGCGGCTGGAACTGCACCTGGCCATGAAGGCCGACCGCTGGTCGCACCGGCCCCGGATCTAACCCGTCGCCCGGGCTCCTGCTCTAGCTTTGAACGAGCGCGGCCTTCTCGGCGCGGGCCTCGGCCCGCCACTCCTCGATCCGCGCCTGCTGTAACGGTGACTTGCGGTTGACGTACCAGGCGGCGCCGAGCGACAGGAACCAGAGCGGGGCGACGACCAGTGCGAGGCGCGTGTCGTCCGCCTGCCCCAGCGCCCAGAGCATGAATGCGAAGAAGGCCAGCACGACCCAGGGCATGAACCGGGCACCGGGCATCCGGTACGCCGATGCGGCGTGCAGCTGCGGCCGGCGACGGAGGAAGGCCAGGTAGCTGACCATGATGATCGACCAGACGAACATCGTCAGCACCGACGCCACCGAGGTGACGAGCGTGAACGCCCCCATGAAGGAGTCGCCGGTGTAGAGCAGCACCAGTCCGGCGAGCAGGAAGATGCAGGAGAACAGCAGGGCGTTCTGGGGCACCTTGCGGCGGCTCAGGGTGCCGAAGGCCTTCGGGGCGTTGCCGTCCTGCGCGAGGCCGTAGACCATCCGTGAGGTGGAGTAGATGCCGGAGTTGGCGCTCGACGCTGCGGAGGTGAGCACGACCAGGTTGACGACGATGGCCGCGACCCCGAGCCCGGCGAGGGCGAACATGCCGATGAACGGGCTGCTGCCGGGGTCGATGGTGCGCCACGGGTTGACCGACATGATGATCACCAGGGCGCCCACATAGAAGAGCAGCAGGCGCAGCGGGATGGTGTTGATGGCCCGGGGCAGGTTCTTCTCGGGGTCCTTGGTCTCCGCGGCCGCGGTGCCGACGAGTTCGATGCCGGCGAAGGCGAAGATGGCGATCTGGAAGCCGAGCACGAAACCGGCCACGCCGTGCGGGAACATGCCGCCGTCGTTCCACATGTTCTCGAACCCGGCCACGGCGCCCGACGGCGAGGTGAAGTGGGTGATGATCATGACGAGGCCGGTGCCGATCAGGGCCAGGATGGCGATGACCTTGACCAGGGCGAACCAGAACTCGGCCTCGCCGAACGCCTTCACGCTCGGCAGGTTGAGCAGGATCAGCACGACCGGCGTGAGCAGCGCCGGGATCCACAGCGGCGTGCCGGGTGCCAGCACGTCGACGTAGCCGGAGATGGCGACGATGTCGGCCACGCCGGTGACCACCCAGAATGCCCAGTACGACCAGCCGGTGAAGAAACTCGCCCACGGGCCGAGCAGGTCGCCGGCGAAGTCGCTGAACGACTTGTAGTTGAGGTTGGACAGCAGGATCTCGCCCATGGCCCGCATCACGAAGAAGAGCATGAAGCCGATGATCATGTAGACGAAGATCACGGCCGGTCCGGCGAGGGAGATGGTCTTGCCGGCACCCATGAACAGGCCGGTTCCGATGGTGCCGCCGATGGCGAGCATCTGGATGTGCCGCCGGCTCAGCGAGCGGGCGAGGCTCGGATCCGCGTGGGAATCCCGGGCTGCTGATCCGGTACGTGGGGATCCGGTACTCGTGGCTCCGGATTCCGCGGTGGTGCGTTCAGGCATGGGGCTTCTTCCTCAAAACGGCACAGACGCAGCCACCCAGAGGACGACCGTGTCAACCACGCTGGGGACCTCACGGTTGTGAGGCCCGGTCAGCACGGTTCTGAAGTAGCAACGGTAGTGCCTCGAACGGGGGCCCCGAACCAGACCGGCCCCGCCAGGGGCCTCCGCCGCGTTCCCCTGACCGCGCCGAGCGGGTGCCGACGGGCCGGGATCGACAGCTGTCGAGCATCCGTTCCGGAAAGGTCGTCGGCTGTTCGAGCCGGTCCTGGATCAGACGAGGATCAGACGAGGATCAGAAGAGAGAGTAAGTGCCGATCAGGACAGGATGTCTTTGGTGGAGAACCGGCCGTAGGCGAGGGCGCCGAACACGGCGATGTAGCCCAGCTGAAGCAGTGCGTTGTCGCCGAACGAACCCAGGTCCATGGGCTGGCGCAGCAGGTCGGCGAAGCCCAGCCAGTAGTGACTGAAGAGCCACGGATGCAGCCACGCCAGTTGCGGGAGCACATCCAGGATCTGCACGACCACCGACACGACGACCGTGGCGGCCATGGCTCCCACGGGAACGTCGGTGAGGGTGGAGATGAACATCCCGATCGCCGCGAAGCCGAGCAGCGACACCGTCACATAGAGCGCGATCAGCGCGGAACGGAGCAGCGATTCCGGCACGCCGATCACATCGCCCGACAGCAGAGTCACCGGTCCGACCGGGAACAGGGCGGCGCCGATCAGGGTTCCGGCCACCGCCAGGGTGAGCGTCGCGGCCAGGCAGAACACGGCCACGCCGGCGTACTTGACGAGCAGCAGGCGCACCCGCCCGGCCGGGGCCACGAGCAGGTACCGCAGGGTGCCGAGTCCGGCCTCCCCGGCGATGGTGTCTCCGGCGACGACGCCGATGGTGAGCGGGAGGAACAGCGGGATGGCCACGATCATGGCGGTGAACGCCACGAAGAGGCCGTTCTGGGTGACCCGGTCCAGGAACGGCGGGCCCTCCCCCGGTGACAGCGTCTGCGAGGAGAGCCGCACGGCGACGGCCAGGAGGATCGGGATCAGGGCGATGGCGACGAGCATGGCCCAGGTGCGGCGACGGCGGAACAGCACCGTGAGCTCGGAGCCGAGCAGGGCCAGCCCGGCCGATCGTCGCTGGCTCGGTACGGCAGGACGCGCCGTCGCCGTGCTCGACGACTGCGGGGACGGCACACTATTGGAGGACATCGAAACCTTCTCCGGTCAGGGCCACGAATCGTTCTTCCAGACTGGATTCCTCGATCAGGAACCCGCGCACACGCACACCGCCGGCTGCGAGCGCCGCGATGACGGTCTCCGGTTGAGCGGTCAGTGCGGCCTCCAGATCTCGGGGCAGCGGAGCCGCGACCCAGGGGTCCTGCCCGGGCACGTCACTCTGCACGGGGGTCAGGCCGAGGGAGGTCAGCACGGCCGACGCCGCCGCGGCATCCGGTGTGCGGACGCGCACCCGCGACGCCCCGACGTGGCGGAGGTCGGCCAGTGTGCCCTGGGCCACCAGATTGCCGCCGCTCATGACAGCGGCGTGGGTGCACATCTGTTCCACCTCGGCGAGCAGGTGGCTGGACACGAAAACCGTGGTGCCCTCGGCGGCGAGCGACCGCACCAGACTGCGCACCTCACGGGTGCCCTGCGGGTCGAGACCGTTGGTGGGCTCGTCGAGCACGAGCAGCTCGCGCGGCTGCAGCAGCGCGTTGGCGATGCCGAGGCGCTGCTTCATGCCCAGAGAATAGGCGGCCACCTTCTTACCGGCGGCGTGGGTCAGGCCCACCCGCGCCAACGCCTGCTCGACCCGGGAGCCGCGCGTACCCGACGGGGCGTTGCGGTCGGCCGTGTCGAGCCGGCGCAGGTTGGCGGCCCCGGAGAGGAACGGGTAGAACGCGGGCCCCTCCACGAGCGCTCCGACACGGGGCAATACGTCGTGCAGGCTGTCGGGCATGCTTTCGCCCAGCACGCTGATCTGGCCGCTGGTGGCCTGAGTCAGGCCGAGCAGCATACGGATGCTCGTCGTCTTTCCGGACCCGTTGGGGCCGAGGAAACCGAAGACGGACCCGCGCGGCACAGCCAGGTCGATGCTATTGACGGCGATCTGTTCGCCGAAGCGCTTGGTGAGACCCCGGCTCTCGATCGCGAGATCGGGAGCCGGGGTGACGGATGTCACTGTGTCGGGATCATTGGGCGTCGGCGGCGGCCTGGAGCAGTTCGACCGGAACCGATCCGGCGAAGATCCGGCCGTCGTCGGCCAGGAACACGTTCACGAGGGAGGTGGAGAACACCTGTCCGCCGTCGACCGGGGTCGCGAACTCCGACATCAATGGGTTGGCGCTGAGCTCGGCGGGAACGGATGCCGCGGGCACCTCAACAATGGCGTCCCACCCGGTTCCCGTGACGACGGGCAGGTTCTCGGCCGGAATCTCGGGCTTGGTCTGGTCGGCGGACTGTTCGGGCATGACCGGCAGCGTGACCTCGTCGACCGTGGCGTCGGCCGGAGGGGTGAACTCGAACAGCTCGGCCGACGGGGTGCTGAAATCGACCGCGGTGAAGCCGACCTCGAAGGCCGGCTCTTCCTGGCCGTTCGCGCGCACGGTGACCTGCAGCGGCATGCCCGTCTCGGAGTCGACCGAGATGGACACCGATTCGACCAGGGTCTGGGTTGCCTTCGGCGTGAGCACCAGCTCGTAGGCGGTGCGGCCGGCGACCGTGCCGTCGGTGCCGACCGAGACGGTGGTGCTCGGGTCGATCTCGGCGAGGAAACGCTCGGCGACCTGTGACGGGGTGGACAGTTCGGCAGGGGCGCCGGCTGCCATCTCGGCGAACTTCGCCTGCGCGGTGGCCCGTGCGTCGGCGGGGATGGCCAGGTAGCTGGCGGTGTTCGTCTTGGAGTCGTACGCCCAGACATCCGTGCCGTTGCTCACCACATTGCGCTCGTCCATGCGGTCCTGGATCTGCACGCGGGCCTTCGCGGGGGCGTCGGCGTCGCTGCCGTCGACGTAGATTCGAGCTGTGTGGGAGCCGCTGAAGAGTTCCAGAACCGAGGTGAGCGCACCGGCGGCGTCGGCCCCGGGCCCTGTCGTGCCCTCGGCCGCGGACTCGCTCATCGAGTCGGGCATGCCGGCGGCCAGGTCTACGTCGGGCAGGCCGAGCTCGGCCTTCTTCTCGACGGTTCCTGAGTAGGCGGTGACGGTGCTGTCACTGACCATCAGCAGCACCTCTTCGGCCGTCTTGTCGGGCAGATCGACCGCTGCACCGGCCTGTAGCGGCACGGCAAGAACACCGGCGACGATGACAACCGGCACGACGATGGCGGGAAGCCACTTGACTGAATTGCGTGACATGATCAACGACCTCTTCCAAGACGGTTCATACCTCGATGTTACGCCGGGGGCCCGACACGGCGCCCGGATCACACTGGGAGGTTGCTCACAAATCCGGCGCGGAAGCGAGTCATGGAACGTCTACCCGAAGAGTTCTCCGAGCCAGTTGTCTTTCTTCTTCGAGCGGTATCCGTCACGGTTGTCAGAGCGGTCGCGGTCGTAGTGGTTCCGGTCGCTGTCGCGGTCGCTGTCGCGGTCCCGGTCGCCGTATTGCGGCGCTCGCGTGCGCGGGTCCGCGTACTGCTGCGCCGGTGCGGCAACCGGCGACACGGGCGCGGGCTGAGCAAACTCCTTCTCGGCACGGTCGAGGATCTTGTCAAGCTCGCCGCGATCCAGCCAGACGCCGCGGCATTCGGGGCAGTAGTCAATTTCCACGCCACCGCGTTCGCTCATCACGAGGGTTGCTGAATCGGTTGGGCACTTCATGAGGGTCCTCCAGGACGTCGTGGGGATTCGATCCTAGACAGCCCGGCCGGGCTGAGCCTGAGAGGGCCGTGTTGCTGAACCGCTCGCATCCGCTGCCCCGATATCTTCAGGTGTGAATACCGAGTGGCATTTTCCGATCATGATCGCCGCAGCATTGCTCGAATTCCTGGGCCTCCTCTGGCTCGTCCTCGGCACGAAGACCTTCCGACGGCGCATCCTCGCCGTCGGGATCGTCTCCGTGGTCGTGGTCGTAGCCGGCATGGCGTTCGGAAAATACGGTGCGACCGGCGGGTTACCGTGGTGGGTCTACTACCCGATCCCGGCGCTGGTGACGGTGTTCGTGCCACCCCTGGTGTTCAGGCTCGGCGCTCGACGCACCGTCCTCTACCTGGTGCTCGCGGTGCTCTCGGCACCACTCATCCACGTGCTCTTCGCTTTCTTCCTCGGCTGGGACGAGTACATGCCGTTCCTGCCGATTCCGAGCCTGGCGAGCCTGTTCTCCTGATCGTCAACTAGAATTGACGAATGCAGGCGGAGCGATTGAAAACACTCGTCGGAGCGATGGACGGCAAGGGACCAGCTGAAGCCCTGCACATCATCGCCGAGCTCCATCGGGAGGTAGGGCGCAGTGAGGCAGGCCTCGTTCGCAGCGCTCGTTCGGCCGGGCTTTCCTGGGAGGCTATCGCTCAATGCCTCGGTGTTTCAAAGCAGGCCGTCCACAGGAGGTACGGCAAGCGGTAAGCCGTCCGACGCGGGAACGTGCGGAGAGGAATATCCATGGAGACCCAATGGCGTGGGGACACTGAACTTGTTCGTGCTGCGAGCCGCGTCTTTCGTTCAACCGGGGCAGCAGCAGTGGCCGTGATCACCCCTCAGGGCGAATCGACCGCAACGCTGGGCACGGACCATCAGGCCACCTTCGAGATCGGGTCAATCTCCAAACCGCTCACGGGAATGTTGTATCGGGACGCGACCGAGCGCGGTCTCGTCCAGCCGACAACGGCCCTTCGCGACTTGCTTCCGCTTGAAGGCCACGGAGAGGTTGGTTCCGTGAGCCTCGGTTCCCTGGCCATCCACCGATCTGGTCTTCCCCGCTTGCCGCCAGGGATGCACCCACTTCGCCGCACCGTCGACTTTTGGATCCGAGGTCAGAACCCGTACGGCGAGACCCTCGCTGATCTCCTCGACCAGACTCGCACTGTGCGAGTCGGCGCCCCTCGACCCAGGTACTCGAACCTCGGTTTTCAGCTGCTGGGGCACGCCGTGGCGAGAGGAGCCGGGACTACCTACGAACGACTCCTGCAGGAGGTCCTGGGCGAAGGATTCTCGACGCCGGCGCGCGCAGGGGACCTGGGGCCTTCGGATCTGACAGGATTCAGTCGGTTCGGACGCCCCCTGCCCGCGTGGGTAGGTGAAGGGCTCGCCCCGGCAGGCGGCGTCCGCGCGACCATAGGCACAATGCGCGGCTTCCTCCGCTCGATCCTCGACGGATCGGCTCGGGGTCTTTCCGCGCTCGAGCCAGTCTCGAAATTCTCTCCGCGGGTCGGTATCGGTGCAGGGTGGATCACACTCGAGTTCCGGGGCCGCGCAATCACCTGGCACAACGGCAGCACCGGAGGGTTCAGCAGCTGGATCGGCCTCGACCGAGATGCCGGCGTCGGTGTCGTTGTGTTATCGGCCGTCCATGGGTCCGTCGACAGACAGGGATTTCGTCTTCTGACAGAGTTCACGGCAACCCGGGGCGGTCTCGCCTGAATGAAAAAAACCCCCGCGTGAGCGGGGGCCTTATCTAAAGCTGGGGTACCTGGACTCGAACCAAGAACAACTGATAGTCGTCTCGACCTTTTCGTCCACCCACACTGGGGGCAGAATCCCGCGGATTTCCGCGGTTTTCATGACGCTATTCTACCCGCTGGCACGGACTAGTACGGGTCCATTCTGGTTACGCAAAGGAGTTTTCGGTGCGTTTCTGGTCACAGCCTCCAGTGCGCCATAAACAGAGTGATGGGCTACTCGTTGGCCGAAGGCGGCGATCGATGTCTCGACCCGTCACATCGCTCGGTACTACGAGAATTGAACCCGCGACCCTTGAAGGTTCAGGCCTTAACTTGATCTTCACCGAATGTATCGTAAAACTCGCGGATTCCCTTGTGTTTACCGGGAACCGGGCGGTTCACTGCCCCCAACTGTACGTCATCGTTTTGGGTCAAATAGAGAGAAATTTGATGAGTAAATGATGACCATCTGAACCTCTTTAGGCGACACGACAGGACCAACCACCGACCGTGATCGATCACCCGACCCAGCGAACGCAACTAGGCTGATTTCTGACATCCTTATCGATGTCAGCGACCTCGTTCCGCGACAGCCCGGAGTTCCCAACACGCCAGGGCAGAGGAAGCACCCCGTCTACGCGTTCGACCGCCTGTCCGACTTCCAGGGCCGATCGGCGAACCGTTACCGCTACGGCCGATCGGCCGTGGAAGAGGTGTGCCATGGGTGACCTGTCCCGAACGAACGCGATCGAGCATGGCGTCGTTAAGACCGAGCCGTTCCGGTCGTTCCTCCGTCTGCTTCGGCCGTATCGCGGCCGACTTTCGCTGTCCACCCTGTCGTTTCTGGTGAAGGACAGCCCGGCTTGGCTACTCCCGCCACTGACCGCGGCGATCATCGACATCGTCGTCGCGCGCGGTCCCCTGCCCAACCTGTGGTTGCTGGCCGGTCTGGCGACCGTGCTGCTCACCCTGAACTACCCGTTCCATATGCTCTACGTGCGCGGCTCCAGCCTGGCCACTCGGTCGATGGCGGTCGACGTGCGCAATGCACTGACCGAGCGGCTGCAGCGTCTGTCGATCGGGTTCCACAACCGGCAGAGCGCCTCGATCGTGCAGACCAAGGTGGTGCGAGACGTCGAGAACCTCGAGCTGATGATGCAGCAGGCGTTCCCGACCGTGCTCTCCACCGTGTTCACCCTCACCGGGGCGATCGTGATCACCGCGATCGCGGTGCCCGCGTTCGTGGGCGTCTTCGCGATCACCGTGCCAGTTGCCGCGCTGCTTGTGCGCTACATCCGCACCCGGGCGGGGGCACGCAACGAGAACTTCCGGCTCGAGGTGGAACGATTCTCGGCCGGGGTCGGCGAGATGGCTGCGCTCATCCCGATCACCCGCGGCCACGGGCTCGAGCTGGTGGCCTCGAAGCGGGTCGCCGGGCAGGCCCGCAGCGTCAGTATCGCCGGGCAGGAACTGGACACTCTCAACGGCCGGTTCGGTGCGTTCTCCTGGGTCTCCTACCAGATACTCGGCGTGGCGTGCCTGGTCGGGGCATCCGCTGCCTCGATCACCCAGCTGATCCCGATCACGCCGGGCCAGGTCGTGCTGCTCAGCACCTACTTCACGGTGCTGACCGGGGGAATCGTTAACCTGCTCAATGTCACGCCGGTGGTCTCTCGCGGGCTCGAGTCGATGCGGTCGATCGCGGAGATCATGGAGGAGCCCGACGTCGAGGTCAACGACGGCCGCGACCCGGTCGCCTCCGTCTCCGGGGCGATCGAGCTCGACGGAGTCACCTTCCGCTATCTCGGCGGACGCCCGGCCCTCACCGACATCACCATCTCGATCCGGGCCGGAGAGACCATCGCCCTGGTCGGGCCCTCCGGCTCCGGCAAGTCGACCCTGCTCAACCTCGTGCTCGGTTTCGTGCGCCCGACCACTGGCCGGGTCCTGCTCGACGGCCGCGACATGAACACCCTGGACATGCGCAGCGTGCGCAGCCACGTGTCGATCGTGCCGCAGGAATCCGTGCTATTCGAGGGCACGATCCGCGACAACGTAGCCTACGGGCTCACCGGGGTCGACGATGAGAGCATCCTCAGCGCCCTGCGCGGCGCGAACGCGCTCGACATCCTCGGCCCTGCCGATTCCCCGAGCGGCTCCGGCCTCGACGCCATCGTCGGCACCCGCGGCTCCGGCCTCTCCGGCGGGCAGCGGCAGCGCCTCGCGATCGCCCGCGCCCTCGTGCGCGATCCGCGCATCCTCATCCTCGACGAGCCCACCAGCGCGCTCGACGCCGACTCGGAGGGCAGGGTGAAGGATGCCCTGGCCACCCTGTTCCGGGACCGCACCACCCTCATCGCCGCGCACCGGCTCTCGACCATCCGGGAGGCGGACCGGATCGCCTACATCGAGAAGGGCCGGATCGTCGAGCTCGGCAGCCACGATGAGCTGATGGCCCTCGGCAACCGCTACGCCCGCATCGTCTCCCGCCAGACCACCTGACCCTGCCCACCCAGTAGAAAGGCCCTGCAATGCCCCGTTTCGACCTCAGCCTCCCGGAGCTCCGGGAGTATCGCCCCCAGGTCACCGAACCGGCCGACTTCGACGACTTCTGGCGCCGCACGCTCGCCGAAGCCCGCCGCTCCCCCACCGAACCCCGGCTGACCCGGCAGGAGTCACCGCTGACCCAGGTCGAGGTGTTCGACCTGGTGTTCCCCGGCTTCGGCGGCCAGCCGGTGCACGCCTGGTACCTGCTCCCGGCCGGCACCACCGGGCGCCTGCCCGCGATGGTCGAGTACAACGGCTACGGTGGCGGCCGCGGCCTCCCTCACGAGAGGCTGGCCTGGGTCACCGCCGGCTACGCCTACCTGTTCATGGACACCCGCGGCCAGGGCAGCGTCTGGGGCTCAGGCGGCGACACGCCGGACCCGAACGGCACCGGGCCATCCGTGCCCGGATTCATGACCCGGGGCATCGAATCACCACACGACCACTACTACCGCCGCGTCTACACGGACGCCGTGCGCGCGATCGACGCCATCCGCACCCTGGACCGGGTTGACCCCGCTCGCGTCGCCGTGTGCGGAGGCAGCCAAGGTGGCGGCATCGCCCTAGCCGCCGCCGGTCTCACCGACGGGCTCGCCGGCGTGCTGCCGGAGGTGCCGTTCCTCTGCCATTTCGAGCGGGCCGTCGGGATGACCGACGAGGACCCGTACCAGGAGATCGTGCGCTACCTCTCCGTACACCGGAACCGTACGGAGCAGACCTTCCGCACCCTCTCGTACCTCGACGGGGTGAACTTCGCTGCCCGCGCAACGGCTCCAGCGCTGTTCTCGGTGGGCCTGCTCGACCCGGTCTGTCCGCCCTCGACGGTATTCGCGGCCTTCAACCGCTACGGCGGAGATGCAGAAATTGAGGTCTACCCGTTCAACCAGCACGAGGGCGGCGGCGGGCACCACTGGGTGCGCCAGGCGGCCTGGCTAGAGCACGTGCTGAGCTGAGCTAAGGATTCGTGCCCAAGCGCTCCACGCTCAGCGCGGCGGCGGTATTTCCCCGGACCCGCGGTGTATCAGCCGGGTGGGGATCTCGAGCTGTTTCGTGAATTCGGAGGGATCGGCCAGCCGCTCGAGCGCGAGCCGGGCGGCCGTTCGGCCGAGCTCCATGGTGTCGTAGGCGACCACGGAGATACCGAGGGCATCCGCCAGTTCGAAGTCATCGAAGCCGATGAAGGCGACCGCAGGTTCCCGGTCCCGGAGCACGCGGACGGCCCCCGCGCTCGCACGGTTGTTACCGCCGACGATCGCGGTCGGCGGGTCCGCTTGGTCGAGGAGAGCACGCACGGCCTGCTCGGCCGAGACGGCCGGATCGTCGTCGACGCGCTCCCACCGGGCCGTATCCATCACCCCGACCTCACGAAGCGCCTCTCGGTAGCCCGCGAGACGCTCGCGCAACGTGTACATCGCGGACGGGTTGCTGACGAAGCCGATCTTCCGGTGGCCGAGCGCCGTCAATGACCGTACCGCGTCCGCCATGCCTTGGCGGTTCTGAAGCACCACGGAATCGGCGAGCAGGTTGCGGGCGGGCCGGTCGACGCTGATTACGGGCGTTCCCAACTGCCGTTCGCCGTCAAGGTACGACTGGTCATCCGCGACGGGAATCAGCAGAAGCGCGCGCACCCGCTGCGCGAGCAGGGCGTCCACGACAATCTCCTCGCTCTCCGGGGTGTCGTCTGTGGTCGCCAACACCATCGTCAGCCCGCTTTCGGCGAGCTCCCTTTCAATCCCCGCTGCGACGTGGAAGTAGAACGGGTTCCTGAGATCTCCGATCACGAAGGCGACCGTGTTGGACACCCCGCCCCGGCGGAGGCTCCTCGCGAGGTTGTTCGGTCGGAAGCGCAGCCGTTTAGCCGCGCCGAGCACCCGCTCCCGGGTCTCCGGGCTCACATTGCCTGCCCCGGCGAACACCCGGGACACGGTCTTGGAACTGACGCCTGCCAGCCGAGCAACGTCAGCGAGGGTCGCGCGGGACTGGGTGTTCATACGGGGATCCTGAGCATGAATCCACTCTATGACAACGTAAGACATTTATGCAGACATTTTCGCTATGGATGCGAACATTTTTGCCCAGTAAACCCAATTGAATACAGGAAATCAGGCAGGTTGACGTAAAGAGGACACGATAAGACAGCGCTGACATTTGTGGTTGACACGGCCTTCTTCAGTCGCCTAACGTTGCCCGCACAGCAACACCGGAGATCCACGAGTCGCGAAGTCGCGGTCGTGCCTCAGCGGGTCGAGGGTGACACCGAACAGGAGAAACAGATGGCAAAGAAGCTCATCGCAGGAGTGGCCGTTCTCGCGGCCACCGCATTGCTCGCCGGATGCTCGTCCGGGGCATCGAGTTCGAGCGACACCGGTAAGGTCACCGGTGAGATCACTGTCCTGACCAACCGCACCGACATTGTCGACACGACGTTCAAGGACTACGCCGCCCAGTTCGAAAAGGCGTACCCGGGCACGAAGGTCAAGTTCGAGGCGATCGCGAAGTACGAGACCGATGTCGCGACCCGCATGTCGAGCGGCAGCTACGGCGACGTTCTCCTCATCCCGAACACGGTCACGAAGGCGCAGCTCCCCCAGTTCTTCGAGCCGCTCGACAGCGTCGAAAAGCTGGGCGAGACATACCGGTTCGTCAATGAGGCGGCGTACGACGGTGAGGCCTACGGCGTCGCCCAGACGGGCAATGCCCAGGGCATCGTCTACAACAAGAAGGTCTGGACGGCCGCGGGAATCACCGACCTCCCCACGACACCGACCGAGTTCCTCGCCGACCTCACACTGATCAAGGACAAGACCGACGCGGTCCCGTACTACACCAACTACAAGGACGGCTGGCCGCTGAGCCAGTGGGACGGTAACCGCGCCATCACGGGCGACGCCGACGAATCCAACAAGCTGATCGTGTCCGACGCACCCTGGGCCAAGGGCCAGTACCACGAGGTCACCGATGGCTTGCTCTTTGACATCGTCAAGGACGGCCTCAGCGAGGAAGATCCCTCGACGACCGACTGGGAGACATCGAAGACCTCACTCGGCAGCGGCAAGGTTGCCTCAATGGTGCTCGGCTCCTGGTCGATCACCCAGATGCAGGACGCCGCGGTGACTGCGGGCGGCGCCAAGGAAGACATCGGCTACATGCCCTTCCCGTACCAGGTCGACGGCAAGTTCTACTCCACCGTTGCCGGCGACTACAAGAACGGCATCAGCACCAAGTCCGAGAACAAGGCGACCGCTCGCGCCTGGATCGACTGGTTCGCCCAGAAGTCCGGTTACGCAGCGGAGCAGGGCGGCCTGTCCCCTCTGGTCGACGGTGAGGTCCCCGCAGTTCTGGACGACTTCACCACGGCGGGCGTGGAGTACCTCGAGTTGACCCCGGCCCCGGCCGGCAAGGAGACCCTCGAGAACGACATCGTCAGCTCCTCCGAGATCGACCTCACCGGCAACATCTACCGGGCAAAGCTCATCGATATCGCACGCGGCGCAGCAGAGGGCGACAAGGCCTCCTACTTCGCTGAACTGAACAAGAAGTGGGCCGACGCGGTCAAGTCCGTCGGCTAGAAGTCCGAACGCACCGAAGCGCCAACAGCACCACCAGAACGCCGCACGACAGTGCGCAAAGTGGGGAGTATCCCCAAAGAAAGGATGCCGGATGTCTCAACAACTGGCTCGCCGGGCACCCGGGGATACTCTCCGCAAACTGAACCCGCGGAGAATCACCAGCCGCTTCACCCGCACCGAGGTGCGGCAAGGAAAGACCCACACGGCCATCGTGATGCCCTGGCTGTTCCTGGCCATTCCGCTGGCATTGCTGCTGACGTTCACGTACATCCCGGTCGGCAACATGATCTGGTACAGCTTCACCTCCTGGGACGGCCTCGACCAGAACAAGGAAGTCGTCGGCTTCGACAACTTCCTTCGCATCTTCACCCAGCCGCAGTACTGGCAGGTGTTCGCGGTCAGCCTCTACTACTTCGCCGCTTCCTTCCTGCAGATGGCCCTGGCACTCTACTTCGCCACCATCCTCAGCTTCAAGACCCGCTTCCGGAGCCTGTTCAAGGGAATCCTGTTCTTCCCTTACCTGATCAACGCAGTTGCCATCGCGTTCATTTTTCTGTTCTTCTTCCGGCCCGGCGGCACCCTCGACGCGGTCCTCGGCTTCCTGGGAATGGGCGGTCTCTCCACCCAGTGGCTAGGCAACCCGGAAGTCGTCAACTACTCGCTGGCCGGCGTCGCCATCTGGCGCTACATCGGCCTCAACTTCGTGCTCTTCCTCGGTGCGATCCAGTCGATCCCCGGTGAACTGTACGAGGCGGCCGACCTCGACGGAGCCAACAAGTGGCACCAGTTCCGCTACATCATCGCCCCCGGCATCCAGCGCATCATCAGCCTCTCCTTCATCCTCGCCATCGCCGGCAGCCTGTCAGCCTTCGAACTGCCATTCATCATCACTGGCGGAGCCAACGGCAGCACGACCTTCGTGATCCAGACGATCCAGACGGCCTTCGTGTTCCGCAAGGTCGGGCTCGCCTCGGCCATGGCCGTGATCCTGCTGATCATCGTGCTGCTCGTCACCTGGATCCAGCGCAAGGTCGTCCCCGACGAGAAAGTGACCCTGTCCTCATGATCCGCACCCTCTGGACCACCGGAAAATACGTTTCCCTCGTTCTCGGCTCGCTCGTAGCCCTCGTGCCGATCATCGTGATCGTCTTCGCGTCACTTAAGACGAACACCGAATACGCCACCTCCGGTCCCCTCGTCCCGCCGGAGAACTGGCTCAACTTCGGCAATTTCGTCACGGCTTTCGTCAAAGGCCGGATGCTCACCGGCTTCCTCAACACAACGTTCATCGCCGTCGTCTCGGTGACCGGCACCATCCTGATCGGCACCATGGCCGCCTACGTGCTCGACCGGTTCGAGTTCCGCTTCAAGAAGCTCGTCTTCGCGCTCTTCCTGATCGCCACCCTGGTGCCCGCCGTGACCACCCAGGTGGCCACCTACCAGGTCGTCAACTGGTTCCACCTCGTGAATACCCATGGCGCAGCGATCATCCTGTTCATGGGCACCGACATCCTCTCGATCTACATCTTCATCCAGTTCATGCAGTCGATCCCCCGCTCGCTCGACGAAGCCGCCATGCTCGACGGCGCCAGCCGGCTCGGTATCTACTGGCGGATCATCCTCCCGCTGCTCGGCCCGGCCATCGCCACGGTCGTCATCATCAAGGGGATCGCGATCTACAACGAGTTCTACATCCCCTACCTCTACATGCCCAGTCAGGACCTGGCAGTGATCAGCACCTCACTGTTCCGCTTCCAGGGGCCGTACGGCGCCCAATGGGAGGTCATCGCGGCCGGCATCATGATCGTGATCCTGCCAACGCTGATCATCTTCCTCTTCTTGCAACGATTCATCTATAACGGCGTGACCTCAGGAGCTACCAAGTAATGACGATCCACATCGACCAGAACCCGCCCGCGAACCAGGCACCGGCGACCGCCCACCCCATCCGCCGTTCGCTCGGCGCCGACTGGAGCGTCGCAGCCCTGGACGGGCCAGTACCCCGGGAGGTCCGGCAAGCTGTGATCCCGGCAACGGTTCCCGGCTCCGTGCACACTGACCTGCTGGCGGCCGGACTCATCCCCGACCCCTACCTCGACGACAACGAAAACCTCCTCGCCTGGATCGGCCTGACCGACTGGCGCTACACCAAGACATTCGCGTGGCAGCCGGGCGGAAGCACGCAGACCGAGGTGGTCTTTGACGGCCTCGACACAATCGCCTCGATCGAGCTGAACGGGCACCCCATCGGCGAGACCCGCAACATGCACCGCCGCTACCGGTTCGATCTGCGTCCGCGACTCAAGGCCGGGCTGAACGAGCTCACTGTGACCTTCCGCTCCCCCGTGCGCGCAGCGGATGCTGCCAGCCTCCACCTCGGTTACCGTCCGCACGTGAACCACCACCCCTACAACGCCATCCGCAAGATGGCCTGCAGCTTCGGCTGGGACTGGGGAATCGACACGAGCACCAGCGGAATCTGGCGCCCCGTGACACTGGAAAGCTGGTCGGTGGCTCGGATAGAGAGCGTGCGGCCGATCGCCACGGTCACAGAGAATGCCGGCACCATCGACGTCCACGTCGAGGTCGCTCGAGCCAGCGACGCAACCCTGCTCGTCGCCGCATCCGTCGCCGGAGTGTCAGCGACAGTCGAGCTCGCCGCCGGAGAGACGACCGCGCTCGTGCGTCTCGAGCTGCAGGAGATTTCACTCTGGTGGCCGCGCGGCTACGGCGAACAGCCGCTCTATGACGTCGCCGTCACCCTGACCCGCACCGCCGATGGCGCGGCCTCCACCGAACTCGACACCGCGAGCAAGCGGATCGGCTTCCGCACGGTCGAGTTCAACACCACCCCAGACGACGACGGCACCCCATTTACCATCGTGATCAACGGAATGCCCGTCTTCGTGCGCGGCGCCAACTGGATCCCCGACGACGCCTTCCCACACCGAGTCAACCGGGCCCGCTACCTGGACCGCATCGAACAGGCCGAGTTCGCCAACATCAACCTGATCCGAGTCTGGGGCGGCGGCATCTTCGAGGCCGACGACTTCTACGAGCTCTGTGACGAGCGCGGCATGCTCACCTGGCAGGACTTCCTCCTCGCCTGCGCCGCCTACGCCGAAGAACCACCACTCGGCGACGAGATCGAGGCCGAAGCCCGCGACAACGTCGGCCGGCTGGCCAGTCATCCCTCGCTGGTCGTGTTTAACGGCAACAACGAAAACATCTGGGGCCACGAGGAGTGGAACTGGAAGAAGCGCCTCGACGGCAAGACCTGGGGCGGCGGGTACTACTACGAGGTGTTCCCGCGGATCGTCGCCGAACTCGCCCCGCAGGTCGGCTACACGCCGGGCAGCCCGTTCTCCCCCGGACCCACGCCGGAGAACGGCGGGCACACGCCAAACGACCCCGAGCACGGCACCATGCACATCTGGGACCTCTGGAACCAGCGCGACTACCCCGACTACCGCGAATACACGCCGCGGTTCGTCGCCGAGTTCGGCTGGCAGGGGCCACCGACCTGGTCCACGATGACCAGTTCCATCGGAGACTCCCCGCTAACCCCGGAGTCCCCCGGCATGCTCGTGCACCAGAAGGCGATGGAAGGCAACGTCAAGCTCACCGACGGCCTGCTCGCTCACTATCCGCTGCCTAACGAGATCGACGCCTGGCATTGGGCGATGTCGCTGAACCAGGCGAACGCCATCAGCACCGCGATCGAGCACTTCCGGTCCCTGCAGCCACACTGCATGGGCAGCATCGTCTGGCAGCTCAACGACTGCTGGCCGGTCACCTCCTGGGCGGCCGTCGACGGCTACGGGCGGCCGAAACCGCTGCTCTACGCACTCCGGAACGCCTACGCCGACCGGCTCGTCACCGTGCAGCCGCGGGACGGCGGGCTCGCCGTGGTCGTCGTCAATGACTCGGCCGAGCCCTGGGCCGGTCCACTGACGGTGGCACGGCTCAGCGACACGGGCACCGTGCTCGCCGAGCACACCGAGCAGGTCACCCTGCCGGCGCGGTCCACCGTGACCGTGCCGCTGCCGGCATCCGTGGCCCGGTCGACGGATGCCGCGACGGAGCTCCTGCGCGCCGACCTCGCCGGCGTACGCGGCCACTGGTTCTTCGCTGAAGCCAGAGACACCCGTCTCGGCGCCCCCGCGCTCGACACCCGGCTCGACCGGGTCGAGGGCGGCTACCGGCTCACCGTCACCGCGCACACCCTCACCCGCGACCTGGCCCTACTGATCGACAAGGTCGACCCGGCCGGCACCGTGGACGACATGCTCGTGACGCTACTGCCAGGCGAGAGCGCCGTCTTCACCGTCACCTCCGCCGCGGAGCTCGACCTGACCGCGCTGTCGGCGCCGACAGTCCTGCGCAGCGGAAACCAGCTGGTCAGGCCGTGACCGCGGCTGCCGCGGCGCTCGACGGCCCGGTCTGCGGGATGACCTGGGGCTGGACCGGGGTGCGCGGGGATTGGGCCACCGACGAGGCCCGGAGCTCGATGGCACGGATGAGCGAGCACGGCGTCAACTGGACCGCCCTGGCCTACGCGGCCTTGCAGGAGAACGCGCAGTCGACCGAGATCCCGTTCGACCGGGAACCCACCGTCACCGACGAGGAGGTGCGCTGGGCGATCCGCGAGGCGAAGGCCCTCGGGCTCAAGGTCTGCCTGAAGCCCGTGGTCAACTGCGCCGATGGCACCTGGCGCGCCTACATCGGCTTCTTCGACTGGGAGGTGCCCGGCGAGCCCGGCTGGGCAGACTGGTTCAAGTCGTACACCGCGTTCATCCTGCACGCGGCCCGACTGGCCGAGGCCGAGGGCTGCGAGATGCTCTGTATCGGCTGCGAGATGGTGCGCGCCGACGGCCAGGGTGCCCGCTGGCGCACGTTGATCGCCGGAGTGCGCGAGGTCTACTCCGGGCTGATCACGTACAACTGCGACAAATACCAAGAGGACCACATCGATTGGTGGGACGCAGTCGATGTGATCAGTTCGAGCGGCTACTACCCGCTGGGCTCATTTCCAGCCGAACTCGACCGGATCGACCCTATCGTTTCCCGGGCCGGTAGACCTTTCTTCTTCATGGAGGCCGGCTGCCCGAGCCGCACCGGCTCCGCCGCCAAGCCGAATGACTGGGCACTGCCCGGCGACCCGAGCGGCGCGGAGCAGCTTCGATATTACGACGACATGTTCGCCGCCGCCGCAGAGCGCGACTGGATGCTCGGTTTCATGCTCTGGGATTGGCCGGCCCGGCTCTACTCAGCGGGCGACGCATCCCGAAACGACGACTATTGCGTCTACGGCAAACCGTCCGGAACGTTCCTGACCCAGCAATACCGCGAACTGCAAGGACTTCCCTACCATGAGTAACCACCACCGCTCCCTCTCCATCGATGCCGGCCAGACGGGCATCCGAGCGACATTGCATGACGTGGACACGGCCGATGCGACCGTCGAATTCCCGGGGATCCTCACTGACACCAATCTGGTCCCCCAACTGGTCGACGTCGTCGCTCGGGTAGCCGGGGAATCGGGACGGGCGATTCACACCGTGAGCGCCGGGATCTCCGGCTTCACTTACTCCCTCTCCGATGCCGACGGGCTACGCGCTGCCACCGACGCCCTCGGCATACGCGAGGTCTACCTCGCCCACGACTCGGTCACCTCGTACCTTGGCGCGCTGGGCGACAGCCTGGGAGCCGTGATCGCGGTCGGGACTGGGGTGGTCACCCTCGCCGTCGGCGAAAGAACGGTCACCCGGATCGACGGCTGGGGCAACCTGATCGGCGACGCTGGCAGCGCCTACTGGATTGGCCGCGCCGCCCTCGACGCCGTGATGCGCGACTACGACGGGCGCGGTCCCCGCTCGCCCCTGACCGACGTGGTGCGCGCGGACTTCCCCGACTTGGAGACGGCTTACCTCGAGTTGCAGAGTGACCCGGGCCGGGTGAGCCGGATCGCTGCATACTCCCGGTACGTCACCGCGCTGGCACCGACGGATGCCGTCGCCGCCGCCATCTGCGGCGCCGCGGCAGCGGAACTCGTACTCTCGGTCGCGACGGGCCTTCGCCGGGTGGGTGAGGGATCCGGGCCATCACCGGTCGTCTGTGGTCTCGGCGGGGTGCTGCGGGCTCCGGAGATCAGCGTGCCGTTCGAGCAGGGCCTGCGTGCCCTCTGGCCAGCCATCGATATCCGGACGCCGCTGGCCAGTGCTCTCGAAGGTGCAGCCCTCCTGCCCGTCCTTGCAGCCCACAGCGCCCTCCTCGACCGCGTTGCGGTCTCCGCCTCGAACGCCCTCGGCAGGTAGCCGTCATCACCAACAGGTCACGCACCGGTATCGAACGTGAGAAAAAGCGCCTCGCCCCCGGGGTCTCAACAAGCTGACCACCGGCCGCCGTGCCTGTCGGTGGTCAGTTCGGAGCCCCACTAGGCCGAAGCACACGGTCCAACGATGACGAGGCCTCTGAGAGTCCTTGCAGAAGTCACCAACCTTCGTTTCCTTTTGACCCATCGCGGCCATGGCCCGGCGGACCTTGGCGGGCGTCATGTTAAACGGCCTCCCGCGGCTCTGCGCATACGACCCCGACCAGCACGGCTCGGCCCCCTTCGGATGGCACCGAGACTTTGCGGATGCCCGCCAGCGCCTCCACGACTGGGTTGCGACATCGGGGACCCGCCTCGAGCGCGACCGTCCGACGCGCCAAACTCCGTGGCCAGGAGAGCCGCCAGCGGATGCTGTAGAAGACATCGAGATCAGCGATCGCGACGCAGACTTCGTGCAGTTCGTCGTGGACGACGTCGCCAGGCGGCGCGCGGCCGAGGCGGCTTTCTATGCACGCGCCGAGTCGCCTTGATTCAAGAACTCGTTTTAGACGATCGAGGAGATGGACTCCTGACCAGTCCGTGCGCGCATCGACGAGTTGCTGTGAGTTGACCGCTCCTTTTCCTCGGCGGTATAACGGGAATCCAGGCCCCCACACGTCATGTGGAATGTACGCGGTTCCCCGGGGCAGTTGAACCGACTCTCGGCCGACGGGCTGTCGGGCTCTATTGGCGACCAACCGATATCAGTCACGCGACAGGGGCTCAATTGGTGCCGATACCGGTCCGCAGACTGATTCTGAGGTTCAAGTGGTGGTTGACGGTGACCAATCGAGGGTGGCTTCAACCAAGTTCGCGGCCAGGTGTCGAGCGGGGATACCTAAGGGATGAGGTGATCAATGATCACGGGCGCCGGCTAGCAGTTGGCGAATTTCCGCAGTTACCTCCTCCAGGGCGAGCTGGACCTCCACAGAGTTCCTCAAGAACGATTGATCGACGAGAATCTGGCGGTGCAGACATCGTGTCTAGCTACTCGGCACGTCTAGGAGTAACCACTGCCGGGAGGATAGCCGCACCAATCGTGTCGAACGGGCCGGGGTTCGCGGAACGCGTCGCTTCTACCATCGAAGAAAAGTCCTCGATCGCTTTCGCGACTCGCTCTTGAGATTTCAGTCCCAGGTCGGTCGCCGGTGATAGCTGTTTGGAAAAGGACAAGAGAGTATCGACGACTGGCTGCCAACGCTCCGTGGCGTCCGCAGGCGAAAGGTTTCTTTTGAATGTGAGCCGACTTCGATCGGTCACAGGCCGGCCGATGATCGTCTCGATGCAGGCCCCAATCGCCGCGACAAGCAGCAGATTCGATCCGCGCGACCGGAAGAACTCGGCATGTCGCTTCTGGGCTTGCGTCCGGTCATCCACAGGAATTGACACGATCGCTTGCTTCGCGTGGTCGACGGCGCGCAACAGACCGAAGACGAAGACGATGTGGCGAGCAGTGATTGTTTCCCGGAAAATGCTCGCATAGGTCGCGTCATTGTCCCAAATCGTCCGGGTCTCGTTGTAGGCCAGGTTCGGACGTCCATGGAAGGCGGCGAGAGACTGCGCAACGGATGAATCCGCAAGCAGTCCGCGGCGGCGAACAATCGCATCACTCGCCCCACCCCGCCGACCACCGCGATAGTCCGCATCCGGGACTTTTTCGAACTCATCTCGCAGCCGCTCTTGGATGGGGTCCTTGCTGCGAAAGTCAGTCGCTTCCACTTTGTTCTGCGTGTTGTTGAATCTAACGATGTCCTGCAATACCGAAGGATCATTGCACTTCACGAAGCGTGCCATGACGGCGGCTTCCCCGAGGTTTTCGGCTTCTACGTCAGATAGCTCGCCAATCGCACCGGTCGTCTGCCCGCCATTCACAATGCCAATTCCGCTGACCGTGAGCTGACGCGCGGATGCATCATGCGAGTAATCGTTCACCAGAATGGTGATCCCATTGTTGAAAATTGCGAAGTTCTTCGGCGCGGATTTGGCGGTTTCCTTGATGCCGAAGTTGATATTGCCCGCAGACCGGACCATTCCTAGGTAGTCCCGAATGTTCGGCGACATGAGCTGCGTCGTGTGGGTTGACCAGATTGCGCGAAGCACCTCCGCACTAACGGCGGTGGAAAAAGCGCTCCATCCCTCAGAGCTGAGCTCAAACCCACCGGGTACGTCAAAAACAAATTCGTCGTCGACGAGAATCGGCGCCTGGGTGCGCGCATACTCTCTCTCAAGCTGAGATTCGCCGATCTCGATGGAGGCCACGTCAACAAACGAACTGGGGAATTCCCGCCTTAGGAGCGCGTCTGCAGTCGTGGCAGCCTGCCCAAGTTCGCGCTGGACGTTCGCGGACTCAGGCAGGTTATGGACGTACCAAATCTCAAGTTCAGACACCGTTCCCGCGGCAAGTGCCGCGCGAACTTCCACGGCTGCTCCTCGCAGCGTCTCGGGCACCGTTTCCAGAGGTCCAGCCAACAACCAGCTGACCGCTGTGTTCGCGTCAGCCGCCTTATCTTCCGGCGCTGACGCTTTGGCGGAATTGGCTAGGTATCCCTGAGCAAGGACGATCTTCGTACCGTCGTTAACTACGGCTACGAGATCGCACTTCTTGTCATTGCTATGGTCTGTCAGGGCGTTGGCTGCGAAAGCCTCAATGTCATCGATTCCCAGCTTCATCTGGGCGGCGAATAGAAGAAGTGCGTTTGAACCGTAAGGGGAGAGATCGTCCCGGGCCTCGAACGCACTGTAGCCGGGCTGGTCAGCTTTCGATCGGTTCTCTTCCACAAGTGCTCCCCTTGGACTGTACGACGATAGGTTCGATTCTGCCGGAAAAATATCCAGCCAATGTTCAACTACGGTAACGGACGCATGTCCCCCCGTTCTCGTCTGACCAAGTTATGCCTGGCTATGGTTCCTCCTACGAACTTTTTCTTGAACCGTCTGACCGTGTTTTTTCAACCACCGAGCACAGCGTCGAGGATCTCCGCCGTCACGGGGTCGACCAGGTCGGCCGTGACAACGTAGCTGTTTCGAGTGGTCTGCTCGTTCGCATGGCCGAGCAGTCGAGATGCCAGCATGATACCGGCGGCCCGCTCGATGAGCGTTGCCGCGGTGCGTCGGTAGATGTGCGTGGTGTACTCGTCGACATCGACGCCCAGCTTGACGAGGTTCGCGCGTTCGTCGGCAATGAACGAACGCAGCAAGCGCTCGTAGTTGCTGACGCTCAGTGAACGGCCGGACTTGGTGGCGAACAGTGACGCCTCGGGGTCGGGTTCCGCGAGGGCAAGTCGGCGGCGAACGGCCGCTGCGGCCATCGATGGGAGAGCGATGCTGCGCCGTTGTCGCGAGCGCTTCGGAGAGTCTTTGCGATGGATCCCCTCTGCCTTCGTGCTGACAATGGTTCCGTTGACTACGAGGGTCGGAGGCAGCGTCGTCATGTCCACGTCACAGCGACGCAGGCCGAGGCATTCTCCGATCCTTATCGAGGTGCCCAACATGATTTCCATGCCGTCGATCAAGATCCGGTAGTTGGGCCGCGGGCCATCCTCCCGCGTGATTCTCCACTGCTGCATGAGTTTGCGGATGGTGGTGATTTGCACCGTGGTGAGTGTCGACTCCTTCTTCGGCGTTGTCGGCAAACGTTGAACGTCGCGCACTGGGTTGCTAACCATCGCGTCGTCGCGCACGGCGTAGCCACAGACAAGGCTCAACACGGCGCGGGCGTGACGTGCTTTCGAGATGGATTCCTCGTCCAAGATTTTTTGGAGGATGCGATCGCAGCGACCGACGGTGAGTCGGTCAAGCCGTACTCCGCCACACCGCGGCAGGATGACCAGGCATGCGGTCGTCTCATACGATTCGTAGGTCGAGTAGGTGAGGCTGCCGGTCTTCGCGCGGGTGAGAATCTGAGGCAACCACAGCTCGACAGCATCGGCAACCGTGTTTGACGGCGCGAGCCCCCCAAACCCGCCGGTCGACAAGGCCATCGCCTGGCGGTGGACTTCGGTGCGAGCCCGTTCCTCGGTCTCCGCGGTCGCGCCGAGGCGATGCAGAGCGCCGCTGTCGTCCCGGGTAAAGGCACGGGCCCGGTACCGGCCACTGGGGAGGCGCTTGACGTCGATCTTGCCCAACTCACCGGCGGGGATCTGCGGCTTACCCATGCCGATGCTCCTGGACCCAGACGAGCACGTCCTGGACGTCGTAGCGCACGTGCCGGCCGAGCTTCAGGTACGGCGGACCGGTATGGGTCAGACGCCAATCTTCCAGCGTGCGCTCGGGGAGTCGAAGCAACTCGGACAGTTCGTGCTGGGTGAGGAACGTCGGAGTAACCTGCGTTGTCGCGTCCATACCCAGAAGGTGTGCGGGCACGACCGTGAGCCGTCCGAGTGGACCGTGACAGGCCCGTACTTGTCCGGGCCGCATGACAACCCAGTTCCCCTGACTGGGGTATCTGGTGTCGTATCTGGTAATTCGGCCCGTTTCGGGCCTCAAGGGAAGGATGGGCGATGGGTGATATCGCCGCGGAATCCTGCGCCTGCTACTGCTGGGGTACCTGGACTCGAACCAAGAACAACTGAACCAGAATCAGTCGTGTTGCCAATTACACCATACCCCACTGCCGTTCCGCAGAACGGGCCGACTCGTAACTCTAACCCACTCTGGGAGCCGGGACAAACTCAAAGCCAAATCGGCCGGTCATCGCCTCGTGTTCCGTCGCAGGGGAAGGCCCGTCGGGCCTGCCCCTGCGACAGGGATCATTCGAGAGTGGTGGCCGCCAGGCGCGCGAGCCGCAGCACGGTCTCCGCCTTGCCGAGGATCTCCATCGACTCGAACAGCGGCGGCGAGATGCGCCGACCGGAGACCGCGACCCGTAGAGGGCCGAAGGCCACACGCGGCTTCAGCGCGAGCCCGTCGATCAGGGTCTCGGTCAGCGTCGTGTGCACACGGTCGTGAGTCCATTCCGCTTCGGGAATGTCGAGCAGCGCGGCCGTGGACGCGGCCAGGATCTCGCGCGTGTTCTTCGGGAGCGAGGCCAGGGCATCCGGCTGGTAGACCAGGGAGCCGCCGCCGATGAACAGGAAGCCGAGCATGGCGGGCGCCTCGCCGAGCAGGGCGATGCGCTCCTGCACGAGCGGTGCGGCGGCCTCGAGGATGGCCTGCTGCACCTCGCTGAGCGGCTCGGTCAGATCACCGGCGGCCACCAGGTACGGGATGACCCGGGTGGCGAAGTCGGCGGGCTCGAGCAGCCGGATGTGGTCGCCGTTGAGCGACTCGGCCTTCTTGAGGTCGAAGCGGGCCGGGTTCGGCAGCACGTCGACAACGTCGAACGCGGCGATCATCTCGTCGATCGTGAACACGTCGCGGTCGCTGGAGAGCGACCAGCCGAGCAGCGAGAGGTAATTGACCAGACCCTCAGGCACGAAGCCGCGGGCGCGGTGGTGGAACAGGTTGGACTCGGGGTCACGCTTGGAGAGCTTCTTGTTGCCCTCGCCCATCACGTAGGGCATGTGTCCGAAGCGCGGCACGAACGTGGCCAGTCCGATGTCGATCAGCGCGTGGTACAGGGCGATCTGGCGCGGCGTGGAGGAGAGCAGGTCTTCGCCGCGGAGCACGTGGGTGACGCCCATCATGGCGTCGTCGACCGGGTTCACGAACGGGTACAGCGGATGCCCGTTGGGCCGCACCACGACGAAGTCGCTGAACGAGCCGGCCGGGAAGGTGATCTCGCCGCGAACCAGGTCGTCGAAGGAGATGTCCGTGTCGGGAACCTTGAGGCGGAGCGCCGGCGAGCGTCCCTCGGCGCGGAAGGCCGCCTTCTTCTCGTCGCTGAGGTCGCGCTCGAAGTTGTCGTAGCCGGCCTTGGGGTCACGGCCGAGGGCGACGTTGCGCACCTCGATCTCCTCGCCGGTGGCGAAGCTCTCGTAGATGTGACCAGACGCCTTGAGCTTCTCGATCACGTCACGGTAGATGTCGTAACGCTCGGACTGGCGGTAGGGACCGTGCGGTCCGCCGACCTCGACGCCCTCGTCCCAGTCCAGGCGCAGCCAGCGCAACGCGGCGAGGAGTTGCACGAAGCTCTCCTCGGTGTCGCGGGCCGGGTCCGTGTCTTCGATCCGGAAGATGAACGTGCCGCCGGTGTGCCGGGCGTAGGCCCAGTTGAAGAGCGCCGTGCGGATCAGGCCGACGTGCGGCGTTCCGGTCGGCGAGGGGCAGAACCGAACGCGGACGTCGGTGCCGGTGGCGGTGGAAAACGGGTGCGCAATTGTCTCAGACATCACCTCCGATTCTAGTTGGCTGTCCGCGCAGGCGCGGGAGAAGAGTCCAGCGCCGCCAACCGGCGCAGGGTGGCGGCGATGGCGGGCACGCCCGCGGCACCGGTCGCCGTGACCGCGTGCAGGGTGCGGTGGTCGCGGCCCCGGGTGGGACGGATGGCAACCAGCGGCTGCGCGCCCACGGAGTCAAGGGCGAGCGCGGGCAGCATGGCCACTCCGATGCCGGCCGCCACAAGCCCGATCACGGCAGCCGCGTTGTCGGTTTCGTAGGACACATTCGGTGTGAAGCCGCTGTGTCCGCAGATCTCCAGAAGGTGACCGCGGCACCGGGGACATCCGCCGATCCAGTTCTCCTCGGCCAGGTCGCCCAGGTCGACGGCCCCGTCTCCGGCCCGCGCGTGGCCCGCCGGAAGCACCAGCATCATCTCGTCGCGCTGGAGCCGGGTCACGACCAGCCCTTCCGCGCTGGCGCGATGCGGATCGACCCGATCGCCGGGGTAGCTGAAGGTGATCGCCAGGTCGGCCTGGTTCTGCCGCACCAGGGCCACCGCTTCGGGCGGCTCTGCCTCGAGGTAGGTGACGCTGACTCCCGGATGGCGATGCTTCAGGTCGGCCAGCAGGCGGGGCACGATCGTCGCCGAGGCGGAGGGGAACGCCGCGATCCGTACCCGGCCGGCGCGCAGGCCCCGCAGTTCGGCGAGTTCCCCGGCGGCGGCGTCGAGGGCGCCGCTCACGGTGGCGGCGTGCCGGGCGAGCAGACGACCAGCCTCGGTGAGTCGCACACCGCGGCCGACACGTTCGATCACGGCCAGGCCGATGCGCCGTTCCAGCCGTTTGAGTTGCTGGCTGACGGCAGGCTGGCTGTAGCCGAGCGCGGCGGCCGCCGCCGTGATCGAGCCGTGGTCGGCGAGAGCCCCCACGACACGCAGCATGGTGGAATCGAGTTCGGGCGGGACGATGGTGGGCACGCGTCAACCATAACGTGGGCTTATGGTTTGCCTCAGCTACTGGCCATTGTTGAATGGATGCGGCCGATCGCATGCTGGATGGATGACCCCGAGCGACTCCCCCGCACCCAGTTCGACGCTGCCGGCGCTGCCGGACGGACGGACCGCGCTGCCGGACCGAGTGCCGGCGCTGCCGGACCGGATCGGCGTGCGTTCGGCGCGCGAGCGGTTCCGCGGCGGCCGCGGCTACCTGGCCGCCTGCACGCTCGGGCTGCCGACTAAGGAGACGGAGGCGGCCCTGCGCGCGGATGCCGAGGCGTGGGGGTCCGGCCGGGCTTCGGCCGCGGGCTACGCAGCGGTGGTCGAGCGGGTTCGGCACGCGTATGCGGGGCTCGTCACGGTGCCGGCGAGCCGGGTCGCGATCGGGTCGCAGGCATCCGTGCTGGCCGGCCTCATTGCCGCGAGCGTGCCCGACGGTGCCGAGGTGCTCTGCGTCGACGGCGACTTCAGCTCGATGGTGTTCCCATTCCTCGCCCAGGCGCACCGCGGGGTCACGCTGCGGAACCTGCCGCTGGGCGATTTGGCCGCGGGGATCACCGCCGAGACGTGGTTGGTGGCGTTCTCGCTCGTGCAGTCCGCCACCGGCGCCATCGCCGACACCGCGGGGATTGTGGCCGCCGCCCGTGCACATGGGAGCTTCACACTCTGCGACACGACGCAGGCCGCTGGGTGGATGCCGGTGGACGCATCCGTCTTCTCCGCCACCATCTGCCACAGCTACAAGTGGCTCTGCGCCCCGCGTGGCGTGGCCTTCCTGACCGTGAACGAACGCCTGGCCGCCCTGCTGCACCCGGTGCAGGCAGGCTGGTATGCCGGCCGCGACCCGTGGGCATCCTGCTACGGACCGGACATGGACCTGGCTACCGACGCGCGCCGGTTCGACGTCTCCCCGGCTTGGAATGCCTGGGTGGGCGCCGAGCCCGCATTGGACCTGTTCGGCCGGCTCGACCTGCACGCGGTGCGCGACCACGCGGTGGCTCTCGGCGACGCGCTTTGCGCCGGACGCGGGATCGCGCCGGCAGGCCAGGCGATTGTGACCTGGCCGGATGCCGGCGGCGGCGACCTCGAGCGCCTCACCCGGGCGGGACTCACCGCATCGGGCCGGGCCGGGCGGGTGCGCGTGGCCTTCCACCTGTGGAATGACGAGGACGACGTCGCCGACGCACTGCGCGCCCTCCGCCCATAGCGAAGACGCCCCGGCGTCGAACCAATTCGACGGAGATTTAGGCTCGAACACCCGTTTTTGGCCCAAAAAAGGCTGTTTACGGGAAAATCTCCGTCGAATTCGTTCAGGCCCGCGGCCGCAGCGTGCGCCGGGGGAAGCCGCCTACTTCTTCGCGGCGGTGACGGCGGCGATGATCGCGCCGGCGAGGGCGGCCGAGGAGGCCGGGTTCTGGCCGGTGTAGAGATTGCGGTCGATCTCCATGTGCTCACCCCAGGGCTCGCCGGCGATGAAGTCGGCGCCCAACTCGACCAGACGGCTCTGCACGAGCCACGGCGCCTTGGGCGCCAGGCCGCCGAGGGTCTCCTCCTCGTCGGTGAAACCGGTCATGCGGTAGCCCGTGAAGGGCCAGCTGCCGTCGGAGCGCTTCGCAGCGAGCAGCGCGGCCGGGGCGTGGCAAAGCACGCCGAGAATCTTTCCGGAGTCGAGCGCCTCGGTCATGATGCGGCCGGACACGGCGTCGACGGCCAGGTCCTCCATCGGCGCGTGTCCGCCGGGGTAGAAGACGACGTCGTAGTCGGCGACCGTCACGTCGGCGATGTCCCGCGGCTCGTCGAGTTCGCTGCCGATCGTGTCGAGGTAGGCGACGATGACCTCGGCGCGGTCTTCTCCGCCGGCGGCCGCGGGAGCCAGGCTGCCGGCGTCGATGGTGGGGGCGACGCCCCCCGGCGTCGCGATGGTGATCGTCCAGCCGGCTTCGGTGAACAGGCGGTGCGGCTCGGCGAGCTCTTCGGCCCAGTAGCCGGTGGGGTGCAGGCTGCCGTCGTTGAGGGTCCAGTGGTCAGAAGCGCTGACGACGAAAAGTACGGAATTCATGGGTTCTCCAGAGTGTGTGATCGAAAGAAATGGATGCTGTCGAAGAGTCAGACGTTCGTGCGCACGACCATCTTGCCGGTGTTCTCACCGCGCATGAGGCCGAGGAACGCGTCCACGGCGTTGTCGACGCCGTCGACGACGGTCTCATCGAAGACCACGTCGCCGGCGGCGAGCCAGCCCGCCATGTCGGCGGAGAACGCGGCGAAGTGCTCCACGTAGTTGCCCACGATGAAGCCCTTGAGGGTCAGCCCACGGCCGATCATGTTGGCCATGTTGCGCGGGCCGCCTGCCGCCTCGGTGTTGTTGTACACGGAGATGGCACCGCAGAGGGCGGCGCGTCCGCCGTCGTTGAAGCTGTCCAGCGCCGCCTCCAGGTGCTCCCCGCCGACGTTGTCGAAGTAGACGTCGATGCCGTCGGGTGCCGCCGCCGAGAGCTGTTCGCCGATGTTGCCATCCCGGTAGTTGAAAGCGGCGTCGAAGCCGTACTTCTCGGTCAGGAGTGCGACCTTCTCAGCGGAGCCGGCGGAGCCCACCACGCGCTTCGCGCCCTTGAGCCGCGCGATCTGGCCGACCATGCTGCCCACGGCCCCGGCCGCGCCGGAGACGAAGACGGTGTCGCCTTCCTTGAGCCCGGCGACCTCGAGCAGTCCGACGTAGGCGGTGAGGGCGGTCATGCCCAGCACGCCGAGGTAGGCGGAGATCGGAACGCCCGGGAGCTCGGGCACGACCCGGAAGCCGGCGGCATCCTCCTGAACGAGATCGCGCCAACCGAACTGGTGCACGACCACATCGCCCACGGCAACCGCGTCGGAGGCGGATGCGACGACGCGGCCGACGGCCCCGCCCGTCATCGTCTCGTTCAGCGCGTAGGGGGCGGAGTAGCTCTTCACGTCGTTCATCCGGCCGCGCATGTACGGGTCGACCGAGACGAAGTCGTTGGCGACGCGAACCTGGCCGGCTGCGAGCTCGGGCAGGTCGATGGTCACGGTGCGGAAGTCGGCATCCGTCGGCCAGCCGGCGGGGCGGGACACGAGTTGGATCTGAGTACTGGTGGTGGACGAGGCCATGGTGGGCTCCTCTGCTTTTATGTAACGGATGGTCTAATATATATTGTGTACTGAGCGATCCACAAAACCACTCACAGGAAAATCGGAGGAACCGCCATGGGCCGGCTGCAGAGCTTCGACCGCACAGCCGTCGTGCAGGCCGCCAGGGATCTCTTCTGGGACCGGGGTTTCGACTTGGTGTCGCTCGCCGGGCTCGAGGACGCGACGGGACTCAAGCGGTCCAGCATCTACCACGCCTTCGGCAGCAAGCGCGGCCTGTTCGATGCCGCCGTGGAGGACTACCAGGTCACCGTCATCCGACCCCGGCTGCGCACTCTGACCGGAACCGGCATCGGTCGGACCACCCTGCTGGCGTACTTCGCCGAACTCCGATCGGCCGTCTCCGCGCTGCCGGAGGACTCCCCCCGGCGCGGCTGTCTGTTGGTGAATTGCGCCGCGGGTCTCGCCGGCCACGACGACCTGGCCCGGCAGGTGGTCGATGACTATCGATCCGACCTGACGACCGCGCTGCAGGACGCCCTCCGCGCCGCCGATTCCGCGGCAGGCGAATCCGGGCCGGATCGTGCGCCCGAACGCGCCCGCACCCTCGCCTCACTGGGTTTGAGCGCCATGCTGATCACCCGGGTCAACGCGACCGAATCGGTGGCGCTGCTCGACACGGCGATGGACCAGATCCGCTCCTGGTTCCCCGAGGAACCCGCGTAGGTTCCCAGGGACTGTCCGGAGACACCCCGTCTACGGCCTCCCCGAACCCCCCGCCGGGCGATCAGGCGCGGTGCACCGGGTTCGACAATACCCCGATGCCGGGGACCTCGATCTGCACGGTGTCCCCGTGCACGACAGACGCGGACCGGTCGGGAGCACCCGTCAGGATGACGTCGCCGGGCAACAGGGTGAAGACGCTGGAGACGAAGGAGATCATCTCGGCGACGGTGTGCTTCAACAGCGCCGCCGTGCCCTTCTGGAAGGCCTTCCCGTTGATCCGGGACTCGACGGTGAACGCGGTCCAGTCGTATTCGGTGTCGATGACCGGCCCGAGCGGGCAGAACGAGTCGAAGCTCTTGGCCCGGGTGAGCTGTCCGTCGCGTTCCAGCAGATCACGGGCGGTCACGTCGTTGGCGATGGTGAAGCCGAAGATGGCGTCTTCGGCGTCGGCGACCGACACATTCTTGGCGATCTTCCCGATCACGATTGCAAGTTCGCCCTCGACGTGCACGTTCGCCGACGACACCGGCAGCACGATGGCGTCGCCAGGGCCGACCACGGAGGTGTTCGGCTTGAGGAAGAACTGCGGCTCACCGTGTGCGGCGGCGGCCTGCTCGGCCTCGTCGGCGAAGTAGGACCACGCCATGCCCACGATCTTCGAGCGCGGGATCACCGGGGCGAGCAGCTTCACGTCGCGCAGGGCTACGCGCTGCCCGGTGGTGTCGTAACCCGCGAACATCGGATCACCCTTGAGCACCACGATCTCGTCGTCGTCGATGATGCCGAATGCGATGAGCCCGTCGACGCTGAACCGCGCGATCTTCACGCCCGTGCCGCCGGGGCATCGAGGCGGGTGAGCCAGCCGTGACGGTCAGGCAGCCGGCCGTACTGGATGTCGGTCAGTTCCTGGCGGAGCGCCATCGTGATCTCGCCCGCCGGGGCATCCGGGTCGCCGATGGAGAGGTTCGGGCCCTTGAGCTGCGAGATCGGGGTGACGACGGCGGCCGTGCCGCAGGCGAACACCTCCGTGATGGCACCGGATGCGACACCGTCCTGCCATTCGCCGAGGGTCACGTCGCGCTCCTGGACGGTCAGGCCGCGGTCCCGGGCAAGCTGCAGGATGCTGTCGCGGGTGACGCCCTCGAGGATCGACCCGGTCAGGCGCGGGGTGACGAGCGTGTCGGTGCCGTGCACGAAGAACACGTTCATGCCGCCAAGCTCGTCGATGCGGCTGCTGGTCTCCCCATCGAGGAAGAGCACCTGGGCGCAGCCGTTGTCGTAGGCCTGCATCTGGGGCAGCAGGCTGGCGGCGTAGTTGCCGCCGCACTTGGCCGCACCGGTGCCGCCACGGCCGGCGCGGGAGTATTCGGTGGAGAGCCAGATCTTGATCGGGGCCACCCCGTCGGCGAAGTAGGCGCCGGCGGGGCTGGCGATCACGTAGTAGCCCACCTGGTGGGCCGCCCGCACGCCGAGGAAGCTCTCGTTGGCGATCATGAAGGGGCGTAGATAGAGGCTGGTCTCCGGGGCGGAGGGCACCCAGTCGCCGTCGACGGCGACGAGCTGCCGGATCGATTCGATGAAGTCAGCCTCGGAGAGTTCCGGCAGGGCCAGACGGCGGGCGGAACGCTGGAGCCGTTCGGCGTTCTTCTCCGGGCGGAAGGTCCAGATCGACCCGTCCGCGTGGCGGTACGCCTTCAGTCCCTCGAAGATCTCCTGACCGTAGTGCAGCACCGAGGAGGCCGGGTCGAGTTGCAGCGGTCCGTACGGCATGACCCGTGCGTTGTGCCAACCCTCGTCGAGGGTCCAGTCGATGGCGACCATGTGGTCGGTGAACTTCTTGCCGAAGCCGGGGTCGGCGAGGATCTCCTCACGCTCGATCTCCGTACGGGCCGCGGTCGACGGGGTGAGGCTGAACTTCAGCGGGAAGGTGGTGGTGCCGGATGTCTCGTCTAACGCTGCCTGGCTCATTGGATTCCCTTGTCTGTCAGTCGAGTCACGATGGCATCGCCCACAGCACTGGTGCTCCGGGGGGTGCCGAGAGCCGCACGGGCCACGATGTCGGCGGTCACGGCGGCACTCACCCGGGCTGCGGCATCCGTCTGGCCGAGGTGCTCCAGGAGGAGCGCCACCGAGAGGATGGCCGCCGTGGGGTCAGCCAGTTGTTTGCCCGCGATGTCCGGTGCCGATCCGTGTACCGGCTCGAACATGCTGGGGAACCTGCCCTCGGGGTTAATGTTCCCGGAGGCCGCAAGACCGATGCCGCCGCTGATTGCCGCCGCGAGATCGGTGAGGATGTCGCCGAAGAGGTTGTCCGTGACGATGACGTCAAATCTACTCGGATTCGAGACCAGGAAAATCGTGGCCGCGTCGACGTGCAGGTAGTCGACCGTCACATCGGGGTATTCGGCGGCGACGGCGATGACGATCCGCTGCCACAGGCTGCCGGCGAAGACGAGCACGTTGGTCTTGTGCACGAGGGTGAGGTGGCGGCGCGGACGGGCCTGGGCTTTCGCGAACGCGTAGCGCACCACGCGCTCGACACCGAAGGCCGTGTTGACGGAGACCTCGTTGGCCACCTCGTGCGCGGTGCCCTGGCGGATCGCCCCGCCGTTGCCCACGTACGGGCCTTCCGTGCCCTCGCGCACGACGACGAAGTCGACGTTGCCCGGGGCCGCCAACGGGCTGGGCACGCCGGGGAAGAGCACGCTCGGGCGCAGATTCACGTAGTGGTCCAGCGAGAAGCGCAGCTTCAGCAGCAGACCGCGCTCGATGTTCGCGTCAGCGAGGCGCGGGTCCCCCGGCACCCCGCCGACGGCGCCCAGCAGGATGGCGTCGTGACCGGCGATCGCCGTGAGGTCCTCGTCGGTGAGCACATCACCGGTTTCCAGGAACCGAGCGGCGCCCAGGGAGAACCAGGTGGCGTCGAATGTGACGTCGTCGGCCACGGTCGCCGCTTCGAGCACTTTGACCGCTTCGGCGACGACCTCGGGGCCGATCCCGTCGCCGGGAATGACAGCGAGCTTGATGAGAGTGGACATTCGACTCCGTATGTCTGGAAGTTGGCTGTAGATAAACCCTACTGCGACGGATCGAGTGTCTAAGCTGGACAATTCCTGACAACCAACAGAAAGCAGTCCCGCATGAGTCTCGGATTGGGAATCTTCCTCCTCGTCGTCGGCGCCATCATGGTGTTTGCCCTGAACGTGACCGTCGAGTGGATGGACATCGAACTGGTCGGCTCCATCCTGATGGGCGCCGGTGCCGTCATCATGATCATCGGCATCGTGCTGCTGACCCGCAAGCGCAGCAGCGTGACCACGACCCGCAGCGCCGTCGACCCGGCCAGCGGCGAGCAGATCACCTCGCAGAAGCGTTCCGTCGACGACATCTGACTCGTCTCAGGTCGCCGTCGTGCCGAGCCCGTTTCGATGCAGTTGTCGAGACGGGCTCTGGCACGTTCACGGTGAGTAGCTGCTGCGCTGATCAGGTGGCCTTCCGCAGGGTGACCAGAGCAACGAACGCCGCCGCCAGCACCAGGGCGGCCCCGATCCAGGCCGTGGGCCCGATTCCGCTGGTGAAGGCCTCCCGGGCCGAGCCGAGCAGCACCTCGGCCAGGCCGGAGGGCAACCCGTCGGCCACCGCCACAGCACCGCCGAGCGTCTCCGCGGCCGCCGTGCTCTGCGCCGCCGTGAGCGTCTCCGGCAGAATGATCGAGCTGCGGTACGACGCCGTCAGGATCGTACCGAGGATGGTCGTGCCGAGCACGGCGCCCAACTCGTAGGCCGTCTCCCCTACCGCGGATGCGGCCCCCATCTTCTCCGCCGGGGCGTTCGCCACGATCAGTTCGTTCGACACCGTCTCGGCCGCGCCGATGCCGATCCCGAGGGCCACGAAGACGAATGCGATACCGGCCGCGTCGAGGTCGCCCCCGCCCAGCGCGGCAGCCGCATAACCGCCGGCCGAGATCAGCAGCGCCACCGGCACCACGATCCACGGCCGCACCCGCCGCGCGATCGGCACGATCACCAGACCGGACACGATCATCGCCACCAGTCCCGGCACAAGCACGAGGCCTGCCTCCAGCGGTGAGAGGGCCAGAACAAGCTGCAGGTACTGCGAGACGAAGAACAGTCCGCCGACGAGGGCGACCACGCTGAGCAGATTCACCCCGATCGCCCCGCTGAAGGCCCCGACGCGGAACAGGCCGAGGTCGATCATCGGGTGGGTCAGCCGCGGCTGACGGCGCACGAAGAGGATGCCGGCAGCCAGGCCGATGACGATCGGGCCGACGGAGAGGGGCGTGGGACCGTGCTCGGCCAGGGCCTTGATGCCGTAGACGACCGGCAGCATGGTCGCCAGGGAGAGAACGATGCTCAGGGCGTCGATGCGTCCGGGGTTCGGGTCGCGGGACTCCGGAACGAGCAGCGGTCCGAGAACGAGCAGCGGCACGAGCAGCGGCACGGCGAGCAGGAAGACGGATCCCCACGCGAAGTGCTCCAGCAGTACGCCACCCACCACGGGGCCGAGCGCGCTACCGGCGGCGAAACCGCTCGCCCAGATGGCGATCGCCAGACGACGCTGGTTGCGGTCGGTGAAGACGGACCGCAACAGCGACAGCGTCGGCGGCATCAGCATGGCGCCGAAGAACCCGAGCACGGCCCGATCGATGATGAGCCACTCGATGCTCGGGGCGAAGGCCGCCACGACGGACACCAGGCCGAAACCGGCCGACCCGACCAGGAGCAGCCGTCGACGGCCGATCCGGTCGCCGAGACTGCCCATGGCCACCAGGAGCCCGGCGAGCATGAGTGGGTAGATGTCGATCACCCAGAGCAGCTGGGTTCCGGTCGGACGCAGGTCCTCGGAAATGGCCGGCAGTGCGAGGTTGAGTACCGTGTTGTCGATCGAGACCAGGAGAACGGGCAGCATGAGCACGACCAGCGCCCACCACCGGCGATGAGGGCTGATCACCGGGCTCACGGCAACGATGGGGGTGGACTCACGCAAGGAATTCGACACGGTAATGACTGCTTTCGGCTTGAGAGACGGATGCTGTACCGTCCAGACGGTAAAGTAAACCGTCCAGACGGTATAGTAGCACCATGATCTCCGACAGCGCATCCCCGGCCACGGGGGCGCACCATGCCTCCCCCACACGCGATCGCCTCCTGGACGCGTTCGCTCAGCTCCTGATCGACCAGGGCGAACGGGCGGCCACCCTCGACGCCGTCGCGGCGGCGGCGGGCCTGTCCAAGGGCGGCCTGCTCTACCACTTCGGCTCGAAGGACGCGCTCGTCGAGGGGCTCCTGGCCCGGCTCGACGCGCTGGTCGCCGACGATGTGCAGCAGATTCGAGCGGCCCCGGCCGGAGCGGTCGACTACCTGATCCGCACGTCGATGAGCGAGGGCACAGCGCTCGACCAGTCGATCGGTGCGGCCGTGCGTCTGGCGCAGGGGGCGCATCCGCTGGCCAACGCTGCCCTGGCCTCAACTCGGCGCCAGTGGCTGAGCGTCATCGAGGAGGCGGTGGGAGACCCGGACGTGGCCGAGGTGATCATGCTCGTCAGTGACGGGCTGTACTACGAATCCACCCTCGCGAGCCCCGGCCACCTCGCCGTCGATGACACATCGACGACGAGGCTGGACCGGTTGCTCGCGGTGATCGGGCGGATGACCGCCGGGACCGCTATTCGGTGATGGAGATTTCGATCATGGCCTCGGCCGCGATCGCGTCACGCACCTTGGCGAGCAGGCTGGCCGGAACGGGCGAGTCCACCGTGAGCACGCTCAGCGCCCTGCCGCCGGCCACGTGGCGGGCGATCTGCATTCCGGCGATGTTGATCGCGGCGTCACCGAACTCGCGACCGTAGACGGCCACGATTCCGGGACGGTCCGTGTAGAGCATCACGATCAGGTGGTTCTCGAACGTGACCTCGACGTCGTAGCCGTTGATCTCGACGATCTTCTGGGTCTGCTTCGTACCGGTCAGGGTACCCGACACCGAAATCTGCGAGCCGTCCGCGAGGGCGCCGCGCAGGGTGATCACGTTGCGGTACTCCGGCGACTCCTTGTCGGTGATCATGCGCACGGCAACGCCGCGCTGCTCGGCGAGCAGAGGCGCGTTGACGTAGGACACGGTCTCACTGACAACGTTGGTGAAGATGCCCTTGAGCGCGGCGAGCCGAAGCACGCTGACGTCATAGTCGGCGAGCTCGCCGCGAACCTCGACGTCGACGCTGGTCAGCGGGCTGCGGGCGCCGAGGCCGGAGAAGACCTGGCCGAGCTTCTCCACCAGCGGGATACCGGGGCGCACGTACGGGTCGATGACGCCGCCGGCGACGTTGACAGCGTCGGGAACGAGTTCTCCCGACAGGGCGAGGCGCACCGACTTGGCGACCGAGACGCCGGCCTTCTCCTGGGCCTCGTCCGTGGAGGCGCCGAGGTGGGGGGTGGTGATGATGTTGTCCAGGCCGAGCAGCTTCGAGCCGGTCGGCGGCTCGTTGACGAAGACGTCGAGGCCGGCTCCGGCGATGGTGCCGGCCGTGAGGGCGTCGTAGAGGTCGTCCTCGTTGATGAGGCCGCCGCGGGCCACGTTCACGACGAACGCGGTGGGCTTCATCAGCTTGAACTGCGCCGCGCCGATCATGCCGTTGGTCTCCGGCGTCTTGGGCATGTGGATGGTGATGAAGTCCGACTGCGCGAGGAGCTCGTCGAGGCTGACCGGATGCACGCCGAGCTGCTGGGCGCGGGCGGAGGTGATGTAGGGGTCGTAGGCGATGATGTTCGTGCCGAAGGCCTGCATCCGGGCCGCGATAAGGGCGCCGATCCGGCCGAGGCCGATGATGCCGATGGTCTTTTCGTAGAGCTCGACGCCGGTGTACTTGGAGCGCTTCCACTGCCCCTGGGCCAGCGCGCCGTGAGCGGCCGGGATGTGGCGGGCAAGGCTGATGATGTGACCGACGGTCAGTTCTGCTGCGGAAATAATGTTGGAGGTCGGGGCATTGACGACCATGACGCCGGCGGCCGTGGCCGCTTTAATGTCGACGTTGTCGAGGCCGACGCCCGCGCGGGCGATGACCTTCAGCAACGGTGCGGCGGCGATCGCCTCGGCGTCCACCTTGGTGGCGGAGCGCACCAGCACGGCATGCGCCGTGGCCAGTTCGGCCAGCAGAGCCACCCGGTCGGTGCCGTCTACGGAACGAACTTCGAAGTCGGGCCCCAGGGCGTCGACGGTGGCAGGCGATAATTCTTCAGCGATTAGGACAACAGGTTTTGACACGAAAACGGATCCTCCGATAGCAGCAGAAAGCATGGCTTGCGCCGCGACCGTGGGGCGCCAGATATGAAAACACTCTATCGGCTGGAGAATGGAGCCATGAGCAGCGTTACGTTCCCCGACATCCAGTTCGCCCTCCGCATCGTGCTGGCGGTGGTTTTCATCGGTGCCGGGATCACGCATTTTGTGCCGACGGTGGCGCGCACCATGCGGGCGATGATCCCGCCACGCCTGCGATCGACCGGGGTCCTCCGGCCCGCGAACCTCGTGATCCTGACCGGTGTGTGCGAGCTCGCCGGCGGGCTCGGGTTGCTCTACCCACCCACGATTGTGACGGCGGGCGTCTGCCTGGTCGTGATCCTGGCGGCGGTTTTCCCGGCCAACGCCTTCGCGTCACGCTACCCGGACCGCTTCGGCGTGGCCGCGATTCCGCTCGTGCCGCGCCTGGTCGGGCAGCTCGTGTTGATGGGACTGATCGTCGTCGCGATCGTCTGAGCCGGCGCCGCCCGCGCCGCCAGGGCCGCCCGCCATTCGCGGCGCAGGTTGTGGAAGCGGGCGCATGGTGGAACGTGCGCCCGCTTCCACAGGGTGCGCCGAGACGGCTTCGCGTTCGGCCTAGGCGAGCAGGCTGCCCGCTCCGAGAGTGAAGATGTTGACGGCGATCGCGGCGCTCAGGCACAGGCCGGCCAGGAACAGGGCCGCCTGTGGGGCAGGACCGCGGAAACGTCCGATCCACGCGGCGAGTACAAAGATCACGATCGGGCCGAGGATGCCAATGAGCAGCACGACGATGCCGAACCCGCTCAGTTGGGAATCGAGGCTCTGGGCCAGGATGTTCAGGCCCACGAGGTTGCCGACAGCCTCCCAGACGTCGTAGGCGTAGAAGAGGCCGAACAGGATCGCGATCGTCGTCGACAACCAGCGCGGGGTGCGCCGCCGGGACCCGGATCCGACCGGGGTGGCGGTCTGAGAGGAATCGGTCATGCGATGACCCCCGGTCCGGAGATGAATGACAGTGGAACGAGCAGGATGACGCCGATCAGGAGCCAGCCGAACCGAGCTCGCGGGTGTGCTCGAGTGAGCCAGAACGTCACCGCGAACCAGACCGCAGGGGCTGCCACGGCCAGCCACAGGCCGAGCATGAACATGAACTCGGAGACCACGTCGGACGTCGGGATCTGGATGCGGCCCGCGCCGATGAACCAACCGATCGTGTAGAGCAGGTAGATTCCGCCGAAGATGCCGAGCGACACCAGGGCCAGCGAGCTCGTGGCGACGCGGGTCGCTGCGGCATCGGCTGCCGCCTTCGCCTCGACAGCGGATGCCGGACCGGTCACGGTCCATCCCTCCGGCGGTTCGCCGGAGCCGGGGCCAGCGGCACTCGCGGTCTCGCCGGTCTCGCCGGCTTCGTCCCCGGAAGCGAGCGTGGGGTCGTCGTCCCCAGCCCAGCCCAGGGCGTCGTCCCGGTTGTCGCCGTCGGAGTATCCAGAAGTCATGTTTCCAGAGTACCGATCCGCCGAGTTGATCCTCGACAACGCAACTGTTGCCGAAGCGGACATGTGTCGCCGGTGTGCCGGCAACACATGTCCGAACGGGCAACAGTCGCGCCGACCGTGCGAGCCGGGCGCGCCGGGCGCGCCGGGCGAGCGAGCGCTAGCGGCTGAGCACGACCTTCAGCGCCTTGGTCTCCGCGGCGCGGGAGAAAGTGTCGTACGCCTCCATGATCTGGTCCAGCGAAAACCGGTGCGTGGCCAGCTTGGCGGCGGGGATCTTCTTCTGCGCCACGAGCTTCAGCAGCATGGGTGTGGTGTTGGTGTTCACCAGCCCCATGCTGATGCTGATGTTCTGGATCCACAGGTCCTCCAGGTGCAGCTCCACCGGCTTGCCGTGCACGCCCACGTTGGCCACGGTGCCGCCTGGACGCACCACGTCGATCGCCATGGTGAACGTCTCCGGAATGCCGACCGCCTCGATGGCGACGTCGACGCCGGCGCCGTCGGTCAACGCCAGCACCTGCTGCTTCCAGTCGGGGCTGCCGGAGACGACGACATCCGTCGCCCCGAACAGACGTGACTGCTCCAGCCGGTTCTCATCCGTGTCGATGGCGATGATCGTGCCGGCGCCGTAAAGCCCGGCCGTGGCGATGGCGGCGAGGCCGACCGGCCCGGCACCGATCACAGCCACCACGTCCCCCGGCTTGACCCTGCCGTACTGCACTCCGATCTCGAACCCGGTCGGCAGGATGTCGGAGAGCATGACGGCCTCCTCGTCCGTGACGCCGGGCGGCAGGAGGTGCAAGGAGTTCTCCGCGTAGGGAACCCGGACATACTCGGCCTGGGTGCCGTCGATGAGGTGCCCGAAGACCCAGCCGGTCCCGGATGCCCCCTCGTCGCCCAGGCAGTGCGAGAACAGCCCGGTCCTGCAATTCGCACAGTGACCGCAGCTCTTGATGCAGGAGACGATGACCCGGTCGCCCACCGCGAGAGTCTGCACGGCGGTGCCGATCTCCACGATCGTGCCCACCGCCTCATGCCCGAGGATGCGGCCCTCCTGCACGGCCGGCACGTCACCCTTGAGGATATGCAGGTCGGTGCCGCAGATGGTGGTCGTGTCCACGCGCACGATCGCGTCACCCGACCCGACGATCTTCGGATCGGGCACGTCCTCCCACGTCTTTCGTCCGGGACCGTGATAAACCAGCGCCTTCATGGTGACTCCTTCGTCGACGGGACCGGGTGCACCCCGGCGACGATCACGGTACTCCGCTCACCGGAAGGCCCGCGGTATGGTCGGCGGGATCTTGTGATTGAGCCGGAAGACGTTGTCCGGGTCCCAGGTGCGCTTGAGAGCGCTGAGGCGCTCGAGTTTCGCGGGCCCGAAGACGGCCAGGGCTGCGGCAGCCTGGTCCAGGTCCGGTTCAGCGCCGAGAAAGTTGACGTACTGACCGCCCGAGGCGACCGGCTCCATCTCAGCGGCGAATCCGCGCACGAATGCGATCCGTGCAGCATCGTCGGCGGCGTCGGGCCAGAAACCATAGATGTTCAGCCAGAATCGCGCCGCCCGGTTCGGGAACGGCGTGGCGTCCTCGTCGACCCGCGCGAGCGCTCCGCCCATGTGGTGGATGTCGAAGCCCGTACCCCGCCAGGTCTGTTCGGCTGCTCGCCGCGTGATGACCTGGATCACATCGTCATCGAGCCGGTCGAAGGAGGTGTTCTTCCAGTACCCGCGCACGCCCTGGGGGAACAGTTCATCTGCGGCCGACTGCCAGACCGGCCAGCGCGCCGGTCCAACCGCCTCTGCGTCGGGTGGTGCGGCCCGGCGAAGCCGGTCGACGACCTCATAGCCGGCCGTGAGGTCGGCTGACGCCCAGGCGAAGCCGAGCATCATCAGCGGGTCGTCACCCAGGTTCCAGCCCGGCGGCGGCACCATGAAGCTGATAATCGTGGTCAGCTCGTCCGGCAGATCGTGGGTCCAGGCCGCGAAGGCACGAAGGGCCTCCGTCCAGCGGTCTCGACCGTAGACGAGGTTGCCGGAGAGCACTTCGGCGGGCAGCGGATGCGCCTGGAACGTGAACGTGGACACCACCCCGAAGTTGCCGCCACCTCCACGCAGCCCCCAGAGCAGTTCGGCGTTCTCGCTGTCGCTCGCCGTCACGGTCTCCCCCGCGGACGTCACGAGCTCGGCCGCGACCAGGTTGTCCACGGTCAGGCCGTGGGCGCGGGTCAGCCAGCCGACCCCACCGCCCAGGGTGAGGCCAGCCAGTCCGGTTCCCGAGACGACGCCGACCGGCACCGCCAGCCCATAGGGTTCGGTCACCCGGTCGAGGTCGGCGAGGGTGGCTCCCGGCTGGGCGCGCACAGTGTGGGTGCGCTCGTTCACCTCGACCGCGGTCAGCCTGCCCAGGTCGAGCACCAGGCCGCCGTCGACCGTGCTGTTGCCGGCGACGTTGTGGCCGCCGCCGCGTACCGCCAGGGGGAGGCCGCGGGTGCGTGCGAAATGCACCACCGGTCCGATGTCGGCCGCCACCGCGGCCCGCACGACCGCGACCGGGTGGCGATCGATCATGCCGTTCCAGACTCGTCTGGCCTCGTCGTAGCCGGAGTCGCCGGCCGTGATGACGGTTCCGGAGATGTGCCTCTGGAGGTCGCTCACCTCGTTGAAGGCCTGAGAGTGCCTGCTCTGATGTCGTGTGGTCTGTTTACCCATAACTGTCCCCTGCGATTGCAGTCGTCGCGCTGTGGCTGGCCGCGCGGGAAGTCGTGAGGGCGGCCGGGGTCATCCGCTGGGAACAATGCTGAACACCCGCGCCGACCGCGGCAAGCATGCACCTCGGATAGGGGTTCCACCGGCCCTTTAACGATGAAAGCGGGACCGATCGCGTGGATCGGTCCCGCTGTCGACGTGCGCTGGGGTGTTAGCGCGCGGCTTCGCCGTCGATGTAATCGTCGTCGGCGGAGGCGTTCCAGGCGAACAGCTTGCGCAGCTCGCGGCCGGTCGCTTCGATCGGGTGCTCTTCGCCCTTCTTGCGCAGAGCGAGGAATTCCGGTGCTCCGGCGTCCTGGTCCTGGATGAACCGCTCGGCGAACGCGCCGTTCTGGATGTCGGCGAGAACGGCCTTCATGTTCTCCTTGACGTGGGCGTCGATGACGCGCGGGCCGGAGACATAGTCGCCGTACTCGGCGGTGTCGGAGACGCTCCAACGCTGCTTGGCGATGCCGCCCTCCCACATCAGGTCGACGATGAGCTTGAGCTCGTGCAGCACCTCGAAGTAGGCAACCTGCGGCTGGTAGCCCGCCTCGGTGAGAACCTCGAAGCCGTACTGGATCAGCTGCGACGCGCCACCGCAGAGCACGGCCTGCTCGCCGAACAGGTCGGTTTCGGTCTCTTCGGTGAAGGTGGTCTTGATGCCGGCGGCGCGCAGGCCACCGATCGCCTTGGCGTAGCTGAGGGTGAGCGGCCAGGCGGCGCCCGACGCGTCCTTCTCCACTGCGACGATCACGGGAACACCGCGGCCGGCCTCGTACTCGCGGCGAACGGTGTGGCCCGGTCCCTTGGGGGCGACCATGACGACGTCGATGCCCTCGGGAGCCTCGATGTAGCCGAAACGGATGTTGAAGCCGTGTCCGAAGACGAGGGCCTTGCCCGCGGCGAGGTTCGGCAGCACGTCGGCGGCGAACAGGTGACGCTGCACCTGGTCGGGCGCCAGGATGACGATGACGTCGGCCCAGGCGGATGCCTCAGCGGTGCTGAGAACGGTGAAGCCGGCTTCCTCGGCCTTGGCCTTGGACTTCGAGCCGTCCTTGAGGCCGATGACGACCTCGACACCCGAGTCGCGGAGGTTCTGCGCGTGGGCGTGGCCCTGAGAGCCGTAGCCGATGACGGCCACCTTCTTGCCCTGGATGATCGACAGGTCGGCGTCTTTGTCGTAGTAAATCTCAGACACGAGTAAATGTTCTCCTTGTTGTTGGCGGATAAGAGCTTGTCGGTGGTCGAGCTTGTCGGTGGTCGAGCTTGTCGGTGGTCGAGCTTGTCGGTGGTCGAGCTTGTCGAGACCCGGTGGTCGTGTCTCGACAAGCTCGACAACCGGGATCCCGGTGGTCGAGCCCGTCGACAACCGTTAGTTTTTGAAGACGCGCTCGCTGATCGATTTCGATCCGCGGCCGATGGCCAGCAGACCGGACTGGGCGATCTCCTTGATCCCGTAGGGCTCGAGCACGCGCAGCAGTGCCTGCGTCTTGCCGGAGTCTCCGGTGACCTCGATCACGACGGCGTCGACGGACACGTCGACGACGCGGGCCCGGAACAGGGTCACGGCTTCGAGCACCATCGACCGGGTCGTGTTGTCGGCGCGCACCTTGACGAGCAGGTGTTCGCGTTGCACCGACTGGGCCGGGTCGAGTTCGACGATCTTGATGACGTTGATCAGCTTGTTCAGCTGCTTCGTCACCTGTTCCAGCGGTGCGTCTTCGACGTCGACGAGGATCGTGATGCGGGAGAGCCCGGGAACCTCGGTGTGGCCGACCGCGAGGCTTTCGATGTTGAAGCCGCGGCGGGCGAAGAGACCGGCGACCCGGGTGAGCAGGCCGGGCTTGTCCTCGACGAGGAGGCTCAGAACGTGGGTGCTCACGGGTTATTCCTCTTCCCAGGTCGGTGCGTGGTCTTTCGCATACTGCACATAGCTGTTGCTGACGCCCTGCGGCACCATCGGCCAGACCATGGCGTCCCGGCTCACGATGAAGTCGATCACCACGGGACGGTCATTGGTCGCCAGCGCGAGCTTGATGGCGTCGTCGACCTGGTCGGGACTGGTGACCCGGATGGCGAGAGCGCCGTAGGCCTCCGCCAGCTTCACGAAGTCCGGCACCATCGCGGATCCGTGGCCGGTGTGCAGGTCGGTGAAGGAGTGCCGTCCGTCGTAGAACAGCGTCTGCCACTGCCGCACCATGCCCAGCGAGGAGTTGTTGATGACGGCGACCTTGATCGGGATGTTGTTGATCGTGCAGGTGGCCAGTTCCTGGTTGGTCATCTGGAAACATCCGTCGCCGTCGATCGACCAGACGACCCGGTCGGGCTCGGCCACCTTGGCGCCCATCGCGGCGGGAATGGAGTAGCCCATCGTGCCCGCTCCCCCGGAGTTCAACCAGGAATTGGGCCGCTCATACTTGATGAACTGGGCCGCCCACATCTGGTGCTGGCCGACGCCGGCCGCGTAGACGGCTTCCGGCCCGGTCAACTCACCGATGCGCTGGATCACGAACTGCGGGCTCATCAGGCCGTCCGTCGGCTCGGAGTAGCCGAGCGGGAATTCCTCGCGCAGACCCTTCAGGTAGGTCCACCAGGCGCTGATATCGGGCGTCGTCGTGGTCACCGCGGCCGCGTAGGCCACGGTGAGGTCAGCGATGACCTCCTTGGCGTCACCGACGATGGGAACGTCGGCGGCGCGAATCTTGCCGATCTCCGCGGGGTCGATGTCGACGTGAACGATGGAGGCGTGCGGCGCGAACTCGGAGACCTTGCCGGTGACGCGGTCGTCGAAGCGGGAGCCGAGGGCGATGATCAGGTCGGCTTCCTGCAGCGCGAGCACCGCGGACACCGTGCCGTGCATGCCGGGCATGCCCAGGTGCTGGTCGTGCGAGTCGGGGAACGCACCGCGCGCCATCAGTGTGGTGACGACGGGCGTGTTGCTGAGTTCGGCGAACGCGAGCAGTTCCTCCGACGCGCGGGCACGGATGACGCCGCCGCCCACGTAGAGAACGGGCTTCTTGGCCTCGGCGAGCAACTGGGCCGCGGCCAGCACCTGCTTGCCGTGGGCCTTGGTGACCGGCCGGTAGCCGGGCAGGTCGAGCTTGGGCGGCCAGATGAAGGGGGCGCTCTTCTGCTGGGCGTCCTTGGTGATGTCCACCAGCACCGGGCCGGGCCGGCCGGTGGAGGCGATCAGGTGCGCCGACGCGATGGCCGCGGGGATGTCCTCGGGGCGCTTGACCAGGAAGGAATGCTTCGTGATCGGCATGGTGATGCCGACGATGTCGGCCTCCTGGAAGGCATCCGTGCCCATCAGCGTGGAGAAGACCTGGCCGGTGATGCAGAGGATCGGGACCGAATCCATGTAGGCGTCGGCGATGGCCGTGACCAGGTTGGTGGCGCCGGGGCCGGACGTGGCGATGGCCACTCCGACGCGGTTGCTCGCCGAGGCATAGCCTTCCGCGGCGTGGCCGGCACCCTGCTCGTGGCGCACCAGGATGTGGCGGATGCCGGTCTGGCTCATCAGCTCGTCATAGAGCGGGATGACGGCGCCGCCCGGAAGCCCGAAGACGTCCGTGACGCCCAGGAGCTCCAGCGACCTGATGATCGCGCCGGAACCGGTGAGGATCTCGGGCGTACCGGAGTCTGGTGCCGAAACAGGCGCGGCAGGTGAGGGCGACGGTGATGGCACGGGGGTTTCCGCGGTCATGTGATCAGTTCCCTAGTTCGATGACGATTGGTGTGTGCTAGCCCGTGACGGCGCCGACGGCCGCAGACTGGACAAGCTTCGAATACTTTGCGAGAACGCCTCGGGTGTAGCGCGGAGGCAGAGGTGCCCAGCCAACACTCCGGGCGGCCAGCTCATCAGGGTCGACCAGTAGGTCGAGCGTGCGAGCTGCGATATCGACCCGTATCAGATCACCATCGCGCACGAAGGCGATTGGACCTGCGTCCACCGCTTCGGGTGCTATATGGCCGATGCACAGTCCGGTTGTGCCGCCTGAGAATCGACCGTCCGTTAAGAGTAGTACATCCGCGCCGAGCCCGGCGCCCTTGATGGCCGCGGTGATCGAGAGCATCTCCCGCATTCCGGGACCGCCCTTGGGTCCCTCGTAGCGGATGACGACGACGTCGCCCTTCTGGATCTCCCCCGCGGTGAGCGCATCCATGGCGCCGCGCTCACGTTCGAACACGCGTGCGGGGCCCTCGAACACGTCGGAGTCGAAGCCGGCGGTCTTGACGACGGCACCCTCGGGCGCGATCGAACCCTTGAGGATGGTGATTCCGCCGTTGACGTGGATGGGATTGTCGAGGGTGCGCAGTACCGTGCCGTCGAGATCGGGCGGATCGATCTCGGCGAGGTTCTCGGCCACGGTCTTGCCGGTCACGGTGAGCGCGTCACCGTGGATGAGGCCGGCCTCGAGCAGGGCCCGCATCACGGCCGGGACGCCGCCGTGACGGTCGACGTCGTTCATGACGTACTTGCCGAACGGCTTCAGGTCGCCGATGTGCGGCACCTTGTCGCCGATCCGGTTGAAGTCGTCCAGGGTGAGTTCGACCTCGGCCTCGTTCGCGATGGCCAGCAGGTGCAGCACCACGTTGGTGGACCCGCCGAACGCCATCGCCACGGCGATCGCGTTCTCGAAGGCCTTGCGGGTCAGGATGTCCCGGGCCGTGATCCCGAGACGCAGCAGGTTGACGACGGCCTCGCCGGAGCGGTGCGCGTAGTAGTCGCGGCGGCGGTCGGCGGAGGCCGGTGACGCGGAGCCGGGCAGGCTCATGCCGAGGGCCTCGGCCACGCTGGCCATCGTGTTCGCGGTGTACATGCCGCCGCAGGCACCCTCGCCGGGGGCGAAGGCGCACTCGATGCGCTTGGCGTCGGCTGCGGACATCCGCCCGGCCTTGACGGCGCCGACCGCTTCAAAGGAGTCGATGATGGTGATGTCTTTTTCGGTGCCGTCGGAGAGCTTGACCCAGCCGGGGGCGATCGAGCCGGCGTAGAGGAAGACGCTGGCGAGATCGAGGCGGGCCGCGGCCATCAGCATGCCGGGGAGCGACTTGTCGCAGCCGGCGAGCAACACGGAGCCGTCGAGGCGCTCGGCCTGCATGACGACCTCGACCGAGTCCGCGATGACCTCACGGGAGACGAGGGAGAAGTGCATACCCTCATGGCCCATCGAGATGCCGTCGGAGACGGAGATGGTGCCGAACTGCAGCGGGTAACCGCCGCCGCCGTGCACACCTTCCTTGGCGGCTTGCGCCAGGCGGTCCAGGGAGAGGTTGCAGGGCGTGATCTCGTTCCACGAACTGGCGATGCCGATCTGGGGCTTTTCCCAGTCCGCGTCTCCCATACCCACGGCCCGGAGCATCCCACGCGAGGTGGTGGCTTCGATTCCGTCGGTGACGTCGCGGCTGCGCGGCTTCATGTCGATCTCAGTCATGCACTGAGTCTAGAACGTCCGCTGAGGGAGGACCGCCGTTCGGGGCTTATGCTCCGGCGGCGGCCTCACGCTCCGCGGCGACGGCCGCGCGGGCGTCGGCGATGAGACCCAGCACCAGTGGCACGTCTTCCGGCCCGCGCACGCGATAGCCGGCGAGCGAATCGCCGGCACCGATCTTGAGGCCGACGTCGCCGGGCTGGAGCACGGCGAAGGCGTCCTCGTCGGTGGTGTCGTCGCCGGCGTAGAAGACCCGGTCGGCGCCCGTGTGGCGGCGGAGCCGCTCGAGGGCGTCGCCCTTGGTGCTGGAGCGCACCGCGAATTCGATCACGTCCTTGCCGTCCCGCACGGTCAGTCCGGGCAGCAACGCACCCAGCTCGTCGCGCGCGCTCTTTTGGGCGGCGGCGGCGTTCCGAGGCGTCGCCAGCCGGGTGTGCAGGGCGAGGCCGGCCGGTTTACGTTCGATCCAGGTTCCGTCGACGCTGTCGGCGATGCGCTCGAGCACCCGCGCGAGGGCGTCGAGCTGCTCGAGTTCCACGGTGACGAGGTCGAGTTCGATCTCGGGGGTGTCCAGCTGCACCTCGATCCCGTGCGAGCCGGTGAGGAGCACGTCGGTCTGCGGCTGCGACACGTGCTGCAGGCTGACCAGGGCCCGTCCGGAGACGAACGCGACCCGGACCCCGTCGAGGTCGAGCAGGCGCTGCACGGCTTCGCGGGTGCCGGCCACGGCGCGCGCGTCTTCGGGTTTGTCGACGTGCGGGGCGAGAGTCCCGTCGAAATCGAGGGCGACCAGGATGTTGTCGGCGCGGCTGAGATCCTTCAGCGCGCCGGCGAGGGTGTCGGGGATGCCGGGACGCACGGCGGCTCCCTCGGTCAGGGTGCGGAGGAAGGATGAGGACCAGGCGGCGACGTCGTTGTCGAAGACCTTGCGGCGGAGCGCGCGCATCCGTCGCAGCCGTTCCTGGCGCGGCATCGCGACGGCGCGCAGGATGGCGGCCTTGACCCCGTCGATGTCGTGCGGGTTGATCAGCACGGCCTGTTTGAGTTCATCGGCGGCTCCGGCGAACTCGCTCAGCACGAGCACTCCGTCACGGTCGAAGCGCACGGCCACGTACTCTTTGGCGACGAGGTTCATGCCGTCGCGCAGGGCGGTCACCAGCATCACGTCGGCGGCGAGGTACAGTGCGACCATCTCCTCGCGGGGGTAGCCGTGGTGGTGGTAGCTGATCGCGGTGTGGCTGATGGTGGAGAAGTCGCCGTTGAGGCGGCCGACGGCCAGTTCGATCTCGTCCCGCAGGGCAATATAGGGACCGACGCGTTCCCGCGAGGGGCTCGCCACCTGCACCAGCGTCACGTCCTCCACACTCAGGCTGCCGTCGGCGAGCAGTTCGCCGAACGCCTTGATGCGGTGGGCGATGCCCTTGGTGTAGTCGAGCCGGTCCACGCCCAGCATGATCGTCTTGGGGTTGCCGAGGTCTTCCCGGATCTGGCGCGCCCGCTCCTGAATCTCGGGACGCCGCGCCAGTTCCTCGTAGGCGGCGGCGTCGATGGAGATCGGGAAATGCTTGGCGATCACCCGGCGGTGCGTGCCCTCGGGGGCAGGCACGTCGATGGCGACGCCGCGGGTCGGGTAGCCGTAGAGCCGGCGTACGGCGCGGGAGAAGTTGCCGGCGTCGGCGAGGCGCTGGAAGCCGATCAGGTCGGCGCCGAGCAGGCCGTCGAGGATCTGCTTACGCCAGGGCAGCTGCGCGTAGATCCCGTAGGGCGGGAACGGAATGTGGTTGAAGAAGCCGATCACGAGGTCGGGGCGCAGGTCGCGCAGCATCCGTGGCACGAGCTGCAATTGGTAGTCGTGCACCCACACCGTCGCCCCGGGGGCGGCGGCGGCTGCGGCGGCTTCGGCGAAGCGGCGGTTCACCCGCACGTACGCCTCCCACCATTCGCGGTGGAAGCGTGGCGGAGCGATCACGTCGTGGTAGAGCGGCCAGATGGTGTCGTTGGAGAATCCCTCGTAGTACTCCTCCAGTTCGGACTCGCTGAGCCGCACCGGGACGATGGAGATGCCGTCGTTCTCGAACGGCTCGAACGTGCGGTCCGCGATGCCGGGCCAGCCCACCCAGGCTCCGTCAGTACTGCGCATCATGGGTTCGAGAGCGGTGACCAGGCCGCCGGGCGAGGTGCGCCAGCCTTCGGTTCCGTCCTCGGAGACCTCGATCTCGACCGGGAGTCGGTTGGACACCACAACCAGTGAGTAGGTCGGGCTCGTGCCGGCGGATGCCGTTGTCTCGGCTGCAGAAGTAATGGGTTCATCCGTTCCGGCGAGCGCTGAGCGCGACCACCTTGCTGGACTCCAAGGTTATCAGCGAGCCGGAATCCGGTGCCGGAGCGGCCTTTCGGACACGGTCGATCGGCATGGTGACAACTTTGAGGTAACGCGCGTATTTTGGCGTGTGAATCGTGTCCCGTCGTGTCCCCTCCTCATCGGTTGTGTCACGTGACGGCTCGACCCCGGAGACCTGTTCGATCAAAGGCGGACCCATGGACCTGAGTTTTCTGCTGAGCTGGGTGTTGATCGCGCTCGCGACCATCAGCCTCGTTGTCTTCGTCTCGTTCTTCCTGGTGGTGCGGGCGGTGTACAAGCGCCTTCGCCGCAGCCGCGCTCTCTCCGGCGCGGTGCTGCGTTCTCGCACCCGCCTCAGCTGGGGCCCACAGCACGAGGTTCTGAAGCTGCAGTTGCGGCTGACGGAATCCCTCGCCAGCGGTCAGGCGGCCGTCGACCTGGCCCGGCAGAGTGCTGGTCCGCTCGGCGAGCTTCCCCGACTCTTTCGTCGGATCCAGAGTGAAGGCGTCAGTGTGCAATCGCAGTTGCGGCTGCTGACGAGCGAGACCGATCCCGTGGCGCTCGCCGAGGCGATCCCGGTGGCGGGCCGCCGCGTCGACCGGGTGACCGGGCTGGTGCGCCGTCTCCGCTCCGCGGTCTCCGCCGGCCTCGGGAACCTCACCGATGACAGCCTGACGACGCTGCACTCTGATGTCGAGCATGAGGTTGCAGCACTCCGAGCCGGAGTCGAGGAGTTGCGCTCCCTCAACGGCCGCGACGATTCACCCCCGGCGCGTCGGCCCGTCCCCGTGCACCACCTCAGTAGGAAGAGTGAATCATGAGCCTCACCTCGCGGCTGCGGGTCATCCTCCGCAGCAAGTCCAACCGCGCTCTAACCCGGATGGAGGACCCTCGCGAGGCGCTTGACGACAGTTATGAGCAGCAGGTGCGGATGCTCCAGCAGGTGCGCCAGGGCCTGGCCGAGGTTGCCACGGCGAAGAAGCGGATCGAACTGCAGGGGCAGGATATGGGTGGTCGCTACCAGCGGCTGGCCGACCAGGCCCAGGAAGCGCTCAACCAGGGCAGGGAAGACCTGGCCCGCACGGCGCTGGAACGCCGCTCGCTCCTCGAGGGCCAGGTGGCCGGGATCCGGGAGCAGTACCTGGCATTGGCACAGCAGCAGGCGCAACTGCAGGACAACGAGCGCCGTCTCGCCGAACGGATCGCCGCCTTCCGCACAGAGAAGGAAACGATGAAGGCCACCTACGCCGCCTCTGAGGCGCGGGTGAAGGCCAACGAGGCCGCGGCCGGGCTCGGCTCCGAGATGACCGACGCCGGTGCCGGCCTGGATCGGGCCAGGGACAGGGTCGCCCAGATGCAGGCCCGCGCTGCCGCCACCGACGAGTTGCTCTCCAGCGGCGCTCTGAACGATGCCACGGCACCGCCCGACGCGGACCTTGAACGGCAGCTATCGGCCGGTGCGACGAAAGCGGATGTCGACCGCCAGCTTCACGCACTGAAGGAGGCCCGTGCCGCCGCCGGGGATCGCACCCCGGGCACCCACGCCCGGGGAGGAAGCGACGGCTGGCTGAGCATCGGCGAGACCCCGACCACCCCCTAGCCCCAGCCCCGCACGGTCGGGGTGAGGCGTTCGGGGCGCAGCACTCAGCCGCGCACCTGCGCCAGCCCGAAGGAGCGGGCGCCGCGCCGCCTCGCGACGGTCGCGTAGGAGGCGAGCACGCTCACCAGCGCGAAGATCACCAGGATGGCCGCGGGCCCTCCGGCGCCGCCGGCGCTGCCGGAGACGATGGCCTGCATGCCCTCCACGGCCCAGGTCAGCGGCAGGTACGGGCTGATCAGCTGGAACGGCGCGGACACCAGCTCGATCGGGTAGAGCCCGCCCACCGCCGTGAGCTGCAATGCGAGCAGCACCAGGGAGACCACGATGCCGACCCGGCCGAAGGCGGCCGTGAGGAAGTGGTGCACCGCCGCGAACACGAAGGCGAGGAACACCGCGAAGGCCAGCGTGGCCGGCAGCAGCGACCACGCCACCCCCAGGGTGCTGTGCAGCAGCAGGACCACGACCGCGGCCTGGGCGGCGGCGATTCCGAACGCGCGACCGAGACTGCGCACTACGAGGCCGCCAGTGGACGCGGTCGATGCCAGGGCGATGGCGGACAGCGGCTTCATGACCAGGAAGATGGCCAGTGCACCGATCCAGAGCCCGATCGGCACGAAGACCATCCCGATCACCGGGCCGATCGACGCGAACGCGTTGTCACGCTCCGCGCTGATGCCCACGGGTTCGGAGACCACCGCCGAGGTCAGGGCCGGGTCGGTGTCGGTGAGCGGGGCCGCACCGTCGGCGCCCTCCTGCAGACCGCTGGCCAGGTCGGCCGCACCCGTTTCGAGCTGGCGGGCGCCCGCGGCGGCATCCGTTGTCCCGGTGGCCAGCTGCGAGAGGCCGGTGGAGATTCCCGCGACCCCGGTGGCGAGGTCGCCGGCCCCGCCGCGCAGCTCGCCGCCGCCGGCCGCGAGCAGGCTCGCACCGGTCGCGCTCTGAGACACACCGTCGAGCACGCCCTGGATGCCGGGACCGGCCTGGCTGATGCCGGGGCTCTGCGCCGCGAGCGCGTCCAGTCCGCCCTGAAGGCGCAGCAGGGCCGGCGCGTAGTCGGCGACCCGGGGGTCGTTCTGCATGGCGGCGTTGAGCTGCCGGAACCCGTCGGCGCTGGCCTGCACCCCGGCGGCGTAGGCCGGCAGACCGGTGGCGAGCGGGGCCAGCCCGGCCGCACCCGTGTTCAGCTGGGTCAGGCCGTCGCTGAGGCCCGTGACGCCCTGCGTGTACTCGGTCACGCCGGAGGAGAATGTGGCGGCGCCGGTCGCGGCCGTCGAGGCCCCGGTGGCCGCGGCGGCCGTGCCGCCGGCCAGCGAATCCAGTCCGGTGGCCACGCCGGAGACCCCGGTCGAAACCTGAGCGGCGCCATCCGCCGCCTGGGTCAGGGACTCCCCCAGCACGGCCAGGTTCGTGTACAGCCCGTTGAGGTACTGCGACGTGATCTCACGGCCGAAGACACCCGACATGGCCGTGCCCACCGACTGCGCCACCGATCCGGCCAGGAACGAGTGCGCGTCATCGGTGCGGATGTCCAGATCCGCCTGCACGGGCGCGGCGCCGCCCAGCGAGGTCACCGATGAGGAGAAGTCTGCCGGGATCGTGAGAACGGCGTAGGCCTCGCCGGAGGCCAGGGCGGCCGCGGCATCCGTGGTGTTGGAGATCGTCCAGTCGAAACCGGTGGCCTCGGATCCGTCACCGGAGGGCTTGGTGAGCTCGGTCACCAGCAGTCGCCCGGCGAGCACCGGTTGCTCGGTGCCGTCGGGGAGGGTTGTGGTGACGATTTCGTCGTTGTTGACGACGATCGCCGGCAGGGTGTCCACGCGCTGGTCAGCGGTCGCCAAGGCGCCGGCGAAGAGGCCGGCCACCGCGAGCGGCACCACGATCAGACCGGCCAGGAGAGCCCCGAAGGTCCATCGGCGCTCCCCGGGCGTGCGGCTGAAGAGTTTCTCGAGCCTGGTGCTCATCGCTGCAGGGCCTTTCGGTCAGAAGGGGCTCCGTCGAGGGAGCGTCGGTCACGGGAGTCGAGGTGGAGGGTCTGCACGGGCCGGTCACCGCGGTAGGCCGGTGCGGTATCCGGGAAGGACGCTGCGCCGAGGATCAGGGTGGTCGATGCCGGGGCGAGGGTCGCCAGCACCTGCGCGAGGTCGCGCCCCGTCGGGTCGACGGGCAACCCCTCGCCCAGGTCGACGATGACGACGCCCGGGTTCTCGGTGAGCGCCGCAGCCACGAGCACGGCGGCGCGATCGAGGGCGGAGAGCGACGACACGGTCGTGCCGGACCGGATCGGGCTGGTCGCCGGAGCGGCCCGGCCGCTGCCGACCGCCACATTCAGGCGTCCGACCCACCCGGAGAGCAAGGAACGACGGGACGCAGCCCGGTACCACGGATGCGCCAGGTCCAGCCGTTCGGCCAGCAACTCCCCCACGGTCAGGCCGTTGTCCCGGCTGTCGCCCACGTCGGCGAGCGCCACCATCCGGAGGGCGCGAGCGCGTTCGGACGGCAGCGGTGCACCCTGCACCTGGAGGCGGCCGAACACCGGGTCAAGCCGGCCGGCCAGTGTGGCGGCGATGACGCGGCGGTGCGTGGCGGAGCCGGTCATCAGGACGACCGTGCCGGAATCGATGGCGAGGTCGAGCGGTCCGAACGGGCTCTCCGGCAGACCGAAGACGGTCCCCTCTGCCGTGATGGCGTGCGTCTGGCCGGTGGCCCACTCCTTGTCGGCCAGGTGCTGGCGCAGACCCTCACCCTCGATGTCGACGTTGGGCAGGATGCGGGAGAGCCATCGCGGCAACCACCAGGCGGCGTCGCCGGCGAGAGCCATTGCGGCCGGGACCAGCGTCATCCGCACCAGGAACGCGTCGAGGAAGACTCCGACGGCGAGGGCGAATGCGATGCCCTTGATCGCCCCGGTGCCCTCGGGCACGAAGGCGAAGAAGACGAAGAACATGATCAGGGCCGCGGCCGTCACCACCCGGGCGGCGTGGGAGAACCCGTGCACGACGGATTCGCGGGCCAGGCCGGTCTTCACGAACTCCTCCCTCATGCCGGAGACGAGGAACACCTCGTAGTCCATCGCGAGGCCGAAGAGCACGGCCATCAGCAGGATGGGCAGGAAGCTCAGGATCGGCCCGGGGGTCTCGACCCCGAGCAGGTCGGAGAACCAGCCCCACTGGAAGATCATCACGGTCGCACCGATCGATGCGGCCACCGACAAAAGGAAGCCGAGGGCCGCCTTGATCGGCACGAAGATCGAGCGGAACACCATGGTCAGCAGGATGATCGAGAGCCCCACCACGATCAGCGCGAATGGCACGAGCGCGTTGCTGAGTCGGTTGGAGATGTCGATCCCCACCGCGGTCGCGCCGGTCACGGCTATGGGGGTGCCCAGGTCGTCGTCGATCGAGGGTGCGAGATCTCGGATGGCCTGCACGAGAGCCTTGGTCTCGGGCGCATTCGGCGCGCTTTCCGGCATGACCTGGATGATGGCGGTGTCGACGGTCGGGTTCGGTGTTCCCTTGCCGACGAACGCGACGTCGGGAAGGGTTCGCAGTTCCGCGCCGATGGTGTCGAGGTCGGCGAAGATATCCGTTGTCTGGGTGATGTCGACGACGACGATGAGCGGACCGTTGTACCCAGGCCCGAAGCCCTCTTCGAGCATGGTGAACGCCTCCCGCTGCGTCGACCCGGCCGGCTCGGACGCCCCGTCGGGCAGGTTCAGGTCGAGGCTGAGCGCCGGGATCGCCAGAGTGCCGAGCACTCCCACCACCAGGAGAACGGCCACGATCGGCGCCCGGAGTACAAGATTCACCCAGCGGTGGCCGAGCGTGGGCCGGCCGGTGTCGGGTCGGGTGGCGCGGCGGTGCGCGCGACTGCCTGCCTTGGGGGTGAGGCGCCCCTTGGCCAGTCCGAGAACGGCGGGGAGTAGTGTGACGGCCACGAAGATCGAGATCAGCACGGCGAAGGCGGCCCCGAGCCCCATCACGCTGAGGAACGGGATTCCGACCACGAGCAGCCCGAGCAGGGCGATGATCACGGTGATCCCGGCGAAGACGACGGCGCTGCCCGCGGTGGCCACGGCCGTGGCCGCCGAGTCGTGCGGTTCGACGCCGTTGGCGAGCTGCGTTCGGTGCCGCGACAGGATGAAGAGCGCGTAGTCGATGCCGACGGCGAGGCCGAGCATCAGGGCGAGCATGGGCGCCGTGCTGGAGACGGGCACGAAGGCGGAGATCACGGTGATGCCGCCGATGGCAACCCCCACCCCGATCAGGGCCATCAGCAGCGGCATCCCGGCGGACACGAGCGAGCCGAAGGTGATCAGCAGAACCACGCCGGCAAAAATCAGGCCGAGCACCTCGGAAACGGTGATGCCGAAGGTGTTGTCCGCGAACACCTGGCCGCCGAAGGCGACCTTCAGGCCCGCGCCCTCGGCGATCTCCCGGGTCCCGGTCACATCGTCGAGGGTCTCCGCGGTGACGTCGGTCGACAGGCCCGACAGCTGCACCTGGCTGAACGCGCTCTCCGTGTCGTCTGAGATGGCGCCTGAGGCGTATTCGTCGAAGGGTGTCAGCACCGAGTCGACGCCGGCAACATCCGCCAGCTCGGCGGCCATGTCGACGATGGCCGTGCGGTAGGGCTCGTCGTTGACGGATGCCCCGTCCGGCGCCGTGTAGACGACCTGCACCGCAGCGCCCGCCGCCTGGGGGAACACCTCCCCGAGCTTGTCGATGGAGTCCTGTGATTCCGTGCCGGGAATCGCGTAGGACTCCTGGGTCTGGCCGCCGAGCGCGACCCCGACGCCGAGGATCCCGACCAGCAGTAGCGCCCAGATGCCGATCACCAGGCCCGCGCGGCGGTAGGCGAAGTGGCCGATTCGGTAGAGGAGGGTTGCCATGGGTGCTACTTCCGGGACGGGGTGGTGCGAACGGTGACGGGGGCAAGCAATTCGGTGACGACGACCAGCAGGGCAGGTCGAATTTCGTCGGCCGGTGCGATCTCCTGGCCGAGGAACGTCATTCCGGCGACGAGTGTGTATGCGGCGCCGCCGAGGGCGATACCGAAACGGATGCGGTCCTCCGTGCTGGCCTCGCCGTGGCAGAGCGTGTCGGACAGACGTACGATCAGCACCCCCGCCCGGTCGATGACGGGAATGCCGCGCAGCGACTGGGACTGATTGATGAACGTGTGCAGCTCGAGTCGGAATTCGAGGATGAAGTCGATGAAGTCGTTGACGAATCGTCGTCGGCTCTCGACGGTTTCCGCTGTGGCCAGGAAGACCTCGAGAATGGCCTCGAGCCGGTCGATGGCCGGGGTCAGAACCTCTTCGAGCAGGGCTTCCTTGGAGGCGAAGTGGTAGAGCACGCTCGACTTCGAGTAGCCCGCCGCGTCGGCGATCTGCTGCAACGAGGTTCCGGCGAAGCCGACCGAGGCGAACTGTTCCAGCGCCGTGGCCCGCAGTTCGACGCTGGCACTCGGACGGGCGTTCGCGGGTGGGGGCACGGATGCGTCAGAAGTCACCCGGCAAACGCTAGCTGACCGATCGGTCAGAGCCTGTCCGATCGGTCAGATTGTCGGGGAATACGCAGCCAGGCGCTATCCGGGTTAGCGTAGGCACCGGAGGTCTACATGCGAAAGTTCGTTTTCAGCAGCGCAATGATCGGCGTTCTCGCCGGTGGATGGAACATCCTGCACGCCACACGGACCGGTCCCCGTGACTGGCGCCTGGCGTTGATGTGGATCGGCTGGATGCTCAGCGCCGCCGTCGCCATCGGAACGGTCATTCAGGATGCCGACGACCGTCAGATCGAGACCTAACTCGACTCTCGCCCGGCGTGTCAGCCGGGTTCGATGCTCGGGCAGCGACACACTGGGAAGTTCACGGGCACGATTGCCGAAAGGGGCTCCGGATGTTTGGTCGTCGACGTCGCGTCGTACCGGTCGCACCGGTCACTCCCCCGCCTGTTCCCGAGCTCAGCGATGCTCAGGTCTTTGAGCTCCTGCACACCCAGATCGCCCGACTGGTCGGCACGCAGGGTCAATGGACCCTCGTTCCCCGCAGCGCCGACGACACGGACGTGATCTTCCACGGTCTCAAGGCGCACCAGATCGCGTCGTCTCTGGCAGCAGTGCTGCGCGCCGAAACCTCTGTGCTGCGCGGCGAGGTCATCGCCGAACCCACGTCCCTGCCCTTCACTCCGGCCCCCATCTCTGTGTGGGCCGAACCGGAGATCGTCATGCCTGCAGTCACGCTGCCGCGCTTCTCCGCCGATTCTTCGAAGGGCCACGCCCGGCTCGTCGCCTGACCTCTGCCGCTCCCTCAACCCGGCGAGCCACCCTCCGGAGGTTCGCCTCCCCGGTGGTCGAGCCTGTCGAGACCCGGCGAGCCACCCGCCCGAGGCTCCCCTCCCCGGTGGTCGAGCCTGTCGAGACCCGGCGAGCCACCCGCCCGAGGCTCCCCTCCCCGGTGGTCGAGCCTGTCGAGACCCGGCGCCGAACCCGCCCGAGGCTCCCACGACGGTGGTCGAGCCTGTCGAGACCCGGTGGTCGAGCCTGTCGAGACCCGGTGGTCGAGCCTGTCGAGACCCGGTGGTCGAGCCTGTCGAGACCCGGCAACCCGCCCTCCAGAGGCTCCCACGACGGTGGTCGAGCCTGTCGAGACCCGGGGCCTGTCGAGACCCGGGGACCCACCCTCCAGAGACTCCCGCGACGGCGGTCGAGCCTGTCGAGACCCGGCAACCCGCCCTCCAGAGACTCCCGCGACGGTGGTCGAGCCTGTCGAGACCAAGGACCAGGACCAGCCCCTAAAGCCCCGCCCGCTTGCTCGGCAGCGCAATCACGGCCTGCTTCGGGTCAACCTCGACGGGTGGTTTGAGCCAGTAGTCGTTTCCGGTGCGGATGATCGTCCAGTGCTGGTTGTGCAGGAGCAGGTGGTGCGGGTGGCAGAGGAGTATTCCGTCGGCAAGGTCGGAGTAGCCGTTTTCGGCGAGCCATTCCTTAATGTGGTGCGCTTCGGTCCACGCGGGTGATCGATCGCAATCGACCCACCGGCAGCCCCCGTCGCGGACCCCCATCGCGGCGCGCTGCGCTTCGGTGAAGAGGCGTTGGTCACGGCCGACGTTGATGATCTGGCCGGTGTCGTCGATGTGGATGCCGCGGGTTCCGGTGTCGCAGAGCAGCCGGTCGATGGTCTCCTGCGAGACCGGGACCGGGACCGGGCTACCCTCGATCTGCCCGTGACCGGCTGCTTCGCGGGTTTCGGTTGCTTCGGCGGCCTCCGGGGTGCCTGGCTGGCCCGGCTTCAGGGCCTTCTCGGTCACGATGACCCGAACCGCGGGGCGGCGCCCGCCGAAGACCCGGCCCTGGTCGGCCTCACCGGCAATCTTCAGCAACTGCACCAGGGCATCGGCGGCGATCTGCTCCGTGGTGCGGGGGTCGTCCTGCACACGTTTCGCCCAGGCGGCCTTCTCTTTGTCGACGAAACGCACCCCGCCACGGCGAGGGCTGGTCACGGAGTCAAACACGGAAAGGACGAATTCGCCGTCTTCGGGAGCGAAGAGCCCGTTCAGGCGCACCTTGCCGTTGCCGAGCCGGCAGACCCGCAGGAACCGATCGTCGTGGGCCTGCTTCTCGCGGGCGGCGATGCCGGCCTCGTCGAGCTGGTCGCGCAGGCGCCGTGCGAGTTTGAAGACCTGGTCGACATTCAGTGACGCGGCCTCGACGAGGAGGGATTCGAGGGCGGTACCGAGCCTCTCGGCGGTGACCGCCGCGTCGAGCTGGCCCAAACCCGCGCGGATCGACTCGGCCGCATCGACCGAGAGGGTGCCGTCGGTGACCGCCCGTGCGATCGGCGCCTGCCACGGCACCTTCGCCACGAAAGCGGCGACGAGACCGGGATCGCCGTCGGGTGCGTCCACGGCAGCCTCGACCAGTTTCTCCGCCGCCTCGGCATCGGCCATCATCGTGCCGACCGCAACGAGCTTGAACGCGTCGTTCTTGGTTGAGCCGGTCACCGTCTGGATCAGCGCCTCGGGCGAGAGGAAGCCTTGTTGGGCGGCGAGACCGGAGTGGCCGAGCTCGGGCCGGGAGCGACGGGCGATGATTGCGGCCATCCACGCGGACCGGGTGTCGAGGAGCCGCCGGGCTGCCGCGATCTGCCTCTGACCGGCCAGCACTTCGGCATCGGCGAGTGCCTCATAGTCGGCGCAGGACGAGCCCAGGCGAGCGACGGCATCCGTCGCCGTTCTGAGGTCGTCTGCGGTGGTGGTCATGCGTCGAGAATACCAGAGTTAGTAGGTGTAGTCGAGAGTCTATCACCAAAATTTAAACGAATATCGAAGTCGTGTTCTACGAGGTCTCGACAAGCTCGACCACCGAAGGAGGGCCGCCGGGTCTCGACAAGCTCGACCACCGAAGGAGGGCCGCCGGGTCTCGACAAGCTCGACCACCGAAGGCGGGCCGCCGGTCTCGACAAGCTCGACCACCGAAGGCGGGCCGCCGGGTCTCGACAAGCTCGACCACCGAAGGAGGGCCGCCAGGTCTCGACAAGCTCGACCACCGAAGGAGGGCCGCCGGGTCTCGACAGGCTCGATCACCGGAGGAGGGCCGTCGAAGGCTGCGAACCCCCGCGGCGGCGCAGGGCGGCGGTTGCCCCGGCGGCGAGGACCCCTACTATGGGCGCCATGGTCGCCCATTCCGACAAACCAGTACTGCTGTTCGCCACCACGGCGGAGTGGGCGGCGTGGCTGGAAAGCAATCTCAGGCACGACGGCATCCGGTTGCAGCTGCGCAAGAAGAACTCATCCGCGCCGGGGATCACCTATCCGGAGGCGCTCGAAGTGGCCCTGTGCTTCGGCTGGATCGACGGGCAGTCGGGCGCCCTCGACGCCGACTATTTCCTGCAGGGATTCACCCCGCGGCGGGCCCGGAGCCTGTGGTCCCAGCGCAACCGGGATTCGGCCCTAACCCTCATCGCCGAGGGGCGGATGCAGCCGGCCGGGTTGGCGGAGGTCGACCGCGCGAAGGCCGACGGCCGCTGGGAGGCGGCATACAGCCAGAAGGAGAGTCCCGTTCCCGATGACCTCCAGGCCGCCCTCGATGCCAACCCGGCTGCCGCAGAATTCTTCCGGACGCTCACAGCCCAGAACCGGTTCGCGATCCTGTTCCGCCTCGGCAGTGTGAAACGGCCGAAGACTCGCGCCGCGAAGATTACGACCTACATCGACATGCTTGCGCGCGGGGAGACGCTCTACCCGCAGAAACCCCGGCCAGCGGCCACCCCGACCTCGGCCGAGGGCGGGAATGGGAATGGGAATGGGAATGGGAATGGGAATGGGAACGGGGACGGAGACGGGGACGGAGACGGGCCGCTATAGAGTTCAGCAGCATTCTTTGTAGGTCTTCTTCGGGATCGGGGTGCCGCCGAATCCTAGATTGAAGGACATGACTGCCAGCACCCACCCTGCCCGCACCCCCGCCCCCCGCATCCTGAGCGTTCGAGACTTGGCGCAGATCGCCATCTTCGCCGCCCTCATCGCCGCGCTCGGCCTGCCCGGCGCCCTGAGCATCGGGGCCGTCGCCGTGCCGATCACCTTCCAGACCCTCGGGGTGATGCTGGCCGGTGCCGTACTCGGGGCGCGCAAGGGTTTCTTCGCCGTGCTGCTTCTGCTCGCCCTCGCTGCGGCGGGTCTGCCCCTGCTGTCCGGAGGGCGGGGCGGCATTGTCTGGTTCACCACCTCGCCGTCCGCCGGCTACCTCTACGGCTGGCTGCTCGGCGCCCTGGTCATCGGCTACCTGACCGGGCGGCTCCTCCCCCGGTACCGGCTCTGGGCGGCGCTTTGCGCCACCGCCCTCGGCGGCGTCGTCGTGATCTACCTGATCGGTGTGCCCTTCACCGCGATCAATCTGGGTCTGCCGATCTGGGTCGCGCTCGTCGACGCCGCCAAGTTCCTGCCCGGCGACCTGGTCAAGGTGGTCGTGACCGTGCTGGTGGCCCGGCAGGTGCACAAGGCCTACCCGGGACTGATCCCCACCCGACGTCACACCGCCGGCGCCGCCCCCGCCGATGCGACCGCCGGAGCAGTCACCACCACGCCATGAGCACGATCGACTTCGATGACGTCTCGCATGCCTTCGGCGAACGGATGGTGCTGCGAGGCATCCGTCTGAGTCTCACCGAACAGCGCATCGGCATCGTCGGGGCGAACGGCTCGGGCAAGTCCACCCTGGTGCGCCTGATCAACGGCCTGATCACGCCCGACACGGGCACCGTGACCGTCGGCGGCCTCGACGTGGCCCGGCACACCAAGGCGGTGCGCCGGCAGGTCGGGTTCATCTTCACCAACCCGGACAATCAGATCGTGATGCCCACCGTCGCCGAAGACGTGGCCTTCACTCTGCGCCGGCGAGGGCTCACTCCGCTCGAGATCGCGACCCGCACCCAGGCCGCGCTCGAGCGTTTCGGGCTCGACCAGCACGCCGACCATCCGGCCCACCGGCTGTCGGGCGGCCAGAAGCAGCTGCTTGCCCTGGCGGCGGTGCTCGTGGCGGAGCCGGCAATCGTGGTGGCCGACGAACCGACCACGCTGCTCGACGCCCGCAACGCCCGGCGCATCACCGAACTCCTGCTCGGCCTGAGCCAGCAGGTCATCGTGGTCACCCACCAGCTCGACCTGCTCGCCGACTTCGACCGGGTGATCGTGATCGAGGACGGCCGGGTGGTTGCCGACGATGCACCGGATGCCGCGCTCGGCGCCTACAGTCAGCTGCTGGCATGAACGGGCCCGCATGATCGGTCTCTACTACCCCGGCCACTCGCTGGTGCACCGTGCGCCGATGCTGCTCAAGCTCGTGCTGCTCTCCCTCGCGGTGCTGGGCGTCGGGTTGGTGGGCGAGCTCTGGCAGCTCGGCCTGTGCCTGGTCTTTGTTGGGGCACTGTTCCTGGTGGCGCGCGTTCCCCTCCGCGCGGCCTGGAAGCAGATCGGGCCGATCCTGTGGATCCTGGTGATCGCTGTGCCGCTGCAGGCGTTGTTCGCCGGCTGGACCACGGCCGGCCTGATGGCGGGTCGGCTCCTGATCGCCGTGGCCCTGGCGGCACTGTTCACGTTGACGACCACGGTCACCGCCGTGCTCGAGGGATTCCAGAAGCTGCTCCGGCCGCTGCGGCGCTGGGTCGACGCCGACCGCGTCGGCCTGCTCCTCGCCCTCACCCTGCGCTGCATCCCCCTCGTCGCCGAGATCGTGGCCGAGGTCATCGAGGCGCGCCGGGCACGAGGCACCCAGGGGTCCCTGCTCGCCCTGGCGGTGCCGGTGGTCGTCCGCTCGCTCTACGCGGCGGATGCGATCGGCGAGGCCCTGGCCGCCCGCGGCCTCGACGACTGAATTCCGTCCACGGGCTAGGGACGACTGAATTCCGTCCACGGGCTAGGTTGGAGGAGAGCGGCAGATTCGGCCGCACCGACCACGAACCTGAAGAGCGCAGTGCGATGAACGTCAGCCCGATGAACCGACCGGCCACCCTCCCCCCGGCGCGGCGCCCCGGGCGGCTGCAACGCGGCATCCGTGCCGGCGGTTGGTGGAGCCTGACCGCGTTCGCGCTCGTCGTGATCGTGTTCCTGGCCTGGGCGAACACGGTGCGCGTCGCCGACCGGGCTGCGGCCGATCAGGTGTTCGCCAACCCGAACGTGAGCGTCACCGACACGCCCACGGCCGTCATCCTCGCGCCCGTCGACGACACGGTCGGGGCCGAAGACACCGGGCTGGTCTTCATTCCCGGCGCTCGCGTCGACCCCTACGCCTACCTCTACAAGCTTGCCGGCACGGTCGAACGCACCGGGGTGACCGTCGCGATCGCCAAGCCGGTGCTCAACCTCGCCATCCTGGACCAGCGCCCGCTGTCCACCTTCACCGGCGCCGTCCCCGACGTCTCGACCTGGTTCGTGGGCGGCCACTCGATCGGCGGCGTGCGGGCCTGCATGCTGGCGGACGACCCCGCGGTCGCCGGGCTGGTGCTGTTCGGCAGCTACTGCGCGGCCCCACCGCAACGCTCCGACCTGAGGGTGCTCAGCATCAGCGGCAGCGCCGACGGACTGAGCACCCCGGAAGATATCGCCGACAGCGCCGACCTTCTCCCCTCGGACACCCGTTTCGTCGAAATCGAGGGCGCCAACCACGCACGGTTCGGCGACTACGGCGTGGAGAACGGTGACGGCGTGGCCACCGCGTCGACGGATGTCGTGGCCGCCGAAATCAGCCGCGAACTCGCGGAATTCCTGACGGAGCGCACCCCGTAGCCGACGGCCTTGCCCGGCCTGCGGTGGCGGAGCACACTGAACCGGTCAGCACCCGATCAGTGGAGGACGGCGTGAGCATCCTGGTCATCTTTGATGTGAACTCCGACACCGCTGTGCTGTCCAGCACCACAGAGTCCGTTGCCGAGACCGTTGCCGTCGAACTCGGCGAGGGCACGAGCGCGGTTCCGGTCGCGGGGTTGGGCCCAGACAGTCTGACCGGCGTGAAGCTGCTCGTGGTCGGCAGCCCGGTCGCCGGCTGGCGCTCCCCGCCCCGACTGCAGGCCTTCCTCGCCCAACTCCGCCCCGGCACGCTGAGGGGCGTTCGGGCCGCCGCCTTCGACACCCGGGCGCGCCGGTCGCTTCACGGCAATTCTGCAGGCCGTATGTCCCGCGCGCTGGAGAAGGCCGGAGCCCATGTCGTGGCGCCACCGACGGGGTTCAAGGTCGACAAACGCGCCGGTGCCCTGGCGCCGGGCGAGGACACCCGGGTCGCAGCCTGGGCCGGCCTGATCGCATCCGCTCTGCGTCGGTGACAGACAACGTCCCGGTAACTGTCATCGACCGGAAAAAGAGAGAAGGACCCAGGTCGTGGTGACCTGAGCCCTTCTGATCCGGCTCATACGGAGCGCGGGTTGCCGTGTTACTTGCTGGTCAGCGAGTCCACGTACTCCTGGTTCTCGGAGATCCACTTCGCCACGATCGGCTCATAGTCCTGGCCGTCGTAGTCGACGAACATGGCCTTCTCGAGCGTGTACAGCTTGTCGAGGTCCATCTCGAATCCCTTGATCCACTCGGTGGCCTGCGGGAAGTCCTTCGCGAAGTCGGCCTTCGCGTAGCTGTGCAGGGCCTCGGTGTTGTCGAGGGTGCCCTCAGGGTCTTCGAGCGTCTTGATCGGCAGGGAGCCGTAGGCCCAGTGCGGTTCCCACAGGGTGACGACGATGTTCTCTCCGGCCTTCGTGGCGGCGGTCAGCTCGGTGAGCATGGCGGCGGTCGAGGAGGTCAGGTATTCCATGTCCTCGAGGCCGTAGGTGGGGATGACCCGGTCGGTGGTGGCCAGGGTCAGTCCGGCGCCGGGCTCGATGCCGACGATGGTGTTGTTGAACTTGTCCGCGTTGGCGGCGAGGTCGGCGAGGGAGTCGATCGGGGCATCCTCGTTGACCGCGATGGTCAACCGGGATTCCTCGTTCCACGCGCCGAGGTCGACGATGTCATCGCCGTACTCCTTCACGTAGGCGGCGTGGGTCTCCGGCATCCAGACATCCATATTCAGGTCGTAGTCGCCGCTGGAGAGACCCGAGTAGACGGGGGCGACGTCGGCGTATTCCAACTCGGCGTTGTAGCCCTTTTCGTCGAGGATGGCCTTCCACAGTTCGGAGACCGCGACGCCCTCGTCCCAGCCGTTGAACACAGCGATGGTGATGTCTTTCTGGTCCTTGTTGCCGTCGCCGACGACGGCGGCCTCGGCGGAGGCGCAGCCGCTGAGAGCGAGGAGCCCGACAGCTCCGAGGGCGATGAGGGACAGTGATCGGTTCTTCATGTATTTCCTTTCGTGTCACCCTCGCGGGCGACCGGGGTCAAGCAGAGAATCAGGTGATTCGGCAGGTCAGTGTGTGGGTGCGGTTCATGCGGCCAGCGCCTGCTGGGCGCGGCGCTTGCGGGCCGTCAGGATGCGGCCGACCGGAGTGTCGCCGGTGCCCAGCGCCGCCGTGAGGCGGTCGAGGAAGATGGCGAGGATCACGACGGCCAGACCGGCTTCGAAACCGAGCGACACGTCGATGCGGTTCAGGCTGGCGACCACCTGGGCGCCCAGGCCGCCGGCGCCGACCATGCCAGCGATGACGACCATCGACAGCGAGAGCATGATGACCTGGTTGACGCCGGCCATGATGGTGGGCATCGCCAGCGGCAACTGGATCTGGCGCAGGATGCGCCACGGCGAGGCGCCGAAGGCCGCTCCGGCCTCGACGACCTCGTGGTCGACACCGCGGATGCCCAGCTCAGTCAGGCGCACACCGGGAGCCATCGCGAAGATGATCGTGGCCACGATGCCGGGCACGACGCCCACGCGGAACAGGATCAGCGCGGGAATCAGGTAGACGAAGGCCGGCATGGTCTGCATGAAATCGAGGATCGGGCGGATGATGCCCGACGCCACGCTGGACTTCGCAGCCAGGATGCCGAGCGGCACGCTGAACGCGATCGCGAGCAGGCTGGCGACGAGCACGAGAGCGAGGGTGTCCATCGCGTTCTCCCACTGGTCGACGCCCACGATCACGAGCAGTCCCACGATGGAGCCGGCCATGAACTTCCAGCCGCGGGTGGCCAGGGCCAGCCCCGCCGCGAGCAGCACGATCACCCAGAAGGGCGGTGAGACCAGCAGCAGGTCGACGAACTCGTACGCGCCGTCGAAGACCACCTTGATGAAGCCGAAGAAGAAGCCGAAGGTCTCGGTGACGTAGTCGATGAACCCCTCGACGAGGGTGCCCAGGGGAAGTCGGAAGTCGTTCACAGGTCGGCTCCTTCCAGAGCGGTGTCGCGGAGTGTCTCGGTGATCACGCTGATGGAGATCGTCGCCGGGGGCTCGATCACGGGCAGGTCGCCCGTGTTCGTGCTCACGTTGCCGAGTGCGGCCAGCAGGGTCACCCGCGGGATGACGCCGAGCAGCCGGTTCTTCTCATCGACCACGGCGATGGCCAGGTCGCTGCCGACCGACGGTTCGACCAGGTCGACCAGAGGGGTGTCCGGGCTGACGGAGATCGCATCCGTGCGCACGATGGCGCGGAGGTCGGTCTCACCGGCCTTGACCTGCCCCAGCACGTCGCGGTCACGAACCACACCCGCGAAGCTGCGGTCGCGGTTCAGCACGAACGTGGCGGAGGTCTGCAGGTCCCGCATGGTGCGAAGCGCCGCACGGGGGCCGCCGGTGATCGTCACAACGGACCGAACAGGCTCCATCACGCTGGCCGCGGTCAGCACCCGGGCGCGGTCGACATCCTGCACGAACTGGGCGACGTAGTCGTTGGCCGGGTCGGTCAGGATCTCCTCGGGCGTGCCGATCTGCACGATCCTGCCGTCGCGCATGACGGCGATGCGGTCGCCGAGGAACATGGCCTCGTTGAGGTCGTGGGTGATGAAGATGATGGTCTTGCCCAGCTCAGCCTGCAGCTCGATCAGCTGTTCCTGCATTTCGCGGCGGATCAGCGGATCGAGGGCGGAGAAGGCCTCGTCCATCAGGAGAACGTCGGTGTCGGCGGCAAGGGCTCGGCCGAGGCCGACGCGCTGCTGCATTCCGCCGGACAGCTCCGAGGGCAGGCTGTCAGCCCAGCCGTCGAGCCCCACCAGGCGGATGATCGTGCGCGCCCTGGCCAGTCGCTCCTCGCGGCCGATCCCCTGCACCTCGAGACCGTAGGCGACGTTGTCGATCACCGTGCGGTGCGGCAGCAGCGCGAAATGCTGGAAGACCATGGAGATGTTCTTGCGGCGCACCTCACGCAGCGCTGCTGCGGAGATGCCGGTGATCGACTGGCCTGCCACGGTCACGGTGCCGGACGTGGCGTCCAGGAGCCCGTTGAGCATGCGGATCAGGGTGGACTTGCCCGAACCGGACAGCCCCATCACGACGAAGATCTCGCCGCGGCGCACCTCGAAGGAGGCGTCGATGACGGCGGCGGTACCCAGCGAGGACACCGCGTCGCGGCTTGCCCCAGCCTTCAGTTTCTTGACGACCTCGTGCGGGCGACGCCCGAACGCTTTGTACAGTCGATCTGCCTTCACGGCAATAGTTTCGGTCACGGATTCTCCCGGTGCACACCGGGCGGGGCCGAATCACGGCCGACGAAACGGATGCACGCTGTGTCGGACGGGTAGGCCGTGACCGGCCTCGACGCGATGGACAGCGTGGGCTGGGGCGATCATTGGGATCGCTTCCGTCAGGGCCTCACCATACGAGGCGGCCGGTCCCGATAGGGTCGTCGGCTGCACATTCGCGTCCTGGTGAAGGGTCGTAAGACCAGCTCCAACGGTAACACAGGGGGCTTTTGCGTCGAAGAATCTTCGATGTCAGGGCTTCTGGTGCGCCAGAATCCACGCCAGCAGGTAGGACCGGCTGTTGCCGTCATCGATGCGCTCATCGGGCAGCGCAATGGCGAGGTCGAGGGCCGCGGCAGCGGATTCCGGCCCGGCCAGCACCGAGTACATCAGCAGATAGTCCCCGAAAAGCACGTCGTAGCCATCGGGTGCCGAGTCGGCCAGGTTGACCCGCACCCGGGCCGGATCGACGCCCAGATAGTCGGCAACCGGGCTCATCGGCAGCACCACGATGCCCAGCATGGCGCTCGGCTCGGCACTGAACCAGGTGGCGTAGTCGCGTTTGCCACCCCAGACCAACGAGGTGATGGTGTGTTCGAAGGCACTCTGACTGACCGGGTCGAGAGGGAAGTCGGTCCAGTAGGCGCGGGCGGATGCAGCCTCGGCCGACAGCATCCACCCGGCGTCGGCCGCGAGGCCGGGCTGGTTGCTCGCCGCGGCCCAGAGGGCCAGGCCGTTCCACGCGGTCACGGCCTCTGAACTTGATTCTTGGTTGTTGCCGTCGCCGAACGGGGCTGTTCCGCCCGCCCAGGAGTGGCCGGAGTAGGCGTCGAAGACGCGGCGCACGGGGAAGTAGCGGCTCGGCGCGCTGGTGGCCACGTCGGCTGCAAGCAGGTTGAGCACCGGCGCCCAGCGCTCGGCCAGCGCGGGGTCGCTGGCAGCCACGACCCCCGCGGCGTAGAGGAAGTATCCGTAGTGGAAATGGTGGTCGTTGAACTCATCGGAGCCGAAGGAGGGCGTCAGCCCCACAACGCCGGATGCCTCGGGGTCGTAGACGAAACAGCGCTGGTCGCGCTGGAGGCATCCGCCCGGCTCGGTCCATTCGGTGAGGGCGTCGACGAGTCGGCCGCGGATCTCGGCGGCGGCGTCGTCGGCCCCGACCTGCTCGGCGATACTGAGCAGATTGGCGGCCCGGAACAGGGACTTTCCACCGAAGTAGGTGTCGGCGGCGAAGCCGGGTGATGCCGCGATGTCCTCCTCCACCTGCTTGGCCAGGCGAACCCGCCAGGTCTCGTCGACGCCCGAGAGGTCGAGTGATCCCTTCGGCGTCACCTCGTCGACCGACCAGTCCAGGTTGGCACCGGCGCAGACGCGAAGTTCGCCGAAGATGCTGGGGTACGTTCCCGCGTCGCACCGGCTCGCGGACTGCCCGGACTGGTGCGGCATGGCCACCGCGAGCGTGTCGCCGCCGTCCGCGGTTTGGTAGGAGAGCCGGGTGCGGGCCCGGCCATCGGCGAGCTCGTAGGCGACATCCGTGGCGGTGATCGGATGCCCGGCCGCGGCGACGAAGTCGGCGAGCGCCCCACCCTCGGCGAGCGCAAACCAGGTAGCAACCTGATCGGTTTGCAGAGTGAGCGCGGTTCCCGCCGGATCCAGCACTCCCCCGCTGACCAGTCCGTAGGTGCTGCCGGCGATCGTCGCGGTCCACGCGCGGCCCGCCCCGGCGGCGGCGGCGAACGAGGTTCCCAACGAGACGACAGTGGGCTGCTCCGCCGTGAAGGTGACGAAAGGCGAGCCCCGGGCGATCACGGTGCGCCCGAGGTCTGTGCCGTTTCGGCGGGCCGTGATGGTGACAGACGCCTCGTCATAGGCGGTCACGGTCTGCGTGTCGGCACCCAGGTCCGCAGCAATGTGCCCGGTGAAGCCGCCCGCGATCAGCTTGGCGGATGTTGTGACGGTCGGCACACCGAACGCGAATCCGCCCGCATCCAGCCGGAACGACAATGGCAGCGGGAAGACGGGCATCGACGGCTGCCCGTAGACGAGGCCCGAGAACCAGCGGTTCGTCGGTGGGATCAGCCCCGGTGCCAGGCGGGCCGCAGGCAGCGGCTTCAGCGTGCGCTGCGGTACGGCGCCGACAAGTGGCCCGATTGCCACGTCGCTGCTCACAACCTCCGTGCTGCCCGCCTCCGCACCACTGCCCTCCGCGTTCGACGTGCGGGCACCGGGCGGCGGGCCAGACGGGCCCGCCGCCGGTTCACAACCGGTCAGCAGCAGCACACTCACCAGCAGCGCCGTCAGCAGGGTGGTCGCCCGACGGATGAGACGATGCATCTCAGAGTCCGATCTTGCGCAGAAAGTCGACGAAACCGTCTCCGACCCCGGCGAGAATCCCGTCGTCCCGCAGCAGCAGTCGCGCGGTCACCGGCGTTCCGCGGGCCACCAGGCCGTTGTCCTCACCATCTCTGAGCCCGGTGCTGGTCACGCGCACCAGGGTCCTGGCCTGGCCGAGTTGGGTCTCCACGTCGAGGGATTCCACCGTGCCGCGCACCATCCGCTGGTTCGGCAACAGGATGTCCACCTCTGCACCCTCCTCGATCCTGGAGTAGTCCCGGCTCGACAGAACGTACTCCGCCGAAACGAACAGCGAACCCTCCCGGTCGACAGTGGCCAGGACCTGGCCGGCCTGAACGAAGGAGCCGCGCTCGGTCGTGATGTCCGAGACGGTTCCGGTGACGGCTGCGGTGAGGGTGATCACGCCATCCGTCGTCACCGAATAGGCGATGGTGTTCGCCTTGATCAGTCCCTCGGCCAGGTCGGCCTGCAGGCTGGCACTCTGCAGGGTGAAGAGGGGCTGGCCGGCGAGCACGCGCTCGTTCTCGCTGACGAAACGTTCGAGCACGGTGCCGCCGTAGTCGGTGCCCACCGGGAACCGCTCCGCCTCGATGGCGGCCGACCGGCTGGTGGCCTGAGCCTGGCGTTGATTGAACACGAGGGTCAGCCCTGCCACGAGCACGAACACGCCGATCAGCCCGACGACCAGCTTGAGTCGGCTCTGCCAGGTCATCGGATCACCGCCCTGCCGGCGCGGCGCTGCAGCCGGGCCTCGCGGGCGGCCGCAACGACGAAGCTGCCCAGCACGATGGTGTTGGTCACGTTCCACGCCATGGCCAGGGTCGGCACGCCGTTCCCCACATCCCGCCAGATGGCGACGACCGAGGTGAGCAGCAGGAAGACGAAGAACAACACCTGCGGAATCATGAAATTGAATGGCGAACTGGCCCGTGACCGGTCGCCCGTGGCACTCCATTTCTGCTCCCGACCGACGAGCACATTGACCAGCGCAGCCACGTAGATGGGGAAGGATGCCGTGGCGAGCATGAGCGTCTCCCAACGGAACGATCCCATCGTGTAGAAGGCCAGCAGGATCTGCATCACGTAGAAGCCGGCGTAGTAGAGCAGCCAGGTGAACACCGTCGTGCTGAGGTTCATCGGGCGCAGATCGAAGAAGATCTCCAGCGGCGGCACGAGCAGCAGCAGCAGCGGGCAGATGCCGGTGAAGTAGAACGTGCCCGTGACGAGATATTGCAACCGCTGGTCGAGGGTGAGCCGGCGCCGGAAGCTCAGCGGGTTGTGCTGGAACAGGATTTCGAACCCGCCGGTCGCCCAGCGTAGTTGCTGCTTGGTGTAGGCCTCCACCGACTCCGGGGCGGCGCCGACGGCCAGCACCTGGGGGATGAAAATGGTGTGCCAGCCCCGTTCGTGCAGCATCAGGGTCGTCCACACGTCTTCCGACTTCGACCCGGTGTAGAGCCCGTGCACGTCGTCGATGGCGGTGCGGCGCAGGATCACGTTGGTACCCACGCAGAAGGCCGCGTTGAACCTGTTGCGGCCGGGCTGGATGAAGCGGTAGAAGACTGACTGCATGTACGCGGCGCCACGGGAGATGACCGTGTGCAGGTTGCCGTAGGACTGCGGTGTCTGCACGAAGGCGACCGAGGCATCCGTGAAGAACGGAACGGTCTCGACCAGGAATTCGGGGTCGGGCACGAAGTCGGCGTCGAAGATCACGAAGAAGTCGCCCTTGCTCAACGCCAGCGCATGGTTCACGTTGCCGGCCTTCGCCCCGTTGCTGCTCAGGCGTCGCAGATAGCGCGCCCCGGCCTCGGCTGCCAGCTCGCGTACCGCGTCGGAGCGTCCGTCGTCGAGCACCCAGGTCGTGTGCGCACCGCGAAGGGCGACCGCGGCGGTGACCGTGCGACGGATGACCGCCGGGTCTTCTCCGTAGGTGGTGATGAACACGTCCACAGTGATCGGGGCGTCGCCGAGGTACATCGCCCAGCGGTGGGGAGCCAGCGAGAATCCATCGCGGGCGATCTCCCTCGAACGGAACAGGCTCTCCCTCGCCAGGTGGAAGGCGAAGTCACGCGGGTCCCTGGAGGCGGACAGAATCGTCCACATTGACAGCAGTGCCTGCACGATCAGGATCGATTCGGCGAGGAGCACCATCGAGTAGGGCAGCCAGTCTCCGCGGTTGGACGGGTTGAGCAGGAAATTCGCGTAGGCGAGAATGCCGAGGGTCGCGATCAGCACGAGCATCACCAGCGAGGGTGACTGGGCCCGGCCGGGGTCCGGCGGCCGGGCGAGCAGGGACGGTTCCGGCCGGAGCACCGCTGAGGAGGCAGGGGCCAGGTCGGAGGTTGCGGCCGGGTGCGGGGCTTCGATCTGGAGCGGGGGCGCAGAAAGCTGCGGCCGCGAATGAAGGGTCGTCATTCGGTGTTCTCTTTCGGGGAAGAGGAGACGGGCGCTGCGGGTAGGCCGGAAGACGACGCGTGGCGACTCCGGCGGGGGCGGGTGACTCGCGGTGGCCGGAGGTAGGGGCTCTCCGGCGTGCGGACACGCACCGTGCGGCGTCGTCGGCGCTCGGGGTGCTGCGGTGAAGAGGGTGGCGACCCGCAGCGGGTTACGGCAACGATAAGGGCTGGTTCAGCCGGTGCGGGTGACGCTCAGGTTTCGTTTCGGTTAACTCCCACCGCGCAGGTTAACGCATTCGCGGCGCAGGTTGTGGAAGCCGGCGCACGATAGAACGTGCGCCCACTTCCACAACCTGCGCCGCGGACATCCGTGCCGGAGCAGGATCAGACCGTGAGCGCCGCCGTCTGGGCGGCCTTCTCCGTCGTGGCCGCCGTCTCGGCGGCGCTCGGCGTGTGGTGGTGGGCGATCATGGTGGTCTCGTCGAACGGTTCCTCCCGGCTGAGCACGCGGTCGACCTGATCACGGTCGATCTCCTTGGTCCAGGAACCGATCAGCACGGTGGCCACGGCGTTACCGGTGAAGTTCGTGAGTGCGCGGGCCTCGGACATGAACCGGTCGATCCCCACGATGAAGCCGACCCCGTCGAGCAGCTGCGGAGCGTGGGCCTGCAGTCCGGCGGCGAGGGTCGCGATGCCGGCACCGGACACGCCGGCGGCACCCTTGGAGGCGATGATCATGAAGGCGAGGAGCCCGATCTGCTCCCCCAGGGCGAGCGGCTGACCCATGGCCGTGGCGATGAACAGCGAAGCCATGGTCAGGTAGATCGCCGTGCCGTCGAGGTTGAAGGAGTAGCCGGTGGGGACCGTGACGCCCACGACGGGCTTGGAGACGCCCAGGTGCTCCATCTTGGCGATCAGCCGCGGCAGGGCCGCCTCGGAGGAGGACGTCGAGAAGATCAGCAGGTATTCGCGGCCGAGGTAACGCATCAGCTTGAAGATGTTGACGCCGGTGACCAGTTTGAGCAGCCCGCCCAGGATGACCACGATGAAGAGGATGCAGGTCGCGTAGAAGGCACCCATCAGGGTGAACAAACTGATCACGGCCTGGATACCGGTCGCGCCGACGACGGCGGCGATGGCGCCGAAGGCACCGATCGGCGCGAGCCACATCACCATGATCAGGATGCGGAAGACCAGGGCCTGCACGTGCGCGATGCCCTCGAGGATCGGCTTGCCGGCCGGACCCATCTTCTGCAGGGCGAAGCCGGCGATCAGGGCGACAAGCAGAGTCTGCAGGATGTTGCCGGCGGTCAGCGACGAGAACAGGGTGGTGGGGATGATGCCGAGGAAGAAGTTCGTCTCCGCTGCCTCCGGCGGCACGAACGCGGTCGCGTTGAGGTCCAGCCCCGCGCCCGGCTTGACCAGGTTGCCCACGAAGAGACCGATCGCGAGGGCGAAGGTGGACATGATCAGGAAGTAGCCGAGGGCCAACCCGCCGATCCTGCCGACCGTGGCCGCCTTCGCGATGGATCCGATGCCGAGGACGATGGTGCAGAAGATGATCGGCGAGATCATCATCTTGATCAGCGCGATGAAGATGTCGCCGAGCGGTTTGAGCGAGACGGCGAAGCCGTCCTTGCCGCCGAAGAGCAGCCCGACGACGACGCCGAGAATCACGGCGACGATGACCGCCATGTACAGGTAGTGGGACTTGTCCAACTTTTTCGTGGACTTGTCGACACGAGCGGGAGGCAGTGACGCCATAAAAGACTCCTTTGTCTAGTAACTAGGCTGGGGTGGGGCGCTGGTGCGTCCGGGCCATCCGTGGTGCATTTCACACTGGTCGACCGAAGCGCCCGCGTCACTGTTGCGGTCATATTGGTCACGACCGGCCGCAGCACCACGGTGTGCACGCGAGAGAAGGATGCAATGGGGCCAGGCTGGAGCATCGCGCGCCGCCTGTTTCTGGCGAACGCCCTGTTCATCATCGCGATGACCGTGTTCGTGGGCACCGCAGCGTTCGTCGACGCCCGAGACCGCGGCTTCGTGGCGACCGAGGAACGGATGCTGTCGGTCGCCAGCACCATTGCCGACAACCCCCTCGTGCAGGACGCCAGCCGCACGGCCGATCCCAGTGCGGTGTTGCAGCCCTACGCCCTGGCCGTCACGGCGGATGCCTCCCTCGACTTCATCACGATCATGTCGCCCGACCGCACCCGCTGGACCCACCCGACCGAGTCGGAGATCGGCCAGCCCTATATCGGTGCCGTCGAGCCGGCCCTGTCCGGGGAGGCGTTCACGGAGGTGACCACCGGCACCCTGGGGCCGTCGGTGCGGGCCGTCGTGCCGGTCACCGACGACGATGGCACGGTGCTCGCTCTGGTGGCCGCGGGCGTCAAGACGAGCAACCTGTCCATCGCCCTGAGCGCGCGCCTGCCGGCCGTGCTCGGCGTGGCCCTGATCCTGCTGGCCGCCGGCACGGTCGCCGCGTGGTTCCTCGGCCGCTACCTCAGCCGGGTCACGCTCGGCTGGGGTCCCGAGCAGCTCGCCCAACTCTTCGTGTACTACGACTCCGTGCTGCACTCCGTGCGGGAGGGTCTCGTGCTGGTCGGCCTGACCGGGGAGGTCGTGCTGTACAACGATCAGGCCGCCCGGCTGCTCGGCCTGCCGCCACGCCCCATGGGCGCAGAACGGGCGTCCGCCGCCGCGACCACCACCCAGAGCCTGGACCGGTTGAACCTTCCGCCGGCCCTCAGCGACCTGTTGCAGAGCGGCCGTCCGACCCTGGACGAGATCTACGTCACCGACGAGCGCGTGCTGGTCGTCAGCCAGCAGCCGGCGCTGAAACCGGGCAGCGGTCGAACCAAACCCGCTCCGATGGGCTGGGTTGCCACGATCCGCGACCACACCGACCTGCAGTCGCTCGACAGCGAGCTGCGGTTGATGCGCACGCTCTCGGATGCCCTCCGCGCCCAGACTCATGAGCACGCCAACCGCCTGCACACCATCGTTTCCCTGATGGAGCTCGGTCGTGGCGCCGAAGCCCTCGATTTCGCCACCCAGGACCTGGAGCTCAGCCAGCAGCTCACCGACGACATGATCGACTCGGTCGACGAGCCCGTGCTCAGCGCCCTGCTGATGGGCAAGTTCGCCCAGGCCAGCGAATTGGGGGTGCTGCTCACGGTCGAGGCCGCGGGCACGCTCGCCGAGTCAGGACTGTCGGCACAGGACCTGGTCACGGTCGTGGGCAACCTGGTCGACAACGCGCTGGACGCTGCCGCCGGCGGGGAGGCTCCTCGCCGGGTACACCTCGCGGTGACGTCCACCGGCACAGCGGTGGTGATCGAGGTAGCCGATTCCGGGCCCGGCGTCGCCCCGGACGCCGTGACCGACATCCTCCGTCGTGGCTACAGCACCAAGGAACCCGGCACCTTCGGCCGAGGCCTCGGCCTCGCGTTGGTGCGGCAGACCGTGAACCGGCTCGGCGGCAGCCTGGGCATCAGCCGCCGCGACGGGGCCGTGTTCACGGTCACCCTCCCCTGGCAGCCGGCGCCGTCCCGCGCGGCGGACGAACCCGGCCTCGCGACGAGGACGACGGGCTTCCATGGCTGACGGGGATATCCGTGTGCTCGTCGTCGAAGACGAAGCCATCGCGGCCGAGGCTCACGCGGCCTATCTCGGTCGGCTGACCGGGTTCGTGCACGCGGGCACGGCCGGGAACGGCCACTCCGCGCTGCGCGCCCTCACCGCCGCCGCGTCCGCCGGCACGCCCATCGACCTTGTGCTGATGGATATGACCTTGCCGGATCTGCATGGCCTCGACGTGAGCCGACGGATGCGCGCGGCCGGCCTGACCACGGACATCATCGCCATCACGGCGGTGCGCGAACTGCAGATCGTGCGGGGTGCCGTCGCGGCCGGGATCGTGCAGTACCTGATCAAACCGTTCACGTATGCGACATTCGCGCAGAAGCTGGTGCAGTACCGGGAGTTCCGGAAGCAGCTGGGCAGCCAGTCCGTGGTGACCAGCCAGACCGATGTGGATCACGCCTTTGCCAGCCTGCGCACGCCCACCGAACTGCCCCGGCCGAAGGGATTGTCGGAGGGCACCCTCGGCGCGGTGATCGAGTTCCTCAAGCTGCAGACCGCCCCGGTCTCCTCCAGTGAGGTCATGGAACAGCTGGGAATCTCGCGGGTGACGGCCAGGCGCTACCTGGAGCATCTGGCCGACACCGGGTCGCTGGACCGGTCGCCTCGCTACGGAACACCGGGCCGGCCGGAGAACGAGTATGCCTGGAAGCGGCTGACGCAGTGACCGGTCCCGTGGGCGGTGTGTCTCACTGCGTGGGCTCTCACCGCCCTGCCCGTTCCGCGAGCCCACGCACGTAGGCAGCCTGGCCGGCATGTTGCAGATCGTCGGCGAGAACGCTGATCAGGCGCACCGCTAGGGTGACCGGCGGGGTCCACCGGGTGTCGACGACGCGGGAGAAATCTGCCGCGGTGAAAGTCGGCAGCCAGGCGACGGTGCGGGAGTGCACGGCGTCGTAGTATCCGGCCAGAACGGATGCGTCAGCGCGCACCTGCCCAGTTTCCTCAGCGGTTTGCCCGTAGCCGGTGGCCGCTCGGTCGAATGGGAGCGCGAACCTGTCAGCCCAGCCGGCGCTCTCCCAGAGCTGCTCCTCGTTCATGATCTCGGACAGGTGGTCATCCTGCACCCGGGTCAGGTGCCAGATCAGCCATGCGATGCTGTTCGCCTCCGGGTCGGGGCGGAAGGTCAGCAGCTGCTCGTCGGCATCCTCGAGCACGACATGCACGATGCCCCGGATGTGTCCGTGGGCTTCGGCGATCAGGTAGCTCGACAGCATCCGTTCTCCTCACGTCTCGTGTCTCGACTGGCATCGTTCGTGCCACCTCGGTGGCACCGCAGACAGAATAGCCCCGGCCGATCGTCGAGCCCGTCGAGACCCACCCGGCGGTCAAGCCCGTCGAGACCCACCCGGCGGTCAAGCCCGTCGAGACCAGACACCAGACACCAACTCCTACAGCGTCGCCCGCTTGCTCGGCAGCGCGATGAGGATCTGCTCCGGGTCGACCTCGACCGGTGGCCGGAGCCAGTAGTCGTTGCCGGTGCGGATGATGCTCCAGTGCTGGTTGTGCAGCAACAGGTGGTGCGGGTGACAGAGCAGCACTCCGTCGGCGAGGTCGGTGTAGCCGTTGTCTTTCAACCATTCGTTGATGTGATGCGCTTCGGTCCACGCGGGCGATCTATCGCAGTCGACCCACCGGCAGCCCCCGTCGCGGACCCCCATCGCGGCGCGCTGCGCTTCGGTGAAGAGTCGTTGGTCACGGCCGACGTTGATGATCTGTCCGGTGTCGTCAACCTGGATGCCGCGGGTTCCGGTGTCGCAGAGCAGCCGGTCGATGGTTTCCTGCGAGATGGGAACGGGGTTTCCCTCGATCTGCCCGTGGGCGGCGGCTTCGCGGGTTTCGGTTGCTTCGGCGGTCTCCGGGGCGGCCGGCTGGCCCGGCGTCAGCGCCTTTTCGGTCACGATGACCCGAACCGCGGGGCGGCGCCCGCCGAAGACCCGGCCCTGGTCGGCCTCACCGGCAATCTTCAGCAACTGCACCAGGGCGTCGGCGGCGATCTGCTCGGTGCTGCGCGGGTCGTCCTGCACACGTTTGGCCCAGGCGGCCTTCTCCTTGTCGACGAAGCGTACCCCGCCGCGGCGGGGGCTGGTCACGGAGTCGAAAGTCGAGAGCACGAACTCGCCGTCTTCGGGGGCGAAGAGGCCGTGCAAGCGCACCTTGCCGTTTCCCAGCCGGTAGACCCGCAGGAACCGGTCGTCGTGGGCCTGCTTCTCGCGGGCGGCGATGCCGGCCTCGTCGAGCTGGTCACGGAGGCGGCGGGCGAGCTTGAAGACCTGATCTGCGTTCAGTGACGCGGCCTCGACGAGGAGGGAATCGAGGGCGGTGCCGAGCTTGTCGGCGGTGACCGCGGCATCGATCTCGCCGAGGCCGGAACGGATCGACTCGGCCGCATCGACCGAGAGAGTGCCCTCGGTGACGGCCCGGGCGATCGGCGCCTGCCAGGGCACCTTCGCCTCGAAAGCGGCGACGAGACCGGGATCCGCGTCGGGCGACTCCAGGGCCGCCTCGACGAGCTTCTCCGCCGCTTCAGCATCGGCCATCATCGTGCCGACCGCGACGAGCTTGAACGCGTCGTTCTTCGTCGACCCGGTCACCGTCTGGATCAGTGCCTCGGGCGAGAGGAACCCCTGCTGGGCGGCCAGGCCGGAGTGGCCGAGCTCGGGCCGGGAGCGACGGGCGATGGTCGCGGCCATCCACGCCGAGCGGGTGTCGAGAAGCCGCCGGGCTGCCGCGATCTGCCTCTGACCGGCCAGCACTTCGGCGTCGGGAAGAGCCTCGTAGTCGGCGCAGGAGGAGCCCAGGCGGGCGACGGCATCCGTTGCCTGTCTGAGGTCGTCTGCGGTGGTGGTCATGATTCGAGAATACCAGGAATAGTAGGTGTAGTCGAGAGTCTGTCACCTATTTGTCAATGTTTTTTCGAAGTTCAGTTCTATCTCGGCGAGGCTTGTTCGATCACCGGGTCAGCTAGCCCTCCAGCGACCTGATCAGTCGAGCCGGCACGCCACCATGGACGGTGTTGGGCTCAACGTCCCTGGTCACCACGCTGCCGGCGGCCACGATGGCCCCATTGCCGATCGTGACACCGGGCAGAATGGTGGCGAAGGCACCGATCCAGGCTCCATCGCCGACATGGATGGGCTTGGTCACCAGCGGCCCGACTCGGAACTCGCTTGGTCCGATCTCATGGGTGCTCGTGACGAATCGCACACCCTGGGCCACAGCCGCGCGCCCGATGACCACGCGCTCATTCCCGTCGAAGTAGCAGCCCTCATTCACGAAGGCGCCGGGCTTCAGAACGACCATCCTGGATCCGAACGAGACCCCTTTCAACACTCGGGAACCTCTGACGTTCATCCCGGCAAGGCTGAGCAGCCGAGACCGATGCGCCCCATTGATGATCAGGGGCGATGCCAGGAGCCAATTGACTATGACATCGTGCCAGATTCGAACCGCGTGGGACCTGTCCTTAGTGGCTCGTGCAGATCTGATTTTTTCCGCCTTACGCTGAAGGTTCTGTGGACTGCAAATCAGGCTAGCGAGTACAAAAAAGGCCGGGTCCCGTTTGCAACGGGCCTGGCCTTTTCCTGATGGTGCACCCCCCCGGACTTGAACCGGGAACCCACTGATTAAGAGTCAGTTGCTCTGCCAATTGAGCTAGAGGTGCTTATTCTTTTTCTCTCCGATCCGGGGCGACCCGAACCGACTCTAGATACTAACAGCCGGATTGCCCCCGGCGCCAATCGAGGCACAAACCGGTGAGTCGCGCCAGAATTACTAGTCTTGGACTGTGACCCAGACTCAGAATTACTCCCTCGACGACGACCTTCTGCAAGCGATCGAGCTCGCCGATCTGGCCGATGCGATTTCGCGTGACCGGTTCACCGCGATGGACCTCGTCGTGACGACCAAACCCGACCGCACCCCGGTGACGGATGCCGACCAGGCCGTCGAGCGTGCCATCCGCACGGCTTTGGCCGAACGCCGCCCGGCCGACGGTATCCTCGGCGAGGAATTCGGCACCGAGGGCACGAGCGTGCGCCAGTGGATCATCGATCCGATCGACGGCACCGCCGGCTTCCTCCGCGGCATCCCGATCTGGGGCACCCTCATCGCCCTTGCCGTCGACGGCATCCCGGTGGTGGGAGTGGTCAGCTCCCCCGCCCTCGGCAAACGCTGGTGGGCCCGCTCCGGTGGCGGCGCCTGGATGACCGATGAGCGCACTCCCGGCGCCGCCCCCGTGCGGCTGCAGGTGTCCGGTGTCGCCGAGCTCGCCGACGCTTCACTCAGCTACAACAGCATCCAGCAGTGGGACCAGACCGGACACCTCGACGAGCTCGTCACGCTGTCCCGTCAGGTCTGGCGCACCCGTGCCTACGGCGACATGTGGTCGTATATGCTCCTCGCCGAGGGGCTCCTCGACATCGTCGCGGAATACGACCTGCAGCCCTACGACATGGCCGCCCTCGCCCCCATTGTGCAGGAGGCAGGTGGCCGGTTCACCTCGGCCGACGGCCAGTCCGGCCCCTGGCACGGCAGCGCGCTGGCCACCAACGGCCTGCTGCACGAGCCGGCACTGCAGGTCCTTTGCGGGGCAGCTCCGACAACGGATGCCGCGGCGCCCCCCACCCTGCCGGCGCGCTAACCGAGTCCCCACCCCATGCCCTCGCCGCTTGCCCGCTCGTCGGCCCGCCAGCCTGCTCGCCGGCGTTCCCCCGTGCGCCCTCGTCCCGGCGTCAGGTCGCTGATGCTGGTCCTGACGGCCGGCGTGATGACCGGCGCCCTCAGCGGCTGCAGCGTGATCGGAGACATGCTGCCGACCCCGGTGCGGAGCGTGGCGCCCGTGCCGGCCTCCGCTCTCGGCCAGGTCACCGAGGTGTCGACCCTGCTGGTCGGGGATTGCCTGCGCGAGGCCTGGGAGGGACTGGACGCGACCGCCTCGACCGTTCCGGTCGTCGACTGTGCCGACAGCCACGACTTCGAGGTCTTCGGCCGGTTCAAGGTACCGGGCGACGCCTTCCCCGGCGACGACTCGGTGACCGCAGCGGCCGAATCAGGCTGCGAGTCCCGGTTCGCGGAGTTCGCCCTGATCGACTACCGCTCGTCCTCGCTCGATTTCGCCTATCTGACACCGACCGAGCAGAGCTGGGGTGGAGCCGGCCCCGACGTCTCCTGCCTGATCACCGACCCGGCCGGCCCCGTGACCGGCACTCTGGCCGGCGCAGCACGCTGACCGCGCGGCACCGCGGTCGGCGGCCGTACTGTTAGTCCATGAGGATCAACGCCTTCTCGGACGTCTCGCTGCGGGCGCTCATGTTTCTGGCGACCCTCCCCGAGGGCGACCTGCAGACTTCCCGCATCATCGCCGAGGCGGTGGACACTCCGTACACCCACGTCAGCAAGGCCATCATCCGCCTGCGCGAGCTGGGACTGGTCGAGTCGGTGCGTGGGCGCACCGGCGGCGTGCGCATCAGCCCGGCCGGCCGCGCGGCGACGGTGGGCTGGCTGCTGCGCCGGCTCGACACCCGCGCCGACGTGGCCGACTGCGAAACGCCCCACGGCGACTGCCCGCTCCACCTGGGCTGTGGGCTGCGCACGGCCCTGCGCCGGGCCCGGGAGGCGTTCTACGCGGAGCTCGACGACATCGTGATCTCTGAACTCCCCCACGTCGGCTTCCCCGGGCCGGTTCTGGTTCCCCTGCAGACGCCGACCATGCCGCCACGCCGCCCCGATCAGGGGTAATGCGGTCAGATCGGCTAATTAGCATTATAAATGCTACTTTTGAGCGTCCCCCAATAGCTTGGAGTCCGCATGCTTTCCACCCAGTCACTGCCCCTCATCGAAGCGACTCTGCCCCTCGTGGGCGAGCGTATGCCCGAGATCGCGAAGAACTTCTACAGCAGGATGTTGACCGCCCACCCCGAGCTCTTCGACGGCTTGTTCAGCCGGTCCAACCAGAAGAACGGATCGCAGCAGCAGGCGTTGGCCGGCAGCATCGCCGTCTTCGCAACCTACCTGGTGCAGAACCCCGACACCACGCCGGAGGCCATGCTCTCCCGCATCGCGCACAAGCACATCTCGCTCGATATCCAGCCCGAGCAGTATGACATTGTCTACAAGTACCTCTTCGAGGCCATCGCCGAGGAGCTCAGCGACGTCATCACGGCCGAGATCGCCGGCGCCTGGACCGAGGTCTACTGGCTGATGGCCCACGCCCTGATCAAGATGGAGAAGGGTCTCTACTCCGGCCTCGCCAGCGACCGGCCGCTCGCGCCCTGGGTCGTCGTGAAGAAAGAGGCCGCCGGCACCGACGCTGTGACGTTCACCCTCGAGCCGGCCGACGACACCCCCGTGACGCCCGCCCTGCCGGGCCAGTACGTGAGCGTCACGGCCACCATGCCCGACGGAATCCGCCAGGTGCGCCAGTACTCCCTCTCCGCCGGCACGGCAACGACCCGCGTCTTCACCACCAAGCTCGACGCCGACGGCGAGGTCTCCCCCGTGCTGCACCGTGACGTGCAGGTCGGCGACACCCTGATCCTCTCGGTGCCGTGCGGCGACGTGACCCTCGATCAGGGCACCGGTCCGCTGATCCTGGCCTCGGCCGGAATCGGGTGCACGCCGAGCGCGTCGATCCTGCGCTCGCTGGTGGACAGCGGCTCGAAGCGCGAAGTGCTCGTGCTGCATGCCGAGAGCAACCTCGAGCGTTGGGCTTTGCGGGACCAGATGAGCGAAGACATTGCCCTCCTGGAGACGGCCGAGCTGGAACTCTGGTTGGAAACACCGAGCGAGGGCCATCACGAGGGCTTCATGTCTCTGGAGAACGTGACGATCCCCGAGGATGCCTCGGTCTACCTTTGCGGTCCGCTCCCGTTCATGCGCAGCCTGCGCTCCCAGGCGCTGGGGTCCGGCGTGCCGGCCGATCGCATCCACTATGAGATCTTCGGCCCTGACCTCTGGCTCGCCGGCGTCTGACCCAGGCCGGGCGTCAGGCTTCGTTCTCCCATTCGGTGCCCTCGAGGTCCCCGCGCAGGGTGCCGGTCGCCTCGTCGACGGCCTCGCCGACGGTGTCCGCGAACCGTTCCGGCGGGAACCGTCGGGCCAGACCGTAGTCGCGCAGGTGGTCTTTCACGGGACCCTTCATCTCGGCGAAGATCAGGGTGATCCCGCGTGAGGCGAGAAAGTCATCGAGTTCGAGCAGTTCCTCCACGGCGGTCGTGTCGATGTCGGTGATCGGCTCGGCCGCCAGGATGACTGTGCGCACATCGCTGCCGGCCTCGGTGACGATGCGGCGCACGTAGTCGTCGAAGATGCCGCCGTTGGCGAAGAACAGCGGCGCATCGAAGCGCACGATGACGATTCCGGGCAGTCGCTCCCCCTCCGGGTGCCGGGACAGGTCGTGATACCCGCGCTGCCCGTGGATGCGCCCGAGCTCGGCCCGGTAGGGTCGCCAGGAGTGGCTCACGAACGCTCCGAGCGACAGTGCGATCGCCACCCCGATGCCCTCGATCACGCCCACCACCAGAACGCCGAGGAAGGAGGCGAGCGACAGCGCGGCATCCACTTTGTTCATCCGCACCAGCGCGATGAACCCTGTCACGTCAATCAGCCCGGCGACGGCGACGATGACGACCGCGGCGATGGTCGCCGACGGCAGGAAGACGGTGAGGCCGGGTACGAGCAGCATGAACAGGACGATCAGCACCGCCCCGACGACGCCGGTGAGTTGCGTGCGTGACCCCGCGTTCTCCGCGACGGGGGTGCGCGACGACGACCCTGAGATGGCGAAGCCGCCGAACAGGCCGCCCGCCACGTTCGCCAGGCCGATGGCGGCCATCTCCTGGCTGCCGTCGACGGTCTCGCCGCGCCGTGCGGCGAAGGTGCGCGACAGCACGGCGGTGTCGGCGAAGGCGATCAGGGCCACGCCGAGGGCGGGGAGGGCCAGCGCGGCCACATCCGCCCAGACCAGGCCGCCGAGTGCCGGCGCCGGCAGTCCTTGCGGCATCGCCCCGACCACGGGCAGTTCGTCCTGCAGCCCGAGGAAAGCGGTCAGGGCTGTGGCCAGCACAACCGCTACGAGCACGCCCGGAATGCGTGATTTGGCCCAGGACAGTCCGACGATGATGGACAGCGACCCGAGGCCGAAGAGCAGGGCGGTCTGATCGATCTGGCCGTCGATGACACCGGAGACGATGGCGACCACATCGCTGTACGGCGTCTCCGAGTCGATCGAGAAGCCCAGGAGCGCCGGCAACTGCGACAGGATCACGAGCAGCCCGAGGGCGTTCAGGTAGCCGACCCGGATCGGCCTGGACAGCAGGTCGGTCACGAAACCGAGGCGCAGCAGTCCGCCCAGCAGGAGGATCAGGCCGACCATGATCGCCAGCAGACCGGCGAGGGCCACCGACCGCTCGCCATCGCCGAGGGCGAGCGGCAGGATCACGGCGGCGATGATGGGCGCCAGCGCGGAGTCGGGGCCGAGCACCAGCACGCGCGAGGGACCGAATAGGGCGTAGGCGGCCAGGGGAATGATTGTGGCGTACAAGCCGGTCTCCGGAGGGAGACCCGCCACCTTGGCATAACCGATGCCCACCGGGATGAGGAGTGCGGTCAGCACGAGTCCCGCCCTGAGGTCGGGGATCAGCCACGCGCGCCGGTAGTTGAGCGCGGTATCGACACCCGGCACCCACTTCTTCACCCAGCCAGCCGCCATGCACTTCCTCCCGGCCCTATCTTGGTACATCCGGGCGGTCGCGTCTGCGGCTGGCCGTCATGCCGCCCCCATCAGTGGCCTGCTACTGCGCACGGATCGAGAACAGCTCCTGCGGTTCACTGGAGACACGCCCGCTACCGAAGAGCAGGCCGGTCCCCGAGGCGAGATAGACGGTCGCGACCGTATCGGCCAGACCGTGCAGCACTCCGCCGGCGCGCAGCACGACGCTGAAACGGCGCCAGTTGGTGAGCACGAAGGAGTAGAGGGGGCGCGCCTGCGCGATCCCGCGCAGAGCACGGAGCAGGAAGACTGTGCCGAGAACAATGGTCACCGCGTGGATCAGGCACGGCACGGCACACACGACCCGGAGCCATCCGTCGCCGTCGGCGAACGTGCCGCTCGCGCCCGCTCGAAGGTCGGCCTGCAGCAGTCGGGGAAGATGTACGGGTAACGAAAAAAGCCCGCAATCACGAGGATTGCGGGCTTTCGCTCAATAGGTGTGACAGCAACCGATGGTGGAGATGCGGGGAATTGAACCCCGGTCCACTGCTGTGGTCATATGCCTTCTACGGGTGTATCCAGTGAAATCGTTCTACTCGGCCCCGGAACTTGCCACTGGCATCTGATCCGACGAGCCCAGCCCTCGTTCAAGTCCCCCTACACCCCGCGGCTCAGAGTAGGAGCAATCTCTCTAAATGACGTCAGGATCCGGGTAGAGAGCATTCCCGGTCTGGCGGACTTCTTAGTGCGCTCGCTTAGGCAGCGAGGGCGAAGTCAGTGCGGTTTGATTTGGCACTTATTGTTTTGCAGAGATCGTTTACGAGATAACCCTGCATCCTCGACCCGCTTCTCATAATTGCGCAGGCAATGTCGAAACCGATCATCCCCATGTGCACTCACTGCCTTCATTCCGGCAATCAAGTGGGTTACTGTCACACGCTGTTGAGTTGTCAATCTACTTAGTTGCCTTCTGCACGGCCCGATCTGATCGACCGTTTCGTACAGCCCCTTAGCCTACAACAGACCAGGCCTGGAAGGCTAGTCGCCCAGGTTCTTTCGGGCGGAGATGGCCCGGTCGGACTCGCGTTTGTCCTGACGCTCGCGCAGCGTCTGGCGCTTGTCGTATTCCTTCTTGCCCTTCGCGACCGCGATCTCCACTTTGGCATTGCCGTTCTTGAAATACAGCCGCAGGGGAACGAGCGTGTAGCCGCCCTCTTTGGTCTTGTGGCTGATCTTGATGATCTCCTGCTTGTGCATCAGGAGCTTGCGCTTGCGCCGCGGCGGATGGTTGGTCCACGTGCCGGCGACGTACTCCTGGATGTGCACGGCGTCGAGCCAGATCTCGCCGTTCTCGATGAAGGCATAGCCGTCGACGAGCGAAGCCCGTCCGGCCCGAAGCGACTTCACCTCGGTGCCGCTGAGCACCATTCCGGCCTCGTACGTCTCCTCGATGAGGTAATCGTGGCGTGCCTTGCGATTGGTCGAAACGACCTTCTCGCCTATTTCCCTGGGCACGGCATGCTCCTCAACTCGGTGTGTGTCCGACGCGATGCCGACCAGCCCATCAGTCTAGCGCGCACTGGGGGCGAGGCGAGCGGGCTGGGTCAGACCTTCAGATAGCGCGTGATGGCGAATTGCGCGGAGAACGCGGCCAGGACCGCGCCGACAACCAGCAGGATGGGTACAACCACCAGGGCGTCCTGCATGCCGACGAGCGAGAAGTTGGTCAGACGATCACCCAGATAGCCCTGCACGAACCAGTACACGCCGCCGAGAACCGCGCCCCCCGCCAGCAGTGATCCGAGCAGGGCCGCGAAGACCCCCTCCAGGATGAAGGGCGTTTGAATGAACCGGTTCGATGCGCCGACGAGCCGCATGATGCCCAGCTCACGCCGCCTGGAGAACGCGGAGAGACGGATGGTGGTGGCGATCAGCAGGGCGGCCGCCACGAGCATCAGCGCGGCGATGCCGATCGCGGTGTAACTGGCCACGTTGAGCACCGAGAAGATCTGGTCCAGGTATTTGCGCTGGTCAGCCACATTCTCCACGCCGGCAATTCCGGACAGACCTTCCACAAGCACATCCGATTGGGACGGGTCGTCGAGGTTGACCCAGAACGTCTCGTTCAGCTGGTCCGCTGTGACGTAGTCGACGACGGGGTTGTCGGCGAACTGCTTCTTGAAGTTCTCGAAAGCCTGGTCATGGGTCTCGAAGTAGTACTTGTCGATGAACGGCGACAGGGTGGGCGATTCGAGTTGCGCCTTGACCGTGTCGATCTGCTCGGGAGTGGCCTCGCCCGCCGTGCACGTTTCGCCGGAGGAGATGGTGGTGCACATGTAGATGCCCACCTGAGCGCGGTCGTACCAGAAATTCTTCATCTGGCCGATCTGCATCTGCATCAGGATCGCGGCGCCGACGAAGGTCAACGAGATGAAGGTCACGAGCACCACGGAGACGACCATGGAGGCGTTGCGGCGCAGGCCGTTGGCGGCTTCGGAGAGCACGAGTCCGAGTCTCATCGGGTAGGTCCTACATTCTGTTCGCCGGTCTGGTCCGGTTTCTCGCCCGGCGCGCGCAGCCCGAGCTTCTCGGCCAGGGTCAGCTGCTCCGGCACGTCGTGCTGGGTGATCGGAACGACGGGGCGGGTCATGGCGCGGCTGAGGTCGCTCACCGGGGCGTCGTCGGCGACATCCGTCTTTGCGTCCTGGGTGTCGTCAGCGTCGACGGGTGCCGGTTCGACCGGGGTGTCCAGGGCCGGGAGCGGGGCAGGCGCAGGCGCAGGTGCGGGCTCCGGGGCACGTACGGGCACCGCGGGGAAGGTGAGCGGCGGATGGTCGGCCGGGAGAACCTCAGCGGCGGCGGTCGCGTTCACGGAAGCGGGAGCAGGAGCCGGAGCAGGAGCAGGAGTCGTAGCCGGAGCGGGAGCCGGGGCGAACACGGATGCCGGGGCCGGAGCCGCGGGCGCGACGCTGGACGTGCCGCTGGGCGCCGACCGGGCCGAGCGTCGGCCGGTGCCGGCCGCCACGGTCGGGATGGCCGCGGTGGCGTAGCCGCCCTGGCGTTCGTCGCGCACGATGCGTCCGCCGACGAGTTCGATCACGCGGCGCTGCATCTGGTCGACGATGCCGGCCTCGTGGGTGGCCATGATCACGGTCGTGCCGCCGGCGTTGATGCGCTCGAGCAGGGCCATGATGCCGGCGCTGGTGGTGGGGTCGAGGTTTCCGGTGGGCTCGTCGGCCAGCAGGATCTGCGGCTTGTTGACGATGGCGCGGGCGATCGCCACGCGCTGCTGCTCACCGCCGGAGAGTTCGTGCGGCAGGCGCAGGGCCTTCTCGGCCAGGCCGACCATCTCCAGGGTGTCGGGCACGGCTTCCTGGATGAAACCGCGCGACTTGCCGATGACCTGCAGGCTGAACGCGACATTGTCGAAGACGCTCTTGTTCGGCAGCAACCGGAAGTCCTGGAAGACCACGCCCATGTTGCGCCGGAAGTACGGCACCTTGCGGTTGGAGATCGACTTGAGGTCCTGGCCGAGCACGTGAATGCTGCCGCTGGTGGGCCGGTCCTCCTTCAGCACCAGGCGCAGGCAGGTGGACTTCCCCGAGCCGGAAGCACCGACGAGAAAGACGAACTCTCCGCGCAGCACCTCGACGCTGATCGCGTCCAGTGCCGGTCGGTTCGTTCCCGGATACTTCTTGGTGATGGTGTCAAAACGAATCATGGCCCCTTGAGCCTAAGCAGGCATCCTGATAATTCCTACTCCGACATACCGAACCGGAAACAGGAGACACAGATCGAGCGCCTAATCCTGCGGGGCCTGCTTGCGCCAACGGATGCCGGCGGCGATGAAACCGTCGAGGTCACCGTCGAAAACCTGGCTGGGGTTGTTGACCTCGTAGTTGGTGCGCAGGTCCTTGACCATTTGGTACGGAGCGAGCACGTAGCTGCGCATCTGGTCGCCCCAGCTGGCCGTGATGACCCCGGCGAGTTCCTTCTTGGTGGCGGCCTCCTGCTCGCGCTGCAGCAGCAGCAGACGGGACTGAAGCACGCGCATGGCGGCGGCCCGGTTCTGGATCTGGCTCTTCTCGTTCTGGCAGCTCACCACCGTGCCCGTGGGGAGGTGGGTGATGCGTACGGCGGAGTCGGTGGTGTTCACGGACTGGCCACCGGGGCCGCTGGAGCGGAAGACGTCGACGCGGATGTCGTTCTCGGGCACCTCGATCGATTCGGTCTGCTCGATCAACGGCACCACCTCGACGGCGGCGAACGAGGTCTGGCGTTTGCCGGCGGAGTTGAACGGGCTCATCCGCACGAGGCGGTGGGTGCCGGCCTCGACGCTGAGCGTGCCGAAAGCGTACGGCGCATCCACCTGGATGGTCGCACTCTTGATGCCGGCCTCTTCGGCGTAGCCCACGTCGAGCACCTGCACCGGGTAGTTGTGCTGCTCGGCCCAGCGCAGGTACATGCGCAGCAGCATCTCGGCGAAGTCGGCCGCGTCCACGCCGCCGGCGCCGGAACGAATGGTGATGACCGCCGGGCGCACGTCGAATTCGCCGTTGAGCAGCGTGTGCACCTCGAGGTCGCCGAGCACCTTCGTGATGCTCGCAAGTTCCGCGGTGGCCTCGTCGGCCGATTCCTGATCTCCCTCGGCGTTGGCGAGCTCGACCAGCACCTCGAGGTCGTCGAGGCGGGATTCGATGCTGACGATGCGGGCCAGTTCCGACTGGCGGTGGCTCAGTTCGCTGGTCACCTTCTGCGCATGGTCGGAGTCGTCCCACAGGTCGGGCGCACCGGCCTGTTCATTCAGGTCGGCGATATCGGTACGGAGTCGATCGATATCGATCACCGACCGGATGTCGTCAAACGTGGCCCGCAGTGCGGCGATCTGCTCCGAGAATTCCAGCTCAATCATGTCGGACCCCAGCCTACCGGGCCGGAACGCGCCGGGCCCGGCGCGAGATAGCATCGAAACGCCATGAGTAACGCCGAGCGCCCCTTCCAGATGCGCTCCGTCGCACTCGCCGCGTTTCTCCCGACGCTGCTGTTCTCGATCGGCGAGGGCGCCATCATCCCGCTGATCCCGATCGTGGCCGACGATCTCGGGGCCACGCTCGCGATCGCCGGGTTCATCGCCGCCATGATCATGGTGGGCGAACTGGCCGGGGACATCCCGAGCGGCTGGGTGGTCGCCCACATCGGCGAGCGCAACGCGATGCTCTGGGCTTCCCTGCTCGCGATCATCGCCGTGCTGATCTGCATCGTCGCTCCCAATCCGCTCGTGCTGGGCGTCGGCGTCTTCCTGATCGGCCTGGCCACCGCCGTCTTCGCCCTCGCCCGGCACGCGTTCATGACCAGCTACGTGCCGCTGGTCTACCGGGCCCGGGCACTGTCGACCCTCGGCGGCATCTTCCGCGCCGGCTGGTTCATCGGCCCGTTCATCGCCGCCGCCCTGCTCAGCCTCACCGGAAGCACCGAGTCGGTGTTCTGGGTATTCGTGGTCTGCTGCCTCGGCGCGGCGGCGATGCTGCTCCTGCTGCCCGACCCCGAGAGCACCTTCGGCGGCCCAGAGCTGGTGACGGCGCCCGACGGCTCCGTCGTGCCGGCCGGACGAGAGCTTGCGGCCGAGGAGTCCCAGGGGCTGTTCCGCACCATCTGGGGCTATCGGGCGGTGCTGCTCCGCCTCGGCACCGGCGCCGGCCTGGTCGGGGCGATGCGCGCCTCCCGCACGGTGCTGCTCCCGCTCTGGGCGGTCAGCATCGGCATCAGCGTGCCCGACATCGCGTTGATCATCGGCATCGCCGGCGCGGTCGACTTCGCCCTCTTCTATGCCAGCGGCCAGATCATGGACCGCTTCGGCCGCATGTGGACCGCCATCCCGTCGATGATCGGCCTGGGCACCGGGCACCTCATCCTCGCGTTCACGCACGACCTGCCCGGCAACGTGGAGTGGTTCATCGCCGTGGCCATGCTCCTGTCGCTCGCCAACGGCATCGGCAGCGGCCTGCTGATGACCCTCGGCGCCGACCTGGCGCCGAAGAACACCAGCCCGGCGCCGTTCCTGGGCGCGTGGCGCTTCACCGCGGACCTGGGCGGCGCGGTCGCCCCCCTGGCCGTGGCCGGCCTGACCGCGGTCGCCACCATCTCGATCGCCAGCGGCGTGGTGGGCGTGTTCGGGCTGCTCGGCGCCGTGATCCTCGGCCGCTATATCCCCCGCTACGCACCCCGCCGTCCGCGCCTTCGCCCCTGAGCCTCCGCAGACCTGCCCGCTGACTAAGAACAGATGTCCACCCGAGGGCGTTTAATGGTCGTATGCCCCTCATCGGAGAATACGAGCCCGGCACCCAGCAGTGGGTGCGCGACCAGGTCGACCTGTACGAAAGCTCCGGCGGCACTCAGGGCACCACCCTCCGCGGCATGCCCGTCATCGTGCTGACCACCCTCGGGGCCAAATCGGGCAAGCTGCGCAAGACCCCGCTCATGCGCGTGGAGCACGAGGGGGCCTACGCCGCGATCGCCTCCCTCGGCGGCAGCCCGAAGAACCCGGTCTGGTACGGCAATGTGGTGGCCCACCCGCTCGTGGAGCTGCAGGATGGCCCGATCCGGCAGGACATGCTGGCCCGCGAGGTCACCGGCACCGAACGCGCCGCGTGGTGGCAGCGGGCCGTGGCCGCGTACCCCGACTACGCCGACTACGAGAAGAAGACGGACCGGGTCATCCCGGTGTTCGTGCTCGAGCCTGTTCCTCCCGCCGACGCCGCCTCTGCTTCCTAGAGGTGGCGCGCGCGAAGACCCGCGGCCCGCAGCTCGACCCCATCGTGCTGGCCGGTCTGACGGATGCCGACGGCAGCGACCTCCGCGCCGGTGACAGCCGGGAAGCCGAGCGTTTCACCGGCTGCGACCTGTCCGGCCGGGACCTGACCGGCATCGGCTTCCAGGAGTGCGAGCTGCGCGGAGTGTCGCTGAGCGATACCCAGCTGCGCGGGGCATCCGTCGCCGACTGCGTGGCCGGCGAGCTGCACGCGTCGGTCTTCTCCGCACCACGCTCGAGCTGGCGGGACGTTTCGATCGAGCACTCCCGGCTCGGGTCGGTCGAGCTCTACGAGGCCACCCTGCGCTCGGTGCACATCGACGGGTCCAAGCTCGACTTCGTGAACCTGCGCGGGGCCACTCTCACCGACGTGCTGCTCTCCGACTGCATCATCGAGGAGCTCGACCTGGGCGGCGCCACCGTGCAACGCCTGGAACTGCGCAACTGCCGCATCGGCACCCTCGACGTCACCCGCGCCACCCTCAAGGACGCCGACCTGCGCTCGAGCGATTTCAGCGCCATCCACGGACTCGAGGGTCTGCGCGGCGCCACCATCGACGACGCCCAGCTCAGCCTGCTCGCGCCCGTTCTCGCCGCGCACCTGGGCATCATCGTCACCTAGAGGCTCGTCGGCTCACCGGCCCGAACGCCGGGCAGGGCGCTCCGGGGCGGCCTGTGACGGATACCCGCACGCCCGGTCAGGGAGTCGCGCCCGCGATGATCTCCAGTTCGGATTTCGGGGTGTCGCGCTGACTGGCGATGGCCGCGCCGGCCGCCACGCACACCACCAGAATGGCGATCTGCTGTTGCAGCAGGAAGGTCTCCCCCAGCACCAGCGCGCCGAACAGGGCCGCGATCACCGGGCCGAAGCTGGTGATGATCGCGTAGAGGCGCGGGGTGATGCGGCGCAAAATGTAGGTGTCCAGCGTGTACGGGAACGCCGACGAGAGCACGCCGATGGCCAGCAGCAGCCCGATCACACCCCAGTTGAGGGTGGTCCAATCGACCGTGAGCAGCGCGAACGGCACCAGAAGCGTCAGGCTCACGACGCTGGCCACGGAGATGCCCTCGAGCCCCGGGAAGGTCACGGCCACCTTGCGGGTGAGCAGAATATAGGCAGCCCACGATGCCGCCGCGGTCAGGGCGAAGAGGATGCCGAGCACGTTCAACGCCCCGTCCGACCAGGTCAGCATGAACACCCCGCCCGCCGCCGCCGCGGCATAGACGAAGTCGAGCAGACGACGCGACGAGGCCAGAGCGAGTGCGAACGGGCCCAGGAACTCGATCGTGGCGGCGATGCCGAGTCCGAGCAGGTCGACGGCCTCGTAAAAGGTCAGGTTCATCACGGCGAGCACGACGCCGAGCGCCAACGCGGGCCACAGCCGCCGCCAGGTCAGGCCGGCGAGCTTGGGCCGGTAGAACGGCAGCACCGTGGCCGCCATCACCAGTTGCCGCACGGCGACCACGACGGGAGAGCCCACGAGCGGGATGGCGAGGCCCGCCAGCGACGACCCGAAGTTGATGCTCACCTCGGTCACGAGCTGGGCGCCGGCACCGGTCAGGCGGTCGCGTTCAGCCGTCACGATGCTCCTCCCCCGGCGCCGGGGCAGGCGCGTCACGCTAACGCTAGCGGAACACCGACCGCGCCACCGCCGTGACCTCGAGCGGCACCCCCTCCGGCAGCAGGATGCTCAGCACCGGCGGGCGCCAGTAGGCGGTCAGCGAGACCGTGGCGCTCTGCCCGTCCACGGATGCCGCGCCGCTCACCCTCAGCTCCTCCATCCGGCCGTGCGGGGCGGCGGCGAGATACTCCGTGGCCGGCCCACACCTCCGCCGACGACAGGGCCGGCCGCAGCACACCGCCCGAACCGTCGCCGGCGACGGTCACCTCGCCCAGGTTGAATGCTTCGGCCCCGGCGAGCGCCGCACCGTCCGCGAGGGTCAGCAGGCGTTTGCGCTCCAGATAGAGGGACGTCGCCGCCACGACGATGAGGATCAGCACCATAGCCAGGAAGCCGTAGAAAATGGTCAGGATGAGCGTCGAACCGTCGTCGCCGCCGGCCCGGATCGGCAGCCGGCCCGGCATACGCGCGGCCCGTGCTCCGGTGGGCGCAACCGGAGAGCCCACGCCGGCGCCGCTCATCCGGCCCGCCAGAACCGGGACACCGTCTGTGTGGCCTGGGCCTCCAGGGGCACGCTGGCCGAGTCGCGGAGCGAGAGCAGGTCGGGCAGCAGCGGCAAGGCCACCCGGATGCGCACCGTCACCGTGACCGTGTTCTGCCGCGTCAGGCATCCGTTCACACCGCCCGTGCAGGCCACGTTCACCTCGGCGCCGACCGGGTCGATGCCGTAGTCCAGGAGCCCGAACTGCACGGCCCGTTCGGCCCTCGCCGCGGCCGTGGCCTCGTCGGGCGCCTGCACGTAGACGCGGGCGGCCTGGCGAGCGGCCCCCTCCACGGCGAGGGCGCCGCCCTGCAGCGCCGCCATCGCCAGCACCAGGTAGACGAGCGGCACCAGCAGGATCAGCCCGGCCGTGATGAACTCCAGCGACGCCGAACCCCGCTCGGTGTCGGCCGCCGCCGACGGTCCCCACCGGCCGGCGCCGCTCCGAAGAACGGTGCGACCGCCCGGAGCGCACCGACGAGCCGCGCTCCCGCTAATCCAGGGTCTCGACCGCCGCATGCCCCACCACCTCGAGCCCGCGATCCACGCCGAACAGTGCGAGCAGCGGCAGGGGCGCCACGACGCGCACCTGCACGCTCGGGAACCCGCCGTAGTCCCCGAATGTCGCCTCCACATCGGTCGCATAGGCCGGGCCGATCGTCGCCGTGATCAGCTCGCGGGTTCGGGCCGCTCCCTCGCCCAGCCCGCTGTCGGCGAGCGCGGCATGCCGCGCGCCCTCCGCGGCGGCGTCGAGCACGGTGTTGCGCACGAGCAGGGCGATCCCGAGCTGCAGGACGGCAAGCGTCAGCACGGTCAGCAGCGCCCCGACCATCACGAACTCGGCCGCCGCCGAGCCCTCGTCACCACCGGGCGATCGTGTCCGGTGCCCCCGTGTGCCGACCATGCCCGGTCAGATCCCGCTGACCCGGTCGATCGCCTGTTGGAACACACCGCTCAGGGCGGGTCCGGCGAGCCCCCAGATGATGATGACCAGGCCGGCGGTCATCAGGGTGATCAGCACCCAACCCGGCACGTCACCGCGCTCGTCGCCCGACCAGTCCTGGAATCGCCGTCTCAATGTCGTCATGATTGCTCCTCATTCTTTTCGTGGGTTCGGGGCGGGTTCGACTTTCATGGGGTTCTCGTCGGCAATCGGGTCAGAAACCGCTCTGCAGGATGAACAGGCCGGGGAAGATCGCGAACAGAATCGTCATCGGCAGTATCAGGAACACCAGCGGCACGAGCATGGCCACCTCCTTCTTGCCGGCCACCTCGATCAACCCCCTCCTGGCCTCGTCCCGGGCGTCCTGCGCCTGGGCGCGCAGCACCTCAGCGAGCGGGGTTCCGCGGTCGAGGGCACCGGTGACCTGGTCGACCAGCCGCGTCACCGAGGGCAATGCGATCTGCCGCGACAGTTCATGCAGGGCGACCGCGAGCGGCACTCCGGTGCGCACATCCGCCACCACGCCCGCCAACTCCTTCGCCAACTCGCCCATGCTCGTGCGAGAGACGCGGCCGAGGGCGTCCAGAATGCCCTCCCCCGCCGACAACGACAGCGTCATGAACTCGAGCACGGTCGGAAACTCGCTCTGCATGCGGGCCAGTCGCGCGGTGGCAGCGCGGCTGAGCATCCAGTCGCGGGTCAGTGCGCCGCCCGCCCCGGCGACCACGGGCAGGAAGACCTGCACGGGCAGCGGCAGCGACCGGAACGTCGGCAGAGCCACGATCGCCCCGGCACCGGCGGCAAGACCCACGAGAGCCCAGACCACCTGCTCCGACCGGAATTCATCGGTGCTGCGGTCCGACCCCGACTGCCGCAGTCTCCGCTCGATCGACTCCGACCCGCCGAGAACCGCGCCGAACGCGCGTTTCAGGGCACCGAACACGGGGGCGAACAGGGTGCCGAGCACCGGCAACGGATGCACCGTCGTGCGCCCCACGAACAGCCGCGCCTCCGCCGACACGTCCTGGATGTACGGCGCGAGCCTTTGCGCGAGGCGGGGGCGGCTCAGCCGAGGCACGAGGCTGGCGAGCGACCAGAGACCGACGCCGAGTGCCGTGCCCAAGAACAGCGCCCAGGCCTGCGCGGCACTCACCGGAACCACCGGCGTTCCTCGGGCAGCCGCCCCAGAGCCACCATCACCCGGTAGGCGACCACGGAGACCCCCAGGCCGCCGACGATCACGACCACCCCGGCGGAGGTGTTGTATGCCACGGCTGCCTCCGGCCGGGAGGCCAGGAGCAACAGCACGATCCAGGGCGCGGCCACGCCCAGCCGGGCCGCGTTGACGATCCAGGATTGCCGGGCTTCCACCTCCGACCGGATCGCGGCATCCTGACGGATCCAGGCCGCCAGGCTGCGCAGCACGGCGGTGAGATCGCTGCCGCCCACCTCCCTCGCCATGCGCAGCGTTTCGAGGATGCGGTCGGCGACGGGATCGGCCAGCGACGCCTTGAGCCCGTCGACAGCGGAGCTGAAGTTGCCGGTGGCCTGATAATCCCGGGCGAACTCGGCGAACGCGGGCCGCGTCGACAGCGGACCGGCCCCGGCCAGGCTGCCCACGCTGTCGGGCAGCGCCAGTCCCGACCGCACCGCCGAGACCAGGTGGTCGACGACGTCGGGCCAGACGGCGCGGTTCGCCCGCCGCCTGGCGCGCGCCCGCCAGACCACCATCAGTGCGGGCAGCGCCAGGCCGGCCAGCGCCGCGACCAGCGACAGCGCCGCGATACCGAGAAGGGCGTGGCTGAGCGCCGACGCGGCGAGCGCCAGAACCAGGGACAGGGCGACGAAGGCCGGCAGCGGCAGGTTTCCGAGCCCGGCCTGGGCCAGGACCGTGCGCCACCGCCCCGGGGTACGCATGCGGGCGGGCCCGGTCTGGCGCGGCCACAGGAACGGTGCGGCGAGCAGCAACAGGCCAGCGCCGAGCAGTCCCCCCAGGGCGAGCGTCATGCGGCCCCCGCCCGCAGCACGATGGCCGGGTCGAGTCCGGCGGCGTGGAATTTGGCCAGCTTCGTCGGGTAGCCCCCGGTGGGCTCGAGCACGCCGTTCCGCGCCAGGAAGATCGGGCTGGCCTCGATCAACGCGCCCGACAGCTGACCGCTCGGTGCGAGGATCTCCGTCACCCGGCGCCGCCCGTGCCGGTCGATCTCGCAGTGCACGACGATGTCGATACAGCCGGCCACGGTCGGCAGAACGAAAGACGAGTCGATGTTGCGGCCGGCGAGCAGGGGCAGCGTGGACAGTTTGCCGAGCGCATCACGCGCACTGTTCGCATGGATCGAGCACATGCCCGGCAGCCCGCTGTTCAGGGCGATGAGCAGGTCGAGACTCTCGGCCTCGCGCACCTCGCCGACGATCAGCCGGTCGGGGCGCATCCGCAGCGACTCCTTGATCAGGCGGCGCAGGGTGATCTCCCCGGTGCCCTCGAGGCTGGGCTGACGGCACTGCATCGCCACGACATCGCGCGCGGCGAGGTCGAGCTCGAAGGTCTCCTCCACCGTCACGATGCGCTCAGTCGTGCGCGTGGCCGAGAGCAGGGCGTTGAGCATGGTGGTCTTGCCGGTCTGCGTGGCCCCCGAGACCAGGATGTTCTGCCCGGCCAGCACACACATCCGCAGAAACTCGGACGACTGCTGCGTGAGCGATCCGAGCCCGACCAGCTGGTTCAGGTCACGGATGCGCCGGGTGAACTTGCGGATGTTCACCGCCCAGTGCCGGCGGGTGATGTCGGGAATGACCACGTGCAGCCTCGACCCGTCGGGCAGAGAGGCGTCGACGAACGGGGACGAGAGGTCGACGCGGCGGCCGGATGCCTGCAGCATCCGTTCGACCAGGTCGCGCACCTCCCGCTCGGTGAGCACCATCGTGGTCAGCTCGGGCACTCCGTCGCGGGCGATGAATACGCGGGTAGGGGCGTTGATCCAGATCTCCTCGATGCCGGGATCGTCGAGGAACGGTTGCAGCGCCCCGAACCCCGTCAGCGAGGCCACGACCTCGCGGGCCGCCTGGCGCTCGTCGGCGATCAGCGGCAAGGAGTTGCCGAGCGCCCGCTCGGCGTAGCGCTGCACCTCGTCGCGCACGTACTGCTCGGTGAGCCCGTTGCTCGAGGAGAGGTCGACGCCGTCACGGCGCACCCGGGTGCGAACCTGCTCGGTGATGATGCGTACGGCTTCGCTCATTCCTGCATACTCGCCCATGCCCCGCCGGCCACGCCCGACTTATCCACAGCCTGCCGACGTTTCCCGCCCGACGCCGTTCCCACCCGCCGCGACGCCCGAGCCTCTCCTCGCGCCAACACCGTGGGCATAACTCCTGCAAAATCTTCAGGGCCGGCCGGATACACCCGGAATTCCGGGCCGCGGCAGCGCCGCCGCACAGCATTTGCAGGAGTTATGCACGGAGGCACGTCCTGAGGGCGAGCAGCGCAGGCAGGGCAGGCAGCGCAGGCAGCGGAGCAGCGCCCGGCTCAGCGGGCCGACCAGCCGCCGTCCATCGTGTAGCTGGCGCCGGTGACCATGGCAGCCTCGGTCCCGGCCAGCCAGGCGACGAGCGACCCGACCTCATCCGGTTCGACCAGGCGTTTGATGGCGCTCTCGGTCAGCATGATCTTGCTGAGCACCTCCGATTCGGGGATGCCGTGCACCAGCGCCTGGTCGGCGATCTGCTTCTCCACCAGGGGCGTTCGAACATACCCGGGGCTGACACAGTTACTGGTCACCCCGTGCTCCCCGCCCTCCAGTGCGGTGACCTTCGACAGCCCCTCGAGGCCGTGCTTGGCGGCGACATAGGCGCTCTTGAACGGCGATGCCCGGATACCGTGCACCGAGGTGACGTTGATCACGCGCCCGAAGCCGGAGGCGTACATGTGCGGCAGCACCGCCCGGGTCAACAGGAACGGTGCCTCCAGCATCAGGGCGAGGATGAGCCGGAAGTCGGCCGGGGCGAAGTCCTGGATCGGGTTGATCCGTTGGATGCCCGCGTTATTGACGAGGATGTCCACCCCCGCACAGGCCTTCTGCAGCACCTCGTCGGTCAGCGCGAGCGGGTTCGCCAGGTCGACTATCCAGCTGGAGCCGCCGACCTCATCGGCGAGTTCGTCCGCTGACGAGCGGTGGATGTCCGCGACGATGACGTGGGCGCCACGGGCCGCGAGCGAACGCACGACGGCGGCCCCGATGCCGCTCCCACCCCCGGTGACCAGGGCGGTTCGGCCGGAGAGCGGCCGGGGCCGCTCCCATCCTGCGATGGAAGCGGCCACGGATGCATCAGTCATTACGGTTTCCTTTGTGTGTCATGCCCGAGGGAGTGAAGCCGGCGCGCGGCACTCAGCGAACGGGCGTAGCCGGCGCCAGGCCGTGCTTGCGCGCATCGACGGCGTCGACCTCACGCAGCGAGATCCCCCTGGTTTCCTTGAGCGTGAGCACAGCCACGACGGTGATCGCACAGGCGCCTGCGAGGTACAGCGCGACCGGCACCCAGGAGTTGTATTCCTTGAGCAGGGCGACGGCGATGATGGGCGCCATTGAGCCGGCCAGGATCGACGTCACCTGGTAGCCCAGGGAGACGCCGGAGTAGCGCATCCGGGTGGGGAACAGCTCGGCCATGATCGCGGGCTGACCCGCATACATCAGCGCGTGGAAGCACAGGCCGAGGGTGATGGCCAGGATGATCAGCACGGGGTTCTGCGTGTCGAACAGCGGGAAGGCGAACAGCGCCCAGGTCGCGCCGAGGATCGCTCCGGCCAGGTACACGGGCCTGCGTCCGAAACGGTCGGAGAGCCGGCCGACCTGCGGGATCACGAGGAAGTGCACGACGTGGGCCAGCAGCAGTGCGAACAGGAGCTGGCTGGTGTCATACGCGTGCACCGTGACCAGATAGACGATCGAGAAGCTCACGATGATGTAGTACAGGATATTCTCGGCGAACCGCAGGCCCATGGCGCTGAGGATCCCGCGCGGGTACTTGCGGATGACTTCCGTGACCCCGTAGCTGATGGCCTGTTCGGCCTCGACCTGGGCGCGAGCCTCAAGGAAGATCGGTGCTTCGTTGACGTGCGTGCGGATGTAGTAGCCGATGACCACGATCACGGCGGACAGCCAGAACGCGACGCGCCAGCCCCAACTCATGAACTGCTCGGCCGGCAGGATCCAGGACATGGTCAGCAGAACGAGGGTGGCGAGCAGGTTGCCGACCGGAACGGCGGCCTGGGGCCAGCTCGACCAGAACCCACGGGACTTGTCGGGGCTGTGCTCGGCGACGAGCAGCACGGCGCCGCCCCACTCACCGCCCACGGCGAAACCCTGGATGAAACGAAGCCCGATCAGCAGCGCCGGCGCCCAGTAGCCGATGGTGTCGAAGCCGGGCAGGCACCCCATCAGGAAGGTGGCCACGCCGACGAGAATGATTGTGACCTGGAGGGTGTGCTTGCGGCCCAGGCGGTCGCCGATCTGGCCGAACACGATGCCGCCCAACGGTCGGGCGAGGAAACCGACCGCGTAGGTCAGGAAGGCGGCGAGGATGCCGTCCAGCTCGCTGCCGGCGTTGGGGAAGAACACCGTCCCGAACACCAGGCTCGCGGCCGTGGCGTAGAGGAAGAATTCGTACCACTCGACGACCGTTCCCACCATGGAGGCGGCAACAATCTTCTTCAGGCCGGACTTCTCGTTACCGCTGTTCGAGGTGGTTCCTCCGGAACCGGCCTCGACGCGCGAATTGACGCTCATGTCTGTCTCCTTCGGTGTCGTCTCTGACACGTCGTGGTGGATGGCGGATGGACCTTGACGGCCCAGCACGGCTCCCCCGAGTATTCCCGCCAGTCAGTTCTGCATCAATAACCACTTTGACACATGCAGTGTGCATACTTGCAGATATGAGCTTCGAGTCTGCCTCCGCGTCCCTGCCCAACCCGGACGACCTGCTCATCCTCCTCGCCGTCGCCCGCACCGGCCGGTTCACCACGGCCGCCGACAGCCTGGGCGTGAATCACACCACCGTGTCCCGCCGCATCACCGCCCTGGAGAAGGCGCTCGACGGGCGTGTGCTCTCCCGCACGATCGGCGGCTGGGAGCTGACCGAGCTGGGCAAACGTGCCTTCAACGCCGCCGAGAACGTCGAATCCGCGATCGCCATTCTGAACGGACCGACGGGCGAGCCGCATCAGCTGTCCGGCGTCGTTCGCATGTCCGCGACGGATGGCTTCAGCGCCTACATCGCCGCCCCCGCCATCGCGGGCCTGCAGCGCACGCATCCGTCCCTCCGCGTCGAGATCGTGACGGTGACCCGCCGGGCCCTGCAGCACCGCTCGGGTCTGGATATCGAGGTGGTGGTGGGCGAGCCTCAGACTCACCGGGCCGAATCGTTCCGGCTGGGCTACTACCTGCTGGGCATGTACGCCTCGCGCGACTACCTCGCCGAGCACGGCACACCAACGACCGTGGCCGAGCTGACGCAGCATCCGCTGGTCTATTTCGTCGACGCGATGCTGCTGGTCGATGATCTGGATGCGCCCAGGCGCCTCGTTCCGTCGATGCAGGCTTCGATCAGCTCGACCAACGTGTTCGTGCACGTCGAAGCCACCCGGGCCGGAGCGGGAATCGGATTCCTGCCCTGCTTCATGGGCGATCAGCATCCGGACCTGGTGCGTCTGTTGCCGGAGCAGTTCCAGGAACGTTTGCAGTACTGGATGGTTCTCCGGCAGGAGTCCCTGCACCAACCTGCGGTCGCGGCCGTCGTCACGGCCCTCCGGGCGCAGACGTCCGCGTTCACGGCGGCGCTGCTCGGGGCCGCGTCCTCCGACTGACCTGCGTACTCCCGAGCAGGGCAGGCTCACGAAGTAGACTGGGGGCGCACTTCGCGGGAGTGGTGAAATTGGCAGACACGCAGGATTTAGGTTCCTGTGCTTTCGAGCGTGGGGGTTCAAGTCCCCTCTCCCGCACATGAGAAATATGTCGGCCCTGGACGGCCAACTGAGCGACCTGCTGGCCAACACCGGCGTCGTGGTCTTCTACCTGCTTGTCTGGGCGCTGGTCTTCGCCGGAACGGCGGTGTTCCTCGGGGTGTTCATTCCGTTCATCACGGGCGATTCGCTGCTCTTCGGCTCCGGTCTGGTGGCCGCGTCGACCCCGAATCTGAGTATCGCCGTTTTGGCCGTCGGCACCGGTATCGCCGCATTCCTGGGCGACCAGGTCGGATTCCTGCTCGGCCGCCACTACGGTCGCTCCTACCTGGACCGCCATGGCGGGCGCCGCACACGGGCGGCCATCGCCAAGACGGAGACTTTTTATCACAAATACGGCTGGTGGTCGGTGGTCGTGGCCCGGTTCATGCCCTGGGGCCGGGTGTTCGTGCCGGTCATCGCGGGCGTCGGCCGCATGAACTACTACAAGTTCCTGACCAGCAATCTGGTCGGAGCCCTGGCCTGGGGTGTGGGCCTCACCCTGACCGGGTACTACGCGGCCGCCATCCCGGGAGTGAAGAGCGCCGCCTATGTGATCGCCGGTGTCTTCATCACCGCCTCGATCGTGTTCGGCGTGCGCACCTGGATCGCCGACCGTGCTCAGAACCGCCGGGATGCCCGGGGCGCCGTCCTCGACGACCCCGCGGCCTGATCGCGCACGGCTTCCTGACGGCAAAGCGGGCTAGCCTGTACCTGAGCACACAGTGATCCCGCCGCCCGGCCGATCTGACCGTCGCCCACAGGAGTTTCTTCGTGATCCACACCAGCCTGGTTCCTACTGCCGTCATCCCCTGGCTCGACCCGGAAGTCCTGATCAACGGCTTCGGACCCTGGGCCCTCCTGGGTGTGTGCGCCATCGTTTTCGCCGAGACCGGCCTGCTGGTCGGCTTCCTGCTCCCCGGCGACACGCTGCTGGTGATCACCGGCCTGCTCACCTTCGCGGGAGTGATCCAGATCGACATCTGGTGGGTGGCCCTCGCCATCGGCTTCGCGGCGTTCCTCGGCGGTGAAGTCGGCTACCTGATCGGGCACAGGTTCGGGCCCAAGGTGTTCGAACGCAAGGAATCGGGGCTCTTCAGCATCAAGAACGTGGAACGCACCAACGCGTTCTTCGTGCGGTTCGGCGGCGTCGCCGTGATCGTCGCGCGCTTCGTGCCGATCGTGCGCACCTTCGCCCCGGTCGCCGCGGGAGTCGGTCACATGGACTACCGCAAGTACTCGCTGTACAACCTGATCGGGGCACTGCTCTGGGGTGCCGGACTCACCTATTTCGGATTCTTCCTCGGCTATATCCCGCCCGTCGCGGACTTCGTGCAGAACTACATCGACATCATCCTGATCGGTGCGGTCGTCATCACCCTCATCCCCACCGTCATCCACTATCTGCAGGCCGCGTCCAAGGCCCGTCGGGATGCGACCACCGCATCCTCCGCGACGCCGGCCACCGCCACGGGTAGCCTCGTGCTCGATTCCGACGCCTTCGAGCAGACCCACGACCACAAACACGACGAGCACAAGCACGACTAACGGTGCGGGTTCTCCTCGTGCTCGGCGTGTTCGGCCGGTTCGAGCTGAAACGTGGAGTGGTCTACGTCGAAGTGCTCGGCCAGGCAGCCGGACAGGGCGTCGAGCAGCGCACCGGATCCTCCTGAACTGAGCACGGCCGGCTCGACCACGATGTGGGCGCTGAAGACGTGGGCGCCGGAGGTGATCATCCAGACGTGCACATCGTGCACCGCCACCACGCCCGGAGTGTCCAGCAGGTGCCGCCGGATCTCAGCGACATCCGTGTCGGCGGGCACCGATTCGCTCAGCACGCGCATCACATCCCGCAGCAGCACGAAGGCGCGCGGCGCGATCATGCCGGCGATGACCAGCGACGCGATCGCATCCGCCTGCATGAAACCGGTGAGCAGGATGACCCCGGCCGCCACGATGACTGCCACCGATCCCAGGGTGTCCCCCAGCACCTCGAGGTAGGCACCGCGCATGTTGATCGACGACCCTGCCGCGGGCCGCAGCAGGAGCAGCGCCGCCACGTTGGCCAGAAGGCCGACCACGGCGACGACCAGCATGGGCGTTGCCCGCACCTCGGTGCCGCCGGCGTCGACAAGGCGCCTGACGGCGCCGATCACGACGGCCACGGCCACCGCCAGCAGGATGAGGCCGTTCAGCAGTGCGCCGAATACCTCGGCCCGCTGGTAGCCGAAGGTCTGTCGGTCTGTGGCGGGCCGGGCGGCGACGACGGTGGCCGTGAGTGCGATGACCAGGCCCGCGAGGTCGGAGAACATGTGCCCGGCGTCCGCCAGCAGGGCCAGCGATCCGGTGAGCCAGGCCCCGACGATCTGTACCACGAGCACCACGGCGACGATGGCGATCGCCGCCGACAGGCGCGCGCGGTTCGTCTTTGAGGTGTGCGCGTGGTCGTGGCCCATGCCTCCACGGTATGGCCGTGGGCACCCGACCGCCAGTTCAGCCGCCAGTTGGGAATGAATGCCGTTCTCACCAAGCCGGGCGGATGCGCCGGTCAGGCGTCCAGCAGCGTCTCCAGCACCGGAATCAGCTTGCCGAAGGCCCTCGCCCGGTGGCTGTGCTCATTCTTCACGTTCGGGGTCAGCTCGGCCGCCGAGATCGCGTAGCCGTCGGGCAGGAAGATCGGGTCATAGCCGAAGCCTCCGTCGCCGCTGGGCTCGGTCAGGATTTGGCCTGGCCATTCCCCGGTGACGTGCCATTCGGTGCCGTCGGGCATGGCGAGGGCGGCAACGCAGGTGAAGTGCCCGCCACGGTGCTCCGCGGACACGTCGCCCAGCTGCCAGAGCAGCAGCTGCAGGTTCTGGTCGGAGTCCCGGGCGGGCCCGGCCCAGCGGGCGGAAAAGATTCCGGGTGAACCGCCGAGCACGTCCACGCAGATGCCGGAGTCATCGGCGATGGCCGGCAGGCCGGTGTGCGCCGCAGCGGCCCGGGCCTTGATCAGCGCGTTCTCAGCGAACGTGACGCCGTCCTCGACCGGCTCCGGGCCGTCGTACGCCAGCACCTCGAGATCGGGCAACCGCGGCGCGAGAATGCGGCGCAGCTCCTGCACCTTGTGCTGATTGTGGGTGGCGAGAACGACCTGCATGGCTCTAGCGCCCCAGCGACGTGTTCTGGAACTCGGTCAGGGAAATCGTCCCGGCCAGGGCCAGGTCGAGCAGCGAGTTGAGTTCCGTGCGGTCGAACGGCGCGGCCTCGGCCGTGCCCTGCACCTCCACGAAGAGTCCGCGGCCGGTGACGACCACGTTCATGTCGGTTTCGGCGCGTGAGTCCTCCGTGTAAGCCAGGTCGAGCATGGGCTTGCCGCCTACGATGCCCACGGAGATGGCCGCGACGCTGTCGGTCAGCGGCTGGGCCTTCTGGCTGAGGAACTTCTTCTCCCGGCCCCACTCCAGGGCGTCGGCGAGGGCGACGTAGGCGCCCGTGATCGCCGCGGTGCGGGTTCCGCCGTCGGCCTGCAGCACATCGCAGTCGATCACGATGGTGTTCTCGCCGAGGGCCTTCATGTCGACCACGGCGCGCAGGCTGCGACCGACCAGCCGGCTGATCTCGTGGGTGCGTCCGCCGATGCGGCCCTTGACCGATTCGCGGTCCATCCGGGAGTTGGTCGAGCGCGGCAGCATGGAGTACTCGGCCGTGACCCAGCCCTTGCCCTTGCCGGCCATCCAGCGCGGCACACCGTTGGTGAACGAGGCCGTGCAGAGTACCTTGGTGCGTCCGAACGAGATCAGGGCCGACCCCTCGGCCTGGTCACTCCACCCGCGCTCGATCGTGACGGGGCGCAGCTGGTCGTTCGTTCGTCCGTCTACGCGCACGGTGTCGGTCACGGGGTCTCCTTGAGGTTGGGATGCGATGCGGCGAACTCGGCAAGCTCGCTCAAGTTGTAGGACCCGGTCTCTACCAGGTCGACGCGGCCGATTTCCGGGCCGATCAGTCGGTGGGCCAGGTGCAGAAAATCGTCGGCGCTGTCGCCGGTCGCCTCGTAGCGGTAGCTGGGCGGCGCCTTCTCAGTGCGTTCCAGACCCTGACTGACCAGCAGCCGGTACACGTCGTTGGCCGTCTCGGTATCGCTGGAGACGAGAGTCACGGTATCCCCCATCACATAGGAGATGGCACCGCGCAGGAACGGATAGTGCGTGCAGCCGAGCACGAGCGTGTCGACCTCCGCTGCGCGCAGCGGGGCGAGGTAGCCCTCGGCAACCGAGAGTAGTTCGTCGCCCGTGGTGATTCCCGCTTCGACGAACTCGACGAACCGCGGGCAGGCCTGGGTCAGCAGCGTGATGTCGGTGGCCGCGGCGAATGCGTCCTCATAGGCGCGCGACTTGACGGTACCGAGGGTCCCGATCACGCCGACGCGCTTGTTGCGGGTGGTGCGCACGGCGCTCCGCACGGCGGGCTGGATGACCTCGACCACAGGAACGCTGTAGCGTTCACGGGCATCGCGGAGCATCGCGGCCGACGCGGTGTTACAGGCGATGACCAGCATTTTCACGTCCTGGGCGACCAGGTCGTCGAGCACGTCAAGGGCGAAGCCACGCACATCCGCGATCTTCTTCGGGCCATACGGAGAATGCGCGGTATCTCCGATATAGAGGATCGATTCGTTGGGCAGCTGATCCTTGATCGCCCGGGCGACAGTCAGGCCGCCCACTCCGGAATCGAAGATTCCAATCGGTGCATCCGTCACGACGTTCGAGCTTAGTCGGAATCCCTGACCCCCACCCGTGTACGTCGGAGGTGGCACCGGCACAAGACGCGTTCGACCCCCGAACAGGGAGATTGAAGGCATATTCTCAGGCTCCGCTTCGGGGCTCCAGCACGTTCCCATCGGGGAATATGGCCGTAACTACACTCGGAATATGGCCACCGCCAACCGACGGATGCCGCACCGAAGTTTTCGTCACATGCGTCGTTTGAGGAGATGATCACCGTGAATGATCGAGTCGTAATCACCGGTTTGGGCGCTCTGACCCCCCTGGGCAACAATTGGCGCGATACGTGGTCTGGTCTCACCAGCGGCCGCAGCGGCGTCGCGCGGATCACCCACTTCGACCCCACCGGCCTGCCGACGCAGATCGCAGCTGAAGTGAAGAACTTCGTTCCGGCCGAGCGGATGACCGTGAAGCAGGTCAAGCGCGCGTCCCGGTCCTCCCAGCTCGCCATCGCCGCCGCCCGCGAGGCAGTGGCGGATGCCGGCTTCGGCACCTCCATGGAAGGCATCGACACGGCGGTCGTCGTCAATAGCGCCGTCAGCGGGTTCGCGGAGATCCAGGAGGCCACCGAGCTGGTCAACTCCGGCGACTCCCGCCGTATCCCGCCGCGCTTCGTGCCCTCCGCCCTGCTGAACATGGCTGCCTGCGAGGTTGCCATCGACCTCGGCATCCATGGGCCGGTCAACGCGAGCGCCCTGGCCTGCGCCAGCGGCGCGTACGCCCTCCTCGAAGCGCGAACCATGCTCATGATGGGCGACGCGGACGTCGTGATCGCCGGCGGCGTGGAGGCCGCGATCACACCCGTCATGTTCGCCGGCCTGAACGCCATGCACGCGGCGTCCACGAACAACGACTCCCCGGCGGAGGCCAGCCGCCCCTTCGATGCCGACCGCAACGGCCTCGTCTTCGGCGAGGGTGCGGTCGTCTTCGTGATGGAGCTCCTCTCCCACGCCCGAGCCCGCGGCGCCCAGATCTACGCCGAGGTGCTGGGCGGCGCCCTGACCAGCGACGGCCACAGCATCGTCGCGCCCGAACCCACCGGCAAGTTCGCGAGCCTGGCCATGACCCGCGCCCTGATCAAGTCGAAACTCAACCCGAGCGACATCGACATGATCTGCGCCCACGGCACGTCCACCCAGGCCAACGACCGGGCGGAGACCTCGGCGATCCGCCAGGCACTCGGGCACGCCGCCGACTCCATCGCCGTCACCGCCCCCAAGTCGATGACCGGCCACATGATCGGCGCCGCCGGCGCCCTCTCCGGACTGCTCTGCGCCCTGTCGGTCCGCACCGGCATCATCCCGCCCACCATCAACTACACGACCCCCGATCCGGACTGCACCCTCGACTACGTGCCGAAGGTCGCCCGGGAGAAGCCGGTGAAGTTCGCCCTGGCCAACGCCTTCGGCTTCGGCGGCCAGAACTGCATCGTCGCCTTCGGGGCACTGTAGGCCCGGTGCCTCGGCCCAGGCACGAATGCGCACCGACCAGGCCGGATAGGCTTCGACGGTGACCGAATCTTCAGCATTCCGCACCGACCGGTACGAACTCACCATGGTGGACGCCGCGATCCAGAGCGGAACCGCGGGCCGGGAGTGCCAGTTCGAGGCCTTCGCCCGCCGCCTGCCCTCCGGGCGTCGTTATGGCATCGTGGCCGGCACCGGGCGCCTGCTCGAACTGATCCGCGCCTTCCGGTTCACGGACGCCGAACTCACCTGGCTCCGGGACAACAACGTGGTCCGAGAGCCCACCCTCGACTGGCTCGCCGATTACGCGTTCCGAGGCACCATCTGGGGCTACCAGGAGGGCGAGGCATACTTCCCCGGCTCCCCCCTGTTCACGGTCGACGGCACCTTCGCCGAGTGCGTGATTCTCGAGACACTCATTCTCAGTGTTCTCAACTACGACAGCTCCGTCGCCAGTGCGGCCGCACGGATGGTGTCGGTCAGCCTGGGCCGCCCGCTCGCCGAAATGGGTTCGCGCCGCACGGGCGAGTACTCCGGGGTCGCCGCCGCCCGCGCCGCCTACATCGCCGGGTTCGCCTCCACCAGCAACCTCGAGGCCGGCCGCAGCTGGGGTGTCCCGACTATGGGCACGGCCGCGCACTCCTTCACCCTCCTTCACGACAGCGAGGAAGATGCCTTCCGCGCCCAGGTCGCCGCCTTCGGTCCGTCGACCACCCTCCTCGTCGACACCTTCGACGTCGTGAAGGGCATCGACCTGGCCGTCACGGTGGCCGGCCCCGACCTCGGCTCGATCCGGATCGACTCCGGAGACCTGCCCACAATGGTCGCCGAAGCCCGCGCCCAGCTCGACTCCCTCGGCGCTGTCAACACTCACATCACGGTCACCAGCGACCTTGACGAGTTCTCCATCGCCGCGCTGTCCGCCTCGCCTGTGGACGCCTTCGGCGTTGGCACCTCGGTCGTGACCGGGTCAGGCTCACCCGCCGCGGGCATGGTCTACAAACTGGTCGCCCACCGCGATGATGCCGGGGAGTGGGTGTCGGTCGCCAAGACCTCGGCTGCGAAGGTCTCGGTCGGCGGCCGCAAGCGATCCGTGCGCCGTCTCGACGCCGCGGGGATCGCCCGCGCGGAGGTCATCCTGATCGGCGAGGATCCCGCCGATGCCGCCCTGCCGGTTGAGGCCGAGGGCAGGGACCGGGTGCTGCTCGTGCCACTGATCACCGACGGCGTGATCGACGAGCGCTACCTCGGAGCCGCCGGCACGTCCCTCGCCCGCGCGCACCATGCATCCGTCATGCAGGAACTGCCGATCGAGGCGTTCCGTCTCGGCCGCGGCGATCCCGTGATTCCGACCCTGTACCGGCCGTGATCACCCGGTCGTGAACACCCGGTCGGTCAGGCCTTCATCTTCTCGTAGATGGCCTTGCAGCTCGGGCAGACCGGGAACTTCTCCGGGTCGCGTCCGGGCAGCCACTTCTTGCCGCAGAGGGCGCGCACGGGCTTGCCGGAGATGGCCGATTCGAGAATCTTGTCCTTGGGCACGTAGTGCGAGAAACGCTCGTGGTCGCCCGGCTCGATCTGCTCCTGGTTGATGAGCTCCTCGAGCTCGCGGTCGAGCGTAGACGTGCCGCCGCCTGCGCCCGGGTTGCCGGGCTCTGCGATGCTCACGCGAAAATTTTCAGTCATGCTCCCAGTCTAAAACAACCCGTGCCCGGATGGGCAGGCCGGCCTGGTCCCGGCACCGAGAGTGCCCGTTCCGGTCGAGAGTGACCGGCGGAACGGGCGCACTGGCTGCGCATGCCGGCCGCTGGGGATGCCGCGCCAGCGTCGGCTTCCCTAGGCGCGGACGGCCGAGGAGATCATCTCCGGACCGCGCCGCTCGAACGCGCGCGAGCCCAGCCACACCCCGACGACGAGGGTGAACAGGCCCACACCGACGCCGAGGGCGAGCGCCGGGATGTTCCAGACCGGGTCCACGAACACGCCCAGAATGCCGCACACAAGCGCCGGGAGGGACAGGATGATGGACCCCGCGAAGGTCAGGGATTGAATCAGAGCCGCGGCCGTGTCCGATGCCTGCGGCTGCACGAAGGGGCTGTCCCCCGGCTTGCTGGCCGGGTACGGGAAGCGGGCCGACGAATAGCTCGAGAAACCAAGCCCGGTCAGAAGGATGCTGGTGCTCACCCCCAGGATCGCCGGCATCACCGCCCAGTCGCCGTACACCGACACGCTGATGGCTGAGCCGGCCGCGATCATGGGGATCCCGACGAAGAGAGCCGGAACCAGCCGACCGATCCGGTCCGCGAAGCCCCGGGTGCCGGAGGCCACGTGCAACCACACGGCGGTGTGGTCCAGGGCGACGTCGTTGTGCAGGGTCCAGCCCAGGAACACGCTCATCAGCGGCACCGGGAGCAGCGCCAGATAGCTGATCGGAACCCCAGCGAAGGACAGCGGCAGGATCACGATCACGGGGATGACCGGGATGATGAGGACCGACATCCAATAGCGCGAGTCCCGGCGCCAGTAGGTGAGGCTGCGGGCGGCGATCGCGCCCATCGGGGTGTGCGGCAGGCTGTCGAACCATCCCAGCCCGCCGTAGTGGCGCACCTGGGCCTCGCGACCGGGTGTGACGAGCATCCGTGCCACCAGCGCCTGCCACGCCAGCCACAACAGGTAGGTCGTGACCGTGGCGAGGAGCAGCTTCAGCACGGCCTCTCCCCAGAGACCGGTCGACGCGTCCCCGGGCGCGGCCCAGGCTGCCCCGAGGGGGGTCCAGCCCAGAATCGCCGCCACCCCGCCGATCAGATCGAGCCCGTACCGGTCCCAGTCGAAGTTGAGCGCCAGCAGCACGACGGGAGCGATCATGACCAGCAGCAGCACCCCGATGATGCCGGTGAATTCCCGCGACCGACGCGTCGCCAGCAGGAATGCCGCCACGGATGTGCTCACCCGCGACACCAGCATGCACGTGGCCAGCAATAGTGCGCCGGCGACGAGGGCGAACAGTGTCTCCCCCACCCCCCTGGACCAGGTCACAACGGTGCCGACCAGGACGACCGTCAGGACGAGCGCCGGCACGCCGATCAGCGAAGACAACGCCAGACCGAGAGATAACCGCCGGGTCGGGATGCCCATGGTCGCGAATTTGCGCGGGTCCATGCTGTCGTCGATCCCGAACACGAGCGGGAACAGCGCGAAACCGAGTACGACCAGCGACCCGGCGACGATGACGCCGTCGCGCACGGCCACCACGTCACCCGTGAAACGCAGCCCCACGAGCACGACGAAGAGGCCGACAGCGAGAGCGAGCCCGTAGAGCAGGCCGACGATGATGCCGACGACCTGCCAAGGACTGCGCCGGAACAGATTGGCGAGCAGGCGGACCTTCAGTCCGAGAAACTGTGCAACCACTCCATGCCCTCCGCCACTTTGCGTCCCCCGGCCAGCTCGATGAACCGCTCCTCGAGCGTCTTCTCGCCTCTGACCTCGTCGATGGTGCCGGACGCCAGCACGGCGCCCTGCACAATGATGGCCACATGGTCGCAGACGCGCTGGATCAGGTCCATACCGTGGCTGGACAGCACCACGGTTCCGCCGCTGGCGACGTATTTCTGCAGGATCTCCGTGACGTTGACGGCGGAAACCGGGTCGACGGACTCGAACGGCTCATCGAGCACGAGCAGGCGGGGTGAGTGGATCATGGCGCAGGCAAGCGCGATCTTCTTCGTCATACCGGCGGAATAGTCGGCCACAAGACGGTTGAGCGCGTCCTCCAGGCCGAAGGCGGTGGCCAGGTCGGCCGACCGCTGGCGCACCGTGACATCGTCGAGGCCGCGAAGCACACCGGAGTAGTAGAGCAGCTGGGCGCCGGTCAGGCGGTCGAAGAGCCGCAGACGGTCGGGCAGAACCCCGATGACGCGTTTGGCCGACATGGGGCTGCCCCAGACGTCGATTCCGTTCACAGTGACGCTGCCGGCGTCCGGCCGGAGCAGCCCCGTGACCATGGAGAGCGTCGTGGTCTTGCCGGCACCGTTCGGCCCGACGATCCCGAAGAACGATCCGGCGCGAACCTCGAGGTCGATCCCCGAGACCGCCACGGTATGTCCGAAGCTCTTCTGCAGTCCGCTGACGGAGAGAACCACGGGCGCCTCCGGATCCGGCGTCGCCGCCACCGGCACCGGGGTGCGCTTGCGCGGCACGCGTTTCCCCGCGGGACGTTTCGCCGACACCTCGGCGACGGATGCGACATACTCGTCCGACTCGTCAGGCTCGTCCGCTTCGTCAGGCTCGTCTGACTGGACAGGCTCGTCCGCTTCGTCAGGCTCGTCTGACTGGACAGGCTCGACACTCTCGCCAGACCCGACGTTCTCGTCGGACTCGACGTTCTCGTCGGACTCGACGGCCGCGTCAGCCTCGACGGCCGCGTCACTTTCGACCGGCTCTGCCGCCACGGTCACGTCGATCTCCGGCCCGACCGGGGCGTCCACTGTGGGGAGGGACGGAGCGCCTGCCTCCGGAACGAGCGGAATCTCGTTCTCCGGCGGCGCCGGAGCAGGAGACACCGGATCGGCAGGGACTGCCGTGGGTTCGGGGGCGACCGGAGTGAGCGCCGCCGCGGCAGCGGCAAGGGCCGCCGCGCGCTTCGCCGCAGCACGGGCCGCACTGGCCTTCGCCGCGGTCGCCCGGGCCGCGCCGGTCTTGGCGGTGGAATCCGACTTCGCTGTGGCTGTGCGCGCAGCCGTTGCCCGGGCCGCGGTCGCGCCGGCCGGAACGGACTTCGACGTACCGGCGCTTTTCGTCGGTGCAGTTGCTTCGCCGTCCGGCGTGACAACCGGCGTCTTCGTGGGCGTCGGTGTGGCAGCGGGCTTACGCGGTGCGGTTGTTCGGGCTGTGGTCGTTCGGGGGGTAGCCGCGGGGCGAGCCGACGGCTTGCGGACCGGGGCCTTACGCACCGGCGCTGTGCGCACCTCGGCCGGTGCCGATGCCTGTTTTTCTGCGGATTCTGGCGCGGTCGCAGCCGCCAGCTTCTTGTCGGGCTCTGATTTCGGGGGCTCGGGAGTCACCTCGCTAACCTACCAAGGACCGTCTGACATCGCAGAGGTCGGGGGTCATCCGCGCACACATTTCTTCGGGGTCCGGCCACGGCCAGAGGGTCACGAAAACGACACGGAAGGGTTGCGCCCCTTCCCTCCTTTGGAAGCCGTAGGGTACTCTGGAGTTGGCATAACGGTGTGTCTATACATGAACTTAGAAGTGAACCTTAGACAAACTCGGTACGAACACGAGTTTTCTCGTTCACTCGAATTCTTTTTGAGGAGACAATCGTGACCACCCAGGTAGTCATTTTGGCAGCGGGCATGGGCAGCAGACTGGGCCGTTCGCTGCCGAAGCCGCTCACAGAGCTCAACGACGGTCGAACGATCATGCAGCAGCAGTTCGACAACATTGCCCACGCCTTCGGCAAGAAGGCGAAGGTCACCATCGTCGTCGGTTACAAGCTCGAGCACATCATCGAGGCCTTTCCGCAGGCATCCTTTGTTTATAACGAAGAGTATGACCAGACCAACACGTCGAAGAGCCTGATGCGCGCCCTTCAGGCATCCACCACCGGCGGCGTTCTGTGGATGAACGGCGACGTCGTCTTCGACCCGGCCATCCTCGACCGCGCCGCGGCAATGGTCGCCCGTGACCAGTCCTTCGTGACCGTGAACACCTCCAAGGTGTCCGACGAAGAGGTCAAGTACACGACCAGCGCCGAGGGCTACATCAAGGAACTCTCCAAGACCGTCACGGGCGGCCTCGGTGAGGCCGTGGGCATCAACTACATTTCCAGCTCGTACAAGGCCGTGCTGCTGCACCACCTCACCAAGGTTGCTGACCAGGACTACTTCGAACGCGGCATCGAGCTCGCGATCGAGAAGAACAACCTTCTGGTCGAACCTCTCGACATCTCCGATTTCTACGCGGTCGAGGTCGACTTCGCCGAAGATCTCGAGCGGGCTAACCTCTTCGTCTAGCGGTGCCTTTCGTAGGGCGCGTGTTGCGCCCCTACGATAGAGCGCGTGAGTAGTTACGCGGAAGTGCGCCCTGAGCAGCGCACATCGTTCGCCCGGTATCGGCATTCCCTCTGGTTGCTCACACAGCGGGACCTTCGGGTGCGCTACTCGACGTCGCTGCTCGGCTACTTCTGGTCGATCCTCGACCCGCTGGTGATGGCGGGGATCTACTGGTTCGTCTTCACCCAGGTTTTCCAGCGCACCGTCGGCCACGAACCGTACATCGTCTTTCTGCTCTCGGCGCTGCTGCCGTGGATGTGGTTCAACGGCACCGTGTCCGATTGCACCCGCGCGTTCCTGCGCGAGGCGAAGCTGATTCGGTCCACGCGCATCCCCCGAACGATCTGGGTGAACCGGCTCGTGTTGTCCAAGGGCATCGAGTTCGTGGCCTCCATCCCGGTGCTGTTGCTGTTCGCGACTGTCGCCGGCGCCGAGCTGAGCGGGTGGGTGGTGCTCTTCCCCCTTGCGATCCTGATCCAGACCATCCTGACCGCGGGGATCGGGCTGATCGTCGCTCCTCTCGTGGTCTTCTTCCGCGACCTGGAGCGGGCGGTGAAGCTCATCCTTCGCTTCCTGTTCTACGCCTCCCCGATCATCTACGGCACCGCGGACCTGCCCACGGAACTGCAGTTCTGGGCCGGCTTCAACCCGCTCAGCGGATTGTTCAATCTGTACCGGGCCGCGTTCTTCCCCGAGCAGCTCGATTGGACCCTCGTTCTGATCAGCGCGCTGATGTCGTTGCTCTTCCTCGGGATCGGCCTGATTGTCTTCACGCGCACCGAGCGCGCGGTCTTGAAGGAGATCTGATGCCGGCACCGGTGATCACCCTGTCGGGCGTCGGCATCCGTTTCCGCCGCAACCGACGCGGCCGACGTTCGTTCAAGGACATGTTCTCGGCGCGACGGCGTCGCATCCGTCCCGGCGAGTTCTGGGCCCTGCGGAACGTGGCGTTCACCGTGCAGCCCGGCGAGGCCATCGGAGTGGTCGGGCGCAACGGCCAAGGCAAATCGACCCTGTTGAAGCTGGTCACCGGCGTCGTCCTGCCGGACGAGGGTACCGTGCGCGTAGCCGAGGGCGTCGCTCCCCTGATCGAGATCACGGGTGGGTTCGTCGACGACCTCACCGTGCGCGAGAACGTCTATCTGACCGCGGGTCTGCACGGCATGACCAAGAAGCAGATCGCCGAGCGCTTCGACGAGATCATCGAATTCGCGGAGATCGCCGAGTTCGTCGAGACCCCCTACAAGCATCTCTCCAGCGGGATGAAGGTGCGCATCGCGTTCGCCGTGATCTCGCGGCTCGAAGAGCCCATCCTGCTCGTCGACGAGGTGCTCGCCGTCGGTGACAAGGCGTTTCGGGAGAAGTGCTACCGCCGCATCGAGGAACTGCTCGCCGGCGGGCGAACCCTGTTCTTCGTGTCCCACAACGAGCGGGACCTGAAGCGGTTCTGCACCCGCGGCCTCTACCTCGACAAGGGCGCGCTGGTCCTGGACGCTCCCATCGCCGAGGTTCTGGCGCTCTACAACTCGCAATACGGGATCAAACCGGCCTAACCCAAACGGCCGGCTGCGACATCCGTTGCCGGCACACCGTTTCCGCTGGGCGGCAGGTGATCGGCGTTGAACCCGGTGACCAGATCGCCCGGCTCCATGCCGAGCACCGAGGCGAGCCGAATCAGGGTATGGAAGGTGGGGTTGCCGGTGCCGCGGTCGATCCTGGCGTAATTGGACACGTTGAGGCCGGCCAGATGCGCGACTGCTTCCTGGTTGAGGGACAGCTGGCGGCGCCGGTGACGCAGACGGACACCGAGGATGCGGGATGCTTCTGACTTCGGCTCGGGCATTCTCTGTGTATAGGCGCGGACCGTGTTTTTCGCCAGAGGCGCAGGCTGGGCACGTAAACTCGACGCGAGACCGAAGGAGGGCACTCTGATGGCCAGAAAGCCACAACCACTGATCTCTGAGACGGGCGGCATGCCGAAAGGCGGCCAGCTGCCGTCGGGAATCATCACCGGCTTCGACCGTGTGATGGCGATCCACCGTCCCGCCGTTCTGGCGCACATCCGTTCGGTTCGGCGTCGCTCACCCCACGCGTCGCCGGTGGAGATCATCCAGATCCTCGAGCGACGCTACCTTGCCGCCGTCACCACCGGGGGTGCTGCCGTCGGTGCGACCGCCGTGATCCCGGGCGTCGGGACGGGCGTCACGCTGGCCCTGTCCGGAGTCGAGACGGCCGGGTTCCTCGAGGCCACCGCGCTGTTCACCCAATCCGTGAGCGAGGTGCACGGAATCGCCGTCGACGATCCCGACCGGGCACGCGCCCTCGTCATGACCATGATGCTCGGCCGGGAAGGATCCGATCTCGTGCGTCAGCTGGCCGGCCAGGCATCCGGAGCCGGAGCCCCGCGCACCGCCTACTGGGGCGAACTCGTCACGACCAGCATCCCCCGGGCCATCATGGGTCCGCTCACCGACCGGCTGCAGAGCTCCTTCATCCGGCAGTTCGCCGCGAAGGGGGGCGCCAGCGTGATCGGCAAGGCCCTGCCGTTCGGCGTAGGGGCCATCATCGGGGGTGCCGGCAACCACATCCTGGGCAAGCGGGTCGTGCATTCCTCGCGCCTGGCTTTCGGCCAGCCCCCGTTCGGCTTCCGCCCGGAACTCGACCCCAGGGTGCGGGAGATCGTCGACCGCACCACCTCGCCTCGCCGCATCCCCGGCCTGGCCCGCATCCCGTTGGCCGGCCTCACCGGGCGCATGGGGCGTCGACGGATGCCCCCCACGCCGGATCCGCAGGCCCCCGGGAGCGTGGACTAAAGCGGCTCGACGTCCGTGGTTTCGAGCGCCGGCCCCTCGACGGTCGGGTTCGTCGTCTCGATGCGCACGGCCTGCGGGTGGGCGGCGTCGCACCGTTCCCACTCTTGCATCAGGTGGGCCACGGCGGCGTGGAATCGATCGGTGGCCACCCCGGGTCCGGTGTCGCCGAAGTAGCGCTCGACCCAGACCGAGAGCCGGTCCTGGGCCTCACTGTCGTGTGTGAGGTCGTCAAGCACGTCGAGGATATTCCCGGCCCGGTCGTCCTGCAGCCACTCGCAGTCGGAGAGGTAGCCGCTGGTGTCGATCTGGGCGGCCGGATCAACCGGGCGCGTGACCATCAAGGCCTTGCCCGAGGCCAGGCGGTCATAGACCATCGCGGAAATGTCGACGATCGCGACATCCGCGGCCGAGAGCTGCCACCCGAGGTCAGGGCTGGCGTCGTAGATGTGCCGGGCGGACGCATCCCGGGCGTTGGCCGCGGCGATGGCGGCGATGATGGCCTTGTTGGCGGCGCCGTACTCGGCGTCGACCACGCCGCTGCGGGGATGCGGCCGGTAGATCACCCGGTGGCGGCCTGATTTCAGAAGGGCCGTCACGAGGGCGACACCGTGGGTGGCGATGGAGCCGTAGGCGGCGGCCGGCCGGTCTCCTTCCCAGGTCGGGGCGTAGAGGATGACCTGGCGCTCGTCGGCGAGGTAGGGGGTCGTCCCGGAGTAGTAGTCGGCCTGAGGGCGCCCGATCTTGATCGCCCGCTTGTCGAAGTCGTAGTCCCAGAGCACCTTGTCGAGGCGGGCGAGGGCGGCGTCACCGGCGACGAAGGCGTAGTCATAGGCCTTGATCTGGTTGGTGACCATGTACATCTTGTCGCTCTCACCGTGATTGATGAAGACGTGCCAGCGGCGCCCGTAGCGCATCATCTGGAAGTTGCGCGGATTCTGGTTCACATAGAACACGATCCGGATGTCCTGCTCCGCCAGGACCCGCTCGAGGTCGGCGACCCGGCGCACGTAGGCAACCGGCACCGGCGACTCCTCGATCAGCGGGAGCGCGCCTGCCCCGCTCCGGCTGAGCACGAGCACCGGCCAGGTTTCGGCAAGCTTGGCCAGCGGCTTGTACCACTGGCGCATCTGGTAGAGGTTGACGCCGCCATCGGCGAAGTACACGGCGATCTTGAAATGCTGCCGGGGCAATGGCTCACGCGTCGACAGCCGCCCGTTCAGCAGACGCTGCGCCTTACGCGACGCCGAGACGTCCCTGACCAGCTTGAGCCCAAGCCTGACGTCCCGTTGTATACCCACGCGTCAAGAATACCGGCGTTGCCGGTCGCCTCGAGCGACGATGACCCCCGAAGGGGATCTTGACGACGGAATCGTTAGACGACAGGTGGCCGGCCGGCCCGCGTCATCCGCCACACCGTGCGTAGCTTCAGCGGACGCCGCTCCCCTGGGTCGGTGGTCCAGCCCTCGCGGAACCCGGCGAGCCAGGCACGCAGGGCACTCGGCGTGCGCGCCCACCGCAGCAGCTGGATCAGGAGCCATGACCCGGCATAGACGGGCACCAGCAGGGCCGGGAGGTTTCGCCGGGCCAGCCAGACCCGGTTGCGGGCGTTCAGGCGGTAGTAGTCGGCGTGGCGGGTGGGCTGGATGACCGGGTGGTTGGCTTCCAGCTCGCCGGCGTACCAGGCGCGCAGCCCCAAATCCCACACCCGCCAGGCCAGCTCGATGCCCTCGTGGGCGTAGAAGAACGGTTCGGCCCAGCCCCCGGTGGCGTCGAAGACGGCCCGGGGAAGCAGCACGGCACCTTCCCACACCGAGAAGACATTGCTGGACTGCGTGGCTTCGCCCTTGCGGATTCGCGGGATCCAGCGGCGAGGCGATTCGATCCCGGTCGGGTCCACCACCCGGGGCTGGAGGAGTCCGATGGTCGGGTCAGCGACCAGCACCGCAATGGCATCACGCAGGAAATTCGGGTCCGGGATGCTCGCGTCGTCATCGAGGAAGAACAGATATTGCCCGGAGACCTGGGACACGCCCCGGTTACGGCCGGCCGGGATGCCCAGGTTCTCGGGCAGCCCGAGGGTCTTCACCTCGGCGGGCAGGCCGGTCGGCTGCCAGCCGTTGCCCACGCACACCACGTCCAGGAGTACGCCCTTCTGGGCCAGTATGCTCCGGATGCCGCGGGTCAGGTCATCGGGTCTGGTGCCCTGCGTGAGCAGTACGACCCCCACGGTCGGCACGGTGCGGCTGACCGGAGACGCGTCAGGACCGGACACGTTTGGACGCCATGATGGCCACGAAGTGGCCCACCAGCGAGATGAAAGCCAGCGGGACGAGCGCGACCAGCACGAACCTGTCGACCGTCGGCTCACCAAGGAAGCTGCCGACGACCGCGGCGACGAAGATCAGCATGGTCAGTTCGACCGAGTGGTACAGCCGGTGGAACGGGAGGAATCGGGCCAGGCGCCGGGCACGGGCGATGAGGCTGGACGTCGGCGTCTGCTCATGCTTGCGATCGGCGAGCTTCGTCATCCCCGCGTTCGCACGGGCCACGTGCACCATGTCATTGAGCGCCTTGTTCAGCACGATGATCAGGGCGAGCAGCAGGGCGAGGGTCGTCCAGAGGAAGTCGGCCGGAGCTTCGAACGGGTAGAAGGCGCACCGGATGCCGAATGCGATCGGGATGAGGGCCTCGGTCGTGTAGTGCCCGACCTTGTCGAGGAACACGCCGGCTGGGGAGGACTGTCGGCGCCACCGGGCGACCTCGCCGTCGGAGCAATCGACCAGCATCTGCAGCTGCCCGAGCACCAGCGCGAGCAACGCACCCCAGATGCCGGGGATGAGCAGGGCTGCGGCCGTGGACCAGCCGACCAGGATCATCAGGCCGGTGACCCCGTTCGCGGAGATGCGGGTCTTCAGCAGCATCCAGGTCAGGTACGGGGAGATGTCGCGCAGGTAGAGCGACGCCGTCCAGTGCTCGGCGTTCGCCCGCAGCCGCACCTCGGGCGGCTGGGCCACCCGGCGGAGTTCGTCGATCGAGGAGGGGCGAGCCGCCGCGGGATTCGCTGACGTCATGGTTGCCTTCCGGTATGGGCCGTGATGTTGGTGGTGAGTTTCAAATACCCGAGCAGGAAGCCGATCCCCCAGCAGAAGTGAATGCAGGGCAAGACTACGAGAAACCACACCCCGGCACGAAACCCGTCCGGCCGGGTGACGAGCACCGTGGCCATGGCCACGAGGAGCAGATAGGCCGCGGGGATCAGGAACCCGAGCAGCAGCCACGGGGTCACCCCGGTGACCAGCTGAACCAGACCGGCCACTCCGGCCAGGATTCCGACCGAGACGCCCAGGACCATTACGGGCGGCGCGAAGTAACGGATGCCGTTGGACGCCGGATAGCGGCGCGCGAGCTCGCCCCGCCAGAGGCCGGTGGAGACCATCTGCCGGGCCAGCCGGGCCAGGCTCGGGCGCGGCCGGTAGACGACCCGGAGCCGGGGCGTGAACCACACGACGCCCCCGGCCTCCCGCAGCCGCCGGTTGAGTTCCCAGTCCTGGCCGCGTTTGATGCCCTCGTCGAAGAGACCGACCCGCACGATGCCGTCCATCCGGAAACACCCCAGGTACACGGTTTCCGCCGCGCCTTCCGGCCCGCCCACATGCAGGGGCGTTCCGCCGAGCCCGATTTTTGTGCCGTAGGCGCGGGCGACGGCCTTCTGGAACGGTTGCTCACCCTGGGCGTCCATCACACCGCCGACATTGTCGGCACCGGTGCGCTCCAGGGTCTCGACCGCGATGCGGGCATAGTCCGACGGCAGTACCGAGTGGGCGTCGACGCGAATGACGACCGGATACTGCGAAGCGCGAATGGCGGTGTTCAGTCCGGCCGGGGTGGAACCGATCTCATTGGCGACGATACGGATGCGCGGATCGACCGCCGCCATCTCCTCGACCAGTTCGGTCGTTCCGTCGATGCTCGGGCCGAGGGCCAGAGTGACCTCGAACGGTCCCTCATAGTCCTGACGAAGCAGGCTGGTCACGGCGGCGCGCACATGCGTCACGTCGTTCAGGACCGGCATCACATAGGAAATCCCGAGCAGGGATTTGACTCCGGAAGTGGGCTCCTGGCTGGTCATAGTTCCATTCTTCTGGAGGGATGTCCGAGCCTACCAGCCACCCCTTTAGAGCCCGCATCAGGCCCGTTAACGCCGACTGCGCCGCCGGTGGAATCACCGAAGGCGCAGCGGGTGCTGTGAAGGAGCAGGGGTCAGCTGGTGAGCTCGCCGAGCGTGACGGAGACGGTGACCGACTTGCCGTCGCGCACATAGGTCACGTCGGCCTTCTCGCCTGCAGCAAGAGCGCGCACCTGGGCGGTGAGGTCGTTCGCGTCGGTGATCGGAACGTCGTTCAGGTTGGTGACGATGTCGCCTGCCTTCAGGCCGCCCTTGTCGGCCGCACCGCCCTGCGAGACCTCGCTGATCAGGGCGCCGACGGTGGTGCTCCCCTCGCTGCCGGCCGCGCTGGTGACGCTGGCGCCGAGGAGGCCGTGGCTGGCAGAGCCGGTGGCGATCAGTTCGTCGGAGATGCGCTTGGCCAGGTTGGACGGGATCGAGAAACCCACGCCGATGCTGCCGGCCGCAGCCGAGTCTCCGCCGGCGCTGGCGATGGCGACGTTGATGCCGATCAGTTCACCCTTGGAATTGAGCAGGGCGCCGCCGGAGTTGCCGGGGTTGATCGCGGCATCCGTCTGGATCACCGAGAGCGAGATGCTGCCGGTGGAGGGAGCCTGAGCCTGGCCGCCGTTCTGGTCGGGCAGGTCGAAGAAGAACGGGCTCTGGTCGTCGGGTTCGGTCCTGTCCGGGGTGGACGGTGCGGCCGAGGAGGCGATCGAGATGCTGCGGTTGAGCGCGCTCACGATGCCGTCGGTGACGCTGCCGGAGAGGCCGAGCGGGGCTCCGATGGCGATGGCCGTGTCGCCGACGTTGAGCTTGCTGGAGTCGGCCCACTTGATCGGCGTCAGCCCGCTGACGTCGTCGAGCTTGATCACGGCGAGGTCAGAGATCGGGTCGGTGCCGACGAGGGTGGCGGTGTACAGCTTACCGTCACTGCCGGTGACCTGGAGCGCGGCGTCGGAGGCGGCGCCATCGAGGGTGACCACGTGGGTGTTGGTCAGAATGTAACCGTCTTCGCTCAGGATGACGCCGGATCCGGTTCCGCCCGAGCCGTCGCTGGACGCACTGATGGTGACGACGCTGGGCGTGGCTTTGGCCGCGACGGCGGTGATCTGGTTGACACTGTCCGTGTTGTTGACCACGACGCTGCTGGGGCCGCTGGCCTCGCTCACCGGGATGCCGCTGCTCTGGCTGGTGAGCATGAACGCGGTGACGCCGGCGCCGGATGCCCCGCCGACGAGTGCTCCGATGGCGAGGGCCGCGATCAGGGCGACGTTTCCCGAGCGACGGGGGGCCTTGCGGGCAGCGCCGGCCTGATCGGCGGGGTATCCGGTCTGACCGTTCTGCTGGGCGTAGGCCTGCGGGGCCGCGGTCGGCGCGTAGGCGTTCTGGGTGCTCGGGGACGGTGCACCCTGGATCGGGCGGCCGAAGGCATCCGTGGCGTATGACTGTGTCGGGTGGGTGGCCGAAGCGGGCTGCTGAGCGGCGGCAGGCTGGGCAGGTGCCGGCTGAGCGCCCGTGGGCAGGGAATCGGGTGCGATGACCTCGGTCGCCTGCTCATCCGCCGGGGTGGGGGCGGTGGGGGTACTCGGGGAGGAATTGACGGAGGTGGGCTGCACCGGGGCGTTGGCCTCGCCGGCCGCGTTCACTTCGAACGGAACTGCGTCTTTGTCGGAGTCGGGTGATGAGCCGGTTTCCGGTGTGTTGTCGGTCATGGGTGCTCCTTCCAAGCGATTCCACCTTGACGCGTGAACCTGTACGAATGCTATGCGCAAGCTGGGAGCGTTCAATGACGAAGCCGTGACTTGGTCCGCACCCCGTCGATCCCCGCGGTTAGCAGCCCGGACCGGCCGGATTCGTGGTGCAGGTTCGGTTGACGAGCACCGTGCGAGCGTCGCCCACGGTCACGCCGAGGGGGCCGGCCGACACCGGCAGCGTACCCTGAACCGCGCGCCAGGAGGGGCCGGCGAACCGGAACTCAGCCGAGTAGACGGCCGAGGCCTGCACCGAGTAGACGCCCGCACGGCGGAACACGTGGCTGGTCGCGGTATCGGAGAACTCCGGCAGGCCCAGCGCCGCCCAGGTTGCCCCGCCCCCCGTGGTGCGGGCCTCCGCCCCGTCGCCGTATGACCAGCGGTAGCCGATCGGGGTGAAGCGCACCTCAGCCGGAAACCCCAGCAGTGTGCCCGACAGTGTGTGAACGGATGCTGCGGCGATGAAGTTCGCAGGCAACCCCACCACGCTCCAGCCGCGAGGCTCCATCGCCTGGGTCGGCGCCGACGGCTGGAAGTTGACGAGGTCGCTGACCCGCACGATGAGATTGGGATCACACGGCGACCCGGGGATACAGCCGACCGTGAAGTCGTCCCGCACGACCGTCAGCGGATCGGCTACGGGTGCGGCCCCCGGAGCGCCGCCCCCGGGGCCGTTCCCGTCGCCGCTCCCGTCGCCCTCACCGCCGGAACCTGACCCGCCGTCGGCCTCCTGGCCGCCGGATGCCTGGCCGCCGCCGGTCTCGTACCCCGCCGACAGGTCCACTCCGCCGTTGTTGATGGCACCATTCGCCGCCGGGCAACCCCCAATTTGAACGTCCGCACGGCTGCAGGAACCGGTTTCAGCGTGAGCTGGTTGTGAGAGCACCGCCACGGATATTGAGGCTGCAATCATGAAAGCGACGAGCGTCCAATTCAGGTGCATACTCCTGCGCCCTCCCAGACATCGGCGCTGGCCACGATGAGCGCGACTGGGTCCCGAGAGACGAGATCAAAAGACACGATGAACGGAGTGAAATCCGGTCGAGAATCCGCGACCACGGAGACCCCATTCGTATCCACAACGTCCACTTGTGAGACATCAGAGCATAGGTACGTCGTGACCGCGCCGAGTCCAGCTATATCTGATGGGCTCTCGTCTTGGAGGATCAAATCCGAAAACCGACTCTCACCCACGCTCTTGAGCCCCTTGGAACGGAAGTTGGCATAGCCTTCCATCTCAATCTCGGCCAGCTTCTGGCTCGCAAATGCACGGATACGATCGGGATCATTTCCACCCTCAGCAAGGATCTTGTCCGACATGGCCAGGTACGCCGCATAGGCCTCTGTGGCCGCGGCGAGGGCCTCGGCGTCCGAGGCGAAGACGGGGGCATCCGTTGGCGCGGTCGTCTCCGATGCCTGCGGTGCCGGCTCGGGGGCGCAGCCGGCGAGTGACAGCGCGGCGAGCAGCACCAGGCTCAGGCTGAGGTGACGCGTGACGGTCCGCATCCGGCCAACCTAGGGCATCCGGCCCGGCGGCGCTCGAACTATCCACATGTCGTAGTTTGGAGGAATGCAGGTGACACGATGACAATCTCCGGAGCCTGGCGACGCACGGCCCGGGGGGCCGGGCTGCTGGCGCAAGACGGCAGCGTCGCCGCGAGTATTTTCGCGGAGATGAGCGCCCTCGCCCTGCGCACCGGTGCCATCAACCTGGGTCAGGGTTTTCCCGACGAAGACGGTCCGGCTGAGGTGCTCGAGGCCGCACGCCAGGCGATTTCCGACGGGGTGAACCAATACCCGCCGGGGCGTGGTCTGCCCGTGCTACGCGGTGCCATTGCGCGTCACCAGCACCGTTTCTACGGCTTGTCCGTCGACCCGGACACCGAAGTCCTGGTGACGGCGGGCGCCACCGAGGCGCTGGCCGCCACCATTCTCGCTCTGATCGAGCCGGGCGACGAGGTGGTCACCCTGGAGCCGTTCTACGACGCCTACGGGGGTCTGATTGCGCTGGGCGGCGGCATCCATCGAACTGTGCGCCTGCGGGCGCCCGACTTCCAGCCGGACCCCGATGATCTCCGCGCCGCGATCACCGACCGCACCCGGCTGATCATCGTGAACAACCCGCACAACCCCACGGGCACCGTGCTGCCGCCCGAGACTCTCGAGCTCATCGTTGCCCTCGCGCACCGGCACGACGCCCTCATCGTGACCGACGAGGTTTACGAGCACCTCACTTTCGGTGTTCCCCACCTTCCGGTTGCGGCGCTGGCGGGCGCGGCCGAACGCACGATCACGATCTCCTCCGGTGGCAAGACCTTCAGCACCACCGGCTGGAAGATCGGCTGGCTCACCGCACCGGCTTCCCTGGTCACTGCGATCCTCGCCGTGAAGCAGTTCCTCACCTATGTGAACGGTGCGCCATTCCAGCCCGCGATCGCTCGGGGCCTCGACCTGCCGGACAGCTTCTACACCGGCATCGCCGCCGACCTTGAGGCCAAGCGGGACGTGCTCGAACGAGGGCTGACCGCGGCGGGCTTCGCAGTCAGCCGGCCGCAGGGGTCGTATTTCATCGTGGCGGATGCCGCGCCGCTCGGCTACACCGACGGAGCCGAGCTCTGCCGGGCGCTGCCCGACCTGGCCGGGGTGGTGGCGGTGCCGATCAGCGCGTTCTGCTCCGCAGCGCACCGTCCGGAGTTCTCCTCGCTGGTGCGCTTCGCCTACTGCAAGAAGGTGGACGTGCTCGAGCGCGCCACCGCACAACTGGCAGGCCTCGTCCCCCGGTAACAGCCGGCAGCCCCCGTAGCCTCCCGGCCGTGCCCGCAGTCTGCCGGGAGCCCGGCTTCCTCGTGCATAACTCCTGCAATTTCGTCGGCGCCGACATCCCGACCCCGGAATTCCGGGGGTGGGGCGCGAACGCTTCAGAAATTGCAGGAGTTATGCACATGGCCGGAGCTGGATGAGGGCCGGGTCGGGATGAGGGCCGGGCCGGATGAGGGCCGGGATGAGGTCAGGCCAGAGGGCCGGGAAGCTGGTGCTAGTGCGCCAGGGCCGGGTAGTCCGTGTAGCCCTCGGCTCCGGCACCGTAGAAGGTGAGCGGATCGGGCGCGTTCAGCGGCAGGTCCTTGAGCCAGCGGGCGACCAGGTCGGGGTTGGCGATCACGGCACGTCCGACGACGACAGCATCGGCCAGGTCGTCGGCGATGATGGCCATCGCCTCGTCCCGGTTGGTGACCTCGCCGAAACCGCTGTTGACCAGGAGGGGACCTCCGAAACGGGTCCGCAACTGCTGCACGAGGTCACCGGCCGGCTCGCGGTGCAGGACGCTCAGGTAGGCCAGTCCCAGCGGGGCGAGTGCGTCGGCCAGGGCGCCGTACGTCGCCAGCACATCGGCGGCATCCGTCTCGAGGGCGTCCTGAATGTTGTGCTCTGGGGAGACACGGATGCCCACCCGGCCGGCACCGATAGCCTCGGCCACCGCGGTGACGACCTCAACGACGAAGCGCGCGCGGTTCTCCGGCGAGCCGCCGTAGATGTCGTCGCGCTGGTTGGAGGCGGGAGACAGGAACTCGTGCAGCAGGTAGCCGTTCGCGGAGTGGATCTCGACGCCGTCGAGTCCGGCGGCGATGGCGTTGCGGGAGGCCTGCACGAAGTCCGCGATCACGCCGGGGAGTTCGTCCGTCGTGAGGGCGTGCGGCACCGGGTAGGCGGCCTTGCCCTCGTAGGTGCGGGTCTCACCCGCAATGGCGATGGCGCTGGGTGCCACGACTTCGCGGCCGCCGTTCGTGCCTTCGTGCGTGACGCGACCGGCATGCATGACCTGGGCGACCAGGCGCCCGCCGGCGGAGTGCACGGCGTCGGCCACGTTGGTCCAGCCGGCGATCTGCTCGGGGGTCACGAGGCCGGGCTGGCCCGGGAAACCCTGGCCCGCGTGGCTGGGGTAGGTACCCTCGGTCACGATCAGGCCGAGGGACGCGCGCTGCTTGTAGTGCTCCACGACGAGGGGGCCGGGCACACCTTCGATGCCGGAACGCACCCGGGTCAGCGGCGCCATCACGAGCCGGTTGGGCAGTTGCAGGTCACCGAGGGTCAGCGGGGAGAAAAGATTCACGAATAGCTCTTTCTGTGGGGCAGGGGTGCCATCGGGACGCGTGCGCCGCAGCCGGCCTGGGGAAGCAGGTTCCCCCTGATGGCAACGGCACCGATCCCTCACATATTCCGTTCCGCGAATGACAACGGGCAATCCACAGCGGCGGCCGTGACGAACCACCCCCATGAGCATCCTCGCCCAGACCAGGCCGACCACCTATCCGCGGGTCCTGCCGAGCCGGATCCCCCCGGCGCCGAAAGTACCGGACCAGGGTGCCTACTGCCCGTTCCCGCTGACAAAGGATGCCCGCAGCCTGCGGCTCACGACGAGTTCCATGCGCCTGAGCCGGACCACCGTCTCGGTTCGGCACGGCCGCCGCACCGGCAGCACCACGGCAACGATCCTGCTGCACGGCGCCGCCGGTTCGTGGACCACGTGGACGCCGCTGCTGGCCGCAGCCGACGCCTCCGGGCTGGCCCTGACCGACCTGATCATCCCCGACCTCCCCGGCTGGGGCGATTCGCCGTTCCCGGCCGATGGGCCCTCCCGCTCGATCGAGGCGACCGCGGCCGCCGTCGCCGAGATCGCCCGGGCACTCGGTTACACGTCGTGGAGCGTGATCGGCCATTCCCTGGGCGGCTTCGTCGCCCTCGAACTTGCCGCCTGCGAAACCCGGTCGACCGCGTTCGTCGGCCTCGTCTCGGCCACCACCTATTCGGTCATCGACACCGTGCGGCACCCGGTCGCCCGATTCGCCGCGCTGCCCGGGTATGGCGCCCTGCTGCCGGTGATGCGGGCTCTTGCCTGGGCCGGGCGCCATGGTGACGTCCTGATCCGACTACTCCACCGCACGAACCTGCTGCGCTTACTTGCGGCTCCGCTCTTTCGTCGTCCGCAGCTGCTGCACGAGAGCGTGGTCGGTGCGCTCGCCACCGAGCTGCGCCCGCACGCCTTCGCCGTGGCATCCGATCTGGCCGGGGGCTACGACGCCGACCGGTCGTGGTCCCGGATCCAGTGCGCGGTGCGTGCGGTGCAGGGTGACGCCGACATCTTCGTCGCGCACACGGATGCTGCGCGGCTCCATGCTGTCATCCCCCGCTTCGAGCACACCACAATGCCCGGCACCGGTCATTTCGCGCACGTGGAGAAGCCCTTCGCCACGCTGCGACACCTTGTGCCGGGCCTGCGTGGTCAGTTGTGCGGGATTCCGATCGTCAGCCCGCCGTCGATCACGAACTCGGCTCCGGTCGAGTAGCTGGACTCGTCGCTGGCCAGGTACAGCACCAGGCTCGAGACCTCTTCAGGCTTCGCCCCGCGACGGAGGGGGATCTCGACCATGTTCACGTCGAGGGACTTGGTCATCGCCGTTTCGATGAACCCCGGGTGAATCGAGTTGACCCGGATGCCGAGAGGCGCCACGTCCAGTGCGACCGACTTCGTGATGCCGCGAACGCCGAACTTGGATGCGACGTAGGCGTGCAGCCCCGCACTGCCCAGGAGCCCTTCCACCGAGGAGACGTTGACGATCGATCCGCCGCCCCGCCGGGACAGTGCCGGGATGGCGGCGCGCATTCCGAGGAACGTGCCGGTGAGGTTGATCTCCAGGGTGCGCGTCCACACGTCGATCGGAAAGTTCTCGATCGGGGCCGCGCTGGCGATGCCGGCGTTGTTGACGAGCACGTCGAGGCCGCCGAAGGTCTCGACTGTGAAGGTCACCGCCTGCGTCCAGTCCGCCTCCTCCGTGACGTTGAGGTGCACGTAGCGCGCATTCTCACCCAGTTCCGCCGCGAGGGCGGCTCCCTCGTCGTCGAGGAGGTCCCCGATGACGACCTGCGCTCCCTCGGAAAGCAGACGCCGGGCGTGCGATGCACCCATCCCCCGAGCGCCCCCACTGATCAGTGCGACTTTGCCTTGAACCCGACCCATGATGACCAACTCCTGATTTGAAATTATAAGTAACTCATAAATGAGCGTACTCCTTTCTTTTGTCCGACTGCCGAAGCCGGTCCGCCGCCTAGGCTGAAGGCGATGGATCACAGCCAGGCGACCAGCGCCGCCCCGAACGAGGCTCCGACGAGCGCCGTCGCCCCCGGTCGGCGGGAGCGCAACAAGCAGGACAAGCAGTCCCGCATCCACACCGCCGCGGCGGCCCTGTTCACCGAGCGGGGCTACTCCGCGGTGACGACACAGGACATCGCCGACCGGGCGGATGTCGCCATCGGCACCCTCTTCCGGTATGCCTCATCGAAGGCGGAGCTGCTCCTGATGGTCTTCAACGACGACTGGCGCCGCAGCCTGGAGCACGAGCCTGCGGCGGCCGGCTCGGACCCGCGCACCCGGATCATGGCCCTGCTGGGGCCGCTGGTCACCGCAGGGGCCCGCCACCGGGAGAATACGGCCGTCTACCAGCGTGAGATCCTCTTCGGCGAACCGGGACCGTATCGCTCCGAGGCACTGACCCTGGTCGATCAGCTGGAAGAGGCGATCGGAACGGCGCTCCTCAGCTTCGACGGCACGATGCCCGGCGTCGAGCGCCTCCGACCGGGAACGGATGCCTCGCTGGCGGCGCGCACCGTGTTCTCGGTGCTGCATATGGAACTGATCCGTGCGAGCATCGGGCGCTCGACCGCGACGGATCTGCCCCGGGTTCTCAGCGCCGAGATCGATGTGGTGCTGCACGGCCTCCTGCAGCCACCCGTCCCGCAGTAGGGGGCGATCGCGGCGGCGTGGCGGATTCACTTGTCAACCGGGATCAATACGACCAAACTGAGGATCATTCCTCAGGAGGCCACTCGCTGTGGGCGGCCTTCTGCACAGCCCTATCGATTGAGAGCGGCGCGCCATGGGTTCGTTGACGTATGACAGAGTCACGGTTGAGTTCGACGACCGGATTCTGGCACATCTCCAGATCGTGATCGTGCAGAAACTTCGCCGCGGGGAGAGTTTCCTGCTCTCCTGGCGCAACGCCGCCGAAGCCGGGAACGGTCGCAGTTCCGCCTGGCTGCATCCGGCCATCCCCCTGTACTTCAAGTTCTCCGGCGGCCAGCCGCCCAGCATCAACCCGCTCTGGCTCGCGCAGCTCACCCGTTCCGCGAACAGCTCGCAGGGTCTGGTTGCCACGGGCGAGGAGCGGGCGATGGCCGAGCCCGAACGGCCGGAACGATCCGAGCGAAGCCAGCGCCCGGACCAGAAGTTCACGGTGCGCGCCGCGCCTGCCTCGCAGGACACCATCGCCACCGACCTCTGATCGTACGTCCCGTCAGCGTGGAACCACGGTGAACCGGCGCAGCGCCAGCGCGGGGTTGCGGGCGCGCACGGATTCCAGCCGCTCCGTCGCCACCCAGGCGACCGCGACATCCGTCGTCTCGCCGATCGTGACCAGTTCCACACCCATCGGGTCGACCACCATGCTGTTGCCGACTCCCACCGGCGGCGCGTGGTCGGCCGCGGCCACGTAGACGGTGTTCTCCAGGGCCCGCGCGGTCAGCAGGGTGCGCCAGTGTTGTTCCTTCAATGGGCCCCGCACCCATTCCGCGGGCACCAGAACAAGCTCGACCCCCACGTCGACCAGGCGTCGCGTGACCTCCGGAAAACGGATGTCGTAGCAGGTCTGCATGCCCACCCGCACCCCCGCCACCTGGAACGTCTCGGGCTCCTGCACCGGTCCGGCCAGCACCCAGTCGGACTCGCGGTCGCCGAACGCATCGTAGAGGTGCAGTTTGCGATACTTCGCGACCAGGCGGCCGGCCGGGTCCAGGGCAACGAGCGTGTTCGAGAATCGGTCCGGGTCGTCGGTCGTCTCGAGCATGCCGGCCACGACATGCACGCCGAGATCGGCGGCGATCGTCCCCAGGGCCGCGACGAAGGCCCCGTCGAGCGGCTCGGACGCTGCGGCGAAGGACGGCCCCATCACCGGCTCGAAGAACGCTGAGTATTCGGGGAAGACGATCAGCCGGGCCCCGCGGGCGACGGCCGTCCCGGCGAGCGCGCGCATGACGGAGAGGTTGGCGGCCTGGTCGGGACCGGGGGCGAATTGGGCCACGGCCACTCCCACACCAGACCCCACGGGGTGGGCGCCGGGATCGACGGCTGCGACAGCGCGGGTCACGCGGGGATCGATCATGCCGCCAGCCTAGCCGCCGTGGGAAACCGCGAACCGGCCCGCCGCATCCGTGCCCGTCTGCCCGTCGACACCCGCAGGCAGCCCTGCCCGACCGGGTATCAGGGTTCAGCGAGGTGGCCTAACGTGTATGCGTGTCCTCCCCGTCTGTGGTTTCCCGCCTCGCTCGCACCGAAGCGCCGACCCGTCCCCCGGGTCGAACGGGTGGGCTGGCAGCGCTCCTCGGTCTGTTCGGCTTTCTCGTGTCGGTGGCCGGGTCATGGCAGCCGTCGTTCTGGGGCGACGAGGCGGCCAGCGTCATGTCGGCGGAACGGTCGATTCCCGGGTTGTTCGCGCTGCTCGGGAATGTCGATGCCGTGCACGGCGCCTACTACCTCGTTCTGCACGTCTGGATCGACCTCTTCGGGTCCTCCGAACTGTCGACCAGGGCCCTGAGCGCCCTGGCCGTCGGCGTCGCGACGGCCGGGACGTTCGCGCTGGCCCGCACCCTGATCTCCACCCGGGTCGGCGTGATCGCAGCCCTCGTCTTCGCGGTGCTCCCGCGGGTGACCTATATGGGCGCGGAGGCACGCTCCACCGCCATCGCCACGGCGGTCGCCGTCTGGCTGACCGTGCTGCTGGTGCGCCTGCTGCGCGACCGCGACCTGGATGCCGGCACGCGGTTCGCGCTCTGGGGCGGCTATTCCCTGTTGCTGGCCGCCGGCATCTACTTCTTCCTCTATGTGTTGCTCCTGGTTCCGGTTCTCGGCCTCGCCGTGCTGCTGCTGACGCCGAACGCAGGTGCCAGGATGGCGAGCCTTCGCGCCTGGGTGCTGGCGACCGCCGCCGGCCTCGCCCTGGCCGCACCCGTGATGCTGGCCAGTATCGAGCAGCGGGACCAGATCGCCTTCATCGGGCGCCGCCCTCCGATCGCGGTGCTGACCGCCGCGGTGTACCAGTGGTTCGGCAACACGTCCCTGGCGATTCTGGCCTGGGGTCTGGTGCTGGTGGCCGTCGTGCTGGTGTTCGCCGGCCTGGTCGTGACCGGCCGCGGTCGGTTCGCCGTGCCCATGGTCGAATCGGCGGGGCCGAACACCAGGGCCGCTCTGGCGGTGATGCTGGCCTGGATGATCCTGCCGAGCGCAGCACTCCTGATCGGCACACAGCTCATCACCCCGATGTACTCGCTACGGTACCTGTCGGTCTGCACACCGGCCGCCGCGATCGCCATCGCCGTGGGGATCGCCTGCCTGCGGCCACGCTGGACTCAGGCCGCGGCCCTCGTGCTCATCGCGGCGCTGGCCCTGCCCAGCTACCTCGACCAGCGCAGCGAATTCGGCAAGAATTACGGCGCCGACCTGCGTCAGGCGGCCGAGGTCGTGCGGGCCGGCGCCCAGCCGGGCGATGCGGTCGTGTTCGACGAGAGTGTGAGACCGTCGCGGAAACCCCGGCTGGCCCTGCACGTGTACCCGGACGCCTTCGCGGGACTGAACGACGTCACCCTGGGCCGCTCCTTCGACTCGACCGACGCCCTGTGGGATGTGACGCTGCCTCTGGCCGACGTCACCGACCGGCTCACCGGAACCGACCGGGTCTGGGTGCTGCAGTACGAGGGCAGCGGCGAGAATAGACGCGGGGACGACATCCGCAGCCTGCAGCAACTCGGCTTCACGGTCACGTCGTCGACCCTGCTGAACCGCACGCTCATCATCGAAATGGCAAGGTAGCTCCATGGCTCGGACCCTGATCATCATCCCGACCTACAACGAACGTGACAATATCGCGTCGATCGTGGGCCGAGTGCGGGCGAGCGTGCCGGCGGGCGACGTGCTCGTGGTGGATGATTCCTCCCCCGACGGCACGGGAGCGCTGGCCGACGCGCTGGCCGCCGCGGATTCCCAGGTACACACGCTGCACCGCACTCGGAAGGAGGGCCTCGGCGCCGCCTACCTCGAAGCGTTCACCTGGGGTCTGTCCCGCGGCTACGAACGGTTGGTGCAGCTCGATGCCGACGGATCGCACCTCCCCGAACAGCTGCCGGCGCTGCTGAGGGCGACGGATGCGGCCGACGTGGTGCTGGGCTCGCGCTGGGTGACCGGCGGCGCGGTCGAGAACTGGCCGTGGCACCGCCGCCTGCTGTCTCGGGGTGGTTCCGTCTACTCGCGCGTTCTGCTGCGCCTGCGCCAGCGTGACGTCACCGGCGGTTACCGCGTCTACTCCGCCCACGCGCTCGAGCGCATGGACCTGTCCAGTGTCGACAGCCTGGGCTACTGCTTCCAGATCGACATGCTGCTGCGTGCGGTGCGGGCCGGGCTCACGGTGGTCGAGATTCCGATCACATTCGTGGAACGCACCCTCGGATCCTCGAAGATGAGCGGCTCGATCGTGGCCGAGGCCATGGGTCGGGTCACGATCTGGGGTCTCACCGGCAGGAACGCCCGCCGCGCTGCTGTGCTCCCACCGGCATCCGTGCCGCAGGGCCGCTGACCGGGCGGCCTGACGGAGTCCCCGCCCTCCCCGTCACCCGCCCCAGGCGCGTGACTTCTGGTCAGTCTGACTATAAGATGGTCCCATTCAGTTAGAGTCAGATTGACCTTTACCGAGTGGATGGTGCGGATGAACGGACAGATCGGGGCGGCCCTCGCCGTGTCGACGGTCATCTTCGCCCTGCGGCCGGACCTTGAGTCGGGTTTCTCGACCCTGTGGCTGCCGCTCGTGCGCCGCACCCGCGAGCCCTACCTCGACCAGTGGGCACTCCCCGGCGGCGGACTGCCGACCGACGAGGAACTGGCCGGCGCCGCCGCCCGCACCCTGCGCGAAACCACCGGGCTGACCCCCAAATACCTCGAACAGCTCTACACGTTCGGTGATCCGGGCCGCTCCCCCGGCGGCCGGGTGGTCTCGGTCGTCTACTGGGCACTCGTGGAGTCCGACGAGGCCGCCCTGGCGGTCGTGGACAAGAACGTGCAGTGGTTCTCCGCCGACCATCTGCCGCCGCTGGCCTTCGACCACAACCGCATCGTCGAGTACGCCCTCTGGCGCCTGCGCACGAAGGTCGAGTATTCCCGCATCGCGCACGCATTCCTGGGCGAGACGTTCACTCTCGCGCAGCTGCGGGAGGTGCACGAGGCCGTGCTGCAGAAGGCGCTCGACCCGGCCAACTTCCGGCGAACGATCGAATCGTCGGGCACGGTCGTCGACACCGGCCAGCGCGTCGCCGGGGTGCCGCACCGCCCGCCGCGGCTGTACCGCTACAACGACTCCGTGCACGCGGTCGATTCGGGTGCACTCGAGCCGGCGATCGGATAAGCATGACGACCACCCGCCCCGCAGGCCCCCTGGCCACGCACAACCTGCCTGAACGCCCCTTGTCTGAACGCCGCTTTTCTGAACACCGCTTTTCTGAACACCGCTTTTCTGAACACCGAGGAGTTACCCCATGACCATCGCATCGGTCGACCAGACCATCCGACTCATCAGCACGGGAGCGGCCGCCGGAAGCACCTGCAGCCCCGACCTGGTCACCGCCCCCTGGGAGTTCGATTCCGGCACGCCGGGCTACGGCCCCGGGGCGTCGATGGGCGACGTCATCCCCACCGGGTCACCACGCCAGGGCGACCTGCCCGAGGTCTACCGTCGCGCGACGACGCAGGAACTGGGTGAGCGCATCCGCGCCGCCAAGGCCACGCTCGGCGACCGGGTGGTGATTCTCGGGCACTTCTACCAGCGCGACGAGGTGCTGGCGCACGCGGACTTCGTGGGCGACTCCTTCCAGCTGGCGCAGGCGACGAAGAGCCGGCCCGACGCCGAGGCGATCATCTTCTGCGGTGTGCACTTCATGGCCGAGACCGCCGACCTGCTCTCCACCGCGGATCAGGCCGTCATCCTGCCGAACCTCGCCGCCGGCTGCTCCATGGCCGACATGGCCGACATCGACTCCGTCACCGACTGCTGGGAGCAGCTCGAAGACCTCTACGGCACCGAGCCTGACGCCGACGGCCGCGTGCCCGTGATCCCGGTGACGTACATGAACTCCTCGGCCGCGCTCAAGGCGTTCTGCGGCGAGCACGGCGGCATCGTCTGCACGTCGTCGAACGCCGAAACCGTGCTCGAGTGGGCGTTCGAACGCGGCCGCCGAGTGCTGTTCTTCCCCGACCAGCACCTCGGCCGCAATACGGCCAAGGCGATGGGTGTGCCGCTCGACCGCATGCCGATGTGGAACCCGCGCAAGCCCCTGGGCGGCAACAGCACGGCGGAGCTCGAAGCCGCGCAGGTCGTGCTCTGGCACGGATTCTGCAGCGTGCACCGGCGGTTCACGGTGGACCAGATCGCGGTGGCGCGACAGGAACATCCCGGCGTGAGAGTGATCGTGCACCCGGAGTGCCCGATGAGCGTGGTCGACGCCGCCGACTCCTACGGTTCCACGGACTTCATCAAAAAGGCCATCGAGGCAGCCCCGGCCGGAACCACGTTCGCCATCGGCACCGAGATCAACCTGGTGCAGCGCCTCGCCGCCGAGCACCCCGAGCACACCATCTTCTGCCTCGACCCTGTGGTCTGCCCCTGCTCCACCATGTATCGCATCCACTCCGGCTACCTGGCCTGGGTGCTCGAGGCGCTTGTGGGCACGGCCGACCGTGCGCCCGAGGTGCTGAACCGGATTCAGGTGCCCCTGGACGTCGCCGGTAATGCCCGCATCGCGCTCGAGCGGATGCTCGCCGCGAAGCCGCCAGTCTCGCGCGGAGCCTGACCATGACCCATGTGCTCGTCGTCGGCAGCGGACTGGCCGGACTCATCGCGGCGGTGCGGGCGACGGATGCCGGCCACCGGGTCACGCTCGTCACGAAGGCGGGCCTGCCCGACAGCAACACCCGTTACGCCCAGGGCGGCATCGCCGCGGCCATGTTCCCCGACGACTCCGTCGAATCCCACGTTCAGGACACCCTGCGGGCCGGGGCCGGGCTCTGCGACCCCGTCGCGGTGCGCGTGCTCTGCTCCGAGGGGCCGGCCCGGGTGCGCGATCTGATCCGCTTCGGCGTCGACTTCGACCGTGACGAGTCCGGGGTGACCCGGGGTCTCGAGGCCGCCCATTCGCGCTCGCGCGTGCTGCACGCCGGCGGGGACGCCACCGGCGCCGCCATCGAGGCTGCCCTGGTGGCGACGGTGCGGGAGCGCGCCGCCCGATCGCTGCGGGACCCCGGTGCCCGCCTGAACATACTGGAACACACCATGCTGGTGGACCTGACCGTGCGGGACGGGAGGGTGACCGGGGCCGTACTGCTCGGGCCCGACGAGATTCTCACCCCGCTGGTCTCCGACACGGTGATCCTGGCGACGGGCGGCGCCGGCGAGCTGTTCCCGCACACCACGAACCCCACCCTGGCGACGGGCGACGGAGTCGCGGCCGCGTGGCGAGCCGGGGCATCCGTGTCCGACCTCGAGTTCTACCAGTTCCACCCGACCGCGCTCGCTGTACCCGGCACCCCGCTGGTGTCCGAGGCGGTGCGCGGGGAAGGCGCCGTGCTGCGAAACTCCGCCGGCCACCGTTTCATGCTCGAGGTGCACCCCGACGGCGAACTCGCCCCGCGCGACGTCGTTGCCCGGGGCATCGCCCGGGAAATGGCCCGGCAGGGCGGCGTTCCGGTGCGGCTGGACGCGACCGGTCTCGGCCGGGAGCTGCTTGAGCGACGATTCCCGACCATCACCGCGGCCTGCCGTGCGGCCGGCCTGGACTGGGCCGTTGAATCGATCCCGGTCGCGCCGGCCGCGCACTACTGGATGGGCGGCGTGCTCACCGATATCTGGGGCCGCAGCAGCCTGCCCGGCCTTTTCGCGGTGGGAGAAGCGGCCCGCACGGGCGCTCATGGCGCCAACCGGCTGGCGTCCAACTCCCTGCTCGAAGCCGCCGTGTTCGCCGACCGTGCGGTGCGCGCGCTGCGCCTGCCGGTACGGGGTGTGCGGAATGGGGGGACCTCGGTCTCGACAGGCTCGACCACCGGAGGCCCGGTCACGACAGGCTCGACCACCGGAGGCCCGGTCTCGACAGGCTCGACCACCGGAGGCCCGGTCTCGACAGGCTCGACCACCGGGGATCGGGCGGCCGTGCAGCAGCTGATGTGGGAGTGTGCCGGAGTGCTGCGGAGCGGGGCGAAACTCGCCGCCGCATCCGTCACCCTGGCCGACTGGGCGACCCGGAGGCCGGAGCCCGACGGCACCGCCCCGCTGAATATGCGTATTCGGGCATATGAGGACGCCAACCTGCTCGACCTGGCGGGGGTCACTGTGGCCTCGGCCCTGGCCCGGCAGGAATCTCGCGGTGCCCACCACCGCTCGGACTTTCCCGATAGTCGCCCTGAGCTCGCCCACTCCATCGTCTGGAGCCGCGGCGCCGGGGAGACCGCCGCCGAGATGAACAGCACCGTGAACCTGGACCACCTCACCGAGGCCGAGGAGGCCATTGCATGCTGACCATGAACGCCATCGACACCGTCGTGCGCGCCGCACTCGATGAGGACGCCCCCTGGGGTGACCTGACCTCGCAGGTGCTCATCCCGGCGGACGCCGTTGCCACCGCCCAGCTGGTGGCGCGCGAGGCCGGGGTCTTCAGCGGCGGGGCCGTGTTCGCATCGGCATTCCGGCTGACCGACGCAGGAATCGTCGTGCGGATGCTGGTGGCAGACGGCATGGCATTCGCGGCCGGCGACGCCCTGGCCGAGGTATCGGGGTCCGCCCGCGGCATCCTGCAGGCCGAGCGCATCGGGCTGAACTTCGTGCAGCGGATGAGCGGGATCGCCACTCTGACCGCGCTCTACGTGGCCGAGATCGAGGGCACCCGGGCCCGCATCGTCGACACCCGGAAGACCACCCCCGGCCTGCGCGTCCTGGAGCGCGCGGCCGTGCGGGACGGGGGCGGCCACAACCACCGATTCAGTCTCTCCGACGCGGTGATGGCCAAGGACAACCACCTCGCTGTGCTCACCGCCGGCGGCCTCAACCTCACCGAGGCGCTCCGCCAGGTTCGCGACCGCATCTCCCACACCACGCACCTGGAGGTGGAGGTGGACCGGATCGACCAGATCGAGCCGGTGCTCGCCGCCGGCGTCGACACGATCATGCTGGACAACTTCTCGCTCGACGACCTGAGCGAGGGCGTACGCCTGACGAACGGCCGAGCTCTCGTTGAGGCCAGCGGCGGTGTGTCGCTGGCGACCGTGCGCGGCATCGCCGCCACCGGCGTCGACGTGATCTCGGTCGGGGCCATCACGCACAGCGTGCGCTCCCTCGACCTCGGCCTCGACGTCGTCATCCTCACCGAGGGCTGATCGGACGCCGTCATGATCTACCTCGACAACGCCGCGACCACCCCGGTGCGCCGAGAGGTGCTCGAGGTGCTCTGGCAGCAGCTCGCCGGCCGATTCGGCAACCCGTCGAGCCACCACCGGGTGGGCGAGGCTGCTGCCGCAGCCCTGGCCGAGGCACGGGCGAGCGTTGCCGACGTGCTCGGTTGCCGCCCGGCGGACGTGGTCTTCACGACCGGCGGCACCGAGGCCGACAATCTCGCGATCAAGGGCATCGCCCTCGGCGCCCCGCGCGGACGCCACCTCATCACCACGGCGATCGAGCACGAGGCCGTGCTCGAGTCCTGCGATTATCTGCGACGCCTGCACGGCTTCGAGGTCACCCTCCTCGACACGGATGTCTCCGGCCGGGTCGACCCGGAACAGCTCCGCGGCGTCCTGCGCGCGGACACCACCCTCGTCTCGGTGCAGTACGCCAACAACGAGGTCGGCACCCTCCAACCGTTGACCGAGCTCGCGGCACTCGCCCGCTCTGCCCGGGTGCCGTTCCACACGGATGCCGTCCAGGCTGCCGGCTGGCTTCCGGTCGACGTCGGCGCCCTGGGTGTGGACGCGCTGAGCATCTCCGGCCACAAATTGGGTGCGCCGAGCGGCACCGGCGTCCTCTTCCTCCGCCGGCGGATCGCAGTCGAGCCGGTGCTGCACGGCGGTGGCCAGGAGCGCGGGCGCCGAAGCGGCACGGAGAACGTCCCGGGGGCTCTGGCATTGGCCACCGCACTGCGCCTGGCCGAGGCCGAGCGCGCGGAGGCTGCCCCCCGCATCATTGCCCTGCGTGACGCGTTCATCGCCACAGTGCTGGCGGGCACGCCGTCCGCCCGCCTCACCGGACATCCGACCGAGCGTCTGCCCGGCACCGCGTCGTTCGTCTTCCCTGGAACGAGTGGCGAGGCTGTGCTGCTCGAACTCGAAGCGCGCGGCATCGTCTGCTCCAGCGGGTCGGCCTGCGCGGCAGGCAGTGACGAGCCCTCCCACGTTCTGACCGCGCTGGGCTACCCGGCCGAGGTCGCCCAGACCGCCGTGCGGTTCACGCTCGCCTCCACGACGACAGCAGCGGATGCCGCGCACGCCGCCGCATCCGTTGAGGGTGCCGTGGCCACCGTGCGCGGTCTCGGCAGCTGAACGGCCTTACCCGGTCCCAACGGCGCTGGCGCACAGTGTGCGCACGCGTGTGTGCACGCGCGGACTTCGCGCGTGTGCACGCGCGCGACCCGACAAAGCGAGGAGAGTTGTCAGACAATTAACGAAGGACCCGTCACGCCCGAAGAAACGTGCCTCGATCAGGATATCTCTTACCGAGACCCGGTCTCGGGGAGGCCGAATACGCCTCCCCTGACATGCGACCATCTGGCTGAAGTCGTAAGGTTATAGACAAGAGGCGATAAGCCCAAGTTGGGCCGCCAAAAAGGGACACAATGACAATAATCGACAAACCAGTCACCGAGTCACTTGCCACTCAAATTGACTCCCTGGTTAAAGCCGCTCAGGTCGCGCTTCTGGATTACGCGAACTTCACGCAAGAGCAAATTGATCACATCGTTAAAAAAGCATCCGTAGCCGCCCTCAGCAAGCACGCTGAGCTGGCAGTTCACGCAGTCGAAGAGACTGGACGCGGCGTCTTCGAAGACAAGGCCGTGAAGAACCTCTTCGCATGTGAGCACGTTACGAACTCCATGCAGAACCTTAAAACAGTCGGTGTCATCAGCCACGACGAAATTACCGGCATCACCGAAATCGCCGAGCCGGTCGGTGTTATCTGCGGTGTGACCCCCGTCACGAACCCCACCTCCACCGCGATCTTCAAGTCGCTGATCGCGCTGAAGACCCGCAACCCGATCGTTTTCGGTTTCCACCCGGGCGCCCAGCAGTCCTCCGTGGCCGCAGCGCGCGTCGTGCGTGACGCCGCCATCCTCGCCGGCGCACCGGCGAACTGCATCCAGTGGATCGAAACGCCCTCACTCGAGGCCAGCAGCCTGCTGATGAACCACCCGGGCGTCGCAACCATCCTCGCCACCGGTGGTAACGCCATGGTTCGGGCAGCCTACTCCTGCGGCAAGCCCGCCCTCGGCGTCGGTGCAGGTAACGTTCCTGCCTTCATCGAGAAGAGCGCCAAGCTCAAGCGCGCCATCAACGACGTCGTGCTCTCCAAGGCCTTCGACTACGGCATGATCTGCGCGTCGGAGCAGGCCGTCATCATCGAAGAGCCCCTCTACAACGAGGCCATGACGGAATTCAAGCGCCTTCACACCTACCTCGTGACCCCGGCCGAGAAGACCCTCCTCGAGGACTACATCTTCGGAGTCCAGGCCAACTCGACCAACTGCGGCGAGGCCAAGCTCAACGCGGCCGTCGTCGGCAAGTCGCCGGTCTGGATCGCCCAGCAGGCCGGATTCACCGTTCCCGAGGACACCTCGATCCTCCTGGTCGAGGTCAGCGGAGTCGGACCGCACGAGCCGATGACCCGCGAAAAGCTCGCGCCGGTTCTCGCCGTGCTGCACGCCAAGGACGCGGAAGAGGGCATCTCGCTCTCCGAGCAGATGGTTGAATTCGACGGCCTCGGCCACTCGGGCTCCATCCACAGCGAAAACCCGGCGATCATCGAGGAGTTCGGAATCCGCGTCAAGGCGGTCCGGATCATCACGAACGCACCGAGCTCGCTCGGTGGCATCGGCGACATCTACAACGCGTTCATCCCGTCGCTCACGCTCGGGTGTGGTTCTTACGGACACAACTCCGTCTCGAACAACGTCTCGGCGATCAACCTCATCAACGTCAAGCGCATCGGCAGAAGGAACAACAACTTGCAGTGGTTCAAGGTTCCCGCAAAGACCTACTTCGAGCCGAACGCCGTTCGCTACCTGGCGGACATGCGCAACGTCGAGCGCGTCACCATCGTGACCGACGCCACCATGACCAAGCTCGGTTTCGTCGACAAGATCCTTGACGTGCTCAACCGTCGCGAGAACCGCGTCTCCCTGCAGATCATCGACAACGTGCTCCCGGAGCCGACCGTCGCCGCCGTCAAGAAGGGCGCAGAGGAAATGCGCGCGTTCAAGCCGGACACGATCATCGCCCTCGGCGGAGGCTCGCCGATGGACGCCGCGAAGGTCATGTGGCTGCTGTACGAACACCCCGAAATTGAATTCTCGGACATGAAGGAAAAGTTCTTCGACGTGCGCAAGCGCGCGTTCAAGTTCCCTGACCTCGGTGAACTGGCCAAGCTCGTCTGCATCCCGACCACGTCGGGTACCGGTTCTGAGATGACCCCCTTCGCCGTGATCACGGACGAAGTGACCGGAGTGAAGTACCCGCTCGCCGACTACGCGCTCCTGCCGACCGTCGCGATCATCGACCCGTCGCTCACCGCAGCGATGCCGTCGTTCCTGGTAGCAGACTCGGGCTTCGACGCTCTGACGCACGCGACCGAGGCCTACGTCTCCGTCTACGCGAACGACTTCACCGACGGCCTGTGCCTGCACGCGATCAAGCTCATCTTCGAGAACATCGTCACGAGCGCCAACGGCACGTCGAACAGCACGGATGCCGCCGTCATCAAGTCGCGCGAGAAGATGCACAACGCCTCGTCGATCGCCGGCATGGCGTTCGGTAACGCCTTCCTGGGTATTTGTCACGCGATGGCTCACGTCACCGGCGCGCAGCTCCACCTGATCCACGGTCGGGTGAACGCGACGTACCTGCCGCACGTGATCCGCTACAACGGCCTCATCCCGACGAAGCTGACCAGCTGGCCCAAGTACGAGAGCTACATTGCTCCCGAGCGTTTCCAGCAGATCGCCAAGCACCTCGGCCTCCCGGCCTCGACGCCTGAAGAGGGCATCGAGTCCTACGCACAGGCCGTCGAGAAGCTGCGCGACCAGGTCGGCATCAAGCCGTCCTTCCAGGCTCAGGGTGTCGACGAGCAGGACTTCATCGGTCGCCTCGATTCCCTCGCGATGGGCGCCTACGGCGACCAGTGTGCACCCGCCAACCCGCGGATGCCCATGCTCGCGGACATGAAGACGATCATGGAAGCCGCCTACTACGGCACCTCGTTCAACGAGGTCCGCGCCGGTCGCGCGGCCGTGGAAGCACTGGCACCGGCCGAGAAGAAGCCGGCCCGCAAGACAGGCAAGTAGTCTCTCCGCCTGAATGAATGAAGAACGGCCCCGTACCTCCAGGTGCGGGGCCGTTCTTCATGTCGTGGCCGCTCTGCCGGGCTCTGCCGGGCTCTGCCGGGCTCTGCCGGGCTCTGCCGGTCGAAGCCGGTCGAAGCCGCTCTGCGGGGACTGAGGCCAGATCAGAGCCAGCGCGGGGCCGCTGAGGGCTCCCCCGTGCTGGACACCACGCCGCCACTGCCCCGGCCGGCTGCCCAGGCGGCAAGGTCGGCGAGGCTGCCGGTGACGTGCTCGGCGGCATCCGCGCTGCCGTAGCTCTCGTGCGCCGAATCGGTGGCGGTGAGCCGGTAGTCGGCATCACCGCGAGCCGTCCACGCTCCGACGATATCGCCGAGCAGCCTCGTGAGGACCTCCCCGGGGAGACTCTCGAAGCCGGCGCCGTGGCCCAGGTCGACGGCATGGATCCACAGTTCGCGGGCGCGCATCCAGATGCTGTCCCGCAGTGGGATCGCGGCACCCTGACCGTTCCGCACCGGCGCACACCAGCGATCGGCCGGCAGACTCTGCCACCGGAGATCGAGGTCGGCGGCCGAATCGGCCCAGGATCGACGCAACGCGTCAGGGCGGAGGATGCTGCCCGCAGCGACCTCGGCGTTCCGCGCCTCCGGCGAGGCGTACATCACGGTCTCCACGCCCGTGTCGGCCCACTGTGCCAGTCGGCCCAGCGCCCGGGCGTTGGATGCCACGTGTGCCACCACGTGACGGCGGGTCCAACCCGGCAGAAGCGAGTCGCCATCGAGTTCGTCATCGGTGAGCGAGTGCAGCTCGCGGCCGAAGAATTTCGTACCCTGCCGCGCAAGGGCCAGGGTCGATTGCCGGGCGGCCAGATCGGACGCATCGCGGGGTGTGATCATGGGGCTCCTGTCGTCGGACAACCTGGGACTCCACGGTACGCGACGATAACAGGCTACTGATCGTCGCGGGTCATGTTCTTGCGTTCGATGGCGTCCGTCATCCGGGTGCGTGACTTCGTGACCCTTCGCCATTTGCGTGCCCCGGTTTCGAGCCAGGGTGGTGCCATGATCTGCACGGCGCCGCGGACCATGCGGATCGCCCAGCCGGAGGCGGCGAGGTAGCGGTGGTGCCACCAGCAGAGGCAGACGCCGTTGTCGGTGTGGGTTGCCCCGCCCTCGGAATGCGGGATGACGTGGTGGATCTCGGTCATGCCGGCGGGGATTTTGCACCAGGGGATGATGCAGGTGCCGTCGCGGAGTTGGATCGCGCGTCTCTGGGCGGGGGTGAAGCAGCGTTCGGGTGAGCCGAGCTTGATGATGCGGCCCTCGTCGTTGATCACGACCTTCTGCTGTCCGCCGGTGCTGACCAGATCCTTGACGGCACTGATCGGGATCGGGGAATCGACGCCGTCGATCCAGCCGACGCCGCGGCCCTGACCGAAGTCCGCGCTGAGATCTTGTTCCCGCACGCTGACGAGGACCGTGGCGGGGGCGCCGCCGATGGTCGGTGCCTCGCCGGCGCGGGAGGCGACGTCGACGATCACGGCGAGCACGTCGTGCCGCCGCTGGTCGGGCGTGCGGTCGTCCCGTTCGAGCCGCGCCTGCTCCGGTGTGAGCCCCTCCCGGTTTGTGTCGGCGTCTTCCTCGGCGTGGAAGGCGACCGGCGCACTCTTCGGCGACAGATACGCGTCGAACAGGCGGCGCAGCTTGCCCGCGATCTCGGGCATCAACGACCCCGACACCGGCACCACGCCGTCGCGTTCCCGGCCGAGCCGGAACGACCGCGCCACCACGGCGTGGTCGTCGGGCCGCGACCCGTCGGGCGCGAGCACGGCCTTCCAGACGGAGCCCTGCAACCGGACCTCATCCGCCGACGCGGGCACCGGGGTCTGCGCACTCGTGCCCGTCGCCGACGCCACCAGCTCGCTCTCCGCGGCCTGCACCGAGTCCAGGTCGGTGCACCGCAGCGTGGGCGCCAACGCGGTCAGGATGGCGTCGGCCGTGTCGACGCCGATCGCGCCGGTGGCCAGAGCGATCGAGGTCGCCGGAAAGGTGGGCGGCAGCGGTTCGCCGCTCAGGGAGCGGCCGGTGCGGAGCTGCTTGCCCAGCCGCATCCGTCGCCCGGCGGTCGGGCCCGACACCAGGGTGAGCCGCTCGAGCAGTTCCCCGGCGGTGCGGCAGCCCTTCCTCGCCGACAACTGCGAGGTGCCGAGCTCGGGGCGGGACCGGTCGGCGACCTCCCCGGCCGCCGCCACCCGGAGGGCGTCGACGCGGCGGCCGAGCACCTCGACCGCCGTGGTCACCTGCAGCAACCCGTCATCGTCAAAGCTCCGCACCCCCGCACACGCCAGGGTCGACCCCAGTTCACCCGCGAGAGCCCGCAGCTCAGCCACCACCAGCGCCGCGGCTGACGGGCCGGGCGCGGCATCCGCTGCGAGGGTTTCGGTGGGGTTGGTCACAAGATGATTCTAGCTCAGTTAGAACACATATTCTAGTGAAAGCAGAAATAAATTCTGGTGAGCATCAGACATAATAACGATCGGTGATCGCTCGGCACTGCTCCGAAATCTACCGGCGCTCCAGCTCGTGGGCCAGCGCCTCGAGTTCGGCACCGCCGGCCATCAGAGCCGTCATCTCGTCGATCGTGATCTCGCTCTTGGCGAAGTCACCCAGGCTCCGGCCGCGCTGCAGCAGCAGAAAACGGTCGCCGACCGGGTAGGCGTGGTGGGGATTGTGCGTGATGAAGACCACGCCGAGCCCCCGGTCCCGGGCCCGGGCGATGTAGGAGAGCACGACCCCGGCCTGCTTCACGCCGAGCGCCGACGTGGGTTCGTCGAGGATGACGACCTTCGCCCCGAAGTACACCGCGCGCGCGATGGCGACGGACTGCCGTTCACCGCCGGAGAGCGTACCGATCGGCTGGTCCACGTCGCGCAGGTCGATGCCCATCCGGGCGAGCTCGTGCTTCGTCGTGGCGCGCATCCGGGCCGCATCGAGTCGCCGCAGCGGGCCTCTGCCGCGGGTCAGCTCGGCACCGAGGAAGAAGTTACGCCACACCGGCATCAGCCCGACCACGGCCAGGTCCTGATAGACGGTGGCGATCCCGAGGTCGAGTGCCTCCCGTGGATGCATGAATCGGCGTTCCGCCCCGAAGGCGAGGAGCGTGCCCTCCGAGTGCGGGTGGGCGCCCGCCAGGATCTTGATGAACGTGGACTTTCCCGCGCCGTTGTCTCCCAGAACGCAGAGCACCTCTCCGGCGCCGACGGATGCCGACACGCCCTGCAGCGCCCGCACTGCGCCATAGGCCTTGCCGATGTCTCGCACCTCGAGGATCGGCTCCGGACGGCTCGGCGCCGGCGTCATGAGCGCATCCCGGCCTGGCGGCGAACGAGGAGGTTGACCAGCACGGCGAGCAGCAGCATCCCGCCGAGGAAGGCCTTCAGCCAGTTGTTGTCCCATTGCGCGAACACGATGCCCTGCAGCGCCATGCCGTAGATCAGGGCACCGAGGGCCGCGCCGATCGCCGAACCGTAACCGCCAGTGAGCAGGCATCCGCCCACGACGGCACAGATGATGTAGATGAACTCCTGGCCGACTCCGGTGGTGGCCTGCACCGTCGACACGTCGAAGAGTTGCAGCATGCCCACCAGCCAGCCGGCGCCGGCCGTGGTCATGAACAGGCCGAGCTTCACCCGGAAGACGGGCACCCCGACCTGTCGGGCACTCGTGACCTCGCCGCCGACGGCGAAGACCCAGTTGCCGGGCCGGGTGCGCAGCAATACCCAGGTGGCCAGTGCGGTGAGTGCGATCCACCAGACGATGGAGACTTTGACTTCCAGGCCCAGCACGGGGAACGACGACCCGAAGAAGACCTTGGCCTGCTGGAAACCGGGCACAGCATTCATGCCCTGGATGGCGACGCTGCCGGTCACGAGCTTCGTCACAGCCAGGTTGCAGCCCTGCAGGATGAAGAACGTGGCCAAAGTCACGATGAAGCTCGGCAGGCCGGTCTTCATCACGACGAACGCGTTGGCGGCGCCGATCGCGAGGGCAACGGCCAGGGCCAGCACGAGCGCGAGCGCGAGGTTCAGTCCCCACTGGGTGGTCACCACACCCACGATGAGCCCGGTGGTGCCCGTCATCGCCCCGGCCGAGAGGTCGAACTCTCCGCCGATCATGAGCAGGGCGACGGCCACGGCCATGATCCCGAAGAGAGAGGCCGAGTACAGCCAGGTGGACACACCAGCAGGGGTCAGGAATGCCTGCGTGAAGAAAGAGAAGAACAGGAAGATCGCCACGGCCGCGACAAGCGCGCCGACCTCGGGCCGGCGCAACAGAGTGAGCAGCGGATGCGACCGTTTCAGCCGATCCGTGAACTCTGCCTCCACGACGACGGTCATCTCGTGCCGTTCTCCGCGAACGTGGCGACCTCGGCCGCGTTCTCCTTCGTCACGAAGCCCGGACCGGAATAGACGGGCAGCCCGCCACCGACGACATCGCCATTGCGCTTCTGCAGAGTCAGGAACGACACCGGCAGGTAACCCTGCGAGTACGGCTGCTGGTCGACGGCGAACAACATGCCACCGTCCAGGATGAGCCGGGTCACGTCGGCCGAGACGTCGAAGGTGGCCAGCGTGGCCGAGCTGCCCGCTTCATCGACGGCCTGGCTCGCGGCCACGGCTACGCCGGTCTGCAGCGTGAGCACGGCGTCGATGGACGGATCGGCCAGGAGTTTGCTCTTGATGGTGTTCTGGGCATCGGCGAGGTTGGCGACGTCGACCTGCACGTTGCTCACGGTTGCGCCGACCGTGTCCGCTGCGCCCGCGCAGCGCTCTTCGAGCCCGGAGTTACCGGCCTCGTGGATGACGCAGATCACGTTGGACACACCGGCCTCAGCCAGTTTCTCGCCGGCTCCCTGGCCCGCGATGAACTCACTCTGGCCGATGTGGGTCTGCGCGCCGAACTCGCGGGACTTCTCCAGGCCCGAGTTGATGGTGATCACGGGGATGCCCGCGGCCACGGCCTTCTCGACCGCACCCCTGACTCCATCCGGGTTGGCCATCGACACGATCAGGCCGTCCGGATCGGTGGCGATGGCCGCCTCGATCAGCTGGCTCTGCTTGACCGGGTCACCGTCGCCCTGGTAGGTGACGGTGGCTCCGAGGTCGGTGCCGGCCTGCTCGGCGCCGCTCTTGACGACGTCCCAGAAGGCGTCGCCGGCGGTGCCGTGGGTGACCACGGCGATCGTGACCGGCTCCCCCGCCGGCGAACCGCCGTCGCCCGAACCGGTGCCGGTGCCGGTGCATCCCGCCAGCGCCAGCGAAGCGACACCGAAAGCGGCTAGAAGGCTGATCTTGAGCTTCATAACTGAACTGTTCCCGACTGTCGTGCGGTGGCCTGAAACAGCGGGGGTTCGCCGGTGACCTGGTGCATATCGAACTTACTCGACCGGGGACCCGCTCGCCGGGACCGCGATCTCGCCGGTGATGTACTGGGCGGTTCCGAAGCCGAAGGACCAGTCCTCCGGACCGCTCTCCACATAGCCGATGAAGACGTCCTCACCGGAGACCCCGGCCAGTCCCAGTCGGGCGTTGATGCCGGAGTAGAGCGCCTGCTTGGTGGCGACGCTACGACCCCGCTGGGTGAAGATCTGGATCATCACCACGCCCTCGCTGCGTTCGAAGCCGAGACCGGCATCCTGTGCAATGATCGCGCCCGCATCGTGCTGGGTGACGATCTGGAAACGGTCGCGCAGAGGAATGCCATAGACCTCGACGATCGCCTCGTGGATCGCATCGGCGATTGCGGTCACGGCCGCATTCGAACGGCCTCGGTTCAGATCGATTCGAACCAGTGGCATGAGCGACTCCTTCTGATGGAACGCCCGTCGCACAAACCTGTGCGGCGGGAACAGAAAAGCCCCCGGAACCGTGTGGTTCCGGGGGCTGATGGTTGCGGGGGCAGGATTTGAACCTACGACCTCTGGGTTATGAGCCCAGCGAGCTACCGAACTGCTCCACCCCGCGCTGCAAGGACAAGCTTACCACAGCCTCGGGGCAGGCCGACACACGGGGTAATCATTCTGCGACGCCGGGCTGCGCCTCAGAGAGGGTGGCTACGATGGCGGCACGACCCCCCCGCACCCCTCGACAGTGAAGGATCCCTCCGTGACCGTTCTCGCAGAAGTCCTGTCCGCCAACGCCGCGTACGCCAACGAATTCGGCGACAAGTCCGCACTCGCCTTGCCGCCGGCGCGCGGTTTCGCGATCCTCACCTGCATGGACGCCCGCCTCGATCCGGCCAAGTACGCCGGATTGAGCGAGGGCGACGCCCACGTCATTCGCAACGCAGGCGGACGCGCGTCCGACGACGCCATCCGGTCGCTCGTCATCTCCTACAAACTCCTGGGCACGAAGGAGTGGTTCGTCATCCACCACACCAATTGCGGGATGGAGTTCTTCACCGACGAGGTGATCCGTGGGCTGCTCGCCAACAGTCTGGAGACGGCAGCCCTGGGCGACGCCGGGTTCTACGAGGTCGGTTCCGGCCCGGGTTCCACCGAGGGGAACTACATCGACTGGCTGACCATCACCGACCAGGCGGCGAGCGTGCTCGAGGACGTGGCCCGCATCAAGGCTCACCCGCTCGTTCCGCGCGGCATCCCGGTTTACGGCTACATCTACGATGTGGCGACGGGCCGGCTGGTCGAGGTACCCGCAGCCACAACGGCCGGCGCCGCGGCCTAGGCAGCCCACAGGCGCGGCCTGCCCTGGGCTCAGCCGTGGTGGCGTCGCGCGAGCGCTGTGCCCTCCACGTCGACGTTGGGCAGGATACGGTCGAGCCGGCGCGGCAGCCACCAGGCGGCGCGGCCCAGCAGGTGCATGAGTGCCGGCATGAGCAGCATCCGCACCACGAACGCGTCAATGAGCACACCGAACGCGAGCCCGAATCCGATGGAGCGGATCATCGTCGACTCGGAGAAAACGAAACCGCCGAAGACCGACACCATGATGAGCCCGGCGGCAGTGACCACCGAGCGGCCGGCGCGGAACCCACGGGCCACCGCGAGCCGGGCGGATGCCCCGCGCACGTACGCCTCGCGCATCCCGGAGGCTAGGAACAGCTGGTAGTCCATCGCCAGCCCGAAAAGCACTCCCACCAGGATCACCGGCAGAAAGCTCAGGATCGGGCCGGTCGCGATGCCGAGCGGGCCGGCGAACCACCCCCACTGGAACACGGCGACGGTCGCCCCGTAGGTCGCGAACAGCGACAGGATGAATCCGCCGGTCGCGATCAGTGGCACCAGGATCGAGCGGAACACCAGAATCATGATCAGCAGCGACAACCCGACGACGACCGCCAGATAGGTCGGCAGCACGTCTGCGAGGTTCTCGGAGATGTCGATGTTGATGGCAGCCTGACCTGCAACGCCGAGCGTCACGCCGCTGTTATGGGGCGGCATCGAACGGATGTCCCGCACGAGCTGCTCCGTGGACTCGCTGTTCGGTCCCCCGGTCGGAACGACCTGGAAAGCGGCGAGCGAGTTGTCCGCGGAGACGGCGATGGGAGCGACGCCGACAACGCCGTCCTGACCGGCGAGAGTGCGCGCCACACCGACCTGGGCGCCGAGCACCCCGGGGCGATCCAGACCCTCAGGCAGGGTGGCGGTGACGAGTAACGGTCCGTTCGCGCCGGCACCGAAGTTCTCCTCAGTAGCCGTGAACGCCTGGTAGGACGCGGATTCGACCGGTTCGACGGACCCGTCGGGCAGGCCGACCCGCATCGACAGTGACGGGATGGCGAGGATGAGCAGCACCGCGACGGCCGCCAGCACGGTGGCGATCGCGCGCCAGGTGGGCATCGGCCGGGCCTGCGTGTCTTCGTGGTGTGCCTGGCCGATGCGCGTGCGGGCACGGCGGCCGAGCACGCGCTCACCGAGCAGCCCGAGGATCGCGGGCGTCAGGCTGATCGAGATCATCACGGCGACTGCGACGGCCACGGCTCCGACGGTCCCCATCAGGCCGAGGAACGGCACACCCGTGACATTCAGCGCGAGCAGCGCGACGATGACCGTGGTGCCGGCGAAGACCACCGCGTTGCCGGCGGTTCCGTTCGCCAGGCCGATCGATTCGCGCACCTCGGCGCCCTCGAGCAGCTGCCTGCGGTGCCGGTTGATCACGAAGAGTGAGTAGTCGATGCCGACCGCCAGGCCGAGCATGACCCCGAGGAACGGTGTGACCGAGGCCATCTGGATGACGCCGGAGAACGAGAGCGCTCCGAGGGAGGCGATCGCGACGCCGACGAGGGCCGTGACGATGGGTAGTGCGGCGGCCAGCACCGAGCCGAGCATCACGAGCAGGATGATCGCAGCGAAACCGACGCCCACGATCTCGCCCATCCCGATCAGCTGCGGCACGGTTTGCGCGATGTCGGAGGAGAACGACACCCGAGCACCGTCGACCGGCTCGGACTCGAAGTGGTCCATGACGGCCTGCTGCGACTCGGCGGGAAGCTCCATGCGCGGCTCGGAGAAAGAGACGTTCACGAGGGCGGCCGCACCGTCTTCCGAGACGACGCGGATTCCGGCGGAGAGATCGAGGAGCACGGCGCCCAGTTCAAGCTCTTCCGCATCCTGGTCGAGCTGGCTGCGGGAGTCGTCGAGCGTGGTCTGCTGGGCGTCCAGCTCCACCACCCCGGCGTCGAGCTGAGCCTGCTGCTGCTCGTAGGCGGCCAGCTGCTCGAGGGGCTGGTCGGGCTGTAGCCAGGCCTGCTCGAGCTGGGTCTGCGCGGCGGCGAGTTGGGCACGACCGGCATCGAGCCCGGCCTGCCCGGCGTCGAGCTGCGCCCGTCCGGCATCGATCTGAACGCGCCCATCGACCACGTCCTGCTCGCGATCAGCCCGCTGTTGCTCGGCCTCGAACGGGTCGATGACGTCGGCGACGTCCGGCAGTTCGCCGGCACCGGCGACGAGTGAACCGATCTGCGCACGTTGATCGTCGTTGAATGCCGACCCGTCGGTGGTCTCGAAGACCACGGTGCCCGATGCCCCGGCGAAGTCCGGAAGCTGCTCCTGGAGTTTCTCGGCGACTGCGCCCGACGCGGTGCCGGGGATGTCGAAGTTCGTCGTGAGGCCCTTGAATCCCACGAGGAACCCGACCCCGGTGAGGACGAGGATGACACCCCAGACCGCGATCACGGCCCAGGCACGGCGAGCCGCCAGCCTCCCCAGACGGTAGAGCAGTTCAGCCATTGCGGATTCCTCCAGGGGACGGACGACGACCGGACAAGAAAAAAGACCGGCCCAGCATTTCTGCTGGACCGGCCTGTTTTGTGCAGTGGTTGCGGGGGCAGGATTTGAACCTACGACCTCTGGGTTATGAGCCCAGCGAGCTACCGAACTGCTCCACCCCGCGTTACAAGTACCAATTTACCACAGCCCCGGGTGCGGTCCGACCACACGGGCGCGGCGCATGCCCGCAATGCGAAACGCGGGTGCTGCGCCGCTCTGCGGGAGGCATGCCTCCCGCGAAACGGCGCAGCACCCGCGCAACGGATGTGAAGCGGCCTACTGGGCGCTACTGGTCGAGCAGCACCAGCATCTTGGCGACCGCGTCGTTCAGCTTCTTGTCGGCGGCGCCGTAAGCCGTGAAGTCACCGGTCGTCAAGGCAGCCTGCTTGTCGGTGACGGCGATCTTGGCTTCCGCCAGGAGCGACTTCAGCTGGGCATCCGTCGCCGGGTCCCCGGTCGAGGTCGACGGCGTGGTGTCGCCCTCAGCGGGCGCCTCCCCTTCGACGGGCGTCTCCGACGGCGGCACCGAGGTGTCACCGGCGTTGGCGCCGGAGTCACCTCCGAAGAGCACGTCGAGCGCCTTGTCCAGCGTGTCCTCGAACGCGATCTGGTCTCCGAAGGCGACGAGCACCTTCTGCAGCAGCGGGTAGCTGGTTTCACCGGTTGACTGCACGTAGACAGGCTGTACGTAGAGCAGACCGCCACCGACGGGCAACGTGAGCAGGTTGCCGTTGAGCACCTTCGACTGACCCTGCTTGAGCAGGTTCAACTGGGTGGACACGGTCGGGTCGGCGTTGAACTTCGCCTGCACCTGGCCGGGGCCGGGCACGGTCACATCCTCCGGAAGGTTGAGCAGACGAAGCTTGCCGTACCCCTCTGACCGTTTGCCGTCGGTCGAACCGGCATCCGCGTCGACCGCCAGGTAACCGGTCAGCACGTTACGGCTGGTGGCTCCACTGGCATCCGGGATGAAGGTCGAGTACAGCGAGAACGACGGCGATTCCTGGCCGGGCACCTGCATGGTCAGGTAGTACGGCGGCTGCAGGGTCGTGTTCGTCGACGGCGACACCGGGTCGTTCGGGGTGGTCCAGGCGTCGTCGACCGAGTAGAAGGACCCTGGGTCGGTGACGTGGTACTTGCCGAGAACCTTGCGCTGCACCTTGAACAGGTCCGCCGGGTAGCGCACGTGGCTCATCAGGTCGCCGCTCATCTCGGTCATCGGCTTGATGGTCGTCGGGAAGATCTTCTGCCAGGTCTTGAGCAGCGGATCCTCGTCGTCCCAGGCGTACAGGGTGACCGAGCCGTCGTAGGCGTCGACCGTGGCCTTGACCGAGTTGCGCATGTAGTTGATCTGGTCGAGTGCGAACGGCTGCGGGGGCGTCTCCGTGTCGGCGATCGCGTCGCTCAGACCCACCGAGGTGGAGTACGGGTAGCTGGCCGACGTCGTGTAGCCGTCGACGATCCACTTGACCTTGCCGTCGACGACCGACGGGTAGGCGTCGGAGTCGAGGGTGAGGTACGGCGCCACCTTCTGCACGCGGGTGACCGGGTCGCGGTCGTAGAGGATCTGCGACTTCTCGTTCACGGCGTTGGCCAGGAAGATCTGCTCCGACTGGAACTTGAGCGCGTAGATCAACTTGTTGAACGCGTTGTCGAGCTTCGGCCCGCCGTCACCGGTGAACGTCGTGTACGTCTGCTGCGCGCCATCCGTGCCCGACGGGTAGTCGAGCTCGACGGGCTTGCTGCCCTCGGGCGCACCCACGATGGAATACGGCGGGCTCGTCTCACCGAAGTAGATCCGCGGCTCGTACTCGGGCAGCGACCCGGTGGTCGGGATGCCGGACTCGAGGAACACAGGCTGGCCGTCGGCCGAGCGCTGGTTGCCGTACGCCGCCACCACGCCGTAACCGTGCGTGTACACCACGGTGGAGTTGACCCAGGTGTTGCCCGCGTTCAGACCCTCGAGTTTGAGGTCGCGCACGGTGACCACGGTGTCCTGCGACTTGCCGTCGATCGTGTAGCGGTCAACGTCGAGGTTCTGCGGGAACTGGTAGTACTGCTTGAACTGCTCGAGCTGGGAGAACGCATCGCTGACCAGGGCCGGGTCGAGAATACGGATGTTCGCCGTGGTCTCGGCGTCGGCGCGCAGTGCGCCGGGCTCGGCAGTCGTGCTCGCGTTATAGGGGATCTCTTCGATGTCCGCCAGACCGTAGGCATCGCGGGTGAGGTCGATATTGCGTTGGATATAGGGTTCCTCGAGCGTCTTCGCGCTCGGGTCCACCTGGAAGCGCTGCACGACCCACGGGTAGAGGGACCCGACCAGCAGGCTGCTCACGATCAGCAGCGCTGTGCCGACGATGGGCAGACGCCAGCGACCGACGACAGCCGTGACGAGGAACAGGATCGCGACGACCGCGGCGATGCCGGCCAGAATGGCGCGGCCGGGGATCGTCGCGTTGACGTCGGTGTAGCCGGCGCCCGTGATCAGGTCGTTCGCGTTGGTCAGAGTGGAATACTGCTCGAGCCAGATGCTCGCGGCCTGCAACAGCAGGTAGAGGCTCGCGGTGACGGCGATCTGAACGCGTGCGGCCTTGGAGACGATGACCTCGCGCCCGCTCACCCGGATCGAACCGTACAGGTAGCTCGTTGCCGCGGCGACCAGGGCCGAGATGAGCACAACGGCCGAGGCGAAGCCCAGCACCGACTGGAAGAAGGGAAGGTCGAACAGGTAGAACGAGATGTCGAACTTGAACTGCGGGTCGACCCGGCCGGTCTCCGTGCGGTTCAGCCACATCAGCACGACCTGCCACCGGGTCGCGGCGGCAACACCGGCGAACAGGCCGAGCAGAGCGGGGATACCGAACATCGCCAGCCGGCGCAGCGGCTCGATGACCTGCTGGTAACGGTCGAGCTGCGAATTGAGCTTCGCGTAGACGGGCCGCAAACGGTAGGCGATCTGGATACTCACCCAGACCGGAACCGCCATCGCGACGAATCCGATGACGAAGAGGCCGGCACCGGCGAACCACTGTGTGGTCAGCACACTCAGGAAGCCCAGTTGGTCGAACCAGAGCACGTCGGCATAGAGCCCTGCGAATACGAAGAAGATGATCACCAGCCCGGCAATGATCGCTGCCGTAATGGCGAGGGGAGCACGGCTGCGCTGGGGAGCGCTACGGGCTTGTTGTGAACTCACGGATTGGCCTCTTGATCTCGAAATCGACGGTCAGGTTTCATTCTAGACAGCCGTTCCGAACGAATGCCGCACGTTCGCTGGGCAGCAGCCCGGGCTTAACCGAGTGGGCACTGCTCCAGCGCGTCGGTGTCCGCGGCAGTGTCCGCGTCGGTACGGATGGCGTCGAGCGTGGCCAGCGCATCGTCGAGCGTCTCGATGGAGAAGACGGTCATCCCCTCCGGTACATGACCGGTGACCTCGTCGCAGTTGTCGGCCGGTGCGAGGAACCAGTCCGCGCCGCTGTCGTCTGCTCCGATCAGTTTCTGACGGATGCCGCCGATGGGACCCACTTCGCCGGCCTGGTTGATCGTGCCGGTGCCCGCGACATCCGCGCCACCCTGCAGGAAGCCCGGGGTGAGCGTGTCGATGATGCCGAGCGCGAACATCAGTCCGGCGCTGGGTCCGCCGACCGAGTCCAGTTGAATGGCCACGTCGAACGGGAAGTCGTACTCGCTTGTGACGTTGATCCCGACCACCACGGCGTCGCCCGACGCAATCGGGGTGATTTCCACGGTCCGGGCCTCTCCGTCGCGGATGACGCCGATCGAGGCCGGGGAGTCGATCCCGTTCCTGGCGAGCGCGCCGCGCAGTGCCGTGATGTCGCCGACGTCTTCACCGTTCACAGAGACCACCTGGTCGCCGGCCTCGATGATGCCCGCTGCGGGCGAGTCGTCGGGCAGGGAGACGACCGAGAGGATCGTCGGGTAGTCGTAGTCGAGGTTGGTCAGGGCTGCGGCGATCGCATCCTGCTGCGAGTTCACCATCTGCACCTGGTTCTGCTCCTCCCGCTGCTTCGTGCTCACATCGGGCGGGAAGGCCGACTCGATCGGGATCACAGCCTGGTTGGGATCCAGCCAGGCGGCGGCAACCGTCAACCAGCTCGGTCGGTTGTCGGGGTTGCCCACCAGCGAGACGGTCAGCAGATCCAGGGTTCCCTCGGTGGGATAGACGGGCTCGCCGGACACGGAGATGAGAGGAATCTGCTCGCCGTCCTTTTCGGCTGTGCCGATGGTGTTGTAGACGGGTCCGGGCTTCTCGATCACGTACGGCGACGGGGTCACGGCCAGAATGAGGCCGATGATCATCGCTATACCGAGGACCACCCAGCCGGCACTGACGGCGCGATCGGACCGAGCAGGCGGTCGTGCTGAGTGATCGGTGAAGAGGGCCACCGGTTTCCTTCCAGGGATTATGCGGGCTGTTCGCGACAGGCGGACACCGGTTTACCAGCGTAGGACATTTCCCAGTCCGCGCCGGGGATCTCGGGCTAGCGTAGAAGCACGTGACTGAGAGGTGCCTGAAATGGCCGACGATGACTCCCGACCCGATGCGGGTCCCAATCCCGAAGATGAGTTTCGGGACATGCTGCGCGACATCCTGAGCGGGAAGTCGTCAATCGATCCGAGCCAATTGGCCGGTGCGGCCGGACTGCCGGGTGACCCCGCGAGCATCTCAGCGCTGATGAGCCAGCTTCAGGGTGCTCTGCGCGGAGGCGGCGACGGGTCCCCCAACTGGGACGCCGCGCTCAGCCAGGGGCAGGAACGCGCAGCGCAGGGGCAGCTCGTCGTGACCCCCGACGAACGGGTGGCCCTTGACCAGGCCTTCCACATCGCCGCCCTGTGGCTGGACGAGGTGATCTTGGTCGCCGAGCTCACCGCTCCCCCGCGCCTGATCACCCGCAAGGAGTGGGTCACCGCGACCATGCCGTTGTGGACGCAACTGGCCGAACCCGTGGCGACGAGCATCTCCGATTCTTTGACCCGCGTGCTCACGGACCAGGCCCCGGAAGAGCTCAAGGGCATGATGGCCGGCGCCGGTCAGATGATGCGCAGCATCGGCGGCACCCTGTTCGCCATGCAGCTCGGCCAGGTTGTCGGCCAGCTGTCTACCGAGGTCGTCTCCGGCGGCGATATCGGGATCCCCCTGCTCAGCGACCAACAGGCCGCCCTGCTTCCGCAGAACGTGGCCGCGTTCGGCGAGGGTCTCGACGTTCCCGCCGACCAGGTCCAGATCTACCTCGCCGTGCGCGAACTCGCCCACGCGCGTTTGTTCCGCCACTCGCGCTGGCTGCGCCTGCACCTGATCAGCTCGATCACAGACTTCGCCCGCGGCATCCACATCGATTCGAGCCGTCTCGAGCAACTGGCCGACGGTTTCGACCCGGCCAACCCGGAGGAATTGCGTGCGGCCATGGTCGACGGCTCGCTGATCCCGCCGAAGAGTGAGGCCCAGCTGGCCGCCCTCGCCCGGCTGGAGACGATGCTCGCCCTGATCGAGGGCTGGGTCGACGTGGTCACCCTCGAGGCCACGAGCCGGTTGCCCCGCGCGGACGCCATCGCCGAGACGGTGAAGCGACGCCGGGCATCCGGTGGCCCCGCCGAGTCCGCGTTCGCCACCCTGGTCGGGCTCGAACTGCGCCCCCGCCGCCTCCGCGAGGCCGCCTTCATGTGGCAAGCCGTGACGGATGCCGTCGGCAACGAGAAGCGCGACGAACTGTGGGCCCACCCTGACCTTCTGCCCTCGTCCACCGACCTCGACGACCCGCAGGCCCTCGTGGCCCGCCTGACCAGCTCGGCTGAGGGTGCCGAGCCCGTGCTCGACGAGGTGGACCAGGCCCTCGAGGATCTGCTCCGCGACGACGACACCGAGCGGCCGCACGAGGCGTAAGGCGGCTAGATCAGGCCCTTGGTGTGCCAGATCGTCTTGGTCTCGGTGAACGCCAGGATGCGGGCGAGCGAGGGGCTCGCGGCATCCGGACCGTTCTCGGGCTGGAGCACCCGGGTGAGCGTCTCGGCCGCGTCGATCTCGAGGTGGATCCAGTCGAGGTCGCCGGCGCCGACCAGGTCGAGGGCGTTGACGTCGGCGTGGCTGGCCAGCCACGGCGCCATCTCGGCCGGAGACCCGGTGAGCACGTTGACCACGCCTCCGGGAACGTCGCTCGTGGCCAGCACCTCTCCCAGGCTGATCGCCGACAGCGGCATGGTCTCGTTCGCCACGACGACCACCGTGTTGCCGGACACCAGTGCCGGGGCGACCGCGCTGACCAGTCCGAGCAGCGAACCGCCGGTCTGCGGCGCGATGATGGCGACGACGCCCGTGGGCTCCGGCACCGACAGGTTGAAGTACGGCCCCGACACCGGGTTGGCGTTGCCGGCGACCTGCAGGTATTTGTCGGCCCAGCCTGCGTACCAGACCCAGCGGTCGATGGCCTCGTCGACCTGGGCGGCGGCGACCGCGACGCTCACCCCCTCCGATTGAACGATCTCCGCCGTGAACTGCGCCCGGCGCCCCTCGAGCAGTTCTGCGATGCGGTAGAGCACCTGGCCACGGTTGTAGGCCGTGGCCCCGGCCCAGCCGCCGAGGGCGGACCGGGCGGCGACGACCGCATCGCGGGCATCCTTGCGGCTGGCCTTGGCAGCATTGGCGAGGAATTCCCCGTCGTGGGACTGGATCGCATAGACCCGTCCCGATTCACTGCGCGGGAATTTGCCGCCGAGGTAGAGCTTGTACGTCTTGGGAACGGCGAGACGGGTCACTTCGCGGCCTTCTTTCGGGGAACGGCGGTCTTCTCCGCGGGGGGCACGGCGCGCGCGGCCGAACGGCCGGCGGCGGGTTTGAGATAGGCGGCGAGACCGTGGCGGCCGCCCTCGCGTCCGTAGCCGGATTCCTTGTACCCGCCGAAGGGGCTGGCCGGGTCGAACCGGTTGAAGGTGTTGGCCCAGATCACACCGGCGCGCAGCTTGTCGGCCACGGCCAGCATCCGGCTGCCCTTCTCCGTCCAGATTCCGGCGGAGAGACCGTAGGGCGTGTTGTTCGCCTTGGCCACGGCCTCGGCCGGGGTGCGGAAGGTGAGCACCGAGAGCACGGGGCCGAACACCTCGTCGCGGGCGATGCGGTGGCTGGTGGAGACGTTCGTGAAGATGGTCGGTTTGAACCAGAAGCCGGTCTCCGGCAGCACGCAGTCCGGGCTCCAGCGCTCGGCGCCTTCCTGCTCGCCGATGTCGGTCAGTTCACGGATGCGGGCCAGCTGCTCCGCGCTGTTGATGGCGCCGATGTCGGTGTTCTTGTCCAGCGGATCGCCGAGGCGCAACGTGGACAGACGCGCCTTGAGGCGCTCGATGACGTCGTCGTGGATCGACTCCTGCACGAGCAGGCGGCTGCCGGCGCAGCAGACGTGGCCCTGGTTGAAGAAGATGCCGTTGACGATGCCCTCGATGGCCTGGTCGATGGGGGCGTCGTCGAAGACGATGTTGGCAGCCTTGCCGCCGAGCTCGAGGATGACCTTCTTGTCGGTGCCGGCGATCGACCGGGCGATGGCCCGGCCGGCGCCGGTGGACCCGGTGAAGGCGACCAGGTTGACACCGGGGTGACCTACGAGGGCCTGGCCGGTGTCACGTCCCCCCGTGACGATGTTGACGACGCCGGCCGGCAGGTCGGCCTGCTGCAGGATCTCGGCGAAGAGCAGGGCGGTCAGCGAGGTGGTCTCGGCCGGTTTGAGCACGACCGTGTTGCCGGCCGCGAGGGCCGGGGCGATCTTCCAGGCGAGCATCAGCAGAGGGAAGTTCCACGGGATCACCTGGGCGGCGACGCCCCGTGCCGATGGCGTCGGGCCGACCCCGGCGTGGTCGAGTTTGTCGGCCCAGCCGGCGTAGTAGAAGAACCAGGCGGCGACCAGGGGCACGTCGACGTCGCGGCTCTCCTTGATCGGCTTGCCATTGTCGAGGGTCTCGGCGACGGCGAGCTCGCGGGCCCGCTCCTGCACCAGACGCGCGATTCGGAACAGGTATTTGCCGCGGTCGCTGCCGGAGAGCTTCGACCAGGTTTTGTCGTAGGCGCGACGAGCGGCGGCAACGGCCATGTCGACATCCGCCGCATTGGCGTGCGCGATCATGGCGATCTGCTTCTCGGTGGCGGGGTTGATGCTTTGGAACGGCTCCCCCCGACCGGCGACGAACTCGCCGTCGATGAAGAGTCCGTAGTCCGCACGAAGGTTCAGCACGGCCTGGGACTCCGGGGCCGGAGCGTAGTCAAGAAAGCTCATGGGGTAATCCTTAATCCATCGTCACGTAGTCGGGACCGGAGTAGTGCCCGGAGGTCATCTTCTGGCGCTGCATCAGCACGTCGTTCAGCAGGCTCGACGCCCCGAATCGGAACAGGCCGGGCGACAGCCATTCCTCGCCCACGGTCTCGGCGACGGTCACGAGGTACTTCGTGGCGTCCTTGGAGGTGCGGATGCCACCGGCCGGCTTCACGCCGACCTTCGCCCCCGTGAGGCGGTGCCAGTCGCGCACGACCTCCAGCATCGACAGGGTCACGGGCAGGGTGGCCGCGACGGGCACCTTGCCGGTGGAGGTCTTGATGAAGTCGGCGCCGGCCAGAATGGCCAGCCACGACGCGCGGCGCACGTTGTCATAGGTGTTCAGTTCCCCGGTTTCGAGGATCACCTTGAGGTGCGCGGCGCTGCCGTCGGGGCGGCGGCAGTTCTGCTTGACGGCCACGATCTCGTCGTAGACCTGAGCGAACCGCCCGGACAGGAACGCCCCGCGGTCAATGACCATGTCGATCTCGTCGGCGCCCGCGTCGACCGCGTCGCGCACGTCGGCGAGCTTGACCGCGAGGGACGCCCGGCCGCTCGGGAAGGCGGTGGCGACGGCGGCGACACGCACGCCGGCATCCGTGCCCCGGGAGTGCGCAGAGCCGAGGGCCGCGACGGCGTGCTTCACCATGTCGCCGTAAACGCAGACGGCGGCGACGCGCGGGCAACTGAGGTCGCCGGCGTCGGGGGTGAGGGCCTTGCCGACCAGTGACTTCACCTTGCCGGGGGTGTCGGCACCCTCGAGCGTGGTGAGGTCGATCAGGCTGATGATCTTGTCGATCGCCCACTTCTTCGAGCTGGTCTTGATCGAGCGGGTGCCGAGGTCGGCAGCGCGCTGCTCGAGGCCGACGGCGTCGATGCCGGGAATGCCGTGCAGGTAGCGGCGCAGGTTGGCATCCGTGGCTTCCCCGCCGATGAGCGCCAGGGCGCGCTCCCCGGTGTTCAACTGGGCCATAACCGAGTGGCTGGTTGTCATGAAGAGTCCTTGCGGTCGGGGTTCGGTCAGGAGTCGTCGCCGAGCACGGCGAGGGCGGTTTCTTCATCGGTGACGAGAACGGTGCACAGGCCGCTGCCGACGACGGCTCGGGCGATGGCGTGCTTGGAACTCCCGGCGATGACGGCGACCGCCGTTTTCGCGTGGCGGAGCTGCTCGAGTTGGATGCCGACGGTGCGAGAGTCGAGTTCGGGGTCGACGATGTTGCCGGTGCTGTCGATGTAGCGGCCGACGACGTCCCCCACGGCTCCCTTTCGGACCAGCTCGGCGATCTGCTCGGCGGTGAGGTAGCCGCTGTCGACGAGGGCCGAATTCTGGTCGGCCTGGCCGGCGCTGAACAGATAGGCGGATGCCGTTGCGCCCAGATTGAGCACGGCCGCGACGGAGCGATCGGCTTCGATCGCGTTCTTGGTCTCCAGATGCTCGAGAATGGCCGGGCTCGGCAACAGGGTCGCCGCGCCCGAACCCTTGTGGGCGATGGTGACGGCCGTGGCGGCCGCCGTGCCGGCCCGCCGGTTGAGGCTGACACCGCCGTTGATCTGCACGACGTTGACTCCGGTGGCCCACCCCTGGGCCACGTGCAGCGACACCTCGTGCAGGGTGCGGCCCCAGCTGATGCCGAGCGTACGCGGCACCGGGCGCAGGGCGGCGAGGTAGTCGGCGGCGGCCTGCGCGGTGCGGGACTGGAGTTCCTCGTCACCGGTGACGCCGGCGGAGGAGACGACGATGGCATCCGTCAGCCCGGTCTTCTCGCGCAGCCGGCGTTCGATGGAGAGACGGCGGGCGCGGGGATGCACGATCTCGATGCGGATGAAGCCGCTGGCCTTCGCCTGGGCCAGGAGCCGGCCCACCTTCCAGCGGGTCAGGCGCAGCACGGTGCCGATTTCGTCCTGCGTTTTGTTTTCCTCGTAGTACAACTCGGCCGCGCGAATAGACAATAGCTCGTCAGTGTCCGCCATGGTGCTCCGTCCGGTATGACCCCAGCCTAGGTCGCCGGTCTCCCCCGATCAACGGCTGTTGTTTATGTTGCTCACCTGAGCATGAGCAGCTGAACTCGGCACGCCCTAGGCTCGAAGCATGCTCCCCCGTTATGCTCTCGCCGTCGACCTCGGTGGTACCAAGGTCGAAGCCGCCCTCGTCGACGAGCGCGGCGCCGTGCTCGCTGCCAGCCGCCACCGCTCCCCCACCGGTCCACAGAGAACCGCCGACGAGTTGGCGGCCGCCGTCGAATCCGTGCTCAGCCGTGCGCACGCAAGCCTGCCGGACGGCGCTCCCCTGCTCGGCGTCGGCATCGGCACCGCTGGTCCGATCACGGTGGAGACGGGTCTGGTCTCCCCGCTGAACCTTCCCGCCTGGCGGGACTACCCCTTGCGCGACTTCGTGGCCGCACTCGTGCCGGATGCGCCCGTGCGCCTGCGCCTGGACGGCCTCTGCATCACGCTCGCCGAGCACTGGCTCGGCGCGGGGCAGGGTGCCGGCAGCCTGATGGGCATGGTCGTGTCCACGGGCGTGGGTGGCGGCCTGATCCTGGGTGGAACCACCGTTTCGGGTTCCAGCGGCAACGCCGGGCACATCGGCCACATCGAGGTCGGCGGGTTCGACGACCCCTGCGCCTGCGGCGGCACCGGATGCCTCGAGGCCGTCGCGTCCGGCCCGCGCACCGTGGCCTGGGCGCGCGCCCAGGGCTGGACGGGCCTCACCGGCGAGGACCTCTCGGCCGCGTACGCCGCCGGCGACCCGATCGCGGTCGCCGCGGTGAAGCGCTGCGGCCAGGCCATCGGCCAGGCGATCGCCTCGGCGACCAACCTCGTGGACCTCGACGTGGTCGCGATCGGCGGAGGGTTCTCACACGTGACACCTGACCTGTTCGACTTCGTGCGGGCAGCCGTCGCCGAGCGCACGGTGTTCTCCTTCGCGACCCGGGTGCGGGTCGTCGCATCCGCTCTCTCCGGCGACGGCCCGCTGATCGGCGCCGCAGCCCTGATCCACCGAGCCGACCTGGTCGCCTGAGGCCCGCCGGCTAGCGGGCGAGGTCGTCCTCGAGCAGGTGCGGGCGGGACAGCACGGCACCGGCGAAGGTGACGGCGAGGGCAGTTCCGATCAGGAAGACGAGGGGCCAGGTCCAGCCACCGGTCAGCTGGTGGAGCAGACCCACCGTGAGAGGCCCCAGGGCGCCGATCGTGTAGCCGACGCTCTGCACGAACCCGCTCAACGCCACGGACCCCTCATGCGTGCGGGTGCGGAGGTTGATCAGCACCAGAGCCAGCGGGAAGAACAGCGGACCAAGGCCGGCGAAGAAGACCCAGACGAAGGTCAGAACGGTCGGCGCCAGGAGCAGACCGAGGTAGCCCACCAGGAACGCGAGCACGCCGATGTAGACCAGCACCCCCACATTCTTCAGCCGCACGGTGAAATAGGGGATGACCAGGGCACACGGCAGGCCGACCGCCGCATACAGGGAGAGGAGGGTTCCGGCCTGGGCCGGCGTCACCCCGGCGGTCTGGATCAACAGCTGCGGCAACCAGGCGAACATCGCGTAGGCGTTGAGGGACGACGCGGCGAACACGACGGCGATGGCCCAGGCGACCGATGAATGCCAGATGCGGCCCAGCAGCGCCGGTTCCGCCTCCTCCGGCACGGGGCCGGCCACCCCCTGCGCCCGATGCCGCACCAGCATCGTGATCCAGGGCACGAGGGCGATCAGGGCCGGCAGCATCCACAGGCCGAGGGAGACGCGCCAGCCGGCGGCATCCGCGACCGGCACGGCCACGAGCGGCGGCAGCAGGGTGCTCAGGGACATCATGGTCACATAGAGGGAGGTGACCAGGCCTACTCGATCCGGGAAGTACTTCTTCACCAGCGGCGGCAGGAGCACGTTGCCGATGCCCAGTCCCGCGAACGTGATCACGCTGCCGAGGAGGAGCATGCCCACCGAACCGGACAGTCCGCGCACGGCATGCCCGGCCAGCATGGCGATCAGGGCCAGCACCAGAACCTGCTCCAGTCCCACCCGCCGGGTGAAGACGGGGGTGAAGATGCCGAAGACGGCGAAGCAGACCGGTGGCAGCATGCCCAGCACCCCGATGGCGACCGCTCCGAGAGGCACATCGACGCTGATCTGGGTCACGATCGGGGAGAGCGCCGCCACGGCCGTGCGCAGGTTGGCCGCGACCAGCAGGATGCCGACCAGCGCCAGGGTGCGGCCGGCCCACAGGGCTCGGGGCGCGGCATCCGTCATCGGGCAAGTCTAGGGGCGCGTCCACTCGAGCAACTGTTGCCGCATCGGACGACTGTTGCCGGTGTGCGGGCAACACTTGTCCGCTCGGGCAACAATTGCGGCCCGCGCTTGCCTGCTAGGCCAGGATGCCGCGGACCTTCGAGACGTCGTCGTGCATCTGCACGATCAGCGGCTCGATGCCGGTGAAGGCCACCATGCCGCGGATGCGCTCGACGAACTCCACCTCCACCACGTGGTCGTACAGGTCGATGTCCTGGTCGAGCACGTAGGCCTCGACCTGCTTCTGCGCCACACCGTCGAAGGTGGGGTTGTTGCCCACCGAGATGGCCGCCGGGTAGCGGATGCCGGCATCCGTCAGCCAACCGGCGTACACGCCGTCCGCGGGGATGAGCCCCTCGGACGCCGGGGACAGGTTGGCCGTGGGGAAGCCGAGTTCGCGTCCGCGTTTCGCGCCGTGCACGACCTCGCCGCGCAGGGTTGGGTGGTGTCCGAGCAGGGTCGTGGCCGCGCCGACCTCGCCACGGGTGAGCAGCTCGCGGATCCAGGTCGACGAGACCCGGCGCATCCGGTCCGGTTTCACATCGTCGATCAGTCGCACGGTGAAGCCGAACAGGTCCCCCAGCTCCTGCAGCAGGTGCACGTCGCCGGCACCGTGGGCGCCGAACCGGAAGTCGCGGCCCACCAGCACCGTGCGCGCGTGCAGCCCCTGCACCAGGATGCTCTCGATGAATTCCACGGGCGGCAGGGCGGCCAGCGCCGCGGTGAACTCGAGCACGAGGGTGGCGTGCACGCCGGTCTCGGCGAGCAGGCCCAGCTTCTGTTCGGTGCTGATCAGGGTCTGCGGGCACCGGGTGGGGGCCAGCACGGCGAGCGGATGCCGGTCGAAGGTCACGACCACCGAGGCCAGGCCGTTGAGATCGGCGACGCCTTTCAGCTCGTCGATCACCGCACGGTGGCCCGCGTGCACGCCATCGAACTTGCCGATGCTGACTGCGGAGGCCGGCCAGTCGGCGGGGATGTCGGCGACGCCGCGCAACACCTTCACGGGCGCGCCTTCCCGGTGCGGGACAGCCACCACATGCCCAGCAGCGGCAGCACCAGTGGAATGAACACGTAACCGCGGCCGTAGAGCGACCAGACCGAGTCGTGCGGGAAGAGTTCGGGATCGAGAAGACTCAGAGTGCCCACGACGAGCACGCCGACGAACTCGAAGCCGATCGTGATCCAGGCCACGCGACGCCAGCGTCCGCCGCTCTTGATCAGGGCCACCGTGGCGACGATGTAGACGACCGCTGCCAGCGCGGACAGCGAGTAGGACAGCGGGGCCTCGTCGAATTTGGCGACGATCTGAACGAACGAACGCCCCGTCGCCGCCAGGGCGAGAAGGCCGTAGACGGCAATCAGAAGCCGCCCGACGCCGGTCACGCGGGAGCTGCGAGCGGCCCCGGCGGCGGTCGACGCGGCGGTCGATTCGGGGGTGCTCGCGGGGGTGCTCGAAGGGGCGGTCATGGCTTCCTAATTATCGCAGCATCCGTGGTGCGTCGGATCACAGCGGTCACAGCGGTCACAGGCCCTGTACCGTCCAGATCTGCCACATGCGGTAGACCATCACGAACACGCCCAGGCCGGCGACACCGAGGATGACGGTGCTCCACCGGCTGCGCTCGATCAACGCCCAACCGACGGCGGCGACGGGAACCAAAATGGCGCTGATCAGATAGGTGTAGAACTCCAGCACGCTGCCGGTGGCGGTGTTGCCGGTGAACGGCGCGACGATGGCCACGACGAGCTGCACGATCAGCAGCAGCTCCACGAGCGCGGTGGCACCCATCGTGAGGTCGTTGGGCTTGCGGCCGGCCAGACCGAGAACGATGCAGAGCAGGCCGGCGACCCCGGCCACGCCGAGTTGCAGCCAGGTGAACCACTCGATCATTCGGCGGCCTCGTCGCGTGGGAAGTTGAGCAGGGACTTGGCGTGGTCGCCGCGGAATTCGACCAGACCGACCAGCCGGCCGTCCGGCGCGATCGCTGCGACAGGCCCGCCGGATCCGTCGTCGCCCTGCCCGGCGACCGTGCGGGACGCAGCATCCACCGCGATGCGCTTGCCGTGGCCGAGATCGATGGCCTGCTGCTCGGTGAGGTCGAGGCGTCCGAGGAGTCGGGTGGCTGCATCCGTCGGGCCGATCAGGCCGGCCGCGACGTCGAGCTCGGCCAGCGGCTGGGCCGCCTCGATCCGGAACGGGCCGATCCGGGTGCGGCGCAGGCTGGTGAGGTGGCCGCCGACCGCGAGGTCGGCACCGAGGTCACGGGCGAGCGCCCGGATGTACGTTCCCGACGAGCATTCGACCCGCACCTCGAGATCGAGGAACCCGTCGACCGTCGTCGTGGAGAGCAGCTCGAAGGTGCTCACGGTGACGGGCCGGGCAGGCAGGTCGACCGTTTCACCGGCGCGCACCAGGGCGTAGGCGCGCTTGCCGTCGACCTTGATGGCGCTGACCGAACTCGGCTGCTGGGCGATGTCGCCGGTGAGTGCGGCGATGCCGGCCGTGATGGCGTGCGGGCTGAGGGCGGCCACGACGGCGACGGATGCCCGTGTCAATTCTTCGCCCTCGGCATCATCGGTCGTCGTCGCGGCACCCAGCCGAATGGTCGCCCGGTATTCCTTGTCGAGGCCGACGACGTAGGTCAGCAGACGGGTGGAGCTGTTGATGCCGAGGATCAGCAGGCCGGTCGCCATCGGGTCCAGCGTGCCGGCGTGGCCGACCTTGCGGGTACCGGCCAGACGGCGGGTGCGGGCGACGGCGTCGTGGCTGGTCCAGCCCTGGGGTTTGTCGACCAGGAGGAGGCCGCTGGCGGTCGCGCCGACCTTGCCCTGCGCTGCTTGTTCATTCACTCTTGCCATGGTATCCGGCACCGGGTGTGAGCTTTCCCGCCGCGCCTCGGCGCTTCGTGCGCGACCTAGGCTGGAGGGATGAAGATTGCGGTGATCGGCGCCGGCGCCCTCGGCGGCACCTTCGCGACCCTGCTCGCCCGGGCCGGCCACACCGTGACCGTGACGGCGCGTGGGCCGGCGCTGGCGGTCATCCGGGCCGAGGGGATTTCCCTGACCGGGGCCTTCGGAGCCGCGCGAGGGCATCCCGTCGCCCTCGAACGCCTGGCCGAGACCCCCCAGCTCACGCTTGTCTGCACCAAAGCGCAGGATGCCGCCGCGGCCATCGGCGATAACGCCCGCGTTCTCGACGGCTCCCCCGTGATCGTCGTGCAGAACGGCCTCGACGGGGTGCGCACCGCGAGTGCGCTGCTCCCCCGCTCGGACTGCTTCGGAGCCCTGTCGATCATCGCGGCGAACTACGCCGCCCCCGGCCAGGTGACGGTCACGACCGCCGCTCCCACCTACCTGGGCCGGGGAACCGGGGTCGCGGATGCCGCGACCCTCGCCTGGCGGGACGTGCTCGCGGGCGCCGTGCCGACGCTCGCCCTCGACAACTTCGTCGGCGCCCAGTGGACGAAACTGGTCGTCAACATGCTCAACGCCCTGCCCGCGATCACCGGGATGAGCGTTCAGGAGGTCGTGGACCATGCCGGGCTCCGCCGCGTGATGACCGAGAGCATGCGCGAGACCGTGCGGGTGGGGATGCGGCGCGGGGTGCGCTTCGGAAACCTGCAGGGGCTCGGCGACGGACCGTTGCGCGCGTTCTCGCGGCTGCCGGCGGCGTTCGGCCAGGTTCTGCCCCTGCGGCTGCGCTCACGCATGGGCGACGTGCCCAATCTTGGTTCGACCCAGCAGAGCCTGAAGCGCGGGCAGCTCACCGAGGTGGACTTCCTCAACGGCGCCGTGGTGCGCGAAGCCGCCTTGGCCGAGGTGCGGGTGCCCGTGAACGAACTGCTGACCGCGCTTGTGCACGAGGTCGAGGCGCGCGGGGTGCCGCTGTCCACGTTCGACGTGCTCGAGCGTTTCGCGGGCCTCCGCCGCTGACCGCCGCGGCGCAGGTTGTGGAAGCGGGCGCACGGTAGAACGTGCGCCCGCTTCCACAACCTGCGCCGCGAGCAACTCGGTGGTCGAGCCTGCCGGTGGTCGAGCTTGTCGGTGGTCGAGCCTGTCGAGACCCGGTCAGCAGCTGTCGAGGAACACGCGGCGCGGGTCATCCGGATTGCTCACGTCGACGACCGCCGTGGCCCGGCTGCGCGGGCGCACCTCGCCGCGATACAGCCGGTCGGCCACCACGTGCTCGTTGACCGTGCCGGCCTCGTCGCCTTCGCCGGGGCCGAAGCGCACGGCATCCGCCTCGGTCTCCACCAGAACGCTGTACGACCACAGGTCGCGCAGCTCCTTACGATTCAGGTATTCGCCGTCGAGGATCAGCGTGGCGTCGGGCGGCCCGGTCAGCCAGGTGGGCTGGATCCAGGTGTCCCGGTCGGTGTCGAAGGCCCGCGTCACGAAACCGGCGCTCCCGCCCAGGCGGAACGGGTCCAGCAGCACGCGGCGCAGCAGCGAGAAATCGTAGAGGTAGCGCAGCAGGCGTTCGGGTGATTCCGGCCCGAAGCGCTCCTGTTCGGCGCGCGACCGCCGGAAATCGCGCAGCGAGGCCCGGAACACCGGATGCTCCCGCTCGTCGAACACGGCGGCCAGGTCGTCCGCGAAGGCTGCTCGCTCCGCGGCATCCGTGCCATCGATGGCGACGACCGTGCGACCGAGACCGTAGACGCCGAGGATTTCGGTCGAGAGCTCCCGCAGGAACTCAATCCGGGGAGTGGAGACAAACTTCATTATTCGAGCCTAGGTTAGAACGGTGAATGCCACCGTCACGGAACCAGCCTGTGCAGAGACCCGCCCCGTCGCCGAGTCGCCTGCCCTCAGCCTCGCCATCAACGCCTGGTTCGTGGGCAACGCGCGCGACCTGCCCTGGCGTCGGCACGACTTCGGCGCCTGGGGCGTGCTGGTGAGCGAGTTCATGCTGCAGCAGACCCCGGTCAACCGGGTCATCCCCCGTCTCGCGGAGTGGCTGGAGCGCTGGCCGACCCCCGGCGACCTCGCGGCAGTGCCTCCCGGCGAGGCGGTACGGGCCTGGGCGACACTGGGCTATCCGCGCCGCGCGCTCTGGCTCCATTCCGCCGCCGTGGAAATCACCCAGCGGCACGGCGGAGTGGTCCCGTCCGACATCGATGAGCTGCTGGCCCTCAGCGGGATCGGCGATTACACGGCCCGCGCCGTCGCCGCGTTCGCCTACGGTCTGCGGCATCCGGTCGTCGACACGAATACGCGACGCGTCATCGCGCGGGCCGTGGCCGGGCAAGCCGAACCGGCACCGCCCAGCCGCACCAGGGACCTGGACGCCATGGGGGCGCTGCTGCCTCTGCCACGGGGCGACGCCGCAATCTTCAACGCCGGAATGATGGAACTGGGCGCGGTGGTCTGCACCGCGAAGAACCCCCGCTGCGGCGACTGCCCGATCCAAAGCTCCTGCGCCTGGCGTCTCGCCGGTTACCCGGCCTATTCCGGCCCGCGCAAGGCCGTGCAGAAGAAGTTCGAGGGCAGCGACCGGCAGGTGCGCGGACTGATCATGGCCGAACTGCGGGCAACGCATCACCCGGTGACGGATGCCGAGATCACCGGCCTCTGGCCCGACCCTGCTCAGCGCGACCGGGCTTTGGCCGAACTGCGGGCAACGCATCACCCGGTGACGGATGCCGAGATCACCGGCCTCTGGCCCGACCCTGCTCAGCGCGACCGGGCTTTGGCCGGACTGCTGGCCGACGGCCTCGCCGTGGCCACCGGTCCCGGCCGGTACACCCTGCCGCACGAGTGACCCGCGCGCACGGGCCGCGCCCGGCGCACGACGAAGGCCGGGCCGCCCCGCATCCCCTCACGGGTGATGCCGGACGGCCCGGCCTACCGGCCACTGACCGGGGTGTGCTGCTGTGCTACTTCTGCGACTCCGCTTCGGCGGTGACTTCGGCGTGCTGGCCGGCCGCGGGGCCGTCCTCCGAGTCGTCGTCCTGGTCTTCGTCGTCGTCGTCGTCATCCTCGTCGTCGGCGTATTCGCGCGGCTTGACGTAGGGATCCTCGTCACCGGCGTACTTCGCCGTGCGGGCCTGTTCTTCGACCTGGGTGTCGCGCTCGCGCGCTTCACGGAGCAGGTCGTCGATCAGGGCCGCGTTCTCCGGGATGGCGTCCGCGATGAACTCGAGCGACGGCGTCAGGCGGGCGGTGATGTTCTTGCCTACCTCGCTGCGCAGCATGCCGGTGGCCGCCTTGAGCGCTGCCGCACTGTCCGCGCGTTCCTCCGCGGAACCGTAGACCGTGTAGAACACCGAGGCGTGCTGCAGGTCACCGGTCACCTTGACGTCGGTGATGGTCACAAAACCGAGCCTCGGATCGCGAAGGCCGCGTTCGATGCGCTTGGCCACGATGACCTTGATGCGGTCGGCCATTTTCCTGGCGCGTGCCGGATCTGCCATTGTCTTACTCCTATTGTCGAAAAACTTCCGAAGGTGCGGGCCCCGCCGCGTCCCTGTTCAGGAAACCCGGCGAAACCCGCACCCATCATCCGCTGGTCGTTAGACCCGCGGCTTTTCCTTCATTTCGATCGTCTCGATCTCGTCACCGATCTGGATGTCGTTGAACTTGCCCAGGCCGATACCACACTCGAAGTCCGTACGGACCTCGGTGACGTCGTCCTTGAAGCGGCGCAGCGACTCGATGCCCAGGTTGTCTCCCACGACGACGCCGTTGCGGATGACCCGCGCCTTGGCGTTCCTCGTGATGACACCCGACCGGACGATGACACCGGCGACGTTTCCGAACTTGGAGGAGCTGAACACCTCGCGAATCTCGGCGACACCACTCTGCACCTCTTCGAACTCGGGCTTGAGCATTCCCTTGAGGGAGTTCTCAATGTCCTCGAGCGCGTTGTAGATGACGGAGTAGAAGCGCACGTCGACGCCTTCACGGGCTGCGCGTTCGCGTGCCTTCGTGTCGGGGCGCACGTTGAAGCCGATGATGATGGCGTTGTCGACGGTGGCGAGGTTGACGTCGCTCTCCGTGACCGCACCGACACCGCGGTGGATGATGCGCAGCTGAACCGAATCGTCGACCTCGATCTTGAGCAGCGACTCCTCCAGTGCTTCAACAGCACCGGAAACGTCACCCTTGATGATGAGGTTGAGCGACTCGACCTTGCCCTCTTCGAGTGCACGGGTGAAGTCTTCGAGGCTGATGCGCTTGCGGGCCTTGGCCAGCAGGGCGTTCCGCTCGGCGGCTTCGCGCTTCTCGGCGATCTGACGTGCGGTGCGGTCTTCCTGGATGACCAGGAAGGTGTCGCCTGCACGAGGAACGCTGGACAGGCCCTGAACCTGGACTGCCCGGGACGGGGTCGCGGCGAGCACGGGCACGCCGTTCTCGTCTGCCATCGCACGAACGCGGCCGTAGGCCGTGCCCGCCACGATGGAGTCTCCGACGTGCAGGGTTCCCGACTGGATGAGCACGGTCGCCACGGCGCCGCGACCCTTGTCGAGGCGTGCCTCGATGGCAACGCCGCGAGCGTCCTTGTCCGGGTTGGCCCGCATGTCGAGGCCGGCGTCCGCGGTGAGCAGCACGGCGTTCAGGACTTCCTGGATGCCGGTGCCCTGCTTGGCCGATACGTCGACGAACATGACGTCTCCACCGTATTCTTCGGCGACGAGGCCGAACTCGGTGAGCTGCTGACGGACCTTCTGCGGGTTGGCGCCGGGCTTGTCGATCTTGTTCACTGCGACCACGATCGGCACGTTGGCGGCCTGAGCGTGGTTGAGCGCCTCAATCGTCTGCGGCATGATGCCGTCGTCCGCCGCAACCACGAGGATCGCGATGTCGGTGACCTGGGCACCACGAGCACGCATGGCGGTGAACGCCTCGTGGCCCGGTGTGTCGATGAAGGTGATGGCACGTTCGATGCCCTCGTGCTCGCTGATGACCTGGTAGGCACCGATGTGCTGCGTGATTCCGCCGGCTTCACCCGCGGCCACCTTGGCGTTACGAATCGCGTCGAGGAGCGCGGTCTTACCGTGGTCGACGTGACCCATGACGGTGACAACGGGGGGACGGGCGACGAGTTCCTCGTCGGTCTCGTCTTCCAGCTCCTGGTCGATGTCGATGTCGAAGCCGAGCAGGAGTTCGCGGTCCTCATCGTCGGGCGAGACCATCTGGATCTTGTAGCCGAGCTCGGAGCCCAGCACGTCGAACGTCGCCTCGTCGAGGGACTCGGTCGCCGTGGCCATTTCACCGAGGTGGAACAGCACGGTGACCAGGTTTCCGGGGCTCGCGTCGATCTTGTCGGCGAAGTCCGTGATGGACGCACCGCGGCGCAGACGCACCACGGTTCCGCCGTCGCCGCGGGGTACGCTCACGCCACCCAGCGACGGAGCCTCGCGCAGCTCGAACTCTGCTCTCTTCGTACGCTTGGACTTGCGGGCCTTGTTCTTGCCGCCACCGCGACCGAACGCACCAGCGGTTCCGCCACCGGGGCCGCGACCGCGACCACCAGCGCCGCCACCACCGGCAGGGCGGGGCGGGCCGAAGCCGGGGGCTCCGGCCGGGGCGCCACCAGGACGCTGGAAGCCGGGACGGGCGCCGCCGGC
>NZ_SOHA01000017.1 GCF_004403065.1 Cryobacterium cryoconiti
CCGTTATGCTCGCCACTTCAGCTGCTTCCGTTCTCGCGGCTGGCTTGGTGCTGGTCCAGGGGAGTAGCCGTCGGCGAGTCCTTCTGGATGCAGAGAGACACCGGGAGAGTGCTAGCGAAACGGACTAGGGCTGGGTGCACCCACGGACCGCGAAACGAACCCTCATCGCGCAGTCTTAGACGGGGGTGCCGGGGAATTCGAGCCAGCGCCATGATTGATCCCGGAACACGAGGGAGCGATGCCAATAGTTGGACCAGACCCATAACGAGTCCACCTCTTCGAACCCGTGCGGCGGGCGTACAGGTAGTTCGAAGTCATCGGTGAAGAACCGCGCTGGTAACACTTCATCAAGCGGCACCAAGAACAGGTGCCGTTCCGAAACATCAGCTGCGTTTCTCACCTTTCGGATGTGGGAAGCCATGTGCGGTTGGTCGTGCCAGCTCGTCACAATGGCGGAGAAGTCGTCCGGTGCGGAATCCACGAACTCGGTGCGCGTGCTCGGGTAAAGCGTCACCCCAGCACTGAACGGCGTCCGCCGCAGCGTTCCGACGTCATCGGCAAGGAACCCTGCAACTTCGGACTCCTCCGCCAGCACACTCATGGGCAGTTCTTCGGGGGCATCGACCAACCATTCGTCGCAGAGCTGTGCTGCACGTATAACTGCCCGTCGCGTTTGCTTGTATAGGAAATTGGTGCTGGCAGGGCGGAATTCCCACGACCTCGCTGACGGCCACCGCCAATCTTCCTTGGCAGCCATGCCCTGCCAGGCGATAGATGTTGCCTCGGTGACCAGCGTCACTTCGAGGACGCCACGCCTTCCGTCTGGCCATTCCAGGTGGTAGTCCACAGCGGATTGGCGGCCGTCTATGTCGTAAGGAATGGCTTCCGCGCCGGTTTCGTGGGCGACCAAGTGCGCCGCAATTTGCTCAGCTCTGTCCGCGAACCCTGTCATGAGTTCAACTATGCCGTGGCGCATCTCCTCGACGTGGTGATTGGGCCACAGGTACGTTGCGTTCGGGCGAGACTTCATTACGGCCTACCGCCTTAGCGAACCCTGAGCGGCCGACTTGTCTGGTTCCTGCGACTCAAGGTTGCGTGGTAGCCAATTCCTTGAGGATGATGGCTGCCGGCGCAATTCCGACCGTGCGGTGCAAGCGGATCCGGTAAGACGCTGCGGTAATGCCGAGGACCTGACCGGCGTGAGCGGAGTCGAGGTCGTCCCAGTTGGCCAGAGAGAGGGTTTCCAAAAAGCTCCTCCCACCACCCAAGAGTCACCGTCGAATCTCGCGCTGCATATATTCGCAAGAAAAGTCGAGCGGCTACCCAATCTGCGCGGATACGCTCGTTTTATGTTCAGCCCTACCCGCCGTGAGTCGACTCGTCGTCATGACGAAGCCGTCGCACGGGTGCTGCTGCACATCGAGGAGAATCTCGAAGAGCCGCTGATCCTCGATGACCTCGCGACGATAGCCGGGTTCTCCCCGCACCACTTCCACCGCGTGTTTCATCAGGTCATCGGCGAGGCACCGAAGGAATATGTGCGTCGGCTGCGCTTGGAGCGCGCGGTGTACCGGATGAAGGTCAGCCTGGACAACGTGCTGGAGATCGCGCTCGACGCAGGCTTTGCAACGAATGAGACGTTTACGCGCGCCTTCATCCGGCAGTTTGGTCTCGGCCCCGCCGAGTTCCGAGCAGTGCTTAGGGGCTACCGCGCCGTCGCCGACGAGCTGCTCGGCAGCCGAACGTTCGACGAGTTCACCGACGAGACGCCGCTCACTCTGCGCTTCGACATGCACAAGACGCCCGTCACGGTTGAGCACACGCCCGGTCGTCACCTTCTCGTTGTTCGTCACCACGGTTACGAGCACCTGCTAGCGCCAGGACAGCCGTTCCTCAGTCTCTGGGATGACCTGTTTGCCTACGCCGCCGCACGGGGAATCGACTACTCCTTGGACACCCTTGTCGCCATCACTCACGACGACCCATATGTGACGGAGGATTCGCACATCCGCTTCGACGCGTGCATCGAGGTTGCCGCCCCGATGCACGCATCCTATCCGGTTGCGTATCGATGGATGCCGCCGCGGCTGTCCGTCGCACGGCGGCACGGTGGCGGTCTTGAGGAAGTAGCGAAGACCTTCGCCCACATCGGCGTCGACTGGCTGACCTCGAGCCCATACGCCCTGGCCACCGCATCTCCTTTTGTTGTTTATCGCTGCGGCCGCGCGCGCGACGACGACCTGCATATCGAGCACGCTAACGCGTACGTCCCACTCGCCAAGACCGAAGGACACCCATGAAAGGCTTCCAGTTAAATGCCCACGTCGAGCGAACCCCTCGAGAGGTGTTCGCAGTAATCTCTGATCCGCGGGAAGCGACCGAGTTCCTCGACAACATCAAGAGGTCGACGAAGCTCACCGCCGGCCCTATTGGCGCGGGATCCACATTTCGGGAGACCCGTGTGGTCGGCAAGAAGGAGTCCACCGCGGACCTCGTCATCGCCGAGTACGAACCAGACACACTCGTCGGTATCAGCGCCGAAGCCGAGGGCATCACGGTCACCTACCACTACCGCCTCGCACCGGATGGCGACGGCACAAACGTCGACTGGACGTGCGAACTGGAAGCCAATGGCTTGCGCCGCATGATGCTTCCGATGGTCGCGACCATTATGAAGAAGGAAGACGGCGATCACCTGCAACGGCTCAAGGCATACATCGAAAGCAAAAGTCAGGCGGCGACGTGACAAGCATGCTGATCGGATTCCAAGGATCACCAGAGGAGATTTGGACTTCTTGTGCGCAATGGTGGCGCGATCACGGACTACAGTCATTTGCCGATGCCCTCGGCGAACCCGCACCGATCACCCTCTCCGGAGGCGAGAGCTGCTTCGTGTTTCCCCCGGTTTCAATGCAGCTGGAAGGAATGCCACAGCTCGTCGAACTGGCCAACTACGATCAACCCTGCAGAATACAGTCCGAGATGTTGAGCGCGAGCACGGATCGACCGAATCGCCCCTATGCACTCGTCCTGTCCCACGGCATACCTGAGTGGACCCGAGGATTGACTTCGGCCGGGCTGCGCACGGCGTTGCTCGAGCATCGCGTCCTCGGGCTGAGTGTCCCGGAGTATCTGTCATTGCAACGTCGAGCTTTTGAGGTCTTCGAGGACCATCGTTTCGACGACTACACGGGCGATCCTGCGGGGTGGACCTGGTTGCCCGCATCGACGGCTGGACCGCTGTGGGGAATGGGCTACTACAACTCGCTTAAGGGCCAGTTGGAGGTTTCCGCGTGCAAGGCTGGAAGCAAAAACCCCCGCAAAGGCGCGCACATCTGTCGCATCGTCGGGCACCCGTGAGCCCGATAATTCGCGGGAACTGGGGCGAGAGGTGGGTGCTGTCCCCCATGGGCAACAGGCATCCTTGCCTCACTAAAACGATCCGCAACCTGCTCAAACTCGGCTACGTGCACACATCGAAGCAAACATCGCCCGAACGAACGGACTCCCGTCGCACCACGACCGTTTCACTCACCGCTCGAGGACGAGCGGCGTTCGATGGACACATCGCTGCGCTACGGGAACTCTCTGAAACGAAACCGCTTTAGCGCCCGTAAGCCGGACCTCCTACGGACACTTCTCCGCGATCATGCGGGTGTGCAACCTGCTCGGGTCGGAAATTCGCATAGAACCCGCCCGATAGAAAATCGCGCTCACGGGTGTCAAACGGGACACCCCGTCCGGCGACTCCAGGCGGTCCATGCCGGTCACTACAACACGTTGATGGCGCTTGCCCGCCAGCGTTGGTCCATGCCTTCGAGACGAAGCGCAACCGCACGCACGCGCACCTTGCTGTGAACTATCACCACCGCCTCAATCACGCCGTCCCGAGGCTCGGTCATTGTTACGCGGCCGATCGTGATGGCCGGCCGTTGGGCGCGCTGGCCCTTGACGGCACGGGCCCGCGCCGATAATACGACCCGTTTGAGTAGGTGCCGGTAAACGTCGTCGCTGACCCAGCGGGCGAGCTGGTCGAGTTCGCGCGCGCCGGCGAGGACTTCAATGACGCAACGGGTGAGGTTTATCAGCAGCGGCTCCGGATCTGGCAACTGCTCCCGCGTGCTCGGCTGATGGCCGAAGAAGTCGTCTTCGACGAACTTGTCGCCCCGTGACCGGGGCCCGCGGGCCGGGTTTGCGGCTGGATCGCTCATGACTCCTCCGAGGTGCGTGAATCCGGTCATTCCGGCTCTATCGCCGGGGCAACCGGTTGGTTCAAGGGTTCGGCTGGTTCAAGTTCGGGTGGTCCCGGGCTCGGATGGTTCGCAGTTGTGATGGACCCGGTGCCCGGGGGACCTGATGCACCCCCTAGGTGGGGGGGGCAGCGTGAACGACACTCAATCAGCCGAGAACGGCGGTGTCGAGTGCTTTTAAGGCCTGTGGATAACCCGGGCGGCGTGGCGGTGGAAAAAGCTAACTTCGGGATGTGCGCTGGGACAATCTGTTCGACGACCTCGAGGGGCAGCTCGAACACGAGCTGAATACAGAGGAGATCGATCTGCGCGCTGAGGAGGAACGGCTGCGGCTGGGGCGGTTGTCGCTGCGAAACCGGTTGACCAGTCTCGTGCAAACGCCTGCCGGACCGGCACGCGGCGCTGCTGCGGGAGTGCGCAGTGACACTGGCGTGCTTCGGATTGTGCTCGCGATGGGGGAGACCATCACTGTTCGGCCGACTACCTTCGGGCGGGACTGGTTGGCGGGAGACCTGCTGGATTCCGGTGCGGCCGGGTCCCAGTGCGTGCTCCCACTCGCTGCCATTGCCGGGGTCGTGCTGCGACGGGAGGAAGTCTCGGGATCGCTGGGCATCGAACCGGAGTCGGCCGCCAGAGTCGTGGACCGCATCGGCTTGGCCTTCGTGCTGAGAGATCTGTGCCGGCGGCGCGCAAGCGTGGAAGTGCACACCCGGGCCGGCGTGCTACCCGGCACCATCGACCGGGTGGGTCGGGATCACGTCGATCTGGCCCTGCACGCGGCCGGCACACTGCGCCGCGAGGCGGAGGTGCGCAACTACCGCATCGTGCCCGTGGCCGAGATCCAACTCGTGCGCCTGCCCTGATCGGTGCAGGGCGGCCGATTTCGTGTCACTCGTCGGGACGGATGATGGTGCCGCCGGACAGCTCCGGGATGTTCGCGAAATCGGACTGCTCCCACAGCGACAGGCGCCGGGCCTCCTCGTACTTCGCTTCGATGAAGGATTCAAGCACGACGCGCTCAACCCGCCAGACGCTGACAGCCGTCGAACCGGTCGTGGTGGCCCTCGCGCTGTGGGTGCCGAGCCGGATGGCCGGCAACTCACCGGTACGCACCAGTTCCAGCACCTGGGCCGTCGTCAGCGCCAGAATCACGGCGGTGTCGGCAAGGGTGAGGAACCGACCCACGCCGGAGAGTGCCTCGGAATCGTTCATGGATCGATTATCCGTCCCCGAGCGTCCCGACATCCGGTGGAGGCGCGGCTGTGGATAACTTTCCCGCGTAGGGGGCGGAGACGACGACGATGGACTCCGGACACGAGGCAGCACGGATTTTGAGACAGCACCGGGGAGGCAGGGGATTGTGAAGAGACCCGCGAAGAGCACGCGCCGCAGTTTTTGGTTCGACCCTCGATTCGCGATCGGGTTGGGCCTGGTCGTCGCCGCGGTCGGGGGCGTCTACCTGATCGTGTCCGCCAGCGACCAGAGCACTGCCGTGTTCGCCGCCCGCTCTGCGCTCGCCGTGGGGGATCGAGTCCAGGCCGGCGACCTCGTGGCCACCCAGGTGCGCCTGGACGGGACTGGTGACCTGTATGTGACCCCCGACTGGTTGCCTGACGACGGGCTCGTAGTCACGCGCACCATCGCGGCCGGTGAGCTCGTGCCGGTGTCTGCGGTCGGCCGTACCTCGGGCACGGAGACCACAAGCGTGGTCGTGGAGCTGACCAGCGCTCTTGCCGCGAACATCGGGCCCGGCACTGTGGTGGACCTCTGGGCCGCTCGGAAAACCGACCAGAACGCCTACGGACCCCCGACCGTTCTCGTCGGCCAGGCCTCGGTCGTGCTTCTGGTCGAACCCACCGGGCTGACGGTGGGAACCGGCATCCGATCGCTGGAGCTCCTGGTGCCCAAGGACAACGTCGCCGAGGTGCTGGAGTCCATCGCGAATCGCGACGCCCTCGCCGTCGTGCCCGTCAACGAGCCCCTGGAGCAGTAGCCGTGGCCACCCTCGCCCTGGCTCTCGACCGGAACACGGAAGACCGCCTGCTGATCGACATCATCGAGCAGGGGCATGTAATCGTCGCGCGCGCGGCGACCGCGGCCGAGGTGATCTTGGCCTTGCGGCAGAGCGCTCCGGAGTTTGTGCTCGTCGGGGCCGGCCGCAGCACGCTCACGGCTGAGCTGATTGCTGCCTGCGATGCGCACGGCGCACGGGTGATCGCGCTCGCCGCCAACGATCAGGAACGGCGGAACGCGGCCGACCTCGGGCTGTTCGACGTGGTGGACGCCGCCGCGGCCTGGGCCGAGACCGAGGCGTTGATCAGCAGTGGAGTCGCGATTCCGCTACGGGTCGGCGACCCCGGGGGAACGTCCGGCGCCAAGCGGCGGGCGAGTGTCATCGCTGTCTGGGGGCCTGCGGGCGCTCCGGGCCGCACCACCCTGGCGATCAACATCGCGGCGGAGATCGCCGCCGCCGGGCACACGGTCGCGCTGGCGGACATCGACACCTACAGCGGGTCTGTCGCGCCAACTCTGGGGATGCTCGATGAGGCACCCGGCTTCGCCGCCGCGTGCCGGCTGGCGGGTTCGGGCAGCCTCACCCGGCCGGAATTCGAGCGCATCGCGCAGCGCTACAACTCACCACAGGGCGCTTTCTGGGTACTCACCGGCATCGGGCGCCCGTCGCGCTGGCCCGAGCTTTCCGCCGATCGGGTGACGCGCACCATCGACGCGCTCCGCAACTGGGTCGACTACGTCGTGCTCGACACCGGCTTCAACCTCGAGAGCGATGAGGAGATCTCCAGTGACCTCTTCGCGCCGCGCCGCAACGCGGCCACCCTCACCGCACTCGGCTGCGCCGACCATGTGGTCGCCTGCGGGCTGGCCGACCCGGTCGGCATGGCCCGGTTCCTTCGTGCCTGGGTGGACCTGGCTGACGTGGTCACGACCGACCAGGTCAGCGTCGTCATGAACCGGGTTCGCACCAGCGCCGTCGGGCTCGACCCGAACGGGCAGGTCGTGTCGGCGCTGCGACGCTTCGGCGGGATCGAGTCGCCGATCCTGGTGCCTCAGGACCAGCAGGCGACGGATGCTGCGGTCGTCGCCGGGCGCACACTGCGGGACACGGCACCGAAGTCGCCGGCGCGCATCAGCATCCGTCGCTTCGTTCGCACCGAACTGCTGCCGGTGCCGGCCCCGGCGGCCGGGCGCCGTCGGAAGGAATCGAGATGGCGCCGGCCCGTCGTCGACCCCCTGGCAACCTGAGACGCAGATCTACGGCCTCACTCCTGAAGCGGGATCACCTCTACCCGGTCACCGGGGCCGGTGACCACCAGCACGCGTTTGCCGGTCACCCCCTGGAGAGCCTGGCCGAGCTGGTCCGCCGACACCGATGATCCTGCCGCGTCGGAGCGCCGCAGTACGGAAACGGATGCGCCGGTCACCTCGTGGATCGACTGGATGAGGGGTTGCGGTTCCGCATCGGTGACCAGGATCACCCGGGCGATGGTGCGTGCCGGCTGGGGAGCCTCACCGAGGGTGGAACGGTCGCGGCGCCAGACGGCGAAGTGGTAGCCGGCGGCCAGGCCGGTGGCCACCAGCAGCCCCAGCGGGGCCCGCACCCGATCGACCAGGCTGCCGCCGGTGACGTCGGCCAGGGCGAATTCGAACAGACGGTAACCGATCACGAGAAGCGTCACGATAGCCACGACAGCGCTCACGCCGAACACCAGAATGAGGTACACGCGTCGGCCGGTGGAGCGGACCTCCGCCGGTTCGACGGGCAGGGCCGGTCGCCACGCCGCCCACCAGACCGGACCGCCGACCACCAGCGCGCTGATCCCGCCGAGTAGCAGGGTGCGGGTGTCCGACCCGGCGAGCGGCGCGATGGTCGCGGCGAGGATCGCATTGACGACGACACCCAGCCCGGATGCCGCGGCGACCAGTCCCAAGCCGGAGGTCACCAGCTTCGAGGCCAGCTTCGTGGCCTCCGACCGGCGCCGTACGAGGGTGCGGTGGTACCGCCAGACCAGTGCGCCAATGGTCGCGGCGGAGAGACCGAAACCCAGGAGATCAAGGAGATCGTTGATCGGGTCGGTGCGGTCGACGGCCAGCCGGAGGAGCACGAACAACACGGTTCCGGACCCGACCAGAGTCAGAACGGCCGCCCCGGCGACACCGACGGCCACAAGCGCCAGTTCGGCGAGGCCGCCGCGGATGTCGCGAGCCGCGCCCCGAATCCAGTGCCACCACCAGATCAGGCTGCCGCCACCGCACCAGATGAGTGCCTGAAAGGTCAACGTCCACCATGGCTCGCCCAGAGTGAGGCTCGAGGCGAGGGCGTCGAGAGCGGCATCGAGAAGAGAGCTGAGGGCCGCGACGGCGCCGCCGACCGCGATCACGAGACCGAAGACAGTGGCGAGCACCGGGGCGACGCTGCGGAGTTGGGTCGGGCTCTTCTGCGGGTGCCGGGACATCCAGAGGTGCCAGACCCAGACCCCGGCCCAAACCACTCCGGTGGCGATGAGGCGGGGTTGCCAGTCGTCGCGCACGAGCACAGCCGCCGCGGTGAGCAGGGAGACCGAGAAGGTGACGAGCGAGACGGTGTACATGGCGGCCAGGTAGAGCCCCCAGGCGATCGACGATCGTTCCGTGCTGTCCATCCGCCGCCACAGCACCCACCAGAGCACCGCGGCGAAAGGACCGGCGATCAGGGTGAAGGCGAGTGAGCGGGCGAGCCCGGTCACGTCACCGGAGACGAGTTCGTTGCCGGAGTCGAGGAGGCGCCCGAGCAGACCGCTCAGCCCGATGGCCGCGATCACGACCAGAGCGAAGAGCAGAATGAACACGATCACCCGGCGCGCCGTGGGCTGGGCTGTGCCCTCCCCGTGCGGGGAGGACCTGCGCACGGCGACCACGATCCCGGCGATGCCCGCTCCGATCACCATAACGGCGACCAGCAGCACGACGCTGACCATCACGAGCCCGACTTCGGGTTCGGGCAGATGGCGAGCTCATAGGGAGCGTCGTCGATCAGCCAGATGCCGTTGTCGGTCACCAGGTCGAAGACGCCCTCGGTCTCATATTCGTCGGCGCCGAAGGGGCCGCTGCCGTAGGAGGTGATGATGGACACCTTCACGTCTGCGGACTCGGCCCGCTCGGTCGTCGAGATGAGGGTGACCCGGATGTTGTCGGTCGGCCCCCGATCGAAGTCCTCGCAGTCCGCGAACGCGCCCGCGGTGAGGTACTCGCCCGCTGCCTGCTCATCGCCGTCGATGACGGCGGCGGAATACGCCTGGACGACGCCTTCCGGGGTGCCCGCATCCAGTTGCTCGGGTTCTCCGGCGGTGAAGACGACGACCAGGGCGATGACGACCAGGGCCCCGATCACGGACAGGAGGACAACCAGCGTCCGATCGGGCTTTCCGCTTACTGTGCTCATCTGCTCAGCATGGCCCAATCCGTGAGACGGCACCACAAGGACGGTGGCGCGCGTCCGGGGGACCTAGGCTATTGCTGTGTCGACGCTCAGTAATCTCGTACTTGCCCAGGGCCGCAGCAGCGCTGAGGATGTGGACTGGCTCCACATGCTCGTCGCGGATGGCCAGCTCCTGGCCGACCTCGCTTTCGCCGACATCGTCGTGTGGGTGCCCAGCAGCACCGGTAGCTTCGTGGCCGTGGCCCACGCGCGTCCCTCGAGTGCCGCGACACTGTTCTACCGGGACTTCGTCGGTCAGACCATCAAGGTCGAATGGCGCCAGCAGGTTACCGAGGCCTACGAGACGGCGAAGATCGTCGACACCACGGCCCCCGACTGGTATGAGGAGACCCCCACCCGGGTGCGGGCCATCCCGGTGCGGCGGCGGCTCAGCTCCACCGGCTCGAAAATCTCGGACACCCCGGTCGCGGTGCTCACCCGGCACACCAACCTGAGCGAGGCACGCACGCCGAGCCGCCAGGAACTCACCTTCAACGACTGCGCCAACGACCTCTTCGCCATGATCGCGTCCGGCGACTTCCCCGATCTGGGCGCACCCACCGGCCCGCGGCGCGGTGCCCCGCGCGCCTCGGACGGGCTCATCCGGCTCGACGTCGACGGCGTCACCACCTTCGCCAGCCCGAACGCCCTGTCCGCCTTCAACCGGATGGGATTCGCCGACGAACTCGAGGGTGAGTCACTGGCCGAGGTGACCACCAGCCTGCTCACCGGGACGGCGGTCGTCGACGAGACCCTGCCGCTCGTGGTCACGGGCCGGGCGCCGTGGCGCACCGACGTCGAGGCGCGAGGGGTCACAGTCTCGCTGCGCGCCATCCCGATTCGTAATCGGGGCGAACGGATCGGGGCCATCGTGCTCTGCCGGGACGTCACGGAGTTGCGGCACCAGGAGCGTGAGCTGATCACGAAGGATGCCACCATCCGCGAGATTCACCACCGGGTGAAGAACAACCTGCAGACGGTCGCCTCCCTGCTGCGGATCCAGGCTCGCCGCACGCACTCCGACACCGCCCGGGAGGCCCTCAACCAGGCCATGCGGCGCGTGGCCGCCATCGCCGTCGTGCACGACACGCTGTCCGAGGGGCTCAGTCAGAAGGTGGACTTCGACGTGGTCTTCGACCGTGTGCTGCTGCTGATCATGGAGGTGGCGAGCGCTCACAACACCACCGCGCATCCGAAATCATCCGGCAGTTTCGGGATCCTGCCCAGCTCCTACGCAACGCCGCTCGCCCTCGCTCTGACCGAGCTTGTGACCAACGCCGTCGAGCACGGTCTGGCCGGACGCGAGGGGGAGGTGTCGATCGAGGCCGAGCGCAACGAGGAGACCCTCACTGTGCGTGTGCGCGACAACGGCACCGGCCTTCCGGAGGGCAAGGTCGGGTCAGGTCTGGGAACCCAGATCGTGCGCACCCTGATCCAGGGTGAACTCAGCGGCAGCATCGACTGGCACACCATGATGGGCAGCGGCACCGAAGTGACGATCGAGATCCCGCTGCGCTACATGCGCGAGGCGTAGCCGGCCGCTGGTCCTCAATACCCCGAGACACGGAAAAGGCCCGGCTGGTCGGCCGGGCCTTGACGTTCGTGGTGGTCGCTGCGTTACGAAGCGCGCCGGGCCCGAGCCGCGCGACGCTTGAGGGCGCGCCGCTCGTCTTCACTCAGGCCTCCCCAGACGCCGGAGTCCTGTCCGGTCTCGAGGGCGTACTGCAGACACACCTCGGTGACGTTGCAGCGGGCGCAGACGGACTTCGCCTTCTCGATCTGGTCCACAGCGGGGCCAGTGTTGCCCACCGGGAAGAAGAGTTCCGGGTCAGCGGTGAGGCAGGCAGCTTTGTCGCGCCAGTCCATAGAGATGCTCCTTGATTGCGGGGATGCCTGGCCGATTGGCCGAAGATGAGAGGCTGCCGGTTGCAGGAAGGGTAGTGGATCTACTCGTTCAGATCGACTCACGTCCCTGTGAGCGTCAACCGGGCCTCAAATATGGTCGCATAATGGTGGAGTCAAATCAATAGTTTTGAATGGGATATCTCTGTGAATGCACGGTCAGACCACAGCGGCAACGACGAAGACGCCCGCGCCACGGTGCGCCGGCCGCGGGCCCTGCTGCTCCTCGCGACGATTTTATTCGCGGAGGCAGGCCTCCTTTGGGCCGCAGTCGTGTGGCTCATTCTGGAGTTGCTGACCGAGACCCCGACCTCGCTGGCCAGTGCGGTCGCCATTCTCGTGCTGGTGCTCATCGCCGCAAGCTGGGTGACTGCCATCGCGATCAACTCGCTGCGGCGCCGGTCCTGGATCCGGGGCGCCGCCGTCACCTGGCAGCTGGTGCAGATCGCGGTCGCCGTCGGATCCTTCCAGGGGCTCTACGCCCGGCCTGACCTGGGCTGGGCGTTGTTGCTGCCCTCGGTCGTGGTGCTCGTGCTCCTGTTCCAGCGCCCGGTCATCGCCGAGACGTCGACCCCTGAGGTGCCCGGCTCGCCGCGGTAACGGAGCGCCGGGCGACGGCACGAATATCAGGCCGGCAGGCCGAGCTTCTTGCGCAGGCTCGCGACATGGCCGGTTGCCTTCACGTTGTAGAGGGCAAGCTCGATCCGGCCGGACTCGTCGATCACGAAGGTGGAGCGCAGCACGCCCGTGACGGTCTTGCCGTAGAGGTTCTTCTCGCCCCAGGCGCCGTAGGCCGTGTGCACCGCGAGGTCGGTGTCGCTGAGCAGCGGGAAGGACAGGTGCTCGGTCTCCTGGAACTTCTTCAACGTGGCCGGGGAATCCTTGGAGATCCCGAGCACCTGGTAACCGGCCGAGGCCAGTGAGCCGAGGTTGTCGCGAAAGTCACAGGCCTGCTTCGTGCAGCCGGGCGTCATCGCGGCCGGATAGAAGTAGACGACGACCTTCGAGCCCGCACAGGAGGCCAGCGAAACGGTGTTGCCGTCCTGGTCGGTCAGGGTGAACTGGGGGGCCTGGTCGCCGGCTGTGAGCCGCGTGGAATCCGTCATGCTCCCACGCTACCGGCCCGCCCTCAGGCGCTAGTGCGTGGGGGCGGCCGCGAAGGTGGCGAGGAGACGCTGCAGAGAATCGAGGCGCACCTTGCCGGTCTCGCCGAGTTTGCCGGCCGCGACAGCCTCATTGATCGCGCAATCGGGCGAGTTCGGCAGGTGGGTGCAGCCGCGCGGGCACTTCAGGGCGATCAGGGCCAGGTCCGTGAACGCCTTCAGGATGTTGTCGGTGTTGATGTGACCGAGACCGAAGGAGCGAACGCCGGGGGTGTCGATGACCCAGCCGCGGCCGGCATCCGTCTGCAGACGCAGGGAGATGGTCGACGACGAGGTATGCCGTCCGCGCCCGGTCACCGTGTTGACGACGCCCACGGCACGATGGGCGTCGGGCACGAGCGCATTGACCAGGGTGGACTTGCCGACGCCGGAGTGGCCGACGAAGACCGTGTCGTGCCCGACCAGGGCTTCGGAGATCTCCGCCAGCGGCATGGCATCGTCGCGGCTCTGGAAAACGGGCAGGTCGAGGCCGGCGAAGTTGTGCAGGAACGCGGCCGGGTCGGCCAGGTCCGTCTTGGTGATGCAGAGGATGGGCGTCACGCCCGCGTCGTAGGCGGCGACGAGGTACCGGTCGACGAGGCGGATGCGCGGCTCCGGGTTGGCAGCGGCCACCACGATCAGCATCTGGTCGGCGTTGGCGACGATCACGCGCTCGACGGCGTCGGTGTCGTCCGCGCTGCGGCGGAGCAGCGTCGTGCGGGGCACGATGCGCACGATGCGGGCGAGACTGCCTGCCGCCCCGGTCGTGTCGCCGACGATGTCGACGTTGTCGCCCGTGACGACGGCCTGCTTGCGCAGCTCGCTCGCCCGGGCGGCGGTCACCCGGCGCTCGGCGGGCAGGTTCTCGTCGAGCATGACCGTGTACCGGCCGCGGTCGACCGACAGGATGCGCCCGGTCAGCGCGTTCTCGTGGTCGGGACGGGTCTTGGTGCGCGGTTTGCTGCCCTTGCGGCCCGGCCGCACGCGCACGCTCGACTCGTCGAACTCGGGCTCATCGTCGTCGGCGCTCGCCCACCAGGTCACGACCGAACCCCGGAGACGAGGGTCTGCCAGAGGTCCGTGAACTGGGGGAGGGTCTTCGCCGTCGTGCCGATGTTCTCGATCTGCACGCCGGGAACGCGCAGGCCGATCAGCGCCCCGGCGGTGGCCATGCGGTGGTCGTCGTAGGTGTTCCACGGCCCGCCCTGCAACGGCTGCGGGTCGATCTGCAGCCCGTCGGGTAGCTCGGTGACGGCGCCGCCGAGCCGGTTGATCTCGGTGGCCAGCGCGGCCAGTCGGTCGGTCTCGTGGTGGCGGATGTGCCCGATCCCCGTGATCGTGCTGGGCGTGTCGGCCAGGGCGGCCAGGGCCACGAGGGTGGGAGCGAGCTCCCCGCCGGTGGACAGGTCGAGCTGCACACCACGGATGCTGCCCGTGCCGGTGACCGTGAGCCGGTCGCCCTCCCGAGAGACCTCGGCGCCGAACAGCGGCAGCAGGTCGGCGAGGTCGGCGCCGACCTGGGTGGTGGCGGCCGGCCAGCCGGTGATGGTGACGCTGCCGCCGGCGACGAGCGCCGCGGCGAGGAACGGCGCTGCGTTCGACAGGTCGGGCTCGATGTCGATATCGGCCCCGTTGATGCGTCCGGGAGCCACGACCCACTCGCCCACGGCGGGGCTGTGCACCGTGACGCCGCGGCGGGCGAGGGTGGCGATGGTCATCTCGATATGCGGCAGGCTCGGCAGACGCTCGCCCGAATGGCGGAGGTGGAGGCCCTGCTCGAAACTCGGCGCGGCCAGCAGCAGGCCGGAGACGAACTGGCTCGAGGCGGAGGCATCGATGGTGATCTCACCGCCGGTCAGAGCGCCCGTGCCGTGCACGGTGAAGGGCAGGGCACCGCGACCGTCGTCGTTGATGTCGGCGCCGAGGGCCCGCAGGGACGAGATGGTCGTACCCATCGGGCGTCGGCGGGCGCCGGCGTCACCGTCGAAAGTGGTGGGCCCGAGGCCGAGCGCGGCGACCGGCGGCAGGAAACGCATCACAGTGCCGGCCAGCCCGCAGTCGATGGTCGTCGACCCGACCAACTCGCCGGGGATGACCTGCAGGTCGGGACCGAATTCGCCGTCGCCGTCGACCTCGTCGACGACACAGCCCAGCTGGCGCAGTGCGGCCACCATCAGATCGGTGTCGCGGGAGTGCAGCGGGGCCCGGAGCAGCGACGGATGCGTGGCGAGGGCGCTGAGGACGAGCTCCCGGTTGGTCAGCGACTTCGACCCCGGCAAGGACAGCGACGCGGAGAGGGGGCCGGACGCCGTGGGCGCGGGCCACCGGGCATCCGTCACCTCGGGCGACGTGTCGCCATAGGGATCGAACTCAGGCTTGGAATATCTCGAGATCAACATCGGTTATCAGAATAGTCGGTGATCGAAGAGAGAGGGAGGCCCGGGTGACGATGTCCATGGTGCTCGAGCGACCCGAGGCCGCCCAGCGCGACGGCTTAGGATTGTCGGTGATGACAACCGATGCGATTGAAATGCGAGACCTGTTCGAAGAGCAGGCACTGCCCTTTATCGACCAGCTGTACGCCGCGGCTATGCGCATGACGCGCAATCCCTCCGACGCCCAGGACCTGGTCCAGGAGACGTTCGTTAAGGCGTTCGCTGCCTTCAAACAGTTCGAACAGGGCACCAATCTGAAGGCCTGGCTGTACCGCATCCTGACCAACACCTTCATCAACACCTACCGCAAGAAGCAGCGTGAGCCGTTCCAGGGCACCATCGACGACCTCGAGGACTGGCAGCTCGGCGGCGCGGAATCCCGCACCGCCATGTCGAACCGGTCGGCCGAGGCCGAGGCTATCGATCACCTGCCCGACAGCGCCGTGAAGAACGCGTTGCAGTCGATCCCCGAGGACTTCCGGCTGGCTGTCTACTTCGCCGACGTCGAGGGGTTCTCCTACCAGGAGATCGCCGAAATCATGAAAACACCCATTGGTACCGTAATGAGCCGCCTGCATCGTGGCCGGCGTCTCCTGCGCGACCTGTTGGCCGGCTACGCCCAGGAGCGCGGCATGGGAACAGCGGCAGCGGACCAGACTCATACCAGGAGCACACCAGCATGACCGACTGTGGATGCGAGAAGGCCAAGGCCGAACTCGAGGAATACCTGCACAACGAACTCTGCGGCGAGGACGCTGCCGACATTCAGGAGCACCTCGCGAACTGCAGCGACTGCAACAACGAGCACCTGGTCGGGCGCACCCTGACCGAGGCTGTGCAGCGCGCCTGCCGCGAAATGGCGCCCGAAGACCTGCGCGACCAGGTGTTGCTGAAACTGCGCACCATCCAGTCCGGGCACTAACCGATCGGCAGGTCGGCGTCCGGCTCCGCGTCGTTCGGCTCGTCGACCGAGCCGAGCACGAACAGCGCCCCGGTCGGGTCGGTGACCAGCGAGAAGGTGCCGAACTCCGCCGTCCACGGCTCACGGATGACCGTGCCCCCGAGTTGCGTCACGGTCGCGGCGGCCGCGTGCACATCGGGTACCCCGACGTAGAGCTGCCAGTGGGAGGGAACACTGTCCGGTAGGTGGCCCGCCGCGTCGAAGACGCCCGCCACCATGTCGTCCCCCTCTCCGATCGTGCTGTAGCGGAAGTCGTCCGTGTCGCTCAGCACGGCCGGCGTCCACCCGAACACCCGGGTATAGAAATCCAGGGCGGCAGAGTAGTCGCGGGTGTTCAGCTCGTGCCAGACCGGTGTGCCGACTTCGCCGAAGGCACCGAAACCGGTGAACTCGTCGGCCTGCCACACGCCGAAGGGCGCACCCGTCGGATCCATCAGGATGGCCATTCGTCCCATGGTCCCCACCTGCATCGGTTCGGCCAGCACCTGCGCGGCCGCTGCGCGGGCGGTGGCGACGGTGGCGTCGGCATCCGTCACCGCCAGGTAGGTCGTCCATGCATCGGGCAGGGTGGAACCCGGCTCCTGGGCGCCCATGCCGGCGACGTCCACGTCACCCTTCTGGAAGGTGACATAGTTGCCGTACTCCGAACCGGAATCGCTGGCCGTCCAGCCGAACAGCCGCGTGTAGAACTCGCGGGCACGGGGCAGGTCGGAGGTCATCAGGTCGGCCCAGCAGGGTTCGCCCATTCGGTTCGCGGGGATGGGCATGATGGGGCTCCTTGTCTGTGGGCAGTGGTGCCAGCGTAGAGCCTGATGCCGACGTCGACAATGACCCGAGCAGGACTCGGCTCAGGACAGACGCGGAACGGGCCGCACCCGGAGGTGCGGCCCGTCTGCCGTGCGGTTGTGTCGTAGAGACCGTCTACAGGGTGAGGGCCTGACGCAGCAGCTCGGCTTGCTCGGCGGCGTGCCGCTTCGCCGACCCGGCCGCCGGAGACGCCGACGCCGCGCGGGAGAAGAGGCGCACCGGGCGCGGGCCCAGCTTGTTCGTCTCCAGGTAGAAGAACGGCCAGGCACCCTGGTTCTCCGGCTCATCCTGCACCCAGGCGAGTTCGGCGTCGGGGTACTGGTCGGCGACGTGCTTGAGCTCGGCGGCAGGCAGCGGGTAGAACTGCTCCATCCGTACCAGCGCGATCTCCGGGTTGGGGTTCTTGTCGAGTTCGGCGAGCAGGTCGTAGTAGAGCTTGCCGGCCATGAACAGCACCCGCTTGACCCGTGACTTGTCGGTGATCCGGGCGTCGTCGATGACCGTTTCGAACCGGCCGGAGGTGAAATCGGCGACCGGGCTGGTCGCCCCGCGCAGGCGCAGCATCGACTTCGGCGTGAACACGATCAGCGGACGACGGGGGCGCATGTACGCCTGGCGGCGCAGCAGGTGGAAGTACGAGGCCGGCGTCGACGGGCGCGCGACGGTCATGTTGTCCTCCGCGCACAGCTGCAGATAGCGCTCGATGCGGGCCGACGAGTGGTCGGGGCCCTGGCCCTCATACCCGTGCGGCAACAGCAGCACGACGGATGACCGCTGGCCCCACTTCTGCTCGGCCGAGGAAACGAACTCGTCGATGACCGTCTGGGCGCCGTTGGCGAAGTCACCGAACTGGGCCTCCCACAGCACGAGGGCGTCGGCGCGTTCCACCGAATAGCCGTACTCGAAGCCCATGGCGGCGTATTCGCTGAGCAGCGAGTCATAGATCCAGAACCGGGCCTGGTCCTCGCTGAGGTTGGCCAGCGGCAACCACTCCTGACCGTTGACCCGGTCGTGGAGCACCGCGTGGCGTTGCACGAACGTGCCGCGGCGGGCATCCTGGCCCGCGAAGCGCACCGGGGTGCGCTCGACCAGGAGGGAGCCGAGGGCGAGAAGCTCACCGAAGCTCCAGTCGATGTTGCCGTTGCGGCTCATGTCGTGGCGCTTCTGCATGAGCTGCTGCAGCTTGTTGTGCACCGTGAAGCCCGCGGGCTTGTTCATGAAGGCGTCGCCGATCAGGTGCACGACGGCCTCGGGCACCCCGGTGGTCGCCGGTTCGCCGACCTGGTCGTCGTGGCGGCCGGCTCCGTTGTTGCCGGCGCCGAGGCCCTGCGGTGTGGCGCCGACGATCGGGATCGAGGAGGACTGCGCCGCGTGCGTCTCCATGAACGCGCGCTCGAGGCGGTCCTGGAAGTCGGCGTGGGATGCCTCGTATTCCTCCTGGGTGATGTCGCCACGACCGACGAGAGCTTCCGTGTACAGCTTCCGGACGGACCGCTTGGCCTCGATCAGGTTGTACATCAGCGGCTGGGTCATCGAGGGGTCGTCGCCCTCGTTGTGTCCGCGCCGGCGGTAGCAGACGAGGTCGATGACGACGTCCCGCTTGAATTCCTGGCGGTACGCGAAGGCGAGTTCGGCCACCCGCACCACGGCTTCGGGGTCGTCCCCGTTGACGTGGAAGATGGGGGCCTGGATGGTCTTGGCGACATCCGTCGAGTACACCGAGGTGCGGCCGTCGCCGGGCAACGTGGTGAAGCCGACCTGGTTGTTCACGACCAGGTGGATGGTGCCGCCGGTGCGGAAACCGCGCAACTGGGACATCTGCAGCGTCTCCAGGACGATGCCCTGGCCCGCCATCGCGGCATCGCCGTGCACGAGGACCGGGAGCGTGGAGAAGGTGCCGATCGGCTTGCGATCCTGCTTGGCGCGCACGATGCCCTCGAGGACGCCGTCCACCGCCTCGAGGTGCGAGGGGTTCGCGGCCAGGTAGACCGGCATCTCCGTGCCGTCGGTGGCCCGGAAGGTGCCCTCCGTGCCGAGGTGGTACTTGACGTCGCCCGAACCCTGCACCGTGCGGGGATCCTGCGTGCCCTCGAACTCGCGGAAGATCTGGCCGTAGGTCTTGCCGGCGATGTTGGTGAGCACGTTCAGACGGCCGCGGTGGGCCATGCCGATGCAGACCTCGTCGAGGCCGGCATCCGCTGCACCCTGCAGGATGGAATCGAGCAGGGCGATGGTGGACTCGCCACCCTCTAGGCTGAACCGCTTCTGGCCCACGTACTTCGTCTGCAGGAAGGTCTCGAAGGCCTCGGCCTCGTTGAGCTTGCCGAGGATGCGCATCTGCTCGTCATGCGTGGGCTTGACGTAGCTCTTCTCCATCTTCTCCTGCATCCACTTGCGCTGGGCAGGGTCCTGGATGTGCATGTACTCGATGCCCGTGGTGCGGCAGTAGGAGTCGCGGAGCACGCCGAGGATGTCGCGGAGCAGCATCAGACGCTTGTCGCCGAAGCCGCCGGTCACGAACTGGCGGTCCAGGTCCCAGAAGGTCAAGCCGTGGTTGGAGATGTCGAGGTCGGGGTGCGTGCGCTGTGTGTACTCCAGCGGGTCGATGTCGGCCATCAGATGGCCGCGCACGCGGTAGGCGTTGATCAGTTCCTGCACCCGGGCGGTCTTGTCGACCGCGCTGGCCAGGTCGACGCTGATGTCGGGAGCCCAGTGGATCGGGTCATACGGGATGCGCAGGGCCGAGAAGATGTCCTCGTAGAAGTTGTGCTGGCCGATCAACAGCTCATGCACGATCTTCAGGAACTCGCCCGAGCCCGCTCCCTGGATGACCCGGTGGTCGTAGGTGCTGGTGAGCGTGATGGTCTTGGAGATGGCCAGGCCGGTGAGGGTCTTGACGCTGGAACCCTGGAACTCGGCCGGGTAGTCGAGCGCGCCGGCGCCGATGATGCAGCCCTGGCCCTTCATCAGGCGCGGCACCGAGTGCACCGTGCCGATGCCGCCGGGGTTGGTCAGCGAGACCGTGGCCCCGGAGAAGTCATCCGCGCTCAGCTTGCCCTTGCGGGCCCGGGTGACGAGGTCCTCGTAGGAGGAGAGGTACTCGCCGAAGGTCATGGTGTCCGCGCGCTTGATGGCCGGGACCATGAGGGAGCGGGTGCCGTCGGGCTTGGGCAGGTCGATGGCGATGCCGAGGCCGACGTGGGCAGGGGCGATGACCGAGGGCTTGCCGTCGATCTCGTTGTAGTACACGTTCTGGCTGGGGAACATCTTCAGCGCCTGGATCAGAGCCCAGCCGATCAGGTGCGTGAACGAAACCTTGCCGCCGCGTGAGCGCTTCATGTGGTTGTTCATCACGATTCGGTTGTCGATGAGCAGCTTCGCCGGGATGGTGCGCACGCTGGTGGCCGTGGGGACCGTCAGGCTGGTCGCCATGTTCGCCGCGAGGCTCTTGGACATGCCGCGGAGCGGGGTGACGACGTCGACCTCGGCGTCAGCGGCGGCCGACTGCTGCGACGCGATGGGCATGTCGGCCGGCACGGGGACCGGCTTGGGGGCGCTGGAGGTCGTGCGCGCGGTGCGCTGCCCGTTGACCACGGGGATGGGCGACGTGATCGGGGCCGGTTCAGCGGGTGCTGCGAGGGCCTCGGCGCTGGAGGCCGGGGTGCCCGCCGGCGCGCTCACTGCGGGAGCCTGGCTCGCGGGCGCTGCGCCTGCGGAGGCCTCGTCCGCGGGAGCGCCGGAACCGCCGCTACGTCCGTTCGCGGTCTGGTGGTAGCTCTCCAGGACGGGCCACCAGGACTCGTCCACCAGCTTCTTGTCGACGAGGTACCGTTCGTACAGTTCGTCGACGAGCCACTCATTCGCTCCGAATTCACCCGACGTGGTTTCGTCGGATCCACTACCGGTCAACTGGCTTGACACAGCCGGTTCCCACTCTCTACGTTGATTTTGAATGTCCCGGGCATTCTGGATACCCGATGCGGTCTGCCCATCCAGCCTAATCCCATCGGGCGTGGCAGCGGGCATCCGCGCGGGGCGCTAGCGTTATTTGCATGCAGTTCTATGGAGCGGTTCCCAGCCACGATCTCACGTATTCCGACGTTTTCCTCGTGCCCAGCCAATCAGAAGTCAGCAGCCGCCTCGCTGTCTCCCTCGCCCCGGGTGACGGCAGCGGGGCCACGATTCCGATCGTGTCGGCCAACATGAACTCGGTGACCGGTCCGCGGCTGGCGGCCGCTCTGGCCCGTCGCGGAGGGCTCGGCGTGCTGCCGCAGGACATGCACCTGCAGGACCTCGACGCCGCGATCCGCTGGGTCAAGGCCCAGTCGACCCGCTTCGACACCCCGTTCAACTTCGCCCCGGGGGACACCGTGGCGCTCGCGCTGCGGCAGGTGCCGCCCGTGGCCGGACAGGGTCTGGTCATCACCGACCCGAACGGCGACTACCTGGGCGCCATCGACGCGTCCCGGCTCGCGACCGCGCTGCCCGACGCGCTCCTCGGGGACCTCCTGCACGGCGCCATGACCTCCCTCGACGCCGACGACATCGAGGGCCCGCGCCGCGCGTTCGACGTGATGACGGAGGCTGAGCTCGACTTCGCCACCGTGCAGCACCACGGCCGGGTGATCGGCACCCTCAGCCGCAAGAGTGCGCTGCGCTCAACCCTCTACCAGCCGGCCCTCGACGCGCAGGGCCGTCTGCGCGTGGCTGCCGCGGTCGGCATCAACGGCGACATCGCGGCCAAGGCCACGGCGCTGGTCGCCGCGGGGGTCGACGTGCTCGTGATCGACACCGCGCACGGTCACCAGGGCGGTATGACGCGGGCGATCAAGATCGTCGCGGACCTGGGGCTCGGCATTCCGATTGTGGCGGGCAACGTCGTGACCGCGGATGCCGTGGGCGACCTCGTGGGCGCAGGCGCCTCCATTGTGAAGGTCGGTGTCGGCCCCGGCGCCATGTGCACGACGCGCATGATGACGGCCGTGGGCCGACCCCAATTCTCCGCCGTGCTCGAGACCGCGGCAGCAGCCCGGGAGCTCGGAGCGCACGTGTGGGCCGACGGCGGAGTGCGCTACCCGCGCGACGTGGCGCTCGCGCTGGCCGCCGGCGCGGCATCCGTGATGATCGGGTCGTGGTTCGCCGGCACGATCGAGGCTCCCGGACTGCTCGACCGGGACGCGTCGGGCGGCATCTACAAGGAGAGCTGGGGGATGGCCTCGACCAAGGCCGTGCGCCAGCGGTTCGACCGCCTCGACGCCTACGAACTGGCCCGCAAGACGCTCTTCGCCGAAGGGATCTCCAGTTCGAAGATCTACCTCGATCCGCTGCGGCCGTCGGTCGAGGACCTGCTCGACATGATCACCTCCGGGGTGCGCAGCTCCTTCACCTATGCCGGTGCGACCTCGGTCGCGGAATTCCACACCCGGGCGCTGGTCGGCATCCAATCGGCGGCCGGCTACGAGGAGGGCAAGGCGCTGCCCGTCTCCTGGTAGCGGGGAGCGAACGCCGGCGGGGCTCCGGCCGCGCGCACGGTCGGTGCCGGGCGGTAGACTTGGCGAAATAATGGACGACCCCCCTTCTGCCTTTTCGCCCGACCCTGCCTTCCGCCACCCGCATGGTTCGTCGCCGGTGACCGCCGCCTCTTCATCGGCCGGTGACAGCATCCATGTATGAGTGGATTCTGCTGACCGTGGGGCTGCTGCTCACGGTGGGCACGGGCCTCTTCGTCGCCAGCGAGTTCGCCCTGGTCAATCTGGACCGTTCCGAGCTCGAGGCGCGTCGCGACCGCGGGGAGACCCGCCTCGGCCTGACCATCGCCGCGCTCCGGATCACCTCGACGCACCTTTCCAGCGCCCAGCTCGGCATCACCCTCACCACCCTGCTCACCGGCTACACCATGGAGCCGGCGCTGACGGGCCTGCTCTCACCGCCGCTGACCGCCCTGGGGCTGTCCCCGGCGGTAGTTCCTCTTGTGGCGGTCACAATCGCGGTCGTCGTCGCCACCCTGGCGTCGATGATCATCGGCGAGTTGGTGCCGAAGAACTTCGCCCTCGCGCTGCCGGTGCAGACCGCGAAGATGGTCATCCCGTTCCAGACCCTCTTCACGACCGTGTTCAAGCCCGCCGTGGTCGTGCTCAACGGCAGCGCCAACGGGGTGCTCCGGTCGATCGGGATCGAACCGAAGGAGGAACTCTCCGGCGCGCGCACCGCCGAGGAACTGTCCTCCCTCGTTCGCCGCTCGGCCAGCGCCGGGTTGCTGGAGAAGGACACCGCGACGCTGCTGCACCGCACGCTGCTCTTCTCCGGGCACACGGCGTCGGATGTGATGACACCGCGCCCGCGGGTGGCCAGCATCCAGCGCACCGATTCCGCCCAGGCCGTCATCGAGCTCACTCGCCAGACCGGCTATTCCCGTTTCCCCGTCGTCGACGAGGGCGTCGACGACATCGTCGGCATCGTGCACGTGAAGCAGGCCGTGGCCGTTCCCCGGCGACGGCGGGCGGATGTCCCGGTGTCGGCACTCCAGTCGGAGGCCATCCGCGTTCCCGAGACCATGAAACTCGACGGACTGCTGACCGAGCTGCGCGGCCGCGGCTACCAGATGGCGATCGTGGTCGACGAGTACGGGGGCACGGCCGGCGTGGCCACCCTGGAAGACCTGGTCGAGGAACTCGTCGGCGAGGTGGCCGACGAGCACGACCGGGCCCGGGCCGGCGTGGTGCTGTCGACCGATTCGCTGACCTTCCCCGGCATGCTCCGCCCGGACGAATTGCTGGAACGCGCCGGCGTCGCCATCCCGGAAGACGGCCCGTACGAGACCGTGGCCGGGTTCGTGATGAGCCAGCTGGGCCGCCTGCCCGTGGTCGGCGACACCGTGCAACTGCCCGCCGGTCTGCTGGCCGTGGAACGGCTCGACGGCCGTCGGATCGACCGGCTGCGATTCACGCCCGTGGTCGAACCCGCAGAGGAGACCGAGGTGAACCACAATGAGTGACTGGGCAGGGCTGGTCTGGCTCGTCGTCCTCCTCGCAGCCAACGCCTTTTTCGTCGCGGCGGAATTCGCGGTCATCTCCGCGCGCCGTTCGCAGATCGAACCGCTCGCCGAGGCCGGCAAGAAGCGTGCCGTCACGGCTCTCTGGGCGATGGAACACGCCACCCTGATGCTGGCGACCACCCAGTTGGGCATCACGGTCTGCTCGCTGCTCATCCTGAACGTCTCCGAACCGGCGATCCACCACCTCCTCGAGATCCCGCTGGGCCTCACCCCGCTGCCGGTCGAGGCCATCGGTGCCATCGCGTTCGTCATCACACTGCTGCTGGTCTCCTACCTGCACGTCGTGTTCGGCGAGATGGTGCCGAAGAACCTGTCGTTCTCCATCCCGGACCGTGCCGTGCTCGTGCTCGCCCCGCCGCTCGTGTTCTTCGGGCGCCTGGTCAAGCCCGTGATCGTGGTGCTGAACGCCACGGCCAACCTGGTGCTGCGGATGTTCGGGGTGGCACCCAAGCAGGAGGCCACCAGCACCTACACGCTGGACGAGGTGGCGACCATCGTCACCCAGTCGACGCGGGAGGGCGTGCTGCGCGACGGCACCGGGGCGCTCAGCGCCACGTTCGAATTCACCACCCGCAAGGTGCGGGACGTGGCGGTCAACCTGGCCGGCCTGATCAGCCTGCCCGAGGCGGCGACGCCCGCCGACGTGGAGAAGGCGGTCACCAAGCACGGCTTCTCCCGGTACGTGATGGTCAACGAGTCCGGCGAACCGACCGGATACGTGCATCTCAAGGACGTCATCGACCTCGACGGCGATGCGGCAACCTCGGCCGGGCAGGGCAGCTACGCGGAACCGATCCCGGGCAAGCGCATCCGTCAACTGGTGTCGATCTTCGAAGACACCGACCTCGAGGACGCCCTGGCCACCATGCGCCGCTCCGGGGCGCATCTCGCCCGGTCGTTCACCGCAACCGGTGAAACGGTGGGGGTGCTGTTCCTGGAGGACATCATCGAAGAACTCGTCGGCGAAGTGCAGGACGCGACACGGCGCTTGTAGCGCACGCTGGGTCGCCGGTCAGGCCTCCGGCCACATGGCGCGCAGGTACTGCGGTGGCCAGTAGTCCACGCTGACGCCCAGCTCGTGGGCGGCCCGCAACGGAAAGTGCGGGTCGCGCAGGAGTTCGCGGCCCAGCATGATCGCGTCGGCCTGGCCGGTCGCCACGATCTGCTCGGCCTGCAGCGCGGTGGTGATCAGCCCGACCGCGCTGACCGGGACATCCGCCGCCGCTTTCAGGTGCCGGGCCAGTGGCACCTGGTAGCCGGGCCCGAGCGGGATGCGCGCCCCGGTCACGTTGCCGCCGGAGGACACGTCGAAGAAGTCCGCGCCGGCGTCCCGGGCCCAGCCGGCAACCTCGGCCGTCTCCTCCTCGGTCCAGCCGCCCGGGGTGTGGTCGGTGGCGGAGAACCGCACGAACAGGGCACGGTCCGCGCCGATGGCCGCGCGCACGGCGGCCACGACCTGCAGCAGCAGACGCGCCCGGTTCGGCAGCGTGCCGCCGAACTCGTCGGTGCGCCGGTTGCTCAGCGGCGACAGGAACTGATGCAGCAGATAGCCGTGGGCGGCGTGCAGTTCCACGACGTCGAACCCGGCCGCCACCGCCCGCAGCGCCGCAGCCGCGAAGGCGGCGACGATGCCCTGGATGCCCGCGGCGTCGAGGGCGACGGGCGGTGCGTACCCGGGGAACGGCACGGCCGACGCCGAGACGGTGGGCCAGCCGCCGTCCTGCGTCGCCATCGTGCCGTGCCGGTCGGAACCCCAGGCCGGCCAGACGGATGCCTTGCGGCCGGCATGGGAGAGCTGGATGCCGGCCGTGGCACCCTGCGCATGCAGGAAGGCCACGATGGGAGTCCAGGCAGCGGTTTGAGCATCGTTCCAGAGGCCGGTGTCAGCATTGGAGATGCGTCCCTCCGGGCTGACCGCGGTGGCCTCCGCCACGATCAGGCCCGCGCCGCCGGCGGCCAGCGCGCCGAGATGGACGAGGTGCCAGATGCGGGGGACGCCGTCTTTCTCACCCACAGCGTACTGGCACATCGGGGCGGCCCAGAGGCGGTTGCGCATGGTGACACCGCGCAGGGTGAACGGTTCGAACAGGGCGGCAACGGCCACGGATTTCCCCCAGGAGTCAGTGGGCAGGCCGCTGAGGCCGGCCCGAGGCACGCAAAACAACCTATCGTGAGTGCATGGACGAACCGCACGCATGGCTGGAATGGGACTCCGCTCGGGCACGGGACTGGATCGCGGTTCCCCGGGCCGGCGATGACAAATACAGTCGCGGAGTTCTGGGGGTGCGCACCGGCTCGGACGAATACCCCGGGGCCGCCGTACTCGGCGTCGAGGCGGCCGCCCGCGCCGGTGTCGGGATGGTGCGCTACCTCGGCCCGAGACGTGCCTCCGATCTGGTGCTGCAGCGCCGGCCCGAGGCCGTCACCGCATCCGGGCAGGTGCAGGCCTGGCTCCTCGGCTCGGGTCAGGACGCGGCCTCCCGCGACCGGGTGACGGAGGCTGCGCTGCTCGGCGCCCTGGCCGAGGGGCTGCCCACGGTCTGCGACGCCGGGGCCCTCGACCTGGTCGGCCGGGCGGCCGGTCCCGTCGTGATCACCCCGCACTACCGCGAGCTCGCGCGCCTGCTCACCCGGCTGCTCTCGCCGCAAGGCGAATCGGTGGCCGGCTCGGAGGTCGCCGCAGCCCCGGGGGAGTGGGCGGTGCGTGCAGCGACCGGCCTCGGCGTCACGGTGCTGCTCAAGGGCAGCGTCACCCGGATCGCGTCGCCGGACGGCACCCGGTTGACGGTGTCGCAGGGGCCGGCCTGGCTGGCCACGGCCGGGTCAGGGGACGTGCTCGGCGGTATCCTCGGCGCCCTGCTGGCCACGCACGCCCGGGCGATCCACGCGGATGCCGCGGCCCTGCCGAGCCTGGCGGCGACAGCAGCCCTGGTGCACGCGCAGGCTGCCACCCGGGCATCGGCCGGCGGCCCGATCGCGGCGCTGGACATCGCCGAGGCCGTGCCGGCCACGATCGCGGCCCTGCTCGCGGGTCGCTGAGCCGGAACGGGGCCGACGGGCGGGACCGGGCCGCCCCCGCGGGTCCGGATGGGTGTGGGACAGTGGAGCGTGCTCGCATCCGCTGTTGAACCGTTCGGCGCCCGCCCTGGCCTGAGGGCGCTGCGGGCACCGCGCGTGCTGCTCTGGATCGGCTTCGCCCTCGTGCACGGCGTGCTGGTCTGGCTGTGTTTCGCCTCCACCGGCTGGCCGCTGGGCGATGTGGAGGGCGTCTACCTCGGCTGGGCGGCCGGCGCGGCAGCCGGCGCAGACGTCGTCGGGATCACCACGGGCTTCGTCTATCCCCTCCTCGCGCTGCTGCCGATCCTCACGGCGCTCGCTTTCGGCCCGGGCCTCTACTCCGTCACCTGGCTCGGCCTGGTCACCCTGCTGAACGCGGGGGCCTTCGCCCTCCTGCTCGAGCGCGGCCGCAGCCGGCGTGCCCTGCTCGCGGCCGCCTGGTGGCTGGTCTTCCTGCTGATGCTCGGTCCCGTCGCCCTTGCCCGCATCGACGCGGTCACGGTGCCGCTGGCGATCGTCGCCCTGCTGCTCATGCGCACCCGGCCGGTGTGGGCAACGGTGCTGCTGACCCTGGCCACCTGGGTCAAAATCTGGCCGGTCGCCCTGATCGGTGCGTTGTTCGTCGTGTCGAGACGCCGCTGGCGGGTGGCGGTCGCCGCGGCGGTGACCAGCCTGGGCATCCTGATCGCGGCGCTCGCACTCGGCAGCGGCCTGAACGTGTTCAGCTTCGTGAGCGAGCAGACCAACCGCGGCATCCAGATCGAGTCCCCGGTGGCCGCCGGCTGGATGTGGCAGGCCGCCCTCCGGGTTCCGGGCACGTACATCTACTACGACCAGCAGATCCTCACCTTCCAGGTCATCGGCCCCGGCACGAACGCCGCCATCGCGGCGATGACCCCACTGCTCCTGCTCGGCGTGGCGGCCGTGCTGGCGCTCGCCGGGTTCCGGATCCGGTCAGGCGCCGACCCGGTGAGCCTCTTCCCGCCGCTGGTGCTGGCGCTCGTCCTCACCCTGATCGTCGTCAACAAGGTCGGTTCGCCGCAGTTCACCGCCTGGCTGGCCGCACCCGTCATCCTCGGGCTGCTGGTGCACGGCCGCGCCTGGCGGTTCCCGGCCGTGCTCGTGCTCGTGATCGCGGGACTGACCCAGCTGGTCTACCCGCACCTCTACGACTTGCTGCTGGTGGCCGACCCGGCCATGGTTCTGGTGTTGACCGTGCGCAACGCGCTCGAGGTCGTGCTGCTCGGCTGGGCCGTGTGGCAGATCCAGTCCCCTCCCACCCTCGATCAGAAGGAGTAACCATGCTGGTTGCATTCTCCGTCGCCCCGTCCGGTTCCCACGATGACGACGGCTCCGTGCACGACGCCGTGGCCGCAGCCGTGCGCATCGTGCGCGCCTCCGGCCTGCCCAATCACACCGACTCGATGTTCACCACGATCGAGGGCGACTGGGATGAGGTGTTCGCGGTGATCAAGGCCGCCACCGACGCGGTGGGTGCGTGGGGGCCACGGGTGTCCCTGGTGCTCAAAGCGGATATCCGCGCCGGTCGTACGGGCGAGCTCACGGGCAAGGTCGAGCGTCTGGAAACGGCGCTGGCCGAGGCCGCGCCGTCGGGAGCCACAGCGGCCCCATAGGCTGGAAGCATGCCTGCTTCCTCCGACGGGCCGGCGACACTGTCGCCGGCCCGCATCCGCTTTGCCCTGCTCGCCCTGGCCCTCGGCGGTTTCGGCATCGGATCCACCGAATTCGTGGCCATGGGCCTGCTGCCCAACCTCGCCCAGGACCTGCTGCCCGGGCTCTACGCCACGGCACCGGATGCCGCGAACGCCCAGGCAGGCTGGCTCATCTCCGCGTACGCCCTCGGCGTCGTCGTCGGGGCCCCGACCATCGCCGCCGCGGCCGCCCGCTGGCCGCGCAAGCAGCTGCTGCTCGCTCTCCTGGCCGCGTTCACGCTGAGCACCATCGCGTCGGCCCTGCTACCCGCGTTCGGTCTGGTGCTGGTGGCCCGGTTCGTGGCCGCCCTGCCGCACGGAGCCTACTTCGGCATCGCGTCCCTCGTCGCCGCGGACCTGATGGGCCCCGGGAAGCGAGCCCGCGGGGTGGCCCTCGTGCTCAGCGGCCTGACCATCGCCAACGTCATCGGCGTGCCCCTGATCACCTGGCTCGGCCAGACCACCGGCTGGCGCGTGTCCTACCTCGTCGTCGCCGCCATCTTCGCCGCCACGTTCGTGGCCGTGGCCACCCTGGTTCCCCTGCAGGACGGCAACCCGCACGCCACCATGCGCAGCGAGTTGCGGGCCTTCGGCCGGCTGCAGGTCTGGTTCGCCCTGATGATCGGGGCGATCGGGTTCGGCGGGCTCTTCGCCGTGTACACCTACGTGGCCCCGCTGGTGATGGAGGTCACCGGCCTCGGGGCCGGCGCGGTGCCGCTCGTGCTGGTCGTGATCGGCGTGGGCATGACCATCGGCAACCTGGCCGGGGGCGCACTGGCCGACTGGAGTGTGCGCCGCACCATGTACCTGTTCTTCGGCGTGATGCTGCTGGCCCTGACCGGCCTGGCGCTGTCGGCGCAGTCCGTGCCCGGCCTCCTGATCGGCGTGTTCCTCGTGGGGGCCGCGGCGTCGGGACTCTCACCGGCCATCCAGACCCGGTTGATGGACGTCTCGCACGACAGCCAGTCGATCGCCGCTGCCCTCAACCACTCGGCCCTGAACGTCGGCAATGCCCTCGGCGCGTTCCTCGGCGGCGTCGTCGTCGCGGCCGGATACGGCTATGTCGCCCCGGTCTGGATCGGCCTCGGCCTGAGCATCATCGGATTGCTGCTCACGGTGGGCACGTTCCGGCTCGACCGCACCCTTCGTCGCAGCGGCCTGGTGCTGCCCTACGGCACCGATGTGATCCAGGTCATGGACGCGGCGTAGCCGTGTCCACGCCGCGGATCAGTCGGTCTGGAGCAGGATGCCGTCGTGGATGGCCCGCTTGCGCAGCGCCACCTTGGTGCCCACGTCGAAGCCCGCCAGGCGGTACTTCTCGCGGATCCGCTTGAGGTAGGACTTCGCGGTCTCCTCGGAGATGCCGAGCTGGTGGGCGACAGCCTTGACCGGCTCGCCCGCACCGTAGAGGGCCATCACGCGGCGCTCCTGCGCGCTGAGCCGCGGCGAGCCACCGTCGGCGCCGTTGTTGAGCGCCTCGTCCAGTTCGGCGGAAATGAAGGACTCGCCGCTGTAGGCGGCGCGGATCGCCTCGACGATCATGGTTGCCTCTTCGCTCTTGACCAGGTAGCCGAGCGCACCGGCGGCCAGGGCTTCGCGCACGAGCCCGGCCTCGGAGTACGTGCTCATCAGCACGGTCTTCACGCCTGCGGTCTTGAGGGTGGAGATCTTCAGGGACACCGGGATGTTGTCCTTGAGGTCGAGGTCCAGCAGCACGACGTCGACGGGGAACTCGGGGTGCGTGAGCAGCTCCGGCCACGTGGTGACGGCGGCGACCATGGTGATGTCGTCGGCGGCCCCACGGATCCACTCGGTGAGCGCCCCCAGCAGCATGCGGTGGTCATCGACCAGGGCCAGCCGGATGGGGTTGGTCTTGCTCGGAGCCTCGGTGGTCACCGTTGTTGTATTCGTCACTTCTGTCTCCTCATGCCTTTGCCCCCGAATGAGAAGCTCGACGCCATTGTGTTCAGACCCTAAGCATCCGCAGGATTGTCGATACTGCATTCGATTTCCACGTGGAGGCTGCCGTCCCGGCTGGAATCGACGTGTGGGCCGACTCTTCGGATAGCTTCCCACGTCTCGGGGTCCACTCGCCGCCGTGGCACACCCGTCGTGGTCAATTCGATTGGAAATCGTAACTTCTGACGCGCGGTGACACCGTGTGTGGGCCTGATCGGTCCGAGCGACAGCGAAACGGATGCCTCAGAGCGGGTTGTGTCGCTGATCAACAGCCAGATCGTGCGCAGCAGTGCATCACGCTGGGCCGGGTCGAGCATGCCGGCCAGCCCCGACGGGTCGGTGAGATTGACCGACGGTGCCAGGAATTCGGACTCCGTGATGGCGTGGTACAGCCAGGTCTCGCGGCGTCCCCGGATCAGGTGCAGTCGCAGCTGAGTGGCGAGGGAGGCTGCCGTCGTGGATTTCTCGATGCTGAGCGGCAGCGCCGTCCGGCCCTTCGCGACGTCGTCGAGCAGGGTCTCCGCGTCGAGGTCGATCCGGGCGAGATCTTCGGAGGCCAGCATGCCCACCGCGAACTGGGGCTGGGAGATCGTGCTCTGCACCAGCACCAGGTCGAGTTCGCGCTGGGCCATCCGCCGGAACGCCCGCACGGTGGCCACACCGAGCAACGGCGGCAGAACGGCAAGGCTGAGGGTCAGCAGGACCGGTGCGAGGGTGAGCGGATCGGTGCGTTCCTCGGTCAGCGCGCCGATGACGAGGAGCAGGGCGAGGATCAGGGCGGCCGTGACGAGGTCCCGGCCGCGCCGCACGGTGGCGAGGGAGATGAGCAGGGTGCCGACGGCTGCGGCCGCGGTGGGGTGCACATCGGAACCGGGCTCGCCCCAGGACCCGATCAGGTCCAGAACCACGACAGCCGCGCCGGAGGCGAGCGCCGCGGCGTAGAGCCAATCCGGCATCCGCGCCGCCAGCCGTTGAACCGTGATGAGGGACAGGATCGTGACCGTCATCAGCAGGATCCAGGCGATCAGGCTGGGCATCGGTGTGGGGTAGTCGAACCACTGCACGGCGAACTGGCCGAACAGGAAGAGGGCGATGAAGCCGCCGCTGAAGGACAGGCCGATGCCGAGGTGCCGGCCGCCGAGGCTGCTCTGGTTCGCCCGGGCGGTCTGCTCCGTGCGCTCGGGACGGCGGAAACTACGGCGCCGCTCCCGGCGCTCCCGTTTGTCGAGCGGCCCGGTATGACCGGCGCGGTCCCGTCGCCCGGGCCGGCGGGCCTGGTCGAGGCGGCGCTGGTCGCGGCGGGGGATGTCGCCCGGGATGCTGTCGCCGGGGCGGGTGTCCACGATCCCGGGTCGGCTCATTTGGGTACCTCCAGCACGACTGTGGTTCCCGAGCCCGGGGAGGAGAACAGGCGGGCGTTGCCGCCGACGTCCCGCAGCCGGGCCACCACGGATTCGGCGAAACCGAGGCGTTCGGCGCTGACGCCACTGAGGTCGAAGCCGACCCCCGCGTCGGTGACCATGGCGCGCACGGTCGTGTCGTCATCCGTGATCGTCACGTCGGCGCGAGCGACGCCGGCGTGACGCCGCACGTTCTCGAGGCACTCGCCGAGGGCGAGAAGGAAGGAGTCGAGCACATCGCTGGGCAGGAGGACTTGCCCGCTGCCGTGCCAGTCCACCTCGAGGCCCATCCGGCCGAACCGCTGCTTGACCGATTCGAGGGTGCTGCCGAGGGTGGACTCGGTGGCCGGCTCGAGCGTGTACACCCCGGACCGGCGGGGTGTGGGCAGGCCGCCGAGGCGCAGTTGCCGCAGCAGCCGGGCGTCGTCGCCGGACTGGTCCCGCAGCGCGGCCGGGCTGACGCCGACACCGGAATGCGCGAGAAGGGTGAGGGTGGCCAGCACGGTGTCGTGCAGCAGGCGGGCGTCCTGGCGCCGCTGCGCCTCGAGTTCGCTGGCATGGCGCTCGGCCAGATGCGCCCGGCCGATCTCGTCGATGCGCTGCATGACGCGGGGAACGCTCTGGGCCAGCCACCAGGCGATCACGGCGATGGCGGTCCAGCAGCTGAGGGTGAGCAGGAGCGGCACGACGGCGGTCTCGGCGGCGCGGGTGCCAGCGAGAACGCTCGCCACGGTCGCGCAGAACGCGGCGAGCAGCAGCAGCATGCGCGGCCCGTTGACCACGAGCACAAGGGCGACGCAGCTGAGCGCACCGGCTGCCACGGCGCCGATCACGGCCTCCTCGACGAGGTTCAGTCCCGCGGCGCGCTGGGCAGACAGCCCGACGAGCAGGATGAGGGCGTTGCCGGAGATCAGGATCAGAGTGACCCAGCGCATCCGCCCGGTCCGTCCCAGCAGATACTGGCCGACGACCAGCAGCAGCAGGAGCGGCAGGGACCCGAGCAGGACACTCACGCTCAGGCCGCCGGGGACGAGCATCACGAGCAGCACGGCGGATGAACCGGCGAGCCCGCCCAGTCGAGCGGCTTTGCGCAGCAGGCGGTCACGTTCCTTGTAGATACGTTGCATGCCGGCTGAGTCGCCCCTCGTTGTGCTCCTTATTGAACCTTACCGGCCCGGTACCGGTTCCCCGCTAGTCCGCCGCGGCGGGGGGCGTGACCGGGTCAGCGGCGGCGGCCGGAGCCGCGGGAGGGGCCGGAGCAGAGGCGGGGACGGGAACCAGCGCGTCGGCGCCGCCCTGATCCAGCCGGAACGGCGGGTACTCGTCGCGGAACAGCGCCGTGTAGACGGTGACCCGGAAGATCCAACGGTTGATGCCGAGGATCACATCGAACAGAGCCGGTCGATACCGTCCGGTGAAGAGCAGGATGACGGCCGCGATCAGCACGAGCACCCCGATCAGGGAGGGGGTGTTGCCGGTGACCCAGTCGCCCCCGTCGACCAGCCAGGTCGACGCGGTGCCGGTGAAGGCGGCGACGACCAGCAGGTGCGGGATCGCGAGCAGCCAGGACTTGACCAGAACGAGTCCGTGCGAGAGGCGCTCCGGATACTCGATCTCCAGGTCCGCCGGATAGGCCGGGTCCGAAGCCAGGCTGAACGGGGGATACCGATCGGTGCCGAGCGCCGAATAGGCGTAGAAGGACACCCGCCAGCTCCAGCGCAGAACGCCGACATTGAACTGGAAGAGGGACACCGGATACCGGCCGGTGAACAGGATGGCGAACCCCGCAACGATCGTGGTCACGACGAACCCGAACCAGAAGAAGAAGAGCACCACCACGTGGGGGAAAATCAGGATCCACTTGAACAGCCACAGCCAGCGGGAGATCCCGACGTCGAGAGTGCCGTGGAGGCGCGCGGGATAGCGTGACTCGGCCGCGTCCGCCGGGTAGCCGGGGGCCGGCCCCGGCCCGGCCGCCGAGCGGGCCGAGGGCGGGCCGCCGCGGCCCAGGCCGATCGCGCCGAACACGGTGAGCAGCAGTCCGAGGAGCAGGAGAACGAGTCCGATCAGCAGCAACCCGACGGCCAGCGGGCCGAGAAACCCGAAGCGCACCCCGGCCTGCAGCGCGACGGTGACGCCGGGGCTCGCATCCGCGTTCATCACGACGACCGACCAGCTGCCGCCGGCCAGGTCCCAGTCGATCTCCTGCGTACCGGGGCCCTGCGCGGCCGTGGCCCAGAACGTCTGTTCGCCGGGATCCTGGGGCGTTGCGGTGCCCGGGATCTCCCGGTAGACCGCGCGGAAGGGGGTGACGTTCACGCTCCGCAGCTCGGTGTGGTTGACCCCGGCCAGGTACCGGTCCACGTCGGCCTGCCGCGCGATACCGATGAAGACGTCGTCTCCCGCGGTGGAAGCGGCCCGCAGCCGGAGGGTACCCAGGTTCACCGGGACCTCCGCGACCTCGATCGCACTCATTCGCGGCGAGGTGAGCGCGAACGATTGAACGGAGAACGAGCGCGCCGGGCTGATCAGGTAGCCGTCGTCACCGCGGGCGGTGACCACGGCGGCGGTTCCGCCGGCCAGGGCCAGCGAGAACCCGAGCAGGGAGAGGATCGTGCCGAAGATGAGCATGAGGATGAATCCGGGTTTCATGGCAGATCCTCTCGGCCTGGTGAGACTGACTGTCAAAATCGTCCCCAACCGGGACCGTGTCAACCCCGAGGGAGGGCAGCGGGCTGGGCCAGGACCCGACTGAGCTGGGAACCGATCGCCGCGTTCTCGATCAGGAAACCGTCATGGCCGAAGCCCGAGTGCAGCACCACCGCATCCGTGCCGTCGAGATTGGCCCGCAGGTGCGCGGCGATGCGCTGCTGGCCCTCGACCGGGAACAGCCGGTCGCTGTCGATACCCACGACCACACTGACCGCCTCGATCCGCGCCAGGGCGGAGGCGACCCCGCCGCGGCCGCGGCCGATGTCGTGCGAATTCATCGCCTCGACCAGCACGATGTAGCTGTTGGCGTCGAATCTCCGGGTGAACTTGTTGCCGTGGAAGTCGAGGTAGGACTCGACGGCGAACCGGCCGCCGGCGCCCAGGGGGCTGATCTCGCTCTGCCAGCCGCGTTCGAAGCGCAGGTTGAGTTCCTCCGGGCTGCGGTAGTTGAGCAGCGCCATCCGCCGCGCCAGGGCGAGTCCCCGGGTCGGGCCGTCGCCGTCCGCGGCGTCGTAGTAGTCCCCGGCGTTGAAGAGGGGATCGCACCGGATGGCTTCGATCTGCACCGAGTTCAGCGCGATCTGGTCGGCGGTCGTGACCGGCGGTGCGGCGAGGATCGCCAGACGGGCCACCCTCGACGGATGTTCGACCGCCCACTCGAGCGCGTGCATCCCGCCCATCGAACCGCCGACGACGGCGGCCCAGCGGTCGATTCCGAGCCGGTCTGTGAACGCGACCTGGGCGGCGACCTGGTCGCGGATGGTCAGATAGGGGAAACGGATGCCCCATTCCGAGCCGTCGGGAGCGAGGGAGGCGGGACCGGTGCTGCCCTGGCAGCCGCCGATCATGTTCGGAGCAACCACGAACCAGCGGTCGGTGTCGATGGCCAGTCCCGGTCCGACGATGCCGCTCCACCAACCCGCGGTCGCGTGGCCGCGGCCGGCCGGACCGGCCAGGTGGCTGTCGCCGGTGAGGGCGTGCAGCACGAGGACGGCGTTGTCGCCGTTGGGGGAGAGCTCACCCCAGGTCTCATAGGCGATGCGCACGGAACCCAGGCTGCCGCCGGCTTCGAAGTGCAGGGGGCCCACATCCTGGAACCGGCGGTTGCCGACCGGGTCGCCGTCACGCCACGCGCCGGTCGCCGGGGGCTTGCCGAGCAGCGACCGCGCCTGGGCTTCGGTCACGAAACTCGACGGGACGGTGTCTGCCGAATATTGCCAGTCCATAGGCCCCCTATTCTGCCGGGTGAACAGCCCTTCCGGCACTTTGTTACGCGCCGCGCCCGGCGCTCCCACACCGCCGCCCGGCCTCCGGCGAATGGATGCGGGGGCCGGGCGAACTGCTGCGGTGTCTAGGCGTTGGCGCGGGATGCGTGCACGACCGCGCGCGCGGCAGCAAGGCCGGTCTCGAGGTCGGCCTTCAGGTCGGTCACGTTCTCGATGCCGACGGACAGCCGCACCAGGCCCGGGGTCACGCCGGCGGTGAGCTGCTGTTCCGGGGTGAGCTGAGCGTGCGTGGTGGAGGCCGGGTGGATGACGAGTGAGCGCACGTCGCCGATGTTGGCCAGGTGGCTGAACAGGGCGAGGTTGTCGACCAGCGCGCGGCCGGCATCCACCCCGCCCTTCAACTCGAACGACAGCACGGCTCCGACGCCCTTGGGCGCGTACGTGTTGGCGGCGGCGTACCAGGGGCTCGACGGGAGCCCGGCGTAGTTGACGGAGGCGATGTCGGGGTGGTTCTCGAGCCATTCGGCGATGTCCTGGGCGTTCTGCACGTGGCGTTCGATGCGCAGGCTGAGCGTCTCGATGCCCTGGATGAGCTGCCAGGCGCTCGCCGGGGCGATCGCGGAACCGAGGTCGCGCAACAGCTGCACGCGCGCCTTGATGATGTAGGCGATGCCGTCCCCGACCGCGCCCGTGTAGCTGACACCGTGGTACGAGGGGTCCGGCAGGGTCAGGCCGGGGAACTTCTCCACGTTCTTGGACCATTCGAACGTGCCACCGTCGACGATGACACCGCCGATGACGGCGCCGTGGCCGCCGAGGAACTTCGTGGCCGAGTGGATGACGATGTCCGCGCCGTGCTCGAACGGGCGGATCAGGTAGGGGGTGGCGATGGTGCTGTCGACGATGAGGGGAACCCCGCCGGCGTGGGCCACATCGGCCACGAGGCGGATGTCGAGCACGTTGATCTTGGGGTTGCCGATGGTCTCGGCGAAGAAGAGCTTGGTGTTGGGGCGCAGCGCCCGGCGCCACTCCTCGGGGTCATCCTGGTTCTCGACGAAGGTCGTCTCGATGCCCAGCTTGGCCAGGGTGTACTTGAACAGGTTGTAGGTTCCGCCGTAGATCGAGCTGGACGACACGATGTGGTCGCCGGCCTGGGCGATGTTCAGCACGGCGAACGTGGAGGCAGCCTGGCCCGAGGCCAGGAGCAGGGCGGCGGTGCCGCCTTCGAGCGCGGCGACGCGCTCTTCGACGACGGCCTGGGTCGGGTTCTGGATGCGGGTGTAGATGTTGCCGAATTCGGCCAGCGCGAACAGGTTCTGGGCGTGCTGGGCGTTGTTGAAGACGTAGGACGTGGTCTGGTAGATCGGGGTGGCCCGGGCGTTCGTGGTCGGGTCGGGCTGGGCGCCGGAGTGCACCTGCTTGGTTTCGAACTTCCAGTCGGCAGCGTTGTCGCTCATGAGGTCGTCTCCCTGATTATCCTCGACGAGCGTGGACCCTCCAGCGCTCTGACTGTGAGTTTAGGTAGCGTCGTGTTGGCGCTGCAACGGTTCTGCAACACAGCGTCACGAAACGAATCAGCGCGACTCCGTGGGCGGGCCGGGCGGCCGGGCAGGGGGCGCGGGCTGCCCGGAGGGTGATTCGGCGGGCGTCTCGGCGGGCGCTTCCAGGTGCGGCAGCACGATCGTGCCGGTGTCGGTCCGCGCCTTCCTGCGGAAGAGCCAGCGTGCGCGCGGTTCGACCAGCGGGTGGAAGACCTTGCGCACGATCCGCTGTGAGAGCACGACCGAGATCAGCACGCTGAACAGGATCATCGCCGGCAGCACCCAGCCCGGCTGCGGGCCGCCCAGCACCCCGGTCTCCCGCAGCGGGAACAGCACGAAGGCGTGCAGCAGGTAGATGTACATGGTGGCGGCGCCGTACGCCGTGAACGGGGTGCGCCGCCGAGGCATGAGCAGGAGGAACGCCATGATGAGGGCGAAGGCGAGCAGGATCAGGCCCAGACGGATGCCTCCGGCCCAGAACTGGTCGTAGCCGAACGTCGGGTAGGCCTCGTTATAGAGCAGGAACTGGCGCAATTGCGCTTCCCGTAGGGCGCCGATGTTCGCCACGATGACACCCAGCAGAGCGGTGAACAGCGTGATGGCGCCGATCCGCCAACGCCAGACCGCTGCCGCGGGGAGGTTCTGCCAGCGCGTGGTGAGCTGCCACTGGCGCAACTGCCAGCCGAAGACGAAGAACGGAAGCAGGCCGAGGGTGCGTGACAGCGCGAAGGTGGAGTCGATCGACGCGAAGTACCCGGCGCCGACCGAGATGATCACGCTGATCAGCAGCGGGTAGCGCAGCAGGACGAGGAAGGGGAGAGCCAGGCGCCAGACCAGCAGGGCGATCAGGAACCACAGCGTCCAGGACGGTGACGAGTAATCCAGGTGGAACTCGCCGCCGAGAAGCCAGCGGATCGTGGTCCAGATCGTCTCGAAGATCAGATAGGGCAGCACGATGTCGGTGACCAGGCGGTGCAACTGTCGCGTTCCGAGCGGTCCCGACCGAGCGAAGTATCCACTGACGGCGACGAAGAGGGGAACGTGGAAGGCGTAGATGAACAGGTAGAACTCGTACGCGACATCCGATTCGGAGATCAGCTTCAGGATGGCGTGCCCGACCACCACCAGAGTGATGGCGATCCAGCGGGCGTTGTCCCAGAGCGGTACCCGGCGTTTCTGCGGGTGCGGCGGATGCGGCGCCCCGGCGGTGCGTGGAGTCATCACAGCGCGGCACCGGCCAGAATGGATCCATGGGAACCCAGAGAGTCGTCGTGACCGGTGCGAGTTCGGGAATCGGAGCAGCCACGGTGCGGCTGTTCCGCCGGCGGGGCTGGGACGTGGTGGGGGTGGCCCGCCGAGCGGACCGTCTGGCGGAGCTGCACGCGGAGACCGGAGCCGAGGTCTTCACGGCAGACCTCACCCGGCAAGCCGACGTCGATGCGTTGCGCGACTACCTGGCGGCGTCCGGGCCGGTGCACGCGCTCGTCAACAACGCGGGCGGGGCGATCGGGCTGGACACGGTGGAGGACTCGCTGATCGAGGACTGGGCCTGGATGTTCGAGATCAACGTGCTCGCGGTCAAGCGGGTCACGAGCGCCGTGCTGCCTCTGCTGCGGGCGACGATCCGCGCCGAGGGCGGCTCCGCCGACATCGTCACGGTCACATCGATCGCCGGTCATGTCGCCTACCTCGGTGGTGGGGGCTACAACGCGGCGAAGTTCGCCGCGCATGCCCTGATGGAAGTGTTGCGCCTGGAATTGAACGGTGAGCCGATCCGGGTGATCGAGGTGGCCCCCGGCATGGTGCACACCGAGGAGTTCGGGCTGGTGCGGTTCAACGGTGACGCGGAGAAGGCCGCCGCGGCTTACGCCGGGGTGCCTGCTCCGCTCACCGCCGAGGATATTGCGGAAACGATCGTGTCGAGCGTGGAACGCCCCGCGCACGTCAATCTGGACCTGATCGTGATCAAGCCGGTCGCGCAGGCAGCCCCCACCCGAATCGCGCGGGGGCCGCTGGCACCGAAAGACTGACGTGGTCACGCATTCGACCTAGGGGTGCACCAGGATCTTCACCGCGGTGTCGTTGTGGTTGACGAGAGTGTCGAAGCCCTCGGTCACGAGGTCGTCCAGCGCGATCCGTCCGGTGATGAACGGCTTGAGGTCGATCTTGCCGCTCGTCACCAGCGAGATGGTCTCCTCGTGGTCGCGCACGTACGCGATGGTGCCGCGCAGGTCGATCTCCTTGAGCACGAGCTTCTGCATGTCCAGCGTGGCCGGGCGTCCCCAGATGGAGACGTTGACGAGCACGCCGGCCGGGCGCAGGGCGTCGAGCAGAGTGTCGAGCACGATGTTGACGCCCGCGCACTCGAACGCGACATCCGCGCCGACGCCGTCGGTGAGCTCGAGCACCCGGGCCTTGACGTTCTCGGTGGTCGGGTCGATGACGTAGTCAGCGGCGCCGCTCGAGAGGGACTTCGCCTTGCGGGCGGTGCTCAGCTCGGAGATGATCGTGGTCACACCGATCCCCTTGAGGATGGCGGCCGTCAGCAGTCCGATGGGCCCGGCGCCGCCGATGAGGGCGACGTCCCCGGCCTTCGCGCCACTGCGGACCACGGCGTGGTGCGCAACCGAGAGCGGCTCGATCAGTGCGGCCTCGTCGAGGGGGATGTCACCGATCGGGTGCACCCAGCGCTGGTCGACGACGACCTTCTCGCTCAGGCCGCCGCCGCCTCCGGCGAGGCCGATGAAGCCCATCTTCTCGCAGAGGTGGTAGTTGCCGGCCTTGCAGGGCGGGCACTCGTTGCAGACGAAGTAGGGCTCCACGACGACGTTGTCGCCGACCTTGAGGTCCGTGACGCCGTCACCGACCTCTTCGATGGTGCCGGAGAATTCGTGGCCCATGGTGACCGGGAGGGATTCGTGCGAGAGCGGATGCGGGTGACCGGGCTCCGAAATGAAGATCGGGCCGTCCAGGTACTCGTGCAGGTCCGTGCCGCAGATGCCGCACCAGGCGACGGCGATCTTCACCGTGCCGCTGCGAGTCTCTGGCTCCTCGATGTTTTCGATCCGGACGTCTTTGCGGCCGTGGAAACGTGCAGCTTTCATTGAGAATCTTCTCCAGTAATGCGTCGTAGGCTCGGCGCAGGCGAATGACCTGGCCCTCTAGCCCGCGGACGACACTACTCCCCCCGACTGGGGTGCAGTCGAGGGGAGCAGAGGTCAAACCGGTCGTGCCGGCGTGTTGCGTGCTGCGTGACTCAGTGCTCGGAGGCCTTCTCGGCGCCGAACCCGGTCATGGACCGAACCGACATCTCCGCGGCCAGCAGCGGGTCTTCCTTGCGAGTGCTGGTGACCGAGCCGAGCCAGCCGAGGAAGAAGCCGACCGGGATGGAGATGATGCCGGGGTTGCTGAGCGGGAACCAGGCGAAGTTGACGCCGGCGCCGAACATCGACGTCTCCGTGCCGGAGAAGACCGGCGAGAAGATGATCAGTCCGACGGTGACACCGAGGCCGCCGTACATGCTCCACACGGCGCCGCGGGTGGTGAAGCCGCGCCAGAAGAGGGAGTACAGGATGGTCGGCAGGTTCGCGCTCGCCGCGACGGCGAAGGCCAGGGCCACCAGGAAGGCGATGTTCTGCCCCTGCACGCCGATGCCGCCGGCGATCGAGAGGACGCCGATCACAACGACGGTGCGACGGGCAACCTTGACCTCGGCGTCGGGGTCGCCCTTGCCCTTCTTGATCACGCTCATGTAGATGTCGTGCGCGAACGACGTGGCGGCGGTGATCGTGATCCCGGCCACCACGGCCAGGATCGTGGCGAACGCGATGGCGGAGATGAAGCCGAGCAGCAGCGGTCCGCCGAGGGCGAGGGACAGCAGCGGTGCGGCCGAGTTCACGCCGCCGGGAGCGGCGAGGATGACGTCTGCTCCGACGAGCGCCATGGCACCGAAGCCGAGCACGAGCGTGAACAGGTAGAACGCACCGATCAGCCAGATGGCCCAGACCACCGAGCGACGGGCCTCCTTGGCGCTGGGCACCGTGTAGAAACGCATCAGCACGTGCGGCAGACCCGCGGTGCCGAGCACCAGGGCGACGGCCAGCGAGACGAAGTCCAGCGGGTTGGTACCGTACTTCAGGCCCGGCACCAGGACGGCCGCACCGCTGCTCGAGGCGGCGACGGCCGTGTCGAGAAGGGCGGAGAAGTTGAAGCCGTTGATGGCCAGCACCCAGACAGTCATCGCGAATGCGCCGATGATGAGCAGGAATGCCTTGATGATCTGCACCCAGGTGGTGCCCTTCATCCCGCCGATGAGCACGTACATGATCATCAGGCCACCGACGACGGTGACCACGACGGACTGCCCGACCTTGTCGTTGATGCCGAGGAGCAGCGACACGAGGCCGCCGGCTCCGGCCATCTGGGCGAGGAGGTAGAAGAAGCAGACAGCCAGGGTGGTCGTCGCCGCGGCCACGCGCACGGGACCCTGACGCAGGCGGAAGGAGAGGACATCCGCCATGGTGTACTTGCCCGTGTTGCGCATGAGCTCGGCCACCAGCAGCAGGGCCACGAGCCACGCCACGAGGAAACCGATCGAGTACAGGAAGCCGTCGTAGCCGCTGACCGCGATCGCCCCGACGATGCCGAGGAAGGAGGCCGCGGAGAGGTAGTCGCCGGCAATGGCGAAGCCGTTCTGCGGGCCGGTGAAGGAACGGCCGCCGGTGTAGTAGTCGGCCGCGGTCTTGTTGTTGCGTCCCGCCCGGATGACGACGATCAGGGTCACCGCCACGAAGGCGAGGAAGATCGAGATGTTCAGCACGGGGTTGTTCTCCGTGGGTTCGACCGCCTGGGCCAGCCGGCCCGGCAGGGTCTGCAGAATGCTGGTTGCGATCATTTCTTGTCCATCTCCTCAAGCTCGGCACGCAGCTCGGCCCCGAGGGGGTCGAGACGGCGGTTCGAATACGACACGTACCACATGGTGATGGCGAAGGTGGTGACGAACTGGCCGAGGCCGAGCACCAGTCCGAGGTTGAACTTGCCGAAGACGGGGATCGCCATCACCTCGGGCAGGTAGGCCGCGACGAGAACGAAGGCGAAGTACCAGAGGAAGAAGAATGCGGCCAGCGGCAGGACGAATCCGCGTCGCTGCTTCTTCAGCTTGATGAACTTCGGCGTCTTCTCGTACGCGACGTAGTCGATCCTGGACGGTAGTACTCCGTCCGAGAGTGTGTTTTGCAGCGATTCCGTCATGCGGGCTCCTTTGCTCCGGTGAAGGGATGTGACTGTGGGGTGGTGCCGGGTGATCTGTGGGGGGTCAGGCTGTGGTTCAGGGGTGCGGGCTGACGCCGTGCACGGCCTGTTTCAGGTCGTCGAGAACCGTGGGATCCTCAATCGTGGGCGGAACCGTGTAGGGCTCGCCGTCGACGATCTGGCGGATGGTCTTGCGGAGGATCTTCCCCGACCTGGTCTTGGGCAGCCGGTCCAGGATGGTCACATCGCGGAAGGCAGCCACCGGCCCGACGTGCTCCCGCACCAGCGCGATGAGCTCTGCGGCGAGGGTGTCGTGGTCGATCGACGCACCGGCCTTGAGCGTGACGAATCCGGCCGCTCGCTGGCCCTTGAGCGGGTCGTGCACACCCAGCACCGCACATTCGGCGACCGCGGGGTGCAGGGTGAGCACTTCTTCGAGCGATCCGGTGGACAGTCGGTGCCCGGCGACGTTGATCACATCGTCGGTGCGGCCCATCACGTAGAGGTAGCCGTCGTCGTCGAAATGGCCGGAGTCGCCGGTGGCGTAGTACCCCGGGAAGGCCGACAGGTAGGAGCTGGTGAAACGGTCATCGCTACCCCAGATTCCGAGCAGGGTGCCGGGCGGCAGCGGCAGGCGGATGGCGATGTTGCCGTCCTTGCCGGCCCGGGTGACCGGCTTGCCCTTCGAATCGAGGATGGCCACGTCGTAGCCGGGAACCGGGAACGTGGCCGAACCCGGCTTCGTCTCGATATCGGCGATGCCGCGCGGGTTGGCACAGATCGCCCAGCCGGTCTCGGTCTGCCACCAGTGGTCGACCACGGGGCAGTGCAGCCCGTCATTGGCCCAGTGGTAGGTTTCCGGGTCGAGGCGTTCGCCGGCCAGGAACAACCCGTTCAGGCTGGACACATCGTGCCGCGCCAATTCCCGCAGGTCGGGATCGACCCGGCGGATGGCGCGGATGGCCGTGGGCGCCGTGAACAGGACCGACACCTGGTAGTCCTGCACCACGCGCCAGAACGCGCCGGCATCCGGAGTGCCGACCGGTTTTCCCTCATAGATGACCGTCGTGGCGCCGACCAGCAGCGGGGCGTAGACGATGTAGGAGTGGCCGACCACCCAGCCCACGTCGGAGGCCGCCCAGAACACCTCTCCGGGCTTGACACCGTAGATGTTGGCCATCGACCAGGCGAGCGCGACGGCGTGGCCGCCGTTGTCGCGCACGATTCCCTTCGGATTGCCGGTGGTTCCGGAGGTGTAGAGGATGTAGAGCGGGTCGTCGGAGCGCAGGCTGACCGGCGCCGCCGGGGTCGCCTCGTCCTCCTCGTGGGCCCAGTCCAGCCAGGCCACGTCGCTGGTGCCCGAGTAGTCGGCGGCGCAGCCGGGGACCATCTCGCGGTCGCGCACGATCACGGCGCGAACCGAGCCCTTGCTGCGGGCGAGCGCCTTCTCGACCAGGGGCAGGTATTCCAGCACGCGTCCCGGTTCCAGGCCGCCGGAGGCGGTCACGATCACGGTGGGCCGGGCGTCGTCGATCCGGACCGCGAGCTCGCTGGCGGCGAAACCGCCGAAGACGACGGAGTGGACGGCGCCGATGCGGGCGCAGGCCAGCATCGCCACGATGGCCTCCGGGATCATCGGCAGATAGACGATCACCCGGTCGCCCTGGCCGACACCGTTGGCGCGGAGCACCCCGGCGAAACGCTCGACCCGGCCGAGCAGTTCCCGGTAGCTCAGACGCACGCGGGTGCCCGACATGGCCGAGTCGTAGACGACGGCCGTCTGATCGCCGCGGCCCGCGAGCACGTGGCGGTCGAGGGCGTTGTAGCTGGTGTTCAGCTCGCCGTCGGGGAACCAGCGCCAGGTACCGGGGGAGCGTTCCTCCAGCGCCGTCTGCGGAGGAGTGACCCAGTCGATGGCCTGCGCGGCCTCCAGCCAGAACGCCGAACGCGTGTCGGCGTCGACGCTGCGGTGCCACAGGTCGTGATACCCCGCTGCCGCTTCTCCTGACATTCGAACCTCCCCGTTGAAGTTCCTATGTATACATAGAATTCGTGAAGTCTGGCACAAATCACTCATAAAGGGAATAACATGTGATCTGTGTATACAGAAACCCCAACGGCGGGGAGCACGGCCCCGGTTCGCGCGAGTGAGCGCGCCTACCGGCAGCTGCGTGGCGAGATCCTCGACGGCCTCCTGGCGCCCGGCACGGTGCTGCTCGAGGTGGAACAATCGGCCCGGATCGGAGTGTCGCGCACCCCTCTGCGCGCAGCGATCGCGCGGCTGATCGCCGACGGCCTGGTGGCCGGGCGCCCCGGCCGGGGCTTCATGGTGACCGAGATGAGCCTGGACAGCATCCGTGAGCTCTACGAGGTGCGCCGCGCCCTGGAGGAACACGCCGCCCGCATCGCCGCGGAGCGCCGTGACCCGGCGGTCTTCGAGGCCCTCCACACACAGTTCCTCGCCGCTCCCGACCTGCTCCAGCACGGCGAAGCCGGACTACACCGCTACTACGAACTGATCGACGAGTTCGACCAGGCCCTCGACGACGCCGTGGCGAACCCCTTCCTCGTCGGGGCGCTCGCCGGAGTGCGCACTCACCTCGCCCGCATCCGTCGCCTCGCCCGGGACAACCCGGCCCGGCTCCGGGCCGCCGCCGCCGAGCACCTGCTCATCGTCGAGGCCGTCGCGGCCGGCGATTCGTCCCTGGCCGCCCATGCCACCCATGTCCACCTCAACCAGAGCCTGCGGAGCGTCCTCGCGGCGGTCCAGGCGTCCGCGGCCGTTCCGGCCGACTAACCGAAAGGACCCATCGTGCAGCTTCACCACGTTCGAGTGCACCGCAGCTCCGAGAACCTCGCCCGCACCGACCAGCTCGCCTGGAAGATCGCCGAGTGCGCCGCCGACCCCGTCGCGGTGAACGACGACGTGACCGAGATGATCATCAACCGGGTCATCGACAACGCCGCGGTCGCTGCCGCGTCGCTGACCCGGCAGCCGGTGGTGGCGGCCCGCTCGCAGGCGCTGGCGCATCCGCGCTCCTTCAACGGGGTGGGCGCGACGGTGTTCGGTGAACAGCGCTCCCGCCGGGTGTCTCCGGAATGGGCGGCCTGGGCCAACGGCGTGGCCGTGCGCGAACTCGACTACCACGACACGTTCCTGGCCGCCGAGTACTCCCATCCCGGCGACAACATCCCGCCCGTCGTCGCGGTCGCCCAACACCTCGCCACCGCGCGCGGCCTGACCGGGCGCGACCTGGTGCGCGGCATCGCCACGGGCTACGAGATCCAGATCGACCTGGTCAAGGCGATCAGCCTGCACGCGCACAAGATCGACCATGTGGCCCACCTCGGCCCGTCGGCCGCCGCCGGCATCGGCACCCTGCTCGGACTCGATGTCGAGACCATCTTCCAGGCCGTCGGCCAGGCCCTGCACACCACCACGGCCACCCGGCAGTCGCGGAAGGGCGAGATCTCCAGCTGGAAGGCGCACGCCCCGGCCTTCGCCGGCAAGATGGCGGTGGAAGCGGTCGACCGGGCGATGCGCGGCGAGACCAGCCCCACCCCGATCTACGAGGGCGAAGATGGCGTGATCGCCTGGCTGCTCGACGGCCCGGATGCCGCCTACGAGGTGTCGTTGCCCTCCAACGGCGAGGCGAAGCGCGCCATCCTCGACAGCTACACCAAGGAACACTCGGCGGAGTACCAGGCGCAGGCGTGGATCGACCTGGCCCGGAAGCTCCACCGCGAGCACCCGCAGCTGGTCGACCCGGCCAACGTCGCATCCGTCGTCATCCACACCAGCCACCACACCCACTACGTGATCGGGTCGGGAGCGAACGACCCGCAGAAGTACGACCCCCGGGCGAGCCGGGAGACCCTCGACCACTCGATCCCCTATATCTTCACGGTCGCCCTGCAGGACGGCAGCTGGCACCATGTGGATTCCTACCGGCCCGAACGCGCCGGCCGGGCCGACACGATCGCCCTCTGGAACACGGTGACCACCACGGAAGATCCGGAGTGGACCCGCCGGTACCACTCGCTCGACCCGGCCGAGAAGGCCTTCGGCGGTCGCGTCGAGATCGAGCTGACCGACGGGAGCCGGATCGTCGACGAGATCGCCGTGGCCGACGCCCACCCGCTCGGCGCCAAGCCGTTCGGCCGGGCCGAATACGTGAACAAGTTCCGCACCCTCGCGCAGGACGTCGTGGAGGAGGGCGAGATCGTACGGTTCCTCAGCGCGGCCGAACGCCTGCCGCGGCTCGGTGCCGGGGAGCTCGGCCAGCTCACCATCGTGGCCCACAACGGCCTGCTCGCCGCGCTCCCCACCCCGAACGGAATCTTCTGATGCTGTACTCGAACGTCACTCCGGCCGACAAACGGGCCGCGTTCCGCGCGGACCTGGCCAGCGGCCGGCTGCTGCGCTTCCCCGGCGCGTTCAACCCGCTCTCGGCCCGCCTGATCGCGGCCAAGGGATTCGAGGGTGTGTACGTGTCGGGAGCGGTACTCTCCGCCGACCTCGGCCTGCCCGACATCGGCCTGACCACCCTCACCGAGGTCGCCGGCCGCAGCCAGCAGATCGCCCGGATGAGCGACCTGCCGACCATCGTGGACGCCGACACCGGCTTCGGCGAGCCGATGAACGTGGCGCGCACCATCCAGTCCCTCGAGGATGCCGGGCTCGCCGGGATGCACATCGAGGATCAGGTCAATCCGAAACGCTGCGGGCACCTTGACGGCAAGCAGGTCGTCGACGAGTCCACGGCAGCCAAGCGCATCCGCGCGGCGGTGGATGCCCGGCGGGACCCGAACTTCCTGGTCATGGCGCGCACGGACATCCGTGCCGTCGACGGCCTGGCCGCCGCCGTCGACCGGGCGAAGATGCTCGTCGACGCCGGCGCCGACGCGATCTTCCCCGAGGCCATGGCGTCGCTGGCCGAGTTCGCGGCGATCCGCGCTGCCGTGGACGTGCCGGTGCTGGCGAATATGACCGAGTTCGGCAAGGGCGAGCTCTACACGACCGCTCAGTTGGCGGATGTCGGCATGAACATCGTCATCTTCCCGGTGTCCCTGCTCCGCCTCGCGATGGGGGCCGCCGAACGCGGCCTCGACACCATCGAGGCGGAGGGGTCGCTGACCAGCCTGCTGCCCGAGATGCAGCACCGGGCGAAGCTCTACGAGCTGCTCGACTACGAGTCGTACAGCCACTTCGATTCCGGCGTCTTCAACTTCACCCTCAATCCGGATGTTGCTTCGTAGCAGCCCGGTTCCGCCCGCAGATCCAGTCTCAACGCAAGGGAGCGACATGAGTCAGAACGAACCGACCGTCTACAAGGGCCTGGCCGGTGTCGTGGTCGACCGCACCCAGGTGTCCAAGGTCAACCCCGAAACGAACTCGCTGCTGTACCGCGGCTACCCGGTGCAGGAATTGGCGGCGCAGAAAAGCTTCGAGGAGGTGGCCTACCTGCTCTGGCACGGCGAGTTGCCGACCGACGCCGAGCTGGGCGAGTTCGAGGAGCAGGAGCGCTCGCTCCGGCACCTCACGCCCGCCGTGAAGCGCGTCATCGACGAGCTGCCGATGACGGCGCACCCGATGGACGTCGTGCGCACGGCGGTCAGCCTGATCGGGGCGAACGACCCCGACGCGGCCGATTCGTCGCCGGAGGCCAACCGCGCCAAGGGCCTGCGGCTGTGGGCGCAGATGCCGTCGATCGTCGCCTACGACCAGCGCCGCCGCCACGGCCTCGAGCCGATCGAACCGCGCAGCGACCTCGGCTACTCGGCCAACTTCCTCTTCATGACGTTCGGCGAGGTGCCCGAGCTGGTGGTCGTGAACGCGTTCGACGTGTCGATGATCATGTACGCGGAGCACTCCTTCAACGCGTCCACGTTCACCGCCCGGGTGATCACCTCGACCCGGTCCGACCTGCACTCCGCGGTCACCGGCGCGATCGGCGCCCTCAAGGGTGCCCTGCACGGCGGCGCGAACGAGGCCGTGATGCACATCTTCGACGAGATCGGGCTCGGGCTGGGCGCCGGGGAACGCGCCGAGACCTGGCTGAACGAGACCCTCGCCGCCAAGCGCAAGGTGATGGGCTTCGGCCACCGGGTGTACAAGCACGGGGACTCGCGGGTGCCGACCATGCGCACCGCGCTGGTCACCCTGGTCGAGCACTACGACCGGCCCGACCTGATGGAGCTCTACGAATCCCTCGAGGCGGGGATGACGACGCGCACCGGCATCCTGCCGAACCTGGACTATCCGTCGGGGCCGGCGTACAACCTGATGGGATTCGACACCCTCACGTTCACGCCGATCTTCGTCGCGGCCCGGTTGACCGGGTGGACGGCGCACATCATCGAGCAGACGGCGTCGAACGCACTGATCCGGCCGCTCTCACTGTACGACGGCCACGACGAGCGGCACCTCGCCTGACCCGGCGGCGGCGGCGGCCGCGCCGTGACCTACCATTGGGAAATGGGATTCGACGCGGACGACGCTGCAAGTGATGTGACCGGTATTGAGCGGGAAGTGCTGGGCTGGGATGTGTTCGCGGACGCGTCCCGCCAGCTCTCCTCGGCTGTGCTGGCGAGCGGTTTCCGGCCGGATGTCGTGATCGCCATCGCCCGCGGCGGACTGCTGCTCGCCGGGGCGATGTCGTACGCGCTCGGCACCAAGAATTGCGGCAGCATCAACGTGCAGTTCTACACCGGCGTCGACGAGCGTCTTCCCGAGCCGATCCTGTCCGGACCGATGCTCGACGCTCCGTCGCTGACCGGCATGCGCGTGCTGCTCGTGGACGACGTCTCCGACTCCGGGCACACCCTCGCGATGGTCGTCGCGCTGCTGCGCGAGACCGCCTGCGAGGTGCGCACCGCCACCCTCTACACCAAGCCCCGCACGGTGCTGGTGCCCGATTTCACGTGGTGCGAAACGGATGCCTGGATCGTGTTCCCCTGGTCGTCGCTGCCGCCCGTGGTCGAGAGCCTCGCGGGGGCGAGCCTGCCCGCCGACTCTCTGCCTGCCGCCAGCCTGCTGGCCGCCAGCCTGCCCCTGGTCGTCGAGCGCGTCGAGCGCGCCGCGGGCGCCGCACTGTGAGCGTGCACCTGGTCGGCGGCGGCTGGAACGCCCAGACCGACGCGGCCGTCTACGGCGCCTTCCTGACCGAGGCCGCGGCGCGCGGAGCCGCACTCGGTCGCACCGACCCGCTCCTCGCGATCCTGGTCGTGCGCGACGGGGACGGCGCCGAACACGCCGACAACCTGGTCGCCGCGGTGTCTGCGGCCGGCGAGTTCGAAGCCCGGATCACCGTCGTCGCCCCGGGCGACGAGTTCGCCCTGACGGCTCTCGCGGAAGTCGACGGCATCCTGATCGGCGGCGGAGTCACCCCTGCCTACCTCGCCGCGGTGGCCCCGGTGGCCGGCGAGATCCGGCGCCAGGTGGCGGCCGGCATCCCGTATCTCGGTTTCTCGGCCGGCGCGATGATCGCCGCCGAGCGTGCCCTGATCGGCGGCTGGCGGATGGGCGGGGTCGAGGTCAGCGGCCGGAACGCCGCCGAGGGCCTCGACGAGATCACCATCGAACCCGGCATCGGATTGCTCGACGTCACGGTGGAGGTGCATGCAGCCCAGTGGGGCACACTGTCCCGGCTGGTCGCGGCCACCGAGGCCGGCCTGATCGACGGCGGACTCGCCATCGACGAGAACACCGCGCTGGTCGTCGGCGAGGGTGCCCTCGGCGTCGTCGGGGCCGGCAGTGTCTGGCGGGTCAGCCAGGCCGACGGCGGGGTGCTTGTGAGCACCTTCGGCGCCTGACGCCGGCATGCCCTTCACCGCCGAGGATCTGACCCGCAGTGGAGCCGTCGACGCGGGCTGGGCTGCGGCGCTCGCGCCCGTCGGGCCGCAGATCGACGCGATGGGGGAGTTCCTCGGCACCGAGACCCGGAGCGGCCGGGTCTGGCTGCCCGAGCCGCAGAACGTGTTCCGTGCCTTCGCCCAGCCGTTCGACGCGGTGCGCGTGCTCATCGTCGGCCAGGACCCGTATCCGACTCCGGGGCATCCGATCGGCCTGGCCTTCGCGGCCGAGGCCCACGTGCGCCCCCTTCCGCGGAGCCTCGCCAACATCTGCCGGGAACTGCGTGACGATGTGGGCGTCACGGCCACCGACGGCGACCTCAGCTCGTGGTCGAACCAGGGCGTGCTGCTGCTGAACCGCGTGCTCACGGTGCAGGCCGGACTGGCCGGCTCGCACCGGCGCCGCGGGTGGGAAGCCGTCACCGAGCAGGCCATCCGGGCCCTCGTCGCCCGCGACCGGCCACTGGTGGCGATCCTGTGGGGCAAGGATGCCGGCACGCTGCGGCCGCTGCTCGGCGACACCCCGGTGATCGAATCCGCGCACCCGAGCCCGCTCTCGGCCAAGCGCGGATTCTTCGGGTCGAAGCCGTTCAGCCGGGCCAACGAGTTCCTCGGCCGCGCCGGGGCGACGCCGGTGGACTGGTCCCTCGGGTAATCTGGACTTCTCTGGAGGAGTTAGCTGTGCTTGAAGAGGAATACCAGCCGCGCCGGCAATTGCCCCGGCATCTGCGACCGACGCCCGTGCACGAGGCGCCGTTCGGGTTCACCATGCGTGAGGCTCAAATCACCGATCTGCCCTATATCCGGGAGATCTACAACTACTACGTCGCCAACAGCACCGTCACCTTCGACGTCGACCCGATGACGCTGGCCGAATGGCGCAGCAAGTTCTACTACCTCGGCAAGCTCGGGATGCCGTTCATCGTGGCGGTCTCCCCGGCCGGCCAGCTACTCGGCTACGCCCTGGTCAGTCCCTGGAAGCAGAAACGCGCCTACCGGTTCACGGTCGAGAACTCGATCTACCTCGGCGCGGCGTCCACGGGCAAGGGCCTGGGCCGGATGCTGCTCGGCGAGCTGATCGAGCGCTCCAAAACGGCCGGGCTGAAGGAGATCATCGCGGTCGTCGCCGACCAGGGTGCCGACGCCTCGATCAAGCTGCACCGTGACTTCGGCTTCGAGGAGATCGGCCGGATGGGCAAGGTCGGCTTCAAGTTCGACCGCTGGCTCGGCACCGTGCTCATGCAGAAGAGCCTCAAGTAGCCGTCCCGGCGGTGAACCGACAGGTCTGAGGGGTGTGCGGGCATCCGCACCCCCCTTTTTCGTCGGTTCGACGCGCGCTTGGGAGGCGCGCGCAGGTCAGCCGGCCGGGCGGTTCAGGCGACCGGTGGCCGTGATGACCAGCCGGTGGGGGAGCCGGGCGCAGAGTCCGGCGAGCAGGGCGTTGCGCCGGCCGCTGACCGCGTGCGGCGGGGTGGACGCCCGGTCGAGTGCGGCGAAGCTGGTGCGCATCACGTCGTCGACCGTGAGCATGCCGCGAAACGAGGAGGTGGTGCGCCCGGCGACGGCGAAGAACTCCGTGCTCACCGGTCCCGGGCAGATGGCGGTCACTTTGAGCCCCGTGGCCCGGGTCTCGTACCAGAGTGCCTCGGTGTAGCTGCGCACGTAGGCCTTCGTGGCCGCGTAGACGGCCATCTGCGGCACCGGCTGGAACGAGGCCGTGCTGGCGAGGTTGACCAGGGCCGCGCTGCCCGGGGTCGTCTGGGCGGTGTGGATGAGTCCGGGCAGCAGCGCGTGCGTGAGCGCGGTCAGCGCCTGCACATTCAGCGCCACCTGCTCTGCTTCGCGTTCCGGGTCGGAATCCAGCACGGTGCCGTAGGTGCCGAAACCGGCGTTGTTGACGAGGGTGCCGACGGTGATCCGGCGTGTGCCCAGGTCGGAGACCAGCTCGCCGACGGCGCCGGGGCAGGCCAGATCGAGCGGGATGACCGTGCACACGGTGCCGTACGTGGCGGCCAGGTCCGCGGCGAGGTCCGCCAGACGTTCCCCGCGGCGAGCGGTGAGCACGAGGTCGGCCCCACGCCGGGCCAGTTCGTGCGCGTAGCCGGCTCCCAGGCCGCTCGAGGCTCCCGTGACGAGGGCCGTGGTTCCGATCGGAGTGAAGACGGCGTGGGGCATGGATTCAGGCTACTGGGCGTCTGGCGCGTAAAATCAAGGGATGACGGATGTTCTTCCCACCCTGCCCGAGCGCCACACCGTGCTGCGCTCCTTCGCGGGCCACCTCGAGGCCGGCCCCGATGCGGTGTTCAACCGGCTCGTGGCCGCCATGGCCGCCGGAGCATCCGGGGGCGGCAGCGTGCACACCGACCGCGGCCGACGGATACTCGTGCTCCGGCGCGGCTGGTGGTACCGCGGCGAGTACCAGGTGCTGCCCGAGGACGAGACGGGGTCGCTTGTTCAGTACGAGATCGTCAACGTCGCCCAGGTGCTGCCGTGGGCCGGCGCGTGGGCGGCGGCATCCGTTCTCCGTGCGTCGCCACGGTCGTTCCAGGCGTTGTTGACCGGGCTGTCGCACCCCTGACCGTCTCCTCGCCGCCCCGCCTGGCTGACTAGGCTCGGGGGATGGCCGCCCCACACGAACTGACCGCACTCGAACAATGGCAGGCGTTGCAGCGCGGCGAGCTCAGCCCGACCGAGCTGACCGACCACTACCTCGACCGGATCGAGGCGCTCGATCCGGGTTTGGGTGCCTTCGTGACAGTGACCCCGGAGGCCGCCAGGGAGCGTGCCCGCTTCGTCGAGGAGCACGTGCCGCGCACCAGACCGCTGTGGGGGCTTCCCTTTGCCGACAAGGACCTGCAGCGCCGGGCCGGCGTACCGGCCCGCTTCGGGTCGCGGCTCATGCGGGGTTTCGTCCCGGCCGAGTCCGACGACCTCGTGCGTGCGCTCGACGACGCCGGCGGCGTGAGCCTGGGCAAGACCAGCACTCCCGAGTTCGGGTTGCCGTCGTACACCGAGACCCTGGCCGGGCCGCCGGCCCGCAACCCGTGGGACCGTTCCCGGGGTGCCGGAGGATCGAGCGGTGGGGCCGCCGTCGCTGTCGCGGCCCGGCTGCTTCCGTTCGCGCCGGGATCCGACGGCGGCGGCTCGGTACGGATCCCGGCGGCGGCCTGCGGCCTCGTCGGAGTGAAGCCGTCCCGTGGCCGGGTGCCTTCCGCGTCGGGGATCGACGCGCTCGGTGGTCTCAGTGTGGCCGGTCCGCTGGCGCGGACGGTGACGGATGCCGCCCTGCTGCTGGACGCGATGATCGCGCCCCGGGGCGGGCATCCGCAACACCTGTTCACCCTGCGCGCCCCCGGCGACGACGCGCCCCTGCTGGCCGCCGCCGTGCGCGGAGAGGGTCGCTTCCAGCTCGGGGTGATGACCACCTCCGCCTGGGACAGTTCCTACCCGATCGAGATCGCGCCGGAGGCCCTGGCCGCCCTCGCGGTGGCCGTCGACGGGTTCGCGGCCCTGGGCCATGGCCTGGAGGAGACGGCGCTGGAGCCCGACGACACGTATGCTCCGGCCTTCCGAACCATCTGGCAGGCCGGCGCGGCGGGGATCCCCGCCGACACCCCGGAGCAGGAGGATCTGCTCGAGCCGCTCACCCGCTGGCTGATGCGCCGGGGCCGGGAGCTGTCCGCCCGGGACCTTGCCCAAGCGCTCACCGCGCTGTCGGCCTACGAGCGCTCCTTCATCCGGCAGCTGTCCCGCTTCGACGCCGTGCTCACTCCGGCCCTCGCGCTCACGCCCCGCCCGCTGGGCTGGTACGACGCCGGCGACGGGGAGCGCAACTTCGCCCAGCAGGTGCAGTACACCCCGTTCACCTCCATGGTCAACGTGAGCGGGTTGCCCGCCCTCGTGCTGCCCGTGGCCGAAACCGCGGACGGGCTGCCGATGGGCGTGCAGCTGATCGGGCGGCCGGGCGGCGAGGCCACGCTGCTGGCACTCGGCGCCCAGCTCGAGCGGAGGCTGCGCTGGCAGCACCGCACGCCGCCCGAGCCCGGCCCGCCGAGCCTGGCGTCGAACCAATTCGACGGAGATTTTCGGTCAAACACCCGTTTCTGAGCCCGAACGCCCGGTTCAGAGCAGAATCTCCGTCGAATTCGCTATGCCCGCGGGGCCTTCGCGGCCGGACTTGACGGCCACCAGAACCGGTCTCCGGTGAGGAACACCAGCGCGGGTACCACGAGGGTGCGCACGACCAGCGTGTCGAGCAGAACGCCGATGCAGACGATGACGCCGATCTGGGTCAGGGCCACGACGGGAAGCACGCCCAGCACGGCGAAGACCGCCGCGATCAGGATGCCGGCGCTCGTGATGACGGCGCCCGTCGACGACAGGGCGCGCACCATGCCCTCCTTGGTGCCGAACCGGATGCTCTCCTCCCGGGCCCGGGTGGTGAGAAAGATGTTGTAGTCCACACCGAGTGCCACGAGGAAGAGGAACGCGAAGAGCACCACGTTGGTGTTGAAGGCGGGGAACCCCATCAGATTCTGGAAGATCCAGTTGGAGGCGCCGAGGCTGGCGAAGAAGGTCGCCAACACGCTGACGATCAGCAGTACCGGCGCGACCAGGGACCGCAGCAGCAGGGCCAGGATGGCGAAGACGATCGCCAGGATCATGGGGATGATCAGGGCCTGGTCGGCCTGGGCGCTCGTCTTGTTGTCGAACGCCGTGGCGTCGCTGCCGCCGACCAGCGCCTCGGACACGTCACCCGACGCGTCGGCGTAGGTGCCGCGCAGGGTGTCGATGACGGCGAAGGTCTCATCACTTCCGGGCTCGCTGGAAAGGGACAGGTTCAGCCGGGTGAGCCCGTTCGCGCTCTCACCGGGCTGGACGGACTCGATGCCGGGCGTCTCGGTGGCGAGCGTGGTGGCCTCGGCCGCCGCCGCATCCGGAACCAGCACGATGGTCTGGCTGGTGAGGCCGGCCGAGAAGGACTCCTCCACGATGGCCTGCGCCTGCACCGACTCGGGTTTGCCGAGCAGTTGGTCGGCCTGCGACAGACCCACCGAGGCGCCGATCAGGCCCAGGCTGAGGGCGGCGATGCCGGCGACGGATGCCGCGATGACCACGACCGGACGGCGCTGCACTCCGCGGCCGAGACGGGACCAGAAACCGGGGCGCAGCTCCGCGCCGGCACCGGGCACGAAACGGGGGATGAACGGCCAGAACAGGCCGCGGCCGCAGACCACGAGGGCGGCCGGCAGCACGACCAGAGCGAAGATGATGGCGATGACCACGCCGATGGCGCAGGCGAAACCGAGCGCGCGGTTGCCCGACAGCTCGGCGAACAGCAGGGTGAGCAGGCTGAGCGCGACCGTGCCGCCACTGGCGGCGATGGCCGGGCCGGCGCCGCGTACCGCGGCCAGCATGGCGTCGTTGCGGTTCTCGGTGCGGAGCAACTCCTCGCGGTAGCGGGCCACGAGCAGCAGGGCGTAGTTCGTTCCCGCGCCGAAGACCAGCACCGACTGGATGCCGGCGACGGAGGGGTCGAGGGTGATGCCGAACGGTTCGGCGAGAGCGCCCACCACGACTGCGGAGAGGCCGTCCGCGATGCCGACGACGACGAGCGGGACGATCCACAGGACGGGGCTGCGGTAGGTGACGATCAGGAGCACGGCGACGACGATCACGGTGATCAGCAGGAGCCGCACATCGGCGCCGGCGAAGGCGTTCGTGATGTCGGACTGGAAGCCGACGGCGCCGGTGACATAGGCATCCAGGCCCTTCGGGAGACCGTCGGACGCGGCGGCACGAATGTCGGTGGCCGTCTGTCCGATGTCGGCGTTGGCCTCGTCGGCATCCAGTGGAACGATGCTGATGGCGGCCTGGCCGTCGTCACTGAACCGCGGCATGGTGGCCTGCGGTGCGATCGACTGGTCGGCCAGGGCGGCAGCGCTCTGGCCGATGGCGGTCTTGTCTGCCGGCGTCAGCCCGGTGCCGTCCCGGGTCCAGACCACGATGGCGGACGTCTGCTCGGCGGACGGGAAGTCGGCGAGGAGGGCGTCGACCTGCGCGGCCTGGCTGGTGGTGGGCAACCCGGAGGTGGGAAACTCCTCGGAATCGTCCGAGGGGAGAAGGGAGAACAGCAGGCCGACGGCGATGATCGTGCCGACCAGAACGATCCAGGCCGTTCGACGACCGGTGATGAACCGCTGAATCGCGAGCACGTTTTCCTCCAAGAAGCTTAATTGCTAGGCGTCCTAGCGATATCTGACATAGTATGTCCTTATGGAAGAGCGTCGCAAGTCCGCTCCCGGCTCCGAGACCGGGTCGATCGGCGCGCCGGAGCGCGGTCCGGCACTCGATTCCGACCTGCCCGAGTCGGCCCGAATCGGCTTCCAGCTCCACGAGATCGTGCATCTCTCCCGGGCCTTCGAGCGTCAGGTCGGCAATGCGCTCGACGTCAACTCCACCGACCTGTCCGCCATGGAGCATCTGATCCAGGAGGGTTCGCTGACCCCCGGGGAGCTCGCCCGCCGGCTGGATATCTCCACCGCGGCGACGACGCTGGTGGTGGACCGTCTGGTGGCCCTCGGTCACGCGCAGCGCAATCCGCACGTGTCTGACCGGCGCAAAGTCGTCGTCGTCCCTGCTCCGGAATCGATTGCCCGTGCCTTTCATGAGCTTCATCCGGTGATCGGGGGAGTGGCCGCAGTCACCGACGAACTCAGCGACGACGATCGACTCGTGATCGAGGCGTTCCTGGACCGGGTTGTCGGCGTCTACCAGTCAGCGTTGGGCCTGCCCGGCTGATCCACCATCCCGGTCCGCGCGTGTCGTGTTTTGATTGACTCAAGACAACTGTTAGCGTGGGGGCATGACGAATGCGGAGCGCGTGAAGGTGGCTGAGCCGTCCAGCGCGCTTGCCGACAGCATCCGTGCGTCCGGGCTCAAGGTCACGGCGCCCCGTCTGGCGGTTCTGCGGGTTCTCGATCAGGCCCCGCACTCGACCGCGGAACGCCTGTTCGTCGCCGTGCGCGCCGAGCTGCCGGGCACCTCGTTGCAGGCCGTCTACGGTGTGCTCGCGGCTTTCGCCGGCGCGGGGATCGCCCGCAAGATCGAGCCGGCCGGTTCCCCGGCCCTCTTCGAACGCCGGGTCGGCGACAACCACCACCACATCGTCTGCACTCGCTGCAGCGCTGTGCGTGACGTTGACTGCGCTGTGGGCGAGGCACCCTGCCTGACGCCCGCGCACGACTCCGGATTTGCCGTTCACACCGCCGAGGTCACCTACTGGGGCCTCTGCCCCGACTGCCAGGCGGCCACGGCCGCCGCACCGTCCACACTCTCCATACCTGCACCGCTGTCGAACAAAGGAGCACGATGACTATCAAGCCCACCACCACGCAGACGGGAACGCCCGTCGCCAGCGACGAGCACTCCCTCACCGTCGGCAGCGATGGAGTCGCTGCCCTGCACGACCGCTACCTGGTCGAGAAGCTCGCCCAGTTCAACCGTGAGCGCATCCCGGAGCGCATCGTGCACGCCAAGGGTGGCGGAGCGCACGGTGTCTTCCAGGTGACCGGGGATGTCTCCGCGTACACCCGGGCCGCCGTGTTCCAGCCCGGAACGACCACCGAGACGCTGCAGCGCTTCTCCAGCGTCGCCGGCGAGCAGGGCAGCCCCGACACCTGGCGCGACGTGCGCGGTTTCTCGGTCAAGTTCTACACGTCCGAGGGCAACTACGACATCGTGGGCAACAACACTCCGGTGTTCTTCATCCGCGACGGCATCAAGTTCCCCGACTTCATCCACTCGCAGAAGCGCCTGCCGGGCTCCGGCCTGCGGGACGCGACCATGCAGTGGGACTTCTGGACCCTCTCCCCGGAGTCCGCGCACCAGGTGACCTACCTGATGGGCGACCGCGGCCTGCCGCGCTCCTGGCGTGAGATGCCCGGCTTCGGTTCGCACACCTACCAGTGGATCAACGCCGCCGGCGAGCGCTTCTGGGTCAAGTACCACTTCACCTCCAACCAGGGCAACATCGAGATGGAGGGTTCGGAAGCCGAGCTCATCGCGGGCGCCGACGCCGACTACTACCGTCGCGACCTGCACGACGCGATCGAGGCCGGCGACTTCCCGTCCTGGGACGTTTCGGTGCAGATCATGCCGTACGAAGACGCCAAGACCTACCGCTTCAACCCGTTCGACCTCACCAAGGTGTGGCCGCACGCGGACTACCCCCTGGTCAAGGTGGGCACGCACACGCTGAACCGCAATCCGCAGAACTTCTTCGCGGAGATCGAGCAGGCGGCGTTCTCCCCGGCGAACTTCGTGCCCGGCATCGCCGCCAGCCCCGACAAGATGCTGATGGCGCGCATCTTCTCCTACCCGGACGCCCAGCGCTACCGTGTCGGCACCAACTTCGCCGAGCTGCCGGTCAACGCTCCGAAGTCGCCGGTCAACAACTACTCGCAGGACGGCGCGGCGCGTCACCACTACAACCCGCCGACCGCTCCGAACTACGCTCCGAACTCGCTGGGCGGCCCCGTTGCCGACCCGCTGCTCGCTGCCGAAGGCGGCTGGGAGAACGACGGCGAGCTGCTCCGCGCCGCTGCACGGCTGCGCAGCGAGGACAGCGACTTCGGCCAGGCCGGAACGCTGTACCGCGAGGTCTACGACGACGCCGCCAAGGCGCGCTTCCTCGACACCATCACCGGCGCCATCAGCGGGGTGCAGCGCCCCGAGGTGACCGAGCGCGCCATCGCGTACTGGACCAGCGTCGACGCCGATCTCGGCCTGAAGCTGCGCGCGAACCTCGCGACCTGGGCCGAGGCCGACATGCTCGCCGAGGCCGCTTCCGGTTACCCGGTCGAGTAGCAGCATCCGTTTGACCTGAAACGCCCGGCCTCCTCGAGGCCGGGCGTTTCGTGTCGGTGCTCCCCATCGATGAGCAGGGGCGCGGAACGGGCGTGGGTCGAATTCGTTCGGGCGTTACTGCGCGGCGCCGGCGAGCACGGCGGCGAGGGCCGCGTGCAGCCGGGCATCCGCTTCGATGGCGACCTGCTTGATCTCCGGCTTGCTACTGAGCTGCGCCATGATGGCCGGATCGAGGGCCTCCACGGTGGTCTCGCCGGACTCGGCGTGGCGCCGCACCACCACGTTGCACGGCAGCAGGGCGCCGATTCCCGGGTCGGCCATCACGGCCCGCTGGGCCAATGCCGGGTTGCAGGCGCCGAGAATCAGGTAGTCGCCGACCGCGTCCGCGGCCTCCGGGCCGAGCTTGGCCCCGAAGGTGGACTGCAGGTTGATCTCGGTCAAGACCCCGAAGCCCTGGTCGAGCAGGGCCTCCCGGGTCATTCGCACCGCTTCCTCGAACGAGACGTTGACCGTGACGGTGTGTGCGTAACTCATGGTGATCCTCCACTCGATGGTTCACTCGGGACGGCGATACGTCCCGTTCCCATCATCCTCGCCAGTGCGATGCCGGGCGACCGGTTCCCGCTGGATTCGGTTAGGTAAGGCCTGCCATACTTAGGGCATGCTTACCTCGACGGATGCGCCCCCCGCCACCCGCTCCCGCGCGAGCTACCGTCCGTTCGCGGTCGAGGTCGCGAAGGTGCTCCGGGTGTCCACCTCGTTCACCCGGGTCACGTTCACGGGCCCCGAGCTGCACCGGTTCGGTACGGCGGGGCTGGACCAGCGCATCAAGCTTGTGCTGCCTCTGGCCGATTCCGGGCTGACGCATTTCCCGGACGATCACTCCTGGTACGACCGCTGGCGTCTGCTGCCCGACGAGCACCGCAACCCGCTGCGCACCTACACGGTGAGCCAGGCACGCCCGCACCTGCGGGAGGTCGACGTGGACTTCGTGAACCACGTGCACGTGCACGTGCACGGGTCCGGCGAGGGGGTCGGTGTCGAAGACGATGAAGCCTCTCAGGCCGGCGGCCCCGCCGCGCGCTGGTTGGCCGCGGCAACCGTGGGCGACCGGGTCGCTATCGTCGGCCCGGATGCCGACGGTGAGAACCCGCGCGTCGGCATCGAGTGGCAGCCCGGCACGGCACGCACGCTGCTGCTCGCGGGCGACGAAACCGCTGCCCCTGCGATCTGCGCCATTCTCTCCGCACTGCCCCGCGATGCGCGTGGAGCGGTGTTCATCGAGGTGCCCTGCGCCGACGACAAGCTGGGTACGGATGCCCCGGCTGGCGTGAGCGTGACGTGGCTGGCCCGCTCCGGTGCGCGCGGTGCGCTCCTCGAGCCGGCGGTGCGCGACTGGGTGAGCGACTGCCGGGCCACGCAGCAGGCCTCGCAGCCGTCTGCTCCGCGGGCGGTGCAGACGGCCCCGGGGGAGTCCCGCGCGGACGACGCCGCGTCCGGGCCGGAGGGCGGCATCCTCTGGGAAGTCCCGGAGGAATGCCCGACCGACGGGCTCTACGCCTGGCTGGCCGGTGAGGCTGGGGTGATCAAGCGCCTGCGACGCTTCCTGGTCACGGAGTCGGGCGTCGACCGCCGCCAGGTTGCCTTCATGGGGTACTGGCGCGACGGGAAGTCCGAGCCCAACTAGGCGCGGACGCGCTCGCGCTCGGGCGCGCCTCGGCTAGGAGGGAAGAGGGGCGGAGTGCCCGGCGACGAGCGCCGAACTCTGGTCCCAGAGGGCGGCCGCCAGCTGGGGATCGTAGGCCTGCTTGTTGGCCTTCTGGATGCGACGCTTCTCGTAGTACTCGCCGGACACCCAATCGGTGCCCGGCTTCGCGGTCGCCAGCCAGACCAGGGTGTCGGCACCCTGCTCGGGGCCGAGAAGCAGCCGCTTCAGGGGAGTCTGGTAGATCAGGCGCATGAGGGTCGTCGATCCGGTGGAGAAGCTGGTTGCCACCACGCCCGGGTGGAAGGCCGCCGTGTCGATTCCCTGGTCGTGGTAGCGGTGGTGGAGCTCCCTGGTGAAGAGGATGTTCGCGAGCTTGGCGTCGCCGTAGGCCTTGTTCGCGGAGTACTTCGTCTCGGCCTGCAGGTCGTCCGGGTCGATCTTGCCGAAGAGCAGATTGGCGGCGGAGGACGTGTTGATCACGCGGGCGCGGCTGGCGACGAGTCGATCCATGAGCAGGGTGGTGAGCAGGAACGGGGCGAGGTGGTTGACCTGGAAAGTCTTCTCGTGGCCGTCCACGGTGGTCGCGCGGTCGCCCATGATGCCGCCCGCATTGTTGGCGAGCACGTCGATGCGCGGGTAGCGTTCCTGCAGTTCGGCCGCAAGGGTGCGCACCTGGTCGAGGTCGGCGAAGTCGGCAACGAGGAAGTCGGCGCCCAGCGCCTCTGCAGCCGCGGCCGTCTTGGACGGCGAGCGGCCGACCAGTACGACACGGTCGCCCGACCGGCTGAGGGCCCGCGCGGCGGCGGCGCCGATCCCGTCGCTGGCACCCGTGATCACGATGGTGCGTTCGGTCATTTTTTGTCCCCCTGGGTCACTGGGCAGAGCTGTTGCTCGGCACGCTGTTACTTGACATAGCCGCCTTTTTCCAGGCCGGCTTCGATCTCGAAGCGGTTGCGCAGCGGATTGCGGCCGGCCATCAGGTAGAGCAGCGGAAAAACCATGCCGAAGCGCTGCCACTGGCGTTTGTGCACAGCCTCATGCTCGAGGATGGCCATCGACACATTCTGGTTGGTCAGGTAGCAACCACCCACGCAGGATCCACCGCGACCGAAAGCCCAGGTGGGCATCCCGCGGAAGACGACGAGCCCGGCCCGGCGCTCGACCTTGCCCGTGCTCCAGATGGATCCCCAGATCAGACCGACCGTCGTGGCGTAGAGATAGCCCGCCCGGCTGATGGGGGAATCGAAGAGGATGCGGCGCACTCCTCCAGCGTAGGTGGCGCCCACGACAGAAAGCTGAGTTTCGCATGATCGCCGCCGTGGCGTCCCGTCCTGCCTTCGATTCCACCCCCGGTGGTCGAGCCTGTCGAGACCCGGCGAGCCGTCCCGCTCCCGGTGGTCGAGCCTGTCGAGACCCGGCGAGCCGTCCCGCTCCCGGTGGTCGAGCCTGTCGAGACCCGGCGAGNGTCGAGACCCGGCGAGCCGTCCCGCTCCCGGTGGTCGAGCCTGTCGAGACCCGGCGAGACAACCCGTAACTGCTTAGTACACAACTTCGATTATCATACGTAAATACGTGACAAACTCTCGACTACGCGTACTAACTCTGCTATCCTCGAACCATGACCACCACCGCAGACGACCTCAGAACGGCAACGGATGCCGTCGCCCGCCTGGGCTCGTCCTGCGCCGACTACGAGGCCCTCGCCGACGCCGAAGTGCTGGCCGGTCAGAAGCAGATCGCGGCCGCCCGGCGCCTCTTGGATACCCGCTCGGCGTGGATGGCGGCAACCATTGCCCATCGCTCCCGGCCCGAGCTTGGCCACTCCGGTCTCGCCGCCCAGCAGGGCTTTCTCTCGCCCGAGGCGCTGATCCAGACCGTGACCGGGTCGACCAAGAACGACGCGTTCAAGCTCGTCGCCGTCGGCACGATGATGGCCGACGCCGAGGCGGCGGAGAAACTGGTCGAGGCGGCCCTGGAGTCGCCCGACGCGGATCCCGGTCACGTCGCCGCTTTCGAGGCGAAGGTGCCCTGGCAGGCGCCGATCGCCCGGGCCGTCACCGCCGGCGCTCTCTCGGTCGATGCGGCCGAGTCGATCCGTTCCGGTCTGGGGCAGATCGACGCCGCGGTCACTGCGGAGAAACTCGGCACCGCCCTCGAGTCGCTCCTCGTTGAGGCCGCGTCACTGAACGCAGATCAGGTCTTCAAACTCGCCCGCCGCTTCCGTGACCAGCTCGACGAGGCGGGTATTGCCGCCCGGGAGAAGCAGGCCCACGACGACCGATTCCTGCGGGTCTACCGGCTCGGCAACGGCAAGGTGCGCCTGCACGGCCTCTTCGCCCCCGAAGACGGCGAGTTCGTCCTTTCCGTGTTTGACTCCGTGACCAGCCCTCGCCGTGGCGGGGTGCGTTTCGTCGACAAGGACAAGGCCGCCTGGGCGAAACGGGTGCAGGACGACCCCCGCAGCACCGAGCAGATCGCCGCTGACGCCCTCGTGCAGTTGCTGAAGATCGCCGGGGAGGCCGACCAGGGACGCGTCTTCGGCGGCCGCCGCCCTTCGGTGCGGGTGATCGTCACCGAGAAGGCCGTGAAGCCGGGCCAGCCGGGCGCCGCCGCTCGCGAAGGCGCCGCCCATGGTCAGATCGAGGGCAACGCCGTGCCGATCTCGCAGGAGACCATCGACCGGCTGCTCTGCGACACCGGAACCCGCGACATCCAGATCGACGACACCGGCCAGATCATCAACGTCGGACGTGACGAACGCCTCTTCACCGAAGCGCAGCGCGCCGCGATGGGGGTCCGCGATGGGGGCTGCCGGTGGGTCGATTGCGATCGATCACCCGCGTGGACAGAAGCCCATCACATCAACGAATGGTTGAAAGACAACGGGTACACCGACCTTGCCGACGGAATACTCCTCTGCCACCCGCACCACCTGCTCCTTCACAACCAGCACTGGAGCATCATCCGCACTGGCAATGACTATTGGCTCAAACCACCCGTGGACGTCGACCCGGAGCAGACCCTGATCGCACTGCCGAGCAAACGGGCCACTCTGTAGTCGTGGCCCCGGGTCTCGACAGGCTCGACCACCGTCGCGGGAGCCTCTGGAGGGTGGGTTGCCGGGTCTCGACAGGCTCGACCACCGTCGTGGGAGCCTCTGGCGGGTGGGTTGCCGGGTCTCGACAGGCTCGACCACCGTCGGGGGAGCCTCTGGCGGGTGGGTTGCCGGGTCTCGACAGGCTCGACCACCGGGGAGGGAAACCTTGGGCGGGTGGGTTGCCGGGTCTCGACAGGCTCGACCACCGTCGTGGGAGCCTCTGGAGGGTGGGTCGCCGGGTCTCGTCGGGCTCGGCCGCCGTCAGGAGGGGCGACCGTATTCCTCGAGCAGGCGCAGCCACACCTCGCTCAGGGTGGGGTAGCTCGGCACCGCATGCCACAACCGGCGGATCGGCACCTCGCCGACCACGGCGATGGTTGCCGAGTGCAGCAGCTCCGCGACATCCGGCCCCACGAAGGTGACACCGAGCAGAACCTCCCGGTCGAGGTCCACGATCGCCCGCGCCGACCCGGTGTAGCCGTCAGCGTGAACGGATGCCCCAGCCACCCAGCCCAGGTTGTAGTCCAGCACCCGAATGCGGAACCCTGCCTTCTCGGCAGCAGCCTGCGTCAGCCCCACCGACGCGACTTCGGGGTCGGTGAAGGTGACCTGCGGAACGGCGGCATGATCCGCCGTGGCGACGTGGGTACCCCACGGCTTGTCGCCGACGGGCGTGCCCGCGGCCCGGGCCGCAATCACATCTCCGGCCGCACGGGCCTGGTACTTGCCCTGATGCGTGAGAAGCGCCCGGTGGTTCACGTCGCCGGTGGCGTACAGCCAGTCCCCGGCCAGTTCCGGCGCAGTACCCCGCACGAGCAGGGTGTCGTCGACCTCGAGCCAATCGCCCGGGGTGAGACCCACGGTCTCGAGCCCGAGGTCCGTGGTGCGTGGCACCCGCCCGGTCGCCACCAGCACCTCGGTCGCGGTGACCCGGGTTCCGTTGGAGAGGGTGAGGGTCACATCGTCGTCGTCGCCACGGGACGCTCCGGTGGTCGACACCCCCGTCAGCACGGTGACGCCGGCCTCTCGCAGGGCCGCGGTGACGAGTTCGCCGGCGAACGGCTCCTGCCCGCCCAGCAACCCGCTGCGCACGATCATGGTGACCTCGGCGCCCAGCCCGGCGTAGGCGGTTGCCATCTCGGCCGCGACCACGCCGCCGCCGATGACGGCGAGGCTGTCGGGGATACCCGGGGCGCTGGTGGCCTCGCGGCTGGTCCACGGCGACACGGACGCCAGGCCGGGAATATCGGGCAACAGTGCTGCCGACCCGGTGCTGACAACCACCGCGTGCTCAGCCGACAGCACGGTCCTGCTGCCGTCGGCGGCGGTCACGGTGACCTGCCGTACGCCGCTGAGACGGGCGTGGCCGCGCACCAGGTCGATCCCGGCCTTCTCCAGCCAGCGCACCTGGCCCTCGTCGGACCAGTTGCTCGTGAACGCGTCGCGGCGGCGCAGCACGGCGGCGACGTCCAGATCGCCGGTGAGCGCCTCGGCTGCCCCTCCCACCCGCCGGGCGGCCGCCAGAACCGCGCCGCTCCGCAACAGGGCCTTCGAGGGCATGCAGGCCCAGTACGAGCACTCGCCGCCGACCAGGTCGGCCTCGACGATCACGGTGCGCAGTCCTGCCTGCGCCGTGCGGTCGGCGACGTTCTCACCCACGGCTCCGGCTCCGATCACGATCACGTCGACGTTCAACGCGGCAGGGTTCGGCGTGGTGGTGCTGGCGGCGGCGGGCATCCGTTTCTCCTTGGATCAGTGCTGGCGGTGGGGATACAGACTCAACGGCCGACGAACGTCGCCGGCTGGCGACTCACGAAGGCTTCCATACCGATGCGGGAGTCTTCGGTCACGGCGAGGCGGGCCAGGGCAGGCTGCAGCCCGGCCTCCGCTGCCGCGGCACCCTCCCGAACGGCCGTGCGGGCGCTGGCGAGCGTCGCCTGCACGGCCAGCGGGGCCTGGGCGGCGATCCGTTCGGCCAGTTCGAGCGCCCGGTCGAACTGGGTGCCGTCCGGCACCACCTCCTGGACAAGCCCGATCCGATGGGCCTCGCGGGCGTCGAACATGTCACCGGTGAGCATCCACCGCATGGCGTTGCCCCAGCCGGCCGTGCGCGGGAATCGGAGGGTTGCGCCGCCGAACGGCAGGATGCCGCGTGCCACCTCGATCTGGCCGAACCGGGTGGATTCGGCCGCCACGGACACGTCGCTGGCCAGCATGAGCTCGATGCCGAGAGTGAGGCAGGTGCCCTGCACGGCCATCACGACGGGCTTGGACACGCTCTGTCCCTCCACCTGCCAGGGATGGATGCCGCCTTCCGGAACCATGTCCAGGCCGTCGGGGCCGAGACGCGGGCCGATGTCCGCCAGGTCGAGGCCGGCCGTGAAATGATCGCCGACCGCGTAGACGAGGCCGACGCGCAGCTCAGGGTCACGGTCGAGTTCACCGTAGGCAAGCGCCAGCTGCTGCAGCAGCGCCAGATCGGCCGCGTTGCGCTTCTCCGGGCGGTTGAACCCGATCAGCAGCACATGCCCGCGCCTCTCGGTGATGATCCTCGACGAATCGGAAACAGAGTGCTGCTCGTTCACGGATGCCTCCTTTGGCCTCGTGACGCTGGCGCGTCGGTCCCATGCTATGGCCGAGCGGGGCAGCCTCCCGACCAGCACTTTCGTGTCGCGGAACTCAGCGGGTGAGGGCGCCGATGATGCGCAGGATGCTCGGCAGATCGTCAGTGGCCGCGTCCGGTGAAGCCGGGGCGAAACCGGCGATGGTGGCGCCGGCCATTTCGAATTCGGCACGCAGCGCGGTGATCAACCGGTTCAGGGCCTCGACGCTCAGCCCGAACGGGTAGAGGTCGGCCAGACCGGTCAGCATCGACGGGTCCAGCACGTCCAGGTCGATGTGCAGGTAGAACGTGCTCGCACCGGTCGCGCGCAGCGCGGCGACAAGTGCGTCGGGGGAGTCCAGCCGGTCCGCCGGGAGGCTCACGATCCCGCGATCCCGGATCAGGGTGTCCTCGGCCTGGTCGAGGTCGCGCACACCGCCGATCACGACCCGCTCCAGAGGCACGCGCCCGTCCGCCCCAAGGGTCAGCCCCTCAGCGCCCTCGCCGGCGATCGCCCGCAGCACCATGCCGTTGAAGCCGCCCGAGGATGACGAGTCGGGGGTGTGCAGGGCGGCGTGGGCGTCCAACCAGACCACGGCCAGATCGTTCGGATGCTGCCGCGATGCGTGCTCGACGGCCGCCAGGGAGACCCCGTTGTCGCCGCCGATCGTGAGCACGGGCCCGTCCCCGCCGCGCAGGGCGGTTGCGAGGCGTTCGCGCACCATGACCAGGGTGGAGAAGCGGTCGATGCCGGTGTCCAGAGCGTCGCCGGCCTCGGCCGGCACGAGGACTTCACGGGTGACGGACGAGGGAAGATCGCCTCGGATCGCCTCCGCCCCATCGATCAGGCGCATCGCGCGCGGAGAAACCGAACCCTGCCATTGCGGCACGACAACGAAGGTGGGAGCCATACTTCAGTATGCTCCCTGGGCCTCCCCGCGTGCGGAATTTCTGTGGTGGCCGGGGCCGGTTTCTCCGGTGGCGCTACTGGTCGCGGTAGCGGACGGCCGCAGTCGTGGCTTCCTGGAGTTCCGCCGCGTTCAGACGGGGACCGTAGCCGGGAGTGTCGCGCTGAATACGCCAGCCCTCGCTGAGCGCCCCGACGTTGACGGTGTCGTACCCGATACTGTCGAGCAGCGCCGTCACGGCGGTGGCCGCGGGGGCGTCATCGCTGGCGATGACCAGGGCGCGCCGGTTGGGCGATCCGGCCGGGAGGCCGTGCTCGGTGAGGTCCGCGGCGTAGATGTGGTTGAACGCCTTCACGATGGTGGACTCCGGCAGGCGGTCGCGCAGCAACTCGGCGGTTGTGGTGCTCTCCGTGTCGAGGGCGGCGATGTCTCCGTCGCGCTCCGGGTAGTAGTTGTTCGTGTCGATGACGACCTTGCCGGCCAGTTCGGCCGTCGGCAGGGTGTGGATCTGGTTCAGGGGGATGGTCACAACCACGAGATCGCCGGCCGTCGCGGCCTCGGCGGGGGTCGCCGCCCGGGCGCGCGGACCGAGTTCTCCGATCAGGGTGCTGAGTGTTTCGGGGCCGCGCGAATTGCTCAGCACCACGTCGTATCCGTTGGCCACGCCGAGTCGTGCGAGCTGGCTGCCGATGTTGCCGGCGCCGATGATTCCAAGAGTTGTCATACCCAGGTCAACGAAGGGCGTCGACGGGATGTTCCCGTCGACGCCCGATTGCGCTGGCAGCGGAGCCGACGGCTACTGCGTGATGGAGCTGGTTCCACCGGACTTGAGCGCGGCCAGGCGGGCATCGACCTCGGTGAGCTCGCCGAGGTCTTCGAGGCTCTCGAACTGGGCGTCCAGGCTCGAGGCAGCCAGTTCGCTGGCTCCCCGCACGCGGGCCTCCTCGCGGCGGATCTTGTCTTCGAAGCGGCTGACCTCGCTGGTCGGATCCATGATGTCGATGCTCTTGACGGCATCCATCACCTTGGTCTGGGCCTCGGCGGTCTTCGACCGCGCGATCAGCTCGTTGCGCTTGGAGGCCAGCTGGTTCAGCTTCTCCTTCATCTTGTTGAGGCCGTCCTTGAGCTGAGCCACGACGGCCGTCTGCGAGGCGATCTGCGGCTCGGCCTGCTTCGCTTCCTTCTCGGACTGCATCTGGCGGCCGAGGGCCACCTTGGCGAGGTTGTCGAAACGGTCGGCGTCGACCGCGTTGCCGGCGGTGCGCAGCTGGTCGGCTTTGCGGCTCGCAGACAGGGCCTTGCCACCCCATTCGGTTGCGGCCTCCACATCTTCGCGGTAGTCGTCCTCGAGCAGGCGCAGGTTGCCGATCGTCTCGGCAATGGCGCTCTCCGCGTCGGCGATGCTGTTGGTGTAGTCGCGCACCATCTGGTCGAGCATCTTCTTCGGGTCTTCCGCGGAGTCCAGAAGGGAGTTGATGTTCGCTTTCGCCAACTGGGAGATACGGCCAAAGATGGACTGTTTCGTCATTGTGCGGTGTCCTTTCGAGTTCCGGAGCATCTGATGCCTCCATTGTGTCGGTTTGTGCTGGTCAAGACCTCGGTGGGAGTGGCGAGGCGACGGATGCGGCGGCTCCGGGTTCTAGAACCGCCCGCCCCCGCCGCGACGCGAGCGGGATCCGGATCCGCCGAATCCGCCGGGTATGCCGAAGCCGCCTCCGCCTCCGCGGCGACCGCCGCCGCCGCCGCCGAACATTCCGCCGCCTCCGCGGCGACCGCCGCCGCCTCCGCCGCCACTGAGCAGCGTGTTGATCAGGATGCCGCCGATCATGGCGCCCATGACTCCGCTGCCGCTACTGCCGCCCGTGCCGCCGAAGCCGCCCGGAACCTGCCCGGCGAATCCGTCGACGTCGTTCCGGGCGCGGGAGATGGCGGCGGCGGCCAGGGAGTTGGCCCGCTGCGAGGCGGCGAGGGCGGCATCCGGGTCGGTGGCGGCCAGCGAATCGGCCTCCGAGAGAGCGCGGCCGGCTTCGGCGAGCCGGGTGCGCGCCTCCGCGCCGACCGCGCCGCGGCGGGCGGTGATGTAGTCCTCGGCGGCGGAGACCTGGCCACGCGCTGCCTGCAGATTCTGGTTGAGCAGGGCCTGGGCGCGCTGCCGGCGCCCTTCGGCGTCGCGCACACCCTGCAGCGCGGCATCCATCTGCGTGTTGGTTGCCTCGAGCACCTGCATCAGTTCGAGCGGGTTGATCCGGCCGGCTGCGGACCGGTCGCGCACCTCGGCAAGGGTCTGCTCGGTGCGGCTGATCACGCCGGGCAGCGCGGCGGCCGCCTCGGACGTGGGCGGCAGGCTGCGCGCGGTCACCAGGTCCGCCTGCAACTCCGCGACCGTGGCGGCCACGGACTGCGTCGCCGTCGTGAGGTCCTGCCCCAGCCGGTCCACGGCGTCCAGCAGCAGCCTGGCCTGGTCGACCGATTCCTCCGCCGCACGGATGTCCACGGCCGCGGCGGCCGTGTCGCCGGCACCCAGCCGGGTGGCGGCGCGGGCCAGGGCGGTATCGGCGAAGGCGAGCCGCTCCCGCGCCTCGGCGGGGTTGTCGGCGACCGTGCCGAGCGCCGCGTCGGTGTAGCGGGCTGCCAGCGCGGCCAGAACCTCCTCGCCGGCACCCAGCCGGTTGCGCACGGCGGTGGCCTCGCCGGTGATCGCGGCGGCCGCCACGGGGGCGTTCTTCTCCAGCTGGCGCAGCTCGTCGAAGTCGTCGGCCTGGTCGTCGAGGATGCCGTTGGCCTGACTGCACAGATCGATGATCGCCGCGTACCAGGCCCGGGCCTGCTCCTCGGAATCGGGTTCGGCGTCGTCGAGTTTCTGCTGCAGGGTGAACGCCTGGCTGAGGCGCGCCTTCGCCGTGTCGAGGGCAGCCTGGAAGGCGGTCGTGACCTCCGTGCCGTACTGCGCGATCGCGAAGCCGAGTTCCTGCTCACTCGAGCGGATGGCGTCGTCGGTCTGCACGAGCGTGCTCGAGGCGCGCCGCTTGAGCTCGGGGGTGGGCAGGGCCTGCAGCCCGGTCGGTGCGGTGGCGCCGGCGGGCAGGGCCTTCCTTCGACCGCGGCGGGCGAGCAGGATGACCGCCCCCACGGCCAGGAGCACGAGAACCGCGATGACGATGAAGATCACGATCAGCACCCCGCCCCCGCTGCCGGGGCTCTCGTCTCCGGGAGTGATCTCGCCAGTCGTGACCGATTCACCCTGGAGGGCCGCGGAGAGACCCGCGGCGGCGCCGACGGCGGCGCCGGCCCAGTCGTTCTGGCGCAGGGCCGGCTCGATGGCGACGGTTTCGATCTCCTGGAGTTGGGCATCCGTCAGGGCGAAGCCGGGAGCCACCGACAGCTGGTATTCGCGGTCTTCCGTGGCCACGGCCAGCAGAACGTCGTTGGTGCCCAGGCCGTTGCTGTCGGCGGTCTGGTCTGCCCACTGCTCCCGGTCCGCGACCCCGGTGAAACTGTCGACATAGGCCACGAAGAGGTCGGCGCCCGTGTCGGCGTACAGCGCGTCGAGAGCCGACGTGATCTCATCCGTGCGGCCGCTGACGGCATCGACGGTGTCGAGGATGTGGCTCGCCCCGAACTCGACCGGGTCTTCGGCCCAGGCGGCAGGGGGCGCCGAGACGAGGGGTGCCGAAACCAGCACGACCGCCGCAACTGCGACCGGAATCAACCACCGTGACCGCATGGACACCCCATTCTCACCAACATCGATACTTCGGCGTTCCTTGGTCGAGCATAGAACGGCGGCGCAGGCCCGTCCACCGGGGACGGCCGCGGATGCCCGGCAGCGGCACTGTTGCCCACTGTTACGGCGGTGCTGGCGGTGGCTCTCGTTGATGCCCAGACTGGTCCCACATCCCGTTCACCACCGCCCGACCTCCGGAGGCCGACCATGACCCGTTCGTTCTCCATGACTCCGCGGCTCGCGGTCGTCGAGGTCACCCGGCACCGCCCGGACCGACCGGCCTACCACGCGAAGGTGCAGCTGCTCAACGCGTCGGCGGCCGATGCCGGCACGAACGGCGGCTGGTCGGTCTCACGTCTGGCGGCTGCCGACCTCTCCCCGGCCGAGCTGCTGGCGGCGACGGATGACTGCGACGCCATCGTGATCATGGGCGGCGAGGATGTGACGCCCCGGTTCTACGGCGGCGGCACCGGCTATGAGGGTGAGACGCGCCACTTCGAGGTGGCCGACGCCGGCCAGATCGCCCTCGTGCGGCGGGCCCTCGAACGCGGCACCCCGCTGCTCGGCATCTGCCGCGGGCTGCAGATCATCAACGTCGCTCTCGGCGGCACCATCGTGCAGCACATCGAGGACGGCATCCACCGCAACGTGGGCGTGCCCATCGAGCAGGTCCTGCGCGAGCATCCGGTTCAGCTTCTGCCCGGCAGCACCCTGATCGACAGCCTCGGCCAGGCCGGCATCCTGGTGCAGAGCGCCCACCACCAGAGCGTCGACCGGCTCGGCGCCGGGCTGGTCCCCGCCGGTGTCGCCCCTGACGGCCTGGTCGAGGCGATCGAGCACGAGTCCGCGCCGATCACGGGCGTTCAGTGGCACCCCGAGGCGCCGGATTCACCCGCCGAGCAACTGCCCCTCCTGCTGGCTGCCCTGCAGTCCCAGCTCGCCGAGGCACGCGTCGACGAGCGCCTCGCCGCCTGACCGCCCTCGACACCCATCCGCTTCGCCCCGAACCGACAGCATCGGTGGGTGCGCCGGCCTCTGCACCCACCCATGCTGTCTGTTCACGGGAAGGTGGCGTCGAGGGCGGCCGCAAGGTCGGCCACCAGGTCGTCGGCGTCCTCCAGCCCCACCGACAGCCGCAGGTGGCCCAGCTCGCGGAACTCCGCCGGGTAGGCCGCCACGCGGGGCCCTGACCCGTCGACGTGCACGATCAGGGACTCGTCGTGGCCGAGCGACACGGCCGAGGTGATCACGCGCAGGTTCGCCACGAACCGGTTCTGGGTGTCCGGGTCACCGGTCACGGCGAAGGCCATCATGCCGCCGAACCCGTGCGGGAACTGGCGCCGGGCGAGGTCGTGCTGCGGATGCGCCGCCAACCCCGGGTAGGCCACGTACGCGACCCGGGGGTCGCCGTCGAGGAACTCCGCCACCGTCTGGGCGGAGGTGCAGTGCTGCCGGAGGCGCAGCGGCAGGGTCACCGATCCGCGCATGATCAGCCAGGCGTTGAACGGGCTGATCACGCCGCCCACATCCACCATGGCGTCGAGTTTGATCCGCCGGATCAGGTCCGCGCTGCCGATGACCGCCCCGCCCATGGCGTCGCCGTGCCCGTTGATGTACTTGGTCAGCGAGTGCACCACCAGGTCGGCGCCGTGGGCGAGCGGGCGGAACAGCGGCGGCGGGGTGAAGGTGTTGTCGATCGAGAGCAGGGCGCCGACGCGGTGCGCGATGGCGGCGACCGCCGCGACATCCGTCACCCGCGTCGTCGGATTCGCGACCGACTCGATGTGGATCAGGCGGGTCTCCGGGCGCAGGGCCGCGCGCACCGCGCCGAGGTCGGTCGTGTCGACGAAGGTGGCCTGGATGCCGTACTTCTCCGGCAGCAGCTCGGCGAACAGGCGATGCACGGCCTCGTAGGTGACGTCGGCCACGATCACGTGGTCGCCCGTCTTCAACAGGGAGAAGAACACGGCGTGCAGGGCGGCCACACCGCTGGCCAGCGCCACGGCGTCTTCACCGCCCTCGAGAACCGCGAGCTTCCGCTGCAGGCCGAGCTGATTGGTGCCGCTGTTGCGGGTGTAGAGCCCCGCGGCCGTGCCCGACCAGCTGAGGGTGGACGGGTCCTCCGGCAGGGCGTAGGAGTTCGCCATCACGATCGGGGTGCGCAGCGCCCCCGTACCGGCGTCGACCTCGTTGCCGGCGTGCACGGCCTGGGTCGCGAAGGCGAGGCTGGCGGGGGTGTGCTTGTCCGGCCGGTTCGGCGGGCTGGGCTGCTTCGTCATGCCTCCAACCTAAGTGGTCACTAGTCTGGACGCATGCCGCTCGAGATCCGCACCGATCGCCTCCTGCTGCGCCGCTGGCGCGAGTCGGACCTGGCGCCGTTCGCTGCGATGGGGGAGGACTCGGAGGTGATGCGGTACTTCCCGGCGCTGTTGACCCGCACCGAGAGCGATGCGCTCGCCGCGCGCGCCGACGCGCTGTTCGACACGCACGGCTACGGGCTCTGGGCGCTGGAAAAACGTTCGACGGGCGACTTCCTCGGCTTCACCGGGCTGGCACCCCTGCCGGCGTTCATCCCCGGTCCCGGCGGGATCGAGGTCGGCTGGCGGCTGGCCCGCGCGTTCTGGGGTCAGGGCTACGCCACCGAAGCGGCCCGGGCGGCCCTCGGTTTCGCCTTCGGCCGGCTCGAGCTCGAACAGGTGCACGCGATCACGGCCGTCATCAACGAACCCTCGCGGGCCGTGATGGAACGACTCCGGATGACCGCGATGGCCGAGTTCCAGCATCCGAAGATTCCCGTCGGCTCACCGCTGCGGGTGCACATCCGGTACTCCATCTCGCGTGTCGCCGCTGCCGCGGCGTCCGCCGCGGCCGACCTCACCCGGTAGAGTTCAGGCACTTCCGAAAGGACCGGCCGCCACCATGGAACCCTCTGTCGCCCACCCTCGTCGCCGAGCGCGCGCATGAGCGACTACGACGCCCTGACCCGCCAGACGGTAGACCTGCTGCGTGACCTCATCCGTAACGCCTGCGTCAACGACGGTACCCCCGATTCGGGCGGTGAGATCCGCAGCGTGCGCACCCTGGAAGGGTTCTTCGCCGGGTCGGGGCTCGACCTCGAGGTCGTCGAACCGCATCCGGGGCGCGCCTCCCTGATCGCGCGCATCCGGGGCACCGACCCCACGGCGCCCACCCTTGCGCTGGTCGGCCACCTCGACGTGGTGCCGGTGGACGACGGCGGGTGGACCCGCGACCCGTTCGCCGCCGAGATCGTCGCCGGCGAGATCTGGGGACGCGGCGCGCTGGACATGCTCTACCTGACCGCCAGCTACGCCGTCGTCACCCGGGCCATCGCGACCGGATCGTTCCGGCCGCGCGGCGACCTCGTCTTCGCGGCCGTCGCCGACGAGGAGGACGGCAGCCGGCTCGGTGTGGAGTGGCTGACCGAGAACCGCCTCGACCTGATCGACGCCGACTACGTGCTCACCGAGTCCGGCGGAGCCATGGTCGGGCCGCGCCCGCTGATCTCCACGGCCGTCGGCGAGAAGGGCATCGCCGGGCGGCGGCTGGTCGTGCGCGGAACCCCCGGGCACGGGTCGGCGCCCTGGGGTGCCCGCAACGCGGCCGTGATCGCGGCGGATGCCGTGACCCGCCTGGCCCGCTTCCGTGCCCCGGTGCAGATCACCTCCGACTGGCGGCGGTACGTGCACGCCCTCGAACTGCAACCCGCCCTGGCAGAGCGGCTGCTCGACCCGCACCGGATCGACGACGCCCTGATCGAGCTCGGCAGCCTGGCCGGTTTCGCGCACGCCTCCACCCACACCACCTTCTCGCCCAACATCGTGCGGGCCGGCGTGAAGGACAACGTGATCCCGGCGCTCGCAACCATCACACTCGACATCCGGGTGCTGCCCGACCTGGCGGCCACCGACGTCGACGCCTACCTGCGGGAGGCGCTCGGCGATCTGGCCGACGACGTGGAGATCGAGGGCGACGATTTCGCCGCCGCCACCCGGTCCGCGGTCGACACGCCCCTGTTCCACTCGCTCGGCAAGGCTGTGCGCCGGGCCTACCCCGACGCCGACCTGCTCCCGGTGCTCAGCGTCGGCGGTTCCGACGCCCGGTTCTACCGCCGCCGCGGCATCCCCGCCTACGGGTTCGCGCTGCTCAGCCGGCACTGGGACTACGGCACCTTCCGCCAGCTCTTCCACGGCAACGACGAGCGCATCGACATCGGCTCGATCGCCCTGACGGTCGCCGCCCTCGACACCGTCGTGCGCGACTTCCTCGACTGAGCCGCCGCAACCCATGAAACAGACCACGCCTCGGCGCCGGGCCAAGCCGGCACGGCAGACGCGACCCCGACGTCAGGTCGGCACGCGACGACGGATGCCCGCCCACGCCGGTACCGGAGCCGCCGCCTACCTCGCCGTCGTCGCCTTCGCGGCGGCCTACCTCGTCATCGACGCCTACCGGCCGATCTCGATCTGGGTGGCCGCGTATTACCTGGCTCTCAGTGTGGCCTGCTTCGTCGTCTATGCCGTGGACAAGTCCGCCGCCGTGGCCTCGCGCTGGCGGGTGCCGGAGAACACTCTGCTGCTGCTCGGGCTCGCCGGCGGCTGGCCGGGGGCGATCGTGGCGCAGCAGGTGCTGCGGCACAAGACGAAGAAGGTCACGTTCCGCTCCGCCTTCTGGGGCACCGTGGGGTTGAACCTGGCGGCCTTCGTCGTGGTCTTCTCGCCGCTCCTGCCGGGCATGCTGGTCGGCTGAAGCGACCGGAGCCGACCGGAGCCGACCGGAGCCGACCTGAGCCGATCCGACCGGAGCCGACGCGGCGAGTGCCAAGCTGGGGCATGACCGATGCGAATGCGAAGGCGGACCTCCAGCGCTATCTCCAGGGCGGACGGGAGGCCCTGCTGTGGAAACTCGACGGGCTGTCCGAGTACGACGTGCGTCGCCCCGTGGTGCGCACCGGCACGAATCTGCTCGGCCTGGTCAAGCACCTGGCCGGGGTCGAAGTCGGCTATTTCGGAGAGACGTTCGGCCGTCCGTTCGCGGAATCCCTGCCGTGGATGGACGAGGACGGCGAACCCAACGCGGACATGTGGGCCACTCTCGACGAGTCTCGCACGCAGATCGTCGACCTCTACCGACGGGTCTGGGCGCACTCGGACGCCACCATCAAGGCACTGGATCTGGACGCCATCGGGCACGTGGCCTGGTGGCCGGAGGATCGGAGCCAGGTCACGCTGCAGCGGGTCCTCGTGCATCTGGTATCCGAGACCCACCGTCATGCGGGGCATGCCGACCTCGTGCGGGAACTCATCGACGGGGCCGCCGGTCACAGGCCCGACAACGACAACATGGCCCCCGGGGATCTGTCCTGGTGGGATGCCTATCGGGCCCGATTGGAGGCGACGGCACGCGAAGCCGGCGCCGGAGGCTGAGCCGCGGCAACCGGGCGGCGCGGGTTCGGCGCTGCCCGCGCACTTGACAGTCCAACCCTGCGTGCAACTCTCGAAGGTGCAGAAGGCCGGCGCCCCTGCCTGGTCTCAGGCGACCTGGAGGTTTGTGATGGGAATTGTGGAATACGAGCCGGGAACCCCGTTTCCCGGTGAGATCGGGCGCACCACCGACGAGTCGAGTCCGGCCTGGCCGGCACCGATCCGGGCGAAGAAGGATGCCCCCAACGTGTTGACCATCGTGCTCGACGACACCGGCTTCGGCCAACTCGGCTGTTACGGCGGACCGATCGCCACGCCGAATTTCGACGCGCTCGCGGTCAACGGCGTGCGCTACAACAACATGCACACGACGGCGCTGTGCTCGCCCAGCCGCTCGTGCATCGTGACCGGGCGCAACCACCACAGCAACGGCATGGCGGCGATCACCGAGCTGGCTTCCGGCTATCCCGGCTACAACGGGGTCATCCCGTTCGAGAACGGCTTTCTCTCGGAGATGCTGCTCGAGCAGGGTTACAACACGTTCATGGTGGGCAAGTGGCATCTGACCCCGAGCAATCAGGAGACCGCCGCCGGCCCGTATACGCGGTGGCCGCTGGCCCGCGGGTTCGAGCGGTTCTACGGCTTCCTCGGCGGTGACACCAGCCAGTGGTATCCGGACCTGGTCTACGACAACCACCAGGTCGACCCGCCGAAGACCCCGGAGGAGGGCTACCACCTCACCGACGACCTGATCGACAAGTCGATGCAGTTCATCACCGACGCCAGGCAGGTCGACCCGGAGAAACCCTTCCACCTGCACCTCTGCTTCGGTGCGACGCACGCCCCGCATCACGTGCCGAGGGAATGGGCCGATAAATACGCCGGCCAGTTCGACGACGGCTGGGACGCCTACCGTGAGAAGACGTTCGCCCGCCAGAAGAAGCTGGGCATCATTCCTCCCGACACGGAGCTCTCCCGCCACGACCCGGATGTTCCGGAGTGGGACTCCCTGCCCGAACCGGCACGCAGGCTCGCAAGCCGAATGATGGAGGTGTACGCAGGGTTCCTGGAGCACACCGACCACCACCTCGGCCGGCTCCTCGACTACCTGCGCGGCGAGGGACTGCTGGAGAACACCATCGTGATGGTCATCTCCGACAACGGTGCCAGTGCCGAGGGCGGCCCGACCGGCACCACCAACGAGGCCCAGTTCTTCAACAACGCCCAGGAGCCCCTGGAGGAGAGCCTGGCGCTGATCGACGAGATCGGCGGTCCGGCACATTTCAACCACTACCCGTGGGGCTGGTCCTGGGCCGGCAACACGCCGTTCCGTCGCTGGAAGCGGGAGACGTATCGCGGCGGCTCCACCGATCCGTTCATCGTCTCCTGGCCGGCCGGGATCACTGCGCGAGGTGAGGTGCGCACCCAGTACGCGCACATCATCGACATGGTGCCCACCCTGCTCGACCTGCTCGAGGTGAAGCCGCCCGCCGCGATTCGGGGCGTCACCCAGTCACCGCTGCAGGGGGTGAGCTTCGCCGACACCCTCAACGACCCGGCGGCGCCGACCCGGCATCACACCCAGTATTTCGAGATGCTCGGCCACCGCGCGATCTACCACGACGGATGGCGCGCCGTCTGCCCCTGGCCCGGCCCGTCGTTCACGGAGGCCGGCATGCCCTTCGGCCAGCCGATCTCCGCGGAGAAGCTGTCCGAACTCGACGCCACCGGCTGGGAGCTCTACCGGGTGGCGAGTGACCCGGCGGAGAACCACAACCTCGCGGGGGAACGCCGGGACATCCTGATCGCCATGATCGCGACCTGGTACGTCGAAGCCGGCAAATACGGGGTCATGCCCGTCGACGGCAGTGGGCTGGCCCGCATGGTGGTGGAGAAGCCACTGGTCTCCGTGCCGCGCGACCGGTACTCGTACCGGCCTGACACCCAGTCGGTCCCGTTCTTCGCGGGCCCCCGGGTACTCAACCGTCCGCACAGCATCACGGCGGCGGTCGAGATCCCCGAAAGGGGAGCCGAAGGCGTGCTGCTGTGCCAGGGCTCGGCGGCGGGAGGCTATTCTCTCTTCGTCAAGGACGGCAAGCTGCACTACGTGCACAACTATGTGGGCCGGGCGCTGTATACCGTCTCCTCCCCGGAGATCCTTCCGACGGGGACGCACGACCTCCGCTTCGAGTTCGAGCCGACGGGTCCGCCCGACCTGAAGGCGGGAAAGGGCACACCAGGCCGGATGCAGCTCTACGTGGATGGTGCGCTCGTCGCCGATGCCGAGGCGCCGGTCACGGTCCCGTTCGCGCTGAACCCGGGCGTCCTGACCTGCGGCGCCAACCCCGGCTCGCCGGTGACGCCGGAGTACACGAGCCCGTTCCGGTTCACCGGCACGATCCGAGAGGTGACCGTGGACGTCAGCGGTGAACTCCTCTCCGACCCGGAGGCCGAGCTGCGGGCTCATATGGCGCGGCAATAAGGGGTCAGAGGAGGTGCCGGAGGTAGCGCTCCGGCTCCTCCAGGAACGAGCGCCAGTCCCGCACGAGGTCGAGGTCGTCCCAGGCGCAGGGGCGGTACCCCCACGGCCCGACCTCATAGATGACGGCGCCCGGGAGGGACGCCAGGATCGGGGAGTGCGTCGACAGGATGACCTGGGAGCCTCCGGCGTCCAGGATGTCCTGCAGGTTGCGCAGCAGGGCGAGCGAGCCGGTGAACGAGAGGGCCGACTCCGGTTCGTCGAGAATCCACAGGCCCGGGTAGCGGGACCTGGCTGCGACGAGGTCGAGGAAGGATTCGCCGTGCGATCGCTCGTGGAACACCGGTTCGCTGCCGCCGGGGTTGTCCTCGAGGTAGGTGAAGAATCCGTGCATCGTCTCGGCGCGCAGGAAGAAGCCCCCGCGGCCGGCCCCGAGACCCCGGCTCAGCCGCAAATGGTCGGCGAGGGCTGATTCACTCCGGCGGGTGGTGTGCCGGGAGCCGGTCGATCCACCCTCCGGGCCCATGCCGTAGGCACCCGCGATGGCCTCGACGAGGGTGGACTTGCCGGCACCGTTCTCACCGACGAAGACGGTCACCGGGCCCAGTTCGAGGCCGCTGTCGAGGAGCTGACCGATCGGGGCGAGGGTGGCGGGCCAGGTGTCGCGGGCCAGCACGGGGGCGTCGGGATCCTCGCCCACGGAACGAAGCGGGCGCTCGTTTCTGGGCATGCGATCATTCTGCCTGACTCGTTGCCTGACCCGCATGGCCGTCGAGGTGTCCGCCTGCCCGGCGTCCCGCCCGGATTGGGGCGCGGTGGGCTGGTGTGGAACTCTGGTCGTACGGTTATCGCATGTCGGAGGACGGAAACGGGGAGACGCATGAGCGAGCGACGCAGAGGTGCGTCCGGGGCGCCGGCCGCGCAACGGCTACGGACCGTGATCGCCGTCGTCGGGGCTGCCGTCGTGGTCGTCGGACTGGTCGTGCACGCATCCGTGGCCGGCGTGGCCGGTGATGTCGGCGGCGGTGCGCTCTACGCAGTGCTGGTCTATCTGGGGGTGCTGTTCGTCGCCCCGCGGGTGCGCGCGCTTCGCGCCGCGGCGATGGCCTTCGGCCTGTGTGCGCTGATCGAGTTCGCGCAGTTGAGCGGTGTGCCGGCCGCGCTCGCCGCGTGGTTCCCGCCGATCCGACTCGTGCTGGGCACCACCTTCGTCGCCACCGACCTGGTGGCCTACCTCGCGGGAGTGATCGTGGTCGCGGCGGCGGATGCTGTCGCCTGCCGGCGGCGGAGAGCAGCGGCGGTGAGCAGCGGCATCCGGTGAGCTGGGCTAGCCGGTGATTTCCGCCAGGCGTGCGGCCACGATCTGCTCGAGCACGTCGTCAGGCACCGGGTGGTCGGTCGTGAAGCGGATGGTGCCCTTCGACAGGGAGAAGCCTCCGAGGTGAGCGCGCACCGCATCGACCGCCGCGGGTGAGAACGGGAAGACCGACAGATGCTCTGCGCTGGCGGACACGCCGAGAAGCGGGCTGCCGTTCACCTTCAGGGTGGGGAGTCCGTAGCTGACACCGTCGACGGCGTCGGGTGCGAGCCGCCGGGCGATATCGATGACGTGCTGGAGCGCGTCGCGCTCAGGCTGGGGGACGGCGGCCAGGGACTCCTCAATGGAATTCATGACCCAGAGTGTTGCACGGCTACCGGTTCGGCTGAATCGGGCACTCGTGCCGCCCGCTCCACGGTCGGTGTTTCACGGCCCGCCACGGGCATCCGTCGTCACGCTATTGCGGAGTTTTTCGGGACGCACCGGTTCTCGTGGCTACCTGACCGGCGTGTTGCGAAAATCTCCGAAGTTAGCGAGGGGGCGGCAACGGATGCCCGGGGCCAACACCTCCGCACGTCGGCGGGGCGGGGTCTCGACGAGCTCGACCACCGGCGGGGCGGGGTCTCGACGAGCTCGACCACCGGCGGGGCGGGGTCTCGACGAGCTCGACCACCGGCGGGGCGGGGTCTCGACGAGCTCGACCGTCGGCGGGGCGGGGTCTCGACGAGCTCGACCACCGGCGGTCGGCCTATGCTCCCGGCATGGACATCATTCTGGTTCCCGGGTTCTGGTTGGATTCCACCTCCTGGTCACAGGTCACCCCTCCGCTGGTCGCGGCCGGGCATCGCGTGCATCCGCTCACCCTGCCCGGTCTGGAGGCCGTCGACGCGTCTCGGGCCGGTATCGGGCTGCGGCAGCACATCGACGCGGTCGTGGCCGCGATCGACGCCCTCGACCCGCTCGACGGACCCGTCGTCCTGGTCGGCCATTCCGGCGGCGGAGCCATCATCCACGGTGCCGTCGACGCGCGTCCGGAGCGGGTGCAGCGCGCCGTCTACGTCGACAGCGGTCCGCTCGGAGAGGGCGGGGTCATCAACGACGAGCTTCCGGTCGACGGCGACGATGTGCCGTTGCCGCCCTGGGACGTGTTCGATGAGCCCGATCTCGTGGATCTGGACGACGACCTGCGGGCCGCGTTCCGCGCCCGCGCGGTGCCGCAGCCGCGTCGGGTGGCCAGCGACCGCCAGCAGCTGCACGATGAGCGTCGCTACGACGTCCCGGCCACGGTCATCGCGTGCGAGTTCTCCTCGGCCATGCTCGCCGAGTTGATCGCGGCAGGGCATCCCTACGTGGCGGAGCTCGCTCGCATCCGTGACGTCGAATATGTGGACCTGCCCACCGGGCACTGGCCGCAGTTCACGCGACCGGCCGAACTCGGCGCCGCCATCCTGGCCGCAGTCGACCGCGCGGCCTGAGGGAGAGGCTCCGCAACCGACGAGGGCGGCGGGAGAGAGCTAGGCGCACGGTTGCAGACTATGTGCCTGCAGACCTCGGGTCTGGCTCACGCGGTCATGGCGAGGGTGTCCAGGGTGCGCTGGATGGCGACGGCGGCGGCGCCGCGCGCCCAGGACGGGAAGCCCTCCTCGTCGAGCCGGAGGTCGATGGCATCGGCTTCCGGGTCGCGGTCGGCGCGGATCGCCGCCCACATCTCCTCCTCGACGATGGGGAGCATCGCCAGACCCTCGCCGGCCAGCACCAGATGCTGCACCAGGGCCAGGTTGGTGACCGCGGCGATGAAGTGCCCGAGCGCCCGGCCGGCGGCCTGCAGAACGGGCAGGGCGACGGGGTGGTCGTCTCGAGCCAGCTGGAGGACCTCTGCGAAGGTCACGGATGCGCCGATTCCCACCTCGACCTGCGACCGGATGCTGGGGATGGTGAGCATCGCCGTCGAACAGCCACGGTGGCCGAGAAAGCACAGCGGCCCGGTGGGGTCGAGCGGGAAGTGGAAGCCTCGTCCGAAGCCGCGGTCGGTGGTGCTGACCACGTTGTCGTACATGACGAGGCTGTAGCCGACTCCGGCGCCGATGGTGATCACAGCGAAGCTCGAGAGCCCTCTGGCCCGGCCGAACCAGTGCTCGGCGGCGGCCAGGGCCACCAGGTCGTTCTCGACCGTGACCGGGATTCCGAGTCTCTCCTCCACCGCGTCCGCCAGCGGCACCGAATTCCAGCCCAGATAAGAGCTGCGGTCGACAACGCGCTGATTCGAGACGGCACCTCCCACGCTGATGCCGACGGTGCAGAACGGCTGTTCGTTCGACAGCTCGTGAACCAGTTCGACGATCACGTCGACGACCGTGGAGACGTCGTGATCCGGCAACGGCCTCTCGGCCCGCCGCCCCACCGTGGCTTTGAGGTCTGTCGTGACGGCGACCGCCGCGTCACCGGTCAGTTTGATCCCGATGAACTGACGCGCATCCGCCCTGACGTCGAGCGGTTTCGCCGGCCGCCCCATCGCCCCGTCGGGCTGCTCGGTGACCTCGACCAGGAGGCCGCTGTCGAGGAGCGGCCTGACCAGCCGGGTCAGCGTCGCCAGGGACAGACCCAGTCGCTGCGACAGGTCGCTGCGCAGGATGGGACCGTTGATGAGCACCTCACGGGCAAGCTCGCTCGAGGGTGCGCGAAACCGGGGTTCGACAGCCTCGAGTAGAACCATTGTCGTCATGCTCCAGTCAGATCGGGTGCGCCTGGTTACAGACGTTCGAGTTCGATCAGGATAGCGCTCTCGGGGTAGAGGATCGGCGGGCGGAGGCCGACGAGCGCCAGCGCGAGGCCGCTGGCCTCGATGTCGGCCGTCGTCCAGGGCGGCGTCTGCGCCTGCGTCGTTCCCGCGGTTCCGGCAGGTTCCACGAGGCGAATCCGGTAGTGCGCGTCCGGGTCGAGACCCGGCAGGAGGAAGCGTGCGGGGTGGCTGCCGCCGGCGGGTGTGAGTTGCACGTAGGCGAAGAGCGCTTCGGAGCAGTCGTGGGCGACCACGCCGTGCACGAAGGATGCGTCGTCGGGCTGTGCCACCCGCACCACCCGGCCGGAGTGGAGCAGTCCCCGCTTCCGCTTGTAGTAGGAGGCCCATTCGCGCAGCGCCAGCCGTTCCGCATCCGTGGTCTCGGTGACGTCCCATTCGATTCCCGCGTGGCCGAACAGGGCGGTGATCGCCCGGAACGCCAGACTATGCACCCGCCCGGTCGTGTGCGAGTGGGTAGGGCCGATGTGGGAGCCCAGCATTTCGGGCGGGATGGCGAACTGGGTGTAGCGCTGGATGTACTGGCGTTCGAGGGCGTCGTTGCAGTCGGAGGTCCAGAACCGGTCGGCATGGGCGGCCATCCCGAGATCCACCCGGCCGCCGCCCGACGAGCACGACTCGATCTCCAGGCCGGGGTGGCGCCGCTTGAGTTCGTCGAACAACCGGTAGACGGCATCCGTCTGGCGACGCACGCCGGCGCCGCCGAGGTGGGCGGCCTCGGTGAGCACGCGGTTGTGGTCCCATTTGATGTACGACACGTCGTATTCGGTGAGGATCGCGTCGACCTGGCCCAGAACGTGCGCATAGGCTCCGGGGTGCCCGAGGTCGAGCACCTGCTGGTGCCGGGACTCCGGGGGAATGCGGCCGCCGGCCTGGAAAATCCATTCCGGATGCGTGCGGTACAGGTCGGAGTCGACGTTGACCATCTCGCCTTCGAACCAGAGCCCGAACTGCATGCCGGCGGCGTGCACCCGGTCGATCAGGGGACCGAGGCCGTCGGGCCAGACGGCCGCGTCGACGACCCAGTCGCCGAGTCCGGCGAAATCGTTGCGGCGGCCGAGGAACCAGCCGTCGTCGAGCACGAAGCGCTCGACGCCGATCTCGCCCGCGACGTCGGCGAGTTCACCGAGCTTGACCAGGTCGTGATCGAAGTAGACGGCCTCCCACACGTTCAGTGTGAGCGGTCGGGGCGAGGACGGGTGCTCCGGCCGGGCTCGCAGCCACCGGTACAGTTTGTCGGTCATGCCGTCGATGCCGGTGGCGGAGAAGGTGGCCGCGACGGTGGGCGCCGTGTAGGTCGCGCCGGGCGGGAGAACGGCTTCGCCGGGCAGCAGGAGTTCCCCGGCACCGATGGAGGTCTGCCCGGAGGCGAGTCGCTCGACCTGGTGCCGGGTGTTGCCGCTCCAGAGCAGGCCTGTGCTCCAGACCGAGCCGTTCTGATAGTCGGCTTCGGCTGACAGGGCGAGCTGCACGACGGTGTAGTCGTGGCTCGATCGGCCTTCGCGCACCTCGCGGGACCAGGTGCCGACCTGGATGGGGCGACGCTGGGGTTGGCGTTCCTTGAGCCACCGGCCGGTGAAGTCCATCGTCTCCACGGCGTGGTCGGGCAGGGGGAGCCAGGTGGTCAGTTCGTTCAGGTCGAAGGAGCCCGGACCCGTGTTCGTCAGGGTCTGGGAAATGAGCACGACGCCCGACGGCGTCATCTCGAACGAAACGGACACGCTGAGGCCGGCGGCCCGGTCGACGGAGTCGACCACCAGGGAGGTGCTGGTGGCGTCGACGTTGGTGACGGTGAACAGCTGGGACCAGTCCTGGCTGTCCCGGTGGCCGAGGACGGCCGGGCGGCCGAGGAATCCGCGGGCATTCTCACGCCAGATTCCGGGGACCTCCGGATCGTCGACGTTCGATTGGGGAACGCCGTCCTGCATCAGCAGGGTGAGGTCTTCGGTTCGTGTGGCCGGGCCGAGATCCTGGCCCCAGTAGACGACGGCCGGTGTGCCCGATGACACGTCCACCTGGAATGAGACTCCGTTGGCGGCGAGTTCGAGCAGGGAGTCGTTCTGGAGCAGGACTGCTGGCTGAGGCACGATTCGTTCCGATGTTTGTGGTGTGCGGGTGTGGTGCGGTCGGGTGGTGCGCCGGTCGGTGGGGCTCGGATGCTGTCGCACCCGAGCCCAACCGACCGGCCGTTACTGCGTGGCTACTTGAAGAGGTCGTTGACCTGCTTGTTGACCGCGGAGAGCGACGATGCCGGAGCCTTGCCGCTCATCACGGCCTCCATGGCCGGCGTGACGAGAGCGTTCACGTCGGAGCGGTGGTCGGTGATCGGGAACAGGAAGGTCGTTCCGTCTTCGACCTGGGTCGTGAAGGCGCTCACGTCGATGCCCTTGGCCTCGAAGGCCGCGACGGCGGTCTCGGTGGCCGCGGGGAGGGCCGGGAAGACGACGGCGGCTTCGCCGACGACGTTCTGGCAGTCGAGCGAACCCAGGTAGCTGACCCACTTCCAGGCCTCCTCCGGGTTCTCGGTGCCGGCCCAGATGTTGTCCGCGAGACCGTTGAACATGGAGGCGCGTTCTCCGCTCGGGCCGGTCGGGGTCGGGGCGACGGCCGGGGTGAAGGAGTCGTTGGCCGCACCGAACACGGCGCCGGTCATCCAGGAGCCGTTGCTGGCCATGGCCGCCTTGCCGGCGGTGAGCTGGTCAGACCAGCCGATGCCGGTCTGGGCTTCGAACGACGGCATGTAGCCCTTCTCGACGAGCGAGTACCACCAGTCGATGGTGGCCTGGAACTTGGGGTCGTCGAAGTTGTACTCGTCGCCCCAGGCGCCGTTGGTCTCTTCCCAGCCGGTGGTGTGGGCGAGGAAGCTCCACTGGGTCTGGCCGTCGGCGCCGCCGGAGTTTTCCATCCAGATGCCGTAGGTGGCCACCTTGTTCTTGTCGAAGCCGGGCTCGTCGCCGCGCACGCCGTTGGCGTCAACGGTCAGGTGAGCGATGGCAGCCTCGTAGGTTCCGCCGTCTTCCGGGTTCCATTCCAGGGAGCCGAGCTGTTCGGCGGTCAGGCCGGCGGCATCCGTGAACTGCTCGTTGTAGAACAGGGCGATCGTGTCGAAGTCCTTCGGCAGGCCGTACTGCTTGTCGTCGGTGCCCTTCCACAGGTCGCTGAGACCGTCCTGGTAGGCCCCGATGTCGACGCCATCAGCCTTGATGTAGTCGTCGAGGGGGAGGATCTGGCTGTTCATCATGAACTCGGGGAAGTTCGCGAGGTGGCTGGTGAAGACGTCGTAGTTCGCACCGGACACGAAACCCGTGTTGATCTTGTTCCAATAATCGTCCCAGCCGAGCTGCTCGACATTCACGGTGATGTCGGGGTTCTTCTTCTGGAAGTCAGCGGCGCACTGCTCGTAGGCGGGGAGCTGGTTGGCGTCCCAGAGTCCGTAGCTGAGGGTGGTGCCGGCCGCTGAATCAGAGGAGGCAGGTGCTGAACAGGCGGTCAGCACAAGAGGAATCGCGGCGAGGGATAGGATCGCCACTCGGTTCATCTTCATTGTCGTTCTCTTTCTCTTGGTATTGCGAGGGGTGGTGGGGGAGGGTGAGGTTGAGGGGGTCACTTGACGCCGGATGACTGGATCGAACCGACGATCTTGCGGCCGAAGACCAGCATCAGGATGAAGATCGGCACCGCGGCGACGAGGGCGCCGGCCATCAGGCCGGCCCAGTCCGGGTTGCCCTGGGGGGTCTGGGATTTGAAGATGCCGAGGCCCACGGTAAGGAGCTTGGAGGACTCGCTCTGTCCGACCAGGAATGGCCAGAGGTAGTCGTTCCAGTACTGGATGAACTGCAGGATGGCCAGGGTGATGATCTGCGGCCAGGCGAGCGGCACCACGATGGTGCGGAAGATGCGCCACTGATTCGCGCCGTCGATGACGGCGGCCTCGATGATGCTGCGGTTGATCCCGAGGAAGAACTGACGGAGGAAGAAGATCGCGAACGGGGTCATGAACATGGTCGGCAACGCGATACCGAGGATGGTGTTCAGCAGGCCGAGGTCCTTCACGAGGATGAAGTTCGGCAGCAGGGTGAAGATGCCGGGCACCATGAGCGCGATCAGGAAGATGGCGAAGACCTTGTCGCGTCCCTTCCAGTTGAGCAGGGCGAAGGCGTAGGCGGCCATGGAGCTGAAGGTGACCTGGAACACCGTGATCAGCGTGCAGGCGGCGATCGAGTTGAGCATGTACTGGGCGAAGTTGATCGAGGCGCCGGAGCCGCCCTCCGCCATGGCCTCCTCGGGGGTGGCCAGCCCGAGCACCCGCTGGAGCGGGCCGAAGGTGAAATCGACCGGCAGCAGGCTGAGGGGCTCCGCGAACATGGCACGGTTGTTGCTGAACGCGGTGCGGAACATCCAGTAGATCGGGAACAGGGTGATCAGGATCACGATGATGAGCGCGAGCCCGCCGAAGAACTTCGCGACCTTCGATTTGGCCAGAGAGGGGTCATCTGCGCGCGAAGCCTGTTTGGCGGCGCGGCGGGCCTTGACGTCGATAAGGGACATGGTGCTACCTCTCCAGGTCGGATTCGTTGGCGCGGAGCAGCTTGTTCTGCAACAGTGCGATCGCGGCGAGGATGATCATCAGGATGACGGCCAGGGCGGAGGCGTAACCGAAGTCCAGGCGCTCGAAGGCACGCTGGTAGATGTAGTAGTTGATGGCCCGGGTGGCGTCGACCGGACCGCCGCCGGTGGTCACGGCGATGGTGTCGAAGATCTGGAAGGAACCGACGACGGTGACCACGAGCACGAAGGCGAGCACGGGGCGCAGCAGCGGCAGGGTGACACTGCGGAAGACCCGCCATTCGCCGGCGCCATCGACCTCGGCTGCTTCGTAGACATCCTTGGGGATGGCCTGCAGTCCGGCGAAGAGGAGCAGCGCCGTGTAACCGAGGTGGCGCCAGACGTTGACCATGGCGATCGTGCCCATGGCGATGTTCTCGTTGCCGAAGAAGCCGACCTTGTCGATGCCGAAGAAGTCGAGACCGGCGTTGATGATGCCGAGGTTGTAGTCGCAGAGCCAGAACCAGACCAGGGCCACGATGACGTTGGCGATGAGGTAGGGAAGCATGATGACGCCGCGCACGACCATCGAGCGGGTGAAGCGTTGCATGAGAACGGCGAGTAAGAGTGCGGCCACGGTCTGGACGCCCACGTTGATGACCACGTATTGAAGGGTGACCTTGAGGGAGTTCCAGAACACCGGGTCGGTGGAGATCGCCACATAATTGTCGAAGCCGATGAACGTCGGCGGCCGAAGCAGGTTGTAGTCCGTGAAGCTCAGGTAGAGTCCGCGGAGAGCCGGCCAGGCGAAGAACACGATGAACCCGATCGATGCCGGTATCAGGAAGAGAACCGCGGACTTCAGTTGCGAGTCGCGGTTCGCTTTCTTCTTAACTTTCTTCGGCACCGAGCGTTTCCGGGGAGTGTCCCTCTGGGGGGCTTCCTTATCTGCGGTAATCGTCATCGATCGACCTCCTCAAACTTCCTTGTTGAGAGACATCATTTCAGGTTGAAAGTAAGTAAGTCAATACCGTCGTGATCTTTTTTCACAAAAGCCGAAATGTCCGGAAATTCGCATGTACTAACAGGTACTATCTTCAAATCTGAAACAAAGCGCTGGTGTTGAGGGGGGTATTGGCGCCTCTCACGCCCTGAAGTCCAACGAGGATGTGGCACCCGTGATTGCTCGGAACGGCTTCTGGATCTGGGACTCCTGGTACGTCCAGGACTCCGGCGACTACCACGCCTTCTATCTGAAGGCGCCCACGAGTCTGGCGGACCCCGATCTCCGTCACGCCCAGGCGAGGGTCGGGCATTCCGTCTCACGCGACCTGGTGTCGTGGACCACGCTGCCCGACGCGCTGCCCCCCGGCGCGATCGGAGAGTTCGACGACCTGGCCATTTGGACCGGAAGCATCGTGCGCCACGACGACGTGTGGCACCTTTTTTATACCGGGGTGGAACAGCGCAGCCGTACCCGGATCCAGCGGGTCGGCCACGCGACATCCGTCGACCTCATCGTCTGGGACCGGGTCTCGCCGACCCCGGTCACAACCGCGGATGCCCGGTGGTATTCGACCGCCGCGGCCCCGCCGGAGTTCGACGAGCCGTGGCGCGACCCCTGGGTGTTCCACTCGGCAGCCGACGGGTTGTGGCACATGCTCGTCACCGCCCGGGAGCCGGATGCCGACGCGTCCCTTCCGGGAGCTCCGACGCACGGCTCGGTCGGGCACTGTGTCTCAGCCGACCTGTTCGACTGGCAGGTCGCACCATCGCTCAGCCGGCACTCCGGGTTCGCCCAACTCGAGGTTTTGCAGGTGCTGGAGGTCGCCGGTCATCACGTCGTGGTCTTCTGTGCCACGGCACAGGACGTGATCGCCGCGGGCGTGGAGGCGGTGACCGCCACGTTCACGGCACCCGCCGACGGCCCGCTCGGTCCCTTCCACTTCGACCGGGCCGAACCCATCCGCGCCGCCGGGATCTACGCCGGTCGCATCCTGCAGCCTGCCGACGGCGGCCCGGTGCTCCTCGGCTTCGTCGAGTCCGACGCCGACGGCCTCTTCGTCGGTGTGATCTGCGACCCGATCCCACTCCAGCTGACCAGCCGGGGCACCCTGCAGCCGCATTCCGCCGCCGAGCCCGACCGTCGTGAGGCCTGAGATGACGCGCACGGACACGCTGCGCCTGGAACTGCTGTCCGGCGAGAAATGGTGGGGCGGCGCGGTGGCTGACGGGCAGCAGATGCCGTTCGGCACGGAGCCGCACCGGCGCGACCTGGCGGTCAACGCGGGCTTCCTCGCCGATGACTCCGCGGGTGCCAACCAGTCGGCGCCCCTGCTGTTGTCCAGTCGGGGGCGCTCAGTGTGGTCCGAGCATCCGTTCGCGTTCTCTTTCGAGAACGGATGCCTGTCGGTCGCCGGCCAGGGCCTCGTGCAGGCGCGGGCGGGGGACTCGTTGCGCGAGGCCTTCCGGTACGCCTCGGCGGCCTTCTTTCCGCCGTCGGGCCGGGCCCCGGCCGAGGAACTGTTCACCGGACCGCAGTACAACACCTGGATCGAACTGCCATACGCACCGACGCAGCAGGGGGTGCTGGACTACGTGCGGGGCATCCTCGACGCCGGGTTTCCGCCCGGACCGGTGATGATCGACGACAACTGGTCGCCCGGTTACGGCAGCTGGACCTTCGACCCGCTGCGGTTCCCGGACCCCGGGGAGATGACCCGGGTTCTCACGGAGTGGGGCTGCACCGTGATGCTCTGGCTCGTGCCGTTCGTCAGCCCCGACACCGCAGTGTTCCGTGACCTGAACCGGCGCGGCCTGCTGGTGCGCGGGGCCGACGGGGAGGTGGCGATCCGCCGGTGGTGGAACGGCTACGGCGCCGTGCTCGACGCCACCAACCCGGAGACCGTCGCGTGGCTGACCGCGGGACTCCGTGCGCTGATCGACGATCACGGCGTGGACGGCTTCAAATTCGACGGCGGCGATCTTCGTGACTACCGGGAGGGGGACCTGACGCTGGTGCCGACCGACCGGGCCGGCCAGTGCGAGGCCTGGTCCCGGATCGGGCTGGAGTTCCCCGTCAATGAGTACCGCTCCGGGTGGAAGATGGGCGGCCAGCCGTTGGCCGAACGCCTGCACGACAAGCCGCCCGTGTGGGGTGCCGGCGGCCTCGACTCGCTCATCCCGGAGTCCATCGCCCAGGGTCTGATCGGGTCGGCGTTCGTCTGCCCCGACATGGTCGGCGGCGGAGACCTCTCGCACTTCGCCGATGTGACAGCCGTGGACCAGGAGCTCTTCGTGCGCTTCGCGCAGTGCGCGGCGCTGTTCCCCATGGTGCAGTTCTCGCTCTCGCCGTGGCGCGTTCTCGACCCGGAGCATCTCGCCGCGGTGAGGGCCGCCATAGACATCCGGCAGTCCCTGCTGCCCGAAATTCTCGCCCTTGTTCGCGCGGCCGCGACGACGGGCGAGCCCATCCTGCGGTCGCTCGGATACCACCATCCCGGCTTCGAGCACGTGACGGACCAGTTCCTGCTGGGCGAGGACGTGCTCGTGGCGCCGGTTCTGCGGCAGGGAGCGACGAGTCGAACCGTGGTCTTCCCTCCGGGCCGCTGGGTCGCCGTTGACGGCTCGAGCCAGATGGGGCCCAGCGCGGCGGAGTTGCCCGTGACGCTGGGCACGCTGCCCTGGTTTCGGCGCGGGGCTGGTGACGCGTCCGGGAAGGGATCGGACTGCTAGGAAGGACTCATGACGATCATCGAGGCTCAGGCTGATGTCCGGCGCGCCTATCGTGGCGGTTTCAGCGGCCCGTTGGTGTCGGCGCTCATCTGGGCGATAGCGAACACTGTCTACCTGCTCGTCTCGCCCGGCGCGGCCATGGTGGCGCTCTTTTTCGGCGGCATGCTGATCTTTCCGCTGTCCGCCGTGATTCTGCGGATGATGCCCGGGCGGATCCCCCTCCCCGCGGGGCATCCGTCGAATGCTCTCGCCATTCAATCCGCGTTCACTGTGCCCGTCGGGCTGCTCGTCGCCATCGCTCTGGGAACGTACGAACCGGTTCTGTTCTTTCCGGCGTCGCTGCTGATCGTCGGGGCGCACTACTTCGTCTTCGTGTCCCTGTACGGCACCAGGATCTTCGCGGTACTCGGCGGAACGCTGGTGGCCCTGGGCGCAATCGGCATGTTCCTCGTGCCCGGAATCGGCGCCGTCAGCGGTTGGATCGGAGGCGCGGTCTTCCTGGTCTTCACTCCGGTCCTGCTGCGCAGCGGGCGCCGCGCCTGAACACGCGGGCTCGCGACCTCCAGCTGGCGCGTGCGACGGATGCGGGCAGTAGCGTTCCGCACGGATGCCGCAGACTGGGCAGATGGATGAGTGCGCCATTGACGCAGATGGCCCGGCGTGCCCGGCGTGTGGGACCGAGATGGCCCCCGACGGTGTGGACACGGCCGAGGGACTCGAGTCCTGTCACCGTTGCCCACGTTGCAAGCTGGTCGTCGTGGTTCCAGGCTTCTGGGCGGAGTGAAACGGATGTCGCCGACCCAGTACCGCAGGTCGCCAACGGGCCGGGAGGTCGGTCGGCCGGGTCGCGGACCCCGCGGAATTGATCACGTGCGAGAGGGCCGCGGCGGATGACGGCTCGGGAACGTCGATCATCCCGGGGACATCCGTCTCGCCGAGGGCGAAATAGTAGCTCTCCAGCGAGCCGCCCACCGAGGTGAGAGCCGAGACGAGTGCCTTCCGGCGACGGGTGCCGCCTTCGCGCATCAGGCCTGTGGTTCCGTCGCTCACGTATTTCGCTTCGAGCAGATACCTGCTCATGGTTATCTACCGTCCTGTGTGTTCAGGTCTCGAGCATCCCGAGGAGTGCCCGAGACCTGTTGCGCGGCGACCTGTCGAGACCCCCGGTGGTCGAGCCCGCTCCCGGTGGTCGAGCCTGTCGAGACCCGGCGGTCGAGCCCGCTCCCGGTGGTCGAGCCTGTCGAGACCCGGTGGTCGAGCCCGCTCCCGGTGGTCGAGCCTGTCGAGACCGGCGAGCCGTCCCGCTCCCGGTGGTCGAGCCTGTCGAGACCCGGCGAGCCGACCCTGATCATTTAGAACACGACTTCGAAAACAAGCTCACGAATATGTGACAGACTCTCGACTACGCGTACTATTCCTGATATCCTCGACGCATGACCACCACCGCAGACGACCTCAGAACGGCAACGGATGCCGTCGCCCGCCTGGGCTCCTCCTGCGCCGACTATGAGGCCCTGCCCGACGCCGAGGTGCTGGCCGGTCAGAAGCAGATCGCAGCCGCCCGCCGCCTCCTCGACACCCGCTCCGCGTGGATGGCGGCGACCATCGCCCGTCGCTCCCGGCCCGAGCTCGGCCACTCCGGCCTGGCCGCGCAGCAGGGCTTTCTTTCACCGGAGGCGCTGATCCAGACGGTGACCGGTTCAACCAAGAATGATGCGTTCAAGCTCGTCGCCGTCGGCACGATGATGGCCGATGCCGAGGCAGCGGAGAAACTGGTCGAGGCGGCTGTGGAGTCGCCCGATGCGGATCCCGCCGCGGTCGCGGAGTTCGTGGCGAAGGTGCCGTGGCAGGCACCGATCGCCCGAGCTGTCACCGACGGCAGCCTCTCGGTCGATGCGGCCGAGTCGATCCGTTCCGGTCTGGGGCAGATCGATGCCGCGGTCACTGCCGAGAAGCTGGGCACCGCCCTCGAGGCGCTCCTCGTTGAGGCGGCGTCACTGAACGCAGATCAGGTCTTCAAGCTCGCCCGGCGCCTGCGCGACCAGCTCGACGAGGCCGGTATCGCCGCCCGGGAGAAGCAGGCCCACGACGACCGGTTCCTGCGGGTCTATCGACTGGACAACGGCAAGGTGCGCCTGCACGGGCTCTTCGCCCCGGAAGACGGCGAGTTCGTGCTCTCCACGTTCGACTCGATCACGAGCCCCCGCCGTGGCGGCGTGCGCTTCGTCGACAAAGACAAGGCCGCCTGGGCCAAACGTGTGCAGGACGACCCCCGCACCACGGAGCAGATCGCCGCCGACGCCCTCGTGCAGTTGCTGAAGATCGCCGGCGAAGCCGACCAGGGCCGCGTCTTCGGCGGCCGCCGCCCCGCGGTGCGGGTGATCGTGACCGAGAAGGCTGTGAAGGAGGGCCAGCCGGCCGGCCAGCCGGCCCCCGGCCAGGCCGCCCAGGGTGGCCCGGTTCCCGCCGAAGACACCGAAACCCGCGAAGCCGCCGCCCACGGTCAGATCGAGGGCAGCCCCGTCCCCATCTCGCAGGAGACCATCGACCGGCTGCTCTGCGACACCGGAACCCGCGGCATCCAGGTCGACGACACCGGGCAGATCATCAACGTCGGCCGTGACCGCCGTCTCTTCACCGAGGCGCAGCGCGCCGCGATGGGTGTCCGTGACGGGGGCTGCCGTTGGGTGGATTGCGACCGATCACCCGCGTGGTCTGAGGCACACCACATCAACGAATGGCTCGCGGACAACGGGTACACCGACCTTGCCGACGGGGTGCTGCTGTGTCATCCGCACCATCTGCTGCTGCATAACCAGCATTGGACGATCATCCGCACCGGAAACGACTATTGGCTCCGGCCGCCGGTCGACGTTGACCCGGAGCAGAACCTGATCGCACTGCCCAGCAAGCGCGCGGGGGCTTAGTCCGGGTCTCGACAGGCTCGACCAGCATCGAGGGAGCCTCGGGCGGGTTCGGCGCCGGGTCTCGACAGGCTCGACCACCGGGGAGGGGAACCTCCGGAGGGTGGCTCGCCGGGTCTCGACAGGCTCGACCACCGGGTCGACAGGCTCGACCACCGGGGAGGGGAACCTCCGGAGGGTGGCTCGCCGGGTCTCGACAGGCTCGCCCACCGGGTGGGTCTCGACAGGCTCGACCACCGGGTCACCAAGGGGAGTAGCGGTGCTCTCCGCGTTGGACTCGCTCCCATAGGGGGCGAGCGACGGCCATCACCCCGTCGGATTCGAAGGGTCGAAAGCTGATCGCGGCGGTCCAGGCCCGGCCGTCTTCCGCGAGCACCTCGGTCTCGAGGCGTTGCGCGGGGGAACCAACGGGCCGGACATGCTCGCAGACCCGACCGGCGGCCGCGGCCTCGAGGAAGATCCTCACGAGGGCGGCGTCAGTGACGGATGCGGGCACGTGCCAGGTGCCGTCGCCGACGTGAACGGTGATCCCATCGGTGTCTGCTGCGCTGCGGGCCCATCGGATGGTGGTTGCACCGTCCCGGTGGGGCTCGACGGTCATTGCCGACCGGTCCGCTGCGCGGGAGGCTCGTGCGACGTGGGCGTAGCGACGCTCCGCATCATCGGCAAGGGCTTCGAGCAAGACACCGATCCCGTCCCGCATCCGTTCACGGTTTCGCTTCGCGACCTGGGCATCGCGCTCGCGCTGCGCGATGGTCTCCGCGGTGAGCCGGTACGCCGGCAACGGGATGTCATCGGGGACGTCGAGAATCACCCGGTACTCGTCGAACTCGGCCGCCGTGGTCTCACCGACCGTGGCCTCGCCGACCGAACCGAGCGAACGGGTGGTCGGCTGCGAGGAGTCCCAGGTGTATGCCCCGGCGAGACCGGGCGTCGGGATGCGCGCATGGCGGAGTCCGTCGATCGCTGTGACGGTGCCGGTCACTTCCCAGTGCGGCACATCCGGCGGCGTCTGACCGTGGTGCTCCTCCTCGAACCGGGGCGGCACTCCGGCCGGGCAGGCGGCGGGATCGGCAGCGAGAAGCTGGAATGTCGTCTGGTCGCCGACACGGAACGACGGGCCACAGCAAGCTTGTTCCCAATGCGTGATGACGACTTCGATCTGCATTCCGTCAGCCTAGGGCTCGCTATCCGCACACGACAGCATCGTTTGAGCGAACGCCGACGAAATCGTCGTGCCGGGAAAAAATGTGCCCCCAGGCAGATTCGAACTGCCGCCCCTGCCTCCGGAGGGCAGTGCTCTATCCCCTGAGCTATGGGGGCCAGGGAAAACACTAGGTTATCAGCATCTCGGCGTGCCACGCACCGCATCGAGTTCGGCGGATGCGGCCGAGTCCGCCCGGCACGCCACCCGAATTCGACCGCACGTGCCGAACGAGGCGGTTCGGGCGGCGGCGCGTGCGCTGGCTACTGCAGGTTGGCGATCGCCGCGGAGATGAGGGCTTCGGCATCGCCCGGCTCGAAGAATTCGGGCGAGCCGACCGTGACCCAGTAGGTGGGAGTGAAGGCCTGGGCCACTCCGGTGCCGTCGGCCGCCGAGAAGTAGCCCTCGACCGCGGGCGGGGTGCCGTAGGTGGGAACGATCTTGCCGGAGCTGAGGGCGTCGTTCTTGAGCTGCGCCAGCAGCACCTCGTTCGGCTGGGCCACCGACACTTCGATGATTTCGCCGCTGCTCTGGTTGAGCAGGCCGCAGTTCAGCCCCTGGAACTCGGCTGCCGTCTCACCCTCGGCGAGGGTCGGCTCGAAGTCGGGCGCGGAGCCGAAATTCGGGTTGAACGCGTAGATGTCGTCGAGGGTGAGCACCTGGTCGCAGGTGAGCGCCACCGGCGTGCCCGCGGCAGTGGGTGTCGGCGTCGCGGTCGCGTCCGGAGTCGGCGTCGCATCCGTTGTCGATCCGGGAGTAGACGAGGCCGACGAGCCGGTTCCGGGGGCTGCGTCCGACGCGCAGCCGGCCAGCGCCACGACGGCGATCGCCCCGGTGGCGAGGACAAGGGTGGAGGTGCGCAGGAGCCGTTCGCGCTGAAGTCTCGGCAGGAGGGAGTGGGTCACGCTTGACCTTACCAAGGGGGCTGTCCTGGACCGGGCCGGTAAGATGATTCTTCGTGACTCCCGCTGAACTTTCCCAATCCCTGTTCGACCTCATCCTCCAGTTGAGCGAGCGTCGACGCGAGGCCGGAAGCGAGATGACCGACCTGACCCTGACCGTGGCGGACGTCACGCTCGAGCGTCCGCGCAACCGAGACCACGGTGACTGGGCGTCCAGCATCGCCATGAAGATCGCCAAGCCGCTCGGCTCCACCCCGCGCGAGGTCGCCGTCGAACTGGCCGCCGGGCTCGAACAGCTTCCCGACGTGGCCTCGGTCGACGTGGCCGGACCCGGCTTCATCAACATCCGTCTCGAGGCGGCGTCTGCCGGTGCCCTCGCCAGGACCATCGTCGACGCGGGCCCTTCCTACGGCACCGGGCATCTCTACGACGGTCTCAAGATCAACCTCGAGTTCGTCTCGGCCAACCCCACGGGCCCCATCCACATGGGTGGCGTGCGCTGGGCCGCCGTGGGCGACAGCCTGGCCCGCGTGCTGCAGGCGGAGGGCGCCGACGTCACCCGTGAGTACTACTTCAACGACCACGGCTCGCAGATCGACCGCTTCGCGCGCAGCGTTCTTGCCGGCTACCTGGGCGAGCCCACCCCCGAAGACGGTTACGGCGGCGCCTACATCGGCGACATCGCCGACCAGGTCGTGGCCAGCCATGCGGGCGATATCGCCGTGCTGTCCCGGGACGAACAGCAGGAGGTCTTCCGCAGCGTCGGCGTCGACCTGATGTTCACCGAGATCAAGGAGAAGCTGCACGGCTTCGGCGTGGACTTCGACGTGTACTTCCACGAGGACTCCCTGCACGAGTCGGGTGCCGTCAACCGGGCCATCGAACGGCTGCGCGAACAGGGCCACATCTTCGAGGAAGACGGGGCCATCTGGCTGCGCACGACCACGTTCGGCGACGACCGCGACCGGGTCATCATCCGCTCGAACGGTGAACCGGCCTACATCTCCGGCGACCTCGGCTATTACCTCGACAAGCGCGAGCGCGGCTTCGACCAGAACCTGATCATGCTCGGTGCCGACCACCACGGCTACGTCGGCCGCATGATGGCCATGGTCGAGGCGTTCGGCGACGTGCCCGGCGTCAACCTGCAGATCCTGATCGGCCAGATGGTCAACCTGCTCAAGGGCGGCGAGCCCGTTCGGATGAGCAAGCGTGCCGGCACCATCGTCACCCTCGACGACCTCGTCGACGCCGTCGGCGTGGACGCCGGCCGGTACTCCCTGGTGCGTTCCAGCAGCGACACGCAGCTCGACATCGACCTCGACCTGCTCGGCAAGCGCACGAACGAGAACCCCGTTTTCTACGTGCAGTACGCGCACGCCCGCACCTGCTCGGTCGCCCGCAACGCGGCCGCCGCGGGCGTCGAGCGCACCGCGTTCGCCCCCGAGCTGCTCACCCACGACAGCGAATCGGCCCTGCTCGGCGTGCTGCAGGAGTACCCGCGCGTCGTGGCGCAGGCCGCCGAGCTGCGCGAACCCCACCGCATCGCCCGCTACATCGAAGAGGTCGCCGGCTACTACCACCGCTGGTACGACAGCTGCCGCGTGATCCCGCTCGGCGACGAGCCGATCACCGACCTGCACCGCACCCGGCTGTGGCTCAACGACGCCACCGGCCAGGTCATCCGCAACGGGCTCGGTCTGCTCGGCGTCTCCGCGCCGGAACGCATGTAGCGTGGACGCCTCCGGCCGCAAGTCCCGGCGCCGCGGCCTCGGCGCCTTCGTCGTGGCCGGCCTGGTCGTGCTCGGCCTGGTCGCGGCGTTCTTCTTCATCGACGGTGGGCTGCGCGGCTATGCCGAGGGCCAGGTCGAGCAGGAGATCGCCGCGAACCTGCCCGAGACCGTGACCGGACACGTCTCCGTCTCCATCGGTGGGCTGTCGGTCATCGCGCAGTACCTCGGCGGCAGCTTCGACCGGGTCGCCCTGGAATCCGAGGCCCTGACCGTGGACGGCGTGCCGGCATCCGTGCACGTGGTGGCGACGGATGTCCCACTCGAGTCGTCCGAGCCCGTCGGCGACCTGCGCGGCATCATCGATCTCGAACCCGCGGCCCTCAGCACGCTGCTGGCCCGGGCGCTGCCGGGCGACGCCCCCGACGCGAGTGTCGAACTCGGCGCAGACGAGGTCAGCTACAGCGGCAGCGCGGAGGTGCTCGGATTCCCGATCGGCTACCGCGCCTCGGCGGTCCCGACCGCGGACACCGACGCCCTGCTGCTCACCCCGAGCGGCGCCAGCGTCACCTCCGGCGGCGGCAGCGTCGATGCCGGCAACCTGCTCTCGCTGGTACTGGGTGACGAACCCGTGCGCATCTGTGTCGCTGAGTACCTCCCCGAGGGGGTCACCCTGGCCGGGGTGAACGTCACGCCGGAACGCGCCCGGCTCACGCTCCAGTCGAGTGCGCTCACACTGACCCGGGAGTCGCTCACCACGCTGGGCAGCTGCGCCAACGGCTGACCGTGACCAAACCGGGTCCTGACACTCTGGCCCCGGAGTCGTACGCTTAAGGTATCGACGGTCGCTCATTCGTCTGTTCGAGGAGGCACCATGACTCATCTGCGCATTCAACATCCCGTGCCCGACTACGACCGGTGGAAGCGTGCGTTCGACCTGGACCCGGCGGACCGCCGCGGATCAGGCGTGCTGCGGTACACGATCCTCCGCTCGGCGACGCAGCCCACCATCGTCATGGTCGACCTGGAACTGGGCTCGGTCCGGGAGGCCGAGAAGCTGCTTCTCAAGCTGCGGCGGCTCTGGAGCAGCACCGGCCCGACCGTCATGACCGACCCCGAAGCGTGGATCGTAGACGTGACCGAAACCGTCGAACTGGGCTAGAAACGGCCCACCGCGCCGCATGACGTAACGCGATTCGGCTCTCACCGGCGGCGTTCGCTACAATCAGGGCAGGTCCCCGGTCGCAACCGGCGGCATCCTTTTCACTGGCTTCAGGGACCAATCCGGGTTCGCTCGCCACTTTAGTGAGACACCCACTCGACATTTCCCGTGAGGTTTTCACCCGTGGCCATCAACCCGCTCGCCCCCGACTGGCTCCGCCCGCCCGACGACGCCAACGCGCTCGTCGACGGCCTCTGGCCGGCCACCACCGAACGCACCCCGCAGGGTGACCTCGCCATCGGCGGCTGCACAGCCTCCGACCTGGCCGCCGAATTCGGCACCCCTCTCTACGTGATCGACGAGACGGATGTCCGCACCCGCGCCGCAGCTCTCCGCGCCGCGTTCGAGGCCGAGTTCGCCCGGATCGGCACCAGCGTGCACATCTACTACGCCGGCAAAGCCTTCCTCTCAACCGAGATCGCGCGCTGGATGCTGGCCGAGGGTCTCAACCTCGACATCTGCACCGGCGGGGAACTCGCCGTCGCCCTCGCCGCCGGCACCCCGCCGAACCGGCTCGGCTACCACGGCAACAACAAGTCCCTCGCGGAAATCGACGAGGCGTGCCGGGTCGGCGTGGGCACGATCGTGATCGACAGCCCGGTCGAGATCGGCCGGGTCGCCGCGGCCGCCGCCCGGTACGGCATCGTGCAGGGCGTGCGCCTGCGCGTGAACAGCGGCGTGCACGCGCACACCCACGACTTCCTCGCCACCGCCCACGAGGACCAGAAGTTCGGCGTGACGCTCGACGACGCCGCAGCGCTGGTGGGCCGCATCCGGGCCGAGCCGAGCCTCAGCTTCCGCGGCCTGCACTGCCATATCGGGTCGCAGATCTTCGGCGCGGACGGCTTCGCCGAATCCGCGTCGCGTCTGCTCGGTCTGCACGCCGCCCTGCTCACGGACGGTCCCGTGCCGGAGCTGAACCTCGGCGGCGGTTTCGGCATCGCCTACACCAGCGCGGACACCCCCACCCCGATAGGCGAACTCGCCGCGAGCCTGGCCGACATCGTCGCCGCCGAATGCGGAACCCTCGGCATCCCGGTGCCGGTGGTCGCTTTCGAACCCGGTCGCGCCATCGTCGGCCCGGCCGGAGTCACCCTGTACCAGGTCGGCACCACCAAGGCCGTCGACGTGGCCGGCAGCCCGCGACTCTATGTCAGCGTCGACGGCGGCATGAGCGACAACGCCCGCCCCGCCCTCTACGGCGCCGACTACAGCGTGCGGCTGGCCGGCCGGGTGTCGGCGGCCGAGCCCGTGCTGGTGCGTGTGGCCGGCAAGCACTGCGAGAGCGGCGACATCGTCGTCGACGCCGACTACCTCCCCGGCGATGTGGCCCCCGGCGACCTGGTGGCCGTCGCCGCCACCGGCGCCTACTGCTGGTCGCTGTCGAACAACTACAACTTCGTCGGCCGACCCGCTGTGGTCGCGGTGGCCGGCGGCGTTCCACGGATGCTTGTGCGCGGCGAGACCATCGCCGATCTGCTCGCCCGCGACACGGGGGTCTCGACCGGGGCAGGCTCGACCGCCGGGGTCTCGACAGGCTCGACCACCGGGGTCGGGGCAGGCTCGACCGCCGGGGTCGGGGCAGGCTCGACCACCGGGGCCGGGGCAGGCTCGACCACCGATCTACCGAAGGAACCCGCCCGATGATCGAATACCGCAATCTGCGCGTCGCACTGCTGGGCGGCGGCTCCGTCGGCGCGCAGGTGGCCCGGCTGCTGCTCGAAAACAGTGAAGAGCTCGCCAACCGGGTCGGCGCCAACCTCGAGCTGGTCGGCATCCTGGTGCGCGACCTCGACGCCGAGCGCACCGTCGACCTGCCCCGCGAGCTGTTCACCACCGACGCCGAGACCCTGATCCTCGGCGCCGACGTCGTGATCGAGCTGATGGGCGGCATCGAGCCCGCCCGCACACTCATCCTGATGGCGATCAACTCGGGGGCGGATGTCGTCACCGCCAACAAGGCGCTGCTCGCCACCCACGGGACCGAACTCTTCGCCGCCGCCGACCAGGTCGGCGCGCAGCTCAAGTACGAGGCCGCCGTGGCCGGCGCGATCCCGATCGTGCGGCCGCTCGGTGAGAGCCTCGGCGGCGACCAGGTCAACCGCATCCTCGGCATTGTGAACGGCACCACCAACTTCATCCTCGACCGGATGGACACCGAGGGGGACACCCTCGAGGAGGCGCTTGCACTGGCCACCGACCTGGGTTATGCCGAAGCCGACCCCACCGCCGACATCGGCGGCTACGACGCGGCGCAGAAGGCGGCCATTCTCGCCAGCCTCGCCTTCCACACGACCGTGCCGCTCGCATCCGTCTACCGGGAGGGCATCACCGCCATCACGCCGGCCCAGATCGAGTCCGCCCGCAAGGCCGGGTACGTCGTGAAGCTGCTCGCCATCTGTGAACGCCTCATCGACGCCGAAACCGGCCAGGAGGGTGTCTCCGCCCGGGTCTACCCGGCCATGGTGCACCGCAGCCACCCGCTCGCCTCCGTACACGGCGCCAACAACGCCGTCTTCGTCGAGGCGGAGGCGGCCGGCAGCCTGATGTTCTACGGCGCCGGCGCCGGGGGAGTGGAGACGGCGTCCGCCGTGCTCGGCGACCTGGTGTCCCTGGCCCGCCGCCACATCGCCGGCGGCCCCGGCGTCCCCGCGTCCCAGCACGCCGACCTGCCGGTGTTCGACATCGGTCAGATCACGACGCGCTACGCCGTCACACTGGAAGTCACCGATGAGCCCGGCGTACTCGCCACACTCGCCAGTGTGTTCAGCGACCACGGTGTGTCCCTCGCCCTGGTCGAGCAGTCCATGACGCCCGCCCAGCCCGGAACCGCGAGTCGCTCCGCCGTCTCCGCCACGGCTACCCTAGTTATCGGAACGCACGAGGCCACGGAGGCGGCCCTGGCCGCCACCGTGAGCGACCTCGCCGCGAACAGATTTGTCACCAATGTCGCATCCGTTTTGAGAGTTGAAGGAGCCTGATGTCCAGCGAACGAGAGACTCTGCTGAAGCCCGCCGTGAAGACGGCGTCCCGGCAGTGGCGCGGCGTGCTGCGCGAGTACGCGGACCGTCTCAACATCACGGATGCCACCCCCATCGTCACGCTCGGCGAGGGCGGCACCCCGCTGATTCCCGCCCCGGCGCTCTCCGCCCGAACGGGTGCGAAGGTCTGGATCAAGTACGAGGGCATGAACCCGACCGGTTCCTTCAAGGACCGCGGCATGACGATGGCCATCTCGAAGGCCGTCGAAGACGGCGCCAAGGCCGTCATCTGCGCGTCCACCGGAAACACCTCCGCCTCGGCCGCCGCCTACGCGACGCACGCCGGCATCCAGGCCGTCGTGCTGGTGCCCGAGGGCAAGATCGCCATGGGCAAGCTCAGCCAGGCCATCGCGCACAACGCGCAGCTGCTGCAGGTGCAGGGCAACTTCGACGACTGCCTCGACATCGCCCGCGACCTCTCCGCGAACTACCCGGTCCACCTGGTCAACTCGGTCAACCCCGACCGCATCGAAGGCCAGAAGACGGCCGCCTTCGAGGTCGTCGAGGTGCTGGAAGACGCCCCGGACATCCACATCGTCCCGGTCGGCAACGCCGGCAACTACACCGCCTACACGCGTGGTTACACCGAAGAGCTCGAACGCGGCGCCACCACGAAGCTGCCCCGCATGTTCGGGTTCCAGGCGGCCGGTAGCGCCCCGATCGTGCTCGGCCACCGCGTCGACCACCCGGAGACCATCGCCAGCGCCATCCGGATCGGCAACCCTGCCTCCTGGGACCTCGCCCTCGCGGCGCGCTCCCTGACCGACGGCTACTTCGGTGCGATCAGCGACGAGAAGATCCTCGAGGCCTACCGCATCCTCTCGGCCGAGGTCGGCATCTTCGTCGAGCCGGCCTCCGCGATCAGCGTCGCCGGTCTGCTCGAACGCGCCGAAGCCGGGCTCATCCCCGCCGGCTCCACCGTGGTGCTCACGGTCACCGGCCACGGGCTGAAGGACCCGCAGTGGGCCCTCCGTACCGCGGACGGCTCCGACGTCACGCCGACCATCGTGCCGGTCGACACCGCCGAGATCGCCGCCGTCCTCGGGCTGGTCCAGAAATGATCATCGCCGAGGCCGTTTCCGGCCGGTCGGCGCTGGCGGGCCGTTCCGTCACCGTGCAGGTGCCGGCCACGACGGCCAACCTCGGCCCCGGCTTCGACACCCTGGGCCTGGCGCTCGCGCACCACGACCACCTCGAGGTCACGGTTCGTGACGAACCCGGCGTCACGGTCGAGGTGCACGGCGTCGGTGAGGGCGTGGTGCCCACCGACGAGTCCAATCTCGTCGTGCGCGCCATCATCCACACCTTCACGGCCTACGGTCAGGACCTGCCCGGTCTGAACCTCGTGGCCCACAATGAGATCCCGCACGGCCGCGGCATGGGTTCGTCCGGCGCCGCCATCGTCGCCGGGATCATGGCCGCCAAAGGTCTGCTCGAAGGCATCGTCGACATCGACGCCGAGGCGCTTCTGGCCCTCGCGACCGAGATGGAGGGACACCCCGACAACGTGGCACCGGCCCTGTTCGGCGGTCTCACGATCGCCTGGATGACGCCCGATGGCCCCCGTCACAAGAAGCTGATGGTGCACCGCGGCGTCAAACCGCTCGTGTTCGTTCCCGAGCACGCCATGTCCACGGCGCTGGCACGCAGCCTGCAGCCGGAGAGCGTGCCGCACGAAGACGCCGTGTTCAACCTGTCACGTTCGGCCCTGTTGATCGCCGCTCTGATCCAGAGTCCGGAACTGCTGCTCGCGGCCACCGAAGACAAGCTGCACCAGAGCTACCGTGCGGCCGCCATGCCGGAAACCAACCGATTGATCACCCTGCTCAGGGAGCACGGATTCGCCGCCGTCGTGTCCGGCGCCGGCCCGTCGATCCTCGTGCTCGCGAGTGACCCGGGGCAGCGCCTCGTCGCGGCAGAGCTCGTCGCGGCCGAGTCCGAGACGCCCTGGCAGGCTCTCATGCTCGCCGTCGACGTGCTGGGCGCGACCGTCACCCGCACCGACCGCTGACGACGAATCCGAACGCCGAGGACACGCCCTGCGGGGCGGTCCTCGGCGTTCTTGCGTTCTGCTACAGTGAAATAGCACCCGATGGAACCGCGTAACGTCCGGTTCCCTTCTCCGGTGCATTCCCTGTAACTCACTGCTATCGCATCATCTATGCGTAGCTGTGTGTGTTCACTTCAATCCACATCATTTTGGGATTGGACCACCCGCAGCGCGTGAGACGCTGCAACAGCTTCCCTGGCCAGCACGCATGACGCCAGGGGAAAGGACAATTTTCGTGACTGACGTCAACCTCCACACCCCCGGTGCGGATTCCTCGCACCTCACCAGCCTTCGCGTCGCCGAGCTTCAGGCTCTGGCGCTCGAGCTGGGCATCCCGGGTGCTTCCAAGCTTCGCAAGGGCGAGCTCGTCGGAGCCATCACCGCCGCGCAGGCTCAGACGGCCTCCGCGCCTGTCTCCGCTCCGGCTGCTCCGGTCGAAGCTGCGGCTCCCGCCGGCGAGACCGCCGATGCGGCAGCGCCGCGCAAGCGCGTGTCCCGTCGGGCCTCCACCTCCACCGCCGCTCCCGCAGTGGCACACGTCAACGCGGACGGTGAACTGGGCATCGGCATGATCGTTCCGGATGACGCCGCGACCCTTCGCCGCACCACCGCCCCCACCACCTACGCCGGCTCCTCCGCGGACTCGCCCGCGACCGAGACGGCCGCCCCGGCCCTGAAGCCGGCACGTCAGGCCCGCAAGCGCGCCACCTCGGTCACCGTGAAGGCCGCGGCCGATGCCGCCGCCGAGGCGCCCGCAGCCGCAGCCGCCCCGATCGTCACCGAGGACGCACCGGCTCCGGCCGTCGCCGAGACCGCCGTCGTGGCCGACGAGCCCACCGAGGCCGTCGAAGCTGTCGAGGCCGCCCCCGAGAGCACCGGATCCGGCCGTTCGCGCCGCAGCAGCTCACGCGGTGGCCGCAACGGAAGCGCCCGCAACAGCATCGACGCCCGTAGCAGCATCGACGCGCGCAACAACGCCGACGAGCTCGCCGCAGAGCCCGTCGCCGACCAGCACGCACCGGCCGAGCCCGCCGCCACCGATCAGGCCGAGCAGACAGACCAGACCGAGCAGGGCGAGTCGACCGACCCGGCCGAGCAGCCCCGTCAGGGACGCAACCGCAACCGCAGCCGTGGGGGCGACCGCACGCAGACCGCCGACCGCGGCACCGAGCGTGGCGAGGAAACAACCCGCCAGCAGCGCCAGACCGGCAACCGCGGCCAGGGGCAGGACAACCAGGACCGCAACCAGGACCGCAATCAGGGCCAGGAGCGCAACCAGGGCCAGGACCGCGGCCAGGGCCAGGACCGCGGCCAGGGTCAGGACCGTCAGGAACGTCAGGACCGCAACCAGCCTCAGGAGCGTCAGGACCGCAACCAGGGTCAGGACCGCCAGGACCGCCAGGGCCAGGACCGCAACGCCGGCCCCGACCGTGCCGGCCTCGAAGACGACCTGAACGGCCGCAGCAACCGCAACCGTTTCCGTGACCGCAAGCGTCGCGGCGTCACCACCGGCGACGACTTCGAACCGGAACTGAACGACGACGACGTGCTGATCCCCGTCGCCGGCATCCTCGACGTGCTCGACAACTACGCGTTCGTGCGCACCTCCGGCTACCTGCCGGGCGCCAGCGACGTCTACGTGTCGCTCGGCCAGGTCAAGAAGTACAACCTGCGCAAGGGTGACGCCGTCGTCGGTTCCATCCGCCAGCCGCACGAAGGCGATCAGAGCGGCCGCCAGAAGTACAACGCGATCGTGAAGGTCGACTCCATCAACGGTCTGACCGTCGAAGAGGCCGCCAACCGCGTTGAATTCCAGAAGCTCACCCCGCTCTACCCGACGGAGCGTCTGCGCCTTGAGACCGAGCCCGGCAAGCTGACCCAGCGGATCATCGACCTGGTCGCCCCGATCGGCAAGGGCCAGCGCGGCCTGATCGTCGCGCCGCCCAAGGCCGGCAAGACCATCGTCATGCAGCAGATCGCCAACGCCATCGCCACGAACAACCCCGAGGTCCACCTCATGGTCGTCCTGGTCGACGAGCGTCCCGAAGAGGTCACCGACATGCAGCGCACGGTGAAGGGCGAGGTCATCGCCTCCACCTTCGACCGTCCCGCCGAGGACCACACCACGGTCGCCGAGCTCGCCATCGAGCGCGCCAAGCGCCTCGTCGAGCTGGGCCACGACGTCGTCGTGCTGCTCGACTCGATCACCCGCCTGGGCCGGGCCTACAACCTGACGGCCCCGCCGTCGGGCCGCATCCTCTCCGGTGGCGTCGACGCTTCGGCGCTCTACCCGCCCAAGCGCTTCTTCGGCGCCGCGCGCAACATCGAGAACGGTGGCTCGCTCACCATCCTCGCCTCCGCCCTGGTGGAAACCGGGTCCAAGATGGACGAGGTCATCTTCGAGGAGTTCAAGGGCACCGGCAACATGGAGCTCCGCCTGTCACGCCAGCTGGCCGACAAGCGCATCTTCCCCGCCGTGGATGTCAACGCATCCGGCACCCGTCGTGAAGAAATGCTGATGAGCACCGACGAGGTCAAGATCACCTGGAAGCTGCGCCGCGCCCTCGCCGGGCTCGAGCAGCAGCAGGCGCTCGAGGTCATCCTCGGCCGCCTCAAGGAGACCACCTCCAACGTCGAGTTCCTGATGCAGGTTCAGAAGTCGATGCCGACCCTGAGCGGGTCAGACAAGGATCACTGATGTTCGAGTCTGTTCTGACTCTGCTGGCTGAGCACGACGAGCTCCAGTCTCAGCTGGCGGATCCCGAGCTGCACGCGAACCCGGCCCGCTCGAAAAAGGTCAACCGTCGCTACGCCGAACTCAGCCGCATCATCGCGGCGTGGAACGAGTGGAAAGAAATCGGTGAGAACCTCGACGCCGCGCGCGAACTCGCGGACGAGGACGCCGACTTCGCCGCGGAGATCCCCGGTCTGGTGGAGCAGCTCGAAACCGCAGCCGAAAAGCTGCGGCGCCTGCTGATCCCGCGCGACCCGCTCGACGCCCGCGACGTGATCATGGAGATCAAGATGGGGGAGGGCGGTGCGGAATCCGCACTGTTCGCCGCCGACCTGCTCCGCATGTACCTGCACTACGCGGAGTCGAAGCGCTGGAAAACCGAGATCATCGAGCAGACCACCAGCGACCTCGGCGGCATCAAGGACATCCAGCTCGCCATCAAGGGCAACTCGAGTGATCCTGCCGAAGGCGTCTGGGCGCACCTGAAGTACGAGGGAGGCGTGCACCGCGTTCAGCGGGTGCCGGCCACCGAGTCGCAGGGACGCATCCACACTTCCGCCGCCGGCGTGCTCGTCTTCCCGGAGGTCGACGAGCCCGAAGAGGTCGAGATCAGCGCGAACGACCTCAAGATCGACGTGTACCGGTCCAGCGGTCCCGGTGGCCAGTCGGTGAACACCACCGACTCCGCCGTGCGCATCACCCACCTTCCGACCGGCATCGTCGTGGCCATGCAGAACGAGAAGAGCCAGCTGCAGAACAAGGAAGCCGGCATGCGCGTTCTGCGTGCCCGCGTCCTCGCCCGTCAGCAGGAAGAGATCGACGCCGCGGCATCCCTGGTTCGGAAGGGCCAGATCCGCACCATGGACCGGTCCGAGCGCATCCGCACCTACAACTTCCCGGAGAACCGGATCGCGGACCACCGCACCGGCTACAAGGCCTACAACCTGGACACGGTCATGAACGGCGCCCTCGACGCCGTGATCGATTCCTGCATCACGGCTGACGAGGCCACCCGGCTCGCCGAGATCGGCGACCACGACTAAACCTCCGACGCGGGTGCCCAGCCCCGCTCTCTCGTAGTCTGGAGAGAGCGGCGGCTGGGTTTTCGTATGTCCGCCGGGCAACGAGGCGAGGATGCTGATGGAATCCCTGACGAGTCACACCGACTACGGCGCCGAGGGCCTGAGCGAGGCCATGGTCAATCCCGACCCCATGCTCGAGTTCGCGGCCTGGCTGACGGCGGCCGAAGGTGCCGGGCTCTACGAGCCCAACGCCATGGTTGTCGGCACCATCGATCCCGACGGCCGGCCGAGCAGCCGCACCGTGCTGCTCAAGGGCCTCGACGGGCGCGGGTTCGAGTTCGTCACCAACTACGACTCCCGCAAGGGCCGGGCGCTGCGGGCGAACCCGGGTATCACCCTGCTCTTCCCCTGGTACCCGATGCAGCGTCAGGTGATCGTCTACGGCACTGCCCAGCCCACGGATGCGGCGGCGAGCGATGCTTACTTCACGCGCCGACCGCGCCCCGCGCGCATTGCCGCCGTGGCCAGCGAGCAGTCGGAGCCGATAGCCAGCCGCGAGTTGCTCGAGGAGGCGGTGCGCTCCGTCGAGCGGCGGTACCCCGATGACACGGACGTGCCGCGGCCCGCCGACTGGGGCGGGTTCCGGGTGTTGCCGCACGCGATCGAATTCTGGCAGGGCCGTACATCCCGGCTTCATGACCGGTTGCGTTTCACCGCGGCGGAGGGCGGCGGCTGGACTCTGGAACGACTGCAGCCGTAACGCCCATCACCGGCGCGTTTCAGATCTTGTCAGACCAGGTCGGAGTAGTGGATCGCGGCCACGTCCGGGTGCGCGCGCAGGCGGCTCTTCAGCGCGTTCTCGCCATAGGTGGAGAAGATCGGGTTCTCCGGGTCGGCCGTCACTCCGGGGGCTTCGAGGGAGTCCGGCAGAGTGAGCAGCGGCACGGTCGCGTCGAGGGCGGGGCCGAAGAAGAACGGGATCGAGACCCGGTCGTCGCCGATCAGGGGCGAGATCACACGGTGCACGGTGGCCTTGAGGTAGCCGTTCGTGGCAACCTCGAGCAGCTCGCCGATGTTCACGACGAACGCGCCGTCGAGCGGGGGAGCGTCGATCCAGGCACCGTCCTTCTCCACCTGCAGCCCACCCTTGCCGGGTTCGACGAACAGGAGGGTCAGTACACCCGAGTCCTTGTGTGCGCCCACGCCCTGACGCGGCGTGGGGTCGGATTTGCCGGGGTAACGCACGATCTTGATCAGCGTGAACGGCTTCTCGGCGAACGCCGCGTCGAACACATGCTCGTCGGCGCCGAGCGACAGCGCCCAGGCCTGCATCAGGCGCAGGGCAACCGCGTTGAGTTCCTCGCGCCAGGCGGTCATCACGGTCTCGAGGGCGGGCAGTGCGGCCGGCCACTGGTTCGGTCCCTCGAGACGCAGGTAGTCGGCATCCGTGGGCCGGGCCAGCGCCGGGCGCTCCGGTCCGATGTCGATCTGCTCGCGCCAGTCGACCTTGCCCTGCGTGAGCTCGCCGCCGACGCGGGTGTACCCGCGAAAATGCGGGCTCCGCAGGTTCTCGATCGCCATCTTGTCGTCGTCGGGCAGTGCGAAGAAGGCTCGGGACGTGCGCATCACCCGCTCGATGAGTTCAGCGGGCACACCATGCCCGGTCAGATAGAAGAATCCGAAGGTGTGGGCGGCGTCGCGCAGGTCGGTGCGGAAAGCCTCTGCCTCCCTGTCGCCTCGGTCGAGCCGGGAGAGGTCGAGAACGGGAAGGGTGAGGGGTGCGGTCTCGTCAGTCATGCGTCTGATTCCTTAGTCGTCGCCGGGGTGCAACCCGCGCGCGGATTCGATGGTGTCGGGCTTGGCCGGTTGGATGGTGGCCGGGATTCCCAGCAGCAGGGACTTGGCCGGGGCGTCGCGGGTGACCACGGCGTTGGCGCCGATGGTGCTCCACGCACCGATCACGATGGGCCCGAGAACCTTGGCCCCGGCTCCGATCGTGACGCCGTCGTGCAGGGTGGGGTGCCGTTTCTCACCACGGGTCACCCCGTGCCGGGTCTTCCCGCCGAGCGTGACCCCGTGATACAGCATCACGTCGTCGCCGATATCCGAGGTTTCGCCGATCACCACGCCCATGCCGTGATCGATGAACAACCGCCGTCCGATCCGGGCGCCCGGATGGATCTCGATCCCGGTCAGGAACCGGGTGAACTGCGACAGGAGCCGGGCGGGCAGGTGCAGTCCGGCGTCCCACAATCGGTGGGCCACCCGGTACGACCACACCGCGTGCAGGCCGCTGTACGCCAGGAACACCTCGAGATTGCTGCGGGCGGCCGGGTCGTGGGCGCGCGCCATCGCAATGTCTTCGCGGATGCGCGACACGATACTCATCTGCGGCGACGCTGCCCCGGCCCCGGCGCCTAGTCCAGCAGGTCCTCGTAGAGAACAGTAGAGAGGTAGCGCTCACCGAAGCTCGGCATGATCGCCACGATGGTCTTGCCCGCGTTCTCCGGGCGTTTGGCCTGCTCGATGGCGGCCCAGACGGCGGATCCGCCGGAAATTCCGGACAGGATGCCCTCATCCGTCGCCAGCGCGCGGGCCGTGGCCACGGAATCGGCCAGGGTCACGTCGGTGACCTCGTCGTAGATCTTCGTGTCGAGAACGTTCGGGACGAAGTTGGCACCGATGCCCTGGATCTTGTGCGGTCCGGGCTTGCCGCCGGTGAGGATGGGGGAGTCGATCGGCTCGACGCCGACGACCCGAAGGGACGGCTTGCGCTCCTTGAGCAGCTGGCCGGTGCCGGTGATGGTGCCTCCGGTGCCGATCCCGGCGACAAGGATGTCGACGGCGCCGTCGGTGTCGTCCCAGATCTCGACGCCCGTGGTCGCGTAGTGGATGGCCGGGTTGGCCGGATTGTCGAACTGGCGGGCCAGAATGGCGCCGGGGGTTGCGGCGGCGATCTCCTCGGCCTTCGTGACCGCGCCCCGCATACCCTCGGAGCCCGGGGTCAGAACGATTTGGGCCCCGTAGGCGCGCAGGAGCAGACGGCGTTCGCGGCTCATGGTTTCGGGCATCGCGAGAATGACCGTATAGCCACGGGCGGCACCCACCATGGCCAGCGCGATGCCGGTGTTGCCGCTGGTGCCCTCGACGATGGTTCCGCCCGGAGCCAGTTCGCCCGATGCCTCGGCCGCATCGACGATCGCGATGCCGATCCGGTCCTTCACGCTGCCTGAGGGGTTGTAGAACTCCAGTTTCACCAGCACGGTCGCGTCGAGGCCTGCGGTGAGCCGGTTCAGCTTGACCAGCGGGGTCTTGCCGACCGCTGCGGTGATGTCGGAGTAAATCTGAGCGGGCATCGGTGGTCGCCTTTCGATCGGGGTCACGGACCTCGCCCAGCCTACGGCCACGGGATCGGGCGTGCGCGTGCATTACATTTCAATACGTGACAACTCCGCCGAGCAACCATTCCATTCCCGCCAGCGTCGACACAATCCGGAACGTGGCGATCGAGACGCTCACCCAGGCCGGAATAACCGACCCCGAGGTCGACGCCGACCTGCTGATCGGGCACGTGCTCTCCCAGAGCCGGGGGCAGGTGCAGGCCGCGGGCATCCTGCGCACGGCACTGGGGGAGACGGATGCCGCGGCCATCCTCGAACTCGTTCGTCGCCGCTCCCTGCGCGAACCCCTGCAGCACATCACCGGGCGGGCTCCGTTCCGTTCCCTCGAACTCTTCGTCGGGCCGGGCGTCTTCGTTCCCCGCCCCGAGACGGAGCAAGTGGTGCAGTTCGCGATCGACGCGCTCCGGGCGCTGCCCGACGCCGAGCCGATCGCGGTGGACCTCGGTACCGGCAGCGGGGCGATCGCACTGGCCATAGCCGTCGAGGTGCCGAATGCGCGCGTCTTCGCCGTTGAGAATTCACCGGAGGCCTTCCCCTGGACCAGCCGCAACTTCGGGGCGGTCGCCGCGTCGAACGCCACGCTGGTGTTCGGCGACCTCGCCGAGGCTCTCACCGAACTCGACGGCACGGTGGCCGTCGTCATCTCCAACCCGCCCTACATCCCGGTGGATGCGATCCCGCGCGACCCGGAGGTGCGCCTCTTCGACCCCGCCCGGGCCCTGTTCGGCGGCCCGGACGGCCTCGACGTCGTGCGCCACGTGTCCCGCACGGCCCTCCGGCTGCTCCGCCCCGGCGGACAGATCGTGATCGAGCACGGTGAGCTCCAGGGGGCCGAGATCCGCGCGCTCCTTGCCGCCGACGGCTGGCGTGCGCCCGCCACCCACCGCGACTACACAACGCGCGACCGCGCCACCACAGCCCTCGCTCCGCCACCCGCCGATCGGTGAGAACGGCTCGCTCAGGGTCGCTGCATTAGAATCAGGGACAATGACACGCATCTATGACTGTTCAGTTGACACTCAATACGCGGCCGGCATGAGGCTAGCGCGCTCGGCCATCGGCCGCGGCGCGCTTGTTGTCATCCCCACCGACACGGTCTACGGCATCGCCGCGAATGCGTTCGACCCGGAAGCGGTGCAACGGCTCCTCGACGCGAAGGGCCGCGACCGTTCGTCGCCGCCGCCCGTGCTGATCCCCGGAATCCCCACCCTCGACGCCCTCGCCCAGGGCATTCCGCAGCCCGTGCGCGAGCTCGTCGCCGCGTTCTGGCCCGGTGGTCTCACGGTGGTGCTGAACGCCCAGCCGTCACTGGCCTGGGACCTGGGGGACACCCGCGGCACCGTTGCACTGCGGATGCCGAGCAATCCCGTCGCCCTCGACCTTCTGTCGGAGACGGGCCCGCTCGCTGTGTCATCCGCCAACACCACCGGACTTCCCTCCGCGATCGACGCGCTCGGCGCGGAAGAGATGCTCGGCACCAGCGTGGCCGTGTACCTCGACGGAGGCACGGCCGGCCTCGGCTACGAACCGATCGGCGACCGGCCGGGCGACACCTCGTCGACGATCGTGGATGCGACCGGTTTCGATTCAAACGGCGGAAAAGTGGTCATCGTACGCAACGGCGTGATCTCCCGCGCGGACATCGAAGCCGTGATCGGCGACGCTCTCGCTCCGATCGGGTTCGGTGCACCCGAACCCGTGGCCGAGGCCGCGCCTGCCCCCGACGCGGAGCCCGCCGCCGGCGCGGCGCCCGAGATGGGCGACCCTGCCGCAGGCCTCGACCCCGCATGACCATCTTCATCCTGCTGAGCTTCGTCTCGGCCATTGTGACCTTCGGGTTCTCCTTTCTGGTGCTGAAGCTCAGCCATCGGTACCAGCTCTACCCGAAGATCCGCGAGCGCGACGTGCACACCCGGCCCACGCCCCGCCTGGGCGGGATCGCGATCTTTCTCGGGATCGTCGTCGCGTTCGGGGTGTCCTGGCTGATCGCCGCCGGGTTCGCGCCGCTGCGACTCATCTTCAGCGATCCGCAGCAGATCCTCGCCATCCTCGGCGCGGCGCTGCTGATCGTGCTGCTGGGTGTGGCCGACGACCTCTGGGACCTCGACTGGATGACGAAACTGGCCGGGCAGTTCATCGCGGCCGGCCTCATCGCCTGGCAGGGCGTGCAGGTCCTGTCGCTCCCGATCGGTGGGCTGACCGTCGGGTCCTCCTGGATGTCCATCCTGATCACGGTGATCGTGATCGTGATCGTGATGAACATGATCAATTTCATCGACGGGCTCGACGGCCTGGTGGCGGGCGTCGCCCTCATCGCGAACGGCGTGTTCTTCCTTTATAGCTACCTGCTGGCACGGGACACGTCCCCGAGCAACTACTTCAACCTCGCCTCCCTGATCGCAGCCATCCTGGTGGGTGCGTGCATCGGTTTCCTGCCGCTCAACTGGCGGCCGGCGAAACTCTTCATGGGGGATGCCGGCGCTCTCCTGGTCGGTCTGCTGATGGCCACGTCCGCGATCGCGATCACGGGCCAAGTCGACCCGACGTCCGTCAACCGGTCGCAGCTGTTCCCGGCGTTCATCCCGATCATCCTGCCGGTGGCCATCCTGATCATCCCGCTGCTCGACTTCGGCCTCGCGGTGTTCCGGCGGGTCCGCGCCGGAAAATCGCCCTTCAGCGCCGACCGGAAGCACCTGCACCATCGGCTGCTGGACATGGGACACTCGCACCTGCACGCCGTGCTGATCTTCTACGGGTGGACCACGGCCGCCTCCGTCGGATGCCTGCTGTACTTCCTGCTGCCGGTGTACTACGGACTTCCCACCTGGTACGCCACCATCTTCCTGATCGTGGCACTGGTGGTCTGCACACTCGTCACACTCGCTCCGTTGAGCCGGCGCAAGGCCGTCGAAACCGCCAGTCAGCTCGCCCGCCCCACCGACCACCAAGAACAAATCGCCAAACTCGATCGCCTCGACGAGGCGTCGACGACGGCTGAGGAGAACGTATGAATGCACCCGATCCCACCGGCCCGTCCACCACGCTCGGACGTGTGCCCTCGGACGCCAGGGGCGTCCTGACCGCAGTCCTTCGATACACAGGCTTCCTCGCGATTGCCATCGCGATCGTCGGCGGTGGACTCGGCTACCTTTTCGCATCAACCGAAGGCCTCATCAGCGCCCTCATCGGCACCGCGCTTGCCGTCCTGTTCGCGTCGATCACCGCGGTCAGCATCATCGGGGCCATGCGGTTCGACATCGCCGCCTTCTTCGGCATCGTGATGGGCGCCTGGTTGCTGAAAATCGTCGTCTTCATCGTGATCCTCGCTCTGCTTCGTGATGCTTCCTTCGTGCAGACGACAGTTCTGTTCATCACCGTCATTGCCGGAGCCGTCGGCACCATGCTCGTCGACGTCCTCGTGGTCTTCCGCTCACGTCTGGGCTACGTGAATGACGCCGTGCTCCCGAACAACACCGACCACTCCCACTCCTGACCGGAACAGGGCATTCGATTAGTCCCCGTGAGCGAATGTTGATAGAGTCAAAAACCGTCACGGGTCACAGTGCGTTCCACTGTGCCAGAGACCATATCTGCCCATTGTCGCCGTTGTGCACCCGCACAGAAACAGGAGATAGCGCTGTTGTATAACGCTGCGAACTTACTGGTTCCCATGGCTACCGGCGATGAGTTTCAGGCTCCGGGCATCAGTGAGTTCCTTGGACTCCCCGCGTTGTTCTTCGAAGGCACGCCCTTCGAAATCAACCGGATCATCCTGGTCCGCCTCCTCGCCGTAGCAGTGATGCTCTTTCTCTTCTGGCTTGCCCTTCGCAAACCGTCCCGGGTCCCTGGCCGCGGTCAGAGCATCGCCGAACTCGCCCTGGGTTTTGTCCAGGTGCAGATCGCCGATCAGATCCTCGGCAAGGAGATGGGTCGCCGCTACCTGCCCCTGCTGGCCGGCATGTTCTTCGGCATCCTGGCGATGAACGTCACGGGCGTCATCCCGGCCCTGAACATCTCGGGTACGGCACTCATCGGCATGCCCCTGCTGCTCGGTCTCGTCGCCTACGTCGTGTTTATCTACGCGGGCATCAAGCAATTCGGCACAGCCAAGTTCTTCAAGAACTCGCTCTTCCCGGCCGGTGTGCCGTGGCCGATCTATATCCTGCTCGCCCCGATCGAGTTCATCAACATCTTCATCGTCCGGCCGATCTCGCTCGCTTTGCGACTCCTGCTGAACATGATGGTCGGGCATCTCCTGCTCGTGCTGTGCTTCGGGGCGACGAGCTTCTTCATCTTCACTGCAGGCGGCTTGCTGGGGCTCTTCGGAATCGGGACGCTGGCGTTCGGGTTCATCTTCACCTTTGTCGAGTTCGCCGTGTTCATCCTCCAGGCGTACATTTTCACCCTCTTGACCGCGGTGTACGTCCAACAGGCTGTGGCTGAAGAGCACTGACACATATGACTGCGTCGACCGGCGCCGTTTTCGATTGAAAGGACACACATAGTGGAATCCACCATTCTTGCTGAGATCACCGGCAACATCGCCACCGTCGGCTACGGTCTTGCCGCGATCGGCCCGGGCATCGGCATCGGTATCGTCGCCGGAAAAACCGTTGAAGCCATGGCCCGCCAGCCCGAACTCGCAGGCCGTCTCCAGGTCACCATGTTCCTCGGCATCGCGTTCACCGAGCTCCTTGCATTCATCGGTGTAGCCGTCTTCTTCATCTTCGTCTAGGGATCGCCACCATGCCTGAGCTTGTTCTGGCAGCAGAAGCGGACACGAATCCGTTCCTTCCTGCCATCTACGACATCACCTGGTCGGCTGTTGTCTTCCTGGTCGTCATGGTCTTCTTCGTGCGCTTCGCGATCCCGCGCTTCCGCCAGATCCTCGACGATCGTGCGGAGGCCATTGAGGGAAACATCGCCAAGGCAGACGATGCCCAGCGCAAGGCGGAAGCTGCTCTGGAGCAGTACACGACCCAGCTGGCCGAGGCGAGGGCAGAGGCCGGCAGGATCCGCGACGCCGCCCGCGTCGACGGACAGGCGATCGTGAACGAGCTCAAGGAGCAGGCCGTCATCGCAGCCGCTCGGGTCACCGCGACGGCGAAGGCTCAGATCGAGGCTGAACGTCAAGCCGCAGTGATCTCCCTGCGCAGCGAAGTCGGCACACTGGCCATCGATCTGGCTTCCGGCGTCATCGGCGAGAGCCTGACGGACGACGAAAAGGCCAGTGGCATCGTCGACCGGTTCCTGGCTGACCTCGAGGCCTCGGAGAAAGTGGTCCGGTAATGGGTAGCGCCACCAGGGAAGCCTTAGTCTCGACCCGGGCCGTTCTGTCCCGTCCCGAGGGCACGAATGACCTCGCGACCGGGGTGAATTTGTTGAACTCCGGCCGGGTGATCGGCCACACGTCACAGCTTCGGTCGGCTTTGGTCGACCCGTCAGCGGATGCGGCGGCGAAGTCCACCCTCGTGAGCGCAATCTTCTCGGGTGCAATGACTCCGACCGCGCTGGAGCTTCTTCAAGCAGCCGCTGCCGCACGCTGGTCGAACCACACCGATCTGCTGGCCGGAATCGAAGACCTCGGGCTTCGGGTGATCGCGGCTTCGGCCACTGTTCCCGGCCAGGTCGCAGAGGAACTGTTCGCGTTCGGCAAGACCGTGTCGTCCAACGGTGAGCTCGAACTCGCCCTCGCCTCCAAGCTCGGCTCCACGGCGGCGAAGGTCAACGTTGTCGACTCCCTCCTCGTCGGCAAGGTCTCCGAGCAGACGCTCGCGATCGTCCGGCACCTGGTGCAGCAGCCCCGCGGCCGCCGCATCGGGGAATTGCTGCGCTACGCCGCATCCGTCGTCGCGGACCAGTCGAATACCTCGATCGCCACGATCACGTCGGCCTCCGCGCTGGCGCCGGAGCAGGTTGAGCGACTTCGGGCCAGCCTCACGGCGCGCTACGGGCGTCAACTCACGATCAACGAGGTTGTCGACCCCGCAATCGTCGGGGGCGTCCGCGTTCAAATCGGTGACGACATCATCGATGGCAGCATTGCCACCCGCCTTAAAGATCTGAGAATCCAGCTCGCTGGCTGACCGCTTCAGCCAGTACCACACACCTCGAGGCGGCAACGTCTCGTGCAAGACAGAACCTGTACACCCAGTACAGAAAAGGGAAGATGATGGCAGAACTAACGATCAGCCCCGATGAGATCCGTGACGCTCTCCAGGACTTCGTGAAGTCCTACGAGCCGAACAAGACGGCGACGACCGAGGTTGGCTACGTCACCACGGCCGGCGACGGCATCGCGCACGTCGAGGGCCTTCCCAGCGTGATGGCGAATGAGCTCATCAAGTTCGCGGACGGCACCCTCGGCCTCGCCCAGAACCTGGACGAAGACGAGATCGGCGTCGTCGTTCTCGGCGAATTCGCCGGAATAGTCGAGGGCATGGAGGTGCACCGCACTGGCGAGGTCCTCTCCGTACCCGTCGGCGACGGCTACCTCGGTCGCGTTGTCGACCCGCTCGGTGCACCCATCGACGGTCTCGGCGAGATCAAGAGCGAAGGCCGCCGCGCCCTGGAGCTTCAGGCTCCCGGCGTGATGGACCGCAAGTCGGTGCACGAACCCATGCAGACCGGAATCAAGGCCATCGACGCCATGATCCCGATCGGCCGCGGCCAGCGTCAGCTGATCATCGGTGACCGACAGACCGGCAAGACCGCGATCGCGATCGACACCATCATCAACCAGAAGGCCAACTGGGCCTCCGGCGACGTCAACAAGCAGGTTCGCTGCATCTACGTCGCCATCGGTCAGAAGGGCTCCACGATCGCCGCCGTCAAGGGCGCGCTCGAGGATGCCGGAGTCATGGAGTTCACGACCATCGTGGCGTCCCCGGCCTCTGACCCGGCCGGCTTCAAGTACCTCGCCCCGTACACCGGCTCGGCCATCGGCCAGCACTGGATGTATGCCGGCAAGCATGTTCTCATCATCTTCGACGACCTGTCCAAGCAGGCTGAGGCCTACCGTGCCGTGTCGCTGCTTCTGCGCCGCCCGCCGGGACGTGAGGCGTACCCCGGAGACGTGTTCTACCTGCACTCCCGTCTGCTCGAGCGTTGCGCCAAGCTGTCGGACGCCCTCGGCTCCGGATCGATGACCGGTCTGCCGATCATCGAGACCAAGGCGAACGACGTGTCCGCCTACATCCCGACCAACGTGATCTCGATCACCGACGGCCAGATCTTCCTGCAGTCCGACCTGTTCAACGCCAACCAGCGTCCCGCGGTCGACGTCGGCATCTCGGTGTCGCGAGTCGGCGGTGACGCTCAGGTCAAGTCGATCAAGAAGGTGTCCGGCACCCTGAAGCTCGAGTTGGCGCAGTACCGGTCGCTCGAGGCCTTCGCGATGTTCGCCTCCGACCTGGATGCGACGAGCCGTCGTCAGCTCGGCCGTGGCGCTCGCCTGACCGAACTCCTGAAGCAGCCCCAGTACTCGCCGTACCCGGTCGAAGACCAGGTCGTCTCGATCTGGGCCGGCACCAACGGCAAGTTCGACGAGGTTCCCGTCGCCGACGTGCTGCGCTTCGAGCGTGGCCTGCTCGACCACCTCGCTCGCACCACGAGCGTCCTCACGACGCTGCGCGACACCAACGTTCTCGACGACGCGACCATCGCGACGCTCGAGATCGAGGTCGACAACTTCAAGCAGGGATTCCAGACGGGCGAGGGCAAGCCGCTCGCCTCGGTGGGCAAGGAAGTCTTCGAGGCGATTCCCGCCAACGAGGTCAACCAGGAAAAGATCGTCAAGCACCGCCGCTAAGCGCCATCGGCCGCGCTCCCGACTCTCTCGAGCCGCGGGGCGCGGCCAGTGTCACTCGATCACCCGCACCAATTCAGCACTGACAAGGAAGCACAGGAGACACATGGGAGCGCAACTTCGGGTCTACCGGCAGAAGATCAAGTCTGCCCAGACGACTAAGAAGATCACTCGGGCCATGGAGCTGATCTCTGCCTCGCGCATTCAAAAGGCCAAGGCCCGCGTCGCCGCCTCAACCCCGTTCGCCCGTGCCGTCACGCAGGCGGTGTCTGCGGTAGCGACCTACTCGAACGTCGCGCACGTCCTCACGACCGAACCGGAGACGATCGAGCGCGCTGCGGTCGTCATCTTCGCTTCCGACCGTGGTCTCGCCGGGGCGTTCAGCTCACAGGTGCTGCGGGAGGCAGAATCGCTCAGCGAGCTGCTGCGCAGCCAGGGTAAGGACATCGTCTACTTCCTGGTGGGTCGCAAGGCCGCCGCGTACTTCAGTTTCCGCCGCCGCGTGTCCGAGCGCGTCTGGACCGGTTCCACCGACCAGCCGCAGTATGAGACCGCACGCGATATCAGCGACGCGCTGCTGGAAGCCTTCCTCCGCGAGGCGGAAGACGGTGGAGTCGACGAGATCCACGTCGTCTACAACCGGTTCGTCAGCATGGTCACCCAGGTGCCCCAGGTTGTCCGGCTGCTTCCCCTGGAGGTCGTCGAAGGCGTCGAAGAACCCGGTGACACCCAGGTCCTGCCGCTCTACGAGTTCGAACCGGACGTCGAAACGGTGCTGGACTCACTCCTGCCCGTCTACATCGAGAGCCGCATCTTCAACTCCATGCTGCAATCCGCCGCAGCCGAGCACGCCGCACGTCAGAAGGCCATGTCCTCGGCCTCCGACAACGCGGACAAGCTGATCAAGGACTACACCCGGCTGTCCAACAACGCCCGGCAGACCGAGATCACGTCACAGATTTCCGAGATCGTGGGTGGGGCCGACGCGCTCTCATCCGCCAAGCACTAATCCAGAGAAGAGAGAGCTATGACTGACACCATATCCGCGCCAGTCCATGCACCGGTCGAGACCGTCGCCGTGGGCCGAATCGCCCGGGTCACGGGCCCGGTCGTCGACATCGAGTTCCCGCACGACTCGATTCCGGGCATGTACAACGCATTGAAGACCACCATCGTCATCGGTGATGTGTCGACCGTGATCACGCTCGAGGTCGCCCAGCACCTGGGCGACGACCTCATCCGCGCCATCGCCCTGAACCCGACCGACGGGCTGGTTCGTGGCCAGGAAGTCCGGGACACCGGTTCCCCCATCACGGTTCCCGTCGGGGACGTCACCAAGGGGCGCGTGTTCAACGCCATTGGCGAGGTGCTCAACGCGGAGCCCGGCGAGAAGATCGAGATCACGGAGCGCTGGCCCATCCACCGCAAGCCGCCGCCCTTCGATCAGCTGGAGTCCAAGACTCAGCTGTTCGAGACCGGCATCAAGGTCATCGACCTTCTCACCCCGTACGTCCTGGGTGGAAAGATCGGCCTGTTCGGTGGAGCCGGTGTCGGCAAGACCGTTCTGATCCAGGAAATGATCCAGCGCGTAGCGCAGGACCACGGTGGAGTGTCCGTGTTCGCCGGTGTCGGTGAGCGCACCCGTGAGGGCAACGACCTCATCCACGAGATGGAAGAAGCCGGCGTCTTCGACAAGACCGCGCTCGTGTTCGGCCAGATGGACGAGCCGCCGGGAACGCGTCTTCGCGTCGCCCTCTCCGCCTTGACCATGGCCGAGTACTTCCGCGACGTTGCCAAGCAGGACGTGTTGCTGTTCATCGACAACATCTTCCGCTTCACGCAGGCCGGCTCCGAGGTGTCGACCCTTCTGGGTCGCATGCCGAGTGCCGTGGGCTACCAGCCGACCCTGGCCGACGAGATGGGCATCCTTCAGGAGCGCATCACGTCCACCCGTGGTCACTCGATCACGTCGCTCCAGGCCATCTACGTGCCTGCTGACGACTACACCGACCCGGCCCCGGCGACCACGTTCGCCCACCTGGATGCCACCACCGAGCTTTCCCGTGAGATCGCGTCGAAGGGCCTCTACCCGGCCGTCGACCCGCTCACCTCGAGCAGCCGTATCCTCGACCCCCGCTACCTGGGTGCCGATCACTACAACACGGCCGTGCGCGTCAAGGCGATTCTGCAGAAGAACAAGGAACTGCAGGAGATCATCGCGATCCTCGGTGTTGACGAGCTGTCCGAGGAAGACAAGGTCACCGTCTCCCGTGCGCGCCGTATCCAGCAGTTCCTGTCGCAGAACACCTACATGGCCAAGAAGTTCACGGGCGTCGAGGGTTCCACGGTATCGCTCAAGGACACCATCGAATCCTTCACGGCGATCTCCAACGGCGACTTCGACCACGTGGCCGAGCAGGCCTTCTTCAACGTCGGCGGCATCGCCGACGTGGAGGAGAAGTGGGCGAAAATTCAGAAGGAGAACGACTAGTCATGGCCGAATCTTCGCTCAAGGTCAGTGTCGTCGGGGCGGACCACGAAGTGTGGTCCGGCGAGGCGAGCATGATTGTCGCTCGCACCGTCGAAGGCGAGATCGGGATCCTGCCCGGGCACGAGCCCCTGCTGGCCATCCTGGCCAGCGGCGAGGTGCGCGTGACCCTGAGCAACGGCGAGAAGATCGTCGCCGAAGCGGCAGACGGCTTCCTGTCGGTCGCCAACGACGTGGTCACGATCGTGGCCCGCAAGGCAGAACTCGTCTAGCCAGTGTGCTGATCCTTCTGCCGCCGTCCGAGACGAAACGTCTTGGCGGCATCGAATTACCGCTTGACCTGCAGCACCTCCAGTACCCGTCGCTTGTTGCCCAGCGGCGGGTACTTGTGCGTTCCCTGCAATCGCTCGCGAAGCATCCGGATGCGATGATGGCCGCTCTCAAACTGGGCCGCACGCAGTCCGGCGAGGTGGAACGCAACCGGATGCTGGACTCCTCGGCCACGATGCCGGCGATCGACCGTTACACCGGGGTGCTGTACGACGCTCTCGATTCCGGCACCCTCACTCCGGCCGAGCGGGACTGGGCCGGCCGGAACGTCGCGGTGCACTCCGCGCTCTTCGGGCCGATCGGTGCCCTCGACCTCATTCCCGCCTACCGGCTCTCCTCGGACTCGAAGCTGCCGGACCTGGCGCTCAAGAAGCACTGGGCCGCGGCGGTCAGCGGGGCGCTGGCCGGCACAGGGGGGCTCCTCCTCGACCTGCGCTCGAACGGGTATGTCGCCCTCGGCCCCGTGCCGGCAGGGCCCGAAGCGGTATTCCTGCGCGTCGTCACTGAGACGATCGACGGCCGCACGCGGGCCCTGAACCACTTCAACAAGAAGGCGAAGGGGCACTTCACCCGCGCCCTGATCCGGCACGGGCAGTCCTTCGACACCGCCCGCGACCTGCTCGACTGGGCGCCCGGTGCCGGCTTCGAGGTGCGCCCGGGGGCGGCCGGGGAACTGGATCTGGTCGTCTCCGCCGAGGTCGCGGCAAACCGGGTCTGACACCGGTGCCTTCCGGCCCTAGGCTGGCTCTCGTGTCCACATCCACTATGAATGTCACCGTCACCGGCGCCGGCGGTCAGATCGGCTATGCGCTGCTCTTTCGGATCGCTTCGGGAGACCTCCTCGGCCCCACCACCCCGGTCAATCTGACCCTGCTGGAGATTCCATCGGGTCGCAAGGCGGCCGAGGGCACGGTCCTGGAACTCCAGGACTGCGCGTTCCCGTTGCTGCGCAGCGTGACGGTCACCGAAGATCCCGTGCGCGCCTTCGACGGTGCCAACATCGCCCTCCTGGTTGGCTCCAAGCCGCGTGCCGTGGGAATGGAGCGCGTGGCCCTGCTCGAGAGCAATGGGCGCATTTTCGGCCCGGCCGGCGCCGCGCTGAACGCGGGCGCGGCCTCCGACGTGCGCGTGCTGGTGGTGGGCAACCCTGTCAACACCAACGCCCTGGTGGCCAGCGCGTTCGCCCCGGACATCCCGGTGGACCGCTTCACGGCAATGACTCGACTGGACCACAATCGTGGAGTGGCCCAGCTCGCTGTCCGGCTGCAGATCCCCGTCGCCGAGATCGACGGGCTCACCATCTGGGGAAACCACTCGGCGAGCCAGTACCCGGATGTCTTCCATGCCACTGCCGGTGGGAGGCCCGTCTCCGAGTTGGTGGGGGAGGACTGGCTGGCCGGGGAGTTCATTCCCCGGGTTGCGAACCGGGGCTACGAGATCATTCAGGCCCGAGGCGCCTCATCGGTGGCCTCTGCGGCCAACGCGGTGATCGACCACGTGCACGATTGGGTCAACGGCACGGGCGACCGGTGGACCTCGGCGGGGATCATGTCCGACGGCTCCTACGGAGTGCCCGCAGGAATCGTGAGTTCGTTCCCCGTTCGTTCCGTCGACGGCCGGTGGCAGATCGTTCCGGACCTGGCGATCAATGCGTTCTCCCGGGCCAGGATCGACGCTTCCGTCGCCGAGCTCCTCGACGAACGGGACGCGATTCGGGCCCTGGGGCTCCTCCCTGCCGGCCGATAACCTCGCCGGCCGTTAGCAGTACCCGGTGGGGCTGCCGGCGGCCCGGTGGCATCCGCTCACATGGTCATCGACGAGGCCGGCGGACTGCATCAGGGCGTACATCGTCGTGGGGCCGACGAACGTGTAGCCGCGGGCGCGGAGTTCGCGGCTCAGCGCCGTCGACTCGGGCGTGATGGCCGGCACCTCGCCCAGGTGCCGCAGCCTCGAAGCGCGCGGTGCCGGAGCGAAGCTCCAGATCACCTCGGTCAGGCTCGTGTCGAGGTCGCGGGTGACCCGGGCGTTCGAGATGGTGGCTTCGATCTTGCCACGGTGCCGGATGATGCCCGCGTCGGTGAGGAGACGGGCCACGTCGCGCTCGCCCATGGCCGCCACCTGGTCGACGTCGAAATCGTGGAAGGCGGCGCGGAAGGCCGGGCGACGCCGCAGGATGGTGATCCAGGACAGGCCGGCCTGGAAGCCCTCGAGGCACAGCTTCTCGAACAGGAGCCGGTCGTCCCGGAGCGCACGACCCCACTCCTCGTCGTGGTACCGGCGGTACTCGGGGTCTGTCCCGGCCCAGCCGCAGCGGGCCAGGCCGTCCTCTCCGAGACTGAGTGAAGCGGATGCCGCCGGTGCGGCCGGCACGGTGCCGGTCGGTTCCGCGCTCATTCCCGGTACTCGATGCCCTCGTGGTGGAGCAGCCAGACCTTGGTGGGCACGCCGCTGCCGCCGCTGTAGCCGGTGATGCGGCCGTTGGCGGCCAGCACCCGGTGGCACCCGATCAGGATGGGCACGGGGTTCGCTCCGACGGCGCCGCCGACGGCCCGCCCGGCCCCCGGCTTGCCCAGGGACAGCCCCAACTCGCCGTAGGACGTGACCTCCCCGAAACCGAGCTCGGACAGCCGCTGCCACACCCCGTTCTGGAACGCAGTCCCGCCCTGCGGTCGTACCGGCAGGTCGAAGGAGGTGCGGGTGCCGGCGAAGTATTCCGTGAGTTGCCGGGCGGCGCGGGCGAGCAGCGGCGAGGGTGATTCAGGCTGGTCCTCGAGGGGCAGGCGCCCGCCCGCTTCAATCGAGAGAGTCAGGATGTTGTCACCGTCACCGGTGAGTTCCAACCGGCCGATGGGGCTGGGCATCCGTAGCAGTGAGGGTCCGATGCTGGTCATTCCTCGACTGTAGTCCGCGGTCCGGCGCGGCTCTCGCGGGTTTCGGACCTGGGGGAGAACCGCCACCGGGCTCGTTGGGGAGGAACCGTGCCCGCTCAGTCGGTGCGAGCGTGCGGGTAGTCGGCCGACCGTTTCTGGAACGCGAGGATGCTGGGATTCCGGATGACCCCGCTCCGGATCTCGATCGCGCGCCGGAGCGTCTCGTTCGATTCCCAGGCGGCCTCGCCCGTCAGCACGTCCGCCAGGAAGGGGACGAGGGCGGCGCTGATTTCCCAGGTCGCCGAATTCCAGAGGTACGACGGGCTGTGGTCGACGGCGTAGTACGTGACGTTGTCGCCGACCATGAAGGTGGGATCCGCGAATGAGGTCGGGCGTGCCCAGCCGAACCCCATGCCCGCATCGCAGGACACATCGACGATGAGCGACCCCGAACTGACGAGCGGCAGGTCCTCTGCGCGCAGGAACGTGAGGGGCGCGTTCGGGTCCTGCAGTATGCAGTTGACGATCACGTCATGCTTCGCGAGCAGTGCGGGCAGCAGAGTGCGCCGCCCATCGGAGAGCACGTAGTGCTCGGCCGGCTCGGCCGGGTCGTGCAGGATCGGGACGATCCGGGCGGAGTCGAGTACGGAGCCGGCCGGCACATCCCGGACCGTCATGAGGGTCACGTCGGTCACGCCGTTAGCCTGCAGGCCCGTGACCGCACCCCGGGCCGTCGAACCGGAGCCGATCACGGCCGCACGCAGCGGGCGTCCGTAGACGCCGGTCAACCCGATCAGCGCCAGGGAATGCACGACCGAGGCGAAGCCGGCGAGCTCGTTGTTCTTCGCCAGGATGTGACGGCTGAATTCGCCGTCCGGCGTCCACTCGTTCATTGCTTCGAAGGCGATCAGGGTGAGCTTCTTGTCGATGGCGAGCTGGGTCAGCGCGGCGTCCTGCACACAGTGCGGCCAGCCCCACAGGATTTGGCCGTCGCGCAGGGCGGCGACATCCGCCAGGAGCGGCTTGGCCAGCAGGATGACGTCGCACTCCTGCACCAGGCCTGCCCGGGGAAGCAACCCGCCGACCAAAGGTGCCAGGGCCTCATCCGGGATGCCGAACTGTTCGCCGTAACCCTGCTCCAGGAAGATCCGGGAACGGACCTCTGCGTCGATCCGGTCCAGGTGCGACGGATGCAGCGGGAGACGACGTTCATCGGCCTTCCCCGAGCGTGACATGACGCCAATCGTGAGTCCGGCCATGGGGTCTCCTTCGGTCATCACCTGTCTAGCACAGGCCCACGCGCCTAGTGTGAGGGGATGGAGCAGATCGACTACCGCAGACTGGGCGACTCGGGGCTCATGGTCTCCACGATCGGACTCGGGTGCAACAACTTCGGCCGGGCCGGCACGGCGACACAGAGCCAGACCGGAACCACGGCGGTCATCAACGCGGCCGTCGACGCCGGGATCACCCTGTTCGACACGGCCGACATCTACGGCGCCGAACGCGGCCTCAGCGAGACGCTGATGGGCCATGCGCTGCGGGGCAAGCGGGACCAGGTCGTGCTCGCATCCAAGTTCGGCCTGGACATGGACGGCCGGAACGGCCCCGATTGGGGAGCACGCGGCTCCCGCCGGTACATCCGTCTCGCCGTCGAGGCTTCCCTCCGGCGGCTGCAAACGGACTGGATCGACCTGTACCAGCTGCACCAGCCGGACCCGAACACGCCGATCGAGGAGACGCTGCAGACGCTGGACGACCTGATCAGCGAGGGCAAGGTGCGCTACATCGGCCATTCCAACCTCGCCGGCTGGCAGATCGCCGAGGCGGAGTTCACCGCCCGGCTCGGCGGGCATCCGCGGTTCGTCTCAGCCCAGAATGAGTACAGCCTGCTGGTGCGCGACGTCGAAGACGAGGTGCTGCCGGCCGTCAACGCCTACGGACTCGGATTCCTGCCGTTCTTCCCGCTCTACAACGGATTGTTCACGGGCAAATTCTCCCGGGCCGGCGGCCCGGCCGACAGTCGGATCATGATGATCCGCCCGCACCTCGTCGAGACCGCACCCTGGGACGTGATCGAGAAATACGAGGCGTTCTGCGACGAACGCGGGGTGACCATGCTCGCCGCCACGTTCGCCTGGCTACTGGCGCAGCCCGGGGTCACCAGCGTGATCGCGGGTGCCACCCGGCCGGAGCAGATCCTTCAGAACGCCACCGAGGGCAACGCGTGGCGCCCGTCGCCCGGCGACGTGGCCTGGATCTCCGACCTCTTCGCCTGAACCGCGCACGCACCAGCGCAGCCCGGAACTCCGTGAACCCGTGACCGGCGGCGGGATCGGCGCGTTCTCGCGGCTTGTGAGTGAGTCCTCACTCAGTTAAGCTGAACGGATGACGGTCAAACCAGCACGCGCACGCTCGTTGTCCGTCGAGGACCGGCAGTCGATGATCCTCGATGCCGTGACGCCGCTCCTGATCGAGCACGGCCAGGGCGTCACCACCCGGCAGATCGCCGAGTGCGCCGGCATCGCCGAGGGCACCATCTTCCGTGCCTTCGACAGCAAGGACGAGCTGATCCGGGCCGCCATGGACCGACAGCTCGACCCGGAGCCGTTCCGCCGCGATCTGGCCGCCCTCGACCTGTCCGCTCCGCTCGAGCAGCGGGTCCGCGCCATGGTCACGCTGCTACGACGGCGCTTCGCGAAGATCTTCGCGTTGATGTCTTCGGTGGGAGCGATGGGCAGGCCGCCCAGCCACGACGTGGCGCATGAGTTCACCGGGCTGCTGGCCCAGGTGCTGGCGCCCGACCTCGCCCGGCTCGCGGTACCCCCTGCGCGGGCGGCGCAGGTCATCCGCATGATCGCGCTCGCGGCATCCGTTCCCCACATCACGGCCGGCGCCGCCTTCGACGACGACGAGTTGACCGCCCTCATCCTCTACGGCCTCATCGGCGCCCAGGCGCAGCCGAACGCCACCCTCTAGGAGAACCCGATGCTGTGGAAACTGCTCGTGACATACCTGCGGCCGTACTGGCGGCTGCTGACGGCCGTGGTGGTCTTCCAGCTCGCGCAGTCGATCGCCTCGCTCTACCTGCCCACCCTCAACGCCGACATCATCGATGAGGGTGTCGCCACGGGCGACACGGGCTACATCCTGCGCACCGGCGGCCTGATGCTGCTGATCACGCTGTTCCAGATCGTGTGCGCCATCGTCGCCGTCTATTTCGGGGCGAAGGCGGCCATGGCGCTCGGTCGCGACCTGCGCGGCGCGGTGTTCACCCGGGTCGGCGAGTTCTCCGAGCAGGAGGTCACCCGGTTCGGCGCCCCGTCACTGATCACCCGGTCCACCAACGACGTGCAGCAGGTGCAGATGCTCGTGCTGATGACCTCGACCCTGATGGTGACCGCGCCGATCCTCTCCATCGGCGGCGTCATCATGGCCATCCGGCAGGACGTGCAACTGTCCTGGCTGATCGCCGTCAGCGTGCCCGTGCTGCTCATCGCCGTCGGCCTGATCATCGTGCGAATGGTGCCGTTGTTCCGCCTGATGCAGACCCGCATCGACACCGTCAACCGCGTGCTGCGGGAGCAGCTCACGGGCATCCGTGTGATTCGCGCGTTCGTGCGGGAAGACGTCGAGACGGTGCGCTTCGGCCAGGCGAACACGGATGTCACGGAGACCGCCCTGCGGGCCGGGCGCCTGATGGCCCTGATGTTCCCGGTCGTCATGCTGGTGCTCAACGTGTCGAGCGTCGCCGTGATCTGGTTCGGGGCGTTCCGGATTCAGGACGGCTCCATGCAGGTCGGCACCCTGATCGCATTCCTCAGCTATCTGATGCAGATCCTGATGGCCGTGATGATGGCCACCTTCATGGCCGTGATGATCCCGCGGGCCACCGTGTCCGCCGACCGGATCGGCGAGGTGCTGGGCACCGAGTCCAGTGTGCGCCCGCCCGGGCACCCCGTCGTCGACACGATCGGACGCGGCGAGCTCGAGCTCGTGGGGGTGGGTTTCGCCTACCCCGGCGCCGAGCAGCCCGTGCTCTCCGACGTGAGCTTCACCGTTCACCAGGGCCAGACCACCGCGATCATCGGCAGCACCGGCTCCGGCAAGACCACCCTCGTCAACCTGCTGCCGCGCCTGTTCGACGCCACCAGCGGCAGTGTGCGGGTCGACGGGGTCGACGTGCGCGAGCTGCACCCGGACCTGCTCTGGGGAAACATCGGGCTGGTGCCGCAAAAGCCCTACCTGTTCTCCGGAACCGTGCGCAGCAACCTGCTCTACGGCAAGCCGGACGCCACGGAGGAGGAACTCTGGGAGGCGCTGACCATCGCCCAGGCCCGTGACTTCGTGCAGGAGATGCCGGAGGGCCTCGACGCCCCGATATCGCAGGGCGGCACGAACGTCTCCGGCGGTCAGCGGCAGCGCCTGGCCATTGCCCGGGCGCTGGTCAAACGCCCCGAGCTCTACATCTTCGACGACTCGTTCTCCTCGCTTGACCTGGCGACGGATGCCCGGCTTCGCCAGGCCCTGGCCCTCGGCACGGGCGGCGCCACCATGGTGATCGTGGCCCAACGGGTGTCGACCATCGTCGGCGCCGACCAGATCCTCGTTCTCGAGGGCGGCCGCATCGTCGGCCGCGGCACCCACGACGAACTCCTCGAATCGAACAAGACGTACCAGGAAATCGTGTCATCCCAGCTCGCGGCGGAGGAAGCAGCATGAGTCAGACTGAAACGAGCTCAGCCTCGAACCGTCCTCCCGCCCGCGGCCCGGGCCACGGCCCGTTCGGCGGAATGAGCGCTCCCGCCGAGAAGGCGATGAACTTCGGTCCGTCGGCCAAGCGGCTGCTCGGCAAGCTGCGCCCGGAGCGGCTGTGGCTCGGGCTGGTGCTGTTCCTCGCCGTGACGAGCGTCACCTTCTCCGTACTCGGTCCGCGCCTGCTCGGCGAGGGCACCAACCTCATCTTCGCCGGCGTCATCTCCCAGGACCTGCCCTCCGGGGTGAGCCAGGCCGAACTGATCGCCCAGCTGCGCGCCTCCGGCGACACGGGCAAGGCCGACCTGCTCAGCGGGATGACGCTGACCCCGGGCCTCGGCATCGACTTCGGCATGCTCAGCACCGTGCTGCTCTGGGCGATGGTGCTCTACGTGCTCTCCTCGGCGTTCGCCTGGGTGCAGGCCTACGTGCTCAACGGCGTGGTGCAGCGCACCGTCTTCCGCCTCCCCAGCGAGATCGAGGCCAAGATCAACCGCCTGCCGCTGCGCTACTTCGACAAGGTGCAGCGCGGCGAGCTGCTCAGCCGGGTCACCAACGACGTGGACAACGTGTCGCAGAGCCTGCAGCAGTCGCTGAGCCAGGCCGTCACCTCGCTGCTGACCGTCGTGGGCGTCATCGTGATGATGTTCCTGCTCTCCCCGCTGCTGGCCCTGATCGCCCTCGTCACGGTTCCCCTGACCCTGGTCACCACCGTGCTGATCGCGAAGCGCTCCCAGAAGATGTTCGTCGCGCAGTGGACCCACACCGGCGAACTGAACGGCCAGATCGAGGAGACGTTCACCGGCCATGCCCTGGTCAAGGTGTTCGGTCGCCAGAAAGAGGTCGAACAGCGTTTCCGGGCCAAGAACGACGAGCTCTACGAGGCCAGCTTCGGCGCCCAGTTCGTCAGCGGCCTGATCATGCCCGCCATGACCTTCATCGGCAACCTCGTCTACGTGGGGATCGCCGTCGTCGGCGGCCTCCAGGTGGCATCCGGTGCCATGCAACTCGGCGACGTTCAGGCGTTCATCCAATACTCCCGGCAGTTCACCCAGCCGCTCGCTCAACTCGGGTCGATGGCGAACCTGCTGCAGTCCGGTGTCGCCTCCGCCGAAAGGGTGTTCGCCCTGCTCGACGCCGAGGAGCAGAGCCCCGACCCGGAGCCCGCCGAAACTCCCGGCGCCACCCGCGGACGCCTGGTCTTCGAGGACGCCTCGTTCCGGTACAGCCCGGACAAGCCCCTGATCGAGAATCTCAACCTGGTGGCCGAGCCCGGGCAGACCGTGGCCATCGTGGGCCCGACCGGGGCCGGCAAGACCACCCTGGTCAACCTGATGATGCGATTCTATGAGCTCGACTCCGGCCGGATCACGCTCGACGGCGTGGACGCCAGCAGGATGACCCGTGACGACCTGCGCGGGCGCATGGGCATGGTGCTGCAGGACACCTGGCTCTTCGGCGGTACGATCCGTGACAACATCGCCTACGGGCGACCGGATGCCACCGAGGAGGAGATCCAGGAGGCGGCGCGCGCGACCTACGTGGACCGGTTCGTGCACACCCTGCCGGACGGCTACGACACCGTGCTCGACGACGAGGGCGGCAACGTCAGCGCCGGCGAGAAGCAGCTGCTCACGATCGCGCGCGCGTTCCTCGCGAAGCCCAGCGTACTCATCCTGGACGAGGCGACCAGTTCCGTCGACACACGCACCGAGGTTCTCGTGCAGAAGGCCATGAGCGCCCTCCGCGCCGACCGCACCAGCTTCGTGATCGCGCACCGGCTCTCCACGATCCGCGATGCCGACCTGATCCTGGTCATGGAGGCCGGCCGGATTGTCGAGCTGGGCACGCACGAGCAGCTTCTGGCTGCGGATGGCGCGTACCACGCCCTCTACAACGCCCAGTTCGCGGCGGCCGTCACTGACGAGGTCTAGCGGAGCCCCGCGGCATACTGTGGTGAGGCGCCGGGAACCGGCAGGGAGAGGACATTTCCGTGGCAGCTGAGCGTTTTCCCCACTCGGTCTATCGGCGGGGCGAGGAACCGGATGCCCGGTTCAGCCTCGCCAATGAGCGCACCTTCCTGGCCTGGATCCGCACCTCGCTCGCGCTCATCGCCGCGGGCGTCGCGCTCCAGGCGCTGCAGTTCCCGGCGCAGGCCGGCCTGCGCCTCTCCGCGGCCGGGCTGTTCGTCGTCCTCGGCCTGATCGCTCCGCTGCACGCCTGGATCAGCTGGATGCGCACCGAACGGGCCATGCGGGAGAATCGTCCGCTGCCGGCTCCGGCCCTCACCGGGGTGCTCGCGGTCGGCCTCCTCGTCGCGGGGCTCCTGGTTGCCGCCGGGATGCTCTGGTGACCGTGCAGCATCCGTTCGACCCGGGACTGCAGCCCGAACGGACCCTCCTGGCCTGGCAGCGCACGGTGCTCGCCCTGGCCGTCGGCGCCGTCGTGGGGATGCGCCTGACGGCACCCGCGTTCGGCGGCGCCGCCCTCGTGGCCGGGTTGATCGGCCTGGCACTGTCCCTGGCCGCGTATGTCGGCGTGCGGTTCCGCTACCGTCGGGCGCAGGCCGCCCTCCAGGCGCGGGCGGCTCTTCCGGCGTCGAGTGCGTGGCCGCTGGCCGCACTGGCTGCCGGGGCTGTGTCCCTGGGCGTGCTGGCACTGTTCTACCTCGGCGGGGGCATCCGGCTCACGCAGTGAGCGGCGGCGTAGCCACGCCGGTCAGCCGCGGCGCTGCGCTTCCAGATCGCGGGCGCAGTCGATGCACAACTCGGCGGCCGGGCGCGCCTCCAGCCGTTCCCGCCCGATCGGTTCTCCGCGGCGGGTGCATAGTCCGAAGCTGCCGTCCGTGATGCGCGCGAGTGCCTGGTCGATGGCCACGGATTTGGCTGCCAGATCACTGTGCACCCCGGAGATGCGCGACCATTCCATCGTCAGGGTGGGACCCTCGGGGTCGTGTTCGTCGTCGGCCGTGCCACTGTTGCGGGCCTCGATCACGTCGTCGAGGGTGGTGCCGATGCGGCCGAGGGCCACGTCGAGCTCGTGCCGCTGGCTGCGCAGAAGCTTCTCGAAGTGCCGGAGGTCGGCGGCGGTCAGTTTCGTCTGGGTGGGCATGAGCGTCTACTCCGCTGCCTCGGTGCGACGCGAGCCGCTGGGGCGGCAGGTCGATACGGAATTCCGGTGCATGATTCCCGTCCTCTCAAGCTGGGCTGGCGATGCGGCGGCACGCTACCTGGTTTTCGCTGTTGAGGATACGCCCGTGCCGGTCTGCTGTCGCGGGGCGGGAGCCGCCGCTTATGTGACCGTGATCGCCACGTCGTGCAGCCCTGTGGCGCCGTCGGGGATCACGTCCCGACGCACCGAGGTCTGCACCTGACCCGCAGCGTCCGTCGCCCGCACCCGCAGGGTGTGTTGCCCGGCCGGGGCCGACCAGACCCAGCTCCACTGCCGCCAGGTGTCGGCCGAGATCGCTTCGGCGAGGGAGGCCTCGTTCCAGTCGCCGTCGTCGACCTGAACCTGCACGGCACGGATGCCCACGTGTTGCGACCAGGCGACGCCCGCCACGGTGACTGGCCCGGCGGGCACCTCGGTGCCGCGCCGGGGCACGTCGATGCGAGAGGAGAGCTTGACCGGTCCGCGCTCGGTCCAGCCGCGGTTGGTCCAGTACGCGGTCTCCCGGTCGAAACGGGTGACGGTGAGCTCGACCACCCATTTCGTGGCCGAGACGTAGCCGTAGAGCCCGGGCACGACCATGCGCACCGGATAGCCGTGCTCGAGCGGGAGCGGCTCCCCGTTCATTCCCACCGCGAGAATTGCGTTGCGGTCGTCGGTGAGCACCTCCAGCGGGGTGCTCGCCGTCCAACCGTCCTCGCTGCGAGAGAGCACCATGTCCGCCCCGGCGCGAGGGCGGGCCTTCGCCAGCAGTTGCCGGATCGGGTAGCCCAGCCAGGTCGCATTCCCGATCAGGTCGCCGCCGACCGCGTTCGACACGCAGGTGAGGGTTGTCGTGCTCTCCTCGAGGGGCAGGGCGAGCAGGTCGGCGAAATCGATTTCGACCTCCTGCTCGACCATGCCGGTGATCTTCAGAGTCCAGGTGCCCGGGTCGATCCGGGGCACCCGCAGGGCCGTGTCGATGCGGTAGAAATCAGCGTTCGGGGTGATCAGCGGGGCGAGGCCCGGCACGTTGAGGGCGGCTCCGGCCGGGATCGGGGCGGCGGGAACGGCCGCGGCCGGCAGCATGAAGCGGGCGCGTGCGGCATCCGTGGCCCGGTTGCCGGCGGAGATCAGCTGCCCGCCGGCCGCGGCGAGCAGACCCAGGCCGGCGCTCGCCCCTGCCCAGGCCAGGAAGCGCCGACGGTCCGGAGCGGAGGCCGCCGCGCCAGCGGGCATGCGACGCAAGCGGGTGACCAGGACAGTGAGCAACACGGCGGAGACGACCATCGCCAGCACCGCGGGAACCGCGTCGACGGTGGACGTGTTCTGCCGCGACAGCACCGCGACGATGGCGAGGGCGCCGGCGGCGACCACGACCACCCGCCCGATCGGCGGGCGACGGTACTCCAGCACCCCGGCCGCTGCGGCCAGCACGACGGCGCCGAGCGCGACGCAGATCACCAGCACGACCTTGTCGGCTGTGCCGAACAGGTCGATGACCAGCTCCTTCAACCACGCCGGGGCCAGGTCGACGACCAGCGCGCCGACGGTGAGGACCGGGCTGCCGGCCGGGGCCACCAGAGCGGCGACCAGCTCGGCCGCGCCGAGCCCGGCGAGGGCCGCGGCCACGCCGGCAGCC
>NZ_SOHA01000028.1:0-209350 GCF_004403065.1 Cryobacterium cryoconiti
CGCCGAAGCGGCGGAGAAACTCGTCGAGGCGGCTGTGGAGTCGCCCGATGCGGATCCCGCCGCGGTCGCGGAGTTCGTGGCGAAGGTGCCGTGGCAGGCGCCGATCGCCCGAGCCGTCACCGACGGCAGCCTCTCGGTCGATGCGGCCGAGTCGATCCGTTCCGGCCTCGGCCAGATCGATGCCGCGGTCACTGCCGAGAAGCTGGGCACCGCCCTCGAGGCGCTCCTCGTTGAGGCCGCGTCGCTGAATGTCGACCAGGTCTTCAAGCTCGCCCGGCGCCTGCGCGACCAGCTCGACGAGGCCGGCATCGCCGCCCGGGAGAAGCAGGCTCACGACGACCGGTTCCTGCGCGTGTACCGGCTCGGCAACGGCAAGGTGCGCCTGCACGGCCTCTTCGCTCCGGAAGACGGCGAGTTCGTGCTCTCGACTTTTGACTCCATCACCAGCCCTCGCCGCGGCGGGGTGCGGTTCGTCGACAAGGAGAAGGCAGCCTGGGCCAAGCGCGTCCAGGATGACCCCCGCAGCACCGAGCAGATCGCCGCCGACGCCCTCGTCCAGCTGCTGAAGATCGCCGGTGAGGCCGACCAGGGCCGCGTCTTCGGCGGCCGCCGCCCCTCGGTGCGGGTCATCGTGACCGAGAAGGCCCTGAAGCCGGGACAGCCGGCCGCCCCGGAGACCGCCGAAGCAACCGAAACCCGCGAAGCCGCCGCCCACGGTCAGATCGAGGGCAACCCCGTGCCGATCTCGCAGGAGACCATCGACCGGTTGCTCTGCGACACCGGAACCCGCGGCATCCAGGTTGACGACACCGGCCAGATCATCAACGTCGGCCGTGACCAACGCCTCTTCACCGAGGCGCAACGCGCTGCGATGGGAGTGCGGGATGGCGGCTGCCGTTGGGTCGACTGCGACCGATCACCCGCGTGGTCAGAGGCACACCACATCAACGAATGGCTCGCGGACAACGGGTACACCGACCTTGCCGACGGAATACTCCTCTGCCACCCGCACCACCTGCTCCTGCACAACCAGCACTGGACGATCATCCGCACCGGAAACGACTACTGGCTCAAACCACCCGTCGACGTCGACCCGGAACAAACCCTGATCGCACTGCCGAGCAAGAGGGCCACCCTGTAAACCGTCGGAAGCCGACCTCGGGCCAACCCGGCAAACCGGAAGCCGATCCCAGGCCACCCGGCATACCGGAAGCCAATCTTGAACGTTCTCCACGCGCAGTCCTTGATGTCTTTGCTGCTCTTGGCTCTTGGCGCTTGGCTCTTGGCGCTTGGCTCTTCGCTCTTCTCTCTTCGCTCTTTCTTTTTCCGACATGCTCGTGCCCAGCGGCGCGGGACTGCTGCGTTTCGCTATGTTGCGGGCATCCGAGAGGGAGGTCAGCGACTCAGCTAGCCTGCCCCCATGCCCACCTCGCCTGAACTGTGCCTTGATTTCGAAACCCGCCAGATCCACGCGGGCGAGATGATCGATCCCGGTTTCGGTGCGCGGGTCGGTCCGATCTATCAGACAGCCGGCTACCTCTTCTCGTCGTTCGACGATGCCGAGGCCCGATTCTCAGGTGCCACCGCGGCGAGCGTCTACTCCCGCAGCGAGAACCCAACGAACGCGGCTGCCGGCCGCCGACTGGCCGACCTCGAAGGCGGTGTCGCCGGCATCGTCGTGGGCAGCGGACAGGCCGCCATCGCCGCCACCCTGTTCGCCCTGGCCTCCAGCGGAGACCACATCCTCGCCACCGAGAACCTCTACGAGGGCACGAAACAGCTGTTCCTGGGCAGCCTCACCCGCCAGGGTCTGCGGGTCGAGTTCGTCCCCGAGTCCGCCAGCGACGCGGACTGGGCCGAGCGCGTCACCCCGCGCACCCGCGCCCTCTTCACGGAAACAATCCCGAATCCCAAGAATCAGGTCGTCGACCTCGAACGCCTGGCCGCCATCGCCCACCGGGCCAGTGTCCCCCTCGTCGTCGACAGCACCGTGGCCACCCCCTACCTCTGTCGGCCCATTGAATGGGGTGCGGACATCGTGATCCACTCCACGTCGAAGTGGCTTGCCGGCCACGGCGCGGTGATCGGCGGGGCCGTGATCGACGGCGGGCGCTTCGACTGGGCTGCTCACTCCGACCGTTTCCCCCAGCTGACCACGTCGCCGCGTGCCGGAGTCTCCTCCTTCGTCGACCGGTTCGGCACCGCCGCCTTCCTCGCCTACCTCCGCACCGTCACGGTGCTCGAATACGGTCCGACCGTGCCACCCACGAGTACATTCCTCTTACTGCATGGGATCGAAACCCTGTCGCTGCGCATGGAGCGCCACGTCACCAATGCCCAGCAGGTGGCGGAGTGGCTCGAACGGCATCCGCTGGTCGCCGGGGTCGACTACCCCGGGTTGCCGTCGAACGCCTTCCATGAGCGGGCGAAGAAGTACCTGCCGAAGGGCTCCGGATCCGTCGTCTCCTTCGACCTCGCCGCCGGGCGCCCCGCTGCGAGACTCTTCATCGATGCCCTGCGGCTGATCAGCAACATGACGCACATCGGCGACGTGCGCACCCTGGCCCTCCACACCGGCAGCACCATCCACGGCCGACTGACCGAGCCCGAGCGCCTGGCCGCCGGCATCACACCGGGACTCATCCGACTGTCGATCGGCCTGGAAAGCGCCCGCGACATCATTGCTGATCTGGAACAGGCCCTGGGCGCGGTACACCGCGGCACGGATGCCCCGGGTCACGCCTGAGGGCGCAATCCCCCGCAATCTGACTGCGGCCGAGGTCAGGCCACGTTCGCGAGCGAATCACGGGCGGCGCGAGCCACGAGCTCGGTGATGCGCCGCACGGCTTCGCGGAGTGTGTCGGGCGAGCAGGCCAGGTTGAGGCGGGCGAACCCGATGCCTTGTCGGCCATAGGTCTGCCCGTCGTTCAGGGCGACCCGGGCTTCGTTCAGGATGCGCGCGGCCGGCTGTTCACCCAGACCGAGGCCGCGCAGATCGAGCCAGGCCAGGTACCCGGCGAGGGGGCGGTGATAGGTGACTCCGGTCAGGGACTCCCGGAGCAACTCGTCGAGCAGTCGGTCATTCGCGACGATGTGGGCGACGGCGTCGTCGAGCCAGCCCGTACACGAGTAGGCGGCGACGTTGGCGTGCAGGCCGAGGATGCTCGTGCGACAGGCCACCTCCTCGGGAAGTCGATCGAGCAGCGCCGCCGTGACGTCATCGCCTGCGACGATCAGCGCGCACTTGGCTCCCGCCAGGTTCCAGCCTTTGCTGGCCGAGGTCACGCAGACCGAACGCGCTCCGGCCCGCTCCGCGAGCGGCGCGAAGGGCGTGAACGTGACCCCGGGGTGGGTCAGCGGAGCGTGCACCTCGTCGCTCACGACGAGCACACCGTGCAGGGCGGCGATCCGGGCCACGGCGGCGAGGGTGTCGGCCCCGAAAGCGATGCCGACCGGGTTGTGCGGGTTGCAGAGCAGGAACACATCGGCTCCGGCGGCGAAGGCTGCCTCCAGCCCCACCAGATCGAGCGCCCAGTCACCGTCGACCTCGCGCAGGGGCACCTCGACAACGTCGGCCCCGGCCTCCTCGACCAGCTCGAAGAACGGCGGATAGACCGGCGGGGTCACCACGACGCGACCGCCGTTAGGGAGGGCCAGGCGCAGCGTCTCGACGATGCCGACGCTGACATCCGTTGCAATGTGCACGCGGCGGGGGTCGACCTGCCACCCCCACCGGCTGGCCGCGAACTCGCCGAAGGCGGCGGCGAGCGGCCCGGGGCCGTCGAGGTAGCCGACGTCGGAGGCCTGGATGCGGGCCACCAGCGCCTCCACGATGGGGGTCGCCAGGGCGTAGTCCATCTCGGCCACGAACAGGGGCAGCACGTCGGCCGGGAACCGGGTCCATTTGATGCTGCTGCGATTGGAGCGGATGCTGTCGAGGTGAGGGGTGTTCACGAGGGCCATACCTCAGCCTGTCGGTCGGGCGAACGGATGCCCAGAGCCGTCGTCACGAATCGTCACGATCCCCGGGCCCGTTCTCGCTCCCAACGGCGAGGGGCCCGCACCCGCGTCAGCGGATACGGGCCCGGGCCCGGGTCCGCGAGCCGGCGGCTACTCGTAGCGGAGCGACTCGATCGGGTCCTGCCGTGCCGCGCGCAGGGCCGGGATCGTACCGGCCAGAAACGCCAGCCCCATCACCACGAGGATGATCGTGGCCAGCGAGGCGGGATCGAAGGCCACCAGGGTGAGCCCGGGCAGGTCGGCCAGCAGCGTGTCGGCCAGCACCGCATTGGCGCCCATCCCCGCCAGCATGCCGATGCCGACACCGATTGCGCTTCCCATCAGGCCGATGAACACGGCCTCCAGGCTGAACAGGCCGAAGATCTTGCCGCCACCCAGGCCCATCGCCTTCATCAGGCCGATCTCCCGGGTGCGTTCCTGCACGCTCATCAGCAGCGTGTTGACGATGCCGAAACCGGCCGCCAGAAGAGCGATCACGGCGAAGGCGTTCAGTACCAGCACGATGCCGTCGATGACGGCCTTGAACGAGCCGATCTGGTCCTCTACGGTGGTGCCGGTGTAGCCCAGGTCGGACAGGCCGGCCTTCAGGGTGGTCAGGTCCTCCTCGGCGCCGGTCGGATCGAACCGGACCACGGCCTGGGCATAACTGTCCTTGCTGCTCTCCGACAGGCCGACGCTTTGGGCGTCGTAGAGGGCCTCGGTGAGTACCTCGTTGGCCGTGAACGCCGTCGATCCGGCCAGGCCTTCCTCGGAGACGCCGACGATGGTGGCCGCCAGCTCGGATTGGGTGCCCGTGACGTCGGTGATGGCGAGGGTGAGCGTGGCACCCAGGGCGTCGGCGTCATCCGTGAAGCCCAGGGGCGTGACGAACGAGACCGGCACGGCGACCTCGTAGTCGCTGCTGTCCGAGTCGGGCTCGGCGCCCGCCGCGAGGTCCAGCGCCATGCCGGGGATGAAGCTTCCCACATTGGCCTCATAGGCGGTGCCGGCGGCGACCTGCACGTAGTCCGGGCTCACGCTCAGCTGCGGTTGCACGGAGAGAACGCCGTCAACGGCGCCGATCGCGTCGAGGTCGTCCGTGGTCAGGGCGATGAGGCTGAACCGGGGAGCACCGGGCGGCGAGTTCGGGGAATCGACCGCCACCGCTGCGGGATCGTACTCGACCGGACCCTCCGAGCTGTCTTCGGCCGCCTTGGTGACCGTCAGGACGTCGTCGGCGCCGATCGAGGCCACGGTCGTGTCGATGTACTGGTTGATGCCGGTGCCGACCCCGCTGGTGAGCGTCAGCGTGAAGGCGCCGATGAAGATCGAGAGCACGGTGAGGATGGTGCGGGTCTTGCTGCGCAGGCTGTTCTTGACGGCCGAGCGGATCAGGTCGACGGCGTTCATGCGCGCACCTCCGAAACTGTCGATGCGGCGGCCGGGGTGGCCGGCACCGCGTGCAGGCTGTCGGTGATCAGGCCGTCACGGATGTACACCCGCCGGTCGCAGCGGGCAGCGAGGTCTTCGTCGTGCGTCACGATGATCAGGGTGATGCCCTTCTCCCTCTGCAGCGAGAACAGGATGTCCTCCACGACCGTGCCGGTGGCGGAGTCGAGGTTTCCGGTGGGTTCGTCGGCGAAGATGACGCTGGGGTTGTTCACCAGCGCCCGCGCGATGACCACACGCTGCTTCTGGCCTCCGGACAGGTCGGTGGCCTTGTTGCGTGCCTTGTCGGCCAGGTCGAGCTGCTCGAGCACGGCCATCCCGCGGCGTTTGCGTTCGGCGCCCCCGACGCCGGCGATCTGCAGCGGCAGCGTCACGTTGTCGAGCACGCTCGTGTTGGGGGTCAGGAAGAATTGCTGGAAGACGAAACCGAAGGTCTCGTTGCGGGTCTGGTTGACGACCCGGCCGGAGAGCCCGCTGGCGTCGCGGCCGCTGAGCTCGACGGACCCGGTGCTGGGGTTGTCGAGCAGCGCCAGCAGGTGCATGAGGGTGGACTTGCCCGACCCGCTCTTGCCGACGATGGCGATCGATTCGCCCTGCTGAATGTCGAGGGAGACGCCCTTGAGGGCGTCGAACCGGGTGGCACCGCGGCCGTACGACTTGTGGATGTCGCGAGCGGCGAGAACGGGGAGGGACATGGGTGAGTTCTCCTGGTTACTGCGTGATGGTGGCTGAGTGGGTGGTTGGCGTGCCGGCCGGACCGGCTCACGTCGAACCGGTCCAGCGGCACACCTCCAGTGTCGACGGGCACGCGGCGCAGGTCGTCGCCCCTACGTGGCAACCTGGCCGTACCGCGCCGGGCCCGGTTCGACCGGCTGTGGAGGCCGGCCTACCACCACCGCAGTACGCCGGGCACCCGCGCCCGCGGGAGGACAGCGTGCGGCTCGGTTGACAGAATGGTGTCGAGTCCGATCCTCGGGCGGGAGGACAACATGCCGATCCAGAGCGACCACGTCCCGGAGGGCGACCGCAACTTCACTCCGCTGTCCCGGCTGCCCGTTTGGCTGCGCGACACCATCCTGGTGGTGTTCGTGCTGGGTCCGAGCTTCGCCACCCACGACCTCGGTGGCGCCGCGACGTCGAGCGTCGGGGCCGCACTGCTGGTGCTCGTCTCGGCCGGCTCAGTCCTGCTGCGCCGGCGCGCGCCGCTCGTGGGGGCATCCGTCGCGGTTGTCGCCTGCGTGCTCGGCCTCGCCATCGACGGGTCCATTGTGACCCAACTTTTAGCCGTCCTGATCGGGGTTTTCGGTGTGGCCCGCTGGGTGGGGAGGCGCACCTCGCTGATCTTCTCCGGCGCGACGGTGATCCTGCTGTCGGTAGCCACGGTAGCCTTCCTGGACTCCCCCTGGAATGACATCCGCACGCTCTTGCAGCTGGCCGCTTTCGTGGGTTTCGCCACCGCAGCCGGCGACGCGAATCGCTCGCACGCCGCGTACATCCGGTCGATCACCGACCGGGCCCGCCGTGCCGAGGAAACCAAGGAGTCCGAGGCGCTCGGCCGCGTGGCGGAGGAGCGCCTGCGCATCGCCCGCGACCTGCACGACCTTCTCGCCCATCAGATCGCGGTGATCAATCTGCACTCCAGCGTCGCTTCGCAGGCACTCCCCGACCGACCGGACGACGCCGAGAAGTCGTTGGCGACCATCCGGGAGGCTGCCCGCGGCGTGCTGGGCGAGATCGGCAGCCTGCTCAACGTACTGCGAGCACCGGATGCGGGTGGTCCCGGCACCGGCACCGCGCCCGTCGCCGGGCTCGCCGACCTCGAAGCGCTGCTCACCGACTTCGAGCGCAGCGGTCTGAGCGTGGAGCACCGGGTCGTCGGCACGCCACGGACGCTGCCCGGCGCCGTCGACATGGTGGCCTTCCGCGTGGTGCAGGAGGCCCTGACCAACGCCCACAAGCACGGCGCCGACCGCTCCGCACTGCTGCACCTGGACTACCAGGCGGCGGGGGTGGAGATCGTGGTGACCAACACGGTGGACACGACCGGACGCGCCGGATCGGCCGGCGCGTCGAGCCGCACGGCGGACGGTTCCGGCCACGGTCTGCTCGGCGCACGTGAACGCGTGGGATCGGTCGCCGGCCGCCTGACCGCGGCCCGGGGGCCTGGCCCGGTCTTCCGGTTCACCGCCTGGTTACCGACCGGCGGAGACCCAACCGCCGATCCGACCTCCGCCACAGACCCAGCCGCGGCCGTTGCCGCGCCCCGAACGAATGGTGCCTCATGATCTCCGTGGTCCTCGCCGACGACCAGTCCCTGATTCGCACGGCCGTGGCGGAGCTGGTGTCGCACGAGGAGGGCTTCACGGTGGCCGGGCAGGCCGGCAACGGGCGCGATGCCGTTGCCCTGGTGCGGGAGCTGCGCCCCGATATCGTGCTGATGGACATCCGGATGCCGGTGATGGACGGCATCCAGGCGACCGAGGCCATCTGCGCCGACCCTGCGCTGGCCGGAACCCGGATCATCGTGCTGACCACCTTTGAAGAGGACGAGTACGTGCTGCAGGCGCTGCGAGCCGGAGCGAGCGGTTTCGTCGGGAAGGGCACGGAGGCCCGCGACCTGATGAACGCCATCCGCACCGTGCACAGCGGTGACGCGCTGCTGTCGCCACGGGCCACCAGGGCGCTCATCGACCGTTACACGGCCCCGGCCGAGCGCCCCTCCCTCGTGGCGCCGGCCGAGCTGGCGCTCCTCACCGACCGGGAGCGGGAGATCCTGCTGCTCGTGGGCCGCGGCCTCGCCAACACCAGGATCGCCGACGAGCTCGTGATCTCCCCGCACACCGCCAAGACCCACGTGAACCGCATGATGACCAAGCTGGGCGCGCACGATCGCGCCCAGCTGGTGATCATCGCCTACGAGTCGGGCCTGCTCGTGCCCGGTTCGTGAGCCGGGACGCGTCGCCAGGACCGGTCAGTCTTCCTCTTCAGCCCGCGAGAGCCGCTGCGACACATAGACGGGGATGAACGAGGCAAGGATGATGACGGTGGCGACCACGTTGACGACGCTGGCCTCGTTGGGGCGGGCCATCTGATTCATGATCCACAGCGGCAGCGTGTCCACTCCCGGCGGTGCCGTGAAGATGGTCACCACCACCTCGTCGAAGCTGAGGGCGAAGGCCAGCAGGCCGCCGGCCACGAACGCGGTGCGGAATTGGGGGAAGGTGATCAGCTTGAAGGTCTGCCAGAGCCCGGCCCCGAGGTCCATCGAGGCCTCCTGCAGGTTCGGGCTCATGCGCCGCAGCCGGGCGAGCACGTTGTTGAAGACCATGACCATGCAGAAGGTGGCGTGGGCCACGATCATGCCGAAGTACCCGATCTGAATGCCGATCGGTTCGAGGATGTTGTTGTACGTGTTGCTCAGGGCGACACCCGTCACGATTCCCGGCAATGCGATCGGGAGCACGACGAGCAGGTTGACGGTCTGCTTGCCGAAGAAGCTGTACCGCTGCAGCGCGAACGCGGTGAGCGTGCCGAGCACCAGCGCCAGCGCGGTGGCACCGAGGCCGACGACGATCGAATTGAGCAGGGCTGCCCGGATGGGCTCGCTGGTGAAGGCGACCACCCACCAGTTGAGCGAGAAGTCCGTCACCGGCCACGTGGCGATCCGGGCGGCGTTGAACGAGTTGAGCACGACGAGGGACAGGGGGATGTACATGAACACGAGCACGACGCCGACGATGGCGCCGAGGCCGATCTTGGCGCTTCGGGTGAGTCTCAGCATGGCGGGCTCCTACATCCGGTCCAGTGCGCCGGTCTTACGAACGGCGAACAGGTAAACCAGCACGAAAACAATGGGAACGACCGAGAAGGCGGCCGCGATGGGCGGGTTGAGGTTGATGTTCGAGGCGATCACGCTGCCGATCATCTGGGTGGAGCCCCCCACGAATTTGGCGGCAAGGTAGTCGCCGAGGCTGAGCGAGAAGGTGAAGATCGAACCGGCGATGAGGGCGGGCTTGAGAAGGGGCACGACGACGGTGCGGATGGTGGTCCAGCTGCGCGCCCCCAGGTCGGCCGACGCGTCGAAGAGGTTGGCCGGGATCTGGCGCACCGCGGTGTAGACGGGCAGCGCCATGTACGGGAACCAGAGATAGGTGAGAGTGAGGACCACGGTCGTGTAGCTGAATCCGGGACCGCTGAGGCCGAGGGGTTCGAGGGCCGAGTTGAAGAAGCCGTTCTCGGTGAACGTGATGCGCATGGCGAGGATCTTCACCAGGTAGCCCGCCCAGAGGGGCAGGGTGATGGCGACGGCCAGGAAAGCACGCAGCCAGGGCGACGCCACCTTGGCCATGAAGATACCCAGCGGGATGGAGAACACGACGCTGAGGATCGTCACCAGCAGGGCGATCGACAGTGTTCGCAGCGAGGTCGAGAGGTAGGCAGGGTTTTCGACCAGCCGCACGAAGTTGTCGAGGGTGAAACCCGGGATGACCTTGGAGGTGAACGGGTCGGTGCGCCAGAACGCGGTGATCAGGAGCATCACGAGGGAGAAGATGTAGACGCCGACGAGCCAGGTCAGGGGCAGAGCCAGCAGCCCGAGCAGGCGAAGCCGTGGACTGCGGTGCAGCCGGGTCGAGAGCGGCTTGCTGCCGGCGGGCTGGACCCGGCCCGGGCCGGGTGTCGTGACGCCGCCCGGCTCGGCTGGCGTGACGCGGGGCACTGTGCTGGTCACGGTGATTCCTTCGGTGCTTGCGGATGCGGGTGGGGGCCGGTGGGGCCCCGGTCGGGGCCCCACCGGAAAGTGACTAGCTCTTGACGGTGAGCCAGGCATCCGTCCACTGCTGGAAGTTGGTGCAGGTGACGTCGGTACGTCCGTCGATGCACTGCTCGAGCGGAGTCGTCCAGAACCAGACGTTCTCGAAGTACTCCTCGTCGGTGGCGTGGAAGTAATCGCAGTGCGCTGCGGCCTCAGCGCTGGTCTCGCAGAAGGCGCCGTTGGCCGGGGCCATGCCGAAGCCCATCGCGATCGCGCCGTTGACCTCGGCGGAGCTGGTGTAATCCATCCACAGGTAGCCGCAGTTGGGGTTCTTCGCCTCGGCCGAAATCATCCAGGCGTCCGACCAGCCGGTCGAGCCCTCTTCGGGCAGCACGCTCTTGAACTTCTCGTCCTCGGTGAGCTTGCGCAGGATCTCCCACGAGGTGCCCACGACGGACGTTCCACCGGCGTACGAGGTGATCTGGGCGACCGGGTCGGCCCAGTACTCGCTGACGATCCCGTTTTGCGTCTTGAGCAGCTCGATGGCGGCGTCAAGCTGCTCCTGGTCGAGCGCGTACGGGTTGGTGATGCCCAGATCGGGTTCGTGCGTCATCAGGTAGACGGCGGCGTCGGCGATGTAGATCGGGGCGTCATAGGCGATGATCTCGCCGGCATAGGGGCTGTCTTCCTCCCACACGACGTCCCAGCTGGTGGGTGCCTCGGTGACGACCTCGCTGTTGTACTGCAGGATGTTCGCACCGCGGCCGATCGGAACGCCGTAGCTCTTGCCGTTGATCGTGTCGTAGATCTGCCCCTGCATGCCCTTGACGGTGTCGTCGCCGAAGTTGGGGATCAGGTCGATGTTGATCGGTGCGACGTCGCCGCCGGCGATCAGGCGCAGGCTCGCGTCGCCGGAGGCCGAGACGAGGTCGTAGTCTCCGGTGCGCATGAGCGTCACCATCTCGTCGCTCGTGCCTGCGACGCGACGGTTGACGGCGCATCCGGTTTCTTCGGTGAACTGGTCGGACCATGCCGGCTCGACGAATCCGCTCCAGGCGACGATGTTCACCTCACCCTCGGCCTTGCCCAGCTTGTCCATCATGGGCACGTCGGGAACGTCGATGTTCAGGCCGCCGGCAGACGTGTCGCTGTTCGCCGTGTCACCGGTGCCGCTGCAGCCGACGAGCACCAGCGTTGCCGCTGCCATCATCGCGGGAAGCAGCATGTACTTCTTCTTCATGGAACTCTCCTAGTGATTCGTGGTGCAGGGTTGGTGTCGTGAGGGTCGTTCGGCTCAGGGGACGATCGACACGTGGTCGGTCTTCCAGATGGCGCGCACGGCGTCTCCGCGGCCGAAGGCGGCCGCCGCTGTGGGGTGGTGGTCGTTGTGGCGTTCGGCGGTGAGGCGGAGGCCGGCGGCGGTCTCGATGATGTACCGCGTGGCCGGGCCGGTGTAGACGGTTTCGTAGACGGTGCCGAGCACGGAGGTCTCGTCTGCGGCGACGGCGGAAGCAGCATCGGCGAGTCGCACCCGCTCCGGGCGCACGCTGATGAGCTTGTCTATTCCGGTGATGACGCTGGCGTGGGCAGGGGCGATGAGGTTCGAGATCCCCAGGAATCCGGCCACGAACGCGGTCTGGGGAAACTCGTAGACCTCGTTGGGTGTTCCGACCTGTTCGATGCAGCCGTTGTTGAACACGGCGATGCGGTCGCTCAGGGTGAGGGCCTCCTCCTGGTCGTGGGTGACGAAGATAAAGGTGATGCCGACCTCGCGCTGGATCTGCTTGAGCTCAACCTGCATCTCTTCGCGAAGCTGCTTGTCGAGAGCGCCGAGCGGCTCGTCGAGCAGCAGAACGCTGGGCTGCAGGATGAGCGCACGGGCCAGCGCGATGCGCTGCCGTTGCCCCCCGGAGAGCTGGTGGGGCAGGCGGTCGGCGGTGTGGGCGAGGCGCACCTGCTGGAGGGCCCGCTCGACTCGCTCCGCCGTTTCGGACTTCCCCATCCTCCGCACCCGCAGACCGTAGCCGACGTTCTCGGCGATGGTCAGGTGGGGGAACAGCGCGTAGTCCTGGAAGACCGTGTTCACGTTGCGGTCGAACGGGGCCATCCGGGTGACGTCGACGCCGTCGAGTTCGATCGATCCGCTCGTGGCGTCCTCGAAGCCGGCGATCATGCGCAGCACCGTGGTCTTGCCTGACCCGGAGGGCCCGAGCATGGAGAAGAACTCCCCCGCGTGAACTTCCAGGTTGAGTTCTGCGACGGCGACGACATCCCCGAACACTTTGGTGACGGAGTGCAGGCTGACGCCCTTGGGCGTGGGCGAAGCGGCTGATGCTGCTTCCAGTAGTGCGCGGCCAGACTGTGGCATTGGTCGATGACTCCTTGGAACGACGGTGGTCTAAGAGGTTGGACTAAACCTATAGTTCCATAGGTTTTGTTGCAAGCAATTTAATCTCGTGGTTCATTCATCGCGGCAGCCCCGGCGGTGTGAGGGAGAATGAGGCCGTGCCCGCATCAACGACGACGCCCTCTCGACGGGGCGAGCCCTCGCGACTGCAGAGCGCCGTGTTCCAACCCATCGGCGACGCGGGACGGGCGGCCCTGGTGGAGCGGCGCATCGCCGAGGCGATCACCGGTGGAGTCCTCGCTCCCGGCACGAAGCTGCCGGCGGAGTCCGAGTTGGCCAGGCTGTTCGGCGTCGCTCCGGCAACCGCTCGGGAGGCACTCCACTCCCTGCGCGAGCGTCGCCTGGTCGTCACCCGCCGCGGGCGCAGCGGCGGAAGTTTCGTCGCGGAAACGGCCAATGCCGCAGAATTCGCCACGCGGGCCCTGTGCGCCATGTCACGGGTCGCCCTCCGCGACCTCGCCGCGCACTACCTGGCCGTCACTGGCGCCTGCGTCGCCCTGGCCGCCCAGCGGGCCGACCCGAGCGAGATCCTGCGCATCCGCGGCCGGCTCGATCGCTACACCGGCAACGATCCACTGACGTGGCGACGGCTGGCCGACGACGCGCACCTCGAGATCTCAGCGCTCAGCCAATCGGCCAGGCTCACCCGTGAGCAGATGCGCCTGCAGGCGGAATTCTCGCCGTTCCTCGCGCTCGTCGACGCGTCCGAGGCCGATCGGGATCGCAGCCGCAGCCAGCTCCTCGCCGTTCTCGACGCCGTCGCCGCCGCGGACTCGGCTGCCGCGACCGGCCGGGTGCGCGAATCCATCATGGATGCCGTGGACCGGCTGATCGACCACCGGGCGGAGTTGGCCCGGTCGTGACTGCAGGCGCTCTCCCCCGGTACTGTGTATCCCAGTCACCGAGGATCAGCGCCCTGGCGCGACTCGCAACAAGGAGGTTGCCATGACTACAGGAGTCACCACGGTCGCGTCCCGCGCGGTCGCAGCCGTCGATGGGTACTTCGCTGACGCCCTCGACGCCCTGGAGGCCTGGCGGCTCGACATCGCGGGCGACATCGCCGCGGCGCGGCGCTCCGGGCCGGTCACCACGTCGCGACTCGACGCACTGGTGGCGCCGTACGCGCGGCAAACCCTCGACACGCCCGGAATTTCCGTCTACGGTGCGGGCTTCATCGCCGCCTACGACTCCCTCGCCGACGCCCCCAGCCACCTCGCCTGGTGGCAGGGGCCGCAGCGGGCCCGGCTGACCCTCGCCAATCAGGCGATCAACAAGGGCAACATCGACTACAGCGAACTCGAGTGGTACCGGGTTCCCCTGCTCACCGGTGAGGCCCACATCGCGGGGCCCTATGTCGACTACCTGTGCAGTGACGAGTACACGATCACCGTGGCCGCACCGGTGCGGATCGATGATGTCTTCGTCGGCGTCACCGGACTCGACCTGCTCATCGACACCGTCGAGCGCGACCTCACGCCCCGCCTCGCGCTACTGGGTGCCGACATCACCATCGTCAACACCGCCGGCCGCGTCGTGGTGTCGACGAACCACCGCCTGGCCACCGGGGAGTCCCTCCGCGGTGACGCATACCGGGACACCGAGCGGGTGCCGTGTCTGCGCACGCCGCTCGAGATCGTGCTGGTCTGACACGACCGTGTTCCGAACGCCACCAGCACCCGATTCACCGTGAGAACGACAAAAGGCCCCCGATTTCTCGGGGGCCTTTCTGTCCGATTGGGTTGTTGGCAATCAACCCGTCTTGTTCACTGTGCGCGAGGGGGGACTTGAACCCCCACGTCCTTTCGAACACTGGCACCTGAAGCCAGCGCGTCTGCCAATTCCGCCACTCGCGCGAACTTAGGAAGATTAGCACTTTCCGAGGGCACTCCGCCATTCGAGGCAGACGGGCCCCGCGAAACACAGGGCTGCACGGCGTGGCGGGCATCCCCGACCGCACAGGAAAATGCCCCCGAAGTGGCGACACGGACGCGCTCCCGTAGGATGACAACCCTTGCCGGGTATTGCCCGGCGGGTGAGTTAACACTTGAGACAAGTAACATGCTCATAGCCGAAAGGATCGGATCGGGAGACCTGTGGGCATTCTGGATAGTTTTGAAAAGGGTCTCGAGCGTGCCGTCAACGGTGCGTTCGCCAAGACCTTCAAGTCGGGGCTGCAGCCGGTGGAAATCACCTCAGCGTTGCGTCGCGAACTCGACACGAAAGCGGCGGTTGTGTCCCGCGATCGCATTCTCGCGCCCAATCGCTTCACGGTTCGGATGAGCAACACCGACTTCCAGCGCATGTCCGCCCTCGGTCAGACCCTCCTCGACGAACTCACCTCACTCGTGCAAGAGCATGGCCGGGATCAGCGCTACCAGTTCGCCGGCGGCGTCTCCATCAGCCTCTCCGCCGACCGCGGCCTCAGTGAGGGAATGGTCCAGATCGACTCCAGCACCATCAAGGGCAGCGTCGCCTGGATCCCCGTGGTCGAAGTCAACGGCAAGCGTTACCCCCTGACCCAGTCGCACACCGTCATCGGCCGTGGCAGTGACGCCGACATCACCATCGACGACTCCGGCACCTCCCGCCGTCACGTCGAGATCCTCTGGGACGGCTCCCGAGCCCAGGTGCGCGACCTGGGCTCGACCAACGGCTCCCAGCTCAACGGTTCGCCGGTCAAGCAGGCGATCCTGGAACCCGATTCCGTCGTCACCATCGGTCGCACCCGCATCGTCTTCCGCGTCATCGCGCAGGCCTCGTCGTCGTCCGAGCCCGTCAGCGAGCGTCGGCGCGACGGCGGCCGCGAACGGCATGACATGGACGGATTCTGGGGGCCCAACGCATGAGCGTCAGCGAACTCACCCTGCTGGTGCTGCGCCTCGGCTTCCTTCTGGTGCTGTGGCTGTTCATCTTCGGTATCGTCTACGCGCTTCGCAGCGACCTGTTCGGCCACCGCGCACGCAAGATGCAGCCGGATGCCGGTGCACCGGTCGGTGCGCCCGCCGCGTTCCCGAGCCCTGTCACCCTGCCCCCCGCGGCCGCGGCATCCGCGCCCACCGAGCAGTTCGCAGCCAGGCCCAGCCCGGCGTTCACTGACGTGGACGACAAGGCCACCAGCCAGAACGCGACCCGCCTCGTGATCACCTCCGGCCCGAAGGCGGGCACCGAGTTCCCCCTCACCGGCGACTCGATCACCATCGGCCGGTCCGGCGACTCCAGCCTCGTCATCCGTGACGACTACACGTCCACCCACCACGCACGCCTGATGCTCTGGCATGACAAATGGATGATCCAGGACCTCGATTCGACCAACGGCACCTTCCTCGACGGCAACCGCCTGGCGGTCCCCACGCCGGTCCCGCTGAACACCACGGTCAAGATCGGCGCAACCAGCTTCGAGCTCCGGCGGTAGCTGCATGGCGACAGTCAGTCACAGCGCGGCCGCGTCCCACGTTGGAAAGATTCGGTCCAACAACCAGGACTCCGGTTATTCCGGGCGCCATCTCTTCCTGGTGGCCGACGGGATGGGCGGCCACGCCGGCGGCGACGTCGCCTCGGCGATCGCCACCAAGCGCATCACGGAAGCCGACCGGGACTACCAGTCGCCGCAAGACGCCGAGTTCGCCCTGCAGGCCGCACTGATCGCCGCCAACTCGCAGCTGGCCGAGACGGTGTTCGAGCACCCCGAACTCACCGGCATGGGCACCACTGTCAGCGCCATCATCGTGTTGCAAGACGAGGTCGCCATCGCCCACATCGGCGACTCGCGCATCTACCTGCTCCGTGAGGGTGAGCTGTCGCAGATCACGATCGACCACACCTTCGTTCAGCGCCTCGTCGACAGCGGCCGCATCACCGAGGCGGAAGCCATGGTGCATCCGCGCCGCTCCGTGCTGATGCGGGTGCTCGGCGACGTCGAGTCGTCCCCGGAGATCGACACCTCGATCCTCGCCACGTTCGCCGGCGACCGCTGGCTGATCTGCTCCGACGGCCTCAGCGGCGTGGTCTCCAACACGGGCATCGCCGCGGCTCTGCTCAGCCCTCTCGACGCGCAGGGCGTCACCGACCGCCTGGTCAAGGAAAGCCTCGACGGCGGGGCGCCCGACAATGTCACCATCGTCGTCGTCGACATCGGCTCGCCCGTCGACCGGGTCGACTCCCCCGTCATGGTCGGGTCGGCATCCGCCCCTCTGGCCTTCGGCGAAGAGCCCACCCGCGGTCGGGCGCTGCGCATGTCCAGCCTGCGCCTGCACCCCGTGCGGGAGACACACTTCGAGCCCGACTCCCAGGACTATCTCTCCGAGCTGATCGAAGAGGACAACCGCCGTGCACGCCGGCGCAAGGTCACCTGGCTGGTCGGCATCACCCTGCTGGTCCTGACCATCGTCGGCGCCGGGTTCTTCGGTTACCAGTGGACCCAGAGCCGCTACTACGTGGGGGTGGAGGGCAGCACGGTCGCGATCTTCCAGGGCGTGCAGCAGGACCTCGGCCCGCTCTCCCTCTCCTCCGTCTACGAGGACACCGACCTGGAACTGTCCGAGTTGCGGGTCTACGACCGGCAGCAGGTCGAACAAACCATCAGCGCAACGTCCCTCGCGGACGCCATGCTCATCGTCGAACGGCTTCAAGATGCCAGCGTCCAGTAACCGGTCAACGACGACGGATGCGCCGGCGCGCCCGCCCCGCGTGCGTCGCCTGCATCTGCCACAGAAGCTGCGCAACCTCGAGTTGTTCCTGCTGCTCATCGCCTGCGGCATCAACGCCGCCAGCGTTGTGCTCGTGCAGCTCGGCGCGCTCGGCCGCATCGACACCACCCTCGTCCTGCTCGGCGCCGGCCTCTCGGTGATGGTGCTGGGCATGCACGTGGTGCTGCGCTTCGTGGCCCGCGAGGCCGACCCCTTCATCCTGCCCATCGCCACCCTGCTCAACGGCCTCGGGATCGCCATGATCTACCGCATCGACCTGGCCAACCAGGAGACGGGCCTGTCCAGCGCCTCCGTGCGCCAGACCATCTGGAGCGCCCTGGCGATCGGCTGCGCCATCGCGGTCCTGCTGATCATCCGCAATCACCGAGTGCTGTTCCGGTACACCTACATCGCCGGTTTCGTCGGTGTGGCCCTTCTGCTGCTCCCCCTCGTGCCCGGCCTCGGCCGCGAGGTCAGCGGAGCGCGCGTCTGGATCGGAATCGGCTCCTTCGCGACCTTCCAGCCGGGTGAGATCGCGAAGATCGCCCTGGCGGTCTTCTTCGCCGGCTACCTCGTGCGCAACCGCGACAGCCTCTCCATGGTGGGCAAGAAGTTCCTCTGGATGCGGTTCCCGCGCCTGCGCGACCTCGGCCCGATCCTCGTGGTCTGGGCGTTGTCCATGTCCGTCATCATCTTCCAGCGCGACCTCGGCACCGCCCTGCTCTACTTCGGACTGTTCCTGGTCATGCTCTACCTCGCCACGGGCCGGCTCAGCTGGGTTCTGCTCGGCATGTCCCTCTTCCTGGGCGGCGCCCTCGTCGCCAGCCAGACCCTGGACTACGTCAACGGCCGGTTCCAGAACTGGCTCGACGCCCTCAACCCGGATGTCTACACGGCCGACGGCGGCAGCTACCAGCTGGTGCAGGGCCTCTTCGGCCTCGCCAAGGGCGGCCTCGTCGGCACGGGCCTCGGCCAGGGGCGTCCGGAAATCACTCCGGTCCCGCAGAGTGACTACATCATCGCCAGCCTCGGCGAGGAACTCGGCCTGGCCGGCATCTTCGCGATCCTGGCCCTCTACCTGCTCCTCGTCGCGCGCGGCTTCCGCATCGGTTTCGCCGGCAACGACGATTTCGGCAAGCTGCTGGGCGTCGGTCTCTCCTTCGTCATCGCACTGCAGTGCTTCATCGTGATCGGCGGCGTCACCCGGGTGATTCCGCTCACCGGGCTGACGACCCCGTTCCTGGCCGCGGGCGGGTCCTCCCTCGTGGCGAACTGGATCATTGTGGCCCTGCTCCTGCGCCTGTCAGACACAGTGCGCAACCAACCCAGGCTGGTGGTCTGATGAATCGTGAACTCAAGCGAGTGAGCATGGTCGTGCTGCTCATGTTCGTCGCTCTCCTCGCCTCGACGACGATCGTGCAGGTGTTCCAGGCTGACAGCCTGTCCGCGGATGCCCGCAACACCCGCACGCTGTACGACAGCTATTCCATCGAGCGCGGTCCCATCCTCGTCGCGGGTGAGCCGATCGCCCAGTCGATGCCCGCCGACGACGAATACAAGTTCCAGCGCACCTACAGCAACGGCCCGCTCTACGCCCCGGTCACCGGGTTCATCCCCCTCAACGGAGCGCCGACCGGCCTCGAGCACGCCCTCAACAGCGAACTCAGCGGAACCTCGGACGCCCAGTTCTTCGACAAGATGAACGCCCTGATCACGGGCCAGAGCCCCAAGGGGGCATCCGTCGAGGCCACCATCGACCCCGTCGCGCAGCAGGCCGCCTGGGATGCCCTCGGCGACCTCACCGGGTCGGTCGTAGTCACCGAGCCGGCGACCGGCCGCGTCCTCGCCATGGTGTCCAAGCCCAGCTATGACCCGAACCTGCTCACCGTGCACGACGACCAGCAGGTCACCGACAGCTACCAGGCCCTGCTCAACGACGAGTCCGACCCGCTGATCGACCGGTCCATCAATGCTCTCAACCCCCCTGGCTCGGTGTTCAAACTGGTGGTGGTGACCGCCGCGCTCGAATCGGGCAAGTTCACCCCGGAGAGCACGTTCCCCAACCCGGCCACCTACCAGTTGCCGGGGTCGTCGTCGATCGTCATCAACTCCGGCGGCGGAACGTGCGGCGGCGGCGACACGGTCACCATCGCGACCGCCCTCAAGCAGTCCTGCAACATTCCGCTGGCGGAACTCGGGCTGCAACTGGGAGACGACGCCATCCGCGCAACGGCCGAGAAATTCGGCTTCAACAGCGACTACTCGATTCCCCTCGACGTGTCCCAGAGCGTGTACCCCACCGTTCTCGACGACGCGCAGACCGCCCTGTCGGCCTTCGGCCAGACGGATGTGCGGGCAACAGCGATGCAGATGGCGATGGTCTCGGCCGCGATCGCCAACGGCGGTGTGCTGATGGCCCCCAACCTGGTGGACAAGGTGACGGCCCCCGACCTGAGTCCGATTCAGGTCTTCGAGCCACAGACCAGGGAACGGGTGATGAGCGCTGAAACGGCCGCAACCTTAACCCAAATGATGGTCAATGGAGTCCAGGATGGCGCCGCCAGCAATGCAAGAATAGACGGGGTCGATGTGGCAGGAAAAACGGGGACGGCGGAGAACGCCGAAGACGAGCCCTACACACTGTGGTTCACCGGTTTCGCCCCTGCGGCGGATCCGAAATACGCGATCACCGTTCTCGTTGAAGACGGCGGGGGAATGGGCCAGACGGGGTACGGCAATCTGCTTGCCGCACCAATTGCAAAGCAGGTACTAGAGGCGGTGCTGAACAAATGAGACCTACATCAGGGCTCACCTTCGGGGGACGATACGAACTGCAGTCCCGGATCGCCATTGGCGGGATGGGCGAGGTTTGGAAGTCCGTCGACCTCGTAATCGGCCGCACGGTCGCCATCAAGATCCTCAAGGACGAGTACCTCGGTGACCCCGGGTTCCTCGAGCGCTTCCGCGCCGAGGCCCGGCACGCCGCCCTGGTCAACCACGAAGGCATCGCCAACGTGTTCGACTACGGCGAAGAAGACGGCAGCGCCTTCCTGGTGATGGAACTCGTCCCCGGCGAGGCACTGTCCACGATCCTCGAACGTGACCACGTGCTTCCCGCCGACAAGGTCCTCGACATCGTGTCGCAGACGGCTGCCGCACTGCACGCTGCCCACGCCGCGGGCCTCGTGCACCGTGACATCAAGCCGGGCAACCTCCTGATCACGCCCGAAGGCCGCGTCAAGATCACCGACTTCGGCATCGCCCGGATCGCCGACCAGGTGCCGCTGACGGCAACCGGCCAGGTCATGGGCACGGTGCAGTACCTCTCTCCCGAGCAGGCCAGCGGTCGCTCCGCCTCGCCGACCACGGATATCTATTCTCTGGGGATCGTCGCCTACGAGAGCCTCGCCGGCCGCCGCCCCTTCACGGGCGAGTCGCAGGTCGCGATCGCCATGGCCCAGATCAACGAGACCGCTCCCGACCTGCCCGAAACGGTGTCGGAGCCGGTGCGCAACCTGGTGATCTCCTGCCTGGCCAAGAACCCGGCCGACCGGCCGGCCTCGGCCGCGCACCTGTCCCGCGCCGCCGCAGCCCTTCGCCGCGGTGACATCGCGGCGGCTGCGGCATCCGTGCCCGCGATCATGAACGGTGTCACGCCGACCTCAGCGACCATGCTGATGCCCGGCGCAGCCGGTATGGCAGCCACCACGGTGCTGAACACCGGTGGGCCCGCGACGCGTTCGTCCACGATCGCGACGGAAACCGACGAGGAGAAGAAGAAGCGCAGCCCGTGGACCTGGCCTCTGATCGCCTTGATCGCGCTGCTCGCCCTCGTTCTCACCGGCACCCTGATCGCCCTGTTCACACAGGACGATCCGAGCACTCCGGTGGATAAGCCCACGGCATCCGCCACGCCGACGCCGACCAAGACGCCCACGGCGACACCGAAACCGACCCCGACACAGGCGCCGGCGGTCACCACCGTCGAGGTCAGCCTGGCTGATTTCCAGGGCCTGACCAGTGGGGAGGCCCGCGACAAGCTCTCCGGTCTCGGGCTGGTCGCGGATGTCCAGACCGGCAACGCCGCAGCAACCGAGGACCAGATCGCCGACACCGTCTATGAGGTGAACCCGACCGGCCCGGTCACGAAGGGCTCCACCATCACGGTCAAGGTCTACGGCGCCGCCGAGACCCCCGACGCCCCGACGGCGGCACCCACGGTTGCCCCGGCGACGGCCGTCGCCGGCACCCCGGTGACGGTCAGCTGGGCGGCCCAGTCCTGCCCCAGCGGCCAGACCCTGTCGGGCTATGAGGTCGTCGCCGACGGCGCGGCCGAGTCCCCCGGCGCGCTTGGCCCGGACGCCACCTCGACCACGATCACCACGGGTCCCGACGCCGGAACCTTCACGGTCAAGTTCCGCTATATCTGCGGCCAGGTCTCATCCGACTACTCAGCATCATCGACTGCGGTCACGGTCACGGCAGCGCCGGCAGGATAGCCGCCGCGTGAGGAGTTACCGCTAAAGTACGAAGATCTGTGTCTGCGACCTGGGAGTAATGCTGTGACTGATGAAGGCCGACTTCTCGCTGGCCGGTACCGTGTGGGGGCACACATCGGGCGCGGTGGGATGTCCGACGTGCACATCGGCACCGATTCCCGGCTCGGCCGCACGGTCGCGATCAAGCTGCTCAAGTCGTCCCTCGCCGCCGACCCGGCGTTCCGCACCCGCTTCCGCCAGGAGGCACAGGCAGCCGCTCGCATGGCTCACCCCACCATCGTGCGGGTCTTCGACGCGGGCGAGGAGACGATCGTCGAAAGCAGCGGGCACGAGTCGCAGATCCCGTTCATCGTGATGGAATACGTCGACGGCCGCCTGCTCAAGGACATCATCCGGGAGGGTCCGCTCCAGGCCGACGAGGCCGTGCGCATCATCGACGGCGTTCTGACCGCCCTCGAGTACTCACACCGGGCCGGTGTCGTGCACCGCGACATCAAACCGGGCAACATCATGATCACCAGGACCGGCCAGGTAAAGGTGATGGACTTCGGTATCGCCCGTGCCATCTCGGACTCCTCGACGACGGTGGCGCAGACCACGGCGATCCTCGGCACGGCCTCCTACTTCTCTCCCGAGCAGGCCAAGGGCGAGTCGGTGGATGCCCGCACCGACCTGTACTCCACCGGTGTCGTCCTGTTTGAAATGCTCGCCGGACGAGCGCCGTTCCGCGGCGAGTCCCCCGTGGCCGTGGCCTACCAGCATGTGAGCGAGACTCCGGTCAAGCCGAGCTCGATCAACCCGAAGGTGTCCCCCGCCCTCGACGCCGTCGTACTGCACGCACTGGCCAAGGATCGTTTCGATCGTTATCAGAGCGCCGTCGATTTCCGTGCCGACGTCGATCTGGCCGCCGGCGGCCAGATCCCGGTCTTCCACAGCGCCGACGACTCCGGTGGCGGCCTGTTCGCGGCTGCCCCGCTGTCCGCGTCCGCCTCCGAGCTCGCCCTCAAGCAGCTCTCCGAGGACGAGTCCATGGTGCGCACGCAGCGCCGGCCGCCCGTGATCTGGATCTGGGCGGGCATCCTGAGTGTCGTCGTCATCGTGCTGTCCGTGATGATCTGGGCCTTCAGCCTCACCCCGAGCAGTGATCTGCCCGACAACTCCCGCCGGGTGCCGTCTCTCACCGGGCTCAGCTACGACCAGGCGCAGACCTCCCTGCTGGATCAGGACCTCGCCGCCATCCGTGCCGAGGAGCCCAGCGCCACCGTGGCCAAGGACCAGGTCATCCGCACCGACCCGCCCGCCGGAACGATCGCCCAACCGACCGACCTGATCCGGGTGTACATCTCGACGGGGGCTCAGCCGGTCGATGTTCCGGATGTCACGAACCAGCCACTGGCAGACGCTCAGACCGCGATCACGGACCTGGGCCTCACCCCCGGGTCGGTGACCCGGGAGAATTCCCCGGACGTCGCGGCTGGACTGGTGCTCCGCACCGACCCGGCTGCCGCTTCGATGGAGAAGACCGGCGTGACGGTCAACTTCATCGTTTCGAGTGGGCTCGTCGCCCTCCCCGATCTGGAGGGTCAGGCTCTGAGCGCCGCGACCGATCTGCTCAACAGCGCCGACCTGCAGCTGATCAGCATTCCCACACCCGACGACACATGCCCGCTGGAGGCCGGCTCCCCGGTGACCAAACAGTCCCTTGCCCCGGGTGATGTGCCCCAGAAGTCCGAGGTCACGCTGTTCTACTGCGCCGGCTGATCACGCTCCCGGCCGACGGTCAGCTGAGCTTCAGCATGGGCGTGAGACCCTTCGCCGTCTCCCGCGCCTCGGGTAGGCCGGCCAGGGCGAGCCAGTTGGCGACCATTGTGTAGCCGCCCTCGGTCAGGACGGACTCGGGATGGAACTGGACTCCCAGGATCGGTGCGCTCACATGCCGCAGGCCCATGATCACGCCGCCCTGGGTGCGCGAGGTGACGATCAGCTCACTCGGCACCGTCCCGTCGACCACGGCGAGGGAGTGGTAGCGCGTGGCCGTGAAGGGCTGCGGCACACCGTCGTAGAAGTCGCTGCCGTCGTGCGTGATCTGACTGGTCTTGCCGTGCATGAGTTCTTCGGCGTTGGTGACCGTGGCCCCGAAGGCCTCCGCGATCGCCTGATGACCCAGGCAGACGCCGAACAGGGGCAGTCCTGAATCGACGGCGGCTCGCACGATGGCGATGGAGACCCCGGCGTCAGACGGTTTGCCGGGCCCGGGCGAGAGGAGAACGCCGTCGAACTCCGCAATCCGGGCCGCGGCGTCCGCGGGCTCGAAGGCGTCGTTGCGCAGCACGACGGTTTCGGCCCCGAGTTCCATCAGGTACCCGTTGAGCGTGTAGACGAAACTGTCGTAGTTATCGATGACGAGGATGCGGGTCATGGGCGTCCCACCGTGACTTCCTGGTTGTTGACAATGGAATCCACCCATGGGAAGACCCAGGTGGACAGGGTGAACAGAACGATGGCCAGCAGAACGAACACGAGCACGATCCGAAGCCACAACGGTCCGGGTAGAAGCCGCCAGAGCGCAGCGTACATAGTGGCCTCCTAGCCCTGGGCCTGGGCGTCGATAACGGCCGCGACCTCGGCCGGCGGGCCGGCGGATGTCGGCTGCCAGGACTCGAGAACACCGTACGCGATGATGCGCTCGGCCGTGGACAGCAGTGGGTTGCAGCTCGTGAGGGTGATGAACCGGTCCACCGGAGCGGCCACCGCGTTGTGCGGCACCGGTGCGATGACATCCACCGCGGTCGGAGCCACATATTCGAGATCGCGGAACCGGTAGGTGTAATAGCCGTCCGCGGTCTGCACGTAGATCGCGTCTCCCAGCCGGAGCTCATTGATCCGGTGCATCCCGCCGCCGTTGGCGCTGCGGTGCGCCGCCAGGGCGAAATTGCCGACCTCACCCGGCATCTGGGTGCCCGGGTAGTGGCCGATCCCCGAACGGGAGCTGTTGAGCACGTCGTTGCCGATCCCCTCGGCGATGGACCGGTTGTAGTCCGCCCCGAAACGCGGCACGTAGAGCACGGCGAAGGATTCGGACTCCCCCGCTGTCTCAGCGACGACCGGTTCGCCGAAATCCACCGCTTCGGCAGCATCCACTTCCGGGGCGGCGGCAGGATCCCGGTTGGAGACGTCGGCGTCGATCCAGGTTTGACTGATTTCGGCGGCGGCAGTCGATTGCTGGCCCGCCATAACCATGTCATTCCACCAGAGTTGCCAGCCGAGGAAGGCGAGAACGAGCACACCGGCGGTGATGAGCAACTCACCGAGCACGCCCACGACGCTGACCCGCGCCCGGCGGCCGCGGTGGCGCAGGGCTCGGCGGGTCGGCTCAGCGGGAGGCATTTCTTCTCGCTCGGACATGGTCTCGATTCTAATCGTGGAGGTGCGCGCCACCCGGCGGATGCCTGCGTCGGGTTTCAGCCAAAGGCGCTAGAATCGCAGGCATGTCACGTGCGAATCCCCGAACGAAGCCCGCCCGCACCGAGGTCGTCCGCTCCGGTGAGGCCGGTCCGAACCCCGTGTGGTTCAAACCGGTGATGTTCGGCTTCATGCTCATCGGCCTGGCCTGGATCATCGTGTTCTATGTGAGCCAGGGCACCCTGCCGGTGGCCAGTTTCGGGTCGTGGAACATCATGGTCGGCTTCGGGATCGCCTTCGTCGGCTTCCTGATGACCACGCGTTGGCGCTAGCGCTCCCCCTGAATTCGCCCCTCTCACACCGAGAATGACAACGGTGTAATTATCCCCATGTGGATAACCTGTGGATAACTTCCCGGCCGCGGCAACGCCCCTCGGGTGCCCGGTGTTCGCGCGCATCCGTGGCTAAGCTGCTGTGTAAACCAAACGGGGGGCACCGGTCGAAAAGCGGCCGAACTGTGTTTCCGTCGTGTGAGAGAGGCGCAACGCTATGAAGGCATCAGCACAACTGGGCTCCAACCTGCAGTCCGTTCTCGTCGACCTGATTGAGTTGCACGTTCAGGGCAAGCAGGCGCACTGGAGCGTCGTGGGCAAGAACTTCCGGGATCTGCACCTGCAGCTCGACGAGATCATCGACGATGCCCGGCTGTTCTCCGACCAGCTCGCCGAGCGGATGCGCGCCCTCGACGCCCTGCCGGACGGCCGGAGCGAAACTGTCACCGCAACCACCCACCTGCCCAAGTTCCCGGCCGGTGAGGTGGACACCACGGAGACCGTCGGCCTCGTCACCGACCGTCTCGATGCGACCGTCGACAACATCCGGGCCGTGCACGACGCGGTCGACGAGGAGGACCCGACGAGCGCCGACATCCTGCACGCCTTCATCGAGAAGCTGGAGCAGTATTCCTGGATGGTCAGCGCCGAGAACCGCACCCCGCGAAAGCCCACGTCCAAGTCCTCGACCAAGCCGGCCGGCAAGGCTTGAGCCGGGAGCCGGTCTGGCTGACGGCACCGGGTAAGAGAACAGCGGAATCCGGCCTGCGGGGCACCGCCGCGGCGGCCTTCGCCGTGAACGGAGACGCTGCGCGAGCCCTGGAGCTGTCCCGCACCCTCGGCGCCTCCGTTCCCCGCCCGGGGTCAGGGCAGACGCTCCGGCTCTTCGAAACCCTGGCCACTCTGGCCGCCATGGACCTCACGGCGGCCAGAGTGGCCGAGGCTCACCTTGATGCGCTCTCCATCCTCGATCAGGCCGCCCTGGATCCGGCCGTGCTGGTCGCGGACGGAGGCACGGAACCGACCTGGGGCGTCTTCGCCGCCGAAGGCGCGGGGGCTCGCCTCGTCGCGCGACCGACCGGCGCCCAACAGTGGCGACTCGACGGAACGAAACCCTGGTGCTCGCTCGCCGGCTCACTCAGCCATGCCCTGATCACCGCGCACACCTCCCCCACCACCCGGCGCCTGTTCGTGGTTGCCCTCGCCGACCCTGGAATCACCGCCCGCACCGATATGTGGGTGGGCCGAGGGCTCCCCGGCGTGCCGAGCGGGCCGGTGGAATTCCAGGACATTGCCGCGCGGCCGGTCGGAGCCGACGGCTGGTACCTCCGCCGGCCGGGCTTCGCCTGGGGCGGGATCGGCGTCGCGGCCTGCTGGTGGGGTGGAGCCGTCGGCCTGGCCCGACGCGTCTGGGAGTCCGTGCTCGAGCGGGAACCCGATCAGATCGCGCTCGCCCACCTGGGCGCCCTCGACCTCGCCCTGACTGCCGCGAGGACCTCCCTGGCCGCCGCCGCGGCGGCGATCGACGCCGGAGAGGCCGGCGGCGAGCAGGGCGCCCTCCTCGCGGCGCGAGTGCGGGGCCAGGTCGCACACACTGTCGACGCGGTGATCACCCGCGCGGGCCATGCACTCGGCCCCGCCCCGCTCGCCTTCGACGCCCGGCATGCCGCCCGCGTCGCCGACCTGCAGCTCTATGTTCGCCAGCACCACGCCGAACGTGACGATGCGGCCCTCGGGCGACGCCTGCGGGAGTCGGGGGTGTCCCCATGGTGACGTTCCAGCACACGGAGGTCGGCACGTCCGAGAACGTCTGGGCGGTTGCGCACCGCTCGCCACAACGCCCACCGGAGGAACTGCACGTCGATGAACTGCGCCAACTCGTCGTGGTCGCGGCGCACCCCGACGATGAGACCCTCGGCGCCGGCGGGCTGATCGCCCGGGCCGCCCGGGCCGGCCTTCCGGTGACCGTGGTGGTGCTCACCAACGGCGAGGCGTCCCACCCCGGCTCCAGCACGCACGACCCCGCTCGTCTCGTGGCACTGCGCCGACTCGAGGTGACCGCCGCCGTCGCCGCCCTGGCGCCCACGGCGCTGGTTCGCCTCGTCGGACTTCCCGACGGATCCCTCGCCGGGCATCTGCAGGACGCGGCGCGCGCGATCTCCGACGCCATCGGAGACGACGGCCCGGGAACCTGGCTGGTGACCCCCTGGCGTCTCGACGGCCACCCGGACCACGCGGCGGCGGCCGAGGCAGGCCGCCACGCGGCTGGAGACCGAAGTATCCGGCTCCTCGAATACCCGATCTGGGCCTGGCACTGGTCTACCCCGGTCGACCCGGTCTGGTCGCACGTCTCGGTGCGGACTCTGGACCTTGCACCCGAAGACAGCAGGCGCAAGTCCCGGGCGATGACCCTGCATCGCAGCCAGGTGCAACCGCTCTCCGACCTACCCGGCGACGAACCGATCATCCAGGCGAGTTTCAGTGCGCACTTCGAGCGCGGCTACGAGACATTCATCCAGAGCGAGAGTGAACCGGAGACCCGGCCGGAGGCCGAGGCCAGGCCGAGCCTGTCCGGAGCCTTCTTTGAGGACTTCTACGCCGGAAAGCGCGATCCGTGGGGCTTCGAGACCCGCTGGTATGAGGAGCGAAAACGCTTCGTCACTCTGGCGGCGCTGCCCCGCCCACGATTCCAGGCGGCGCTGGAACTGGGCTGCTCGATCGGCGTGCTCACGGCCGGTCTGGCCGACAGGTGCGACAGCGTCGTCGCAGTGGACATTGCGGAGCAGCCGCTCCGGGTGGCTCGCGCCCGGCTGGCCGACCGCCCAGGCGTCACCTTCGCACGGCGAACCCTGCCTGCCGACTGGCCGGACGGCTCGTTCGACCTGATCGTGCTCTCTGAGGTCGGCTACTATTTTTCCGCGGAAGAACTGACCGAGCTGCTCGCGCGCTGCCGCGACAGCATCTCGGACGGTGGGGCGATCGTGGCCTGCCACTGGAGGCATCCGGTGCCGGAGTATCCACTGACCGGGGACCAGGTGCACGCCGAACTCGGCCGGCTGGCCGGGATCGAGCGCACGGTGCAGCATCGGGAGCGCGATTTCCTGCTCGAGGTGTTCGAAGCGGCGCCGGCGCGCTCCGTCGCCCAACGTGAAGGCCTGGTGCCGTGAGCCGGCAGGATTCGATCGACCGGGTCGTCGTCGTCGTACCGGCCCGCAACGAGGAGGAGCTCCTGCCGCGCTGCCTTTCGGCGCTTGACGAGGCCATCGCGGAGGTCGGCGACGTGGCCGGCCAGGCACCTCCCGTCATCGACGTCGTGGTCGTGCTCGATCGGTGCAGCGATGGCACGGCCGCCATCGCCGCGGCCTGGCCGAAGATCGAGAGCATCAGCACGAACAGTGGGGCCGTCGGGGCCGCCCGCCGCACCGGTGTCCGGCATCTGTTGCCTACGTCGGACCATTTCACCTCGGCAACCTGGATCGCGTCGACGGACGCCGACTCCGCCGTGCCGCCGAACTGGCTGTCCGCGCAGCTCGCGTTCGCCCGCAACTCGGTCGATCTCGTGCTGGGAACCGTGATTCCCGATGAGGGGTTGGCCGACGGCGTCCGGGAACGGTGGGACGCCCAGCACCGCCTGGTCGAGGGGCACGGCCATGTTCATGGCGCGAACCTCGGCGTGCGCGCCGACCGGTACCTTCAGGCCGGGGAATTCGCCCGCGTCGACGGGCACGAAGACGTTCGGCTGGTCTCCGACCTGCGCAGCCTCCGGGTGAGCGAGATCCGCACCGAGCTGATTCCGGTGCTCACCTCCGGACGGCTCACCGGACGCGCCCCGGCGGGCTTCGCCGGCTATCTGCGTGACCAGGCCGCCGAAGCGCTCCCCTAGACCAGGAACATCGACAGGCTGAGCAGGCCCAGCACCGCCCCGAAAGCAGTGATCAGCACCGTCTGCAACCTCTGCTGCTTGATGCGGCGGGTCTGAACGAAGATCAACCCGATCACGGCTCCGGCCACCAGACCACCGACGTGCGCCTGCCAGGCCACGTTCAGCCCCGGCAGGAAGCCGATCACGAGGTTGATCCCGACCAGGATCAACAGCTGGGTCGCGTTGCCGCCCAGGCGTCTCTGGATGACCAGGAACGCACCCATCAGACCGAAAATGGCCCCGGATGCGCCGACCACCGGAATGCGCGGATCGGACAGGAACAGGACACCCAGTGATCCGGCAAGACCACTCAGCAGGTAGAGGGCGAGGAACCGCCCCCGGCCGAGCATTCCCTCGAGGATCTGCCCGAAGATCCACAGTGTGTACATGTTCAGCAGCACGTGGAAGATGGAGCCGTGCACCAGGACGCTGGTCAGCATCCGCCACGGCTCGAAATTCCCGGGATACGAGTAGACGCCCGCGTACCAGAGGATCCTGGTGAGATCGTCACCCAGAACGAACTGCAGCAGATACACCGCCATCGTGATGACGACGATCGTGGTCGTCACCGGGTGCGAGGACCGGGTGAGCCGGGTCAGCACGGCCGGCTTGGTGCGCGGGGCGTTCTTGCGCTGCTCCGCCATGCACTCGGGGCAGATCACGCCGACGGCGGCCTGCGTCTGGCAGTCGGGGCAGATCGTGCGGCCGCAACGCTGGCAGAGGATGAAGCTCTGCCTGCCCGGATGCCGGTAGCAGAAGTTCGCGGCGGTTCCGGGCAGGTCTGTCATCGAAGGGAGCCTAGACCTGCTCGACGGTGACGCTCTCGATGACAACTTCCGTCAACGGACGGTCGCGGCCGTCGGTGGGAACCGTCGCGAGCTTCGCGACGATCGCACGGGAGTCCTCGTCTTCGACGGCGCCGAAGATGGTGTGCTTGCCCTGCAGCCAGGTGGTCGGCACGACGGTGATGAAGAACTGCGAGCCGTTGGTTCCGCGGCCGCCCTGGATACCCGCGTTCGCCATGGCGAGCACGTAGGGCTGGGTGAAGTCGAGGTCAGGGTTGATTTCATCGTCGAACTGGTAGCCCGGTCCACCGGTGCCCTGGCCGAGCGGGTCGCCGGCCTGGATCATGAAGTCCTTGATGATGCGGTGGAAGACCGTGCCGTCGTAGAGCGGCGCGTTGGAGGTCTGACCGGTGGCAGGGTGCTTCCACTCGATCTCACCGGTCGCGAGACCGACGAAGTTTTTGACGGTCTTCGGCGCGTGATTGCCGAAGAGGTTGACCTTGATCGGTCCGAGGGTGGTGTTGAGAGTGGCGACAGCGGTGTGCTTAGACATGGCACCAATTCTTGCACAGCCGAATTCGGGCAATCCGATGGACACCCGCGCACCCAGAGCCCTCCCAGACGATTGCGTGGCAAGATGGACAGTGTTAGCCACATGACATCGATGGAGGGTCCAGATGAGCCTGTCACGCAAGCGCCGCAAGGAACTTACTCGGCTGCGTAAGAGCGCAGACGAATTATGGAACAACCAGCAGGAAGTGCTTGAGCGTGCCAACGCCATCGCACGGGAGGCCAGCCGCCAGGCCGGCATCCTCACCCGCGAAGAAGTAGTACCCCGCGTGCGTGATAGCTACGATCACCTCCTTCGCCCCGGAGTGCAGGCCACTCAGGACATGGCAGAAGGCGTGCGCCACCAGGTCGTCGACCGGGTGCTCCCCGGCATCGGCAGTGGAATCGGCACGGCCATCGGCTCCGTGATGAGCGTCGGGGACATCGCACGCGACGCACGAGTTCGCGCTGCGCTGAACCGCGTGCGGTTCCAGAAGCCCGTTGTGATCGAGAAGAAGGGCCCGGGCGCCGGCACCTACATCGCGCTCGGTGTCGCCCTGGCGGCCGCCGCCGGCGTCGCGTACGCCGTCTGGCAGACCTTCCGCGCCGATGACGAGCTGTGGGTCGCCGAAGACGAGCCCGCCGCCGCCACGTCGGTCGAGGACTAGTCCTCAGCACGAGTTCAGCTACTCAGGGGAGGGCCCGCATCCAGTGGATGCGGGCCCTCCCCTTTTGTGTGCGTGAGGGGGCTGCGTCAGGGCACTGCGGGCACGGCGCCTCGTAGCGGTCCCCGCAGGCCTGATGGGCCTTGAGAGCGCTCAGGGGGCGGCCTGAGCGCTGTGGAGGGGCTTCGCGCCTCCGAGCCAGGGATCTGCCACGGGGAGCCCCTTCGTTCGCTCCTTCGTCGCTCACTGCGGGTTCGATTCGCAGTGTTCTATTAAATGAGTAACGCCCGGCCCCAAAGTGCGGGGCCGGGCGTTACTCATTTGTGGAGCCACGGGGAATCGAACCCCGGACCTCCTGCTTGCAAAGCAGGCGCTCTACCAATTGAGCTATGGCCCCGCATGTTCACGGGGAGTGTGTGCTGTGGTGGTGACTCTTGCGTGGGGATACCGGGATTTGAACCTGGGACCTCTTCGTTATCAGCGAAGCGCTCTAACCAACTGAGCTATATCCCCCTCTTTGGGCAGGTTTGAGACTACCCGATGCGGCGGGAATCTCCCAATCGAGCCGCACAACGACTCGATTGGGAGGATCCGACGACTAGTTGTTCGTGAAACCGACGAGCAAACCGCCGGTGATCTTCACGCTCAGGTTGTACAGAACCGCGTAGACGGCTCCCAATGCGGTGATGACGACCGTGTTCAGAATCGCCACGACGAAGGCGAAGCCCATGACATTGCCGATCGACAGGATGCTGGCCAGATCCGAGGACGCACCCGCGATGTCGGTGTACAGGTCGTCGATCTTGCCGAAGATCCCGGTTCCGTTCAGGATCGTGAAGATCAGGAACGTCGCCACGATCGTGACGATGCCCAGGCACAGCGCGATCAGGAAGGACAGTTTCACGGCCGACCAGAAGTCCACGTACACGAGCTTGAGCCGGACCTGCTTGGTCGCGGCCGGCTTACGGCTGGATTTCTTGGCGAGCTTTTCAGCGACACTACTCATTTACAGGCTCTTCCTCTCCCAAGGCGCTTTCCGGTTCGGCCGCAATGATCTCGGCCACCAGGTTGCGCTCGGTGTTCTTCGCGATAGCGATGATTCTGTCTTCATCCGCAAACTTAGCGAAAACGACACCCATTGTGTCTCGTCCCTTGGCGGGGACCTCGGAGACGTCAGAGCGTACCACCTTGCCGCTGGCGAGGACCACGAGCACTTCGTCCTCCTCATCGACGATCAACGACCCGACGAGGTCTCCGCGATCGTCACTGAGCTTGGCGACCTTGATGCCCAGACCGCCGCGGTTCTGCAGGCGGTACTGGTCGGCGGCGGTGCGCTTGGCATAACCGCCCTCGGTCACGACGAACACGTAACCGTCGTCGGAGACCACGGAGGCGTCCAGCAGGCTGTCCTCGCCGCGGAAATGCATGCCGATCACGCCGGACGTGCTGCGTCCCATCGGGCGCAACGCCTCATCCGATGCCGTGAACCGGATCGACATTCCCTTTTTGGAGACGAGCAGCAAATCGGAGTCGTTCTCGACGAGCAGGGCCGAAACGAGCTCGTCGCCCTCGCGGAGCTTGATCGCGATGATGCCGCCCGTGCGGTTCGTGTCGTACTCGCTGAGCGCGGTCTTCTTGATCAGGCCTTCGCGAGTGGCGAGCGTCAGGTATTGCGCCACGCCGTAGTCCCGGATGTCCAGGATCTGCGCGATCTCTTCTCCCGGCTGCAGCGCGAGCAGGTTGGCCACATGCTGGCCCTTGGCGTCGCGGCCGGATTCCTGCGCCTCATAGGCCTTGGCCCGGTACACCCGGCCCGTGTTCGTGAAGAACAACAGCCAGTGGTGCGTGGTCGTGACGAAGAAGTGCTCGACCACGTCATCCGCACGCAGCTGGGCGCCCTTGACGCCCTTGCCGCCGCGGTGCTGGTTGCGGTAGTTGTCGCTGCGGGTGCGCTTGATATAGCCGCCACGGGTGACGGTGACGACCATCTCCTCTTCGGGGATGAGGTCCTCGATCGACATGTCGCCGTCGAAACCGAACATGATCTCCGTGCGCCGGTCATCGCCGAACTTGTCGGTGATCTCGGTGAGCTCGTCGCTGATGATGGTGCGCTGGCGTTCCGGGCTGGCCAGGATCGACTGGAACTCCACGATCAGCAGTTCCAGCTCGGCAGCCTGGTCGATGATCTTCTGTCGTTCCAGGGCGGCCAGTCGACGCAGCTGCATGGTGAGGATCGCGTCGGCCTGGAGCTTGTCCACGTCGAGCAGGTCCATCAGGCCGGTGCGGGCGTCGTCGACGGTGGGGGAGCGACGGATGAGTGCGATCACCTCGTCGAGGGCGTCGAGGGCCTTGAGATAGCCACGCAGAATGTGCGCATCCGCTTCGGCCTTCTTCAGCCGGAACTGGGTGCGCCGCACGATGACTTCGATCTGGTGGGCGACCCAGGCGGAGATGAAGCCGTCGAGCGACAGGGTGCGCGGAACCCCGTCGACGATGGCCAGCATGTTCGCGCCGAAGTTCTCCTGCAGCGGGGTGTGCTTGTAGAGGTTGTTCAGCACCACCTTCGCCACCGCGTCGCGCTTGAGCACGATCACAAGGCGCTGGCCCGTTCGCCCGCTGGTCTCGTCACGGATGTCGGCGATGCCGCCGATCTTCCCGTCCTTGACGAGGTCGGCGATCTTGATCGCGAGGTTGTCGGGGTTGACCTGGTACGGCAGCTCGGTGATCACCAGGCAGGTGCGGCCCTGGAGTTCCTCGATGCTGACGACGGCGCGCATGGTGATCGAACCGCGGCCGGTGCGATAGGCATCCTGGATGCCCTTGATGCCGAGGATCTGCGCGCCGGTCGGGAAGTCGGGACCCTTGATGCGCTGGATCAGCGCTTCGAGCAGTTCCTCGCGGGACGCTTCGGGGTTCTGCAGATACCACAGGGCGCCGGCGGCCACCTCGCGCAGGTTGTGCGGCGGGATGTTGGTGGCCATGCCCACGGCGATGCCGACGGAGCCGTTGACCAGCAGGTTCGGGAAGCGCGAGGGCAGCACGGTGGGTTCGAGGGTGCGACCGTCGTAGTTGTCCTGGAAGTCGACGGTGTCCTCGTCGATGTCCCGCACCATCTCGAGCGCGAGGGGGGCCATCTTCGTCTCGGTGTACCGCGGTGCGGCGGCGCCGTCATTGCCGGGGGAGCCGAAGTTGCCCTGGCCGAGGGCGAGCGGGTACCGCAGGCTCCACGGCTGGACCAGGCGCACGAGAGCGTCGTAGATCGACGAGTCACCGTGGGGGTGGAACTGCCCCATCACGTCGCCGACCACGCGAGCGCACTTGGAGAATGCCTTGTCGGGACGGTAACCGCCGTCGAACATGGCGTAGATCACACGGCGGTGCACGGGCTTCATCCCGTCGCGGACATCGGGCAGGGCGCGCCCGACGATGACGCTCATCGCGTAGTCGAGGTAGGACCGCTGCATCTCGAGCTGCAGGTCAACCTGGTCGATCCGGCCGTGCTGGGCGTGATGCGCGGCCTTCGCCGCGGTGTCGGCCGCAACGGATGCGGTGTCAGCCTCGGTCGGTTCGGAGCCTTCGCCGAAGGTGCCCCCGGTGGTGGTGTCGTCAGATGTCAAGGAAACGCACGTCCTTCGCGTTTTTCTGGATGAAGTTACGGCGGGACTCGACGTCCTCGCCCATCAGGGTGGAGAAAATTTCATCGGCGGCGGCAGCATCGTCGAGAGTGACCTGCAGCAGAGTGCGGGTCTCGGGGGCCATGGTGGTTTCCCACAGCTCCTTGTAGTCCATCTCGCCGAGACCCTTGTAGCGCTGGATCCCGTTGTCCTTGGGGATGCGCTTGCCGGCTGCGGCGCCGTCGGCCAGGAGAGCATCGCGCTCCCGGTCGGAGTACACATATTCGTGCGCTGAGTTGGCCCATTTGAGGCGGTACAGCGGCGGCTGGGCCAGGTAGACGTACCCCAGGTCGATCAGAGGACGCATATACCGGAACAGCAATGTGAGCAGCAGGGTCGTGATGTGCTGGCCGTCGACGTCGGCGTCGGCCATCAAAACGATCTTGTGGTACCGCACCTTGTCCGGGTTGAACTCTTCGCCCATACCGGCGCCGAAAGCCGTGATCATGGCCTGAACCTCGGCGTTGCCGAGGGCCCTGTCGAGCCGGGCCTTCTCCACGTTCAGGATCTTGCCGCGCAGGGGAAGAATCGCCTGGAACTCCGGGTTGCGGCCCTGCACCGCGGAACCGCCGGCCGAGTCACCCTCCACGATGAAGATCTCGGAGAGGGACGGGTCCTTGCTCTGGCAGTCCTTGAGCTTGCCGGGCATGCCCCCACCCTCGAGGAGACCCTTGCGCCGCGCGGTCTCGCGCGCCTTGCGTGCGGCCATCCGGGCATTCGACGCCTGAAGCGCCTTGCGGATGATCTCCCGCGCCGGGTTGGGATTGCGGTTGAACCAGTCGGACAGCTGATCATTGGCGACCTTCTGCACGAACGACTTGGCCTCCGTGTTGCCCAGCTTGGTCTTCGTCTGGCCCTCGAACTGCGGTTCCGCCAGCTTGATCGACACCACGGCGGTCAGACCCTCGCGCACGTCGTCGCCGGTGAGATTGTCATCCTTTTCCTTCAGGATGCCCTTTTCCCGGGCGTACTTGTTGACCAGGGTTGTCAGGGCGGCGCGGAAGCCCTCTTCGTGGGTTCCGCCCTCATGGGTGTTGATGGTGTTCGCGTAGGTGTGCACGCTTTCGGTGTACGCGGTGGTCCACTGCATCGCCACTTCGAGCGCCATCTTGCGTTCGTGGTCTTCCCACTCGAACGAGATGATGTCGTCATTGACCAGGTCGGCCTTCTTGGCCTTGTTCAGGTATTCGACGTAGTCGACGAGGCCGTTCTCGTAGAGGAAGTTCTTGGTGACCGGCTTGCCCTCGTCGTCGAGGTTCTCCGGTCGCTCATCCGTGAGAGTCAGGCTGAGCCCCTTGTTCAGGAAGCCCATCTGCTGGAAACGGGCCCGCAGTGTCTCGAAGTCGAAGACGGTCGTTTCGAACGTCTCCGCGCTCGGCCAGAAGGTGATGGTGGTGCCGGTCTCGTCGGAAACCTCATCCATGGTGAGGGGAGCGTTGGGCACGCCATCATGGAAACTCTGGCGCCAGACGTGGCCCTGACGGCGCACCTCGACCTCGAGGCGGCTCGACAACGCGTTGACGACCGAGCTGCCCACACCGTGCAGCCCGCCGGACACCGAATAGCCGCCGCCACCGAACTTGCCTCCGGCGTGCAGCACTGTTAGCACGACCTCGACGGTCGAGCGGCCCTCCGCCTTGTGAATGTCGACCGGGATCCCACGGCCGTTGTCGGCGACGCGAACCGCGCCATCTGCCAGAATCCTAATGTCGATGGTGTCGCAATGACCGGCGAGGGCCTCGTCGACGGAATTGTCCACGATCTCGTAGACAAGGTGGTGCAGACCGCGAGGTCCGGTGGATCCGATGTACATTCCGGGACGCTTGCGAACGGCCTCGAGTCCTTCGAGGACTTGGATATCATCTGCGCCGTAGCCGTGCTCCGGCTCGATCTGTGGGTCAACTGACATCTGAAATTGGGCTCCTGACCGTCGCGCGGGCGACCCTTGAGCTTATCAAACGGGTCAAGGGGTCAGGGCCAAATCGGGCATCTGAGGCGTTTATTTCACAGGGTTGACCTGTTTTGGCTAGTTACCCGTAGGTATCGCGTGGACCGCGCCCTGGAATTGATCTGGGACCCTTTTTCCAGGAGGGCGCGTTGGGCCCTTGAAAACGGATCGACTCGATGCCGGCATCCGGATACTTCACGGCGATGTGCGTCATGATTTCGACCCGCATCATGCGCAGCTGCGTGGCCCAGGCCGTCGACTCGCACTGCACGGTGAGCACACCCTCGTCGATCCCGGCCGGCGTGGAGTGCTTCGACGTCTCCTCACCGGCGAGTTCGATCCACGATGCCAGCAATTCGGATTGGGCCAGCGGCGAATTCCAGCCGAGCTGCAGGGTCAGGGAATCGATCGTGTCGCCCAATCCGCGCGGATCACGTCCGGCGCCGAAGGGGACACTCGACCCGATTTCTGCCCCCGGACGCCGGCGGGCCCGGATGCGTTTCGCGTTCGGGTCGCCGAAGACATCCTTGAAGCGCAGATAGACGCGGGCGGCCTCGCTCGATTCAGCCATCGACGACCGAGCCGGCATTGATATGGATGGTGTGGGCCGTGAGTTCCTCCGGCACGTCTTCCAGAACCGCGGCGGTGATCAGGACCTGCTCGAATCCGGTGACGGCGGCGGCCAGACGGCGACGACGGGACAGATCCAGTTCGGCGAACACATCGTCCAGGATGAGGACCGGGTCACCGGTCGCGGAGTCGCGACGCAACAGCTCAGCGGAAGCGAGTTTCAAAGCGAGCGCGAAGGACCAGGACTCCCCGTGACTGGCATAACCCTTGGCCGGCAGGGAGTTGAGCATGAAGATCACGTCGTCGCGATGGGGACCGACCAGGGTCATGCCTCGGTCGAGTTCCTTGCGGCGGAGCTCCGCCAGCGCCGTCCGAAACGACTCCCCGGTGGTTGAGCCCGTCGAAACCGAGCCCGTCGAAACCGAACCCGTCGAAACCGAGCCTGACGGAACGGCCTCGCCGGAACCACCCGCCTCGATCGCGGCATCCTCGTCGGCGCCGAGGATGCTGAGCAGAGGCAGCAGCGCCGGCCCGTGGTTTTCGCCTGCGACGGCCTGGTAGGCCGCACCCAGCGGCTCGGCGAGTAGACGAACCAACTCGGCACGCTCATCGATGATCTCGGAGCCGAGAGCCACGAGCCGGTCGTCCCAGATTTCGAGGGTGCCGAGTTGGGTGGTGCGCAGCCCCGAAGCGCGCGCCGATTTCAACAGGGTGTTCCGCTGTCGCAGGACGCGGTCGTAGTCGGCGAGCACGCCGGCCAGACGTGGGGTGCGCAGGACCAGGAGCTGGTCGAGAAAACGTCGACGGCCGGACGGATCACCGCGCACCAGGGCCAGATCCTCGGGTGCGAACAGCACGCTGGAGAAATAGCGCGTCAATTCTCGGGTCTTGATCACCGAACGGTTGACCTGAGCCCGATTCAGTCCCGTGCGGTTGATCTGCACCTCGGCCAGGATCTCACGCCCGTTGTATTCGAGCCGTGCCCGGATGATCCCGGCATCCTGGCCGGCCCGGATCATGGCCGAGGTGTTCGACACCCGATGTGAACTGAGGGTGCTGAGGAATCCCAGTGCCTCGACGAGATTGGTCTTGCCCTGGCCGTTGCGGCCCACGAGCAGGTTGGGTCCCGGCGCGAACGGAACCTCGACTTGCGCATAGTTGCGGAAGTCGGTCAGCGACAGGTGTGTGACCCGCACTCGGGTCAGTCAGCCGTTTTGACGGCGTGGCCACCGAACTGATTGCGCAGGGCTGCGACGGCTTTCATCGCGGGGGAGTCATCCTGACGGGAGACGAAACGGGCGAAGATCGCCGCGCTGATCGTCGGAACGGGGACTGCATTGCTGATGGCCTCTTCGATGGTCCACCGTCCCTCTCCGGAGTCTTCGACGAAACCCTCGATGTTCGCCAACTCGGGGTCTTCTTCCAGAGCACGGACCAGCAATTCGAGCAACCAGGAGCGTACGACGGTTCCGCGTTGCCAGGCTTTGAAGACCCCGGGAACATCGGCGATCAGGTCGTCGCGCTTCTCCAGCAGTTCATAGCCCTCGGCGTATGACTGCATGAGCGCATATTCGATCCCGTTGTGGACCATCTTCGCGTAGTGCCCGGCACCGACCGCCCCGGCATGCACGAAGCTCTCATCCCGCGGGCCCGCCGGGCGCAATGCGTCGAATACGGGCATGGCTCGCTCCACCTGGTCGGCCGACCCGCCGACCATCAGGCCGAAACCGTTGGTCAGCCCCCACACGCCGCCGGAAACGCCGGCGTCGATGTAGTGCACCCCCACGGTGGCCAGCAAGGCCGAGTGGGCGAAATCATCCGTGAAGCGCGAATTGCCACCGTCGATCACGAGGTCGCCGGAGCTCAGCACCGTGGCCAGCTCAGCGATCACGGCATCTGTCACGGCCCCGGCCGGAACCATGATCCATACCAGGCGTGGGGTCGGAAGGGTTTCGATCAGTTCGTTCACCCCGGCAACATCCGAGACGTCAGGGTTCTGGTCGAAACCGGTGACCTCGATCCCGTTCGCCTGAAGCCGAGCGCGCATATTGGCGCCCATTTTGCCCAGGCCGATGATGCCGATGTGCATTGCAGTCCTTCCGAGACTTCTCTAGCGCAACAGCAGGTTGGGCTGGAGCAGGTACTTGTAGCTATCGGCGCCTGCCTGCTCCCGCGAGGTCTGGCTGGTGATGAGCACGGGACCGGGCTTGTTGGGGTTCTCGGTCTTGGTGAACGAGATCCGCACGAATTCGGAATGCACCGCGCCCAGGCCGTCGAGTAAGAACTGCGGTTTGAGCGAAACGACCGTGTCCGTGCCGGACAGGATCGCATCAATGGTCTCGGAGGCCTGGGCCTGCTCGGACCCGACCGCCTCGAGGGTGAGGCCGTCCGCGGTGAACGTGAAACGCAGGGCCGCTTCCCGCTCGAGAACCAGTTGCACGCGGCGGGTGGCCTCGATCAGGTCAGCGGTGTTCATGACCGCGTAGTTGTCCACATTGTCGGGGAAAAGCCGCCGAACGGGCGGGTAGTTTCCCTTGATCAGCAGTGAAGTAACGGTTTTCTTATCGGCCGTGAACGCGATCAGCTCGCGGTCGTCCGTGTTGGTGATCGCGATCGAAATCGTTCCACTGTGGCCGAAGGTCTTTCCGACTTCCTGCAGGGTGCGGGCTGGAACCAAGGCCGTCACAGTGTCGGTCGAGGTTGTGCTGCCCTTGTCCCAGTCGATCTCGCGAACGGCCACGCGGTAGCGGTCGGTGGCTACCAGGCTGAGGCTGTTCTCGGTGATCTGCAGCTGAACCCCGGTGATCACGGGAGTGACGTCGTCGCGGGAGGCGGCCACGGCGACCTGCGCGACTGCAGCCGAGAATTCTTCGGCCGGTACGAGACCGGACTGCGCGCTGACCTGCGGGATACTCGGGTATTCCTCAACGGGCATAGACAGCAGGGTGAAACTGGCGCTGCCGCAGCTGACCGTGATGCGGGACTCGTTGGTCGAGAACCGAACGGGTGCGTTCGGCATCCGGCTCGCGATGTCGGCCAAAAGCCGGCCGGAGACGAGAACTTTGCCGGTTTCTTCCACGTCTGCGGCGATTTCGGTTTGTGCCGAAACCTCATAGTCGAACGAGGAGAGGATCAGGCCGGTTGCCGTCGCCTCGATCAGCACACCGCTCAAAATGGGCAGCGTCGTGCGCTGGGGGAGGAGCTTGACAGCGAAAGAGACGGCTTCACTGAAGACGTCCCGGTTGGCCTGAAATCTCACGAAGTCACTCCTGTTCGGTTTGAGACCTGGATACGGCCTCAATGGTAGTCGTGTTTGGCCGGGCACTTTTTTGTAACCGGCCGGCACTAAAGGTTGTCGGATGGAGAGAGATAGAAGTTAATTGTTAATCTTCTTAACCGGTGTGGAAACTGTGGATAACTATTTGGATCCCGCTTAACGACTGGGAACTACAAACTTGTAACTTGTTGGCAGCCTGTGAGTGTTAATCACCCATCGGTGCCGGGCCGTGATTCGGCCGGAGGGAGTTTGCACAACAACCGCAGGAGTTTCAACAGGTTGTGCCCAGTTGTGTAAACAATTTCCACAGGGTTATCCACAGGTGTGAAAACCGCCGCAAAATGGGTCTTATTTGTAGCGGTGGTTCTGCTTGATGCGGTTTGTGAGCTCCGTCACCTGGTTGTAGATCGACCGGCGCTCTTTCATCAATTCGCTGATTTTCTTGTTGGCGTACATGACCGTGGTGTGGTCGCGGTTGCCGAACAACTGGCCGATCTTGGGCAACGAGAGGTTTGTCAGCTCACGGCAGAGGTACATCGCGATCTGGCGAGCCGTGGCGATCGCCTGAGAACGAGACGACCCGTAGAGGTCATCGACGGACAGCTTGAAGTAGTCGGCGGTGTTGGTGATGATGTCCACCGGCGCGATCACGTTGTCCTCATCGAGAGTGATCAGGTCCTTGAGCACGGTCTGCACCAGGTCCATGTCCACCGGTGTGCGGTTGAGGCTGGCGAAGGCCGTCACTCGAATCAGCGTGCCCTCCAATTCACGGATGTTGGAGGAGACCTTGGACGCCATGAATTCGAGGATGTCGTGCGGAACCTGGAGCTTTTCGCTCTGAGCCTTTTTGCGCAGGATGGCGATGCGGGTTTCGAGGTCGGGAGCCTGGACATCCGTGATCAGACCCCACTCGAAGCGTGAGCGCATCCGGTCTTCGAAACCGGTGAGGTGTTTGGGCGGGAGGTCACTGGTGATGACCACCTGCTTGTTGTGGTCGTGCAGAGTGTTGAAGGTATGGAAGAAGGCTTCCTGGGTTTCCGCCTTGCCCTGCAGGAACTGAATGTCGTCGATCATCAGGATGTCGATGTTGCGGTACCGGGACTGGAATGCGGAGCCGCGGTTGTTCGCGATGGAGTTGATGAAGTCGTTGGTGAATTCCTCCGAGCTGACATAACGCACACGGATGCCGGGGTAGAGGCTCATTGCGTAATGGCCGATGGCGTGCAGCAGGTGTGTTTTGCCGAGGCCAGACGAACCGTAGACGAAGAGTGGGTTGTAGGCCTTCGCCGGTGCCTCCGCCACAGCGACCGCGGCAGCATGAGCGAAGCGGTTGGACTGCCCGATCACGAAGTTGTCGAAACTGTATTTCGAGTTGAGTCGGGTGTCGTGCGGGCGTTCGGGAGAGCTGCTCTCAAAAACCGACTGCGGCGCTGCCGGCGTTTCCACATCAGGGGGAGAGGTGGACTCGTGTACGGGCCTGATCGACTCCTTCTCCAGCTCCGGATTGACGACCACATAGAACGTGGACACCGCGGAGGCCTCATCGAGCTGGCCCATCGCGGTCAGCAAAGGCACCCGCATCCGCTGGTTGAGCATGCTGGCCGTGAACTCGTTCGGGACCTCCAGGTAGAAGGTTCCCGCGGCGATTCCCTTGGGCTCGACTAGATTGAGAAAGCCATACAGCATGGGGGTGATGCTGTCGTCGGATTCCAGACTGGTCAGGACAGACCGCCAGGTATCCGCGATGGGCTGTTCGTCGGTGGCCATGGTTTTTCTCCGCTTTTCTCTCAGTGTTGCCTTCTACAACGACGGAGATCGAGGCGCGGCTCGACTCTGAACGCGTGATCCAGCCAAAGCATCCACAAGGTTATCCACCGCCTGTGGGCAAATAAGCCCCAATTCACAGGGAATGTTGAAAACCTGTGGATAACTTGTCCTCACGGTAGTCAATCACCGCCAGTCAGGCCAAATTCGTTCGCATTTCGTGCGCGTGTCGATGATCCAACTGAACCAAACTGTGTGTAGAACGAGGATTCTGGGAGGTCGAGTTTGACCATCACCGGCCAAAGCCGTAGTTTTAATCAGTTGACCCCAGCCCGAGGGCTACCTCACTCTTTCCCGGCCGCTCAGTTTGGCCTACGGAGATTTAACACGTGGAGACAAAACAATGAGCAAGAGAACTTTTCAGCCGAACAATCGCCGTCGCGCCAAGGTGCACGGCTTCCGCCTTCGCATGAAGACCCGTGCCGGCCGCGCGATTCTCGGTGCTCGCCGTCGCAAGGGTCGCATCGAACTCTCCGCCTAAGCACTCTCGTGCTCGCGGGGGCCCATCGCATCACCACCGGTGACGACTACAAGCTGGTCGTCCGCCGGGGTGTGCGAGTTGTGGGCCCGCATCTGGTGACCTATCTGCGCCGGAATTCCGATGGAGTTTCGGTGCGGTTCGGCTTCATCGTTGCGAAAAACGTGGGCGACGCCGTGCGGCGCAACCGTGTTCGGCGCCGGTTGAAGGCGGCAAGCTTCGATTTGCTGGCCTCAACCCGGCCCGGCACGGATGTCGTCATCCGGGCTTTGCCCTCGGCAACGAATGCACCCTGGTCGACCCTGCATACGGAACTGGCCGAGGCGCTGGAGAAATTCCAGCGCACCTCGGGTTCCTCCCCGGCCGGCAAGACCCAGTCATCGATCCGATCGGCTCGCTGACTGATGAACTGGTTTCTGACCACGCTCATACTCCTCCCGCGGAACGCGGGGGTTCTCGTCCTGCGTGCGTACAGAGCCGTAATTTCCCCGCTCTACGGCGATGTTTGCCGGTACTACCCCTCCTGTTCGGCGTATGCACTCGGCGCTGTTCAGGAATACGGACTCATCGTGGGATCAGCCCGAGCCGCGCTCCGGCTGGGCCGATGCCATCCGTGGGCCGCAGGCGGGATTGATGACGTTCCCCTCAAGCGGAAGCGTCGCTACACCGTGACGTCGTTTGGTTTTGTTATCGCAGCGAGCCACGGAAAGGGCTGACGCAAAGATGGACCTCCTAGGTACGATTCTCTGGCCGCTGAAATGGGTCGTCGAGCTTCTGCTCGTAGCATTCCACTCACTCTTCTCCGCCCTGGGGATGGACTACAACGGCGGTCTGACCTGGGTGCTCTCGATCGTCGGCCTCGTGATCGTGGTGCGGGCCGCCCTGATCCCCATCTTCGTTCGGCAGATCAAAAGCCAGCGCAAGATGCTCGAGGTCGCCCCGCAGCTGAAGAAGATCCAGGACAAGTACAAGGGCAAGAAAGACCAATTCTCGCGTGAGGCCATGTCCCGCGAGACGATGGATCTCTACAAGCGCACGGGCACCAACCCACTGAGCTCCTGCCTGCCCCTGCTGCTGCAGATGCCGATCTTCTTCGCGTTGTTCTCCGTCTTGAACGATGCGCAGCGCAGCCAGGCTGGAGTCGGCCCACTCAACGACGATCTCGCCAAGAGCTTCGGCAACGCCACCCTCTTCGGCGACGCGCCACTGCACGACTCGTTTGCCTCCCAGTGGACTAAAATGCTCGCTGGTCAGGACTTCAATGCCGTGGTCATGTGGATCGCAGCCATCATGGTGGTTTTGATGACCGCCTCGCAGTTCATCACCCAGCTGCAGATCGTCTCCAAGAACATGTCGCCGGAGACCAAGGCCAGCCCCATGTTCAAGCAGCAGCGCATCATGTTGTACCTGCTGCCTCTCGTTTTCGCCTTCTCCGGCGTGGCCTTCCCCCTCGGCGTCATGTTCTACTGGCTGACCTCCAACATCTGGACGATGATCCAGCAGTTCCTGGTCATCCGGAACATGCCCACGCCCGGCAGTGAGGCCGCCAAGGCCCGCGAAGAGCGGTTGGCCCGCAAGGGTAAGCTCATCGCCACGGATGGTGACGTGATTGTGGTTGAAGAGCCCAAGAAACCCCAGCGTCAGCAGCCGATCGCCAAGAATCGTGCCAAGAAGCAAACCGGCCCCAAAAAATAAGAAGAGACCCAACGTGACTGAGAACACTGATGTGATCGCCGCGCCTGGACCGGCGGACGAATCTCCCACTCTCGACCAGCTCGAGCAGGAGGGGGATATCGCCGCAGACTACATCGAGGAGTTCCTCGACATCTGCGATCTCGATGGGGACATCGACATTGATGCCCGCAACGGTCGGGCGTACCTGTCGGTCAACTCCTCGGACGTCGCGAACCTCCGGTTGCTTTCCAAGCCAGAGACGGTCAACGCCCTGCAGGAGCTGACTCGCCTGGCCGTGCAGAACAAGACCGGATCCTTCTCCCGGCTGATCCTCGATATCGGCGGATCCCGAGACGCCCGGCAGTCTGAGCTGGCCTCTCTGGTTGCACGGGCCGTTGAGCGTATCCAGGCCGGCGCCGCCGAGGCTTCCCTGCCGGCCATGTCGTCCTACGAGCGCAAGCTTGTGCACGACCTGGTCTCCGAAGCCGGTTTCGTATCGGAATCCAAGGGTGAGGGCCGAGACCGCCACACGGTTATCTCCCCGGTGTAGCTCTCGCGCCGTGACTGACATTCTTGAGGTTGAACCTGCCGCGGCTGTGGCTCTTTTCGGAGACCGAATCGAGGTGGCGCGCGCATTCGTGCGCAATCTGGCCGCACAGGGTGAGGAACTCGGTCTGATCGGGCCACTTGAGTTACCCCGGCTATGGAGTCGACATATCCTCAATTGTGCGATCGTCGCTCCACTCCTGCGTCCCGGCCTGGTCGGAGACGTGGGTTCCGGGGCCGGTCTGCCGGGCCTGGTCCTTGCGATCGCCCGCCCAGATGTGACTTTTGTGCTGATCGAGCCGATGGAACGCCGGGTTGCCTGGCTCACGAGTCAGGTCACCGCACTGGGTCTGACCAATGCCACCGTGCTGCGGGCCCGCGCGGAAGACGTGCGTCTGCCGCAGCGCCTCGACCAGGTCACTGCACGGGCCGTGAGCGCCTTCCGCACCCTGATCCCACTGACCGCCCCCCTTGTGAAACCCGGGGGCCAACTGGTGTTGATGAAGGGCGCGGGGGCACCGGCAGAGATTGAAGCCGCCGCGAAGGCCATCCGTAAGTTCCGTCTGAGCAATGTCGAGGTGATCACGCTCGGTGACGGTGTGCTGCAGGACGTGACCCGGGTCATAAGGGCTACAGTGGATTAGTCCCCGGTGTCGGCTTTCTGTCAGTGGTGAGACACAACCGGAGCCCCTGCGGGATGGCTCATCAATCGTCGAACGCGAAGGTTTCACGTGAAACAACCTGGCGAAGACCAGCAATTGAGCAAGACGGCAACGGGGTTTGACGATACGACTCCGCTCGCCCGGGAGATTTCGGACCTGACCCGGCGCCGGCAGCGGATCGCGGCGGATCAGCTGCCGAAGCCGGAGAAGACGCGTGTCATCACCATCTCGAACCAGAAGGGTGGTGTCGGTAAGACCACCACGGCGGTCAACCTCGCCGCGGCGCTGGCCCGCCAGGGCGCCCGCGTCCTGGTGATCGACCTCGACCCGCAAGGCAACGCCTCCACGGCGTTGGGTGTCGAGCATCGTGCGGAGACGCCGAGCGTCTACGACGTGATCGTCAACGATCTTGAGATGGCCACGGTTGTACAGAACAGCCCCGAATTCGGGTCGCTGTTCTGCGTGCCGGCGACCATTCACCTCGCGGGTGCTGAGATCGAGCTGGTGTCGCTCGTGGCGCGCGAACAGAGGCTGAATCGCGCCCTCGAATTGCACCTGAAGACGATGGACGATCCGTACGACTACGTATTCATCGACTGCCCACCGTCTCTCGGCCTTCTCACGATCAACGCGTTCGTCGCGGCGCGCGAGGTGCTGATTCCGATCCAGTGTGAGTACTACGCCCTCGAGGGTTTGAGTCAACTGCTCAAGAATATCGAGTTGATCGAGAAGCACCTGAACCCGGAACTCGCCGTTTCCACGATCCTGCTCACGATGTACGACAGCCGCACCAACCTCGCCAATCATGTGGCTCAGGATGTGCGCGAGCACTTCCCGAAGCAGGTCCTGAATACCTTGATTCCCCGGTCTGTGCGCGTTTCTGAGGCGCCGAGCTATGGTCAGAGCGTGATCAGCTACGACCTCAACTCCGCAGGATCGCTCTCCTACCTCGAAGCAGCGGCAGAAATCGCCCGTCGGGGCGCCCCTCAGACAGGAGTCGTACTCTAATGGCAAAACGGACTGGGCTCGGCCGTGGGATCGGCGCACTGATCCCCATCCAGGATGACCCGACACAGGCGCGCCCGGTCGACGTCTTCTTCCCCTATTCCGACGCGGTCAAGCCGAATGAGAACGTCGGCCTGCTGCCCGTTCCCGGGGCCCGCCTGGCGCATCTGAATCCGAACGATATCGTTCCGAACCACGTGCAACCGCGAAATGTCTTCGACGAAACAGATCTGGCCGAGCTGGTGCGCAGCATCAGGGAAGTCGGCGTCCTGCAGCCGATCGTGGTGCGGTCCATCGTTGAGCAACCGGGCAAGTACGAACTCGTCATGGGGGAGCGGCGCCTGCGCGCCACCAAGGAGGCGGGTCTCGCCACCATTCCCGCCATCATCCGCGAGACGGCGGATGTCGACATGTTGCGGGATGCGCTGCTGGAGAACCTGCACCGAGCACAGTTGAACCCTTTGGAAGAGGCCTCGGCATATCAGCAGCTTCTCGCGGACTTCGGTATCACCCAGGAGGAGTTGGCGCTCAAAATCGGCCGCTCGCGTCCGCAGATCACGAATACCATTCGTCTGCTCAAGCTTCCGGAGTCCGTTCAGCTTCGTGTCGCCGCCGGCGTTCTCTCGGCAGGTCACGCGCGCGCCATCCTGTCGGTCGTCGACCCGGTCGGCATGTTGAAGCTCGCGGACAAGATCGTCAACGAAGACCTGTCCGTGCGGGCAGCGGAGGCCGCTGCGGCGACCACACCGCGGATTGCGCCGGTCAAACCGATCGGCGGGCGCCGACAGGGTCACCTCGATGAGATCGCCGAGCACCTCGGGGATCGCCTCGACACTCGCGTCAAGATTCACCTGGGTGCACGAAAAGGCCAGATCACGGTTGATTTCGCCACCATTGGCGACCTCAATCGGATTCTCGGCGTGATCGGCGAGCCCGGCTTCGGAGCCAGCTAGCCCGACTCCGCCACACCCGTGTCCTCGGACCGGGGGAGGCCCGTCGGTGCTCGACCCTGTCGGTGGTCGAGCCTGTCGAGACCCTGAGTCCCTCGGTGGTCGAGCCTGTCGAGACCCTGAGTCCCTCGGTGGTCGAGCTTGTCGAGACCCTCTGTCCCTCGGTGGTCGAGCCTGTCGAGACCCTCTGTCCCGTGTGTGGTCTACCCCGTCGGAGGTCGAGCCGGTCAAGACTCGTTCGCTTGTTTCACGTGAAACATCAATTCTGTGTCCTCGCGAGATCGGTCGCACCGCTCGGTGGTCGAGCCTGTCGAGACCCGCGGAGTGAACCGCCAGGGTCTCCCGGTGTGATTCTTCGAGTATTCACAGCGGCGTCGATTCAGCAGCCTTTCAATGTGACGCCAGAAATGCATGCAAAACGGAACATTTCGCGTCACCAGGAAGCATCCTAAGCATCTTTGAAGCACTTCGAATTTTCGGAAATCACCTCTGCGAGGCTCAAATTTAATCCATTTCGGGTTCACGAGGGCACGACTGTCCACATCGATTGTTCAGTGTGGTGTGGCTTGGAGGCAGATTTGTCGGTGACGAGGTCTCGACAAGCTCGACCCCCGAAACGCAATGACTTCCAAAAAACCGGTGGTCGAGCCTGTCGAGACCGTGCAAGGTACGTCGTGCGGTGATCCCGGCGGTGGTCGAGCCTGTCGAGACCGTGCAAGGCACGTCGTGCGGTGATCCCGCGGTGGTCGAGCCTGTCGAGACCGAAGCTGTCGCACCAGTTGCGGTGTCAGACCGCGACGTGGCCTCCGACCCGCAATTGGCCACTGTCCCTGCGCAACCGAGACGCACGAGTTCAGTGCATGTTTCACGTGAAACCTTGTCGCGTCGGTGCATGCTGCTTCAAGAGCATCCACTCACCCAGTGCTGCTCATCGCGGGAGAAGGATTCCCGTCCGCTCACCGAGCGAAGACGACTTGGACCAGCCCCCGGGTGCATTCGGTCGAGTCTCATAAGGGTGGGTTGTCGTTCGTGGCCCTTATGCCCGCGCTCGTGGAGAGAGGTAGTGCACGCGTCGCGTGAGGTAGGTACCCGGACTCTCCGGAAGTGAGGATCCGGCCGCGATCTAGTAGCTGTCTCAAGTGGACAGGTAGTTCTGCTCGCTAGCGGGCAATGACTGGAATCGACGGGGACGACTGGCGACCTGGGGCGACGTGGGTGTGTTTCACGTGAAACATGAGAGTTCAAGGGGCCGAGGAGTCGGAATTGTCTTCCAAAGCGGACCCACTGAGTGCTCGTTTCGTTTCAAACCGATGATTGCAATGCTTCCGGACGTCGCTAATTCTGCCCTGTCTCCTTGTGACGCGCAGTGTGTTGAATGTCAACCGGGGTGGATCCTGGATGCGTGGCGGGCGGGCGGGAGCAGGTCAGGTCGGTCGATTTCAGACCTGAAGCCCGTTCTCTACTGCTCACAGTGCGCAGATCGTGCGTAGTTCCTGCGGTCAAACGGTGTCGGGTGGTAGGCCGGCGGATCCGTAGATCTCTACGGACGTCTGGTCTCCGATGCCGTCCGCGATCGGGGAGCCCTGCTGGAGCCCAACGGCCATCCGTCATGGTGGCGATAGGCAGGTGAATGCCCACGCGGATCATGATCTCGAGGGTGAGTCAGGTGGTGAGTGTCAACACAATGGCTGTGACGCGATACCGAGCAACATGACCACAGTGGGTGGAACGGTGCGGAGTGCGGTGCGCCGAGTGTTTCACGTGAAACGGTCGAGTGTGCGGTTGTAGGTCGGCTTGACGGACACTGCGTCGGGGGAGTAGCTGCGCCTGTTCACGTGAATTATCGATTGATCCGGCTCAAGGGTCGTGTGGGATGCGTTAATACCGGTCAGGAGTTCAGTCGACAGCCTCAACGCCGCTGCTGCCCAGCCGTGCCGTGCGGCTCAGTGTGGGGAGTTCATCAGCGCGACCTTCGATGAGGGCCCTGCGCTTTCGACGGCTCCATCCCTGAACCTGCTTCTCGCGCGCGAACGCATCCTTGATCATGTAGTACTCCTCAAGATATCGGAGCTCCACCGGGCAGCGCGTACGGGTGTATTCCGCGCCCTCGCCAGCGTTGTGCTGTGATAATCGACGTTCGATGTTCCACGTGCTACCGACGTAGTAGGAGCCGTCTGAGCACTCGAGGATGTACATATATGGCATGGGGACCATCTTGGCTGCGACGGTGGGGAAGATTCGGGCGGGCTGCGGGTGTGGGGCAACATGGCGGAGTGTTGGCGTGGGGGAGGAGATGTGGAGCAGCTGTCGAAGCGTGATGGTCCCAATGGTCCCACCCGTGGAGCCGACTCAGAGGTGAGCGGTTGTGTGAGGTGAGGCTTCGACAAGCGCGACTGGGGCGAGCGGGGAGGGGTCTCGACAAGCTCGACCACCGTGGCGTGCGGTCTGGTGGGTGGGTCTCGACAAGCTCGACCACCGTGGGTGCACGACCTGCGTGGGTACTCGACCGGCGTGGGGGTGGCGTGGCCGGCGTCAGAGGGAGGGGGTCTCGACAAGCTCGACCACCGTGGGTACGAGACCACCGTGGGTGCGAGACCACCGTGGGTGCGAGACCACCGTGGGTGCGAGACCACCGTGGGGGCGACTGGGGGACGGGTCTCGACAGGCTCGACCACCGGGGCAACGGGGTGCGTGTTTCACGTGAAACACGGCGGATTGGGGGAGTTTTAAGCGTCGGCGATGGCCGCGCGGGCGAGCGCGTCGTAGACGGCGCCGAGGGACTGCCCGGAGGCTTCGATGCACTGGGGGACCAGGGATGTCTCAGTCAAACCGGGGAGGACATTCGCCTCCAGGAACCACGGCACTCCGTCCGCGTCCACGATCAGGTCGATGCGGGAGATGTGCCGGAGCCCGAGCAGGGTGTGAATGGCGATCGCGGTCTCCGCCACCAGGTCGGCGATCTGGTCGTGAATACGAGCCGGAGTGTAGAACAAGGTCTCTCCTGCGTTGTACCGAGCCTCGAAGCTGTACACACCGTCGATGGGGACGATTTCCACGGCGGGGAGGGCGACGGGGCCGTCGCCGATGTCAATCACGGTCACAGCGAGCTCAGTGCCCTCGACCTTCTCTTCAACGAGCGCGACGGTGGCGTAGGTATAGGCATCGACCATGGCCCGGGGCAGCCCGGCGGCGGTGTCGATGATACTGACTCCCTGGGCCGAGCCGCCTTCGGCGGGCTTCACCACAAGCGGCGTGGGTAGTGCGGTGAGCAGGTGCTCCAGAACACTCGCGGCACCGAGATCGCGGAATGTCTCGGTGGACAGGGCGATCGAGTCCGGGGTCGAATACCCGGCCCGGCGCACGAGCTCCTTGGCGATGGGCTTGGACCAGGCCAGACGTGCGGGGCCGCCGCGTGAACCTACGTGGGGGATCCCCGTGGTCTCGAGGAGGGCCAGGAGGGCTCCGTCCTCGCCGGTCGCCCCGTGCACGACCGGCCAGACCACGTCAGGCTTGCGCCTGGTCAGGTCGGCGAGCAGACCGGCCTGGGGATCGAGCAGGGTGACGGTGTGACCGAGGCCCGTCAAGGCATCCGCGACCCGTCGTCCCGATCGAAGCGACACGTCTCGCTCATGCGAGATCCCACCGGCGAGAACAACGATATCAAGGGGTAAAAAATTGCTCATGATCAGGGTTTTCCTTGCTCAGGCTGAAATGGGACCGGGGGAGGTGAACTAGGAGATGTCCGGCGGAGGTGACGTGAAGCGGCCGTCTTCGTACGGCGGGTTCAGGGAACCGGTGCCGGCGAAGGTCTCAAGCAGGTCAAGCTCATCGCGGAGAACGGTCGCAAGGCGGCGCACGCCGAGACGGATGTGATCCGGCGTCGGGTAGCAGAAGGAGAGGCGCATGTTGCGCCGCCCGTCCCCGTTGGCGAAGAACGCCGTGCCCGGCGTGTATGCCACGAGCTCCTTGACCGCCCGCGGCAGCATGGCCTTCGAGTCGAGCCCATCGGGCAGGGTCACCCAGACGTAGAACCCGCCGTTGGGGTTGGTCCAGGTGAGATCGGGCAGGTACTCCTCGAGGGCATCCAACAGTGCGGTCTTGCGCTCGTGGTACACGCCGCGGAACGTGTTGATCTGCCCCTTCCAGTCGGCTGTCGCGAGGTACTCCGAAATGACCAGTTGGCTGAACGAGCTGGGGGAGAGCACTGCGGCCTCGTTGGCCAGCACCAGCTTCTCCCGAATGGCGTGCGGGGCCAACGCCCACCCCACCCGGAAACCGGGAGCGAGGGTCTTGGAGAACGTGCCGAGGTAGACGACGCCGTCCTCTTCGACCGAACGCATCGCATCCGGTGCCGGCTGGTCGAAATAGAGCAGCCCGTACGGGTTGTCCTCCAGCACCAGAATGTCGTTGGCCCGGGCGATCTCAAGGATTTCGAGGCGCCGGGCCCAGCTGAGCGTCACGCCCGCCGGGTTGTGGAAGTTGGGGATCGTGTAGAGGAACTTGATGGTCTTGCCGGCGGTTTTCAGGCGCTGGATGTGCTGCCGAAGCGCCTCGGGGATCAGACCGTGCTCGTCCATGGGCACGTGGTCCACCTCGGCCTGGTACGACTTGAAGATGACCATGGCGGTCACATAGCTGGGGCCCTCCGAGAGCACCACGTCACCGGGATCGAGAAAGAGCTTGCTGACCAGTTCCAGCGCATGCTGCGACCCGGTCGTCACGACAACGTCATCGGCGTGCGCACGGATGCCCTCCAGCGCCATTACCTCGAGAATCTGCTCTCTCAAGACGGGGACCCCCTGGCCGGAGCCGTACTGCAGGGCGACGGGGCCCTGCTGGCGCATGACACGGTCCATGGCGCTGATGACCAGGTCGGGCGGCAGAGCAGCGACGAACGGCATGCCGCCGGCCAGGGAAACGACTTCGGGGCGGGAAGCCACCGCGAAGAGGGCCCTGACCTCGGAGGCGCGCAACCCCGCGGCTCGCTCGGCGTAGTGGTGGTACCAGGGGTCGAGGTTGTTGCCGGTCTGGGGAGAGCGCTGTGCGGTCACGTCACTTCCGATCTGGTGAGGCTTCAATCGTATGGGGTTGCCACCACTCGGCCCGAATCCCAAAAGACCCGCCCGGCGAGTGCCGGGCGGGTCAGGGTCTCTGCGGAGAGAGGTGGTCAGGCCAGGTAGGCGGCCAGATCCTTCTCGAGCGCAACCTTGGGCTTGGCGCCGATGACGGTCTTGACGACCTCGCCCTTCTGGAACACCTTCATCGCGGGGATGGAGGTGATCTGGTACTTGGCGGCCAACGCCGGGAAGTCATCGACGTTCAGCTTGACGATGTCGAGCTTGTCAGCGTTCTCGGTGGCGATCTGATCGAGGATCGGGCTGACGGCGCGGCACGGGCCACACCACTCCGCCCAGAAGTCCACCAGAACAGTCTTCTCGTTGTTGATGACTTCCTGGTCGAAGGTGGCGTCGGTGACAGCGCGTGCAGACATGTGGTTGCTCCTTGATTGTGTGATGGGCGAGTTCGGTGAGGTTTACGCGAGTGCGGGTTCGCCAGCGCTGGCCAGCAGTTCCTCGGGCAGCGAGGCCAGGTAGTGCTCCGCGTCGAGGGCGGCGACGGTTCCGGATGCCGCGGCGGTCACGGCCTGACGGTACGTCGGGTCGATCACGTCGCCTGCCGCGAACACACCGGTCTGGCTGGTCTTGGAACTGCGACCGGCGACGGCGATGGTGCCCTCGGGGGTGAGGTCGAGCTGGTTGTGCACGAGGTGCGTGCGTGGGTCGTTGCCGATCGCCACGAAGATACCGCCGAGGGGGAGCGAGGTCTCGGCGCCGGTGACGGTGTGGCGCAGGACCAGGCCGTCCACGGCATCCGTGCCCGTGATGCCGACCACCTCGGAGTTCCAGACGAATTCGATCTTCGGGTTGGCGAAGGCGCGCTCCTGCATGATCTTGGAGGCCCGCAGGGTGTCCTTGCGGTGCACGATGTAGACCTTGCTCGCGAAGCGGGTGAGGAACGTGGCCTCCTCCATGGCGGAGTCGCCGCCACCGATCACGGCAATGGTCTTCTCCTTGAAGAAGAAGCCGTCGCAGGTGGCACACCAGGACACGCCGCGGCCGGACAGGCGCTCTTCGTCCTCGAGGCCGAGCTTGCGGTAGGCGGAACCGGTGGCGAAGATCACGGCAAGGGCTTCGTGCGTCTCGCCGCTGCCGAGGGTGACGGTCTTCGTGTCGCCGGTGAGGTCGAGCTCGGTGACGTCGTCGTAGAGAACCTCAGTGCCGAACCGCTCGGCCTGCTCCTGCATCTTGGCCATCAACTCGGGGCCCTGGATACCCTCGGCGAAGCCCGGGTAGTTCTCCACCTCGGTCGTGTTCATCAATTCGCCGCCGGCTTCGACCGAACTGGCGATCAGAAGCGGCTTCAGGTTCGCGCGGGCGGCGTAGATCGCGGCCGTGAAACCGGCCGGTCCGGAGCCGATGATGATGATCTGACGCACGCGTAGACTCCTTCGAGTTGTAGGGGGAAGCGATCTCAATTGCCTCGCTGCCGGATACAACACATCCTAATCGGATGCTATTCCGAGGCTCCTGAGCGCCGGTCACCCGGCCGGCCGTCGACCGATCGGTCGTGCAGCGGATCAGCGGCGACGGATGCGGTCGACCAGCGGGTCGACGAAGCCCCGAAGCTCGCTGGTGCGCATGAGCAGCAGCAGCCCGAAGTAGACGGCGGACATGACCAGTCCGATCACGATCATGGACACGACGGCCGCGAGCTTCCCGGACAGGGCGAACCCGGCTTCCTCGGTGCCGCCGAGCAGGAGCAGGAGCAGGAGACCGGCCAGGATTGCGGGCACGGCGGCCACCGCGTACTTGACGAGGCTGCGCAGGATGCGCCGCCCGTCGAGGCCGCCCAGACGCCCGCGGAGCAGCCAGGCGGCCAGCACAGCCTGGGCCACGCCGGAGACGGTGACCGTGAGGGCGACGCCGGCGGCGATCCAGGCGCTGGGCAGGAGCGCACAGGCGAGCACGCCGATGATGACCAGGGTCACCTGGAACAGGGTGAAGAAGAACGGCGTCCGGGTATCGCCGAGAGCGTAGAAGGTGCGCTGCACGACGAACAGGATGCAGAACGCGACCAGGCCGAGGACATAGGCGATGATGACGTTTCCGATGCTCTGCACCTGGTCGTACGGGGAGACGAAGACCCGTGCGAACGGATAGGCGCAGACGGCGATGACGGCGGAGGCTAGCATGATGATCAGGGTGGTTCCCCGGATGGCGGAGGAGGCATCCGTTCTCACCAGGTCCACCTTGCCCACCGAGGCGTGCTCGCTCATGCGGGTGAAGTAGGCGGTGGCGACCGAGACCGTGATCACCGAATGCGGGAGCATGAAGATGAGCCAGGCGGTGTTGAGCGCCGCGACCGAAGCGTCGGAGTCGCCGGCGAGAGTCACCACCCGGGTCTCAACGATCCCGGCCAGGGTGGTCAGAAGAAGCATCCCGAAGGTCCAGCTCGCCATGCGGCCGGCCACGCCGAGACCGACGCCGCGGAATCGGAAGTCGAGCCGGAAGCGCAGGCCGATGCGGTGCCAGAAGTAGAACAGCACGACCGCCTGGAGCACGACCCCGAGTGTGGCACTCCCGGCCAGGACCGCGATCATGGCGGGCGTGAACTCGGTGGCCAGTCGGGCACCGTTCGGGTCGGCCCCGTAGAGCGCGGAGAAGATGACCAGACCGGCGATGGCCACGACGTTGTTGAGCACGGGAACCCAGGTGAACGGGCCGAATGACTTGCGAGCGTTGAGCACCTCACCCAGGACCGTGTAAAGGCCGTAGAAGAAGATCTGCGGCAGGCACCAGAAGGCGAACGCCGTTGCCAGAGCCAACGATTCCGGCTTCATGTTCGACCCGTAGAGCAGCGTCAGCACGGGAGCGAGGGCGGTGGCTGCGATGGTCGTCGCGGCGAGGATGACCAGGGCCAGCGTGAGGAGTTTGTTGATATAGGCCGTGCCGCCGTCGTCGTGCAGGCTGGCACGCACGATCTGGGGCACCAGGACGGCCGTCAGGACCCCGCCGGCCACGATGACATAGATGGTGTTGGGGAGCTGGTTCGCGACGGCGAAGGCGTTGGTGCTCTGGCCGACCTGGCCGATCACCCCGGCCAGCACGATCAGTTTCACAAAGCCGAGGATGCGGGAAACGATCGTTCCGGAGGCGAGGAACGCGCTCGCCCGGCCGATGCTGTCGGTCTTAGGCACGGGACTCCGTCGGTGATGCAGTGTCGGTGGGCTCGAGGTTGGCGAGTTCCCGGCGTCGTCGCAGAATGTTGCGCCACACGCCGAAGCCGAAGAACAAGACCACGAATGCCGCGAACAGCAGGGCTCCGAGACCCTCCCAATCCGCGCGAACGTTGATCGGAATCAGGGATGCGTCCTGGATGACTGATCCCGTCGGCGTCAGCAGAGTCACGCGCAGGGTGACGGCGCCGTTGCCCACGGCCGCCGTCACGGGGATGGTCACGGTGCGCGCGGACTGCGCTTCGATGGTGGATTCGACGGCGTCGCCGACCAGTAGTCGTCCGTTCGACGGAACGACCTGCACCATGACGGTCACGGCCTGGTTCAGGGCATTGTCCAGGGTCACCGGGATGTCCACCTGGCTGCCCACCACGTTGATCGGCCCCTTGGTCGCCACCGTGATGGAGCCCAGGAGCTCCGAGGACGCCGCGAGACTGGTGCCGACGGCATCCGACCAGGTCTTGTCGTGCGCGGCCCAGGCGTTGGACAGGAGGGCCATCAGGTCGAGGCGCTGGGCCCCGGTGACGAACACCGGGTTGGACAGCGCCGCGGAGAAGGCGAGAACGTCGGCCTCCCGCTCGAGGAGTCGGGTGGCCTGGTCCACACGGTTTGCGGGTTCGGCCAGGCTGTCGAAGGTGACCTCGTCGGCGGGGGCGGATGCCCGCACCTGCGGCAGGGTGGACGGCGCGTACCAGAGGAGGGTGGACAGAGCATCGATGGTCTGGTCGAGTCGGTTGGCGTTCGGCGGCCAGCCACGATCGAAGGTGGCCAGGAGGGTGCGGGCCGTTCCGGGCCGCTCTGCGGAGACCACCGCCAGCTGCGAGCTGACCTCCGCCATGGCCTTGCGCCACGCGTCATCCGTGGTCGCCATCGCTGCGGCGCGCAGTGCGTCGGCGATGTCGTCGTCGATCACCAGGCCCTGACCATTGCCGGTGCCGAGATCCACGGCGGAGTCGGGGGTGAAGTCGCTGGCGGCCCCCGAGGCGTTCGCACCGCCCAGGATGGTGGTGGTGAGGCCGCCGGCCGTGAACACGTCAAGGTCGCTTGCGGCCACGTCGCCCTCGGCGGGCCAGCCGATGTCGGTGGCGCTGTATTCCCAGGCGAGCAACTCCTCCATGGTCGGCGGCGTGCCGTCGACCGGAGGTGCCGGCTGTTCCGTGGAGGCGGGCGAGTCCGTGGCCGCGTCCGCGGGCGTCTCAGCCGGTTGGGGGGCGTCAGTGGACTCAATGGGCGGCAGGTTCTGGTCCGTCGCGGTGAACAGCGCGGGGTCGATGGCCTGGTCGAAGGAGGTCGGCGTGAGAAGTGTTGCCGCGCCGGCCTGGGCCTGCAGGGACAGATCCGCATCCGCATAGCTGAGAGGGAATATATCGTTCGGCGCCTGGTCGAGCCGGGCCAGCCACGCGATCGCGCTGGGCGGCGCGGCGGAGCCGAGAATACGGATGGAAACGATGATCATCGGGTCGATCGCGATCGTGACCGGTTTCCCGGCGACGCCGTCGAGCTGGCGGCTGAGCACGCCGGACGGCGAGGTGTAGGTCTCGAGCGCGTTCGAGGTGATCAGTCCGGTGGACTGAGCGGGAACGGTGATCGGCATGATCACCGCCAGATTGACCGGGGTGACCTCCTCATCCGAATACCAGACGAAGGTGCCGCGGCCCTCGGCGCGGACAGTGTCGCCGGTGGTGAGGGTGGCGGCGATGCCGCGGGCACCCCAGGCGTTGCCGCTGGTGAGGCCGACGGAATCCGCCGGCACGGTCAGCGTGAAACTCTCGACGCTGTCCGGCTGGATGGACGCCGTCACCGGCCGGCTCAGCATGAGGTCGCCGGATGTGACCGACGACTCCGGGCTCAGCCAGGAGTTGAGGGCGGTGCGGCTGATGAGCGCGCGCTCCGCGAGGTAGAGGTCGATGGTTCCCGGAGCGATGGTGTCGGGCGTCGCATTGTCGATCGTGACGGTGACCGTGAGGTCCTGGTCGGCCTTCAGCGGCTGCATCGTGGTGGGTGCCACCGTGATACTGACCTCGTTGGCCGACGTGGCTGCGGCGACCTGCGCGGTTTGCGCGGTTTGCGCGGTTTGCGCGGACTGCGCGGCCGGTGCAGGCATCTCGGCGGATGCGGGCAGGCCGATCGCGAGCGGGAGCACCCCTGCCAGCAGGCCGGCCAGAACGACGCCCAACGGCATCCGTGGGCGTCCCCTGAGGCCCCGCCTCGATCCGGGGAGCGCGGGCCGATGCTGAGGTACAGACACGGCCACCATGTAGGGGATTCTACGGCTTACACGGGTGGGATGACGCTGCGCCGGGCGGTCGGCGCCCCTCCAGCAACTAATATGGGGGCATGCAGAGCGTTGCGACAGCCCTCAAGCGGCTGGGCGACCTGGCTGCCACCCCCACGGTTTCCCGACTGGCCACGGCCTTCGCGAACGCCGGCCACGAGCTGGCCCTGGTCGGCGGCCCGGTGCGCGACGCCTTCCTGGATCGGCCGATCAATGACCTCGATTTCACGACGGATGCCACACCGGACCAGATCCTGAAGATCGTGAAGCCGATCTCGGACGCCCACTGGGACATCGGCCGGGCGTTCGGCACCATCGGCGCGCAGATCTCCGGCGAGAAGGTGGAGATCACGACCTACCGGTCCGACAGCTACGACGGTCAGACCCGCAAGCCCGAGGTGGTCTTCGGGCACCGCCTCGAGGACGACCTCCTGCGCCGCGACTTCACGGTCAACGCGCTCGCCCTGCGCCTGCCGGGGCTCACCCTGGTTGATCCCGCGAATGGCATCGACGATCTGCTGGCCGGCGTTCTGCGCACCCCGATCTCCCCGGAGATCTCGTTCGGCGACGACCCGTTGCGCATGATGCGGGCAGCCCGGTTCACGGCCCAGCTGGGATTCTCCCTAAACGTAGACACCGCGGTGGCGATGGAAGCGATGGCGGACCGCATCCGTAACATCTCGGCCGAACGCATCGGCGAGGAGCTTACGAAGCTGCTGACGGCGGACAACCCGCACGCCGGCGTCGAACTGCTGGTGGACTCGGGGCTGTGTGCGCTGGTGATGCCGGAGATTCCCGCATTGCGGCTCGAGGTCGACGAGCACCACCACCATAAGGACGTCTACCAGCACACGCTGACCGTTCTCGACCAGGCCATCGGCTATGAGACATCCCGTGGCAACTTCGACGGCCCGGACCTGATCGTGCGCCTTGCGGCTCTCCTGCATGACATTGGAAAGCCGGCGACCCGCAAACTCGAGCCGGGTGGCGTGGTCAGTTTCTACCACCACGACCTGGTCGGAGCGAAGCTGGCCAAGAAGCGCCTGCGTGCGCTGCGCTTCGATAACGACACCATCGCGGCGGTCGCGCGTCTGATCGAGCTGCACCTGCGCTTCTTCGGCTATACCGAGGGTGCCTGGACCGACTCCGCGGTGCGCCGGTACGTGCGCGATGCCGGGGACCAGATCGAGCGGCTGCACATCCTGACCCGTGCAGACGTGACCACCCGCAACCGTCGCAAGGCCGACCGTCTCGGCTTCGCCTATGACGATCTGGAACACCGCATCCACGAGCTGAATGAGCAGGAGGAGATGGCGGCCGTGCGTCCCGACCTGGACGGGGAGCAGATCATGGCCGTGCTCGGCGTGCGTCCCGGCCGCGAGGTCGGTGAGGCTTACCGCTACCTGCTCGAGCAACGCCTGGACGACGGCCCGCTCGGTGAGGAAGAAGCCACCCGTCGCCTGAGCGCCTGGTGGGCCGAGCGCGCGCAGTAGCGCCCTCGCTGCCGCTGCCGCCGCCGCACAGACATCCCCTTCGCCCGTCGCCGAGGCTCGCCGTTTGTGCCGAGAGTAGCCGCGCGGGCGGCGACTTTCGGTTGAACCAGCGATAGTCGAGAACCAACGGCACTTCGCGAGCGGATGTTCGACTATCCCTCCACAGGGCCTCCGCAGTCCATCCTTCCCCCAGGATCCCCCAGTGCGGTCGAAGCCACTGAGTCGCACAACAGCATGGGGCTATGAATCCTGACTCCCCACATGACTGGCGGCCGCTGCACCTCGGACGTGACGCTCGGCTTCTTGGCAGTGATGGGCGCCCCCGTTCAGCGGCTGGTCCGCTCCGGTCAAGCCGTTCGCCTGCGGCGTGGCGTTGCCGTCGACGCAACCGGCTGGGAAACGATCAGTGATCGCGATCGGTACTTTCTGCGTATGCGCGCTGTGGGGGCCACCAGAAAGACTCGCCCCGTCTACTCCCACGAATCGGCTGCTGTTCTGTGGGGTCTGCCCGTCATCGGTCGATGGCCCGACGAGGTGCACCTCATGGCGGCCGGCAGAAGTGGCGTGCACTCGAAGAACGGGGTCACCTGGCACCACGACCGACTCCCCGACGAGGATGTCGTCGAGATCGACGGGATGCTTGTCACGAGTCTGCTGCGCACCCTGATCGACAGTGCGCGAACAAGAGGATTCCTGTCGGCAGTCGCCGCCCTCGACTACGGAATGAAACCTCGGTTCACCCTGCCGAATGGCGCGGCTGCGTGCGGAATCGACCGCGACATCCTGATTGATCGACTCGACTCCGACGGACCCACGCGTGGGGCACGCGCCGCTCGGATCGCCATTGTCTTCTGTGATGATCGTTCCGGTTCGGTGGGCGAGTCTCTCAGCCGCGGACAGATTCATCTGTGCGGATTCCCGCCCCCTGAACTTCAAGTGTCCTTCGTGCACGGCGACGGGCAGGAAGACATCACGGACTTCCGGTGGGTTCAGAAGCAGGAGACCCGCACGCTTCGCCTCCTCGGCGAATTCGACGGCAAAGTCAAATACACGCGGGACGACTTCATGAACGGGCGAACCATTGAGGAGGTCGTCTGGTCGGAAAAGCTCCGTGAGGACCGGCTCCGCGGCACCGGGCACGGAATGGCGCGCTGGATCTGGGCGGAAGCGCTGCGCCGGGAGAGCCTGCGACGCCTTCTTCTCGCAGCTGGGCTGCGTCCCGAACCAGGTAAACGCCCCGTGGGAGAAGTGAATGTCGCCATTCGGACCCAGAATCGCCGATAGGACGACGATGATCGGCACATTCGGCGATTCTCGCGATAACGCTGACGGCCTCCGCGTCGACAAGAGCGCCAAACCAGTGAGTGGACGGAGGCGGTGGCGGAGGGCCGTCGCTTCCGGTAGTCTTGGCAGGTTGTCTGTGCGCCGGATTCCCGGCCTCCGCGTTCAACACATGCACAACCCTCCTGTTGCAGAGATTCTGCAGCCGTTTAGTCCGAAGGAGGTGGGTTAGTCATGCATCAGTACGAGTTGATGGTTATCCTCGATCCCGAGATCGATGAGCGCACCGTAGCTCCCAGCCTTGACAAGTTCCTCAACGTTGTTCGCAACGATGGTGGAACCATTGACAAGGTTGACGTTTGGGGTCGCCGCCGTCTCGCATACGAGATCAACAAGAAGTCCGAAGGCATCTACGCCGTTGTCGACTTCACCGCGAACGCTTCTGCCACGGCCGAGCTCGACCGCCAGCTGAAGCTGTCGGAAGCCGTCATGCGCACCAAGGTTCTTCGCGCAGAAGAAGGCATTGCCCAGGTTGCCGTCGCAAGCAAGCTTGCCGCCGAGAAGGCCGCCCGCAAGGCAGCCAACCCGAAGGTAATCGCTGCGAAGGCTGAAGCCGCCGCCGCCGCTCCGACCGCCAAGGTCGCCGCGTCTGCAAAGCCCGCTTCGGCAGTTGCTGCCGCTGCGGTCAAGGCTGCTCCGGCCAAGGCCGACGCCCCGGTTGCCGACGCTCCTGCCACGGCAGAAGCTGCAGCTCCCGTCGCGGCCGAGTCCGCCGACAAGGCAAGCGACAAGTAGCCCATGGCCGGCGAGACCGTAATTACCGTGGTGGGCAACCTCACCAGCGATCCGGAGCTGCGTTACACGCAGAACGGGCTGGCGGTTGCCAACTTCACCATCGCATCCACTCCGCGCAATTTCGATCGCGCAACGAGTGAGTGGAAAGATGGCGAGTCGCTCTTCCTGCGCGCGAGCGTTTGGCGTGAATTCGCCGAACACGTGGCCGGTTCGCTGACCAAGGGTACCCGTGTCATCGCTACCGGGCGTCTCAAGCAGCGTTCGTATGAGACGAAGGAAGGCGAGAAGCGTACGAGCATGGAGCTCGAGATCGATGAAATCGGTCCTTCGCTGAAATACGCCACCGCTCAGCTCACTCGAGCGCAGTCATCGTCGGGTCCTCGCAGCGGCGGCGCACCTGCCGTTGCGTCGAACGACGAGCCCTGGGCTGCCAGTGCCCCCGCCGCGAACACCGGTGGAGACGTCTGGAACACTCCGGGAAACTTCAGCGACGAGACACCCTTCTAAGCCGGACCTTTCAGGTTCCTGGCTGAAAAACACTTCTTAAGAAAGTAAGGAAATCATGGCTGGAAAGTCGAGCGGCGACCGCCGCAAGCCGCTCCGCGGAGCTAAGGGTGGCAAGAACGCCGCTCCCGCGAAGTCGATCCGGGTTGGTGTCATCGATTACAAGGATGTCCCCACCCTCCGCAAGTTCATCTCCGAGCGTGGAAAGATCCGCGCCCGTCGCATCACCGGTGTTTCCGTTCAGGAGCAGCGTCTCATCGCCCGCGCCGTCAAGAACGCTCGCGAAATGGCGCTGCTGCCCTACGCCGGTTCAGGCAGGTAGGACACCTCATGTCAAAAATCATTCTGACGCACGAGGTCTCCGGCCTCGGTGCACCCGGTGACATCGTCGAGGTCAAGAACGGGTACGCCCGCAACTACCTCTACCCGCAGGGTTTCGCTGTTTCCTGGACCCGCGGTGGCGAGAAGCAGATTCAGCAGATCAAGGCCGCCCGCGTAGCCCGCGAGCACGCCACCCTCGAAGAGGCGCAGGCCCTCAAGGCTGCACTCGAGAACGCCAAGGTCAAGCTGGTCGTCAAGGCCGGCGAAGGCGGACGCCTCTTCGGCTCCGTCAAGACCACGGACGTTGCGGAGGCAGTCGCCGCCGCAGGGCTCGGTGCAATCGACAAGCGCAAGATCGAGCTCAGCCCGATCAAGATGACGGGCGAGCACCAGGCGACGGTTCGTCTTCGTGACGAGCTGAGCGCGACCATCACACTGCTGGTGGTAGCCGCAAAGTAAGACAGATCGCAGGTGTAGCGGCGGACTCCGTTTGGAGTCCGCCGCTACACCCGTTTAAGGAGTTCCGCTCACCCTGTTCAGGGGTGATTTCAGATCCTGAAAATGAGGGTTTGTGCACAGCTTCCCCCACAGCACACCAAGCTTCAACGGCTTGTTTAGATTACTTTCCACACACTGCTGTGAATAGTTTTTATACCTGATCAAAAGCATTTTATGAGTCAAAAAACTTAAGTTCTCCACAGTCGAGTGCACAGGTTGTGCACAAGACACGCGGCGTTTCGCCCAGATTCTCCACAGGCTTATCCACAGCCCGTTTTGGAGTCCGTCGAGCGAGGTCCGTAGTGTGGGCAGGCGGCCACAATCGAGGTGTGCACAGGGCTGAGGCAGCGATGTCGGAGGGTCCTGATAGAACTGCACCACGAGGAAAAAGGAGGCACAAGTGTCGATCGCTCACTTGGGTCTGGCCGACAAGCGCGGGGCCGACGGGCGCGGCGGACTGGAGCCCCGGCACACCGAGCGCACCCTTCCGCACGACCTCCTGGCTGAGCAGAGCGCGCTCGGCGGAATGATGCTGAGCAAGGATGCCGTCGCCGACGTCGTCGAGACCGTGCGGGCCGCCGACTTCTACATTCCCAAGCACGAGATCATCTTCGACGCGATCCTGTCGCTGTACGCCCAGGGTGAGCCCACCGACGTCATCGCCGTCACCGACGAACTCACCAAACTCGGCGAGCTGTCCCGCGCGGGCGGTGCCGACTACCTGCACACGCTCACGAGCCTGGTACCGACCGCCGCCAACGCCGGTTTCTACTCCTCCATCGTCGCCGAGCGGGCCCTGCTCCGCCGTCTGGTCGAGGCCGGCACCCGCATCGCCCAGATGGGCTACTCGGGCGAGGGCGAGGTGCTCGACCTGGTGAACACCGCCCAGGCCGAGATCTATGCGGTCACCGGCGGCACCGAAACCGAGGACTACGTTCCTCTGACGGACGCCGTCACGGCGGCGATCGAGGAGATCGAGGCCGCGAAACTCAAAGACGGCCAGATGACCGGCGTTCCCACCGGCTTCGCCGACATGGACGAGCTCACCAACGGTTTCCATCCCGGCCAGCTCATCATCGTGGCAGCTCGTCCGGCTCTGGGTAAGTCCACCCTGGCCCTCGACTTCGCCCGCGCGGCGTCGATCAAGCACGACATGCCCAGCATCTTCTTCTCCCTGGAAATGGGTCGCAGCGAAATCGCGATGCGTCTGCTGGCGGCCGAGGCATCCGTGCCCCTGCAGAGCATGCGCAAGGGTGCCGTCGACGCTCGCGACTGGACCACCATCGCGGCCACCCGCGGCCGTATCAACGACGCGCCGCTCTACATCGACGACAGCCCCAACATGACCCTCGTCGAGATCCGGGCCAAGTGCCGCCGACTGAAGCAGCGAGTGGGCCTCAAGATGGTCATCATCGACTATCTGCAGCTGATGACCTCGGGCAAGAAGGTCGAATCGCGCCAGCAGGAGGTCAGCGAGTTCTCCCGGGCATTGAAGCTGATGGCCAAGGAACTCCAGGTTCCCGTGATCGCCCTCTCCCAGCTGAACCGTGGTCCCGAGCAGCGCGCCGACAAGATGCCGGCCATCTCCGACCTGCGTGAATCCGGTTCCCTCGAGCAGGACGCCGACATGGTCATCCTGCTGCACCGTGAGAGCGCGTACGAGAAAGACAACCCGCGAGCAGGGGAGGCCGACCTCATCGTCGCCAAGCACCGTAACGGCCCCACCCGCACCGTCACGGTCGCCTTCCACGGCCACTACTCACGCTTCGCAGACATGGTGCCGGGCGCGTAGCGCCGAACCGCACCGGTCATATTCTCCGGACGGCACCCGAACCCCACTACGCTACGACTGGGGCTGAAAGTGCCGCGCAAGCGTTCGGATCGGTCCGTTCTCTCCTTCGTGGCCGCCACGAAGGAGACATGCGCGTGAGAGTCGGAATCGCACGAGAACGCCTGCGGGGTGAGCGCCGCGTCGCGGCGACTCCGGAGACGGTAACCCAGCTCACGGCACTCGGACTCGGAGTGCTGGTCGAGGCCGGGGCGGGAACGGAGTCCGGACACTCCGATACCTCGTACACGGATGCCGGCGCGACAGTTGTGCCGCTCCTCACCCCGGGCGACGTCGAGATCTTCTGCCACGTGCGTCCGTTGACCCCTGAGTTCGCCGGCACTCTGCGGCCCGGCACCGTCACGCTCGGCCTGGCGTCGCCCGCCTCCGAGCTGGCCACCGTCGCCGCCCTCGCCGCGTCCGGGGTGACGGCCTTCGCCCTCGAGCTGGTTCCCCGCATCTCGCGCGCCCAGTCGATGGACGCCCTCACCTCCCAGTCCCTGGTCTCCGGGTACCGCGTGGTGCTGGAGGCAGCCATCCGCTTCCCCCGGTTCTTCCCGCTCTACATGACCGCCGCCGGCACGATTCCGCCGGCCCGCGTGCTCGTGCTCGGCGCCGGCGTCGCCGGACTGCAGGCCATTGCCACGGCCAAGCGGCTCGGCGCCCGGGTCTCCGCCTACGACGTGCGCCCGGCATCCGCCGACGAGGTGACCTCGATGGGCGGAACCTTCGTGAACCTCGACCTGGACGCCGTCGAGGGCGCGGGCGGCTACGCCCGCGAACTGAGCGAGGACCGTGCCGTGCGCCAGCGCGAGCTGCTGGCGCCCTACGTCGCCGCCGCCGACGTGATGATCACCACGGCGGCCATCCCCGGCCGCGCCGCCCCGTTGCTCGTCACGCACGACATGGTGACCGCGATGCGCCCCGGTTCGGTCGTGATCGACCTCGCCGCCGAAACCGGCGGGAACGTCGAGGGTGTTCTCACCGGGCAGGACACCCAGGTGCCCACGAGCGCCGGCGACGGCTTCGTGACACTGGTCGGCATGCAGGATGCCCCGTCCACCATGCCGGCGGATGCCTCCCGCCTCTTCGCCAAGAACGTGGCCAACCTGCTCGCCTTGATGACCGCCGACGGTGCCGTGACGCCGGACTTCACCGATGAGGTGGTTGCCGGCGCCTGCCTGACCCATGACGGCACGATTCGGCACGAACCGACGGCCGCCGCCGTAGCCGCAGCCGTGACAGGAGAGAACTGATGGATCCGATCACCCTGCTGACCGTCGTCGTGCTGGCGGTCTTCGTCGGCTTCGAGGTCGTCTCGAAGGTCTCGAGCACGCTGCACACGCCGCTGATGAGCGGCGCGAACGCCATCCACGGCATCATCCTGATCGGTGCCATCATCGTCGCCGGGCAATCCCTGGAACCGTGGCTGCTCGCCGTCGCCCTGCTCGCCGTGGTGATGGCCACCGCGAACCTCGTCGGCGGCTTCGTCGTCACCGACCGGATGCTCCAGATGTTCGCCCCCCGCAAGCCGGCCGGCGTCGATACGAAGAACGACCCGAAGGACACGACGAAATGAGCCTGCTCAGCCCCGAGTGGACCGGCCTGCTCTACCTGATCGCCGCGGTCTGCTTCATTCTCGCCCTGCGCGGACTGTCCTCGCCGAAGACCGCCCGCCGCGGCAACCTGATCGGGGCCGCGGGCGCGCTGCTGGCCGTGGTCACCGTCTTCCTCTCCGCCCGGATCGAGAACATCCCGTTCATCCTGATCGCCATCGCGGTGGGGTCGGCGATCGCCGCGCCGATCTCCCGGCGGGTGGAGATGACCCAGATGCCCCAGCTCGTCGCGCTCTTCAACGGCGTCGGCGGCGCCGCCGCCGCGCTGGTCGCCGTGCTGGAACTCCACAGCAGCGAGAGCCCGTGGAGCAAGGTCGCAGTCGTCTTCACCATGCTCGTCGGCGCGGTTTCGTTCTCCGGTTCCGCCGTCACCGTCGGCAAGCTGCAGGGTCTGATCAGTTCACGTCCGCTCATCTTCCCCGGCCTCGCGATCGTGATGGGCGGCGTGGTGCTGGCCGCCCTCGTCGCCGGAGGCTTCGTCGTCGCCACCGGTGCGGCCGGCTGGGCCATCGCCCTCCTGGTGCTGGGCCTCCTCGTCGGCGCGCTGCTCGTGCTCCCCGTCGGCGGCGCCGACGTTCCCATCGTGATCTCCCTGCTCAACGCCTTCACCGGGCTGGCCGTCGCGGCCTCCGGTATCGTGCTCGGCAACCTGCTCCTCGTCGTGGCCGGCACCCTCGTGGGCGCCAGCGGCACGATCCTGACCCGCGCGATGGCATCCGCCATGGGCCGAGGCGTCAGCGGGATCCTGTTCGGGGCGTTCAAGGGCGGATCCACGGCCGGCTCGACTACGCAGAGCGACCGGCCCGTGCGCAGCTCCAACCCGGAAGACGTTGCGGTGCTGCTGAACTACGCCCAGCGCGTCGTCATCGTGCCCGGTTACGGCCTCGCCGTGGCGCAGGGCCAGCACACCATCGCTGAACTGGCCACCACCCTCGAGGCCCGCGGCGTCGAGGTCGTCTTCGCCATCCACCCGGTGGCCGGCCGGATGCCCGGGCACATGAACGTGCTTCTCGCCGAGGCCAATGTGCCCTACGAGGCGTTGAAGGAGATGGCCGAGGTCAACCCCGAATTCAAGAACACGGATATCGCCCTCGTCGTCGGTGCCAACGACGTGGTCAACCCGGCCGCGAAAACGTCGCCCGGCTCGCCGATCTACGGCATGCCGATCCTCGACGTCGGTGAGGCCCGGCAGGTTGTCTTCCTCAAGCGGTCGATGCGTCCCGGTTTCGCCGGCATCGAGAACGAGCTGCTCTACGACCCGAAGACGACGCTGCTGTTCGGCGACGCCAAGGACTCCCTGACGAAGGTGCTGGGCGCGGTCAACGCGCTCTGACCGGGCCTGCTCTGACCGGGCCTGCTCTGACCGGCTCTGACCGGGCCGGCTCTGACCGGGCCGGCTCGGTCCAGGCCCGGCGGTGTTCGCCTCCGGCCCGGGGCGTGACCCTGGCCTGTCCGGGCGCTCAGGTCTGCGCGGTAGGGTGTCGTCACGGAAGAAATCCAACCGGGCATTCCGAGGGAGAAGCCATGGCGAGCAGGTGGGCGCGATTCGTTCGCGGCTGGCTCACGGCATCCGTCGCCATCTTCGTCGCCGCCCTCTCGCACGTTGCTGCCGGCGGCAGTGCCCCCGGGCCGCTCAGCGTGGTCCTGGCCCTCGCGTTCGCGGGGGTCGCGTCGGTGCTCCTGGCCGGCAAGAGCCTGTCCCTGTTCCGCCTCTCCCTCTCCGTCGGGGTCAGTCAGCTGCTGCTGCACGCTCTGTTCGGCCTCGGCGGGGCGTCGAGCGTCGTCATGACGGGTTCGTCCCATCACCACGGCGCGGGCCTGCCCGAGATCACCGATGCGGCGGCTCTGCCGCTGGTGTCCATGGCCGCCGCGATGCCCGGCACGAGCTGGATGTGGGTTGCACACACCCTGGCCGCCATCGTCACGATCGCGGCCCTCCACCGCGGGGAGAAGACCTTCTGGGCACTGCTCGAGGAGACTGCGAACCGTCTCGTCGCGGTTGTGATCGACCGCGTCGCCCCCGTCTCGATCGCAGCGGATGCCGCGGCCTCGCGCCCGGTCTTCGGCCGGGTCTTCGTACCCGCCGATCTTGGCGTGCTGCTCTCGAGTGTGCTCCGTCGTGGTCCACCGCTCTGCGCCCTGACGCACTGACTCCCGACCCACTCGACGCTGCAGCACCTCCACGAACCGGAGTACTTCGATGACCCATGCCCTTCTGCGACGCCCGGCAACGGGCCTTCTGCTAACCCTGACCGTGATCGCGCTGGCCGTCCTCGGCCCGATGGCTCCGGCGGCGTACGCGCACGATCAGGTGCAGTCGACGCTCCCGGCTGACGGCGAGCACGTCGACACCGCTCCGTCGGCGATCACCATCACCTTCACGGACGAGATCCTCGAGCTCGGCGCCATCGTGATGGTCGTCGACGACGAAGAGCGGAACTGGGCCGAGGGCGAAATGGGCCTCGACGGGGCTCAAGCCACGCAGGCTGTGGAGCCCGGGATGCCCGACGGCGCCTACCAGGTGCGCTGGCGGGTCGTCTCGGCCGATGGGCATCCGGTGTCGGGGGCCTTCGCCTTCGCCGTCGGTGACGCGGTTCTGCCCGAAGCCGGCTCGGGTGCAGCGACGTCGGAACCGTCACACGACGACGACGCCGGCGAGGAACCTGCTGTCTCGGGCGACGACGCCGAGTCGGGCGCCGGAACCGGACTGCCCCTGGCTGTGGTGGGCCTCATCGGCGCCCTGGGCGGGCTCGCCGTCTTCGCACTGTTCACGCTGTGGAGAGCCAAGCGCCACCGCAACCCCTGAAAAACCTGAAGCACCTGAAGCACCAGAAAAACCCGAAGCACCTGAGGCACCACACTGTGCCATTCCCAACGAACCTGAACCAGGAGAATTCCCCTTGAAGCTCAACACTGCTCCCACCCGCCTCGCCGTTGCCGCCGCCGTTCTGATGCTCGCCCTCTCGGGCTGCGCCGGCGCGGCCGAGACGCCTGCGGCGACCGCCGAGGCCAAGACCGCCGCCGACACCCTGACGATGACGGATGCCTGGGTCAAGGCCTCCGAATCCGGCATGACCGGAGCCTTCGGCCTGCTCGAGAACGCCGGCACGGCCGACGTGACCATCGTCTCGGCCGAGACTTCTGCGGCCTCCATGATCGAACTACATGAGACGGTCAGCAATGACGCCGGAGACATGGTCATGCAGGAGAAGCAGGGCGGCTTCGTGGTTCCGGCCGGCGGCTCGGTTGAGCTCGCTCCCGGCGCGAGCCACATCATGCTGATGGGGCTCACCGGCCCGTTGACCGCCGGCGAGGAGGCCACCGTGACACTGACTCTCGACGACGGATCGAGCCTCGAGTTCACCGCCCCGGTGAAGGACTACACGGGCGCCAACGAGACGTACGAGGGCGACACCGAGATGGATATGGACACCGACAACTAGTGAGTTCCGAACCGACGAACGACCAGCCTGACCAGACTGAGCCGACGGCCCACCCGGGCCGTCGGCTCAGCCGGCGGCACCTTCTTCTGGGCGGTGCCGCCGCCGGGATCGGTGCCGCCGGCGCCATCGGCGTCGACCTCGTCGCCAAGGCCGGGCGTGGTGGCTCGGCGGCGCCCGCGGTTCCGCTCTTCAGCGGAACAGCGACCGTACCGTTCTTCGGTCTGCACCAGGCCGGCGTCGACACGGAGCCGCAGGCGAGGGCCACGTTCGTGGCCCTCAACCTGCTTCCCGGGGTCGACCGGGCGGCGCTTCGGCGCATGATGCGCATCCTGACCGATGACGCGGCCCGACTCACCCAGGGTGAGGCTGCCCTGGCCGATTCCGAGCCGGAGCTTGCTGTCGTTCCAGCGCGACTGACCGTGACCTTCGGTTTCGGGCCCGGCCTCGTCGCCATCGCCGGGGGTGAGGCGCCCGGCTGGTTGCGGCCGCTGCCCCCGTTCACGATCGACCGGCTCCAACCGGAGTGGAGCGACGGCGACCTCCTGCTGCAGATCGCCGCCGACGACCCTCTGACGGTCGCCCACGCCACCCGGATGCTGCTCAAGGACCTGCGCTCCTTCGCGGCGGTGCGCTGGGTGCAGTCCGGCTTTCGTCGTGCCGCCGGTTCGGAGAAGCCCGGCACCACCATGCGCAACCTGTTCGGTCAGGTGGACGGCACCGCGAACCCCGTGGTCGGCACCGCGGACTTCGACGCCCTGGTCTGGGGTCAGGCGAACAACCCCGGTTGGCTGGCGGGGGGAACGGGCTTCGTCTTGCGGCGAATCAGCATGGACCTCGACAAGTGGGACGGGCTCGACCGGTCGGGCCGCGAGTCCACGATGGGTCGCACCCTGGCCAACGGGGCACCGTTGACGGGAACGAAAGAGCGCGACGAACCCGACTTCGAGGCGAAAACGTCGCTCGGCTTCCCGGTCATCCCCGAGTTCTCCCACCTGCGGCGAGCCCGATCCGAGGACAGGAGCCAACGCATCCATCGCCGTGGCTACAACTACGACGAGGCACCCTCGGGCACCGGTGTCTCCAACTCCGGACTGTTGTTCGCATGTTTCCAGACGGATGTCGACGCGCAGTTCGTTCCCATCCAGACGCGCCTCGACACCCTCGACCTGCTGAACCAGTGGACCACTCCGATCGGCTCCGCGGTGTTCGCGATTCCGCCGGGATGCACGCCGGAGGGCTACATCGGCGACACCCTGTTCTGACCTCCCGGCGGGCCGCCGGCCCCGCCGGGAGCCTCGGCGTGCCCGCGTAGACTGGACCTGTCTCAACCCGCAACGAAAGAGGTCGCCGCGTGGCGAACGCCCAGGCTCCACACGCACGTCAACCCCGGTACTGGCTGGTGCCGGTGCTGCGCTCAGCCGTCGCCCTTGTCCCCGCGGCGGCGATCACCTTCAACGCCGACCATTCGGCGGAGTTCGGCCTCGTCGCGTTCGGTGCGTTCGCGCTGGTCAGCGGCCTCACGATCGGTCTGCTCAGCCGGCGCACACTGTCCGACCCGCGAGAGCGGTCCCTCTTCCTGGTGCAGGGGGCCGTCGGGGTGATCGCCGGAATTCTCGCGCTGGTCTTCCACGCTGGCGGGCTCGGCTTCTTCCTCTTCCTGGTCTCGGTCTGGGCCGCTGTGACAGGGTTCCTCGAGCTCTACAGCGGAATCCGGGCCCGTCGACGGGACCCGGCCGACCGCGACTGGCTGCTCGTCGGCGCCGTGACGGCGTTCCTGGCCCTGGTCTTCCTGCTCCTGCCGCCCAACGCGGTGGTGTCGGTCGGTCTGTTCGGTGCCTACCTTGTGGTGCTCGGCGTCTACCTTGCCATCGCCGGGTTCTCCCTCAAGTGGGCAGGCACGGATGCCGCCCTCATCCTCGCGACTTCACCCAACGATTCGGACACCCTGTGACCCAGAACACGCCGCGCAAGCCCACCCGCTCCGAGAAGCTCAAGCCGGTGGAACTCGTCGGCTTCTCGGCCGTGATGGCGTTGTTCCTCGGCCTCGTCGTGCTGATGAGCACCCGGGACGTGGTGCTCTCCCTGATCGGCTTCGGCGGCACATTCATTCTGGTGCTCGTCGTGATCGCAATGCTCGTTCTCGGCATGAAGCCGAACTCGATCGAGCGCACGGACATCGACGAGCAGAACCACCCGCTGACCTGACCCGCGCGGCAGAACTACGGCAGGTAGTCCAGCAGCGGGTCCGCGAGGCCCACGTAGCTGCCGGGCGTCAGCTCGAGCAGCCGCGCTCTGGCGGCGTCGCCGATCTCCAGAGCGGCGACGAACGCCACCAGATCGTCCCGGTTGATGCGCTTGCCGCGGGTGAGTTCCTTGAGCAGGGCGTACGGGTCCTCGATCGTGGAACGTCCCGCCGACACCTCGGCCCGGATCACGGTCTGGATCGCTTCGCCGAGGATCTCCCAGTTGGCATCGAGGTCGCGTGCGAGCATGGCGCGGTCGATGTCGATCTCGCCGAGGCCCCGCGCGATGTTGTCGAGTGCGAGCAGGGAATGGCCGAAGCCCACACCGATGTTGCGCTGCGTGGTGGAGTCGGTCAGGTCACGCTGCAGGCGCGAGGTGACGAGCGTGGCCGCCAGGGAGTCGAGGATCGCACTGGACAGCTCGAGGTTGGCCTCCGCATTCTCGAAACGGATGGGGTTGATCTTGTGCGGCATGGTCGATGAGCCCGTGGCCCCGGCCTGCGGGATCTGGCGGAAGTAGCCGAGGGAGATGTAGGTCCAGACATCCGTCGCCAGGTTGTGCAGAACCCGGTTCGCGTGGGAGATGCGCGAGTAGAGCTCGGCCTGCCAGTCATGGGACTCGATCTGCGTGGTCAGCGGGTTCCAGGTGAGGCCGAGGCCCTCGACGAAACCGCGTGAGACGGCGGGCCAGTCCACGGCGGGATCGGCGGCGACGTGCGCAGCGAAGGTGCCGGTGGCGCCGCTGAACTTGCCCAGGTAGTCGCTGTTCTCAACCTGAGTGGCCAGGCGTTCGAGCCGGTAGACGAACACCGCGAGCTCCTTGCCCACCGTGGTGGGCGTCGCCGGCTGGCCGTGCGTGCGGGCCAGCATGGAGTCGGCGCGGTATTCGAGGGCGCGCAGGCGGAGGGCGCCGATGACGGCGCGAAACTTGGGCAGCCAGACCTCACGCACGGCGTCGCTGACGGTCAACGCGTAGGACAGGTTGTTGATGTCCTCGCTGGTGGCGGCGAAGTGGGTCAGTTCACTGATGTGGTCGAGGCCCAGCGTGGTCAGGCGGCGGCGCACGAGGTACTCCACGGCCTTCACGTCATGCCGGGTGGTGGCTTCCAGAACGGCCAGCTCGTCGATTTCGGCCTGGCCGAAGTCGGTGACCAGCGCGCGCAGGGCCAGCTTCTGCTCGGCGTTCAGCGGCACGGATCCGAACAGGCTGCGGTCGGTGAGGGTGATCAGCCACTCCACCTCAACCTGTACGCGAGCCCGGTTGAGACCCGCCTCGGACAGGTATTCTCCCAATTCGGTGACGGCGGCGCGGTAGCGGCCATCGAGTGGGCTGAGGACCTGGGGCGGTAACGGACTCATCGGACTCCCTGTCGGATTGCGGGTGCAAGTTGCGCGAACAGCGCTTCATTGGCGCTCTCAATCATGCCAAGAACCGTGTCAAAAAAAGCATCGTCCGAATAGTAGGGGTCCGGAACGTCCATCAGGGCGGCCTGGGCCGGGTCGAAACTGAGCAGCAGGCGCACCTTGCTGCGGTCCCGGTCGGTCGATGCCCAGTTGCGCAGGATGCGTTCCTGCGCGCGGTCGAGCACCACGACGAGGTCGAGGTCGGCGAACCATTCCGGGTCGAACTGGCGGGCCCGGTGGTGGCTCCCGTCGTAGCCGTGGGCGGCCAGGGCGGAGATCGTGCGCCGGTCGGCCTGCTCCCCGACATGCCAGTCGCCCGTGCCCGCGGAGCTCGTGGTGATCAGCCGGCCCAGGCCCGAGCGGGTGATCAGGTCGCGCAGCATCACCTCGGCCATCGGCGAGCGGCAGATGTTGCCGGTACAGACGAAAACAATGCGGAACGGTGTCGACTCATCGGGCGTGATCGACACAAAGTCCATGTCCCCATTGTGTGGCACTGCGCACCCCTCCACAGTCGGCGGGCGGACGCACATTTCGTGAACACGCGGATTCGGCGCGGCCCGGCAGGCGCGTGGTGGCACGCTCGCAGTGCGCGAACCGTGGCGGCGGCGGCGGCGCGGGAAGGGCAGACATGGGCATTCCAGGTGACACATTCCTCTCCGACTACGCGGTGGAGGCACGCCTCGACGGGCTCCGCGAGCGACGGATGCTGCTGCGCCAGCTCCGCGACGACGTCGACCTGGCCGCGGGCCGGCTCACGGCCGCTGACCTGACCGGTTCGTGGCGCTCGCCGGCGCAGCAGGGCTACGACGCCCAGCGCGGCGACCTCGCCGGCGACCTGCGCCGCGCCGCCGTGCTCATCGACGACGCCCTCACCGCCGTGGTGACCTCCATCGACGAGATCCGAGCCGCCCGGGACGCGGCTGCCGCGCCGGCCCCGGCCGCGAGCCCCGCCGCGATCCCCGTCGCGAGGGGCGGGCGATGACCGCGGAACGGCCCGACGGCGCGGGGGACACCCTGATCGTGTCCGGCGGTGGCACCACACTCGTGGCCAGTGACACGCTGCTGGCGGAGGCAGCCCGGCTGCGACTGTTGCAGGCGGCTGCGGAGGACTGGCTGGGGCGACTGAGCCGCATCCAGTCTCTGGATTCCGACCCGTCGACGGGCCCGGTCTGGGCGGCGGCGCCCGGCGCGGGGGAAAGCGTCTACGCGGCCCGGCACGCGCTGAGCGCCGTTCTCGAGCGCAGCGGGAGCCTCGCCGATGCGCTGCTCACGGCGGCGGAGGGCTACGGCCGGGCCGACCGGATCGTCGACTGGGGCACCCGCGTGTCCGGGGCCTGGCTGGGCTCCACACTGGGAATGCTGGCACCCCTCCTCGCCCTGGCCGCGGTACCGGCACTCACGGCCGGCACGGTGGGGTTGCTGCTCGGCCTGCTGGTCACCGGCACCCGGGTCGGGGATCCGGCCGCGCTGGCCGGATCCTGGCTCCAGGCGCATCCGCGGGCCCTGACCAACCCGCTCCTGGTCGCGGCGGTGCGGGTGCTCGTCTCCTCGGTCGACGACGCCGCCGCGGGCCGCGCCGGGGTGCCGTTCCCGGTGTCGCTCGCCCTCGGCGACGAGGGGGCCGGCGTTTTCGGCGTGACGACGACAGCGGCAGCCGCGGTGGTGCTCGCGCGGTCGCTCGGGCTGCTGCGTGAGACGCCGGTGTCCGTGGAGCGGTTCGATGCGCCCACGCGCCGCCTCGGTCCGCCTCACCCGCAGGCATCCTCCGGCCCGCCTGCGCCGGGCGCTGCCGTGCCCGGCCTCGGTGCCCCGACCCGGCCGGTGGCCCCGCCGACCGGATTCGGAGATCTGGCCGCCCGGATCCCCTCGGTGTCGGCCGACGCCCCCCAGATGCGGATCGAGCGCTACGGCGACCCGGATGACGCGTCCTGGATCGTCTACATCGGCGGCACGGCCGCGTGGAGCCCGGTCACCGGCGAACAGCCGTGGGACCTCACCTCCAACCTGGCCGCCGTCGCCGACCAGGGCTCCGGCTCCTACCGCGCGGTCGTGCAGGCGCTGCACGAGGCCGGGGTGGCGCCGGGCGACCCCCTGGTGCCGGTGGGTCACTCCCAGGGTGGGCTGGTGGCCGCCCAGCTGGCGGCATCCGGCGAGTTCAACACCGTGATGATGGCCACCTTCGGAGCTCCCAACGGCCAGGTGAGCCTTTCGTCCGAGGTATCGGCCGTCACGGTCGAGCACTCCGACGATCTGATCCCCGCGGCGGGCGGGGCCGCCAGTGCCGACGATGCGCGCCTGATCGTGCGCCGCGAGGTGTTCGGCGATCGGATGCCGCCGCCGGACCTGGTGCTGCCGGCGCACGCTCTCACCGAATACCGGGACACCGGGCGTCTGATGGACGACTCCGAGGAGCCGCGATTACGGCAGTTCCGGGCGGACCTCGAGGGCCTGACGGGGACGAACGTCGGTGCCGCGTCCCGGTGGCGGGGCATCCGCCTGGTCGGCGGGCCCGTCGGCGCCGCGCCTACGAGCGGGGGCTGACCGGACGGATCAGCACCCCGAGGATCCAGCTGAGGATGCCCAGGACCAGGGCCCCCAGCACTCCCCACCAGAAGTCGTCGACCGCCAGCCCGAAGCCCACCAGGTCGGAGAACCAGGCCACGATCATCAGCAGGAAACCGTTCACGATCAACGAGATCAGGCCGAGGGTGAGGATGTAGACCGGGAATGCGACCACGCGCACGAACCCGCCGACCACGCTGTTCACGAAGCCGAAAACCAGGGCGACCAGCAGATACGTGACCACGAGCGGCACTGCGCCCTCCGCGTAGGGATCCACGCGAACCCCGGTGACGAGCAGGGTCGTGAGCCACAGGGCGAACGAATTGAGAATCAGTTTGATCAGGAATCTGGCCATGCCTCCACTATGACATCGGGGGCGTCGGGGCGCACCGATGCGTTTGCCGTGGGCATGGCTATGCGGCCACGTGAATATGCCGCGGCGTAGAATCGCCGAGTGAGCCCATCAGACCCGACTTCGGTCCGCCTGCGCCCTGAGATTGTCGCCCTGCCGGCCTATCGGCAGGGACAAGCCGCCGCCGCCACCGCGTTCAAGCTTTCGAGCAACGAGAACCCCTTCGACCCGCTGCCCGGCGTCATCGCCGCAGTGAGCGCCGAAACCGCCTTCAACCGCTACCCGGATGCCTCGGCGCTGGCTCTGCGCGAACGGCTGGCCACGCGGTTCGACCGGAGCGTCGACGAGGTGCACATCGGCGCCGGTTCCGTGGCCATCCTGGCCCAGCTCATCCTCGCCGCCGCCGGTCCGGGCGATGAGGTGCTCTACTCCTGGCGTTCCTTCGAGGCCTACCCGGGTCTGGTCACCGTCGCCGGCGCCACGAGCGTTCAGGTGCCGAACCGACCGGACCACGGCCACGACCTGCCCGAGATGGCCACCCGCATCACGCCGCAGACCCGTGTCGTCATCATCTGCAGCCCGAACAACCCCACCGGCACCATCGTCACGGCGGACGAGTTCGAATCCTTCATGGCCGTCGTCCCGCCCGACCTCCTCGTCATCCTCGATGAGGCGTACTGCGAGTTCGTCACCGACCCCGACGCGGTCAACGGCCTTCCGCTACTGGCCCGGTTCCCGAACCTGGTCGTGCTGCGCACCTTCTCCAAGGCCTATGGTCTGGCCGGCCTCCGCGTCGGCTACGCCCTGGGCCCGGTCGCCGTGCTGGACGCGGCCCGGTCCACCGCGATCCCGCTCTCGGTCACGGGGGTGGCCAGTGCCGCCGCGCTTGCGTCGCTCGACGCCGCCGACCAGCTGCTGCGCAGGGTGCGCGCCCTGTCCGAACGGCGCGACCGCGTCTGGCGTCTCCTCGGAGATCAGGGGTGGAACATCCCGGCGCCCCAGGGCAACTTCATCTGGCTGCCCACGGGCGAGGAGACCACGGATATCGCCGACGTCCTGTCGGCCGTGGGCCTCATCGTCCGCCCGTTCCCCGAAGGCATCCGGATCTCGATCGGTGAGGAAGAGTCTGTGGACAAACTCCTCGGCATTTGCGCCGACATTGTTGATGATCTACCAACGGGGCACCCCGCCCGGAAGTCAGGTTAGTCCGGTGACAGCGACCCCCGCGAGCTCTCCCACGGTACGACTGCTGTCCCCGGAGGGTGTCTTCGCCCCGAGCGAGTCGGCGGCCGAATTCCTGCCGTACCTCGATCGGCTGACCGAAGCCGACTACCGGCGGTTCTACCGTGACATGGTCGTCGTGCGTCGCTTCGACACCGAGGCCGCGAACCTCCAGCGGCAGGGCCAGCTGGCCCTGTGGGTGCCGAGCCACGGCCAGGAGGCCGCCCAGGTCGGATCCGCCTACGCCACCCGCCCGCAGGACCACGTCTTTCCCTCCTACCGGGAGCATGTCGTCGGCATGATCCGAGGCCTCGACCCCGTCGACATCCTGCGGATGCTGCGCGGCGTCACCCTCGGCGGCTGGACCCCGGAAGACCACGGCAACTTCCACCTCTACACGCTGGTACTGGCCTCGCAGACGCTGCACGCCACGGGTTACGCGATGGGCATGCAGCTCGACGGCGCGACCGCGACCGGTAACCCCGAGACCGACCAGGCCGTCATCGTCTACTACGGCGACGGAGCCTCGTCGCAGGGTGACGCCAACGAGGCGCTCGTCTTCGCCGCCAGCTACCAGACCCCGCAGGTCTTCTTCCTGCAGAACAACCACTGGGCCATCTCGGTGCCGGTGACCCGGCAGTCCCGCACTCCGCTGTACCTGCGCGCCGCCGGGTTCGGCATGCCCGGCACCCAGATCGACGGCAACGACGTGCTGGCCAGCTATGCGGTGACGGCCAAACACCTCGACGACGCCCGCGCCGGCCACGGCCCGGCCCTGATCGAGGCCCTGACCTACCGTGTCGGCGCCCACACCACCGCCGACGACCCCACCAAGTACCGTGACCCCGAGCAGCTGGCCTACTGGGTCGCCCGCGACCCGATCGTGCGCTTCCGCAGCTACCTGCAGGGTCTGGGCGTCGAGCAGGAGTTCCTGGAGGCCGTCGACGAGGAGGCCGATGACTACGCGGCGGATGTGCGCCGTCGTGCCCTCGACATTCACTCACCCGACAAGACGGTCATCTTCGACAACGTCTATGCCGAACCGCACCCCCTGATCCAGGAACAGCAGGCCTGGCTCGACCGCTACGAGGCATCCTTCGAAGGAGGCGACGCGTGAGCGACACCATCGTGACCAGCATTCCCGGCCAGGCGACCCCGCAGCACGCGGCGGCGCCCGTGGTGCCGGCCGCCACCCCGCGGGCCCTTCCCGGCACGGGCACGGTGAGCCTGCCCATGACCAAGGCCCTCAACGCGGGTCTCCGCCAGGCTATGCGCGACGACCCCAAGGTGCTCCTGATGGGTGAGGACATCGGCCCGCTGGGCGGCGTCTTCCGCGTCACCGAGGGCCTGTTCGCCGAATTCGGCGACAAGCGCGTGCTCGACACCCCGCTGGCCGAGTCCGGCATCATCGGCACCGCCATCGGCCTGGCCCTGCGCGGCTACCGCCCGGTCTGCGAGATCCAGTTCGACGGCTTCGTGTTCCCCGGCTTCGACCAGATCACCAGCCAGCTGGCCCGGATGCGCAACCGGCACGAGGGCGAAGTGATCATGCCCGTGGTGATCCGCATCCCTTACGGCGGCCACATCGGTTCGATCGAGCACCACCAGGAGAGCCCGGAGACGTACTTCGCGCACACGCCGGGCCTGCGTGTGGTCAGCCCGTCGAACCCGCACGACGCCTACTGGATGATGCAGGAGGCCATCGCCTCCGACGACCCGGTCATCTTCTTCGAGCCCAAGAGCCGCTACTGGCCCAAGGGCGAGGTGAACCTGGCCGACAGCGGGGCGGCCCTGCACGCCAGCCGCGTGGTGCGCAGCGGCACGGATGCCACCGTCGTCGGCCACGGCGCCATGGTCAGCGTTCTGCTGCAAGCCGCGGAGCTCGCGGCAGTGGAGGGCACCAGCATCGAGGTCATCGACCTGCGCTCGATCTCGCCGATCGACTACGGACCCATCCTCGCGTCGGTCGAGAAGACCGGGCACCTGGTCGTGGCCCAGGAGGCCCACGGCTTCGTCAGCGTCGGATCGGAGATCGCCGCCACCGTCATGGAGAAGGCGTTCTACCTGCTCGAGGCTCCCGTGCTGCGCGTCTCCGGCTTCGACACCCCGTTCCCGCCGGCCGCCGTGGAGACGCATTTCCTGCCCAGCCCGGACCGCGTGCTCGAGGCCGTCGACCGCGCCCTCTCCTACTGATCCCCCCGCCCGCTGATGACCCCACAGCTCCACCGACAGTCACCTTTCCGGTCGAGAGTGCCCGTTCTGCGGGTCACTCTCGACCGGAACGGCCACTCTCGCCTCACCAACCGCAAGGAGCGCACTCGATGAGCGTGTCGAAATTCACATTGCCCGACGTCGGCGAGGGTCTCACCGAGGCCGAAATCGTGGAATGGCGGGTCGCCCCCGGAGACACCGTCTCGATCAACCAGGTTCTGGTCGAGATCGAGACGGCCAAGTCGCTCGTCGAGCTCCCGTCGCCGTTCGTCGGTGTGGTCGGTGAGATCCTGGTGCAGCCCGGCACGACCGTCGATGTCGGAACGGTGATCATCACGATCGTGTCCGAAACCGTCACCGTCGCCGTGGTGCCCGGCGGTGCGCCCGTCGCCGGCCCCGGCGAGCTGGCCGTCGCCGCAGCGGATGCCGGTTCCACCATCACGGACGAGCCGGCTGAGACGCAGGGTGCGGTCCTGGTCGGGCGCGGCGCAGCGGCCACCATGCCCACCCGGCGCAAGCGCCACGGCACCGCCCCCGTCGCCCACGAGACGATCGCGCCGCCGGCCTTGCCGCAGCGCCCGGCCGCCCAGCCGTTGCCGCAGTTGCCGCGCGCGGCATCCGCCGGACCCGTCGTCGCCAAGCCGCCGATCCGCAAGCTGGCCAAGGACCTCGGGGTCGACCTGCTGCTGGTCGAGGCGACCGGCCCGGTCGGCGACGTCACGCGGGAGGACGTGTTGCGGGAGGCCACCCAGGCCAGCGTGTTCCGCAACATCCAGACGCCCGAATGGCCCAGCGATCGTGAGGAGCGCATCCCGGTCAAGGGTGTGCGCAAGGCCATCGCCCAGGCCATGGTGTCGAGCGCCTTCTCCGCGCCGCATGTGAGCCTGTTCGTCGATGTGGACGCCACCCGCACCATGGAGTTCGTGAAGCGGCTCAAGGCCTCCACCGACTTCGCCGGTGTGCGCGTGTCACCGATGCTGATCATGGCCAAGGCCATGATCTGGGCGGTGCGGCGCAACCCCACGGTCAACTCGGTCTTCACCGACGAGGAAATCGTGATCAAGCACTACGTCAATCTGGGGATCGCCGCGGCCACCCCTCGCGGGTTGATCGTGCCCAACGTGAAGGAAGCGCAGGACATGAGCCTGCTGGAGCTGGCGCGAGCCCTCGAGAAGCTCACAATCACGGCCCGCGACGGCAAGACCGCACCGGCCGACATGGCGAACGGCACGATCACGATCACCAATATCGGGGTCTTCGGCATGGACACCGGCACGCCCATCCTCAACTCCGGCGAGGCCGGGATCGTCGCCCTGGGCACGATCAAGCCCAAACCGTGGGTCGTCGACGGTGAGGTGCGGGTGCGCCAGGTGACGACCATCGGCGCCAGCTTCGACCACCGGGTCGTCGACGGCGACGTCGCGAGCCGCTTCCTGGCGGATGTCGCGAGCATCATCGAGGAACCCGCACTGCTGCTCGAGTAATCGCTTGCAGGTAAAGAAAGCCTTGCCTCACCAGCTTTTTTGCTTACCGGTGAGGTAAGGCTTTCCACGCTGGCGGCGGGGTGGCACCCTGTGTTCTGATGGTCGGATGACCACCCTCGCCCCCGCCGCATCCGTTGTCCTCACCCCCTCGGTCGCTGTCCCTGTCGCCGAGCCGAAGCGCACCGAGAGCCATGCCGGCCGGCTGAACTGGCTGCGGGCCGGGGTGCTCGGCGCCAATGACGGAATCGTCTCCGTCGCGGCCCTCGTCGTCGGCGTGGCCGGGGCGACCGGTTCCACCGCTGCCATTGCAGCGGCAGGCACCGCCGGTCTCGTCGGCGGGGCCATCTCGATGGCCCTCGGTGAGTACGTCTCGGTCAGCAGCCAGAGTGACAGCCAGCGCACCCTGATCGAGCGCGAGAAGCGCGAGCTCAGCGTCGATCCCGAGGGGGAACTCGACGAGCTCGCGCAACTCTACGAAAAGCAGGGACTCGCCCCCGCCACGGCCCGGCAGGTCGCCGTGGAGTTCACCGCGATCGATCCGGTGCGTGCCCACCTGCTCGCCGAGCACAACATCGCCGAGGACGACGTCGTCAGCGCCTGGCACGCAGCCTGGGTCTCGGCCGCGGCCTTCACCCTCGGCGCACTGCTCCCCTTCCTGGCCATCCTGCTTCTGCCCACGAGCGCGCGCATCCCGATCACGTTCGGCGCCGTGCTCATCGCGCTCGCCACGCTGGGCATGACCGGCGCCCACCTCGGCGGCAGCCCCAAGCTCCGCGCGACCATCCGGGTCGTGCTCGGCGGCGCCGCGGCGCTCGTCGTCACCTTCCTGATCGGGTCTCTGCTCGGCACATCCGGCGTCGTCTGAACCGGCCTCGGCACGCGCTGAACGGCCCTATTGGTGTTGACAATCATTATCATTAGGCGTAGCGTCGTCGTGTGATCAAGAAACGATTCGTCCTCCCCGCCCTGGCCGCCGTCGCCGCACTGACCCTGGCCGGCTGCACGCCGGCCGGCAGTTCCGCCGACGCCGGTGCCGGTGAGCTCCAGGTGGTCGCGACGACCACCCAGGTGGCGGACCTCACCCGCAACGTCGTCGGTGACACCGAGGGTGTGTCGCTGACCCAGCTCATCCAGCCCAACCAGAGCGCGCACAGCTACGACCCCTCGGTGGCCGACCTGACGGCCCTCGGAAACGCCGACGTGCTCGTGATCAACGGCGTCGGCCTCGAAGAGTGGCTTGACGACGCGATCAGCGCCAGCGGCTTCGACGGCGTGACCATCGACTCGGACATGGGGATCGAGATCCAGGACGTCGCGGCCGGCGACGAGCACGCCGACGAGGAGAACCACGCCGACGACACGACCGAGACGGATGACGCCGAGCACGCCCATGAGGGCGGCAACCCGCACATCTGGACTGACGTCTCCAACGCCGAGACCATGGTCGGAACCATCGCCGCGGGCCTGGCGGACGCGAAACCGGACCTGGCCACCGCCTTCGACGCCAACGCCGCCGCGTACACCGGGCGGCTCACCCAGCTCGACGAGTGGATCCGCGCCAACATCGACGCCGTTCCGGCCGACCAGCGCCTGTTCGTGAGCAATCACGATGCGTTCGGCTACTTCACCGCGGCCTACGACGTGACCTACGTCGGCTCGATCATCCCGAGTTTCGACGACAACGCCGAACCCAGCGCGGCCGCCATCGACGCGCTCGTCGCCGCCATCCAGGAGACGGGCGTGAAGGCCGTCTTCTCCGAGGCGTCGATCAGCCCCAAGGCCGCCGACACCATCGCCGCCGAAGCCGGCGTCACGGTGTACTCCGGCGACGACGCTCTCTACAGCGACTCACTCGGCAAGGCGGGCAGCGACGGTGCCACCTACATCGGCTCGCAACTGCACAACGTCACCCTGATGCTGGAGTCCTGGGGCGCCGAGCCCACCGCGGTGCCCGCAGACCTGCGATAGTTAGTCAGTGATCGAGAACCCTTCTCAAGTACGGCCGAGTGCCCCCCTGGCGCTCAAGGTGGCGGGGGCCTCCTTCTCCTACGGCCAGAAGCCGGCCCTGGCCGACATCGACTTCGAGGTGCACGCCGGCGAGGCCGTGGCGCTGATCGGGCCCAACGGTTCCGGCAAGTCCACGCTGCTCAAGGGCATCCTCGGGCTGATCCAGCGGGTGGGCGGCACCGTCGAGGTGCTGGGGTCCTACCCGGCCCCGGTCGGGTCGATCGGCTACGTGCCCCAGGCCGACGAGATCGACCAGCAGTTCCCGGTCACTCTCGAACAGGTCGTGATGATGGGCCGCTACCGCTCGCTGGGCTGGCTGCGCCTGCCCGGCAAGCGCGACCGGCAGGCCGTGGCCCACGCGCTCGAGGCCGTGGGGCTCGCGCACCGGGCCAAGACCCGCTTCGGCGAACTCTCCGGCGGCCAGCAGCAGCGCGGGCTGCTCGCTCGCGCCGTGGCCTCCGGCCCCCGGCTGTTACTGCTCGACGAACCGTTCAACGGCCTCGACCAGCAGAACCGGGACGCCCTCGTCGGCACGGTGAATCGCCTGAAAGCCGAGGGTGTGGCCGTGGTCGTGTCCACCCACGACCTGCAGCTCGCCCGCGAGGTCTGCGAACAGGTGCTGTTGCTCAACGGCACTCAGGTGGCCTTCGGGCCGCGTAACTCGGTGCTGGTCCTGGAGAACGTGCAGCGCACTTTCCGGGAGGTCGGCGTCGAAATCGACGAGCACACCGTGGTCGTGCCCGGCCACACCGGGCACTGACATGGACGTTCTCGCACCACTGTTCGACGCTTTCGCCCTTCCGTTCATGGCGCGGGCCCTGATCGTGCTCGCGGCACTCAGCCTGGTGGCCGGCGTCGTCGGCGTGCTGGTCAATCTGCGCGGCCTCGAATTCATCAGCGACGGCCTGACCCACGCGGTCTTCCCCGGAATCGCGATCGGCTTTGTCTGGGGTGGGCGCGAGGGCCTGTTCGCCGGGGCGATGGTCGCCGCGCTCTTCGCCGCCGTCATCCTCACCCTGATCGTGCGCCAGTCCGTGTCCTCGGATGCCGCGATCGCCATCGTCTTCACCGCCATGTTCAGCGTCGGCATCATCCTGGTCTCGCGCGAGACGAACTACGTCGGCCAGCTGGAGCAACTCCTCTTCGGCCGCCTCCTCACGGTCAGCCCGACCGAGGTCGTGCAGACCGTCGTCATCTGCCTCGTGGCGCTGATCCTGATCGGGCTGACGCTCAAGGAGGAGGTGTTCCGCGCGTTCGACCAGATCGGTTTCGCGGCAGCCGGCTACCGCACGCTGGTGCTCGACCTCGTGCTCAACGTGGCGATCGCGCTCGTCGTCGTCGCGGCATCCAGTGCCGTCGGAAACCTGCTCGTGCTGGCCGTTCTGATCGTGCCCGGCGCCGTGGCCCGCCTGGTCACGACCCGGCTGTGGCTGCTCTTCCCGATCGCCGCCGGCTTCGCCGCCGTCGGGGCGTGGCTCGGGCTCGTTCTGGGGTTCCAGGCCTCCGTTCAGGCCGGCCTCGACCTGCCCAGCGGCGCCACGGTGGTGCTGGTCCTGGTCACCGGCTATGCCGTGGTGCTGGTTCTGCGCCTGGCCGTCGACGGGCTCCGGCGGATGCGGCAGCGCCGCCTGCCGGAACCGGAGAACCGACCGGCATCCAACCAGGCGGTGCGCTGATGGGCTATTTCGAGAAGGCGCTCCTGGCCGCTGCGGTGATCGGCGCCCTCAGCGGCCTGGTCGGCGCGGTGGTCGTACTGCGCCGCCGCACCTTCTTCGCCCAGGCCCTCACCCACGCCACCTTCCCGGGCGCAGTGGCCGCCACCATCGTCGGCGTGAGCATCCCGCTCGGCGCGGCCCTGGCGAGCATTCTGATCGTGGGGATCATGACCCTGATCGGCCGGGTCAAGCGGCAGGGCAGCCAGGTGGCGTCGGGCATCCTTCTCACCGCGGGCTTCGCGCTCGGCGTGCTGCTGCAAGCCCTCAACCCGTCGCTGCCGGTGCAGGTCGACTCCTATCTGGTCGGGTCGATCCTCACCGTCACCACCGGCGACCTCGCCCTGGCCGTCGGAGTGCTCGGGGTGGCTCTGGCTGTGATCGTGCTGCTGGGCAAGGAGATCCTGTTCTCCACCTTCGACCCGAGCGGATTCCGCGCCGCCGGATTCCGGGAGTGGCCGATCGAGCTGCTCACCCTCGCCCTGATCACGGCCACCGTGGTCACCGCCATGCCGGCCGTCGGCGCGATCCTCGCGATCGCACTGATCGCGGCGCCCGCGGCCGCCGCCCGACTGGTCATGCGCACCACCGCGCAGATCCTGGTGGCGGCGCCGCTGCTGGGCGCGGCCGCCGGCCTCATCGGCGTGCTGCTGTCCCGGGCGATCGACGTGGCCGCGGGGCCGGCGATCGCCCTCACGGCGGCCGCCTTCTTCCTGCTGGCCCTCGGCGGTCGCCGGCTACTCCGGGCGCGGTTACGGTTGAGATCATGAAGCGAAACACCTGGCAGCGTGAGGCCGTGCGCACCGCGCTCAGCGAGACCGAGGGATTCGTCAGCGCCCAGGGTCTGCACGCAGGCCTGCACGCCACCGGTTCGCCCATCGGACTGGCCACGGTGTACCGGGCCCTGGCCGACCTGGCCGGCGAGGGCGAAGCAGACTCCCTGCAGTCGCCCGACGGGGAGGCGCTCTACCGTGCCTGCAGCACGACCGACCACCACCACCACCTGATCTGCCGCAATTGCGGGCTCACCATCGAGATCGAAGTGGATGCCGTCGAGAACTGGGCGAACAACGTCGCCGCCGAGCACGGGTTCACCCAGGCTGCGCACGTTGTCGACGTGTTCGGTCTCTGCGCGGCCTGTTCCGCGGCATCCGTCGACTAGCGGAACGCCCGCGCCCGGGTCTCCGCCCCGAACGAATTCGACGGAGATTTTGCCCCCACAGCCCAGTTTTGCCGTGGGGCGTCAACCGGCAAAATCTCCGTCGAATTGGTTGGGTTTGCGCCGGGGGAGCGCACCGCGTAGTGTTGAACGCTGCTGCGCATATCTGTGCGTGCACTGCTGGCTCGCCTCGTCTTCGCTTCTGCGGAGCTGACGTCGTGCCAGCCGACAAGAGATCTTGGGAAGGGCATTCGCCCTTCGGTATTGGAGGAGAACCATGGCAGCTACTTGCCAGGTGACCGGAGCCGTTCCCGGCTTCGGACACAACATTTCACACTCGCACCGACGCACCAAGCGTCGTTTCGACCCGAACGTCCAGACCAAGAAGTACTACGTACCGTCGCTTCGTCGCAACGTCACGCTGACCCTGTCCGTCAAGGGCATCAAGGTCATCGACGCTCGTGGCATTGAGTCGGTCGTCAAGGACCTTCTCGCCCGTGGGGAGAAAATCTAATGGCCAAGCAGCATGACGTTCGCCCGATCATCAAGCTCCGTTCGACGGCCGGCACCGGTTACACGTACGTGACCAAGAAGAACCGTCGCAACGACCCCGACCGTCTCGTACTCAAGAAGTACGATCCCGTAGTGCGCAAGCACGTTGACTTCCGTGAGGAGCGCTAAAAATGGCGAAGAAGAGCATGATTGCCAAGAACAACCAGCGCAAGGTTATCGTCGAGCGCTACGCCGCAAAGCGCCTTGAGCTCAAGAAGGCCCTCGTTGACCCGGCCGGCACCGACGAGTCGCGTGAAGCTGCTCGCCTCGGCCTGCAGAAGCTTCCCCGCAACGCGTCGCCGGTCCGCCTGCGCAACCGCGACGCGGTTGACGGTCGTCCCCGTGGACACCTCAGCAAGTTCGGAATCTCGCGCGTTCGTTTCCGCGACATGGCTCACCGTGGCGAACTGCCCGGCATCACCAAGTCCAGCTGGTAACACCGCACGCGGCCGCTTCGGCGGCCACCCGGAACCTCGGTTCTGAATGAGAGAGGATGTCGACTTCGGTCGGCATCCTCTCTCTTTTTTCGCGCACAGCGAAAATGGAGCCGTTCCGGGAGCCAAACCGGCTGGAAACGCCGCAAATCCGCGGAATTCCGCGGATCTCTGCTAGATTCAACCCGGTCCAACCGGCCAAACGGAGTCGCTCCCCGGAGCGTCGCCCGCAATACGTGAATACCTGTTTTTACAGACAAAGGTCCGAGGAGGACACTCAATGGCTGACAAGTCGCTGAACAAGACCGAGCTCGTTGCCAAGGTTGCCGCAGACTCTGGCCAGAGCCAGGCTGCAGTTGACAGCGTTCTGAACGCTTTCTTTGCAACTCTCGCCGACACCGTCGCGAACGACGGCAAGGTCACGATCCCGGGCTGGCTCGGAGTCGAGCGCACCGCTACCGCAGCGCGCACCGGCCGCAACCCGCAGACCGGCGAAGAGATCGCCATCGCCGCGGGCCACCGCGTCAAGCTGACCGCTGGTAGCAAGCTCAAGGCTGCCGCCAAGTAGGTTCCACAAGAGAACAGGGCGTCGACTTCGGTCGGCGCCCTGTTTTGCGTGTGCAGCCCGCGTCCACCGGGCACGGTTAGGCTGAGTCAGTGCCTCGTCTCGTGCGGATTCTCGGTCCGGTAGTGCTCCTGCTGGTGGCCACGCTGACGACGCTCGTCGCTCTCGCCTACGGCGGAGGCGCCACGGCCCAGTTGCTGGCCGATCCTGGGCCTGTCGTGCGTTGGGGTCTGCCGCTGGCCAAGGTGCTCGTCAACATCAGTGCCGCGGGCACGATCGGCGCCCTCGTGCTCACCCTCTTCGCGTTGAGCCCCAGGGAGAGCGAGTACAACGCGGCCCTCGATTTCGCCGCCGGCTCCGCCGCCGTGTTCACCGTGGCATCCGCCCTCACCGGCTTCTTCACCTTCCTGCAGGTGACCACGATCCCGCTCAGCTTCGACGACCGGTTCAGCGCCACCGCCGGACAGTTCTTCAGCGACATCGCCATCGGGCAGGCCTGGCTGGCCACCACCCTGATAGCCGCCTTCGTGACCGTGCTGTGCTTCGCTGTGCGCTCTCTGACCGGCCTGATCTTCGTCGCGGTTCTCGCCGTCGGCGCTCTGGTTCCGATGGCCCTGCAGGGTCACGCAGCCGGCGCGGAGGGGCACGACGTGGCCATCACCGCCCTGGGTCTGCACCTGGCCTTCGCCGCGGTGTGGCTGGGCGGCCTGTTGACGATCATCGTGCTGCAGAAGCAGCTGGCGGGCGGCCGCATCGGCGTGGTGCTGGCCCGCTACTCGTCGCTCGCCCTGGTCAGCTTCATCGTGGTCGCCGCGTCCGGCTACGTCGGCGCCGAACTGCGCCTGGGTGCCTGGGACCGCCTGCTGACGCCCTACGGCGTCCTCGTGCTGGTCAAGGTGCTCGCGCTCACCGCGCTCGGCGGTTTCGGCGTGCTGCAACGCCGGTTCCTGATCGGGCGGATGCTGCGGAGCACTCCCACGCCGTCGTCGGGTTCGGCCCCGCGCGCCGGTGTCTGGTTCTGGTGGCTCGTCGTGTCCGAATTGGCGTTCATGGGAATCGCCTCCGGCGCCGCTGCCGCGCTGGCCAAGACCGCCACTCCGGTGGAACAGATCACGGCGACCGAGATCCCCACCTCAACGCCCGCGCAGATCCTGACCGGGGAGCTGCTGCCGCCACCGCTGACGTTCAGCCGGTACTTCACCGAGTGGAACTTCGACCTGGCCTGGGTGCTGTTCTGTGCGTTCGCGATCTTCTTCTACCTGGCCGGGGTGCGCCGCCTGCACCGCCGCGGCGACAAGTGGCCGCTCTTCCGCACCGTGCTCTGGGTGATCGGCATGCTCATCCTGTTCTACATCACCAACGGCGGTGCGAACCTCTACGCGAAGTACCTCTTCTCCTCGCACATGCTCATGCACATGGCCCTGACCATGCTCGTTCCGGTCTTCCTGGTGCCGGGGGCGCCGGTCACCCTGGCCGCACGCGCCATCCGCAAGCGCCAGGACGACAGCCGCGGCCCGCGCGAGTGGATCCTGCTGGCCGTGCACTCCCGGTACGCGGGTTTCCTGGCCAACCCGCTCGTCGCGGCCGTGCTCTTCGCCGGGTCGCTGTGGGTGTTCTACTACTCGGCGTTGTTCAGCTGGGCGACGACGGACCACATCGGCCACGAGTGGATGATCGTGCACTTCCTGATCACCGGCTACCTGTTCGTGCAGTCGCTGATCGGCATCGACCCGGTGCCGTACCGCCTGCCCTATGCCGGTCGCCTGCTGCTCCTGCTCGGCACCATGGCTTTCCACGCCTTCTTCGGTGTGACCATGATGACCGGCACCGGTCTGCTTCTGGCCGACTGGTACGGGGCCATGGGACGGGACTGGGGTCTCAGCGGCATCGAGGACCAGCAGATGGGCGGCGGGATCGCCTGGAGCGTCGGTGAGATCCCGACGATCGCCCTGGCGATCGCGGTGGCGATTCAGTGGAGCCGCAGCGACGCGAAGGAAACCCGCCGTAAGGACCGCAACGCGGACCGCACCGGCGACGCCGAACTGATCCGGTACAACGCGGCCCTCGCCCGGCTGGCCGACCGCGACCGCGTGGAGTGAGCGGTACGCCCGGCGTGACGCTCAGCGCAGCTGGAGGGCGAGCGAGCCGTTCGGGTTCACGGTCACGCTGATGCCGACGGAGAAGGCCACGTCCTCGTCTCGCACGACGACGTCGCCGTCGAAGAGCGACTGCACCTTGACCACGATGTGCGCCTGCCCTGCGGTGTCCGGCATGTCGAACGTGGTGTCGCCGGCCGTCAGGGTGACCGCCGGGTACTGGGCGATGGACCAGATCGGGTCGTCCAGAACCCGGTCGTCGATCTCGATGCCGAACGGGCAGTTCGAGGGCTGCAGCACCTGCTGCGTGGTGCAGTCGTCGAGGAAACGGTCCAGCTCGGTCTGGACCTGACTGAGGAATTGGTCGTTGGGCTGGGCGTCGATCGTGACATCCGTCGGCCCGGAGGCCGTGACCGGCACCGATTGCGGGACCGCGTCCAGCAGCGGGGAGGTGTGCCCGAACGAGTACACCGCGGGGGCGAAGGCCAGGTAGTCCGCCTGGTTCGAGAACGTTGCCGGTGCGTCGTCCGCGGCGTGCGCACGCGTGTCGAGAGTGAGCCGGTTGACCGAGAACGTCGCCTGGTGCAGCACGGTCACCTGCAGCACGGCCAGGGGGCTGGTCTCGAAGCGCCAGCTGTCGAAGACGCCGAAGAAGGTGCCTGCGCTCTCCACCTCGAAGGTCATCGTCGCGGGGGCGTCGTCGAGTTGGAATTCGTAGCTGACCGTGTGGTGGCCCGGCGTCGTCTCCTCGTCGCCGGTGAGACGGATGTCGGTGAGCTCACCGAGCACCGAGTCCCGCAGCAGAGTCTCGGGGAGGTTCTGCGGCAGCGCGTCCGCGTCCAGTTGCGCCTTCGTGGGGGTGACCCCGGGCAGCAGGAGCGCGCTGGCGGTGTCCTGGCGGGCCAGGGCGTCGAGGTACTGCCGCACGAAGCCGCTGGCGCTGTAGAGGTCGCGGTTGAGTGAACCGATCGTCGCCACCAGAGCCGCGCCGAGGAGAGCCGCGATCAGCACCACGGCCACGAGCGCTCGCCGCTGGTTGCGCTGTCGCCTGCCGTCCCGGTTGCCCACTCCCACATCCTACGGGGCGGGTTCTCCACGGACCCGTCAAGCGGGACGGTCGCGTGCAGCCGGGCCGGATACAGTGGTATGTCCCGTCCGAACCCATCGAAAGCGCCGCCGTGTCTGAGATTCCACTGTCGCGTGAGCAGGCCGAAGTGTTCCAGGCCATCGAGGGCACAAAGCAGAACGTGTTCGTCACGGGGCGGGCCGGCACCGGCAAGTCGACGCTCCTGAACCACCTGTCCTGGAACACGAGCAAGCAGATCGTGATCGCCGCTCCCACCGGGGTCGCGGCGCTGAATGTGGGCGGCCAGACCATCCACTCGCTGTTCCGCCTGCCGATCGGCGTCATCGCCGACAATGCGATCGATCAGTCCGACCAGGTGCGCAAACTGCTCAACACCATCGACACCGTCGTCATCGACGAGGTGTCCATGGTCAACGCCGACCTGATGGATGCGATCGACCGCAGCCTGCGTCAGGCGCGGCAGCGTCCGAACGACACCTTCGGCGGCGCGCAGATCGTACTGTTCGGCGACCCCTACCAGCTGGCCCCGGTGCCGGGAGACTCCGACGAGCGCGCGTACTTCGCAGACACCTACCGGTCGATGTGGTTCTTCGACGCGAAGGTGTGGCAGGGCGCGGACCTGCGCATCTTCGAGCTCACCGAGGTGCACCGCCAGCGCGACGCCGACTTCAAACACATGCTCAACGCGGTGCGTCACGGACAGGTCACGGCCGAGATCGGTGGCGCCCTCAACGCCGCGGGTGCCCGCACCCCGCCCAGCGAGGGCGTGATCACGCTGGCCACCCGCAACGATTCCGTGAACCGCATCAACGCATCCGCCCTGAAGCGGCTGTCCGGCAAGGCGCTCACCGCCAAGGCGGACGTCACCGGTGACTTCGGCGGGCGCACGTTCCCTGCCGACGAGGTGCTCGAGCTGAAGGTCGGCGCCCAGGTCATGTTCCTGCGCAACGACTCCAATCAGGATGGCGGGCCGCGCTGGGTGAACGGCAGCATCGGCACCGTCACCCGCGTCGATTCCACGGTCTACGTCGACATCGACGGCGAGACGCACGAGGTGGAACCAGCGGTGTGGGAGAAGTTCAAGTACACCTATAACCCGACGACCAAGAAGCTGCGCAAAGACGTCGTGGCCGAGTTCACCCAGTTCCCGCTGCGGCTGGCGTGGGCGGTCACCATCCACAAGTCACAGGGTGCCACCTACGAGCGGGCGGTCGTCGACCTCGGGGCACGCGTGTTCAGCCCTGGACAGACCTACGTGGCCCTCAGCCGGCTGACGAGCCTGGACGGCCTCTACCTGACCCGTCCGCTGCGCCCGAGCGACATGATCGTCGACGAGAACGTGAAACGGTTCATGCGCGGCCCGCGTCCCGCCGCCGCCCGCCCGGTCACCCCCGCCGACTAGGTATACCCGGCAGTCGCCCCGGGCGGCAGCGTGCTCCCGGCACCTGCCTCTGACGAATTCGTCAGGGTGGCAAGGGGCAGAGGCCGGGCCGCGGCGTGGGTACACTCCCTCGTGCAGGGGGAGTCCCTGACCGCGACGCGATGGGGGCCAGGCCATGAATCTCGGACGGGCAACGAACGGCCACACACCGCCCCGCACGGGTCAGCCCCGGCACCATCGGGTACCGGCTCTCGCTCTGGGGGCCGCACTGGTACTGACGGCGTGCACCTCCGCAGCGGATGCGTTCCCCGAGGCGCGCAGGCAGGCTCAGCTTCCCTTCTCGGCCGAGGTCACGGCTCGGCTGGAGGCCGTGCTCATCGAAGCGAAGACCCTGGCCGGTGCGACCGGGGCGCTTGCGGGGGTCTGGGCGCCGTGGGCCGGCAGTTGGGTGGCGGCACCCGGCTCGGCGTCGGCCACGTCTCCCGGCCCGCTCATCCCGGAGATGAGCTTCCGGATCGGCACCAACACCACCGCGCTGACCTGCACCGTTCTGCTCCGGCTGGTCGAGGAGGGCGAGGTGCGGCTCGACGACCCTGTGTCGACCTACCTTCCCCGGATGGTGGGTCTGGAGGGGATCACCCTCGGGCAGCTCTGCCGCAACACGTCCGGCCTGGCCGATCACACCCCGCTGCTGGCACCGCAGTTCGTGAGCAACCCCACCCGCCGGTGGTCGACGAAGGAGCTCGTCGCGAGCGGCACCGGGGCGCCGCGGGTCGCGTTGCCCGGTGGAATCTGGTCGCCGTCGGACACCGGGATCGTGCTGCTCGGCCTGGCCCTGCAGCAGGCGACCGGCCGCGACTGGCCGTGGCTCTACCGGCACTACGTGTTCGAACCGCTGGGGATGACCGCCACGAGCCTGCCCTCCGCCGACGAGGTGACGCTCCCGGGAGAGAGCCCCCGCGGCTACGCCGCAGCGCTCGATCCGGCGGGGGAGGCGCGCTGCGGGAGCATGATCGATGTGACCGAGTTGTCCCCGTCGACGGGCGGGGTGGCCGCCGGCGCGGTATCCGATCTCGCCGACCTCACAGTCTGGGCGCAGGCGCTGGCCGCCGGGACCCTCCTCACCGACCAGGCGACGGATGCCCAGTGGGCGCCCGTGCCGAGCGGCGGCGCTGCCCCCGGCTGGCAGCAGCACGGCCTCGGTGCCGAGAGGTTCGGCCCGCTGGTGGGGCAGAGCGGCGCGATCCCCGGATTCATCTCGGCGGCGATGGCCGACCCGGACAGCGGGCTCACGGTTGTCGTCGTGTTCAACAACTCCACGTCGGGCCGCGGATTCGCCGAGGCCGTCGCCCGGCGACTGGCGGCCGTGGCGGCCTCCGCCCCGGCGAGGGGCGATGGACCGGCACCCCGACTGGACCTGCCCTGGTCGGAGGAACAGGCGGCGGAGGCGATCCGGGCCGCGGCGGTCTGTCCCCCGCCCGATCGGGCAGAGTAGAACCCCATCAGGCGCGGCCCTGCCGCTAGGATCTCCGCATGGCAATCATCGCGGACGTCAAGGATTGGACCTGGGTGCTCGAGCGCCCCTGCCCGGAGTGCGGTTTCTCCGCAGCCGAGGCCGCCTTCGATCGGATCCCGGGGTTGGTGCGCGAGAACGCGGCGCGCTGGGAGCCGGTCCTGCTGCGCTCGGACGTTACCCGGCGCCCCGACGACCACACCTGGTCCGCCCTTGAGTATGCGGCTCACGTGCGTGACGTCTTCCGCATCTTCGACCACCGCCTGGCGCTCATGCTCGCCGAGGACGACCCGGCCTTTCCAAGCTGGGATCAGGACGCCACGGCGGTGGCCGAGCGGTACAACGAGCAGGAGCCGGCGATCGTGGCCCGTGAACTCGCCGAGGCCGCAGCATCCGTCGCCGATGCCTTCGCCGTTGTTCCGCCGGACCGGCAGGGTCGCACCGGCCGCCGCGGCGATGGCGCCCGGTTCACCGTGATCACGATGGCGCAGTACTTCGTGCACGATCCGGTGCATCACCTGCACGACGTCGCCGGAGACTGACGCCGGCAGAGCCAGCAGGCCTGTCCTGTCCGGTTGCCGGAGAATTGGGTACAAAAAAACGGGCGCACCCCCCAATGGTGCGCCCGTTCTTTTTGTTGTGCTGTGGCTTAGGCGCGGCTACGGCGTCCCGTGAGCGCACCGTAGATGACGAGAACGATGATGGAGCCGGCGATGGCGAGGAGCCAGGTCGAGATGTCGAAGAAGTTCTCGAGTCCGGTGCCGAAGATGACCGAGCCGAGGAAACCACCGAGGAACGCACCGAGCACGCCGAGGATGAGGGTGATGACCCAGCCGCCGCCCTGGTTGCCCGGGAGGATGGCCTTGGCGATGGCGCCGGCGATGAGTCCGAGAATGAGGAATCCGATGAAGCCCATAATTTGTCCTTGAGTCTTTCTGCTTGGTTGCGTACTGGTGAGGGGTGAAGTGAAGCTGGGTGGGACTAGTCGGGCAGAACGGTGTCTGCCTCGTCGGAGTCCGAGTCGGTGTCATCGTCTGACGCCTGGTGCACGTCCCTGACGGTCACCTCGACGTCTCTGACCTGCATGCCGACGATCGTCTCGATCGCGTTCTGGATGGCGGAGCGAACGTCGCCGGCCACCTTCTGCAGTTCGTGCGGGTATTCGACAACGATGGAGATGGCGACGGATGCCGCTCCGTTCTCCACAGTGACGCTCACGCCGGGTGCGAGGTCGACTCCGCTGATCGCCTCGCGGAGTGAGCTGAGCGCCCGTACCGCTTTGCCGCCGAGCGTGTAGACGCCCGGAACTTCGCGGGCGGCGATGCCGACGACCTTAGCGACGACGCCATCGGTGATGACGGTCTTTCCCGGCCCGGTCTGTGAATCGGGTGCGGGGATGCTTTGGTCAGCCATGGTGGGATCCAATCTGTTGCGGCGCGCAGGACGAATCCCGGGCGACACTAGTAAGACGGGGCCCGGTCGGGATTCGTCACGCGGATATCAAAAAAAGTTTTGAAACGGGTGTGAAACGGATGGGGGAGGAGATCGTGCCGGTCAGCCGGAGACGTCGAACACGACGCTCATGGTGTGGCTCTGGCCGGCGTCGAGGTGCACCTGGTCACGGCGCACGTTCGCCGTTTCCACACAGACCATACCCGGCCACTCGTCGTCGCCGAAGTCGGCCAGTGTCGAGGCCTTGTCGGTCCAGGGGTTCCAGACCACCGTGCTGTCGGACCTGTCCGCTTCGATCGTGATCATGCGTCCGTCCGGGTCCGTCACGGTGGCGCTGCCGCGGCTGCCCAGGTAGAGGCGGTCCGTCTCGGCGGTGAAGCGCACGGGGGTGCTCTCCGCTGGTTCGGTGAGCCCGGTGACCTGGTTCAGGATCGGGGTGCCCTGCAACCCGGAGACCGTCGTGCCGCGCACCTCGCTCACCCGCAGATAGGTGTGCAGAGCCTCTTCGAACGTGACGGCATCCGTCTCGAGGTTGGTGACCCGCAGGGCGAGGGTCAGCCGGGCGCCGACCGTGACCGTGTAGACAGCCTCGAAGCGGTGGGGCCAGGCCGAGGCGCGCGTGGCGGCGGTGTCGGTGAGGCGCAAGACCAGGACGACGTCGTCGCCGGTCTCGTGGGCGTCGACGAACTCCCACTCGCTCAGGCGGGCGAAGCCGTGCGACGGCGCGGCCGGGTCGGTCGCGTTCGCACCGAACCAGGGGAAGCAGATCGGAACGCCGCCGCGGATGGCGGCGGCGGCCTCGAACCGGCTCGCCTCGCTCAGGAAGAGGAGCGGGTCGCCGCCGGCGGGCGTGAAACCGGTGACCTGAGCGCCGTGCAGGTAGACCTCGGCGGAACCGGCCCGGCCGGCCACGCGCACGACGGTCAGCCCTCCCGTGCCCTCTTCACAATGAACGGATGCGGGAAGAGTCGCGGGTGCGGAATGTGTGGGAGACATGACCCCAGTGTTGCAGTTGCCCGGTTTGCGCATGGTTCGGGCCCGGCCCCGGAGTAACGTGCAGCTGTACCGGAGTCGAAAGGTGGAACCATGTCAGGCATTCCCGAGGTCAGTGTTCCCGAAGACGTTGAGAAGCCGGGCCGTTTCCGGGCGCGGCACTGGCGTGATTTGAGCCGGGGCCGCCAGATCGCGGTCCTCGTGGGAGCGGCGGTGCAGATCACCCTGGCCGCGACGGCCTGGATCGACCTCGCGAAGCGGCCCGCCGGCACGGTCAACGGATCAAAACGGCTCTGGGCGGCGATCATCGGCGTCAACTACGTCGGTCCGATCGCGTACTTCCTCGCGGGCAGACGCCGCTGACGGCGACCGCGCCGGCCACCGGCTCCTGTTCGGCAGCCCGGTGCGGTGCACGCGCGATGGGGCTACCATCGCAGCGGCCCCGGCGCTCGCCGGGACGGTGCGACACGAGGAGGTTCCTATGGGTCATATCAAGTTGAGCATGCCGATCGACGCCCCGGTGGGTAAGGTCACCGAAATCGCCTTCGACCCGAATCACTGGGCGTCGTGGTGGGTGAACCTCGGCGAGGCCGAGAAAGTGGACGGTGACGGTGGGCCCGGCACGGTGGTGGAGCACAGTTACCTGATGGCCGGCGTGGCCTTCCCGGTCACCACCCGGGTGGTGGACGTGACCACGACCGGGACCGGCGGAAAACGGGTGCAGATCGAATTCACGGGTCAGATCACGGGCTGGCAGACCTGGGACTACGAACCGCGCGGCGACGGGGCGACCCTGGTCACGGCCGAGATCGAATACAACGTGCCGGGTAAGGCGATCGGCAAGTTCGCCGACCGGCTGGTGGTCGAACGGCTGCAGGAGCGGGCGCGGCAGCAGACCCTGGAGAACCTGAAGCTGATGGCGGAGAGCTGACACGCCGGCTGCGCCGGCCGCCGTGTCAGCAGGCGGTCAGTCCCGCAGGTACTGTTCCAGGCACGGCACCTTGAGCAGGGCCAGTGCGCGCTTCTCGATCTGACGCACCCGTTCCCGGGTCACGCCCTGCACGACCGCGATCTGGTCCAGCGTCTGAGGTGCGCCTCCGTCGAGGCCGAACCGGGACATCAGGATAGACCGCTCGCGCGGGGGCAGGGCGCTCATGTAGAAGCCGATGTCCGAGGCCCGCATGGTCAGTACCGCGTGCTCCTCGGGCTGGGGCAGGTCGTCGTCGATGATCAGCTCGGAGATGTCGCCGAGACCGTCGCCGACGGGGGACTGCAGCGACATGGGCTCGTTGTCGTAGCGGAGCAGGCGCATCACGTCGGTCGTCGGGATCTGGGAGGCCTCGGACAGCTCCGCCATGGTGGGTTCGCGGTCGAGGGTGCTGGTGAGGTCGCGGCGGATGCGCTTGATCTTGTTGAGTTTCTCCGCAGTGTGCACGGGGATGCGGATCATGCGGGATTTGTCGGCCATGCCGCGGTGGATGGCCTGGCGGATCCACCAGGTGGCGTAGGTGGAGAATTTGTAGCCGGNTCCCAAAAACCGCTTGTGGCCCAGAATCTCCGTCGAATTGGTTCAGTCGGTGAGCAGCGCGTAGACGCGGGTGAGGCGGGCGAGCCACCATTCGCGCCGGTCGTCCGGGGCTGCGTAGCGCTCCAGCAATCCCGGGTCGGGGGTCACCCGGCGCACCGGGATGCCGCCGTCGACCGGCAGGAGCGGTTCCGTGGTGACGTCGGCGGCGAGGAGTGAGGCCGTGCCGAGGCCGCAGTCGAAGTCGAGTTCGGGGATCGCGGCGGCCAGGTGCGCGCCCATCGAGATGCCCACCGAAGTGTCCAGGGCGCTGGAGACGACGGCCGGGAGGCCCGCCTGGCCGATCAGCTTTAGGGCCGCGTGGATCCCGCCGAGTGGCGCGGCCTTGATCACGAGGATGTCCGCGGAGCCCGTGCGGGCCACCAGCAGCGGGTCTTCCGCTCGGCGCACGCTCTCGTCCGCGGCCACGCCGACGTCGAGGTAGGCGGTGCGCCGACGGATCTCGGCGAGCTCCTCGATGGTGGCGCAGGGCTGCTCCACGTACTCGAGGTCGAACTCGTTCAGGGCATGGATGGCGTGCTCCGCCTCATCCACGTTCCACAGGCCGTTCGCATCGACACGGATACGCCCCTCGGGTCCGAGCACGCGGCGCACCATGCGCACGCGGGCCACGTCGTCGGCGAGGGTCTGGCCGGGATCGGCGACCTTCACCTTGGCGGTCCGGCAGCCGGGGAACCGGGCGAGCACGCCGGGGACCTCCTCGGCGGTGACCGCCGGCACGGTGGCGTTCACCGGAATGCGCTCCCGGAGCAGTGCGGGGGTTTCTTCCCAGCCGAAATCGATGGCCGCCCGCAGCCAAGCTGTTGCCTCGGCGTCGTCGTATTCGGCGAACGGGGAGAACTCCGCCCAGCCGTGCGGTCCTTCGAGGAGCATCGCCTCCCGGGTGTCGATCCCGCGGAACCGCGTCACCAGCGGCAACGCGACGACGCGGGCAGATCCGAGCAACTCTGGCAGTGTTGGCAGCATGTTCCCAGTGTGCCAGCCGAGGGCCCGCCCGGGTGACGCAGAGGGCGTGTGGACACACGGGGTGCAGGAGACTCGGGGATCAATCGGCCCGGGTTGTCAGTCAGAGCACGTCCTGGTTGAACGCCCCGTCCACCTCGAGGTCGATATCCGTGCCGTTGTTCGGCTTGACATTGAGAATGGCGAAGGGGACGCCCGGCACGATCAGCAGGTAGGCGTCTTCGAAGCGCCCGCCGCCGCTGTTCACCCGGAGCCAGTAGGGCTTGCCGGACTCCAGCGCCGTCTCGACCTCGGTCTGAACCGATTCGAGGGAGCGCCCGCCGAGCGAGTACTGCGCGCCGCCGTAGACAATATCGACACGTTTCACGATTCGTCCTTCACCACTACTGTCGCGGGTCGATGTGGTTCGGGCACGAGCTGAAGGCCCCCGGAGGAATTGGCGGACAACATCAGCGCTTCGATCCACTCGCGGTTGAGGCTGGGGGAGCGGCCACCGAAATACTTGTAGGACAGGGGAATCGCGGGATGCAGCCAGATCGTGCTGCGGCCGTCACCACCCTGAGGGTCGTCTCGCCACGTGAAATAGAAACATTCACCTCGGCGCAGCTTCGCGCCGATGACGACCTGGATGTGGGCGAGCACCCGGTCATCGAAATCCGCGGTCAGCGTGGAGTTGTAGGTGAGCTTTCCCATGTGACCCCCGTTGACAAAGTTATAACTCACGTTAGCGTGAACGGATGCCCGTGGCTATGCTCCAATTCTGGGCTCAGCCGGGACATCCGGTTGTCAACGTCATCGGGGGGTGCCGCCGGGGGGTCAGTCACGGAGATACCGCTCGAGGCGGGGGACGTGAAGCATGGCCAGAGCGCGCTTCTCGATCTGGCGCACGCGCTCCCGGGTCACGCCCTGCACGAGGGCGATCTGGTCCAGCGTCTGAGGTGCGCCTCCGTCGAGGCCGAACCGGGCCGTCAGGATCGACCGTTCCCGCGGCGGCAGCGCCTCGAGGTAGTAGCTGATGTCCGCGGCGCGGAGCGTCACCGTCGCATACTCGTCGGGCTGGGGCAGGTCGTCGTCGATGATCAGCTCGGAGATGTCGCCGAGACCGTCGCCGACCGGGGAGTGCAACGAGATGGGCTCGTTGTCGTACTGCAGCAACCGTGCCACGTCCCGGGCCTGGATCTGGGACGCGTCGGCGAGCTCGCGCAGGGTGGGTTCGCGGTCGAGGGTGCTGGTGAGGTCGCGGCGGATGCGCTTGATCTTGTTGAGTTTCTCCGCGGTGTGCACGGGGATGCGGATCATGCGGGATTTGTCGGCCATGCCGCGGTGGATGGCCTGGCGGATCCACCAGGTGGCGTAGGTGGAGAATTTGTAGCCGGTCATGAAGTCGTATTTCTCGACGGCGCGGACGAGGCCGATGTTGCCGTCCTGTACGAGGTCCATGATGGGCATGCCGCGGCCGGAGTAGTGCTTGGCGATGCTCACCACCAGGCGCAGGTTCGCCTCGATGAAGTGGTTCTTCGCGCGGCGGCCGTCGTGGGCGAGCCAGGCCAGCTCCNCGGTTTTTCGCGCGGCGGCCGTCGTGGGCCAGCCAGGCGAGTTCACGCAGGAGGGACGGTTCGACCTCGCCCCGTTCGCTGCGTTCCTCGGCGAACAGTCCCACCTCGATGCGGCGGGCCAGGTCGACTTCGTCCTCGGCGGTGAGGAGCGAGACGCTACCGATCTTTCTCAGGTAGTCGCCGAAGGCATCCGTCGCTGCGCGATTGTAGGTGGCAACGGATGGAGCATGTGCGGTGATAGTCATGGTTTCCTCCAGTTCGGGCTGGAACATCAGTACACAGCCCGGGCGGGGCTGCGTCGAGGGCCTTGACGCGGCCCAGCAGAAACCGAATAATGCTCGGGATCGTCAGCCGTGCACGCCGACGTACGCGATCAGGCCGGTCACCGTGACTATCTCCGCGTAGTCGCGCTCGGGCACGTCGACGCCGGTCGTCTCTGCGATGATCTCCACCAGCCGCAGGAAATCCAGGGAATCGAGTTCCAGGTCCTGACGCAACCGTGCGTCCTCGGCAAGGTCGTCGGTGTCGACGTCCGGCGCCACCTGATGGATCGCGGTGTACACGGCCGCACGGGCCTCCTGCTCGGTCATAGTTCCTCCGGTTTCTGCAACAGCTCGTCGATCCGGGCCAGGTAGCGGCTGCCCCGCAACCCGTCGCTGACCCGATGGTCGGCGGAGAGGGTGGCCGTGATCGCCGGGCGTACGCCGATCAGGCCGTTCAGTGCCCAGGGTTCCTCTCGGAGCCGACCGAAGCCCACGAGGGCGACCTGCGGCGGGTAGATCACACCGAACACGCTGTCGACCCCGAGGTCGCCGAGGTTGGTGATCGTGAGGGTCGGGTCGGCCATCTCCGCGCGCTGCAGGCGTCCGCCGCGTGCGCGGCTCACGAGGTCGCGCAGTTGCCGCATCAGCACCTCCAGGGGCAGGGAGTCCGCGTCGTGCAGCGCCGGGGCAACCAGGCCACCGTGCCGTAGTGCCACGGCGACCCCCAGATGAACGGCGGCGCTCGGCCGGAAGGACCCCTCGGTGAAGAAACCGTTGACCTCGGGCGTGTCCTTCGCGGCCAGCGCCGAGGCCTTCAGCAGCAGGGCGGCCGGCACGAGGCGCTCGGTGATCGGGCGGCCGGCGTTCTGCGCCTCCATCCAGGTCAGTGCCGCGCGCAGGTCGAGGGTGGTGCTCAGGTAGTAGTGCGGAATGGTCTTCTTCGAGCGCGCCATCAGCGACCCGATGGCGCGGCGCAGGCCCGCAGCCCGCTCGGCGGCATCCGTGGGCCGGGCGGTGGGCGCGGGCTCGGGCGCTCGGGCGCTCGGGCGAACGGATGGGACAGCCGGGGCGATGGGCGCGGCCGCCTGTGCCGNTGGTTCTTCGCGCGGCGGCCGTCGTGGGCGAGCCAGGCCAGCTCCCGGGCGAGCGACGGGTCGTCGACTCCGTGGGCGAGCTTGTCGGCGGCGAACAACCCCACCTCTATGCGCTGGGCGAGGGTCACCTCCTCGACGGCGGAGAGCAGAGGGCCCTTGCCGATCTGGCGGAGGTAGTCGCCGAAGGCATCCGTCGACGCGCTGTACCGGGCAGGTGCGGTGAAGGGAGGTCGGCTCTGTTGCGTGGCGGTGCTCATCGCAGGACCCCTTCGCCGGGTGTCGGACGCAGGGCGAGGCTCGCCGTGGCTCGGTCGAATGACGAAAAATAGGACCGTTCCCGGGGCCGGCCGAAGTTCGTCACCTCGAAGGCGTCGTCCACACGCTGGATGAATCCGACGAGAGCGGCCGGGTCGCCGTCGGCGATCCTGCGGTCGCTGACACGCCATTCCGTGGGGGAGAGCTCGTTGACGCCGATGTCGCCGATGTCTCTGATGTCTCTGATGTCTCTGATGTCTCTGATGTCTCTGGTGTCTCTGATGTCTGTGGGCTGAGGATTGGTGCTTCGCGCGTCATCGTTGAGCGCCTGTCGGGTGCCGTTGCGGGCCATCACTACCTCCGAGTCTTTCTCAGAAAATAAGTACACATGCTGAAATCGAGGCCCTCAAGGGGGTTGACTTCACCCCCGAAAAGGGGCATAAAGCCTGTCGAGATGCTCTGTCTCGAGGGTTCGCCGGGCCGACGGGGGCCGTGGCTGGCCCGCGTAGGCTGGAGAGCATGATCGAACAGGTTTCCGAAATCTTCGACCCGACCCAGTGGCAGGAGGTCGCGGGCTTCGAGCGCCTCAGTGACATGACCTACCACCACGACGTGACCGGGAGGATCGCCCGGGTGGCGTTCAACCGGCCCGAGGTGCGCAACGCTTTCCGCCCGCATACCGTCGACGAGTTGTACGCGATCCTGGAGGACGCCCGCGTCAATCCGCGCATCGGCGTGGTGCTCCTGACCGGCAACGGCCCGAGTCCGAAGGACGGCGGCTGGGCGTTCTGCTCGGGCGGTGACCAGCGCATCCGCGGCCGGGACGGCTACAAATACGCGGACGGCGAGACGGCAACCGGCATTGACAAGGCCCGCGGCGGTCGGCTACACATCCTCGAGGTGCAGCGGCTGATCCGGTTCATGCCCAAGGTCGTCATCGCGGTCATCCCCGGCTGGGCGGCGGGCGGCGGACACTCCCTTCATGTAGTCTGCGACCTCAGCATCGCCAGCGCCGAGCACGGCAAGTTCAAGCAGACGGATGCCGACGTCGGCTCGTTCGACGCCGGCTACGGCAGCGCTTACTTCGCCCGCCAGGTAGGGCAGAAGACCGCGCGGGAGGTGTTCTTCCTCGCTCGCGAGTACTCCGCTCAGCGCGCCCTCGAGATGGGGGCGGTCAACGCCGTCGTGCCGCACGCCGAACTCGAGGTGGAGGCCCTGGACTGGGCCCGAACGATCCTGACCAAGTCACCCACCGCCATCCGGATGCTGAAATTCGCCTTCAACGCCGTGGACGACGGCCTGGTCGGCCAGCAGGTGTTCGCCGGCGAGGCCACCCGGCTGGCCTACGGCACCGACGAGGCGGTCGAGGGCCGTGACGCCTTCCTGGAGAAGCGCGACCCCGACTGGGGTCCCTACGACTGGCAGTTCTAGGCGACCATGACCCGCCGTCTCACGGTGGTGCCGGTCGGCGACCCGCTCGCCCTGCTGAGCCCGCTGCGCCTGGCTCTGGCCAACACGGCGGACGCGGTTCTGCCCGTTCCCGGCCGCGGCGAGTCGGCGCCCCTGGCCGGGTCGGCCCGCGTGCCGAGGCAGGTGGCCGTGGTGATTGAGACGTCAGGGTCGACGGATGCGCCCAAGCGCGTGATGCTGAGCACCGACGCCCTGCTGAGCAGCGCGGCCGCGTCCAGCGTCTTCCTCGGCGGGGCCGGCCAGTGGCTGCTGGCCCTGCCCGTGCATTACATCGCCGGGGTGCAGGTTCTGGTGCGCTCGATCGCGGCCGGCACCACTCCGGTGGTGCTGCCGGGCGGGCACTTCGACCCGGTCGGGTTCGCCGCCGGGGCCGAGCGTCTCACCGAGCCGCTGCGGTTCACCGCCCTGGTGCCGGTTCAGCTGGCCCGGCTGGTCGCGGCCGCCGCCGACGACCGGCGGTTGCTGGCCGTGCTGCGGCGCTTCCAGGGCATCCTGGTCGGCGGGCAGGCGCTCCCGGCCGAGCTGGCCGAGCGGGCCCTCGCCCTCGACCTGCGGGTCGTGGCCACGTACGGCGCCTCGGAGACCGCCGGCGGCTGCGTCTACAACGGGACCCCGATCGGCAACACCGAGGTGCGTACGGTCGACGGGCAGCTCGAGATCGCGGGCTCCGTTCTCGCCGAGGGCTACCTGGGTGACCCCGTGCACAGCGCCGAGCGTTTCCTCTCCGTGCACGGGGAACGCTGGTACCGCACCGGCGACCTGGGCGAAGTGGATGCCGCGACGGGCCGCGTGAGCGTGCTCGGCCGAGCCGACAACGTGATCATCTCCGGCGGTGAGAAGGTGTCGCTCGACGCGGTCGAGCGAGTCGTGCGGTCGCTGCCGGGACTCGATGAGGCGGTCGTGCTGGGCCGGCCCGACCCGCAGTGGGGTCAGGTGCCGGTGCTGGTCCTGCCGCGTGCGGCATCCGGAGCCGACGACACCGCGGTGACCCTCGGCCGGATCGGGGAAGCCGTGGCCTCCGCCCTGGGCAAGGCCGCCCGGCCCGCACGGCTCGTGCGGGTGGCGGAGATCCCGCAGCTGTCCGCGGGCAAACCCGACCGCCGGGCGCTGACCCGGATGCTCGCCGATCTCTGACTCCCGGCACGTACTATGAAGTCGTGGCACACGGAGCGCGGCCGGTCAGGCCCTCACAACAGCGATTGAACCCCTCGGCAACGACGAACCCGGCGAACCGGATCGGGAAATCGGGCAACCCGGCGCTGCGGAACGCCCCCGCCGGCAGCCGCTCGGTGCAGTCCGGGCCGGCCACGGCCGGCGACTGGGTGTCCGGCGCTCGATTGCGCACGCTGCCGCTGGCGATCGCCCCGGTGGCACTCGGCACGGGGGCGGCGATCGTGGCCAGCGGGCCCGGCGTCTTCCACCCGGTGCGGGCTCTTCTGGCGCTGATCGTGGCCCTGTGCCTGCAGATCGGCGTGAACTACGCCAATGACTACTCTGACGGTATCCGCGGCACCGATGCGAACCGGATCGGACCGGCCCGGCTGACCGGCAGCGGCGCTGCCCGGCCCCGCGCGGTGCTCACCGTCGCGCTGGCATTCTTCGCCCTCGCCGCCCTCGCCGGCCTCACCCTGGTCATCCTGACCGGACAGTGGTGGCTCCTGCTGGTGGGCGCGGTCGCCATCGTCGCGGCCTGGTTCTACACCGGGGGTCGCAAGCCTTACGGGTATTTCGGTCTCGGCGAGGTGTTCGTCTTCGTGTTCTTCGGCCTTGTCGCCACGACCGGAACCACCTACGTGCAGGTGGGGACCGTGAACACCGAAAGCTGGCTGAGCGGCGTGGGCATCGGCCTGATCGCCATGGCCGTGCTGATGGTCAACAACCTGCGCGACCTGGCGCCGGACCGGGCATCCGGCAAGCGCACCCTCGCGGTACTGATCGGCGGCACGGCGTCGCGTGTGGTCTTCTGCCTGTTCCTGCTGCTGGCGTTCGTGATCGCCGCCTTCTTCGCACTCTTCTACCCGCTGGCCTGGCTCACGTTCTTCGTACTGCTGCTGGCGGTGCCGGCCGGGCTGATCACGGTGACGGCGAAGACCTCGGCGGAGCTGGTGCTGGCCCTCAAATTGACCAGCTTCTCGGCCCTTGCCTACGGGCTGTTACTGGCTCTCGCGTTCGCGCTGTAGTTCGGTTTCGGTCGCACGCTCCGCGGCCCGGTCCAGGGCGGCATCCTCGGACGCGGCGTCGGGGTGCACCGACTCCTTCTGGGGGTGGCGGGCCTGGTAGAGGCCCAGTGCGACCTCCTCGCGCGGCTTGCGCAGCAGGATGAAGGACAAAGACGCCCCGATCAGAGCGGCCGCGATCGTCGCGATCCACCACTCGATCCGGAGTGCGAGCATGGCGGCGAGGGGGACGGCGAAGAGGAGCACACGGAGGACCGAATAGGACACCCAGGCGGGAACAGCTTTCATGGGTTCAGTTTAGATCGCCGGCCTGTGAATCACTCACCGATCTCACGGCTGGGAGCCATACACTGTCGTTATGGTCCGCCTGTGGTTCGCTCTTGGAGTCGTCGTCGTCGTCCTCACCGTCTATACGTTGGTGGACTGCGCGCTTCTGCACCGATCCCGGGTGCGCGGGCTTCCGCGATGGGTGTGGATCTTCGTGATCGTGCTGATCCCCGTGATCGGGCCGGTGCTGTGGCTGGTGATCGGCCGCGGCCGCGCCAACACGGGGAAGGTCATGCGCTCGTCCGCCCCGGACGACGACATCGAATTCCTCAAGGGTCTGGACCGCGCCAAGTCCGACCAGGAACGACTCCGGGCCCTCGAGCAGGAGCTCGCCGATCTGGATGATCCCGATCCGCGCGAACACGGCTCCGGCCAGACCGGGACCAGCGGTCAGACCGGGACCACCGGTCAGGCCGGAAAGAGCGGCCAGGCGGGCCCGTCCGGGTTCGAGCCGAAGAAATCCGAGCCGGGCGAGGGCGACCTTCCCGGCCGGCGGGATGCCTGACATCGGCGCCAGCGGCAGCCCGGCAACAGACTTCAGCGTCTCTCTCCTGGGTGAATTCGTGCGCCTCGGCGTGCGCGACATTGTTCTGAGCCCGGGTGCCCGGTCGCAGGCCCTCGCCCTGGCCGCCGCAGAACTCGAACGGATCGGGCTGATCCGACTGCACGTGCGCCTCGACGAGCGTGGCGCGGGGTTCCTGGCACTCGGGCTCGCCGTCGAATCCGGCCGACCGGCGCTGGTCGTCTGCACGTCCGGCACGGCCGTGGCGAACCTCCACCCCGCCGTTCTCGAGGCGCATCACTCCGGGGTGCCCATGATCCTGCTGACGGCCGACCGGCCGAGCGAGCTGCGCGGCATCCGCTCGAACCAGACCACCCTGCAGCCCGGCCTGTTCGGCGTGGCGACCCGCCTGTGCGTCGATGTGCCCGCACCGGAGGGTGCGGACTCCGAGCACGCCGCCGCCATCTCCCTGGCTCGCCAGGCGACGGATGCCGCGACCGGCGTGCGCTCGCTCGATCCCGGCCCGGTGCAGCTGAACCTTGCCTTCCGGGAGCCGTTGTCGGCACCGGTGACCCTGACCCCTGAACTGATCTCGGGCCCGGCCGGAGTCGCCGAATCGGCCGCTGTGCTCGCCGAGCCCACCGTGACCACCGACCGCGCCGAACCGGTATTCCTTGTCACGGGCGGCCCGCGCACCGTGGTCATCGCGGGAACCGGCGCCGGCCCCGAGGCCGAGGAATTCGCGCGCGCCGGCGGCTGGCCCCTGCTGGCCGAGGTGTGCAGCGGCGCCCGGTTCGGCCCGAACCTCGTGTCGGCCTACCGTGAACTGCTGCTGGCCTCCGATCTGGGCGGCCGGGTCGAACGCGCCGTCGTGTTCGGCCATCCGACGCTCAGCCGCGAGGTTCCGGCCATGATCATGCGCGAGGGGGTGGAAACCATCGTGGTGGCACCCACCGGAGGCGAATGGTTCAACCCCGGACACCGGGTTCGCGTCTTCGCTCGCGCCGCCGCCCCGGACGCCACAGCCGTCGAAGCGGCCGGCACCCCGGACGGACGCGAATGGCTGGGACGCTGGGTGATGTCCAGCCGTCACCTGCTGGCCGCGGGGGCCGCCCGGGAATCGATCCCGATGAGCGATCGCGGGATCACCCGCGAGGAACTCGCCGCCATGCGCGCGCCGGTCACCCGGCCCATGCTCGCTGACGCCGTCTGGCGCGCGTCCTGGCCGCACGACCGGCTCGTCTTCGGCGCCTCTCGACTGATCCGGGTGGCCGACCGTCGCGTTCCGGGCAAGAAGATCTCCGTGCACTCCAACCGCGGCCTGGCGGGCATCGACGGCACCGTGGCCACGGCCGTCGGCATCGCCCTGGCCAGCCAGACCGGTCCGACGCCGCAGTCCACCGGCATCACCCGGCTGGTCGTGGGCGACCTCACCCTGCTGCACGACGTCGGTTCGCTCCTGCTGACACCGGGGGAGGCCCTCCCTCGTCTGCAGATCATCGTCGGCAACGACGGCGGCGGTACCATTTTCGACGGCCTCGAAGTGGCGGCATCCGCTCGCGCCGAGGCCATCAACCGGGTGCTCTTCACCCCGCAACGCGCCGACCTGGCCAACCTTGCCGCGGCCTACGGTTGGTCCTACGGTGTGGCTGCCAGCCGGAGCGATCTGGAGCGGGCCCTGACCTCGCCCCACGCCGGGCCGAGCATTCTCGAGGTTCCTCTGGTTCGATAGGCACGGAAAGGCGCATCATGGCTGCACGCAGTGAGCAGGAGTTCTGGGCGGGGGAACCGCGAGCGCTGCTGCGGGTGGGGCCCGGGTTCCGCCTCGCGGACGTGGATCCCGGTTCCACGCCGGGTTTCGACGGGGTGGAGAAGGACAACGCCGACGAGGCCCTCGCCAGCGGGGTGGACGTGCTGTCGGATCTGCAGGAGAGGCTCTTCGCCAACAGCCGGTCCGGCGACCCGCGCAGAGTGCTCCTCGTGCTGCAGGCCATGGACACGGCCGGCAAAGGCGGCATCGTGCGCCACGTCGTCGGTGCCGTCGACCCCCACGGCATCCGTCTGTATGCATTCAAGGCGCCCACCGAGGAGGAACGGTCCCATGACTTTCTCTGGCGGGTGCGGAAACGTCTGCCTGACGCCGGACTGATCGGCGTCTTCGACCGGTCGCACTACGAGGACGTGCTGGTCGGCCGCGTGCGGGCGCTGGCCCCGGAGGCGGAGATCGAGGATCGGTACGGGCGGATCCAACGGTTCGAACAGGAACTTGTCGACGCCGACACCACCATCGTCAAGGTCATGCTGCACATCGGCTCCGACGACCAGAAGGAACGCCTGGCCGAGCGGCTGGAACGACCCGACAAGCACTGGAAGTACAACCCCGGCGATATCGACGAACGGATGCAGTGGCCTGCCTACCAGCAGGCCTACCAGATCGCCCTCGAGCGCACGTCGACCGACGCTGCTCCCTGGTTCGTGGTGCCGGCCGAGAAGAAGTGGTACGCCCGCCTGGCCGTGCAGCACCTGCTGATCGACGCCCTGCAACGTCTGGACCTGTCCTGGCCGCCGGCGAGCTTCGACGTCGAGGCCGAGAAGGCCCGCCTCGCCGCGACCTGAGTGCGTCCGTTCCGGTCGAGAGTGACCGGCGCAACGGGCACTCTCGACCGGAACGGGGACTCTCGCGGGAGTCGGATGCGGCGGGGGCGGAAGGCCGGGGCTTAGCCGAAGGCTTCCACGACGGGGCGGAACTTCATGCGGGTTTCGGCGAGTTCACGTTCGGGCTCGGAGTCCAGCACAATTCCACAGCCGGCGTAGGCCGTGACGTCGCCGGCCGGGCTGACCTGGGCGCAGCGCAGGGCGATGGCCCACTCGCCGTCGCCGTCGGCGCCGACCCAGCCCACCGGGCCCGCGTAGCGGCCCCGGTCGAAGGGCTCCAGTTCGCGGATCAGGGCCAGGGCCGCCTCGGTGGGCGTGCCCGCGACCGCGGCCGTCGGGTGCATGGCGGCGATCAGGTCGAGGGAGTTCGATCCGTCGCTGAGGGTGCCTTCGACATCCGTCGCCAGGTGCCAGAGGTTCGGCAATTTCACGGTGAAGGGGATCTCGCTGGTGGTGAGGTGCGAGGTGTGCGGGCGCAGCGAAGCCAGCACGCTCTGCACCGCGAAGGCGTGCTCGTCGCCGTCCTTGGTCGACGTGGCCAACTGGAGGGCAGCCTCCAGGTCGGCGGCGGCGTCCGCGCCGCGGGACATGGTGCCGGCCAGCACGCGGGCGTTGACCTCGCCATGGTCGGCGCGGATGAGTGTCTCCGGGCTGGAACCGACTAGACCGTCGACCGCGTAGGTCCAGCAATCGGGGTAACCCAGCGCCAACTCGCTGACGGCCCGGCGCAGGTCGGATTCGGCCGGCAGCCGGCCGACCAGGTCACGGGCCAGAACGACCTTGTTGAGGTCGCCGTCGGCGATGCGGGAGACCGCGTCATCGACCGCATCGCGGTAGCCGTCGGGACGGAGGGCCCCCGGCAGCAGGGCGATACGGTACTCGGTGCCGAGCGGGCGCAGGGCGAGGGGGATCTCCGGTGGCGTGCCGCCGGTGGGCCAGATGCGGGTCACCCAGCACCGGCCGTTGTCGCGCCCGACGATGACCTGCGGAACGATCAGCACGCTGGTCTGGGCGGAGGAGGTATCGAAGGCGAAGGCTCCGAAGGCGAGCAGGCCGGTGCCCGTGCTTTCGATCGGGTCGGTCACGGTGGCGGCGGCGGCGACCTCGCGCCAGGCGGTGGCGGCATCCGTGAGCCGGGTCGCGCCGGTGAATTCGAGCCGCAACGCGGTACCGATGCCGGCCAGACCCTGGTTGCGACGCATCCAGAGCAGCGGTTCCCGGGTGTCCAGCAGGAGAATCAATTGGCGGATGTCGGCGATGGGGGTGGTTTCAACCGTTAGAGCCTGAGCATTCACCTGCATAGCCTATGCCAGCGGCTGTGGAGCGCCCCGCGCGTCCGTGGGCAATCTAGACTGATCGGGTGAGTAGAGCAGACCTTAATAAGCAGCCCGAGCAGGTCGCTGCCATGTTCGATCAGGTCTCCACCCATTACGACCGCACGAATGCGATGCTGTCGGTCGGAAACGCGGCTCTCTGGCGGATGGCTGCGACCCGCGCCGTGAACCCCGAACACGGCGAGCGCATCCTCGACATCGCCGCCGGAACGGGCACCTCCAGCGTCGCGCTGACCAAGACCGGCGCGCACGTCGTGGCCGCCGATTTCTCCGAGGGAATGATCGCCGTCGGACGAGAGCGTCACGCCGACAACCCGCAGGTCGAATTCGTTCAAGCCGACGCCACCGCGCTGCCCTTCGCCGACAACGAGTTCGACGCCGTGACCATCTCCTTCGGCCTGCGCAATGTGGTCGAGCCCAAGAAGGCCCTGGCCGAGTTCTACCGGGTCACCAAGCCCGGTGGGCGCGTCGTGATCTGCGAGTTCTCCACGCCGCCGTTCGCACCGATCCGGGTGAGCTACTTCGCCTACCTCAACCACGTGATGCCGCTGGTCGTGAAGCTCGCGTCGTCCAACGCGGAGGCGTACGACTACCTGGGGGAGTCGATCGCGGCCTGGCCGAACCAGTCCACCCTCAGCGCCTGGCTGCGCGGAGCGGGCTTCGAGGCCGTCGCCTACCGCAACCTGTCCCTGGGCATCGTGGCACTGCATCGCGGCGTCAAGCCGGCGGATGCGGCCATCGCCCCGTCCTGAATCCTCCCAGATCCGATCGATAGGCTGACAGAGTGAAACCGAGCATGCCCCTGTTCCGTCGCGGTACGTCCGTGACGAGTCAGCTCGGTCTCAGCGATCGCATTTTCTCCACCGCTGAGGACCGTGGCCTCGCCGCCGGAATCGACGCCGGCATCGACCAGGTCGAGGCAAGCCTGCTCGCCGAGGTCACCTTCGCCGACGAGATCGCGAACGTCACCAGCCGTTACCTGCTCAAGGCCGGCGGCAAGCGCGTGCGTCCCATGCTGGCGCTGCTCACCGCGCACCTCGGCAGCGGCAACCACGCCGATGTCATCACCGCGGCCACCGCGATCGAGATCACCCACCTGGCCTCGCTCTACCACGACGACGTGATGGACGACTCGGACAAGCGCCGCGGCGTGCCGAGCGCCCAGACCGTGTGGGGCAACTCGGTGGCGATTCTGACCGGGGACCTGCTCTTCGCCCGCGCGAACCAGCTGATGGCCCGGCTGGGTGAACGGGCCATCCGTTTGCAGGCCGACACCTTCGAGCGTCTCGTGCTCGGTCAGCTGCACGAGACCGTCGGCGCGCAGCCCGGCCAGGACCCGGTGGATCACTACATCCAGGTGCTCGCCGATAAGACCGGCTCGCTGATCGCCGCGGCCGCCCAGGCCGGCATCATCTTTTCCGACGCGCCGCCCGAGTTCGAACAGCCGGTGATCGCGTTCGGCGAGAAGATCGGCGTGGCCTTCCAGCTCATCGACGACGTGCTCGACCTCTCGCCGCAGCCGGAGGAGACCGGCAAGGTCCCCGGCACCGACCTGCGCGCCGGAGTGGCCACCCTGCCTTTGCTGCGCCTGCGCGAGCGGGCCCCGCACGACGCGATCGCGGCCGCCCTGCTCGAACGCCTCGAGCGCGACGTGATGGCCAGCAATGGTGTCGCGACCCCGGAAGCCGACTCGGCGATCACCGCACTGCGCGAGCACGACGTGACAGCCCAGACCCTGGCCGAGGCGCACAGCTGGGCCCGGGAGGCGGTCGAGGCTCTGGTCGCGCTGCCGCACGGGTCGGTCAAGAAGGCGCTCACCCGTTTCGCCGACACGATCGTTGAGCGATCCAGTTAGAAAGGCTCCCATGACCAAGTTGCGATTGGCCATTGTCGGTGCGGGACCTGCGGGGATCTATGCCGCTGACATCCTGCTCAAGGCGGAACGGAACTTCGATGTCTCCATCGACCTGTTCGACCACCTGCCGGCACCGTACGGGCTCGTGCGCTACGGCGTCGCCCCGGACCACCCCCGGATCAAGGGCATCATCACGGCCCTGCGCGATGTGCTCGACCGCGGCGACATCCGGGTGTTCGGCAACGTCCTGTTCGGCCGGGACGTGACCCTCGATGATCTGAAGAAGCACTACAACGCCGTCATCTTCGCGACCGGGGCCGTGCGCGACGCCGACCTGAACATCCCCGGTATCGATCTCGAGGGGTCCTACGGGGCAGCCCGGTTCGTCAGCTGGTTCGACGGCCACCCCGATTTTCCGCGTACCTGGCCGCTGGAGGCCCGGGAGGTCGCCGTGATCGGCAACGGCAACGTGGCCCTGGATGTCTCGCGCATCCTGGCCAAACACGCCGACGACCTGCTCAGCACCGAGATCCCGGCGAACGTCTACGCGGGCCTCAAGGCCTCGGCGGTGACGGATGTGCACGTATTCGGCCGTCGCGGGCCCACCTCGGTCAAGTTCACCCCGCTGGAACTGCGGGAGCTCGGTGACCTGCCCGATGTGGACATCGTCGTCTACGACGAGGACTTCGACTATGACGACGCCGCGCGGGACGCTGTGGCCAGCAACAAGCAGGTCTTCGTGATCGACAAGGTGCTGAACAAGTGGCGGGAGCGCCCGGCGGGCACGGCCAGCCGGCGTTTGCACCTGCACTTCTTCGCCAAGCCCCTCGAAATCGTCGACGACGGAACCGGCCGGGTCGGCGGCATCCGTTACGAACGCACCGCACCGGACGGCCAGGGCGGCGTTGTCGGCACCGGAGAGATCCGAGAACTGCCGATCCAGGCGGTCTACCGTGCGGTGGGCTATTTCGGTTCGCCGCTGCCGGGCGTGCCGTTCGACAAGAAGCGCGGCGTGATCCCCAACCGCGAGGGACAGGTGCTGTGGAAGGGCGACCCGACGTTCGGCTCGAAGGCGGCCAACACGCAGATGTACGGCGTCTACGCGACGGGCTGGATCAAGCGCGGACCGGTGGGACTGATCGGCCACACCAAGTCCGACGCCATGGAGACCGTGCGGCACCTGATCAATGACCTGGGCAACTGGTGGCGCCCCGAGTCACCGTCGGAGCAGAGCATCGTCGACCTGCTCGACGAGCGAGGGGTCGAGTACACGAACCTCGACGGCTGGCACAGGCTCGATCAGCACGAGCTCGCGCTGGGTGCTGCCGAGGGGCGTACCCGGATCAAGGTCGTGCCCCGCGACGAAATGGTGCAGGTCTCCCGCGCCGAAAGCTGAGCGTCGGCCGACGCTGAACCGACACGTTTGAGGGGTGCAGAGAGTGCCCAACCCCTCAAACGTGTCGGTTCACCGGCTGGAAACCCAGCCGGGCGGAAGTGCGACTAGCGGAAGTTGACGAACTGCAGGGCGACGTCGAGGTCCTTGCCCTTGAGCAGCGACATGGTGGCCTGCAGGTCGTCGCGGCTCTTCGAGCTGACCCGGAGCTCGTCGCCCTGAATCTGGCTCTTGACGCCCTTGGGGCCCTCGTCGCGGATGATCTTGTTGATCTTCTTTGCGTTCTCCTGGTCGATCCCGGCCTTCATCGAGGCTTCGATCCGGAATTCCTTGCCGGAGGCGAACGGGTCGCCGGCGTCGAGGCTGCGCAGGGAGATGCCGCGCTTGATCAGCTTCGACTCGAACACCTCGAGGATCGCCTTCACGCGCTCCTCGGAGTTGGCCTTCATGAGCACCTTCTCGCCGCTCATTTCGATCGAGGCACCCACGTTTTTGAAGTCGTAGCGTTGCGCGACCTCTTTGTGGGCCTGGTTGAGGGCGTTGTCGACCTCCATCGGGTCGACCTTGCTGACGATGTCGAACGTTGAGTCTGCCATGCCTGCAATGCTACCCAGTGGGCGGGCTATTCGCCGGGCCGGGCCGTGCTGGAGCGCACCAGCAGCTCGAACGGCATAGGCGTATTGAGGTCGGTGAGCTGGTTCAGCCCAGGCCGCAACTGATCGAGCAGGATCTCGACGGCACTCTCGCCCTGCCCCCGCGGGAACTGCGCGATGGTGGTCAGCCCGAAGAAATCGGCCAGATCGTAATCGTCGACGCCGACCACCGAGACGTCCCGCGGCACGACGAGCCCCAGGTCGCGTGCGGCGAGGATGGTGCCGATCGCCATCTCATCGGACGCCGCGAAGACGGCAGTCGGCCGGTTGTGCGGGCTGCCGAGGAGCTGCTTCGCGGCCTGGTAGCCGCCGCGCATGGTGAAGTCGGCGGCCATGAACAGGGCCGGATCGGGAGCGATCCCGGCCGCCTCGAGAGCGCGTTCGTAGCCGACCCTCCGGTTCGTGGGCAGGTGGAAGTCCAGGTCGAGGTCCTTGTTGCCGCCGAGGTGCGCGATGCGGGTGTGGCCGAGGGCGAGGAGATGCTCGGTGGCGTGCTGGGCGATGGCGACGTCATCAACCGTGAGCGTGCGCACGCCCGAGATGGGACCGCCGACGCCCACGAGCGGCTTCTTCAGGGCATGCAGCCGGGCCACCTCGTCTTCCGTGAGTTCCAGTGAAATGGCGATGACGGCATCCACTCGCTGCCGCAGCAGGAAATGCTCGAACACGCTGCGCCGCTCGGCCCCGCCGCCGGTGAGGCTGTAGAGGGTGAGGTCGTAACCATTGCGGAGAAGAGCCCGCTGGGCACCTTCGACGACGCTGGAGAAGAACCAGCGATCGAGGAACGGGACGACGACACCGATGTTCTTCATGCGGCCCGAGGCAAGACTGGAGGCCGTCGAGGAAACGACGTAGCCGAGCTCCCCGGCCGACGCCTCGACCTTCAGCCGGGTGGCCGGCGACACATGGCCGTTGCCGCTCAGCGCGCGCGATACCGTGGCCGTGGAAACCCCTGCGTGGCGTGCGACCTCATCGATGCCGACCATTGAGTTCCTTCTAAGTATTAATAATGAGCCCTCTTCGATCATATCCACCGGCCGATACGCGCCGGACGTGCGCCGATTTCTCACTGGGGCCCAAAACCTTGTATTCTGTCTGAGCGTCTCCGGTCACGTGTTCTGCATATGGTCGGGTGCGTATTGGCAAGTTACCCAAGTGGCCAAAGGGATCTGACTGTAAATCAGCCGTCTTAGACTTCGGGGGTTCGAATCCCTCACTTGCCACTGTGAATCGCAGCGTCGACTTCGTCGCAGGCTGCCGGGCGCTACCGCTGTCAGCGGGGCGCCCGCGGAAACCGGGTGTCCCCTCCCCATCGGCGCCCTCCCGAACGACGTTTTTTTCGACAGTTTCCCGGGCTGGGTTCTCGAACGTCCGCGGACGGTCACCCGCGGCGGCGGATGGCCCTGAACCACTGGTATCCGTGGGTCGAACGCCCGCGGAACGGGCCTCTCGGCAACGGAGGCGGGTGCCCCTTTTTCGGGTGTCATTCGGGGCCCGGGTGCGCGATCCGGTGCCGCGAGACGGTAACGTGTAGTGATTCGTTACTTTGGCTGTGGCCAAGATGACCGTTCGTCACCCTGTCCGACGCGCCGAAAGAAACTATTCCCGTGCTCCCTCACTCCGCATCACCGGCTGCCTCGGCGCTGGGCGTGAGTGACCCTCTGGAACGTCCCCTGACGCGTCGCGAATTGCGCGAGCGCGAGCGGATGGAGCTGTCGCCCCTGGAGCTCGCCGAGTCTGCGGATGCGAACGGCGCAGCGCCCGAGAGCGTGCTTGCGTCTGCGCTCGGGTCAGAGTCGGAGTCCGTGGCGCCGCTCACGCCGGCCGCCGAGCGTCTGATCGCTGCCGGCCTGCACGAGCCCGACCTGTTCCTGCCGGCGCCGACAGCGCCGGACACGACCGATGCCGACCTCGAGCGGTCGCAGGCGGCTGTCTCCGCCGTCACGACGTCCACCGAGATCCCGTTCCCCACCCGGGCCCGCCGCCGCGCCGAGGAGTCGACCCCGAGCTCAGCACGCCCCCGTCGCGCTTCCGCCCGTGAGCGTCTGGCCCCCTCGGTCCGCCCGAAGGTCGCTGCCGCACCTCCGACCCGCCCCGGCACGAAAAGCGCTGCCCCGTCCGGCCGGATGCGCAAATTCGCCGCCACCAGCGTGACGATGGTCGCCATGGCCTTCGTCGCACTGATGGCCGTCGCAACGTCCCTGCCGGCCGAGGCGCTGCTGTCCTCCGCCGATGTGCAGGCCGCCGCCCAGGCTGCCCAGCAGAGCACGAAGAACGAACCGGCTCAGATTCTGGCCATGAACGGCGGCGCGGACACCATTTCCGTCGAACGTGACGGCTATGAGTCGAAGACCGTCGCCGAAGTCGCCGCGGCCAGCGGCATCCGGATGGAAGCCACGTTCACGAACAATCCCAACGGGACCGTCCAGTGGCCCTTCTCGGTGGGCGTGCACATCGGCGACCAATTCGGCTTCCGCGACTGCGCGGGGTGCTCCTCGAACCACGGCGGCCAGGACTTCAACCCGGGCCTCGGCGCTCCCATCCAGTCGATCGCCGACGGTGTCGTGCGCTTCGCCGAAGACGGCGAGGGCAGCCTCGGCGTGCACATGATCATCGACCACATGATCGACGGCAAACTCGTCTCCAGTGTCTACGCACACATGATCCACGACACGATGCTCTTCAAGGCGGGTGACGTGGTCACGGTCGGCCAGGTGATCGGCAAGGTCGGCAATACCGGCATGTCCACCGGACCGCACCTGCACTTCGAGATTCGTATCGGCGGCATGAGCGGCACGAAGGTCGATCCGCTCGTCTGGCTGTACGCCAACACGAACTAGGCCTCGAGCCGCGGGCCTGGCGCCCGGAGCCTGGACTAGCCGGTGGCGTCGGTCTCCGCTTCGCGGGCGGTGTCGTCCTCGGACTTCTCAGCCCGGGTGCGACCCATGGCCGCGAGGAGCCCGCCGGGCAGCGCCAGCTGCGACAGGCCGGCGATCTCGAGCAGGTCGTTCTCGCTGCTGCCGCCGGGTTCCATCGCGAGCACCTGATCGTGCAGGCCCTCCATTTTCAGGTCGAGCCGGTTGGCGACATCCGCTGCCTGTTTCAGGTCGGAGACCAGATGCACCGGAACCGCGCCGCGGTACTTGTAGTAGATCTTGTGCTCCAGGCTTGCCCAGAAGTCCATCGCGACGGTGCGGATCTGGATCTCGACCGTGACCTCATCGACCCGGTCGGACATGAAGACGGGGATGTCGACGATCAGGTGCAGGCTCTTGTAGCCGTTGGGCTTCGGGGCAGCGATGTAGTCTTTGATCTCTAGAACCGTGACATCGAGCTGGCTGGTGAGCATGTCGAGGATGCGATACGTGTCGGAGATGAAGCTGCACGTGATGCGGATGCCGGCGATGTCCTGGATCTGGTCCCGAATGTCGTCGAGGACCAGCGGGCACCCCTTGCGAACGGCCTTCCTGAGGATGCCCTCGGGTGACTTCAATCGCGACGCGACGTGCTCGATCGGGCTGTAGTCGTGGATGGAGGCGAACTCCTCCTTCAAGATGTTGATCTTCGTCATCATCTCGTCGGTCGCGAACTTGTACGCGAGCATGAACCGGGCCAGCTCGGTCTTGAGCTCGCGGAGGTCGGCGAGGTCTCGGTGCGATGGGGCTGCCGGGTCGGATTCGGTGCCGGACCCGGGTTCGGTCCCGCTGTCGATCCCCGTGCCGCTCACCGTAGCTCCTTCTGGGCGCACACCAGACGGGCGCCGCCCGCCTATTGTCCCATGAGGGGCTGCGCGGCCGCTGATCGGCAGAGCCCGTCCGACCCCGTGCGCCGGCCCCGGCGCACGTTGCGGAAGCGGGCGCACGATAGAACGTGCGCCCGCTTCCGCAGGGTGCGCCCCAGCGAGGGTGCTCCGCTGCGATCAGGGCTGCGCGCGCAGCCAGACGGTGGTGTCGCCGGGCAGAGTGTTACCGGGCAGCGGGCCGCTGGCCAGGAGGAGCTCGCCGGTCGGCAGGGGCACGGATGCGCTGCCCGTGTTCGCGACGACCGTCACCGCGCCGTTGGTGAACGCCACGATCTCGTCAGCGTGGCCGTCCAGCCACTCCACCGAGCCGAGTCCGAGGGCGTGCTCCCGGCGCAGGCGCAGGGCCGACGTGTACAGCTCGAGGGTGGACCCGGCGACGCCGGCCTGCGCGTCGCGGGCGAGCCCCGCCCACTCGTCCGGCTGCGGGAGCCAGCTTGCCGCCGAGGGGCCGAAACCGTAGGAGGGGGCGGCGGCTTCCCAGGGGAGCGGCACGCGGCATCCGTCACGGCCGTAGCGTTCTCCGTTGGTGCGGAACCAGGTCGGGTCCTCGCGGGCGGAGTCGGGCAGGTGGATGACCTCGGGCAGGCCCAGTTCTTCGCCCTGGTAGAGGTAGCTGGAGCCCGGCAGCGCGAGCATCAGGGCCGAGGCGGCCCGGGCCCGGTGCAGGCCGATCACGGTGTCGGGGAGATCGGGCGTGTTCGGCCCGATGCCGTGGCCCTGCAGGTTCTCGTGGGTGAGCGCGAGGCGGGAGGCGTGGCGCACGACGTCGTGGTTGGAGAGCACCCAGGTGCTCGGGGCTCCGACCGCGCCGAACGCGGCGAGGGAGTCGTCGATGACGCGCCGGAGCGCAGGGCCGTTCCAGGGGGTCTCGAGGTAGGCGAAGTTGAAAGCCTGGTGCATCTCGTCGGGGCGCACCCATTCGGCCACATGGCTGAGCGGGTCGACCCAGGCCTCGGCCGCGAGGATGCGGTCGCCCGGGTACTCGTCGAGGATGAGGCGCCAGTCCCGGTAGATCTCGTGCACGCCGTCCTGGGCCCAGTACGGCGCGGCCGGGGCCGCTCCCGGGATGCTGCCGAGGTCGAGCACCGTGGCGCCGCCCATGCTGCCACCCTCGACGGGCGTGTAGTCGGGGAGGCCGGCCTCCTTGATCATGCCGTGGGCGACATCCACCCGGAAGCCGTCGGCGCCGCGGTCGAGCCAGAAACGCAGCACGTCGCGGAACTGCTCGCGTACCCAGGGGTTGTCCCAGTCGAAGTCGGGCTGGGTGGTGTCGAAGAGGTGCAGGTACCACTGGCCGGGCGTGCCGTCGGGGTTCTGGATGCGGGTCCAGGCTCTGCCGCCGAAGACGGAGTCCCAGTTGTTGGGGGGCAGCTCGCCGTTTTCGCCCGACCCGTCGCGGAAGATGTAGTGCGCGCGCTCGTCGCTGCCCTCCGGCGACGCGAGGGCCGCCTGGAACCAGGGGTGGTCGCTCGACGAGTGGTTCGGGACGAGGTCGACGATGACGCGGATGCCCAGGTCGTGCGCGGTGCGCTGCAGGATGTCGAAGTCGGCGAGAGTGCCGAACCGCGGGTCGACGTCGCAGTAGTCGGCCACGTCATAGCCGGCGTCGTGCTGCGGCGAGGTGTAGAACGGTGACAGCCAGATGGCGTCGATGCCGAGGCTCTGCAGGGCTGGCAGACGGCTCGTCACGCCGGCCAGGTCGCCCATGCCGTCGCCGTTGGCGTCCGCGAAGGATCGGGGATAAATCTGGTAGATAACGGCGGTGCGCCACCATTCTGTGCCTGTCATGGGAAAAACCTTACGGCATTCCTCACAGAATGTAAGCGTTTGCATGGCTTCTGACTTAAACGAACTCTACAAAATTTGGATGACTCTTCGCACTTGAGTTGTCAATCAATTGGGTAATGGCAATAATGTAAACGCTTGCACAATTGTCCATGTCCTTATGAAAGGCACACCAATGATGGTGAATAAGAAAGGCCTCCTGGCTGCTGGCGCAGTCGCGGTCGCCGCGTCCCTCGCACTGGCCGGCTGCTCCGGTGGTTCGACCTCCGATGACTCCAAGGCCGCCTCCGGGTCCGAAACGCTGACCGTCTGGGTCGACGCCGACCGCGCGGCGGTCCTCAAGGAGGCGGCAGCCGCCTTCACGAAGGAGTCCGGCGTCACGGTCAAGCTCGTGCAGAAGGACTTCGCGAAGATCCAGGAAGAGTTCATCGCCCAGGTCCCCACCGACAAGGGCCCCGATGTGACGATCGCCGCCCACGACTGGCTGGGTAACTTCGTCAGCAACGGCGTCGTGCAGCCGGTCGAACTCGGCGACACCGCGACCGACTTCCAGCAGGTGGCCGTCACGGCCATGAGCGTCGAGGGCAAGACCTACGGCGTGCCGTACTCGGTCGAGAGCATCGCCCTCCTGCGCAACACGGCCCTCGCGCCGACCGCCCCCGCCACCTACGACGACATGATCGCCGCCGGCACAGCAGCCGGTACGGAGTTCCCGTTCCTCGTGCAGGTCGGACCGGAGTCCGACCCGTACCACCTGTACCCGTTCCAGACCTCCTTCGGCGCCCCCGTCTTCGGCACCAACGACGACGGCAGCTACAACGCCGCGGACCTCTCCATCGGCAACGCCGGCGGCGAGGCCTACGCGGCCTGGCTCGCCAAGGAGGGCGCAGCCGGCCACCTGAGCGTGAACGTCACCAGCGACATCGCCAAGGAGAAGTTCAACGCCGGTGCGTCGCCGTTCCTGATCACCGGCCCGTGGAACGTGCCGGACGCCCAGAAGGCGGGCATCGACGTGGCCATCGACCCGATCCCGAGTGCCGGTGGCTCGCCCGCGCAGCCGTTCGTCGGTGTGCAGGGCTTCGTCGTCAGCGCCAAGTCCAAGAACGCCCTCGCGGCGAACGAGTTCCTGGTGAACTACATCGGTTCCGAAAAGGTGCAGACCGAGCTCTACGAGATCGGCGGCCGCGCACCGGCCCTGACCTCCGCATTCGAGGCTGCCAGCTCCGACCCGATCACCGCCGGCTTCGGCGCTGTCGCGGCCGAGGCCGTGCCCATGCCCAGCATCCCGCAGATGGGTAAGGTCTGGCAGTTCTGGGGCGTCACCGAGGCCGCGATCATCACGGGCGCCGGAGACTCCACGCAGCTGTGGCAGAAGATGACGGCCGACATCCAGGCCGCCATCAAGTAACACGCTCCACCTTCGCAGTTCTGAGGCTGCCCCGGTCTCTTCGGTCCGGGGCAGCCTCCTGCGAAAGAACCACGCACCACCCCGCGCCATCGCGCAACCCGGCACGACCAGAACGGCAGAGAGCGGACGAAGATGACCAGCACAGGCACTGAGCAGGGCGAAGCGACGGTCCCCCCCCAGGGCCCGGACGAGAAGCCGGTCCCGCAGTCCTCGCGCTCGAGACGGGCCGCCCGCGTGGCGGAGGCGGCATCCGCCGGGGTGAAGGTTCTCCTGGTCAAGATCGCGTTGCTCTCCATCGTGGACGCGATCAGCGTCTACGCGCTGATGGTGCTGTTCCTCCGTGAGGACTGGCTGGTCTTCGGCGCGGTACTGGTCGTGACCCTGATCGTCAACTGGATCTACTTCAGCCGGGCCAAGCTGCCCGCCAAATACCTCGCACCCGGCCTGATCTTCCTGCTCATCTTCCAGGTCTTCGTCATCGGGTACACCGGCTACATCGCCTTCACCAACTACGGCACCGGCCACAACAGCGACAAGCCGGACGCGGTCAACGCCCTGATCGTCTCGTCCCAGCAGCGCGTGCCCGACTCGCCCACCTACGACCTCACCGTGGTCGAACGGCTCGGCATGTACAGCTTCCTGGTCACCGACCCCGACGGCGAGATCAGCGTCGGAGGCACGGATGCCCCGCTCAGCCCGGTCACCGACGCAACCGTCGACGACAGCGGCAAGGCCGTGGAACTTCCCGGCTACACCAGCCTCGCGTTCTCCGACATCGTCGCCAACCAGGAAGCCATCGCGGCCCTCTCGGTGCCGCTCTCCGACGACCCCAACGACGGCACCCTGCGCACGCCCGACGGCTCGAGCGCCTACCTGTACCTCTCCGACCTCGTCTACGACGAAGCGGCCGGCACCATGACCAACACCACCACCAACGTCGTCTACACCGACAACGGTGAGACCGGCTCGTTCGTCGCCGCCGACGGAACCGAGCTGCTGCCCGGCTGGAAGGTGAACGTGGGTCTGGCGAACTTCGCCGAGGCCTTCGGTTCCGAATCGATCCGCGGCCCGCTGATCAGCGTGACCCTCTGGACCTTCGCCTTCGCCTTCCTTTCGGTTCTGACCACGTTCGCGCTGGGCCTGTTCCTGGCGATCGTGTTCAACAACCTGCGGATGCGGGGCCGCAACTTCTACCGCGTGGTCCTGATCCTCCCGTATGCGTTCCCGGCGTTCCTGTCGGCGCTGGTCTGGGCGGGCATGCTCAACCCCCAGTTCGGCTTCGTGAACCAGGTGCTGTTCGGCGGTGCGGAGATTCCCTGGTTGACCAACGAGTGGCTGGCGAAATTCAGCATCATCTTCGTGAACCTGTGGCTGGGCTTCCCCTATATGTTCCTGGTCTGCACGGGGGCGCTGCAATCGATCCCGGAGGAAATCCAGGAGGCCGCCACCGTCGACGGCGCCAGAAGCGGTCAGATCTTCCGCCTGATCAAGCTGCCGCTGCTGCTGGTCTCCGTCGCACCCCTGTTGATCTCGTCGTTCGCGTTCAACTTCAACAACTTCAACCTGATCTACATGCTCACCAACGGTGGTCCCCGGGACGTCACGGCCGGGGTGAACGTGGGCGCCACGGACATCCTGATCTCGATGGTCTACAAGGTGGCCTTCGTGGGGGCGAGCCGGGACTACGGTCTCGCCAGCGCGTTCTCGATCATCATCTTCCTGCTGGTCGCGATCGTGTCGATCATCAGCTTCAAACAGACCAAGGCGCTAGAGGAGTTGAACTGAGATGCGGATTGCAGCCCCCGACACCAGCGACCGGTACATCCCGACCAAACGACCGTTCAACCTGCGCAAGTGGTTCTTCGACACCGGATGGCGCCACCTGGTCGGCGCCGTCATGGTCGTCTTCTGCTCCTTCCCGCTGCTCTACGTATTGTCGGCGTCCCTGCACCCGGGTGGCACCCTGATCACCGCCAACGGCCTGTTCAGTGAGATCAACCTGGGTAGCTACGAGACCCTGTTCAACCTGCCGCAGCAGCCGTACGCGGACTGGTACGGCAACACGCTCCTGATCGGCACCATCACCTCGCTGTGCACCGTGTTCCTCGGGGCGCTGGCCGCGTATTCCTTCTCGCGCATGCGCTTCTCCGGCCGCCGCGCCGGGCTGCTGATGCTCGTGCTGGTGCAGATGTTTCCGCAGCTGCTCGCGGTTGTGGCGATCTTCCTGCTGCTGAACGGCATCTCCGACATCTTCCCGCTGATCGGGCTCGACTCGCAGATCGGCCTGATCATGGTCTACCTGGGCGGCGCGCTCGGCGTGAACACCTACCTGATGTACGGCTTCTTCAACACGATCCCGGCGTCGATCGACGAGGCCGCGAAGATCGACGGCGCCGGGCACGCCCGCATCTTCTTCACGATCATCCTGCGCCTCGTCGCGCCGATCCTCGCCGTGGTGGGGCTGCTCTCCTTCGTGGGCACGACCAACGAGTTCGTGATCGCCAGCATCGTGCTCATCACGCCCGAGAAGCAGACGCTCGCGGTGGGCCTCTACCAGTTCGTGTCCCAGGAGTTCTCCAGCAACTACTCGGTCTTCGCGGCCGGCGCCGTGCTCGCGGCACTGCCCGTGATGGCCCTGTTCCTGTGGCTGCAGAAGTACATCGTGGGCGGGCTGACCGCCGGATCGGTGAAGTAGGGCGCGCATGCTCCCGCACCACGACGGGTCGCCGCTCTACGTCTCCGACCAGGCCCCCCGACCGGGCGACACCGTTCGGGTTCGGGTGCGGGTGCCGGAGGCGTGGGGTGCCGCGGCATCCGTGCACGTGCGCTCGACGCCCGACCGGGAGCCGCGCTTCCACGAGGCCCGGCCGCTCGGCGCGTCGGACGGCTGGCAGTGGTGGGAGGCCGAGGTCGAGATCCTGAACCCGGCCAACGGCTACCGGTTCCTGATCAGCCGGGCCGACGGCAGCCACTGGTGGCTGAACGCCGCGGGGCTGTTCCCCTTCGAGACCCTCGACGCCGAGGACTTCACGCTGCTCAGCTACCCGGCCCCGCCGGAGTGGGCCGCCGCGACGGTGATGTACCAGATCTTCCCGGACCGGTTCGGGCGCTCCCCGGCCGCCGCGCTCCGCGAGACGCCGGCCTGGGCCGTTCCTGCGGCCTGGGGGGACCCGGTGGCCACGGGCCAGCCGGCCCGCTCGCACCAGTTCTACGGCGGCGACCTCGACGGCATCGTGGCTCACCTGGATCATCTCGAACGGCTCGGCGTGACGCTGCTCTACCTGACGCCCGTGTTCCCGGCCGGTTCGAGCCACCGCTACGACGCGGAAAGCTTCGACCGGGTCGACCCGGCGCTGGGCGGCGACGCCGCCCTCGTGCGGCTGGTCGAGGCCGCGCACGCGCGGGGCTTCAAGGTGATCGGCGACCTCACCTCGAACCACTCCGGCAACCGGCACGAGTGGTTCCGGGCCGCGCTGCATACCCCGGATGCCGCCGAGAGCGCCTTCTACTACTGGCTCGACGAGCAGAACGAGCGCTACGCCTCCTGGCTCGACGTTCCCGAGCTGCCGAAGTTCAACTGGTCGTCGACCGAGTTGCGCCGCCGCTTCATCGACGGACCGGGCTCGGTGGTCGCACGGTGGCTGCGGGCCCCGTTCCACCTCGATGGCTGGCGCATCGACGTGGCGAACATGACCGGCCGCCTGCAGGGTGAAGACCTGAACGCCCTGGTGCGGCAGACCATCCGTCGCACCATGATCGCGGAGAACCCAAACACGATCCTGCTCGGCGAGTCGACCAACGACGCCTCCGCGGACTTCCAGGGTGACGGCTGGCACGGCGCGATGACGTACACGACGTTCACCCGCCCGGTGTGGAGCTGGCTCTCGAAACCCGGCAGCCCCTCCTCGTTCTTCGGGCTGCCCTACGGCACCATCCCGCAGACCGATGGGCGGGAGTTCGTGGACGCCCACCTCCGGTTCACCGCCGGCTACCCGTGGCGCACCCGGCTGGCCACCATGAACGCGCTCGACACGCACGACACGCCGAGATTTCGCACCCACGCCATCGACGGGGGAGTGCCCGTGGCGTTCGGGTTGAGCGCGACCCTGCCGGGCATCCCGGTGGTCTTCGCCGGCGACGAGTTCGGCCTGATCGGCATCGACGGTGAGGGCTCGCGCACGCCGATGCCCTGGGACACGGCGGACGAACCCGAGGTGGCGGCGACGATCGACCTGTACGCGGCGCTGATCCACCTGCGCACCGCCCACGCGGCCCTGAACGGCGGCGGGATGCGCTGGGTGCACGTGGGCGCGGACGTGCTCGTCTACGTGCGCGAGTGCGCCGAGGAGTCCGTGCTGCTGGTCGCGGCCCGCGCCGCCGGCGCGGTGACCCTGCCTGCCGGGGCCGTGGTGGGGGAGCCGACCCGGCTCCTGGGTGACGCCGCCGTCAGCATGGTGGGCGGCGGCATCCGGGTCGAAACGGCCGGCCCGAGCTTCACCGCGTGGGCGCTGCCGGGGGTTGACGTCCCCGATTGAGCCGTGCGGTCATCGGGCCGCCCAACTTGGTGATAATATTTACCGGTTGCCGAAATGCGGCTTAGTTTTCGCTCACGCGGATGCTTCGCCCCCTTAGCTCATTGGTAGAGCACTTCCTTGGTAAGGAAGAGGTAGTGGGTCCGATTCCCACAGGGGGCTCTGGCTTGGAAGCTCTTGCAGCCGACAGGTCGTGGCGGGGTAGCTCAGTTGGTTAGAGCACACGGCTCATAATCGTGGTGTCGCGGGTTCAATTCCCGCTCCCGCTACACATAAAGGCCCTTTGACCAGGAATTCTACCGGTCACGGGGCCTTTCTTCTTTCGGATGCAACCCGGTTCCGCCGGCACGCGGACACACTCCGTCTCCGGGTGCCCGTGAACGGACAACGGGCCCCGGGACGAAGCGAACTGGGCGAACTCGTCTGCTGACGCTCGGTGGTGCCAGAGAGAACGAAACACGCCGCAGATCACAAGTACTTCCATAACTAAGACGGTCCGTGGCGACCGTTCGTCACGCCGAGGCCCGAAATAGTCGCCGAACAGCTCGCCTCACGCGAGGTCGTCGTCGTTTCGGGTTGCGGTCAGCAGTCGACGGATGCCCGGCGTCACCGGCGGCTGCGGGTCACCAGCGCGTCGACGGACGCCGAGGCCAGCAGCACGACAGAGCCGACTCCCAGGCTGACCCCGGCCGTCACCGTGCTGATCAGGCCGGGGTCTGCCGGCGCGGGAGCGGTCAGGTAGACCAGCGACACCACGCCGGCTGCCCCGCCGACCAGGGTCAGCAGGCTCTGCCGCACCAGCCCGGTGAGCAGCCGTCGATCGCTCGGATCCGCGAGCAGCCGCACATTGACGTTGAGCGTGCCCATCTCGAGGGCCTGCCCGATCTGGTCGAAGCGCCGCGGGAGCCGGCGCACGCTGGGGAGCAGCGCCAGCAGCTCGGTGGTTAGCAGCTCGCGCACGTTGGCCGGCGCCATCTGGTCGCGGATCTGCACGCTCGCCAGTGCGCGGGACTCCTCGAGCAGGTCGAACTCCGGCATCGTGGAGCGCAGGGTGCCCTCGAGCACGGCGAACGCCCGCGCGGCCGACACGAGCTCGGCCGGGATGCCCACGCCGTAGCGGGTGAGGATGGCCACCAGTACGTCGACGGTCAGCACGCTGACGCGCGCTCCCGGCCCGAGCTCGAAGGTGATGAATGCGCTCAGTTCGCGGCGGAACGCCTTCTCGTCGGCGCCCGCCCGCAGCGGGGCGAGCGCGAGGAGCCCGTCGGCGATGAGCTGGGTGTCGGACTGCAGGTAGGCGATCAGCAGTTCCTGGATCGCCTCCCGCAGCTGCAGGTCGAGCCGGCCCACCGACCCGAAGTCGACCAGGGCAGGTGTGCCGTCCGCCAGGAGCATGATGTTGCCGGGGTGCAGGTCGGCGTGGAAGACACCGTCGAAGACGATCTGGCGCACGAAAGCGCTGAGCACCGTGCGCATCGCGGCGCCGAGATCGGCGCGCGGGGCGCCGGGCTTCTCGTTCAGGTCGCTGAACGTGTCCCCGACGAGGTATTCCATCACGAGCACACGATCGCTGGACAGCGACTCGAACAGCTCGGGGAAGCGCAGCTCGCCGGCCCGCGGGCTGCGCAGCTGGAGGGCGCGCATGGCCGATAGGTTCAGGGCCTCCAAACGGAAGTCCAGCTGGCGCACGAGGTCGGCGGCGTAGTCCTCCGCGGCCGCCTTGATGCCCAGGGTCCTGGCCTGTGGCGACGTGAGGCTCATCACGTTCGTCACCCGCAGGGCGATGGCCACGTCGCGCCGCAGTTCGGGCACGATGCCGGGCCGCTGCACCTTGACCGCCACGACCGTGCCGTTCAGCAGCGTGGCGCGGTGAACCTGGCCGATCGAGGCCGCTGCGATCGGGTCGGGATCGAACTCGGCGAAGACGCCGGCGAGCGGGCCGCCGAACTCGTCCTCCAGCATCCGTTCGACCTCGTCCCAGGGGGCCGGTTGCACGCTCTGCTGCAACTGCGCGAGGGCCGTGACGAACTCCGGCGGCAGAAAGTCGGAGCGGGTGGAGAGCAGCTGGCCCATCTTGACGAAGGCGCCACCGGCCTCCTCCAGCGCGGCCCGCAGGCCCTCGGCCTGCACTGCGCGAACGGATGCCCCACTCGGGTTGGTCGTGAAGTCGAGCCGCCGCACCGGCAACAGCCCGTTCTTGCGGGCGATGCGCACGAGCTCGGCGAAGCGCCGCCCGCGCTGCAGGAACGGCCGAGGCAAGGCCGGACGGCTCCGCTCGGCGGCCAGGGTCAGTTTCGGAATGGTGATACCGCGTGCGCCGGCCACTGTTTCAGCTCTCTTGTCGCGCGCCGGCCGGAATGGCGGACGATCAGGACTCCAGCATGCCCGGTCCGGATGGGAGACGGGTGCGAAACGCCTGCCCGGACCAGATCGGGGCCGGGGACGTGAGTCGTGCCGCCCCGGGCGTACTCTGACCACGTGAAAACGTATACCGCCGCCCAGATGCGCGAGGCCGAGGCTCCTTTTCTGGCGGCGGGCGTGCCGTTGATGAAGCGGGCGTCGGCCGCGCTCGCCGCGGAGACGGCGGCGCTGCTCGAGATGCGCGGGGGAGTGCCGGGCGCGCGGCTGCTGGTGCTCGCCGGGGCCGGGAACAACGGCGGTGACGCGATGCACGCGGCGGCGCTGCTCGCCGGGCAGGGCGCACGGGTGACGATCGTGCCCACGGCGTCGCAGATGCACGCGGCCGGGCTCGCCGCGGCGCTCACGGCCGGCGCGGCGCTGCTGTCGCAGGACGAAACGGATGCCGTGCTGGCCGGCGCGGCACGGGCATCCGTTGTGATCCTGGACGGAATCCTCGGCACCGGAACGAGCGACAGCCCGGCGCTGCGCGGGCGAGCCCGGCAGACCGTGGCGGCGATTCTGCCGGTGCTGCACGGCCGCGCCGCGCCCCTGGTGGTGGCCGTCGACCTGCCCAGCGGGATCGGGGTCGACGACGGCGCCGTGCCGGACCCCGTCGTGCTGCCCGCGGACCTGACGGTGACCTTCGGCGGTTGCAAGTCCGGTCTGCTGCGGGAGCCTGCTGCGAGCCTGGCCGGGCGCATCGCGGTGGCCGACATCGGCATCGGCGAGGAGCTCGAGCGGATCGCGGCCCGGGATCGCGGGTAGGCCGCTCGCTGCGCAGTGTCTGCACGTTGACCGCTCGGTGTCCGGTCGGGCTCCGGGCGGCGGCACTTTCTGTGCGGTTTCCAAGGTCGCCGGCGTTGTGTTCTCCGCGGCCCGGAGTCTCAATGGAGGGTAGTCATTTCCCTGCACCGAGAGCGACAGAGGGGGTCGACACCGTGGTCAAAGTTCCGCTGGCATTGTTCATCGTCGTGGTCGGGATGTTCCAGACCCCCGCCGGGTTGTGGCCGTTCCTCGTGGTCCCGATGTGGCTGGTCTGGGAGATCCCCCTCATGGTCAGGCAGCTGCAGTTCACGCGCGCCGTGGAGCGCGACTGGGAGCAGCTCGTCGACCGCTGACGCCGCCCGTCGCATCCGTCGACTTGGACTTAACGGATGCGACCCGGGAGCATGGCCCCATGACCAATCTTCCCCGGCTCGGCCGCTACCGCATCGACGCCGTGCTGTTGCTGGTCGCCCTGGTCTGGGGTGGCAGCTACCTCGCCGCCAAGGTGCTCACCGAGCAGGCCAGCGTGGGTGCCGTGCTCGCGCTGCGTTTCCTGGTTGCTGCGCTGGCCCTGGCGCTGATCTGGGCGCTGAGCCGGCCGCGGCGGCCGACCCGCACCGAGCTGGCCGTGGGCGGGCTGCTCGGACTCACGCAGGCCGCGATCCTCTGGCTGGAAACGGCGGGCGTGGCCGTGACCTCGGCCACGAACGCGGGCCTGATCATCAGTCTGACGATCATCCTCACCCCGATACTCGAGTCGGTCGCGGCGCGCAACTGGTTGCCGCGCCCGTTCTTCGTTGCCGCGGTGCTCGCCGTCGTCGGGGTGGCGCTGCTGGTGTCCGGCAACGGATTCCGCGCCCCGAACCCGGGTGACCTGCTCATGCTCGCGGCGGCGCTGGTGCGGGCCCTGCACGTCACCATGGTGGGCCGGCTGACCCGGCGCACGGTGGCCGGTCGCCGGCCCGGCATTCTCACGATCACGCTGGTGCAGGCGGCCGTGGGCGCCGTCGTCTTCACCGCAGCGGATGCGCCGGGCACGCTCCGCGCGATCGGCGCCTTCGGCCCTGCCGCCTGGCTCGGCGTGCTCTACCTCGGACTGGCCTGCAGCGTGTTCGCGTTCCTGGCCCAGACCTGGGCGATCCGGCACACCTCGGCTGCGCGCGCCAGCCTGCTGATGGGCACCGAGCCGATCTGGGCGGTGCTCGTGGGGGTGAGCCTCGGCAGCGAGAGCCTCGGCCTGGTGGCGGTGCTCGGGGCCGGGCTGATCATCGCGGGGACCACCTGGGGGCAGCGGGTGGAGCAGGGGCACCGCCTGCGCGCGGTGCCGGCGCCCGCGGTGCCGGCCCCGCCGCATCCGTCGCCCGCCCTCGTTGACTGAAACCGGCCTGTTCGACGCTACGCGCGGCACTCCGGGCTGAAGACGGCCTGGGCGACCACCAGGTCCTGCCAGGACATGCCGGAACTCGTGAACACGCGGGGGCGGGTGTGGTCGACCGCGACCGTGCCGACGAGGATATCCCTCAGCGGCACCAGGGAGGCGGCGTCGATCACACCCTCCCGGAGCGGGATCAGCACGTCGCCGCCCTCCCGGAGAGCCACCTGGCGGTCTTCGACGACGACCTGGGCGCGCCCGATCAGCGCGCTGGGAAGCTCGCGGGCATCGGGCTCGTGCGACCCGACGGCCACAGTGCAGGAGTCCATCGGCACCAGGGAGGCGTCGAACAGCGGCGTGCGGGCGGTGGTGGCGCAGACGATCAGCTGCGCGTCGCCCACGGCGTCGGGGGTGCCGGTCTGCGCGGGCAGACCGCTCGCCATCACCCGCTCGACCAGCGCCTCGGCCCGGCCCGCGTGCCGGCCGACCACGGTGAGCCGGCCGATCCGACGGATGGCCCGCATCGCCTCGACATGGCCCCATGCCTGGGGTCCCGAACCGAACACCACGAGGTGCTCGATCACGGCGGGCGCGAGCAGGTCGGCGACGGCCGCGGACACCGCCGGGGTGCGCAGGGTCGTCAGCGCGACACCGTCGAGCAGGGCGACCGGGCTGAGCGTGCCGGCATCCATCAACAGGTACAGGCCCTGGATGCGTGGCCGACCGAGCTGCGGGTTGCCGGGCGCGACGGTGGCGACCTTGACGCCCACGAACCCCGCGGACTTCGACGGCATCAGCAGCAGTTGGCCCTGGTCGACGTTCAGGATGCTGCGGCTGAAATCGTGCGCCGGGTCGAGCCCACCGCGCACGGCGGCCTGCAGGGCGCGCACCGCGGCGCCGAAGCCGACGCGGGCGAAGACATCGTCGGCGGAGAACCACGGGGTCGATGCGTCGGAAGCCATGCTCCGACTGTACGTGGCGGGGTAAAGGGGGGCAGGTCACCCCGATGATGTCCTGCCCCCGACGAGGGGTGCTTTCGCTCCGGTCTCATACGGACCCTGCAATCAGGGACTAAGGATCGGTGCTCGGGGAGCAACCCCGCCTGAGGGCGAGCCTACGACCCCTCTGCACCCCGCGAAAGGGGCTGGACAAACCCGGTCGCGTCTGTTCTCATCTGTCGCCACCCCGGCAGCGCGCGAGCCCTAGGCTTGGTGCGACAGGGTTGGTGGCAGGCGCAAGGGAGAGACCGCATGACGGAGCAGAACCTGACGGAGCAGAACCGCGTGGTCGTGGTCGGCGACGCCCTCATCGACGAGATGGTGAGCCCCGGGTCGCACCTGGAATTCCCCGGCGGCGCCGCCCTCAACGTGGCGGTCGGCCTGGCCGTGCTCGGGGTGCCGACCACCCTGATCGCCATGGTCGGTGACGACGCCGACGGTCTCGTCCTGCGCGAGTTCCTCGCCGCCCACGACGTGACCCTGGTGGCCACGCCCGGCCCGTTCGGCAGCTCGCGCGCCACCTCCGACCGCACCGACGGCGAACCCACCTACGCGTTCAACGAGGCCGCCCGGAAGCGCCGCATCGAGTTCGGCCCGGCCGAGCGCGCCGCCCTCGACGAGGCCCGCCTGGTGGTCGTGAGCTGCTTCCCCTTCGATGACACAGCCCAGACGGATGCCTTCATCGCCGCGGTCGCGGACCCGGAGCGACGCCTCGTGATCGACCCGAACCCCCGCGCCGGCATGCTCGCCGACGGTGACCTGTTCGTGGCCAACTTCGAACGCCTCGCTGCCCGGAGCCTCCTCACGAAGGTGGGAGACGAGGACGCCGAGCTGCTCTACCGCAGCACCCTCGATCAGCTGCGGGCGCGGCTGCTGGCCGGCGGCACGCAGACGGTGCTGGCCACGGCCGGGCGTGCGGGGGCATCCGTCGCCACCGTGGACGACGTGCTGGTGACCGAACCGATCGCGACTCTGGCCGGCAGCGTCGTCGACACCATGGGCGCGGGCGACGCCACCCTCGCCTCCAGCGTGCAGACCATGCTGACGCGGGGCGTGCCCACGGATGCCGCCGGCTGGCAGAGTCTGCTGGCCGACGCCATGCTGATCGCAGCGGCCACCTGCCGCAGCGAGGGTGCCCTGCTGCGCGTGCCGACCGCCGGCTGACGACTAGACGGTGCGCGCCGGCTTGACCGCGCGCACGATGGCGCCGTGCATCCCGTCGGTCACCTCGTGGGTCAGGGTGACGCTGACCTGCTCGAAGCCCGCGGCGGCGAGGAACGCCTCGTACTCCGCGATCGAGAGCGCTCCCGCGATGCAGCTCACATGGGAGCCGCGCTCGGCCCGCTGGGCGGGTGCGAGGTGGTTCTCGGCCACGACATCGGACACGCCGACGCGGCCGCCGGGACGCAGCACCCGGAACATCTCCCCGATCACGGCGGGCTTGTCGGTCGACAGGTTGATCACGCAGTTGGAGATGACGACGTCGACGCTGTCGGAGCCCAGCGGGATCTCCTCGATCGTGCCCTTCAGGAACTCCACGTTCCGCGCCTGGGCGGCGGCCGCATTCTGCCGGGCCAGGTCGAGCATCTCGTCGGTCATGTCGAGACCGTAGGCGAAGCCGGTGGGGCCGACCCGACGGGCGGAGAGGAGCACGTCGATGCCCCCGCCCGAGCCGAGGTCGAGCACGGTTTCGCCGGCCTGGAGGTCGGCGACCGCTGTGGGGTTGCCGCAGCCGAGGCTGGCCAGCAGGGCCGCGCCCGGGAGATCCTGGGTCGACGCGGCGTCGTACAGCGCGGAACCGAAGACCAGGCTCTCGTCGATGGCGGCCGGCGCGCAGCAGCTGGCGGCATCCGTTGCCTCGGTGGAGTCGGCGCCGCCGCAGCAGGAGTTCGCCGGGGCATCCGCTGTCGGGGCCGTGGCGTCGGTGCCGCAGCAGCCGGCGGCGGGTGCGTCGGCGAGCAGCGACCGGCGCCCCTCGTTCGTGACCGAGAGGGCCGCGCTCGCGTAACGGGCCCGCACTTCTTCGCGCACCGGATTGCTGTTCTCGCTCATGGCGTTCTCCCTCGACTGAATACATTGATGACTATCGATGTAATCTACCGCAGAAGATCGATCACCGTCAATCCACGCTCGATCACAGGGATCAGGCGGCGTCGACGGGCTCCAACATGGGGCGCTTCGGCGGGCGGCCGTCGCCGGAGGAGCGCCCGGTGATGCGGCGGCCGATCCATGGCAGCACGAACTCGCGGTAGTACGCCGCCGTACCCTGCACGTGCTCGTCGGTCGGGGCCGGGGCATCGAGCCATTCCACGGGCACCGGCACGCCGAGGTCGGCCAGCACGTTGGTGGCCACCCGGGTGTGACCGAGAGCGTTGAGGTGCAGCTTGTCGACGGACCAGAACCGCTTGTGCTCCAGCTCGGAGTCGACCCAATTGTCTACGAGCGTCACGCCCGGCCGGTCGAATGCGGCGCGCGCGGCGTCCGCGAGCTGGTCGCCGCGCCGGCGCATCAGATTGCCCAGCGGCAGGTGGTGGGAAGGATTGCCGCCGCTGAGAACCAGAACGTGAACGCCCTGCTCCTCGGCCCGGTCGACGACCTGCTTCATCAGGTTCACGACATAGGGAATCTCGACGCGCGGCCGCATGACGTCGTTGCCGCCGCCGCAGATGCTGAGCAGGTCGGGGCCGAGCGCGAGCGCGGGCTCCAGCTGTTCAGTGACGATCGGGCCGAGCAGCCGGCCGCGCACGGCGAGGTTGGCGTAGGAGACGGGGTGGTCGGATGCCGCGGCGAGGCCGAGCGCGACGAGGTCGGCCCAGCCGCGCACCTGGCCGCCCGGAAGGTCGTCGCCGACGCCTTCCGTGAAGCTGTCGCCGATGGCCACAAAGCGATGGAACATCCGGACCCCCCGTCTCGGTACTGCGTGTGTGCGTTCCGGTCCGTGGACCGGCTACTCGACCGGCTACTCGCTCGGGTGCGTGTGCCGGGTCCCGTGGGTCTGCTCGATGCCCTGACCCTGCTCGACAACAAGGTTCCACCGCTCGTTGAGCACGTCGCGGGCCTGCTGGGCTGCGCGGCGCACCTCCTTGTCGGGGTCGCGCAGACGCTGCACGATCGTGGCGAGGTGGTCGGCGGTGCCCTGGGCGGCCAGCGCGTGCAGGGCCGCGGCGCGCACGCGCGGAACCTCGTCGGTGGTCAGGCGCACCAGCTTGGGTGCCACCTCGAGGCCGCGCAACAGCACGACCTTGGCGCACATCTCGCGCACCCGCCAGGCCTGGTTGTTCATGCCGACGACGATGTACGGCGCGGCCGTTTCGCCCCACACGTAGAGCAGCGCGCGGGCGCCCCACAGCTCGGGCCAGTAGAGGGCCGGGGCACCTTCGAGGATGCCCAGGGCGTGGCGTCCGCCGGCGTAGAGCAGAAAGTCCTTGCCGGCGTTCTTGCCGCGCAGCAGCGCGACGGAATTGTCGATGACGGCCTGTTCGCCATAGTGCGCTACGGCCGCATGGATGCGTTCGGCCGTGGGCAGGTCGATGGGAAGGTCGGGGTGTGGCTCTAATTTGTTAGGCATGGCATGTCTACGGTAGCAAGCGGGCGTGTCGCAGGCCAATGCTTGAGCTCAGGGGAGGCGCTCGCCGGCGGCAAATGTGCGCTCGAAGCCGGTGGCGTTCTCGTAGATCCCGTAGTTGCCGATCTCCCGGTAGCCGAGACGCCGGTAGAGGGCGAGTGCCTCCGGCTGCGCGTGCCCGGTCTCCAGGCGCAGGTGCCGGTAGCCGAGTTCCTGCGCCACCTCCTCGAGGGCGGCAAGCAGGGCCATGGCATGGCCCTGCCGACGGTGCGCCGGGTTGGTCCACATCCGTTTCACCTCGCCCGTGGTCTCGCTCAGGCGACGGATGCCCCCGCCCGCCACGGTCACGCCCCCGTCGAGCAGCACGAGGAAGACGCCGCCCGGCGGGTCGAAAGCCACCGCCGACACGTCGTGCACGGAGTCGCCGTCGCCGTAGCGCTCGTCGTACTCCCGCGCCAGGTCGGCCAGGAGCGGGGCCACCTCAGGGTCACCCAGACGCACGCGCTTGATCTTCACACCAGTCAGTCTGCCCGATGGCGCCGCCCCCGGCGGAGGCCGGTAAACTCGCCCTGTGTCTGTCAACCCCGAACTGCAGGGCCGGGTCTTCCCGCCCGTCGCCCCCTATCTCGTCGGCCGGGAGAAGGTGCGCGAGTTCTCCCGCGCGGTCTTCGCCACGAGCCCGATCAACCTCGACCCGGAGGCCGCGCGCGCCGCGGGCTACGCCGACGTCGTCGCCCCGCCCACGTTCGCCGTGGTCGTGCAGGAGGCCACCCTGGCGCAGCTTCTGGCCGAACCGGATGCCGGCATCGACTTCACCCGTGTCGTGCACGGCGACCAGCGGTTCAGCTTCAGCCGCCCGATCGTGGCCGGCGACGAGCTCACCGCCACGCTGACCGTGGCCAGCGTGAAGAACCTCGGCGGCCACTCCATGGTGACGGCCGTGTCGACCATCGTCGACGCCGCCGGCGAGCACGTCGTGACCGCCACCTCCACCCTCGTCGTCAGGGGAGACGAATGACCGACATCGCCACGCCCGCCACGCCCCGCCTCGCCGACCTGACCGTCGGGGAGATCGTCGCCGAGGGAACTTTCCCGCTCACCCGCGACTCCCTCGTGCACTACGCCGGGGCATCCGGAGATTTCAACCCCATCCACTACCGCGACGACGTGGCCGTGTCCGTGGGGCTGCCCGGCGTGCTCGCGCACGGCATGCTCACCATGGGCTTCGCCGTGCAGCCGGTCGTCGACTGGGCCGGCGACCCCGGCCGCATCGTGGACTACCAGGTGCGCTTCACCCGCCCGGTGCTGGTCCCGGCCGACGATGTCGCGGTCGTGACCGTGGTCGCCAAGGTCGGTGCCCTCGACGCGGATGCCGGCGTGGCCCGCATCGACCTCACCGTTTCGTCGGGCGAGGTGACGGTGCTGGGCAAAGCGCAGGCACGCGTGCGGCTGGCCTGAACGGCACCCCGATGACAAGCCCCGCTGCTTCTGCCTCCCCGATGCCGACCTTCGCCGAGCTGACCACGATGGGCGTCGGCGGCCCGCCCGCCCGCATGGTGTCGCCCACGACCGAGCAGGACCTGGTCGATCAGGCCCTGGACGTGTGGGCGTCGGGCGACGAGTGGCTCGTGCTCGGCGGCGGCTCCAACACGATCGTGGCGGACGAGGGCTTCGACGGCACCGTGATCCGGGTGCTGACCCGCGGGGTGAGCGTCGTCTCGCCCACTTCCGGGGCGTCGCCGCTGCCGTCGTCTGCGCCGTCTGCTTCGTCCGACGAACCCGACGAACCGAACCGGCTGGTGCTGCGCGTGCAGGCCGGCGAGCCCTGGGACGAGCTGGTGGCGTACACGGTGGCGCAGGGCTGGGCCGGCATCGAGGCTCTCTCGGGCATCCCCGGATCCACCGGGGCGGCCCCGGTGCAGAACATCGGCGCCTACGGTCAGGAGCTCGGCACCACCCTGTCGGCCATCGACTTCCTCGACTACGAGTCCGGCGAACGGCGACGTCTGGAGGCCGGCGCGCTGGCCCTGGGCTACCGCACCTCGGCCCTGAAACAGGGGCTTCGCGGCCTGGTGATCGCGGTCGAGCTGAACCTGCACGACACGCGGAGTGAGGCATCCGTTCTCGGCAGCGCGCTCAGCCGGCCGGTGGCCTTTCCGCAGCTCGCGACGGCGCTGGGGGTGCAACTGGGTGACCGGGTGCCGCTCGCGCAACTGCGGGCCGCCGTGCTGGCCCTGCGCGCCGCCAAGGGCATGGTGCTCGACCCGGACGACGCCGATACCCGCAGTGCCGGTTCGTTCTTCACGAACCCGATCGTGTCGCTGGCGTTCTCGCGCACGCTCCCGGACGCCGTGCCGCGCTGGCCGCTGTCGGAGCAGAACCTGCCCGACCGGGTGATCCCGCTGGACGAGTATGCCGGCGTCGGGCCCATCCCCGGGGAGCGGCCCGTGCCGCTGGTGAAGCTGAGCGCGGCCTGGCTGATCGAGCACTCCGGGATCGGTCGGGGCTTCCGCCTGCCGGGGTCCCGCGCCGCGATCTCCAGCAAGCACTCCCTCGCGTTGACGAACACGGGCGGTGCCACCGCCGACGAGATCGCTCAGCTCGCCCGCCTGGTGGAGGCCCGCGTTCAGTCCGAGTTCGGCGTCATCCTGCAGCCCGAGCCCATCCTCGTCGGCCTAGACGCCTAACCCCTCCTCCTCCTCCTCCGCTCAGCCACGGCCGCGAGAGCGCAAAATGTGCCCCTTCGGCGCCGACGAAAGGGCACATTTTGCGCTCTCGCGAGCTTGGAAGCCCTCGGGGCTTCAGGGGGCTCGGCGGAGGGCGGCGATGATGCCGACGACGATCAGAAGCAGCCCGATCAGGATCACGCCCCCGAGCAGCCAGAGCGTGGGGTCGGCGGGCGTGGGCACCAGCACACCGAGGAGCACGTAGCCTGCCAGCGAGAGCAGAATGACACCCCAGACGATGGTGCCGAAGAGAGGCCGGCTGCGGGGTCTGACGGATGCCGCGGGCAGCGCCGGCTCCGGGGCGAGGTACGTCGGCGGTGCGGGGGCGAGCGGCGGCGGCGTCACCGGGGCCAGGTACGGCGGTTCGGGGGGAAAATACGCCGGGGGTTCGGGCGCGAGCAGCGGCGATTCAGGGGTGAGGGAGCCCATCGACTCGGTGTCGGCATGGTGGGACACCGTGGGCCCGCCGGGCCCGCCGTGCGTCGGGTCGGTGTCGTCGGGGTCGTCCGAGCCGCCGGTGGCCTCCATGGAATACTCCGGGATGGGGCTCGGATAGGCGACCGTGTGGTCCGCGGCGGAGTCGGCGGTCTCCACCTCGATCTCGGGACCTGCAGCGCCCGGCCCCTCGCCTTCTGAGGGTGCTGGGCCGGGTGCCGCCGTCACGGCGATGACGGAGGTGATGGCGTCCGCGAACCGGTCGTCGACCGGGGGGTTGGGTACACCGTCCGGAAGCTGCGGTTCCAGGATCGGTTTCCGGGTCGGAGGCTGCTCCGGTTCCGACTCCGGTTCCGGAGCCGGTTGCTCGGTCGGGTCGGGGGCCGCGGTCATGAGGATTCCAGACGGGCCGGGGCGATGACGGTGACCTGGCCGAGGGCCGTCCAGACCCGGATGCGGGTCACGGTTCGGGCGTCGTCGTCGTTGAAGGTGTGCACATCGCGGAAGAAGATGCCGCCCCGCTCGGCAGCGGCGGCGTCGCCGACGTAGTCGATCCCGCCGATCAGCGCGGTCGTCTCCACCTGCACCGGCCGGTCGCTCGGCAGGATCAGCTCGGTGACGCCGACGCCCATCCACACGTCAATGGTGCGTTCTGCGGCGCCGGCGGCATCCAGGGCGGTGAGATCGAGGGTTGCCCGGCCGGCCAGAACGGCGTAACCGGGGGGCGTGGAGGCGGCGTCGGCGCTGACGGTCCAGACCGGCGCGCCAATCGGGAAGAACGCGGTGCCGCTGGGAAACAGGCCCAGGAAGACGAGCGCGACGGCCGTGAGAAAGGCGAACCCGCCCACGGCACCGCTCTGTTTGCCGCGGATGCCCGACACGATGACGCCGAGGGCGAGCACGCCCAGCGTGACGGACAGGCCCACCAGCAGCGCGGCATCCGACCAGTCGCCGCCGGACCACAGAGCGGCGGCGACGGCTCCGCACAGCAGTGCCAGGCCGAGCACGATCGCGCTGAAGCCGGCACCGGGCCGGCGGTCGCGCCACGACCCGCGCCCGGGAGGAGGGCCCGTGGGTGCGGCACCGGCTGTCCCGGCGAGGCCCGGAGAGCCGACGAAGCCGCCGGTGCCGACCGTACTCCCGGTGGGGTCGAAGGCGCGGGCGGCCGGGCCGGTCACGGGGCGCCCGGCGCCGGATGCGGCGGCACTGAGGACGGCGCCGGCCGGAGTCGCCGTGCGTCGCGCCAGGAAGACGACGAGCCAGATGATCCCGATGGTCACAGCCACGCTCCAGCCGACCGCGAGGGTGGTTGCCAGCCAGTCGGGCAACCCTGCCGGCGGGGCCTGCCACCACAGGTTGCGCGTATACGAGGCGAAGCTGAGGGCCGCCAGCGCGACGATCCCGATCATGGCGGGCTCGAAGACGCCGCGCACGGCCTGCTCGGCATGGATACGCCCGGTCGCGTCGGGCAGCAGCGCCCAGCCGACCGCATAGGCGAAGAGGACCGGGCCGCCGAGCACGCCCAGCACGATCGTCACCACGCGCACGAGAGTGGGGTTCAGCCCGGCCCGCAGCGCCACGCCGCCGCAGACCCCGGCCAGCCAGCGGTCAGTGCCGCGCACGATCCCCGTGGTGCGCATGGCCGCGAAGAAGTCGTTGCCGCGGCCGGGCCCAGGGCCTGCCGGGCCCGACCGCGGCGTCGTCGTCTGACTGTCGGGAGGGTCGGTCATCCTGACAGTGTGCCCGCGGTGCACCGCACCGACAATCCCGGGCGACGCCGGGCCCGGTCGAGCCGGCCACGGATGCCCCGGGCCGGGCGCCTAGGTGTCCTTGCGGATCCAGCGGAATGTGACCCGGCTGAGCACGAGTCCCACCACCAGCCAGATGGCCAGATTCAGCGCGATCAGCGGAAATTCCCAGGCGCCGGTCTGCTCCAGGCTGGCGAAGCTGTCGGGCAGGAACACGCCGCGCATGCCCTGCGCCATCCACTTCAGCGGGAACACGCTGGCGAGATTCTGCATCCATTCAGGCAGCACGTAGAACTGCAGGTAGACGCCTGAGATGAACTGCAGGATCAGCACGATGGGGATGATCACGGCGGTCGCGCTCTTGCCCGAGCGAGGCAGAGCGGAAAGGGCGATGCCGAGGAACGCACTCGTGATGACGCCCAGCAGGAACACCCAGGCGAAGGTCAGCCACTTCTCCGGCTCGGTCGGCAGGTCGATGCCGAGCAGCACGCGGGCCACCAGGATCAGCAGGGCTGCCTGGAAGATTCCGGTGACCAGAACCTGACCGATCTTGCCCATGAAGTAGCTCAGCGGTGAGAGCGGGGTGCCGCCGAGTCGCTTGAGTGTGCCGTCGCCCTTCTCCCCGGCGATGTCCACGGCGAGGTTCTGCACCCCCGAGAGCAGCATCCCCGCGGCGAGCATGCCGGGCAGGTAGTAGGCACCCACACTGATGCCGCCGGAGCCGTCCGGTGCGGTGCCGATGTTGCCGGAGGCGCCGAACGCGGCCGTGAAGATGGCCAGCATGATGAACGGGAACAGGAAGGTGAAGAACACGCTGTCCGTGGTTCGGAAGTACATCCGGGTCTCGTAGCCGACCCGGGAGAGGCCGATTCGCAGCACGCTGAGCCCCCCGGTGCGGGGACGCGGGCTCTCGGCGCTGGCCGCGGTGCTCGCCGCGGCGGTTGCTCTGGCGCTCGCCGCGGTGCGGGAGTCTGTTCCGGGAATGCCGTTGCTCATGCGAGCACCTCCGTGTCGTCCTCGAGGGAGTCTGCCGCGTCGTTCGACGGCCGGCTGCCACGCACCAGGCCGAGGTAGATGTCCTCCAGGCTGGGCCGGATCACCTCGAGATCGGCGGGTTCACCGCCGGATGCCGCCCCGAGCTCCGCCACGAGTCGCGCCGGTTCCTGCGTGCGCTTTTCCTGGAGCCGGCCGGAGGCGTCGCGCCAGCGCACGAGCGGCACCCGGGCATCCGTGCCGCCGATCTCGCCGATGGCGCCGATGTCGATCAGGAGGCCGTCGTTGATCACGCCCGCCCGGTCACCGAGCTGGGCGGCCTCGTCGAGGTAATGCGTGGTGAGAAGGATGGTCGTGCCCTCGGCCTTGAGGCGGCGCACGAGGTCCCAGAACTGGTGCCGCGCCTCGGGGTCGAAGCCCGTGGTGGGCTCGTCCAGGAACAGGAGTTCCGGGCGGCCGATGATGCCCAGCGCCACGTCGACGCGGCGGCGCTGCCCGCCGGAGAGTTTGCTGATGCGGGTCTTCGCCTTCGCCTCCAGCCCTACGGCCTCGATCACCTCGGCCACGCGGCGCGGCCGGGGGTACAGGCCGGCGAAGTGGGTGAGCTGCTCGGTGACGGTGACGTTGCCGCTCTCCCCGGTGGACTGCAGCACGATGCCGAGGCGCGACTTCCAGGCCAGGCCGCCGCGTTGCGGATCGACCCCGAGCACGCTGACCTCGCCGGAGCTGCGGTCGCGGTATCCCTCGAGGATCTCGATCGCGGTGCTCTTGCCTGCCCCATTCGGGCCGAGCAGGGCGAAGGTCTCACCGGCCTCGATGTCGAAGCTGATGCCGCGAACCGCCTCGAAGTTTCCGTAGGACTTGCGCAGGTCGCGCACACGCACGACCGGGGAGGAATGTTCCATGAGAGAAGGGTCGCATGCCCAGCTCCCCGGAGGAAGCGTCGCGCGCGAAACGACGACTTTGAGGGGTGCAGGCCCGCCTGCACCCCTCAAAGTCGTCGTTTCGGCGGCCGGAGCTGACCGGTCCAGCCCCGACGGCGCAGGTTGGCGGCAATGCGCCCGGCCAGGGCGGCCTCGTGGTGCAGATCGTCGGCGTTGACCCGGGTGACGTGGAGGCCCTCCGCCTCGACATCGGCCGTTCGGGTGAGGTCGCGGCGCCAATGGGCCAAGTCGGTTCGGTGATGGTCGCCCTCATACTCGACCAGTTCGCCGTAGTCCCGGAAATACAGGTCTGCGCGTGCGATCAGGCGGCCATGCCGGTCATGGATGGGATGGTTGACCAGAGGCTTCGGCAGCCCGTGCGTGACGGTGATGACCCGCACCTCCGACTCCGGCGGCGATTCGGCCCGGTCGCTGAGCAGCGGCAGCGCCTGGCGCAGCAGAGCGTGCCCCCGTCGACCGGCGTGCCACTCGACGGCCCCGGCGAGCTCCTGCAGGGTGACGAGCGGCATCCGCCTGTGGATCAGGTAGTCACCGGCTGCCACGAGCTGGCGCAGGGTGAGGACCGTCGCCAGATCGCACCAGGTGCGCGCCGGGCTGGTGACCGGCAGGCCGTGCCAGAGCCGCAGATCGGTGCGGTCAAGTCGGAGGGAGTGCCCGACGATGCCGTTGCTGCGCAGGGAACGGTCTGGAGCGGCGACGCCGATGTGCACCTCGTCCCGCTCCGACAGCGGGAGCGGCACGGGGATGCCGATGATCAGCGCGGCTGTGTGATGGCTGAAGAAGGCGCCGGGAGGCATCCGTCGCAGAATTGCGTTGCACCGCTCGAGCGTGGTCAGGGCACCGGATGCGACGACGCGGATTCCCCAGAACGGCCGAGCCAGGTCCGTGGCCCGCATTCGATCCCGCGAGAGGCCCCCGCGCAGGCCGTCGCCCACGCGGAAGGCGCCGGCATCGAGCGGCGGAGGTAGAGGCGAGCGCGCGGTCACGCCTCGAGGTTGCCCTATCGGTGCCGACGGCGCCGGAGATTGTGCACAGGCACCGCCGAACCGCCAAGAGTGGGGGGTTGAGAGAGCTTCTGACCCCTCAAAGCTGTCGGTTCACCGGCGCGCGCCGCTAGGCGAAGAGGCGCTGCAGGCGCTGCACACCCTCGAGCAGGGCGGCGTCGCCGAGCGCGTAGGAGAAGCGCAGGTAGCCGCTGGGGCCGAACGCCTCGCCGGGTACGACGGCAACCTCGGCCTGGTCCAGGATGAGGTCGGCCAGCTCCAGGGAAGTGGTCGGGGTGACGCCGCCCCAGGTGCGTCCGAGCAGGCCGGTGACGTCGGGGTAGACGTAGAACGCGCCCTGCGGCGTCGGGGCGACGATGCCGGGGATCTTGTTCAGCTCGGCGACGATGACCTGGCGGCGACGGTCGAAGGCGTCACGCATGGCGATCGCGGCATCCTGAGGCCCGTTCAGGGCGGCGATGCCCGCGCGCTGGGAGATGTTCGACACATTCGAGGACAGGTGCGACTGCAGGTTGGCGGCGGCCTTCATCGCGTCCTGCGGGCCGACCATCCAGCCCAGGCGCCAGCCGGTCATGGCGTAGGTCTTGGCGACGCCGTTGACCAGGATGGTGCGGTCCGCCAGTGCGGGCACGGCCTCCACGATCGAGGTGGCGCGCACGCCGTCATACGTCAGGTTCTGGTAGATCTCGTCGCTGATGATCCAGAGGCCGTGCTCCTCGGCCCAGTCGCCGATGGCCTTGGTCTGCTCGGGTGAGTACACGGAACCGGTGGGGTTGGACGGGGACACGAACAGCAGCACCTTGGTGCGGGGCGTGAGAGCAGCCTCGAGCTGCTCGACGGTGACGAGGTAGTTCTGGTCGCTGCCGGCGAAGACGTCGACCTGCACGCCGCCGGCCAGGCGGATGGACTCCGGGTAGGTGGTCCAGTACGGGGTGGGAACGAGGACCTCGTCGCCTGGGTCGAGCAGCGTGGCGAAGGCCTGGTAGACGGCCTGCTTGCCTCCGTTGGTGACGACGACCTGGCTGGGGGAGATCTGGAGGCCGCTGTCGCGGAGGGTCTTGGCCGCGATGGCCTCGCGCAGGTCGGGGAGCCCGGCCGCCGGTGTGTACCGGTGGTTCTTCGGGTCGCGCACGGCGACGAGGGCCGCCTCGACGATGTGCTCAGGGGTGGGGAAGTCAGGCTCGCCCGCGGCGAAACTGATGACCGGCCGGCCAGCGGCCTGCAGGGACTTGGCCTTGCCGTCCACCTTGAGGGTTGCCGACTCCGCAATGGAGCCGATACGGGTAGAGATTCGCTTCAGTTCGTGGGCCACGCTTCGAGCATACGGGGCATCCTCACTTTGGTGGGGCTGCCCCAGCTTTACAGTGGCCGTCCCGTGACCTAGACTCGATGAGGTAATTGAATTCTGCCATGCTTTTTTGCGCCCGCTTTGTGGTTCATTTTCGGGGAGTGTGCACGACGAGGTAGTCTGAATTCGTTCCATAGGGTGGTGGCTCAATTGGTAGAGCAGCGGTCTCCAAAACCGCAGGTTGCAGGTTCGAGTCCTGTCCGCCCTGCAAGTCGGTGGCATTCCGTCGGCACATGAAAGGTGTAATCAGGTGGCCCGAAAAGTTGTCGACGAACCCAGTGAGGAAATCGTCGCGAACGCGAAAATTGCGCGCGATTCCAAGCGCGGTCCTTTCGCTCGGATGTCCCTGTTCATCCAGCAGGTCATGGCGGAACTCCGCAAGGTCGTCACTCCCACCCGCAAGGAGCTCCTGAGCTACACGGGAGTCGTGCTGGTTTTCGTCATCATCATGATGGTCATCGTTTCCGCCTTCGACTGGGTGTTCGCACTCGCCGTCACCTATGTGTTCGGAACGCCGGGCGGATAACTCAGCTGCCGTAGCCGGGTCGCATCGAGCGATCATGGCCACGCACCAGTGAAGAAGAGTCACTGCAAAATTCATGGCAAACGCTGTCTGGGCCACGAATTCGTGCCCATGCAATAGAAAAGGATTGAAATTTAGTGACTGACACGAATCGCGACGACGTCGACTGGGCCACCGCCGCCGAGCAGTCCTCCACCGAGGACGAGGCGCAGGAGGGCAACACCCTCGCCGCCGACGAAGACTCCGTAGAGGCCGCCGAGCAGGTCGCCGTGCACGTGTTCGATCCGAGCGTGGGCGTGGAAGTCAACCTCGACGCCGCGCTCGACGCGCTGGCCGAGACCGCTGACCCGGCCGCTGACGCACTCGTCGACGACGCCCTCGACATCGACTCCGCCGACGAGGCCGAGGCCGCCGTCGAAGCCGTTGAAGGCGAAGAGGCAGCCGATGCCGCCGAGGCAACGGATGCCGCGGCCGAGCCCGCCGAAGACGAGACCCCCGAAGACCCCTACGAAGAATTCCGCAAGGAACTGCGCTTCCAGCCCGGCAAGTGGTTCGTCATCCACTCCTACGCCGGCTTCGAGCGCCGTGTGAAGTCGAACATCGAGAACCGCAAGCAGTCCATGGCCATGGAAGATTTCATCTACCAGGTCGAGGTTCCGATGGAAGACGTCGTCGAGATCAAGAATGGCCAGCGCAAGATGGTCACCCGCGTGCGCATCCCCGGCTACGTGCTGGTGCGCATGGACCTCAACGAAGACAGCTGGTCCGTGGTGCGTCACACGCCCGGCGTCACCGGCTTCGTGGGCAACGCGCACAACCCCACGCCGCTGCGCTTCGAGGAAGCTTTCGGCATGCTGAAGAGCCTCGTCGAGATTCAGGACGTCCCCACCGCCAAGACCGGCGGCCACGGCGGCAAGGTTCCGACCCGCGCCCTCCCGGCCGAGATCGACTACGAGATCGGCGAGACGATCACGATCAAGGAAGGCTCGTTCGCTGGCCTGCCCGGATCGATCAGCGAGATCAAGGCGGAGAGCGGCAAGCTCATCGTGCTGGTTTCCCTCTTCGAGCGCGAGACCCCGGTGGAGCTCAGCTTCGACCAGGTCACCAAGCTCTAGACCGCCCAGCACCACACGGGTTCGCGCCCGCACCCCACAGATTTAAGTTCACCGGGGCCCGTCCGGGCCACCGGGAGAGCGGCCCTGGCTGCTCGTCATTACAAAGTAAGGAAGAACAATGGCACCGAAGAAGAAGGTAACTGGTCTGATCAAGCTTCAGATCAAGGCCGGCGCCGCCAACCCCGCACCGCCCATCGGGCCGGCACTGGGTCAGCACGGCGTCAACATCATGGAATTCTGCAAGGCGTACAACGCTCAGACGGAATCCCAGCGCGGCAACGTCATCCCGGTGGAAATCACCGTCTACGACGACCGTTCATTCACGTTCATCCTGAAGACCCCGCCGGCGGCGGAGCTCATCAAGAAGGCGGCCGGCGTCGCCAAGGGCAGCGGCACCCCGCACACCGTCAAGGTTGCCAAGCTCACCAAGGCTCAGGTCCGCGAAATCGCCGAGGCCAAGATGGTTGACCTCAACGCCAACGACCTCGACGCAGCGTCGAAGATCATCGCCGGCACCGCCCGCTCCATGGGCATCACGGTCGAGGCGTAACCACCTCCACCCGGCATCCGCCACCAGCACGACGTGGAAGAGCCCGCCAGGCTCGCACCACACTCTCAATTTCGTTTTACAGGAGATTCAACATGGCACAGAAGTCAAAGGCCTACCGGGCCGCGGCCGAGAAGATCGACGCCGACAAGTTCTACACCCCGACCGAGGCCGTCACCCTGGCCCGGGAGACCGGTTCCGCTAACTTCAACTCGACCGTTGAGGTTGCCCTCAAGCTCGGCGTGGACCCCCGCAAGGCTGACCAGATGGTTCGCGGTACCGTGATTCTTCCTCACGGCACCGGCCGCACCGCCCGCGTCATCGTCTTCGCAACGGGCCCCGCGGCCGAGGCAGCCATCGCTGCCGGCGCCGACGAGGTCGGTGGCGACGAGCTCATCGAGAAGGTTGCCGCCGGCTACACCTCGTTCGACTCCGCCGTCTCCACCCCGGAGCTCATGGGCAAAGTCGGTCGTCTGGGTAAGGTCCTCGGCCCGCGCGGCCTCATGCCGAACCCGAAGACCGGAACCGTGACGCCCGACGTCGCGCGCGCCGTGTCCGACATCAAGGGTGGAAAGATCGCGTTCCGCGTCGACAAGCACGCCAACGTGCAGTTCGTCGTCGGCAAGGCGTCCTTCACCGCTGAGCAGCTGAACGAGAACATCAGCGCCGCTCTCGAGGAGATCGTCCGCCTCAAGCCCAGCTCGTCCAAGGGCCGCTACATCATGAAGGGTGCCGTTTCGACCACGTTCGGCCCCGGCATCCAGCTCGATGTGAACAGCATCTAGTCAGTTTCACTGCGGTTCTGCCGCACCAGGAAGGGCCCGTCGCGAGACGGGCCCTTCCTTCGTTAACGCCGGCGGACGCGAGGCCCGGGCAGGTGCTCAGTCGTGGGCGGCCGTTGGGCGGGCATCCGTGCGCTCAGTGTTCTGCGGATGTGCGCGGAGCATGGCCGCGACGGCGATCGCGTCTCCCTCCGGCTGGTGCGACGCGCTGTGCGGCTGGGCGATGAAGAGGTAGAGCAGCCCGCTTCCCATCACCACGCCCAGCCCGATCAGCACGATCCAGTCGTCGAGGAACACCCCGGACGTGCCGGGCCGGGCCAGCAGGACCATGGCGAAGATGCCGTACGCCAGGGCGATCACGTTCACGATGAATCCGAGCGGTCCGAGGTTGAACGGCCCGGCCGGCCGCCAGCCCTTGACGCGCTGGCGGAGCGCAGCCAGCACCACGGCTTGGAACGCGACGTAGATGCCCAGCACCGCGAAAGCCGTGATCTGGGTCAGAATCGTGCTGCCACCAACATAGATCAGGATGCAGAACAGCAGCGGGATCGTGCAGGCCACGATCAGCGCGTTGACGGGGACGGCCGTGCGGGGGGACACGCGGCCCAGCCAGGTGCTGCCGGGGATCATGCCGTCCCGGGCGAACGAGAACAGGAGCCGGCTCGCCGCGGCCTGCAGGCTGAGCACGCAGGACAGGAACGCCGTGATCGCGACGACCAGGAACAGGTTGGCGCCGACCGTGCCGAGGGTGGCGTCGAGGATCGCGGGGATCGGGTCCACATCGGTGCCGTCGACCACGGCCTGCAGATCGGGTGCGGCCAGCACGTAGCCGCCGAAGGAGAAGAGGGCGGAGACCCCGCCCACCAGAATGGTGAGGATCATGGCTCGCGGGATGCCCCTGGCCGGGTCGGGCACTTCCTCGGCGACATCGCCGCAGGCCTCGAATCCGTAGAACAAGAACAGGCCGGCGAGGGCGGCACCCAGGAACGCGGCGGCGTAGGTGCCGTCGCCCTGCACCCCCATGGTGTCGAAGAAGACGCCGAACTCCTGCTTGCGCTGGAAGACGAGCAGGTAGAGGCCGAGGCCGATCACGCCGACCAGTTCGGCGGCGAGACCGATGCGGGCGACCCGCGCAAGCATCTTCGTGCCGGAGAAGTTGAACAGGAAGGCAACCACGAGGAACAGCACCGAGAGGCCGAGGGTCACCTCCTTGGTCACGGGGGCGTTGATCAGGCTGCCGAGGAAGCCGCTGCCGAATTCCGCGACGGCGGTGATCGTGACGAGCATCGCCCAGACGTAGACCCAGGCGGCCATCCAGGCGTAGCGCTTGCCCCAGAGGCGCCGGGTCCACGGGTAGATGCCGCCCGCGATCGGATACTGGGACACGACCTCCCCGAAGACGAGGGCCACGAGCAGCTGCCCGGTGCCCACGATGACGAGCCAGAAGATCGAGGGTGGCCCGCCCGTGCTCAGGGCGAGGGCGAAGAGCGAGTACACGCCCACGAGTGGGGAGAGGTAGGTGAATCCCAGGGCGAAGTTGCCCCAGAGTGACATGGAGCGATGGAACGAGTCCTCGTAGCCGAGGGCTTTGAGGTGCTCGGCGTCGCCGAGCCCCTTCTTCTGTGGAGATGAGTTCGCTGACATCATGACCTTTCCGATCGAGCCGGAGGGACGCGGCCACCCAGACGTGGCCGCGGGCATCTCGTGGGTGTGCTCAACATAGTGGATGCCCGCCATCAAAGGTATAGAACCGGATGATTGATTTTCCGGCGACAGTTCCCGTTCCGGTCGAGAGTGACCCGCGGAACGGGCACTCTCGACCGGAAAGGTGCTATCTGACGGGGGCCTGAGGGTGCGACGGCTTTCCTGTCACGGGCCGCGATGGTCAGTGCGGGGCGGCCCGCACCCGCATGGCGAGCAGGAACGGGGTGCCCGGGCACGGCACCTGCACGTAATCGGCCAGCGGATGCCGCCCGTTCGGCAGCACGTCACCGGGAGGTAGCGAGGGCTCGGTCGACGTGACGACGCGACCGGACGCGTTGACCAGCGCAACCGGGCTCGCCAGGGCGAGGAAATGGGGCAGCAACACCTGTTCGAGGCTCTTCACGGAGACATCCGCTCCGACGACGCCGACCATTTCCTCCCCGACCCGCACAGGCATGGTCAGCGTGATCACGTAGTCGAACGTGCACAGGTGGTCGACGTAGGGGCCGGTGACATGGGTCCGGGCGGTCGCTTCGGGGACCTGGTACCACTCCAGCTCCCGGAAATCGCGCAGGAATTCGGTGTTCACCCGCGCAGCGAGGTCCAGCCGGCTCGGCGCCGTCGTGGTGCCGAGCAACGGGGTGCCGGCGAGCGGGCCCAGCCACCAGGCGAAATGGAACTCGCGCCCGGTCACGAACTGCGGCGCAGCGATGAAGCCCGCGCCGGTCATCAGTGACGCCGGGTCGGGCGTCATCGCCCGGGGCGTGCCTCGCAGGGCGGGCACGACGAGCCGTTCCACCAGGGCATCCAACTCCGCCGCCTGTACCGGTCCCGCGCTGACGATCAGGTCGCGCCAACCGCCGAGGATGTGAAAGGCGCGGGCGAAGATGTCGCTGACCTCGGCGACGCAGGAGGCCAGGGTGACCGGGGCATCCGTGGACTCAGGCGGTAGCGACGGCTGCATAGAGCGGCCCGCCCCGTTCGGTTCTCGTCTTCGCCGCGAGCAGCCACTCGCTCAGCTCCCGCGCCTGGTCGGCGACCAGGGTGCGCGCCGCCAGCGGCTCGCCGCGGGCGATGGCGGCGGCGATCTCCCTGTTGCCCGCCGCCACCCGGTCGCGAGCCTGCGGATCGCCGAGGGCGAGCAGCAGCAGCGGACCGAATTCCGCCTGCAAACGGATGTGCTCGCGCACCAGCCGCGGCGACTGGCTGAGGACCGCGAGCTCGAGGAGGAACCCGCCCGCGGTGGCGCGGGCTCCGGCGGCCCCGCTTCCCGGCGCGGTGTGCAGCCACCCGCGGAGCCGGTCGGCGTCGGCGGGGGAGGCGCGCAGGGCAGCGCGTTCTGCGCAGCCCTCGAGGATCGTGGAGAAATACACGAACAGGTCGGACAGCTCCACCTGGGCCAGGCCGCGGAGCCGGGACTGCAGCAGCGTGCCGTGCGGGGCATCCGTCTGAATCACGAAGCTGCCGCCCTCGCGGCCGCGACGGGTCTCGACCAGGGCTGCGTCACGCAGCATGACGAGGGCGTCGCGCACGGTGATCAGGGCCACTCCGAAGCGCCGCGCCAGTTCCTGCTCGCTCGGCAGACGCTCGCCCGGGGTGAGCACACCGAGAATGATGGCGTCGGTGAGGCGCCGCGCGACCTGTTCGGCGCGCCCGGCTTCGTCCAGCTGCGCGAAGATCGCCTCCCGGGCTCCGGGTCGCAGCTGAGGCTCCATGGGCCCAATCTAGCGGAACGGCGTCGAGGTGACGGAGCCAATCATTCGCTATAGGATCAATTCACAGCGACCACTGGCGGAGCCCGTGGTCGAGTCGACGGGGACAGGGGTGGGTCGTGCCGCAGGACAGAACCGCGCAGCCGCTGGCGGGCCTGCGCGTCGCCGATTTCTCGCGGGTGCTGGCCGGGCCCTACGCCACCATGATGCTGGCCGACTTCGGCGCCGACGTGATCAAGATCGAGAGTCCAACCGGCGACGACACCCGCCAGTGGCGGCCCCCGGTCACCGCGCAGGGAGACTCGACCTACTTCGGATCGGTGAACCGCAACAAGCGGAGCGTCGTCTGCGACCTCGGCACCGACGCCGGTCTGGCCGAGGCCCGGCACCTCGCGGAGACCGCCGACGTCGTGGTGGAGAACTTCCGGCCGGGAGTGATGGACCGCTTCGGGCTGGGCTTCGAGCAGGTGGCGGCCGCCAACCCGCGGGTCGTGTACTGCTCGATCACCGGTTTCGGCGCGGGCACCGGCGCGCGCCTGCCCGGATACGACCTGCTGGTGCAGGCGGTCGGCGGGCTGATGAGCGTCACCGGGCGCCCGGACGAGGAGCCGAGCAAAGTGGGGGTGGCCCTCGTGGACGTGCTCACCGGGCTCAACGCGCTGAGCGGCATCCTGCTCGCGCTGCGTGCGCGCGACGCGGCCGACGCCGACGTCGTCACCGCCGCCGGCCACCGGGTGGAGGTGGACCTGCTGACCACCCTGCTCTCCGCGCTGACCAACCAGGCCGCCGGCACGCTCGCGACCGGGCAGTCGCCGGTCCGGTTGGGCAACGCCCACCCGAGCATCGCCCCCTACGAACTCTTCGACGCCGCCGACCGGCCGCTGGTGATCGCGGTGGGCAACGACCGCCAGTTCCGCACCCTGGTGCGCCTGCTCGGGGCGCCCGGACTCGCCGACGACGACCGGTTTCGCGGCAACGGCGACCGGGTGCGGCACCGGGCGCTGCTCAAGACCGTGCTCGAAGACCTGCTCCGGCCCGAGCCTGCCGCGCACTGGGTGGGCATTCTGACGGATGCCGGCGTGCCGGCCGGCCTGGTCAACTCCCTCGACGAGGCCTTCGCCTTCGCCTCCGCGCTGGGGCTGGACCCGGTGGTCGAACTCGATCAGGCCGGCCGTAGCAGCCGGCAGGTTGCCAACCCCATCCACCTCGCCGGCCGACCGCCCGCGTACCGCCTGTGCCCTCCGCGGCTGGGCGAGCACGCCGGTGCCGACTGGCTCGATCCCGCTCGTGTTCCGCCGACCCCCGAAGGACTCTCGTGACCGCCGCAGCCCGCCCCACCCCGCTTGTGCACGCCCCCCTCGTCGACGCCGTGTTCGACCTCGACGCCCTGCTCGAACCGGAGGAGATCATCTGGTCTCGTGCGGCGCGTGCGTTCGCGACCAATCGCATCTTGCCCACTGTCGAGGCAGATTTCGAGGCGAAGCACTTCCGGGCCGAACTGATCCCCGAGCTCGGCCGGGCCGGATTTCTCGGCATGCACCTCACCGGGTACGGCTGTGCCGGTGCCGGCGCGGTCAGCTACGGGCTGGTCTGCCTCGAGCTGGAGGCCGCGGACAGCGGCTGGCGCACCTTCGTCTCGGTGCAGGGTTCCCTGGCGATGTCGGCGATCCACAAGTACGGCTCCGAGGAGCAGAAGCAGCGCTGGCTGCCGGGGATGGCCGCCGGAGAGCTCGTGGGCTGCTTCGCGCTGACCGAACCGACCGGCGGCAGCGACCCGGCCGCCATGGCGACCACCGCCCGCCGCGATGCCGATGGCTGGGTGATCGAGGGCACCAAGCGCTGGATCGGGTTGGCCAGCATCGCCGACGTCGCCGTCGTGTGGGCGCAGACGGATGCCGGTGTGCGCGGATTCCTGGTGCCCACCGACACCGCGGGCTTCACCGCCACCCCCATCGACGGCAAGCTGTCGATGCGCGCGTCGATCCAGTGCGACGTGCTCCTGGACAGCGTGCGGGTGCCGTTCGACGCGATCCTGCCCGGTGCCGCGGGGCTGTCCGGGCCGTTCGGCTGCCTCAACGAGGCGCGTTTCGGCATCGTCTGGGGGGCCATGGGCGCCGCCCGCAGCTGCCTCGACGCCGCCATCGGCCGCTCCAAGACCCGGGAGGTGTTCGGCAAGCCGATCGGGGCGACCCAGCTGATCCAGGCCAAGCTCGCCGACATGCTCGTGGAGTACGAGAAGGGTGTTCTGCTCGCCCTGCACCTCGGCCGGCTCAAGGAGAGGGGAACACTCACCCCGGCCCAGATCAGCGTGGGCAAGCTCAACAGTGTGCGTGAGGCGATCCAGATCGCCCGCGAGGCCCGCGCGATCCTCGGCGGCGATGGCATCACCAGTGAGTTCCCGGTGATGCGGCACATGGCGAACCTGGAATCGGTGCGCACCTATGAGGGCACCGACGAGATCCACCAGCTTGTGCTGGGCCGCGCCCTGACCGACCTGAACGCGTTCGGCTGAGCCGATTTGTGAGAGAGTGTGCAAGCACATCGATGGGCCCGGCAGGCCGATCGGCGGGGGAGAATCAACCGGGGGAGGGCACAATGCCGGTGACAGGCGGCCAGACCGTATTCGCGAACCTGCGCGCGCGCATCCTTTCGGGGGAGTTGCCCGCCAGAGCCACGCTGCGGGAAACGGCTCTCGCCCAGGAGCTCGGCGTCAGTCGCACCCCCGTGCGGGAGGCCCTGCGCCGGCTTGATGAGGCCGGCCTGGTGGAGTTCGTGCCCAATCGGGGCGCCACCGTCGTGGAGTGGACTTCCGAGCAGATCCGGGAGACCTATTTTCTGCGCGCGGCCCTGGAGAGCCGCGCGGCGGGCCTCGCGGCGGCTCGGATCGAGCCTGCCGACCTCGACCGGCTCGCCGTGCTGATCGAGGCCATGGAGGAATTCGTGTGCGCCACCGACGACGCCGGCATCGACCGGCTGGCGGTGCTCAACGCCGAATTCCACCGCATCATCGTGGCTGCCTCAGGCAGCAGCCAGCTGTTGATCCTGACCGGGTCGGTCGGCCGGGCGCCGATGATGGCCCGGCTCTTTCGCCGGGATGCGGCCGCGTTCCGGGCGGGCAGCAACCACCAGCATCGCGACATCCTGACCGCGCTCCGATCGGGCGACGCGCTCTGGGCCGAGGTGGCCATGCGCTGCCACATCCTCGCTGCGCGCAATGCGGTCGCGGTTCAGGGCGCGGGCGCGATTGTGGGTTCAGGGCCTCATGACGCGGCGGACGCGCCGCCGCTCTAGTGGAAGCCGGCGTTCCGCGCGGCCTCGAGCAGCTGTCGGGTGTGCGGATGCTGCGGCGTGCTGACGATCTCGGCCGCCGACGCCTGCTCGACGATCCGGCCTGCCTCCAGCACGGCCACGCGGCCGCATTCCGCTGCCACGACGCCGAGATCCCGGGAAGCCATGATGATCGAGAAGCCGAACTCCTGGCGTAATCCCCGGTAGAGCTCGAAGACGGCGGAATCGGCCTCGGCCGGGCGTGGGCCGGTGGGTTCGTCGAGAATCAGAAGGTCGGGGTGGCAGGAGACCGCGGCGGCGATCAGCACCCGCCGCAGCGCGACCGGTGCGAGCTGGGTCGGCAGCTCGAGTGACGTCCGGCGCGGATCGGGGAGGCCCACCCGGTCGAGCAGTTCCAGCACGCGCCGGGCGGCGGCCGTGCGGGACAGGCCTCGCTCCGTGCGCAGTGGGCGGGCGAGCTGGCGGCCGATCGGCCGGTCGGGCACCAGGCCCGTGTTTGCGTCCGCGGGTACGAAAGACGGGGCGCGGCCGCGCAACCGGCCGAGTGCGCGCGGCGAGACCCCGACGAGTTCCCGTCCGTCGAGAAGGATCGAGCCTGCCGTGATCAACGCCGGGACAGGCAACCGGCCCGCGATGGCCAGGGCGATCTCGGTCGCTCCGGAACCGGCGACACCGACCAGCCCGAGAACCTCGCCCCGCGAGACGGAGAGGGAGATGCCTGGGACCAGGGACGGGGCATCCGGATGGTTGCCGGCGGATATCTGCAGACCCCGCACGTCGAGCAGTGCCGAGGCGCGGAAGCGGTCGGAGGGAATCGGTTCGTCTCCGGCCGCCGCCGGTGCTGTCGAGAGTTCCCACGGCGGAAGGAACTCGTCCATGGGTCCTCTTCCCTCCTGCATGTTGCCTGGTGAGTTTTACTGTATGCAATCTGGACAGATTTACCTGGTCAGAATGCTCTAATTTGGCGATTGGCACCTGTACTGGGGGCAGATTTGCATACAACTTAGGCGACTCGTGGTCGTAACATTCCTGCAATATCGTGCCGCTACGCTCCCACCATGGTTGACCTCTTCACGGGCTATGGCGCGAACGCAGCACTGCGGGCCGAACGGGGCGCGCCCAGCGCCTGGGATGAAATGTTCCCCGATCTCACCTCCCTCACGCCGGTGGAAGCGAGGGCGGCCTACAAGGATGTCTTCGCCGCCCTGGCGAAAATGACCCAGGAGGAACTCCGGGGCCGAACGGCTGCGCTGGCGAGTTCGTATCTCGCCCAGGGCGTCACGTTCGACTTCGCCGGCGAGGAGCGGCCCTTCCCGCTCGACGCCGTTCCGCGGGTGATCGAGCAGGAGGAATGGATCACGGTCGAATCCGGGATCAAGCAGCGGGTGCGGGCGCTCGAAGCGTTCCTCGCCGACATCTACGGCCCCCAGGCGGCCGTGCACGACGGCGTGATCCCGGCCGGACTGATCAGCTCGTCGAACCACTTCCACCGCCAGGCGGCCGGCATCGTCTCGGCGAACAATGTGCGCATCCAGGTTTCCGGGATCGACCTGATCCGCGACGAGGTGGGCGCATGGCGGGTGCTCGAGGACAACGTGCGGGTGCCCAGCGGGGTCAGCTACGTGATCTCCAATCGCCGCGTGATGGCGCAGACCCTGCCCGAACTGTTCGTGTCGATGCGGGTGCGCCCGGTCGGCGACTATCCGAACAAGCTGCTGCAGGCCCTGCGCGCCTCCGCCCCGGCCAGCGTCGACGACCCGAACGTCGTGGTGCTCACCCCGGGGGTCTTCAACTCCGCCTACTTCGAGCACACCCTGCTGGCCCGGCTGATGGGTGTCGAACTCGTCGAGGGACGTGACCTGTTCTGCTCCGGCGGGCGGGTCTGGATGCGCACGACCGCCGGACCCACCCGGGTGGACGTCATCTACCGCCGCGTCGACGACGAGTTCCTCGACCCGCTGCAGTTCCGCGCCGACTCGCAGCTCGGCTCGCCCGGCATCCTGATGGCCGCGCGCCTCGGCAACGTCACCATCGCCAACGCCGTCGGCAACGGCGTCGCCGACGACAAGCTCGTCTACACCTACCTGCCCGACCTGATCCGGTACTACCTCGGCGAGGACGCGATCATCCCCAACGTCGACACCTGGCGCCTGGAAGACCCGCTCGCCCTCGAGGAGGTGCTCGACCGGCTCGACGAGCTCGTGGTCAAACCCGTCGACGGGTCCGGGGGGAAGGGCCTCGTGGTGGGGCCGGCCGCCTCGGCCGCCGAGCTGGCGACGCTGCGCACGCAGCTGCTGAAGGATCCCCGGGGCTGGATCGCCCAGCCGGTCGTGCAGCTCTCCACCATCCCCACTCTCGTCGACGAGGGCATGCGCCCCCGGCACGCCGACCTGCGGCCGTTCGCGGTGAACGACGGCACTGACGTCTGGGTGCTGCCGGGCGGACTCACCCGCGTGGCGCTGCCCGAGGGGGAGCTCGTCGTCAACTCCAGCCAGGGCGGCGGGTCGAAGGACACCTGGGTGATCGGCACGGAGCCCGACTTCTTCTCCGAATCGTCGGCCCGCAACATCCAGGGTCTGGTCGCCGACCAGGCAGCCAACACCCGCTCGGCCGGCACCCACGCCGTGGACCACTCGCCGCAGGACAAACCGTTGGGCGACAACACGGAACAGCAGCAGCAACAGCAACAGCAGGCGTCGGCAGCGCCCGCACCGCAGAGAAAGGCCGGAGAATGTTGAGCCGCATTGCAGAAAGCCTGTTCTGGATCGGACGGTACATCGAGCGCAGCGACGGCACCGCCCGCATTCTCGACGTGCACCTCCAGCTGCTGCTGGAAGACCCCTGGATCGAGGAGAGCCTCGCCTGCCAGTCGCTGCTGCACCTGATGGGCAGCGATGCTCCCGCCGATCGGCTGCTGACCCGCAAGGATGTGCTCGCCACGCTGGCCGTGGACCGGCAGCATCCGGCCTCGATCGCCTATTCGGTCAAGGCCGCGCGGGAGAACGCGCGCCGGGCGCGGGAGATCGTGCCCACCGAGCTGTGGGAGTGCCTCAACACGACGAGCGCGCGGATGCCGCGGAAGGTCGCGTCGGAGAAGACGCACGACTTCTTCGGCTGGGTTCGGGAACGCTCCGCGCTCGCGGTGGGCATCGTCGAGTCCGGTGTCAGCCGCGACGACGCCTGGCACTTCTTCAACCTGGGGCGCAGCCTGGAGCAGGCGGACATGACCGCCCGGCTGTTGGCCACCCGGTCGCTGACCGTGGCCAGCGGGCCCTCCTGGACCACGATCCTGCGCTCCTGCGGCGCCTACGAGTCCTACCTGCGCACCTACCGCGGTGTGCCGTCCGCCCGGAACGCGGCCGAATTCCTGCTGCTGGACCGGCTGTTCCCGCGATCGGTGGTCTTCTCCATCTCCCGGGCGGAGCAGTGCCTGCGTGAGATGGAACCGCGCACCGACCGGGTCGGCGTGACCGACCAGGCGCAACGGGTGCTGGGCCAGATCCGCAGCCAGCTGGAATACCGGCCGATCATGGACATCCTGAACGATCTGTCGACTCAGATGGACATTGTCCAGGAGGCCGTCAGCACGGCCTCCGAGGCCATCGGGGACCGGTACTTCCCGACCAGCGCCGTGCCCACCTGGACGGGGGAGGCCTCGTGAACCGGCTCAGGATCCGCCACGTGACCGGCTACCGCTACCAGGGCGAGGTCGAAGCGTCCTACAACGAGGCACGGATGTTGCCGGTCAGCTCGGCCGACCAGTTCGTGCTGTACTCGAGCCTCGATATCTCGCCGGTCTCAAGCAATCACGCGTACGTCGACTACTGGGGCACGCAGGTATCGAGCTTCGAGGTGCTGACCCCGCACACCGAGCTCACGCTCACCGCCACCAGCCTCGTGGAGGTGCGGCCGCGCACCCACCTGGCGCATCCGATGGGCTGGCCCGAACTGGCCGGCGTCACCGTGCGCAGCACCGCCACGGTGGAGCACATGCGGCAGACCCGGCTCACCGAGCCGCCCGAGGACGTGGCGGCGCTGGCGGCCGAGATCGTGGCCCGCCACCAGAGCCCGTGCGAGGCGGCGCTCGAGATCTGCGCGGCCATCGGCGACCGGATGCAGTACGTGCAGGGCGTCACCGGGGTGCACTCCACCGCCCGGGAGGCGTGGGGCGACGGACGCGGCGTCTGCCAGGACATCACCCACATCGCCCTCGGCGCGCTGCGGTCGGTGGGCATCCCTGCCCGGTACGTGTCCGGCTACCTGCACCCGCGCCCCGACGCCGGGATCGGGGAGACGATCCGGGGCGAATCCCACGCCTGGGTGGAGTGGTTCTGCGGCGACTGGCGCGGCTTCGACCCGACCAACTCGATCGACATCGGCGACCGGCACGTGTCGGTCGGCCGCGGCCGCGACTACAACGACGTGCCCCCACTGCGCGGCGTGTTCGCGGGCACGAGCGGGTCGGAACTCTTCGTCACGGTGGAGATCACCCGGGAGGCCTGAGTCGCGCGGCGGCATCCGTTGTCTCGCACCCACGGATGCCGCGGCGCACCCTGTGGAAGCGGGCGCACGTTCTATCGTGCGCCCGCTTCCACAACCTGCGCCGGGACGGGCATCTACACGGAGCTCACGGATGCCGGGCGCCGGTCCCTACGAGTCGAAGCCCAGGCCCAGAGCGTCGAGCGACTTCAGGATGATATTGCGCCGGCCCCGGTTGTGGTCGGCACGGTCGAGGGACCAGCGCGTGGTCTGGATGCCCAGTGAGGCGAGAGGCTCGGGCGGGAACGGGAGCGGCCGGCCGCGCACCATCTCCAGCTGGGTGCGCTCGGTCTGCAGACCGGCCAGCTGGTCGAGCACGACCTCCGCAGCGAAGTGCGTGGCGGCCACGCCGAGTCCGGTGAACCCGGCGGCGTAGCTGATCCGCCCGCCGCGGGCGGTGCCGAAGAAGGCACAGAACTGCGTCGATGTGTCGATCGCGCCGGCCCACTGGTGGCTGAAGCGCAGCCCCTCCAGCTGCGGGAACGTGGTGAAGAAGTGACTGGCCAGACGTTGGAAGCTCTCCGGCCGGTTCTCGTAGCCGCTCCGCACCCGGGCGCCGTAGTGGTAGATCGCGTCGTAGCCGCCGAAGAGGATGCGGTTGTCGGCGCTCAGCCGGTAGTAGTGGAACTGGTTGGCCAGGTCGCTCAGCCCCTGCCGGTTCTGCCAATTGATCGCGGTGAGCTGGTCGGGTGACAGTGGTTCGGTCATCAGCACGTAGTCGTAGACGGGCACCGTGGACAGCCGGTTGCGGGCGAGCAGGGAGGGGAAGACGTTGGTCGCCAGCGCCGTCTTCTGCGCGCGCACGACGCCGGAGGCGGTGCGCAGCCGCGTGCCCTGCGCCGGGGAGAGCCCCTGCGTGTCCAGGTTCTTGACCGAGGTGTGCTCGAAGATCTCGACACCGAGCTCGGTGGCGACGCGGGCGAGTTCGGTCGCGAGCTTGCCGGGGTGCACGAGCGCGTTCGTGCGCTTGTGCCAGACGCCGGCCAGGTAGGTAGGCGAGTCGACCTCCGCGCGGAGGGCCGCGGCATCCAGGAACACGCTGTTCTCGCCGGTCGGTTCCTCACGGAGCCAGTCGACCTGGTGCTCCTCGACGGCCAGGTCGATGGCGCCCGTGCGCTCGAAGTCACAGTCCAGCCCCAGCTCGGCCACAGCCCGCTCGATCTCGTCGAGGTTCGCCAGGCCCAGCTCGGTGAGCCGGTCGATCTCCTTCGGCCAGCGGCGACGGCCGTTCTCCTCGCCATGGGTCAGGCTGGCCTCGCAGAAGCCGCCGTTGCGGCCCGACGCGGCCCAGCCGATGGTGCGCGCCTCGAGCAGCACCACGCGGGCGCCCGGGTCTCGCTGCTTGGCGATCACGGCGGTCCAGAGGCCGAGGTAGCCACCGCCGACGATGGCGAGGTCGCAGTCGACGTCGGCCGTGAGCGCCGGGTAACCGGTCTGCGGCGCCACGTCGTCCAGCCAGAAGGGGGCCGAACGCGTACCGGCGAGAGCGCCGGCGACGACGGATGCGGCAGGTCGTGCCCGCTCGAAAATGGTCGTGCCCACGGATCGTCCTTTGTTCGTCGCGGCGCTGCTACCCGTTCATCATGACAGCCGGAGCCGGTCGGTGGCCAGGCCCGTAGGTCTCGCGAGCGCACCCGGGGCGCACCCTGTGGAAGCGGGCGCACGTTCTACCCTGCGCCTGCTTCCACAGGGTGCGCCGCGACGGCCGGAGTCCGCGCCTGCCAGCGCCGCCGCCATCAGCTCGCCGGCGCGTGCGCCTCCAGGAACTGGAACACCTCGGTCTGGTCGACACCGGGGAAGGTCCCCGTGGGCAGGGCGGCGAGCAGGCTGGTGGGCGTGCGCGCGGCCGGCCAGGATTGCCCGGACCAGCGCTCCGACAGCTCGTCGGGTGCGCGGCGGCAGCAGGACTCGTCGGGGCAGGTGGACACGGCCCGGTTGGTGGTCTCGCGCCCGCGGAACCACTTCACGTGGGTGAACGGCACGCCCACGCTGACGGAGTAGTCGCCCTCCTTCGCCTTCTCGATCCGGGAGGTGCACCAGAAGGTTCCGCTGGGGGTGTCGGTGTACTGGTACCAGGGGCTGAACCGGTCGGCCACGTTGAAAACCGTGCGCGCGGTCCAGTTGCGGCAGACCGTCGAGCCCTCCACCGCGCCGAGGGCATCGCTCGGGAAGCGCACCGAATCGTTCTCGTAGGCCTTGATCATGGTGCCCGACTCGTGCACCTTCATGAAGTGAACCGGGATGTCGAGCCGGGCGGTGGCCAGGTTCGTGAACCGGTGTGCGGCGGTCTCGTAGGACACCGCGAACGCGTCGCGCAGGTCCTCCATCGAGATGCGGCGCAGGGCCTTCGCCTCGGTGAGCAGTTTCACGGTGTCTTTTTCGGGCAACAGGATGGCCGCGGTCAGGTAGTTGGTCTCCACCCGCTGCGACAGAAATTCCGCATAGTTTCCGGGTTCCTCGTGCTCGCAGAGCAGGGTGGCGAACGCCTGCAGGATGGGCGAGCGGGAGTCGCGGGAGGCCGACTGCTCCGTGGGCAGGTAGATCCGTCGGTTGCGTTTGTCGGTCACTGACCGGGTCGAGTTCGGCAGGTCGCCCACATAGTGCAGCGAGTAGCCGAGGTGGGTGGCCATGTCGGCGACCACCTGGTGGGAGACCGGCCCGCCGGTGTGCCCGACCGCGGCGAGCAGCCGCTGCGCCTCGGCCTCGAGTTCCGGAAAGTAGTTGTCCCGGGCGCGCATGGTGGCCCGGAGCTCCACGTTCGCGCGCCGGGCCTCCTCCGGGGTGGCCGCCCGCTCCCGGTGCAGGCGCAGGATTTCGTTGTGCAGGCTGAGCATGGTCTGCAGGGTTTCGTCGCTGGTTCCGCGGCCCACGCGGAAGTGCGCCAGTCCGAGCGCCGTGAACACGGGGCCCCGCTGGGCCCGCTCCACGGCGATTTCCAGCGCTGCCCGCTCGGACGGGGCATCCGTTTTCAGCAGGTCGTCGACGGTGGTGCCGAGCGCTGCCGCGATGGTGAGCAACATCGACAGTCGTGGCTCGCGTTTGCCGTTCTCGATCATCGAGACCTGCGACGGCGCCCGGTCGATGGCCGCGGCCAGGGCGTCCAACGTCATGCGCTTCTTCGTGCGCAGTTCCCGGATGCGCCGCCCCAGGGTGAGCGCATCGAGTCCGGCCTCCTCGGCGGGATCCGCGGACAGGGACGGGCGAAGGGTGGGATCGACGATGACCATGCCCCCATGCTCACACACCCCGGCGAAAACTTCTCACAGGCAGAAGAAATGTTGTTCTTCTGTTGTCGGGGGAGCGGTGCGGGATGGTCGTCCGGTCCAGAGTTGGACGCAGGCAAGCACAGACGCTCTCCCAGGCGGCGCCAGGCCAGCAGCACTCCCACAAACGTTTCGAAGGAGATCAGCCCATGAACACCCCGCCCGTGGCGACATCCGACCAGGTCCAGTCCGTCACGACCACCACGAACACCGGCAGCTTCGCCACCATCCAGCCGCACCTCGAGATCACCGGCGATCTCGGACCGCGCTACGAGGAAATCCTCACCCCCGAGGCGCTGGTCTTCCTGGCCGAGCTGCACGACCGGTTCGCCGGAACGCGGCAGGACCTGCTGGCGACGAGGCTGCGGAAGCGGGTGGATGCCGCCAACGGGCGCGACCCGGGATTCCTCACCGAGACCGCGCACATCCGTCGTGACCTCACCTGGAGTGTCGCGGGGGCCGGCCCCGGGCTGGTCGACCGCCGGGTGGAGATCACCGGGCCGACCGACCGCAAAATGGCCATCAACGCGCTGAACTCGGGGGCGAAGGTGTGGCTCGCCGACCAGGAAGACGCGACCAGCCCGACCTGGGCGAACGTCATCGAGGGACAGCTCACCCTGTTCGATCAGGTGCGCGGACAGCTCAGCTTCACCAGCCCGGAGGGCAAGGAGTACGCCGTCACCGGCGACGCCACCGGCGCCACCCCCACCATCGTGATGCGCCCGCGCGGCTGGCAGCTGGTGGAGAAGAACCTGACCTTCGTCGACCGGGCGAACCGCCGAACCAACGCGTCCGGCAGCCTGGTCGACTTCGGGCTGTACTTCTTCCACAACGCCCAGCGCCTGATCGACAGCGGCGTGGGTCCCTACTTCTACCTGCCGAAGCTCGAGAGCCACCTCGAGGCCCGCCTCTGGGATGACATCTTCAGCCACTCGGAGGACTGCCTCGGCATCGAGTACGGCACCATCCGCGCCACCGTGCTGATCGAGACCATCCAGGCTGCGTTCGAGATGGAGGAGATCCTCTACGAGCTGCGCGACCACTGCGCCGGGCTGAACGCCGGCCGCTGGGACTACATTTTCAGCATCATCAAGACCTTCCGCGCCCGCGGCAGCCGGTTCGTCTTCCCTGACCGCAAGCAGATCACGATGACCGTTCCCTTCATGCGCGCGTACACCGAGCTGCTGGTGTCGACCTGCCACCGGCGCGGCGCATATGCCATCGGCGGCATGAGCGCGTTCATCCCGAACCGGCGCGACCCGGAGATCACCCGGCGGGCCCTCGAGGCAGTCGCCGCCGACAAGAAACGCGAGGCAACGGATGGCTTCGACGGCACCTGGGTGGCGCACCCGGACCTGATCGCGACGGCGCAGGCCGAATTCGACGCGGTGCTCGGCGACAAGCCGAACCAGCTGCACCGCACCCGCTCCGAGGTGAGCGTCACGGCCGCGGAGTTGCTCGATGTGGAGTCCATCGGCGGGCAGATCACCGCGGCCGGCGTGCACGACAACATCAACATCGGGCTGCGCTACATGGAGTCCTGGCTGCGCGGGGTCGGCGCCGCCGCGATCGACAACCTGATGGAGGACGCCGCGACCGCGGAGATCTCCCGCTCACAGCTCTGGCAGTGGATCCACCTGGGCTCGGTCACGGCCGAGGGCATCCGGATCGATGAGACCTGGGTCGAGGAGCAGCTCATCGAGGTCTACGAGGCCCTCGAACGCACGCCCGGAGACCGGTTCGACGACGCGCTCGAGGTGTTCCGGGCATCCGCGCTCGAACCCGAGTTCCCGACGTTCCTCACGGTCGGCGCCTACGCCCGCTACCTGTAGCTGCTCCGACCACTCTGCTGCGGCCCGCGGCGCTCCGACCGGGCCGCGAGAGCGCACAATATGCCCTTTCGGCGCTGCTGAGGGGGCATATTGTGCGCTCTCGCGTGGGGTGGGGGTGGTGGGGGGCGTCGATAGGCTGGGGCGATGATCGAGATTCGCAGGGCGGGGGCGACGGATGCCGCGGCGCTGGCCGAGCTGGCCGCCGCCACCTTCGCGCTCGCCTGCCCGCCGCACACCTCGGCCGAGGCCATTGCGTCGTTCCTGCGCGACGTGCTCGCTGAGCGCAACTTCGACGCCTACCTGGCCGACCCTGACCGGCTGATCCTCGTGGCCGAGGACGCCGAGGACGCCGAGGACGCCGGGGACGCCGAGGACGCCGGGGACGCCGAGGGCGCCGGGGACGCCGAGGGCGCCGGGGTCATTCTCGGCTACACGATGCTCGTCTTCGCCGAGCCTGCCGACGCCGATGCGCGGGCGGCGGCCACGATCCGCCCTACCGTGGAGCTGAGCAAGTGCTATCTGCGCGCCGAGACCCACGGCCGCGGGGTGGCCGCGGCGCTGATGACCGCGACGCTCGATGCCGCCCGGGCGCGCGGGGCGGCCGGCAGCTGGCTCGGCGTGAACCAGGAGAACGTGCGCGCCATCCGTTTCTACGAGAAGAACGGGTTCGTCACGGTCGGCGAGAAGCGCTTCCTCGTCGGTGAACGGTACGAGGACGACTTCGTGATGGAGCGGGCGCTCTAAACGGTGCCGTACGCCGTGTCCCCGGCCGCGCGGGCCGCGATCGCGTGCTCTTTCATGCCCTTGATCTGCTCGTAGGCGGCGAGGGCCGCGCGTCTCGTCTCGCCGAGGTCGACGATCGGGGCCGGGTAGGCATCCGTGCCGTATTCGGGCACGTTCTGACGGATGTACTCCGAGTGCGGATCGAACTTCTTCGCCTGCAGCTCCGGGTTGAAGACCCGGAAGTAGGGCGCGGCGTCGGCGCCGGAACCGGCCACCCACTGCCAGCCGAACGGGTTGCTGGCCGCGTCGGCGTCGACGAGGGTGTCCCAGAACCACTGCTCGCCGAGCCGCCAGTCGATCAGGAGGTTCTTGATCAGGAACGACGCCGTCACCATGCGCACCCGGTTGTGCATGCTGCCGGTGCGCCAGAGTTCGCGCATGCCGGCGTCGACGAGGGAGATTCCGGTGCGGCCCTGCTGCCAGGCCTCGAGCACCTGCTGGTCGAGTTTCGGCCAGGGGAACGCGTCGAACTCCGGCCGCAGGTTGACGGTCGCGAGGGTCGGGTTGTTGAACAGCACGTGGTAGCTGAACTCCCGCCAGCCGATTTCGGTGAGGAACCGGGTCGCACTGGCCTGCGCGGTGCCGGTGAGGCCGATCCGGGCCTGCTCGGTCGCCTGCCAGATCTGGAATGGACTGATCTCGCCCCAGCGCAGGTGCGGTGACAGCCGCGAGGTGACGGCCTGGGCCGGCTCGTCCCGCTCGTCGGCGTAGCGGGCGAGCGATTCGTGCAGGAACAGGTCGAGCAGTCGGTGAGCGGATGCCTCGCCGGGCTGCCACGCCTCCCGCAGGCCCGCGGCCCAGTCCGGCCGGGTCGGCAGCAGCGCCCAGTCGTCGAGCAGGTCGGAGGCGATCGCGCCGGTGAAGCCGGGGATCGACGCGGGCGGGTCGAAGGGCGCGCGCGGTGGCGGGCCGGCCGTGCAGGCCCGCCAGAAGGGGGTGAACACCGAGTAGGTGCCACCCTGACCGGTCTGGATCGTCCACGGCTCGAACAGGAGCGACGCGGCGAAGCTGCGGGTCTCGGTGCCACTCGCGGTCAGCGCCGACTTGATCCGGGTGTCCACCTCACGCTCGGCCTGGCCGTAGCGGCGGTTCCAGAACACGGCGTCCGCGCCCACGGATGCCGCGAGCTCCCGGATCACGCCGTCCGCCGGGCCCCGGCGGAGCGTCAAACGGCCGCCGCGGCGTTCCAGCGACTCGGCCAGCGAGGTCAGGCTCCCGTGAAGCCACCACCGGGCCGCGCCGCCGAGCGGCCGGACCGCCGGGGACTCCTCGTCCAGCACGTACACGGCCACGATCGGCTTGCCTCGGTCGAGCGCGGCCGTGAGGGCCGGGTTGTCCGCGAGGCGCAGGTCGTCGCGGAACCAGACCAGCGAGGGACCGTCGCCGCTCATGAAAGTGCCCCCGCGGCTCCAGCAGCAGCGTCAACAGCAGCAGCAGCAGCAGCGTCACCGACGCCCGAGGCGCCCGGGTCAGCCGTCACCCGCAGCACGATCTTCCCGCGCGTGTGACCCTCCTCGATCAGGCGGTGCGCGGCAGCGCCGTCGGCCAGATCGAACACCCGGTCCACGTGCACGCGCACGCTCCCGTCGTCGATCAACTCCGTGATGTAGTCGAGCACGCCGGCATCGGCGGCCACCTTGAAGCCGGTCGCACGGATACCCCGGGCCGCCGCTTCCTCCGCCATGGTCGGCCAGCTTCCGGTGGGCGCGTTCACCAGGATGCCGCCGGGCCGCAGCACCGCGAGGGACCGCGTGCCGGTGTTGTCGTGCACGTTGCCGACGAGGTCGATGACCGCGTCCAGACCGGAGAGCACGTCCTCGAACCGGACCTCGGTGTAGTCGATGACCTCGTCCGCGCCGAGTTCGCGCAGGAAGTCGATGTTGCGGGTGGACCCGGTGGCGGTGACGTGGGCGCCGAAGGCCTTGGCGAACTGCACGGCGAAGTGGCCGACGCCGCCGCTGCCGGCGTGGATGAGCATCCGTATTCCGGGCGCCGCCTCGGCCACGTCTACGACCATGCCCCAGGCGGTGAGAGCGGCGACCGGCACGGCCGCCGCTTCGACGTGGCTGAGGCGTGCCGGTTTGCGTGCCACGTTCAGGCTCGACACGGTCACCAGCTCGGCGTAGCTGCCGGGGGTGCGGGGCACCCGGGCCACGCCGAAGACCTCGTCGCCGGGCTGCAGGGGGAACGCCGCATACGGCGTGCTGACCACAACACCGCTGAAGTCCAGGCCGAGCACGGCCGGGTAGGCCGGGATGCCCGCCGAGACGCCGCCGCCCGCCCGCGTCTTCGCGTCGATCGGGTTGACGCCTGCGGCGACGACGCGCACGAGGAGTTCGTCGAACACCACCGTCGGCGCGGTGACCTCGGCCAGGTGCAGTTCGTCGGGGGTTCCGGGGCGGTCGATGACGAGGGCTCGCATGGTCGGTGGCAGATTCGTGACGTTTCCCATCTGCCTATTCTCCCCTGCCGCGGTGGGGGCTTCGGGCGCGTGCCCCCTCGATTTGGGGGTGGCGATCGGGGCGGCGGCACCATATTCAGGCTGGCCGGGAGGGGCCTCCGGCGCATAGTCTGTCCTCTCAAAGGGGGACCGACCCCGATGGACGGCACGAGACCCCTGGTTGCCGGCCACCCGGTCTCCCCAGGACTCGGTGTCATGTGCACCGAGACCGTTCGCTGAGCCCGGCCCGGGTCTGTCACGAATGAGTCGTACCGCACCCGAAGCGGCACGAACTCGCCCCGGCGCCAGGGTGCAACGTCGATGGATGGCCGCATGCACTACCCGGCATGCGGCCACCCAGGCGGTTGCCCTCGCTCCGGCAGTGGTCAGCCGTGACCGACCGGCGGCCCCGACGTGGTCTGCTGGTTGAGGAGGGCGATCAGGTTGTTCGCGTAGCCCACCAGGATCGCGATCTGGTCTTCGTCACGTTCGATCCACCGGCACTCGGGCTCGGCGTTCACGGGCACGAAATCCCGGTGCTGTTCCCAGACGAGCAGGGTGCGTTCGGCTCCGAGCACGTACTGCTGCCACCACACCTGCCGCAGGTACGAGCGCGGGATGCTGCGCCACGCCTTGCTCGTGGTCTTGATCTCGGCCAGCTCGAGGCCGCCGGTGCTCGAGCCCGTGCCGAGGCCCACACCGTCGGGGGTGGCCAGGTGCCGTCGGTGGTCCGCGGCGTGGAACAGGGCGGTGCTGGGTTCGATGCCGTAGCGGTTCTGCACCCAGGCGGCGATCTCCGGTTCGCGGGCGCGGCCGTGGTCGGTGTAGCTGTTGCCGCTGAAGCTGCTGCCGTTGAGTTTGTCGTAGACGGCGGTCTGCAGCGATTTGGGGGTGGCGAGCTTGGCGACATCCGTGGCCGTGATGCCCTGGGCGCGGGCCCGCAGCCAGGCCACCCGGTCGGTGGAATCGGCGACGATGCGCGCGAGGTGCGCCGCGGGGACCGAGGCCCGGGCCGGAACCGGGTCGGGGGGCGACGGATGCTCCTCCTCGTCGAACAAGGAGAGCATCAGGTTCGTCACTGTTCCATTGTGCCCGTTCGCCGGGCCTGCCCACGCCCGCCCCGCCCACGCCGGCCCCCACGCCGGCCCCCCACGCCGGCCCCCCACGCCGGTCGCCCGGTCAGGCTACCTCGGTGAGCGCTCCCTTCTTGATCAGGAGACGCCGCTGCGCCCGGCGGGCCACGGCCGTGTCGTGCGTGACCAGGATCAGGGTCAGGCCCTGTTCCCGCCACAGGCCCTCGAGCAGGTCCATGATCTCGTCGCGGGTCCCCTCGTCGAGGTTGCCCGTCGGTTCGTCGGCCAGCAGCACGGTCGGCTTTTTCACCAGCGCGCGGGCGATGGCCACGCGCTGCTGCTGGCCGCCGGAGAGCTCGTCGGGGAGGTGGCCGAGGCGGTCGCCGAGACCCACGGAGGCCAGCGCCGCCGACGCGCGTTCCCGGCGATCCGCGCTGCTCACGCCCAGGGGTGCCAGAGCGGTCTCCACGTTCTCCAGCGCGCTGAGGGTGGGGATCAGGTTGAACCCCTGGAAGACGAAGCCGATCTCCTGGGCCCGGATCCGGCCGAGCCGGCCGTCGCCCAGCTCGGACAGGTCCGCGTCACCCAGGGAGACCGTGCCGTCGGTCGGCCGGTCCAGCGCCCCGAGCATCTGCAGCAGGGTGGATTTGCCGCCGCCGGTGGGACCCTGGATGGCGACCATCTGGCCATCCGGGATCGTCAGGCTGACATTCTTCAGCGCGGTCACGGTGCGCTTGCCCTGCTCGTATTTCTTGGTGACGTTCGTCAATACATACACGGTGGGTTCCTTAGAAGAGAAGAGAGAGGAGGAGAGAGGTGAAGGGTGCGGGAACGATCAGTTGATGCTGCGCAGGGCCTCGGCCGGGCGCAGCCGGGAGGCGCGCCAGCCGCCGACCAGACCGGCCAGCAGACCGCCGAGCACGGCCAGGCCTGCGGCGAGGAGCACGACCGAGACGGTCACCGGCGCCGTCAGCACCACGTCGGAGGTGGCCACGGCCGGGGCCGCGCCGCCGAAGCCGCGACCGCCGGGTCCGCCCGGCCCGGCGACTGTCGCCGCACTGGTGGCGCCGGCGGTCAGGGTCGGGGCGACCAGGTTGACCACGAGGATGCCGAGCAGGCCTACGGCGATGCCCGCGGCGCCGCCGATCAGTCCCTGCACGAGCGACTCGCCGGCAACCTGACGCACGATCCTGCCGTTCGACCAGCCGATCGCCTTGAGCGTGCCGAACTCGCGGGTGCGGCGGGTGACACCGGAGATGGTGAACAGGATGGCGATCAGGAAGGCCGCCGCCAACACGATCAGCGAAAGCCACAGTCCGAGGTTCTTCACGAGGTCGGCGGCATTGGCCAGCGAACCGGAGACGCTGGAGGCGAGGTCGGCCTGGGTGTTCACGGTCGCGGCCGGAAGCGCCGCCTCGATATCGGCCTGCACCTGCTCGATGTCGGTCGACGAGGCGGCCTGCACGTAGATGCTGGAGACCTGGCCGGTCAGGCCCGAGAGGCTCTGGGCCACGTCGAGCGGGATGTAGACGTTCGCGGCGGTGTCGGCGTCGGCGGAGGCGGCGCTGACGAGGCCGACCACGGTGAAGTCGGTGCCCGCGATGGAGACGGTGTCGCCGGTGGTCAGGGACGCGGTCGTGGCGTAGCTCGAGTCCAGCACGGCCACGTTCGTGCCGGCATCCGTGGTGGCCAGTGAACGGCCGTCGGTGAGACTGACCGCCGAGAGCGGGCCCACGGCCTCCCCGCCCGGGTCGAGGCCGAGCACGGTGAAGGAGTCGACGTCGAAGGAACTGCCGCCGGCGCCGTCCGGGCCGCCCTCGGGTCGCTCGGCGCCGGTGGCGGCGTCATCCGTCGGCGCGGCCGCGGGCATGTCGGCCGAGCCGGGCAGAGCCCCGTTGAACGTGGTGTTGCGCAGAGCGAGGGTCGCGGCCGCGGCGTGCACGTTGTCGACGGCTCCGACCGTGTCGAGGGCCGTCGCATCGAAGGTGGACGTGCCCAGGTCGGCGTCGAGCCGGGACTGGCTGACGGATGTCGTCCCGTCGGCCGTCGTGCCCTCCGCGGCCCCGAAATCGAACCGTTGCCGCCCGCCGGCTGCGGCGCCCTCCTCCGGGGCGGTGGGAGTCTGGGTGACCGTCACGTCCGTGCCCACCCCGTAGACGGAGCCGAGCACGCTGGCCTGGGCCAGCTGCACCCCGCTGGACACGGAATTCACGATGATGACGAGGGCGATGGCCAACGCCATGCCGATCGAGACGATGGCGGTCTGCTTGCGGCGGCCCGCGAGTTCCCGACGCAGGTAGGTGAAAAACATGGGTCTCCAGTTCCGGTGGTCGCGTGACCTCCGAAACTGAAACTAAGGAGACGTTCTATGGTGAGACTATGGCCAACCTGTGTAAGACCTGAGTGGCGGTTGCCGGGAATTCTTCACAGGAGAGACACGGACGGCCCATAGGATTTTCATAGCCGGCATTCGGATACTGAGGAATCATGAGCACCAGCGAGAACGATCGAGTGGTCCGCGCACCGCGCTTGACCAAGGCGGACGGCAGTCCCATCCGGGTTCTGGTGGTCGACGACGAGCCCACGCTCACCGATCTGCTCCAGATGGCGTTGCGATATGAGGGCTGGGAGGTGCGCACGGCCGGCGAGGGGCGCCAGGCGCTGACCATCGCCCGGGAGTTCCGGCCCGATGCGATCGTGCTCGACATCATGCTGCCCGATATCGACGGCCTGCAGGTGCTGCAGCGTGTGCGTGCCGGCGGTCAGGAGACCCCGGTGCTCTTCCTCACGGCGAAGGACTCCCTCGACGACCGGCTCAAGGGGTTGACGGCGGGCGGCGACGATTACGTCACGAAGCCGTTCAGCCTCGAGGAGGTGGTGGCCCGGCTGCGGGGGCTCATCCGGCGGTCCACGCTCACCGTGGCGGACTCGCTGGATCCCCGCATCACAGTGGGTGACCTCACCCTCGACGAGGACAGCTACGAGGTGTTCCGCGGGGAGGACCCGATCGAGTTGACCGCCACCGAGTTCGAACTGCTGCGATTCCTGATGCGCAACCCCCGGCGCGTTCTGAGCAAGGCCCAGATCCTGGACCGGGTGTGGAGCTACGACTTCGGCGGCAAGTCCTCCGTCGTGGAGATCTACATTTCCTATCTGCGTAAGAAGGTCGACGCCGGCCGGGAACCCATGATCCACACGGTGCGCGGTGCCGGCTACATGCTGAAGACCGCTTCATGACCCCTCGTTCCTCCCACCGGCCGGGCGAGGTCGACGCCGGTCGACGGCGCGCGCCGTGGACCCTGCGCCGCCGCCTCGTGCTCGCCGTCGTCGGCCTGCTCACCCTGGTCAGCGTCGGCATCGGCCTGGTCAGCGTTGCAATTCTCCGGGCCTCCCTGATCGACGGGCTCGACCAGCAGCTCGCCTCGGCCTCCGGGCGCTCGGGTTCGGTGATCGACGTGCGCCGTGACGACGACGACGGCGGCGGCGGCGAGGTGTACTTCCCCCTGACGGCGCAGATGATTCTGAACGGCCCGGCCCAGCAGCCCGGAACCCTTGCCCTGGTCTACGACGGCACAATCGTGACGGCCGGATACACCGAGGAGGACAGCGGAGAGATCACCGCGCTGACCAACGACCAGGTGCAGATCCTGGCCGGGGCCATGCAGGAGTCCACCGCGGTGACAGTCGACCTCGGCGGCGACGCCGGCGACTACCGGGTCCGCGCGGACACGAACCGGGGCGGCACTCTTTTTCTGGTGGGCCTGCCACTGTCCGGGGTGCAGAACACGGTCACCCAGCTGGGCCTGATCATCGCGGTCGTGTCGCTGGGCGGCATCCTTGTCGCGGCGGTGCTGGCCACCTGGATCGTGCGTCTGGCGCTGCGCCCTCTGGTGCGGGTGACCGAAACCGCAGCCCGGGTAGCCGAACTCCCTCTCGACCACGGGGAGGTGTCACTCGTCGAGCGCGTGCCGGCCGCCGACACCGACCCCCGCACCGAGGTCGGCCGAGTGGGCTCGGCCCTGAACCGGATGCTCGACCACGTCGACGTGGCATTGGAGACCCGCCAGGCCAGCGAGCGCAAGGTGCGCCAGTTCGTCTCCGACGCCAGCCACGAGCTGCGTACGCCACTCGCGTCGATCCGCGGCTACGCGGAGCTCACCCGCCGCTCCGACCAGGAACTGCCGCCGGACGCGCTGCACTCGCTGGGCCGGATCGAGTCGGAGTCGGTGCGCATGACCGGCCTGGTCGAAGACCTGCTGCTCCTCGCCCGCCTGGACGAGGGCCGGGAACTGGATCGCGGCCCGGTCGACCTGACCAGCCTGCTCGTGGACGTCGTCAGCGACGCCCACGCGGCCGGCCCGGGTCGGGTCCTGGGCCTGGATCTGCCCGAGGAGCCGGTTCAGACCGTCGGCGACGCCGCGCGGCTGCACCAGGTGCTCGCCAACCTGCTCGCCAACGCGCGCATCCACACGCCCCCCGAGACCACGGTCGACGTGGCCCTCACGGTCGAGGGCGACCGTGCCGTCGTGACGGTGACGGATGACGGGCCCGGCATCCCCGAGACCCTCCAGTCCACCCTGTTCGAGCGTTTCGCCCGCGGCGACAGCTCGCGCTTCCGCGGCACGGGCAGCACCGGCCTGGGCCTGGCCATCGCCCAGGCGGTTGTGGCGGCGCACCACGGCGAGATCGGGGTGGAGAGCCGCCCCGGCCGCACCTGCTTCCGCGTCTCGCTCCCGCTGACCTGACCTGCTGCGCCCCACCGCCTCGTGCCCCCTTGCGAATTCGTTCGGGCAGAGTCGGCGACGGATGTCCTGCGGCGGCCACGCGCGGAGGCTAGGGCGTGTTGAGCTGAGCGAGCAGGGCCGTGAGCCGGTGCAGGTCCTCGGGGGAGAAACGACTCAGCCGCCGGTGGATGATCGCCGTGTCGCCGGCCCGCACCTCGGCGAGCTTCCGCACCGCGGCCGGGGTCACCGCGAGGAACCGGGCTCGGCCGTCCTCCGGATCCACCTGGGTCTCGACCAGGCCGAGCCCGCAGAGCACCTTGGCCTGGCGGCTGATCACGCTTTTGTCCACGTAGAGCGCGCCGGCGACGGCACTGGCGTGCATCGGCCCGCTCCGGCTGAGCAGGCGCAGCACTTTGAGTCCGAACGGCTGCAGGCTCGGGTCGATGCAGAGTGCCGCGTCGCGCATGCTGGCCCGGATGTGCCCGGCCAGGATGCTCATCTCCTGCTCCACCTCGGCGATCGCCGCCGCTGTGTCCGAGCCTCCCGTGTCCGAGCCTGCTGTGTCCGAGCCTGCCGTGCCTGAAGCGGTCTGGGGTGCCGCCGGGTTCGTCATGGTCACAGACTACTGACGCGTCGCCCGAGGCGGGGCCTCGCCGGGTTCGCCGCGGGACCCGGGCGCCGCCTCGGGCAGCCGGATCGTGCCGGTCGGGTGGTTCCGACCCGACGGCACCAGCCCCGCGGATGCCGCGCTCACCTCGATCAGCATGTCCTCGGCGTCCTCGAGCTCACGGTGCACGTCGGCCGCGGTGTCCTCCGCGTGGGCGCGCGCGATCGCGCTCTGCTCCCCGAGCGAGGTGTTGGGCAGCAGCGAGACCATCACGAGCGTGATCACGGCCAGGGGGGCGCCGAGCAGGAACACGGTGCCCACGCCGGAGCCGTAGGCCGATTCGACCAGCAGGCGGAGGGCATCCGGCAGCGCGTTGATGTGGGGGATGGCCCCCGAGCCGAGGGTCTCCGCGGCGGCAGCCTGATTGGCCGGGCTGAGCCCGCCGATGCCGTCCCTGATCTGCCGGGCCACGACGGTGCCGAGCACGGAGCCGAGCACGGAGACGCCGATGGTGCCGCCGAGGCTGCGGAAGAAGGTCACTGCGCTGGTGGCCACGCCCAGGCGGCTCACCTCGATCGAGTTCTGCACCACGAGCACGAGGTTCTGCATCAGCATGCCGAGGCCAGCGCCGAGCACGAACATGAACACGCCGACGAAGACCAGGCTGGTGCGGTAGTCCAGGGTGCCGAGCAGCAGCAGCCCCACGATCACGAGCACGCTGCCGGAGACCATGATCGACTTCCACTTGCCGGTGCGGCTGATCAGGGTGCCGAAGAGGGTCGAGGAGATCAGGAACCCGCCCATCATCGGGATGGTGAGCAGCCCGGACTCGGTCGGGGTGGCGCCGCGGGCGAGCTGCATGTACTGGCTGAGGAACACCGAGGTGCCGAACATGGCCACGCCGACGGAGATGCTGGCGATGGTGGCCAGCGTGAAGGTGCGGTTCCGGAACAGGCCCAGCGGGATGATCGGCTCCGGTGCCCGGAACTCCACGAGCACGGCCAGGAGCAGCAGCAGGCCCGCGCCGAGAACCATGGCGAACGAGGCGACGGATGCCCATTCGAACTGGGTTCCGGCCAGGGTCACCCAGATCAGCAGCAGCGAGACGCCCCCGGTGATCAGCACCGCGCCGAGGTAGTCGATCCGCACCACGCGCTTGATCCGCGGCGGCAGGTGCAGTGTGCGCTGCAACAGCACGATGGCGATGACGGCCACCGGAAGGGCGATGAAGAAGTTCCAGCGCCAGCCGAACGCATCCGTCACCACTCCGCCGAGCAGGGGGCCGCCGACCGTGCCGAGAGCCATGACCGCGCCGAACAGGCCGGCGTACTTGCCTCGGTCACGCGGGCTGATGATGTCCGCCATGATGATCTGGCTGAGCGCTGCGAGGCCGCCGGCACCGAGGCCCTGCAGCACCCGGAAGGCGATCAGGGTGCCCGTGTCCTGGGAGAAGCCGGCCAGCGCCGACCCGATCACGAAGACCGCGAGGGCCAGCTGGATGAGCAGCTTGCGGTTGAAGAGGTCGGCGAACTTGCCCCAGATCGGCGTGCTCACGGTGGTGGCGAGCAGGGTGGCGGTGATCACCCAGGTGTAGGCGGACTGGTCGCCGTGCAGGTCGGAGATGATGACCGGCATGGAGGTGGCGACCACGGTGCCGGCCAGGATCGAGACGAACATGCCCATCAGCAGCCCGGACAGGGCTTCGAGCACCTGGCGCTGCGTCATGCTGCCGTCGGCGGAGATGGTGCGCCGGGGCGAGGCGGGGGTGGGGCGCTGGGCGCGGGACATGCGACTCCTGGAGATTGTTGACAAGCTGCAACTATATGCATCTAGTGGACACACGTCAACTACTTTCTCCGCGCAGTGACGGCGGTAGGGCACGGATGTCGATTTGCGCCGGGCATCCTCGTCCCGTAACGTGGGGGGAAGCCAAAGACCGCCGGTTATTGCCATGTAGAAATACAGGGGCAATCGAAGGTTCATTCACGTGAACGGCCCGCGCAGGATTCGAAGTCAGACTGCATTCCCATGGAATGCGTTCCCAGCTCCGGCGCCTGCGCTGGAGCTTTTTTCATGTCTGCGCCCCGGGCTACCGGCACATGAAACCAAGAGGAGCGCCATGGCGAACAAGGAAGCAACGGTCGCCGAGCTTACGGAGAAATTCCAGAGCTCGACCGCCGTTCTGCTCACCGAGTACCGCGGTCTCACTGTTGCGCAGCTCAAGTCGCTGCGCGTTTCCATCAGTGCGGACGCCACGTACGCCGTGGTGAAGAACACGCTGACCAAGATTGCGGCGAACAACGCCGGCATCACGTCGTTTGACGACGAGCTTGTCGGTCCGTCCGCAATCGCATTCGTGCACGGAGACCCTGTCGCCGTCGCGAAGACCCTGCGTGCCTTCACCAAGGCAAACCCTCTCCTGGTAGTGAAGGGTGGTTACTTCGACGGTAACCCGCTCACCGCCGCAGAGGTAGGCAAGCTCGCCGACCTCGAGTCCCGCGAAGTGCTGCTGGCCAAGCTGGCCGGCGCATTCAAGGCCTCGCTGTTCGGAGCCGCATATCTGTTCAACGCACCGCTGTCGAAGGCTGTTCGCACCATCGACGCGCTGCGTGAGAAGCAGGAGTCCGCGAACTAGGCATCGGCCTGGCATCGCGGTGAGTAACTAAGAAACTATAGGGAGAAAAATCATGGCAAAGCTTTCCACCGAGGAATTGCTCGAACAGTTCAAGGGCCTCACCCTCATCGAGCTCTCCGAGTTCGTCAAGGCGTTCGAGGAGACCTTCGAGGTCACCGCTGCTGCTCCGGTCGCCGTTGCCGGCGCTGCCGGTCCTGCTGCACCCGCTGAAGAGGTCGAAGAGCAGTCCGCTTTCGACGTCATCCTCGAGGCTGTCGGCGACAAGAAGATCCAGGTCATCAAGGTTGTGCGCGAGCTCACCAGCCTGGGCCTCGGCGAGGCCAAGGCCGTCGTCGATGGCGCGCCGAAGGCCGTCCTCGAAGGCGTTTCCAAGGAAGCTGCCGAAAAGGGCAAGGCTGCTCTCGAAGCTGCCGGCGCCACCGCAGCCCTCAAGTAGTCGGGGCCCCGCAAGGGGTTCTGTTCTCTTCGAGAATGCGTGACGGCGCAAGCCGTCAACACGAAGAAGGCGTCGCATCCAACGGATGCGACGCCTTCTCTCCTTAACCCCGGTCCGGCGCTCAGGCGGGCCGGTCAGCCTCCGTGCGGTGGCCGCGGCCCGCTGGTGCTCGAACGGATGACCAGGTTCGTCGGCAGCACCGTGAGGTGATCCTCCTCGCCGGGTGTGGCCGTTTCCAGCTCGGCCAGGAGCGAGAGCACGGCCAGGCGGCCCTGTCGCCGGGGGTGCTGCTCGATCGTCGTCAACCGGAACATGTCGGCGTACGGGTGTCCGTCGATGCCGATCACGGAGAGGTCCGCCGGCACCTGAATGCCGAGCTCCCGCGCGGCGACGATGAGTCCGATGGCGATCTCGTCACTCGCGGCGAAAACCGCGGTGGGACGCGTGCGCGGGTCGCCGAAAACGGCCTGGCCCACCTGGTAGCCGCCGGGCATGGTGAATTCGCAGGCGTAGAACGAGCCGGAGCCCTCGGACGGCAGTCCGGCCTCATCCATGGCGGCGTAGAAACCGGTGAGCCGGTTGCTGTGCACCTGGAAGTCCATCTCGTCTTCCTTGCTCCCGCCGATGTGCACGATGTCGGTGTGGCCGAGGCTGAGCAGGTGTTCTGTCGCGAGCCGGGCGCAGGCCACGTCGTCGATGGCGATCGTGTGCACACCGCGGATCGGGCCGCCGATACCCACGAGCGGGCGACCCAGACGGTGCAGCAGGTTGACCTCGTTGTCGCTGAGGGCCACCCCCACCGAGATCACGCCGTCGAAGCGCTTGCGGGCCAGGAAGTAGTCGAAGACCCGCTCCCGCTCCGGTGACGGGGCCGGCAGGTTGTAGAGGGTCATGTCGTACCCCTCGTCCAGCAGTGCCTGTTCCATGCTCTCCAGCACCTCGGAGAAGAACCAGCGACTGATGAACGGAATGATCACCCCGATGCTCTTGGTGCGTCCTGTGACCAGGCTGGCGGCATTCGGGGAGGCGACATAGCCGATCTCCCTGGCTGCCTCGATGACTTTGCGCCGGGTCTCCTCCGACACATAGCCCCGACCGCTCAGTGCCCGGGATGCGGTGGCTTTCGCCACGCCGGCGAGGCGCGCGACATCTGCAATTGCGCTCATTCCAGCCTCCGCCCTTGGATCCGTTCCGATTACTGTACAGCTCCCGGGCCGCCGCTGGAACCGGTTCCATGAAATGTGCATGATTTGACGGCGATCCACTGCGCAGGATGACGGACTTTTCCCGTGGGAGCGCGATCTTTGCCATTCCGTGACAAAGCCGGTCTTGCGATTCGCTCCTTCGTGCCGTAACTTGTCGTGTGGAACCGGTTCCTTATCTGATCGTTTTCAGCACACAAGCAGTACCTGCATCACCTCGGTGTCGTTGGAAAAAACCATTCGCACACCGCCATCACTCAACGAGGAGGAAAAATGCGGTCATTCCACCGCCGAATCACAGCACCCATCGCCATCGCGGCGATAGCAGGTCTGACCCTGGCCGGTTGTTCCGGCGGTCCCGGCAGCACGAACAGCGAAGCCGGAGCAGAGGGCGACGGCGTCGTATCCGTTTACGGCACCATCGGAGACACCGAGGCCGAGCTCCTGGAAGAGTCCTGGGCTGCCTGGGAAGAAGAAAACGACATTGACATCCAGTACGAAGCGTCGAAGGAATTCGAAGCTCAGATCGCCATCCGCGCCCAGGGCGGCAGCGCTCCCGACATCGCGATCTTCCCGCAGCCCGGCCTGATGGCCGACCTGGCCAGCCGCGACTTCCTGAAGCCGGCTCCGAAGTCCGTCGAGGACAACGTCGACGAGTTCTGGTCCGAAGACTGGAAGGCCTACGGCACCGTCGGCGACACGTTCTACGGCGCTCCGCTGATGGCCAGCGTCAAGGGTTTCATCTGGTACTCCCCGGCCAAGTTCACCGAGTGGGGTGTTGAAGTTCCCGAAACCTGGGACGAGCTCCTCGCCGTGACGAAGACCATCCAGGAGACGACCGGCAGCGCCCCGTGGTGCGCCGGATTCGGCTCGGGTGACGCCACCGGTTGGCCGGGCACGGACTGGGTCGAAGACCTCGTCCTGCGCCAGGCTGGGCCGGAGACCTACGACAAGTGGGTTGCCAACGAGATCCCGTTCACTGACCCTGCGATCAAGTCGGCCTTCGACTCCGTCGGAGAGATCCTGCTGAACCCGGCCTACGTCAACGCCGCATTCGGTGACGTCCGCTCGATCAACAGCACCGCGTTCGGTGACGTGGCCACGCCGCTCGCCGAGGGTACCTGCGCGCTGCACCACCAGGCATCCTTCTTCGACGGCTTCATCACGGATGCCGGCGGAGAGGTCGGTCCCGACGGTGACGTCTGGGCCTTCATCACCCCGGCCGAAGAAGCCGGCAGCCAGGCTGTGACCGGTGGTGGCGAGATCGTCGCCGCATTCGCCGATGACGCCGACACGCAGGCCGTTCAGACGTACCTCTCCAGCGACGACTGGGCGAACAGCCGCGTTGCCCTCGGTGGTGTCATCAGCGCCAACTCGGGTCTGGACCCGAAGAACGCGAAGAGCCCGATCCTGCAGGAAGCAATCAAGATCCTTCAGGACCCGGAAACCACCTTCCGCTTCGACGGCTCCGACCTGATGCCCGGCTCCGTGGGCGCCGGCACCTTCTGGAAGGGAATGGTCAACTGGGTCAACGGCACGTCAACCGACGAGGTGCTCACCAGCATCGAAGCCGGCTGGCCGTCCAGCTAGTCGCAGTCGTTCCACAGCAGCACACACTGAGTATCTGCACACACTGAATCAGCACGTGCAGTACGAGCACCAAACGGTGCGGGTCGCCCCCACGAAAAGGGCGACCCGCACCCCTCTGCTGGTGTACCGTGGCGGTAGTTTTCCGCCCCACCAGCGAACACTGTGAGTCCGCAGTCGTACTCGAGAGGTTTCAAATGTCGGCATTCCTTGCCTGGCTGGCTGATTTGCCGGCACTCGCGCAAGTCCCCATAATCATCTTCACGTTTGTGGCCCTGGTGGCCGCGATCCTGTTCTTCGTCGAAATAGCCCCGCGCAAGGGGGCCGTCTACACCGTCATCCGCCTCGCCGTCTGCGTCGCCGCTCCGATGCTCATCCTGCTGGCCGCCGGATCGTACTGGTGGGCGACCGCCGCGGCAGCCGTGCTCGGTGGTGTCTTCTTCATCGTCGACTACCGGTCGCGTGCCGGCGCCGGCTACCTCTTCCAGCTCTTCGGCTTCCTCTCGCCGGCCATCTTGCTCCTCATCATCGGCCTCATCATCCCGACCATCCAGACCACGGTGCAGGCCTTCATGAACTCCCGGGGTACCGAGTTCATCGGCTTCGACAACTTCGTCTGGGTGTTCACCCAGCCGGAGGCCATCCGCACGGTGCTCAACACGATCGTCTGGGTGCTCATCACCCCGCTCGTGTCCACGGTCGCCGGCCTGGCCTACGCGGTCTTCATCGACAAGAGCCGCGGCGAGAAGTACTTCAAGATCATGGTCTTCATGCCCATGGCCATCTCGTTTGTCGGGGCATCCATCATCTGGCGCTTCATCTACACGGCCCGCCCGGCCGACCAGAACCAGATCGGCCTGCTCAACCAGGTCGTGGTGTGGTTCGGCGGCCAGCCGGTCGACTTCCTGGCGAACGCCCCGTGGAACACCGTCTTCCTGATCGTCGTCCTGATCTGGGTGCAGACCGGATTCGCCATGGTCGTGCTGTCCGCGGCCATCAAGGGCGTGCCGGCCGAGCAGATGGAGGCCGCCGAACTCGACGGCACCAACGCCTGGCAGAAGTTCACCAACGTGACTGTCCCCGGCATCCGCAGCGCCCTGGTCGTCGTGCTGACGACGATTTCCATCGCCTCCCTCAAGGTCTTCGACATCGTTCGGACCATGACCGCAGGCGCCAACGACACCAGCGTCATCGCGAACGAGATGTACACGCAGTTCAAGAACTTCGAGCAGGGTCGGTCCGCGGCCTTCGCCGTGATCCTGTTCCTGCTGGTGCTCCCGATCGTCGTCTACAACGCCCGCCAGATCCAGAAGCAAAGGGAAATCCGATGAGCGCGATACTTCCGGTTGAGCTTCCCGACGAAGCCACCCAGAGCCAGATTCGCCGCGGTGAACGCCGTCAGGAATCGACAGCGGCCAAACGCACCAAGAAGCGGCTGACCAGCCGCGGCGCCACCATGGCGGCCCTCGTGATCGCCGTACTCTGGACGATCCCGACGTTCGGGCTGTTCGTCTCCTCGTTCCGTCCGGCGCAGGAGGTGCGCACCACCGGTTGGTGGACGCTCTTCTCGAACTGGGGCCTCACCCTCGACAACTACAGCGACGTTCTGCAGGCCGGTAACAGCCAGCTGAACCTGGCCGGCGCGTTCATCAACTCGATCGCGATCACCCTCCCCGCCACGCTGCTCCCGCTGATCGTGGCCAGCCTGGCCGCCTACGCCTTCGCCTGGATCGACTTCCGCGGCAAGAACGTGCTGTTCATCGCGGTCTTCGCTCTGCAGATCGTGCCCCTGCAGATGGCACTCGTTCCGCTCCTGCAGTTCTTCTCGCAGGGTGAGATCTTCGGCATCCCGGTGGTTTCCGCCATCAGCGACGCCGGCGGCTACTCCCAGGTGTGGATCGCGCACACGATGTTCGCCCTGCCGCTGGCCATCTACCTGCTGCACAACTTCGTGTCGGAGATTCCCGCCGACGTCATCGAAGCCGCACGGGTCGACGGTGCGGGGCACGGGCAGATCTTCTTCCGGATCGTGCTGCCGCTGACCATGCCGGCGATCGCATCCTTCGCCATCTTCCAGTTCCTGTGGGTCTGGAACGACCTGCTGGTGGCGCTGATCTTCGCGGACGGCGCGGTCGCCCCGATGACCAAACTGCTGGCCGAGATCACCGGAACCCGGGGCCAGGACTGGCATCTGCTCACCGCGGGCGCGTTCATCTCGATCCTGGTTCCGCTGCTCGTGTTCTTCTCCCTGCAGCGCTACTTCGTGCGCGGCCTCCTGGCCGGTTCGACAAAGGGCTAGCCGCATCAGCAACTGTGCCCGTTTCGGACAAGTGTTCCCGCCCCACGGGCAACACATGTCCGGAACGGGCACAGTTGTGTCTCCGCGGGGGTTGCGGCGGGGGCCGGTCCGGGGTCGTGGGGAGGCAGTCGCGGGGGAGTTTAGAGTGAATTCATGAGTGGAATGCACGGAGGCGGAGGAGGCGGCGGTCGGCGGGGCCGGGTCAGCGGTGGCGACGCCGTGGCGCAGCGCGCCGAGAACGCCGAAGCCCCACGCATCCCCCATCTGCTGCGCCGCATCAGCGGCCTGTTCGCACCCCACCGGGCAGCACTCACCGTCACCGTGGTGCTCGTCTTCATCGGCGCGGCGCTCTCGGTGGTGCCACCCCTGCTCGTGCAGCGCGCCTTCGACGAGGGTCTGTTCCCGCCCGACGGCAGCCCGAACGTGCAGCACCTCGCCGTGCTCGTGGGTGTGATGATCGCCATCTACCTGGGGTCCCAGCTGCTCGGCGTCTGGCAGACCTGGCTCACCGCCACCGTGGGCAACTCGGTGATGGGTGCTCTGCGGGTGCGGCTGTTCACCCACCTGCAATCGATGGAACTGAGCTTCTTCACCCGCACCAAGACGGGCGTCATCCAATCGCGATTGCAGAACGACGTGGGCGGCGTCGCGAGCGTGCTCACCAACACGGTCTCCAGCCTGCTCGGCAACGCCGTCACCGTGATCGCGGCCCTGGTCGCCATGCTCCTGCTGAGCTGGCAACTGGCCATCGTGGCCGTGATCCTGATGCCCGTGCTGGTCTTCGCTCAGCGCCGGGTCGGCCAGGTGCGCGCCCGGATCGCAGCCAAGACCCAGGAGTCGCTCTCGGATATGACGGCGATCACCCAGGAGACGCTGAGCGTCTCCGGCATCCTGCTCTCCAAGAGTTTCACCCGGCAGCAGACGGAGATCCGTCGGTACGCCGACGAGAACGCCAACCAGGTGCAGCTGCAGGTCAGCCAGCAGATGAGCGGTCAGTGGTTCTTCGCGATGGTGAGCATCTTCCTCTCCAGCATCCCCGCGATCGTCTATCTCGTAGCCGGGCTGTTGATGGGCAGCGGCACGACCGACATCACGGCCGGCACGATCGTGGCCTTCACCACCGTGCAGTCGCGTCTGCTGTTCCCGCTTCTCGGCCTGATGCGCGTCGCGCTCGACCTGCAGACCTCGAGCGCCCTTTTCGCGCGGATCTTCCAGTACCTCGACCTCACCTCGCTGATCCGGGACGCCCCCGATGCAGCCCCCGTGCCCACGGCCGGCGAGGCGGTGGGGCGGGTTGCCTTCGACCGGGTCACCTTCGCCTATCCGGACGCCGGGGAGGAGTCCCGCCCGACCCTGGACGACGTCTCCTTCACGATCGAGCCGGGCCAGTTCGCCGCGTTCGTCGGCCCGTCCGGCGCCGGCAAGACCACCGTGTCCTACCTCATCCCGCGATTCTACGAAGCCTCGGCGGGCCGGGTGCTCTTCTCCGGCGTCGACGTGCGCGCCCTCCGGCAGCAGTCCCTCGTCTCGCACATCGGCATCGTCAGCCAGGAGACCTACCTCTTTCACGCCACCATCGCGGAGAACCTCCGCTACGCGAAACCGGAGGCGACGGATGCCGAACTCGAGGCCGCTGCCCGGTCGGCGAGTATCCACGACACCATCGCCTCCTTCCCGGCCGGGTACGACACGGTGGTGGGGGAGCGCGGCTACCGACTCTCCGGTGGCGAGAAGCAGCGCATCGCCATCGCCCGGGTGCTGCTCAAAGACCCGGAGGTGCTCATCCTCGACGAGGCCACCAGCGCCCTTGACGCCATCTCCGAGCGCGTCGTGCAGGCGGCCCTGGACACCGCGTCCCGCGGGCGCACGACCATCGCCATCGCGCACCGGCTCTCCACCATCGTGTCGGCCGACGTCATCTTCGTGGTGGACGCCGGCCGGATCGTGGAGAGCGGAACCCACACCGAACTACTCGCCGCGGACGGCGTCTATGCGCGCCTGTACTCCGAGCAGGTCACGGCGCCGCCGGCGCCGCTGACGCAACTTCTCGCCGAGTAACGCTGACTGGTCCCGCACAGCGGGCGCCGATAGAGTTGGCACGGCCCGAAACCCCGACGACACACGCCCGACGACAGACCGTCGATGAAGGACTTTCGATGAAAATTGCCGACACCGTTCTCGACCTCATCGGCGACACCCCGCTGGTCAGACTGCACAAGGTGACCGAGGGGATCAGCGCCACCGTGCTGGTCAAGCTGGAGTACCTGAACCCGGGCGGATCCGCGAAGGACCGCATCGCGGTGCGCATCATCGATGCCGCCGAACGCGACGGCCTCCTGCTCCCCGGCGGCACCATCGTCGAACCGACCTCGGGCAACACGGGCGTCGGACTGGCCCTCGTCGCCCAGCAACGCGGCTACAAGTGCGTGTTCGTGCTGCCGGACAAGGTGGGCGAGGACAAGCGCAACGTGCTCACGGCGTACGGCGCCGAGATCGTGGTGACGCCGACATCCGTCGCCCCCGACCACCCCGACTCGTATTACAGCGTGTCCGACCGGCTGGCCCGGGAGATCCCGGGTGCGTTCAAGCCCAACCAGTACTTCAACCCGAACGGCCCGCTCAGCCACTACGAGACGACCGGTCCGGAGATCTGGCGCGACACCGACGGCACGCTCACGCACTTCGTCGCGGGCGTCGGCACCGGCGGCACCATCACCGGCACCGGCCGGTACCTGCGCGAGGTCTCGGGCGACACCGTGCGCATCATCGGCGCCGACCCGGAGGGCTCCGTGTACTCCGGCGGCACCGGTCGGCCATACCTGGTCGAGGGCGTGGGCGAGGACTTCTGGCCGGGGGCCTACGACCCGGCGGTCGTGCACGAGGTGATCGCCGTCTCCGACGCCGACTCCTTCGCGATGACCCGCCGGCTCGCCCTCGAAGAGGGCATCCTGGTCGGCGGCTCGAGCGGCATGGCCGTCGTCGCCGCCCTGCGCGCGGCGAAAACCCTCGGCCCCGACGACACCATCGTCGTGCTGCTGCCCGACGGCGGGCGCGGCTACCTGGGCAAGATCTTCAACGACGGCTGGATGCGCAGCTACGGTTTCACCAACGCGCCCGCCGGGCACACGGTCGGCGACCTGCTCGCAGCCAAGACCGGCGCCCTGCCGCCGTTCGTCTACGTGCACCCCAGCGCCACGGTGCACGACGCCATCGGGGTGATGACCGAGGCCAGCGTCTCCCAGGTGCTGGTGCTCACCGAAAAGCCCCCGGTGGTGATGGGGGAGGTCGTCGGCGCGATCGATGAACGCCGGCTGATGGAACTCGTCTTCTCCGGGGAGGCGAAACTGGCCGACCGCGTCGGCGAGTTCGTCGCCGGCTCCCTCCCGCTGATCGGGGTGAACGAGCCCGTCGCGGCCGCGCGGGCCGCTTTCACCGGCCACGACGCGTTGCTCGTCACCGACGGCGGCAAACCCCTCGGCGTCATCACCCGCCACGACCTGCTCACCTACCTGAGCGCCTGAACAGCATGACTAAGGACGAATCAATGGCTCACAACTTCGATACCATCGCCATCCACGCCGGGCAGGAATTCGACCCGACGACCGGCGCCGTGATCCCGCCGATCTATCAGACGTCGACGTATGTGCAGGAGAGCATCGGGCACCTGCGCGGCGGCTATGAATACAGCCGCGGCGGCAACCCGACCCGCACGGTGCTGGAGACTCTGCTGGCCGCGCTTGAGGGCGGCAAGCACGGTCTGTCCTTCGCCAGCGGACTGGCCGCGGAAGACACCATCCTGCGCGCCCTGCTCGCGCCGGGCGACCACATCGTGCTGGGCAACGACGTCTACGGTGGAACGCATCGGCTGATCAACCGGGTGCACGGCGCCTGGGGCATCCTCAACTCCACCGTGGAGATGAGCGACCTCGCCGCCGTCGAACAGGCCATCATCCCGGGCGAAACGAAGATCCTCTGGGTTGAGACGCCCAGCAACCCGCTGATGAAGGTCTGCGACATCGCGGCCCTGGTCGAAATCGGCCACCGCTTCGGCGTGACCGTGATCGTGGACAACACGTTCGCGTCGCCCGCGCTGCAGCAGCCACTGTCCTTCGGGGCTGACGTCGTGGTGCACTCCACCACGAAGTACCTCGGCGGACACTCCGACGTGCTCGGCGGCGCCCTGATCATCAACGACGACGAGCTCGCCGAGAAGGCCCAGTTCCTGCAGTTCGCCGCCGGCCCCGTCTCGGCCCCGATGGATGCCTGGCTCACCGTGCGCGGAATCAAGACCCTGTCGGTGCGGATGGACCGCCACTGCAGCAACGCCCAGGCCATCGCCGAGCACCTGCAGGGTCACCCGGCGATCGACCGGGTCTACTACCCGGGCCTGTCGACCCACCCGGGCCACGAACTGGCGAAGAAGCAGATGAGCGGCTTCGGCGGAATGCTCTCGATCTCCTTCGTGGGCGGCGCGGCCGCGGCGCGTTCCTTCGCCGAGTCCACGCAGCTGTTCCAGCTCGCCGAATCTCTCGGCGGCGTGGAATCGCTGGTCAACTACCCCTCCGAGATGACCCACGCGTCGGTGCGCGGCACCGAACTCGAAGTGGCGGACAACGTGATCCGTCTCTCCGTGGGCATCGAGGATGTCGCCGACCTCATCGCCGACATCGATCGAGCCCTCGCGGCCGTCTAGCCGGAACCAGACTGGCAGTTTCTTCGAGGAGTGTGTCATTTCTGCCGTTCCGGAGGGGCTGAGCTGTGCGGCACCATAGTCAGGTGACCACTTCTTCGCAGGAACTCTCCCGCCGGCCGGGCGATTCGGCACCGGATGCCGCGACGCCCGGAGCTGGCAGCCTCGGCCTGCTGCAGGGCACGGCCCTGTACATCGCTGCGGTGCTCGGCACGGGCATCCTCGTGTTGCCCGGCCTGGCCGCCGCCGCGGCCGGGCCGGCATCTCTGGTCTCGGTGTTCGTCGTCTTCCTGCTGTCGATCCCACTGGCCGGCACGTTCGCCGCCCTGGCGTCCCGCTATCCGGACCCCGGTGGCGTCGCCAGCTATGTGCGCCGGTCCCTCGGGCAGACCTGGGCTCGGATGACCGGGTACTGGTTCTTTTTCGGCGTCGGCGTCGGGGCGCCCGTGGTGGCTGTGCTCGGGGCAGAGTATGTCGTGGCCATCGTCGGTGCGGAGCGTTCGGCGGTACCGTGGGTCGCCCTCCTGATCCTGGTGCCGCCGTTCGTATCGAACTACCTGGGCGTGCGGGTTTCGGGGGCGGCGCAGCTGATCCTCACCGGTGCGCTTCTCTTCGTGGTGGTCGGTGTGGTGGCGCTGGCATTCCCGTCCGCCGACCCTGACAACTTCGCGCCGTTTCTGCCACAGGGCTGGGGCGGCGTCGGCCAGGCCATCAGCCTGTTCGTCTGGGCTTTCGCGGGCTGGGAGGTCGGCACCCACATTGCGGGGGAGTTCAGGAATCCCCGACGGGTCATCCCCCTCGCCACGGCGATCGCCCTGGTCGTGGTCGGCGTCGCCTATCTGGCGCTGCAGTACGTCACGGTCGCCGTTCTGGGCGAGTCCGCGGCGCAGGGACAGGTTCCGCTGCTCGACCTGGTGGCGACGAACGCGCCGGGGGTCGGCCCGGTGCTCGTCGCCGTGATCGCCGCAGTCGTGGCCGTCGGCGTGCTCAATGTCTACCTGGGGGCGTTCGGAAAGCTCGGCGCGTCGCTCGGCCGCGACGGCGACCTGCCCCGCTGGATGGCGGCCGGCGTGGAGGCCGGGGGAGTCCCGCGACGCAGCCTGACCGTCGTGCTGGCCATGATCGGCGCTTACTTTGCGGCCATGGTCGTCTGGGATCTCCCGCTGTCGGCGTTCATCCTGATCCACACCAGCTCGATGGTTGCCATCTACGTGCTCGGCACGATCGCGGCCGTACGCCTGCTCGACCGCTACACGGTGGGCTGGTGGTTGGCCGTCGTATCGGTCGTGCTCACGATCGGTCTCCTCGCGCTCGCGGGCTCCAACCTGATCGTCCCGGCGGTACTGGCCGCCCTGGCGGTGGCGGTGCACGCGGTGAAACGGCACCAGTCGGCGCGCCGGGCAACGCATGCCGTTGGGTGAATCGATTCCATCTCGTCATGCCTGCAGGGGCATTCATCTCGGGCACAGCGCCCACGCCCGGTTTCCCGGGCTCCCGCGGCGCGGGGTCGCCGCAGGTGCGCCGCACAGCGTCCCCGGCGTGCATACTGGTTCTGCGTTCACAATTGTGACCGTGCACATACGACCAAGGTCTTCCCGTGACTCTCGATCTGCCCAAGGGGCGTGCCCCGAGCATCCGTGATGTGGCGCGCCTGGCGGGGGTCTCCCATCAGACCGTGTCCCGCGTGCTCAACGACCACCCCAGCATTCGCGATTCCACCAAGGCGAAGGTGCTCCAGGTCATGGAAGACCTGCAGTACCGGCCGAACCGGGCCGCCCGAGCGCTGTCGCGCGGGCGCTCACGCACCATCGGCCTGCTGTCGGCCGAGAGTGCCTACGGGCCGGCCAGCAGCATCGCCGCGATCCAGGATGCGGCCCGGGAGGCCGGTTACTACGTCAACACGGCCAACCTGACGAACGTCGATCCCGAGTCGATCGAGGCGGCCATCGACCACCTGATGAACCAGTCCGTGGAGGGGATCGTCGTGATCGCGCCGCAGGTGCGGGTCTTCGACGTTCTCGAACAGCTGTCGATCGAGGTGCCCTTCGTCACGCTGTCGTCCCGGGGCCTCCTCAACGACAACTCGCTGTCCGTCGACCAGATGACCGGGGCCAGGGAAGCCACGCGGCACCTGATCGACCTCGGGCACCGCCAGATCTACCACCTGGCCGGGCCTCAGGACTGGATCGAGGCCGAGGCGCGGATGCGTGGCTTCCTCGACGAGATGTGGGACAGGGACGTGCCCACCATGGCGCCGATCCTGGGCGACTGGACCGCCGATTTCGGCTATCACGCCGGCCGGGAACTCCTCCGGATGCGAGATTTCACCGCCATCTTCGCGTCGAACGACCAGATGGCGCTGGGATTCATGCACGCCTGTCGTGAGGCCGGGCTGGTGCTGCCCCGCGATATGAGCATCGTCGGCTTCGACGATATTCCGGAAGCGGCACATTTCTGGCCGCCGCTGACGACGGTGCGGCAGGACTTCGCCGAACTCGGCCGGCGGTGCATCGCCCTGCTTTTGAGCAGTCTCGGCGACGGGCCGCCGAGTGCTCGGCCGGAGCCGATCGTTCCGAAGTTGGTGGTGCGCGGATCGACCGCGCCGCCGCCGTTCTGACCGATCGCCCGGCGGCTTGTGAGGGGCTGTGGCGGGTGCCGGGCGCTGTTACGCAAGCGTGACAAACGGAGCTTGACACCACGACCGCCGACGGGTCTATAGTGACAATGTGATCGGTCACATATGACCGGACACCACCACAAATTTCGAATCGCATGACATTGAGGTCAAGCTTGTGAGCACACTTTTCCACCTGCCCGGCAGCTCCGCTGCCGCCCTGCTGAGCGGGGGCGGGGTCGGCTTCTCCTTCAGCGCATCCAGCCCGTCTTCGGTGTGGGATGCCAGTCGTGGACCCGGGCGTGAGGAGTCCAACGATGTCCAGTGACCACGTAATCCTAGAGATGCGATCGATCACCAAGGAGTTCCCGGGGGTCAAGGCCCTGTCGGACGTCTCCATCACGGTGAACCGCGGTGAGATCCACGCGATCTGCGGCGAGAACGGCGCCGGCAAGTCCACGCTGATGAAGGTGCTCTCCGGTGTCTACCCCTTCGGCACGTACACGGGCGACATCATTTACCAGGGCCGGAACGTGCACTTCAAGGACATCCGTTCGAGCGAAGAAGCGGGCATCGTCATCATCCATCAGGAGCTGGCGCTCATCCCGGAGCTCTCCATCACGGAGAACATCTTCCTCGGCAACGAGCCGACCAAGTGGGGCGCGATCGACTGGATCACCGCCAAGAAGACCGCGCTCGAGCTTCTCGCCCGGGTCGGGCTGCGCGACGACCCGGACACCCTGATCAAGAACATCGGCGTCGGCAAGCAGCAGCTCGTCGAGATCGCCAAGGCCCTGAACAAGTCGGTCAAGGTGCTCATCCTCGATGAGCCGACCGCGGCCCTGAACGAGTCGGACTCCATGCACCTGCTGGACCTGATCCGCGGGCTCAAGGGCAAGGGGATCAGCTCGATCATGATCTCCCACAAGCTCAACGAGATCGAACAGGTCGCGGATTCGATCACGATCATCCGCGACGGCAAGACGATCGAGACCCTGAACGTCGTCGCCGATGGCGTCAACGAAGACCGCATCATCCGCGGCATGGTCGGTCGTAGCCTGGAGAGCCGCTTCCCGGACCGCACGCCGCACATCGGTGAGGTCTTCTTCGAGGTGCGGGACTGGACCGTGCAGCACCCGCAGGTCGCGGAGCGCATGGTCGTCAAGGGCTCCAGCCTCACCGTGCGCAAGGGTGAGATCGTCGGCATCGCCGGTCTGATGGGTGCCGGCCGCACGGAACTGGCCATGAGCATCTTCGGGCGGTCCTACGGCAACTTCCTCTCCGGGCACATCTACAAGGACGGCAAGGAAATCGTCCTGAAGAGCGTCGCCGACGCCATCGACCACGGTCTCGCCTATGTGAGCGAGGACCGCAAAGCGCTGGGCCTGAACCTGCTCGACGACGTCAAGCGCTCCATCGTCTCGGCGAAACTCGCGAAGATCTCGTCCGGACCGGTCGTCAACGACTCGAAGGAATTCGGCATCGCCGAGGAGTACCGCAAGAGCCTGCGGATCAAGACCCCCAGCGTCAATGCGGGCGTCGGCAAGCTCTCCGGCGGCAACCAGCAGAAGGTGGTCCTGGCCAAGTGGATGTTCACCGACCCTGACCTGCTGATCCTGGACGAACCCACCCGCGGCATCGATGTGGGTGCCAAGTACGAGATCTACGGCATCATCCAGCAGTTGGCCGAGCAGGGTAAGGGAGTCATCCTGATCTCCTCTGAGCTTCCGGAGCTCCTCGGCCTCGCGGACCGCATCTATACGGTCTTCGAGGGCGCGATCACCGACTGCATCCCGGCGGAATCCGCCGATCCCGAAACCCTGATGAAGAGTATGACCTCCGCAAGGAAGAAGGTTCAGAGCATATGAGCGAAGACACGAGTACCCGCACGAGCGCGCTCGGTGATCTGAAGAAGATCTTCGGCAGCGGCAGCTCGAACCTGCGGCAATTCGGCATCCTCTTCAGCCTGATCGCCATCATCCTTCTCTTCCAGTACCTGACCGACGGGCTGACATTGTCGTCCGGCAACCTGATCAACCTGGTCAGTCAGTACTCCTACATCCTGATCCTCGCCATCGGCATGGTCATGGTCATCATCGCCGGTCACATCGACCTGTCGGTCGGTTCCGTGGCCGCCTTCACGGGCATCGTCGTGGCCACGGCCATGCGGGACTGGAACATGCCCTGGCCGCTGGCCATCCTGCTCGGCCTGGTCGTCGGCATGCTGATCGGGGCCTGGCAGGGAGCCTGGGTGGCCTACGTGGGCGTGCCCGCGTTCATCGTCACACTGGCCGGCATGCTCATCTTCCGCGGTGGCAACCAGGTCATCGGTAACGCCAACACCGTTCCCGTGCCCGACGGCTTCACGATCATCGGATCGGGCTACCTGCCGGAAGTCGGCCCGAACACGGGCTACAACAACCTGACCCTGTTGCTGGGCCTCGTCATCGTGCTGGCCGTCATCTTCTCCGAGTGGCGCGCACGCCGCGTGCAGAAGATCATGGGCTCCACCCCCGCACCGCTGTGGGTGAGCATCGTGAAGGTCGTGCTGCTCTGCTCCGTGATCGTCTACGCATCGATCCTGTTCGCCGGTGGCCGCGTCGGCACGAGCTTCCCCGTCTCCGGGATCATCCTCGGCGTGCTCGTCCTCTTCTACGCCTTCGTCACCCGCAACACCATCTTCGGCCGCCACGTCTACGCGGTCGGCGGCAACAAGCTCGCTGCCGAACTCTCCGGCGTCAAGTCCCGCCGGGTGAACTTCCTCGTGATGATGAACATGTCGATCCTGGCCTCCCTCGCCGGCATGATCTTCGTCGCCCGCTCGGTGGCGTCCGGCCCGCAGGACGGCCTCAGCTGGGAACTCGACGCGATCGCCGCCGTGTTCATCGGCGGTGCGGCCGTGTCCGGTGGAATCGGAACCGTCATCGGCTCCATCATCGGTGGCCTCGTGATGGCCGTGCTCAACAACGGACTGCAGCTGCTGGGCGTCGGCTCCGACTGGGTGCAGATCATCAAGGGCATGGTGCTGCTCGTGGCCGTCGGTGTGGACGTCTGGAACAAGAGTCAGGGCCGCCCGTCGATCATCGGCCTGCTGACCCGCAAGAAGAAGACCGCCGAGTTCCCCGCCGAACCGCCCCTGGTCGTTCCCGACTCCGGCACCCCGGAGAGCGCTCGGCCGCAGTCGACCCTGCCTAACTAGCCGGGCGTCCGCGCCTCCCATTCCTATCCCTTCACCAAACCCCAACGAATAGAAAGTAATCACAATGCGAAAGATTCTTGCGACAACTGCGATCGCCGCAGTGGCCTTGATGGCACTCTCTGGTTGCTCCACCCGCACGGAGACCGCGGGCGGAGACGGCGCTGCTGCCGGCTTCGCCGAAGACTCGGTCATCGGCGTTGCGCTCCCCTCGAAGACCTCGGAGAACTGGGTCCTCGCCGGCGGGCTCTTCGAAGACGGCCTCGAAGAAGCCGGCTACAAGGGCGACGTGCAGTATGCGGGTGCCTCGACCACGGTCAAGGACCAGCAGGACCAGATCTCGGCCATGGTCACCAACGGTGCCAAGGTCATCATCATCGGTGCCGCTGACGGTGGCCAGCTGGCCACCCAGGTGCAGTCGGCCCGCGACGCCGGCGCGATCGTGATCGCCTACGACCGCCTCATCCTGAACACCGAGGCTGTCGACTACTACGTGGCGTACGACAACTTCAACGTCGGTGAACTCCAGGGCCAGGCGCTCCTGGACGGACTGGCTACGAAGGGTGACGGCCCGTACAACATCGAGCTGTTCTCCGGTTCCTCCGACGACGCCAACTCGGCCGTCTTCTTCGGCGGCGCCATGAGCGTTCTGCAGCCGAAGATCGACGACGGAACCCTCGTCGTCGCCTCGGGCCAGACCGACATCAAGCAGACGGCGACCGCCGGCTGGAAGGCTGAGAACGCTCAGAGCCGCATGGACGCGCTGCTCACCAGCACGTACAGCGACAAGACGCTCGATGGCGTTCTCTCCCCGAACGACACCCTCGCCCGTGCCATCATCACCTCGGTGAAGGCGGCCGGCAAGGACATCCCGATCGTCACCGGTCAGGACTCCGAAGTCGAGTCGGTCAAGTCGATCATGGCCGGCGAGCAGTACTCCACCATCAACAAGGACACCCGTGTGCTCGTTGCCCAGGCCATCGACATGGTCAACGTCCTCCAGAAGGGCGACACCCCCGAGGTCAACGACACCGAGTCCTACGACAACGGCAAGATCGTCGTCCCGGCCTACCTGCTGCCCCCGGTCATCGTGACCAAGGACAACGCGGCCGATGCATACGCGAACGACCCGACCCTCGCCCCGCTGACCGAGTAACAACCCGGCAGTACACCTGCATCACAGCATCCAGACGAAAGGGCCGGCTCCTCACGGAGTCGGCCCTTTCGCGTGCCTGCCACTTCGCGTGCCTGCCACTTCGCGTGCCTGCCACTTCGCGTGCCTGCCACTTCGCGTGCCTGGCACGGATGCGGCCACGGCGCATCCGTTCGGACGCGTGTTCCCGGCGTTTCCGCTCGAGCACTCCGTACTTCCGTCGTGGCGCACCCTGTGGAAGGAGGCGCACGTTCTAACGTGCGCCTCCTTCCACAGGGTGCGCCGTGAGCCGCGTCGGAGGCGGCGGGGCGCGTGCGGCCGGGCGCCGGTATTCGACCGAGACCGAGGTTGCCGCATCCTGTCGTCCCCAGCCGCCGTTTTCCCCCGTTGTGCACGGATGCCCGTCGCACCCGCTCAGGGCCGGCGGTCCGGCCGCAGGGTGAGGCATGACTGAACTCCTGGACATCGTCAGGGCCCGCCTCGACGGGCTCATCACCTACGCCGCGCTCCGAGAAAGCGGCCTCAACTCGCACGCCGTGGACTCCCTGATCCGCGGTGGAGCACTCGTACGCACGCGCCGGGGCATCTACGTGCCGGGGGAGGTGTGGCGCGCGGCCGACCCCGATCAGCGCTACCGTCTGTTCGTGCTCTCGACGGCCCTGGCCGCCGCCCGGCCGCTCGTGCTGTCGCACGGCTCTGCGGCGGTTCTGCATGGGCTGCCGATCATCGGGGCCTGGCCACGTTCCGTGCACATGATCGACCCGGATGCCTCCGGAGGCAGCAACGCCCGGTTCACAACCAGCCATCGCGGGGCCCCTGCACCCGACCCGGTCCTCATCGAGGGAATCGCGGTGACCTCGCTGCCGCGCACCCTGGTCGATGTCGCGGCGAGCACCAGCTTTCTCGTGGGCGTCACCATGATCGACCATGCCCTGCGAGTCGAGCAGGAGCGGGTCGCGTCCGAGGCGCACCGAGGCATCCGTGGTCGCCGTGCGCTCACCAAGGAGGACCTGTTCGCCGAGCTTGCGGCGGTGAGCCCGCGTGCCGGCGCGCGACAGGCCGAGCGCGCCATCGCCTTCGGGAACGGGCTGTCGGCGAACGGCGGTGAGTCCCTCAGCCGGGTGCGGATGTTCCAGCTCGGCTTTGAGGTGCCCGAGCTGCAGGTCTGTTTTCCCGACGTGGACGGGCAGGACTACTGGGTGGACTTCTACTGGCGCCGCATTCGCAAGATCGGTGAGTTCGACGGTAAGCAGAAGTACACCCGCGGTGCGGTGCTCGGCGACCGGGATCCGGGGGAGGTCGTCTGGGCGGAGAAGCGCCGGGAGGATGCGCTGCGCCGCCACTCGAACAGCTTCGACCGCTGGGTGTGGGACCTGGCGCTCTCACCGCAGCGCTTCCACCGGTTCCTGGCCGAGCACGGGGTGCCCCGGGCCTGACGGATGCCGTGGCGCATCCTGCGGATGTCGCGGCGCACCTTACGGATGTCGCGGCGCACCTTATGGAAGGAGGCGCACGCTCTAACGTGCGCCCGCTTCCATAAGGTGCGCCGCGACCGTGGAGCCGCGAGCGAAGTGCCGGGCCGCGGGTCGGGCGCGACACGCCGACAGGGTTTCCACAGGCGCGAGTTCTGCCCGGGGGCTGCCTGTGGATAACTCGGCCGCCTTCCGCGTGATTCGGCTCGACTCGCATCCGCGGGGCTGTGCACAACCGGTGGAATGTCGGTGGATAACTACATACTTGTAACTACTGCATGTAGTGGCCGTTCCCTTTGAGCATCACTAGATGTAGTATTGCAGTTCGACATACAGCACGTCTTGAACTTCAGATTTCACATGAAAACCGATTTTGAGCACGATGTTTGAACTGAGTTTGAAACTGATTCCTGAACGACGAGAAAGGCCCACCATGGCAATCACGGTCTACACCAAGCCCTCCTGCGTGCAGTGCACTGCGACCTACCGCGCCCTGGACAACAAGGGCATCGAATACGAAATCCTCGACCTGTCGGTCGACGAGAACGCGCTGGAAGCCGTCAAGGCCTTGGGCTACCTGCAGGCTCCCGTCGTCATCACCGACGAGGACCACTGGTCGGGCTTCCGTCCCGACAAGATCAACGAGCTCGCGCAGCGCCTCGCGTAACACCGCGTCGCCAGGGGCGGCGTCGCAGAAAACTGCGGCGTTTGGCGTGCCGACTTCTCAACGACAGGGGGTGTTCCATGACCGATATTGTCTACTTCTCCAGCACCTCGGGCAATACGCACCGCTTCATTGAGAAGCTGGGCCGCCCGGCGGCCCGCATCCCGCTCCACGCGCGCGACGAGCCGCTCGTCGTCGACGAGCCCTATGTGCTGGTCGTGCCGACCTACGGCGGCGGCGAGAACAAGGGCGCGGTTCCCAAGCAGGTCATCAAGTTCCTGAACGACGAGCGGAACCGCTCGCTCATCCGCGGCGTCATCGGCGCGGGCAACACCAATTTCGGCGTGGCGTACTGCCTCGCCGGGGACATCATCGCCCAGAAGTGCAAGGTGCCCCACATGTTTCGCTTTGAAGTATTTGGAACTCCGGATGATGTGCGCATCGTCCACGACGGATTGGAATCATTTTGGAAGCAACAGCCGTGAAGACGATGGCTCACCCGGCAGCCGGCCTGGCGATGGATTATCACTCCCTGAACGCCATGCTCAACCTGTATGGCCCGAACGGGGAAATCCAGTTCGACAAGGACCGCGAAGCCGCGCGGGAGTTCTTCCTGCAGCACGTGAACCAAAACACGGTGTTCTTCCACACGCTGCGCGAACGCCTCGACTACCTGGTTGAGAAGGAATACTACGAGCAGGCCGTGCTCGACCAGTACTCGTTCGAGTTCATCACCGACCTCAACAAGCTGGCGTACTCGAAGAAGTTCCGCTTCCAGACCTTCCTCGGCGCGTTCAAGTACTACACCTCGTACACGCTGAAGACGTTCGACGGCAAGCGCTACCTCGAACGCTTCGAAGACCGCGTCGTGATGACCGCGCTGGGCCTGGCCCAGGGCGACGAGCAGCTCGCGATCTCCCTCGTCGAGGAGATCATCGCCGGCCGTTTCCAGCCGGCCACCCCCACCTTCCTGAACTCCGGCAAGGCGCAGCGCGGCGAGCTCGTCTCCTGCTTCCTGCTCCGCATCGAAGACAACATGGAGTCGATCTCCCGCGGCATCAACTCGTCGCTGCAGCTGTCGAAGCGCGGCGGCGGCGTGGCGTTGCTGCTCAGCAACATCCGTGAGTCCGGTGCACCGATCAAGCAGATCGAGAACCAGTCCAGCGGAATCATCCCCGTGATGAAGCTGCTCGAAGACTCCTTCAGCTACGCCAACCAGCTCGGCGCCCGCCAGGGTGCCGGTGCGGTCTACCTGCACGCGCACCACCCCGACATCATGCGCTTCCTCGACACCAAGCGGGAGAACGCCGACGAGAAGGTGCGCATCAAGACGCTGTCCCTCGGCGTCGTCGTGCCCGACATCACGTTCGAGCTGGCCAAAAAAGACGAGGACATGTACCTGTTCTCGCCCTACGACGTGGAGCGCGTCTACGGGGTGCCGTTCGCGGACATCTCCGTGAGCGAGAAGTACCACGAGATGGTCGACGACCCGCGCATCAAGAAGTCCAAGATGAAGGCCCGCGACTTCTTCCAGACGCTCGCCGAGATCCAGTTCGAATCCGGCTACCCGTACATCATGTTCGAGGACACCGTCAACGCGGCGAACCCGATCAAGGGTCGCGTCAACATGTCGAACCTCTGCTCGGAGATCCTCCAGGTCAACACCCCGACCACGTACAACGAGGACCTGTCCTACGACCAGATCGGCAAGGACATCTCCTGCAACCTCGGGTCGATGAACATCGCCCTGGCCATGGATGCGCCCGACTTCGGCAAGACCGTCGAGACCGCCATCCGCGGCCTCAGCTCGGTGTCGGAGCAGAGCCACATCTCCTCCGTGCGCTCGATCGAGGACGGCAACGACAAGTCGCACGCCATCGGCCTGGGCCAGATGAACCTGCACGGCTACCTCGCCCGTGAGCGCATCTACTACGGCAGCGAAGAGGGCATCGACTTCACCAACATCTACTTCTACACGGTGCTGTTCCACGCCATCCGCGCCTCCAACAAACTGGCCATCGAACGCGGCCACGCCTTCGTCGGCTTCGAGGACTCCACCTACGCGTCCGGCGCGTTCTTCGACAAGTACACCGACCAGGTCTGGGAGCCGGCCACCGCGCGCGGCGCCGAGCTGTTCGCGCAGGCCGACGTGCACATCCCCACGCAGGCCGAGTGGGCCGAGCTCAAGACATCCGTCATGGAGCACGGCATCTACAACCAGAACCTGCAGGCCGTGCCGCCGACCGGGTCGATCTCCTACATCAACAACTCGACCGCATCGATCCACCCGATCGCGTCGAAGATCGAGATCCGCAAGGAAGGCAAGCTCGGCCGCGTCTACTACCCGGCGCCGTTCATGACGAACGACAACACGGAGTTCTACCAGGACGCCTACGAGGTCGGCTACGAGAAGGTCATCGACACCTACGCCGCTGCCACGCAGCACGTGGACCAGGGTCTGTCGCTGACGTTGTTCTTCAAGGACACCGCCACGACCCGCGACATCAACCGCGCCCAGATCTACGCGTGGAAAAAGGGCATCAAGACGATCTACTACATCCGTCTGCGCCAGATGGCCCTCGAGGGAACCGAAGTCGAGGGTTGCGTCTCCTGCGCCCTGTGAATACCGGTGCTGTGAGTGCGTTCGTGCTGAGCCTCCCGACTACTGAATCGCCTGTGAACTGCCGACTAAGGAACAACCAATGATTGACAAGCTCAAGCTCGTCTCCCACGTTGACGCGATCAACTGGAACAAGATCGAAGACGAAAAAGACGTCGAGGTGTGGAACCGCCTCACGAACAACTTCTGGCTGCCGGAGAAGGTGCCGCTGTCGAACGACGTGCAGTCCTGGGCCACGCTCACCCCGGCGGAGCAGCTGCTCACCCTGCGCGTGTTCACGGGCCTGACCCTGCTCGACACGATCCAGGGCACCGTGGGTGCCGTGTCGCTGATTCCGGATGCGATCACGCCCCACGAAGAGGCCGTCTACACGAACATCGCGTTCATGGAGTCCGTGCACGCCAAGAGCTACTCGTCGATCTTCTCGACCCTCGCGTCGACGAAGGAGATCGACGAGGCGTTCCGCTGGTCGACGGAGAACGTCAACCTGCAGCGCAAGGCCGAGATCATCATGAAGTACTACCAGGGCGACGACCCGCTCAAGCGCAAGGTCGCCTCGGTGCTGCTCGAGTCGTTCCTGTTCTACTCGGGCTTCTACCTGCCGATGTACTTCTCCAGCCGCGCCCGCCTCACCAACACGGCCGACCTCATCCGTCTGATCATCCGGGATGAAGCCGTGCACGGTTACTACATCGGCTACAAGTTCCAGAAGGGACTCGAGGCTGCCTCGCAGGAGCGCCGCGATGAGATCAAGGACTACACCTTCAATCTCATGTTCGAGCTCTACGAGAACGAGATCCAGTACACGCAGGACCTCTACGACGAGCACGGTCTGACCGAAGACGTCAAGAAGTTCCTGCACTACAACGCAAACAAGGCGCTGATGAACCTCGGCTACGAGGCCATGTTCCCGAAGACCGTCACCGACGTGAACCCGGCCATCCTGGCCGCGCTCTCGCCGAACGCCGACGAGAACCACGACTTCTTCTCCGGGTCGGGCTCCTCCTACGTCATCGGTAAGGCCGTCAACACGGAAGACGCCGACTGGGACTTCTAGCTCCTCCGGTCGTGTGACCGCGCCACCGACGTCGACAGTTCCGGTCGAGATCGCCTGCTCCGCCAGGCGAACTCGACCGGAACTGTCTGTTGGGCGGGGTGCGGCGGGGTGCGGCTGGTGGTGGCGCGTGGCGGGCGGCGCGTCGTCGATCCGCGCCGTGACCTACCCTGGGGTCGGTGCCGGCGCGGGGTCGTCGCCGCGCGACCAGGCGATCGCGACCAGGCGCCGCAGAACGTCGAGGTCGATGTCGTCGAGCTTCTTCACGTAGACGCAGCCGGCACCCTCCGTGTAGGCGCCGAGTTGCGGGAGGAGCGCGGCACCCTCGGGAAGGTCCTTGAGCCCGTAGATGGACAGTTGCGTCTTGCGCGGCGAGAACCCCGTCTTCATCCAGTCGCCGTGCGTGCGCGGGTTCGCGGGCGACACATAGCGAAAGCTGCCGTAGCCCACGATCGACGGACCCCACATGACCGGGTTCTCGCCGGTCACCTCGCGGAAGATCGCGGCGAGTGCCTTGCCGTCCTCGCGGCGGCGGTCGGGCGTCGCGGCGTCGAGGAATTCCTGGACGGAGGCATCCGTCGGCTGCGTCTTGTTCTCGGCCATGGCCCCAGTATGCCGCGGTCGCCGGGCAGACGGATGGCCGGAAGCGGTGCGCTTCCGGCCATCCGTTGTGCGGGGGTGCTAGTTTCCGGCGTGGACGTCCGCGTCGGCACCCGCTCCGGCACCTGCGTCGGCGTCTCCACCCACGTTGGCGTCAGCGTCTGCCTCGGCGGCGACGTGCGTCTGGACCCGTTCGGCAAGCTTCTGGATCTCGGTTCCGTAGTCACCGTTCAGAGCGGCGGCTTCCAGCGCCTGCGCCGCTGCTTCCTGCTCGTCGGCCGGCACGCTCTTCAGGTCGGCCAGATCGTCCTGCAGGTCGGCGGGCAGCTTCTCGAGAAGCGCGGCATTGTCGGCGAGGTGGAGGGCCAGCTCCGTCACCGAGAAACCGGTGTCCGTGGCCGCTTCCGGCTCGGCACCCGTCGCGGTGCCGACATCACTGCCCAGGGCGGCGCGGACGGCTGCGGCCAGCGGATGCTGCGGGTTGTCCCGAACGGCCTCGGCGATCGTGGTGATCTCCTCGCCGTAGCCCCCGGCGAGGGCCGTGGTGCGAACGGTGTCGACGGCGGCGGCCCGCTCAGCCGCGCCGGAGGCATCCGTGAGCGTGGTCAGGTCATCCTGCAGGTTCGCCGGCAGACTCTCGAAGAGTTCAGCGTGCTCCGAGACCGTGGTGGCCACGTTCTGGGCCTTCACGTTCCAGCTCTGCCCGTGTGAGAGGTCGGCACGCAGCTCCGTCGTGATCGACGCCAGGAACGCGTCGGTCGTGGTGGTGGAGCTCCCGCCGGCGCTCGAACTGGAACTCGACGTGGTCTCGGAGCTGAGCGGGGCGGCGGTGGCACCCTGGGCGCCGACGCCGAGCAGTGCTCCGGCGGTCAGCACGGAGGCGGCGCCGAGGGCGACCCGCTTGGTGCGAGAGGTGGCGGTTGCCGGGTTGATCTGGTGCTTGTTCACAGTGGATCCTTTCGATTGCGGCGGCCGGCCGGTGAAATACCCGATCGACCGTTCGTAGTCATCGGAGGAGCTTAGGTACCGGGAGTGGGTGGCCGGTCCGTGCGGGCTGGGAATCGGGGCGGACGCCCGCTCGTTTCGATGGGCGTGTTGCCGGGAACCAAACCCGAACCACGAGTGGTCATCCGGGCTGAAGAATAACGCCTGACCAGGGATTGAGCCTGTCATACCGGCGGCCTCAGTAAACGGGCTGACTGAATCCCGTGCCCCAGGGTGCGGTCAGGGCGATTACGCTCTGCGCGGAGAAACCCGCCGCGAACCTGCCTGGCGAGGGCGCGGTCAGGGGGTGGGCAGCAGCCCGTGGTCGCGGCAGGGCTGGCCGCCGACGAGGTTCAGGCACGAGTTGAACGCCGTCGGGTAGCCCACCGACTGGGACGACCCGAACCACTGGTTGTAGAACCGCCAGAAATTCAGGTTGCCGTGCGTCGAGCATCCGTCGCCGTCGGTGCCCGGTTCTGTCAGCGCTGCCTCGTTGGGCTGGTACGGCGTGTAGTTGTACAGGTTCGCGGTGGCCTGATTCCGGATCGACACGGATGTCGCCCCGCACGTCGCATCCGGATTGAACCCCACGCGTACGGTGCCGATCTTGTAGGCGCGTTCGGGCTCCTGCGTGTACTGCCGGAACTGCCAGGCCGCCCGGTAGACCTGGTTGAAGAAGCCGAAGTACTGCGCGTCGCAGTCGGCCGTGTCGGGGCATCCGTAGCCGGTGGCGCGCAGATAGCCGGATGCGCTCGGCCGGGTGAGCAGGGACTGCTCCTTCTGCAGCAGCACCAGCAGCACCTTCGGGCTGATGTTGCACGCCGCGGACACCTTCGCGATGATGCGGCTGGCCGACTCGTTGCGGCCACCCGGGTAGGCGGCACAGTGCCCGTCGCCCTGCGCCGGCTGGCTCTCGGTGCTCTCCTCGTAGTCCGTCAGGCACGGTGACTCGTCGCGGGGGAGGCAGGAGCGGTCTGCCAGGAACGCCTGGATCTGCGGCTCGGTCAGGGCGGCGGCGTTGAAGAAGTTGTAGTCGCTGATGATCGCGCCGGGTTCGAACACCGCCGGGCCATCGGCCGTGTCGGTCGTGCGGACGGATGTCGCCAGAGCCAGGCCGCCGGCCGCCAGGGCCAGGGTGACGCCGACCGCCACTGCGGCCAGGCGTCGACGCGGCGTGCCCAGGTACGTCATAGGGGAGACCTTAGCGGGGCCCGGCGGGAAAGGGCTGGGAGTGCGGCGCGGTCGGCTGCAGCGGTTTCGACACGCAGCCGCGGGGCACGGCAGGGCGGGCGGGCCCGGAGTAGTTTGGGGTCATGCCGGACACACAGCAAGAACAGACTCCCGCCTCCAGCGACACCATCGTCGTCGGGCACGACGGATCGGGCTATGCCGATCACGCCGTGGCCGTGGCACTCGACCTGGCCCAGCAGCTGCACGCGCCGGTCGTTCTGGTGCGTGCATGGTCCATCGACACGGCGCCGCGCCCGGCCAACTGGACGTTCGGCTATGTCTCCTCGATCGAGGAGTACGCCGGCGCGGTGCGCGAAGAACTCGTCGAGGCCGTGATGGCCGAGGTGGCCCGCCACCCCGACCTGAAGGTCGAATACCGGGCCGTCTATGCCAGCCCGTTGAAGTCCCTCGTCGATGCGTCCCGGGGCGCACGGATGCTCGTCGTCGGTTCCCGCGGGCGCGGCGGACTCAGCGGAATGCTGCTGGGCTCCGTGAGCGAGCAGTGCGTGCGGCACGCCAAATGCCCGGTGCTGGTCGTGCGCCCGAACAGTTAGCGGTGCCACCTCGGTCCAATCCGCCTCAGTCGGCGTCGATCCGGTTGCCCACGGCGAACCACGCCACGGCGCCGAAGACCGGCGCGCAGATGACGGCCAGTGCCCAGCTCGCCCGCGCCGCCTCATGAAGGTGGAACGCGCGGGTGATCTGCACCAGTGCCGCGATGATGAGGGCGATGCTCCCCAGCACCGCGAGGCCCCCGAGTCCGAGTGCGGCAACCTGCACCATGCTTGCGCTGTCGATCATCTGTGACCCCCCACATTGATTCCCCGGCGATGCATCCCCGCAGCAGACGGCGACAAACTCGCCGCGGCTGTCCCCCGTGAAGGCATCGTGAACCTAAACCATACCAAACAGTATCTTCCGCCGGGAGTATTCCCGGCGGATTGCTGGCCGGCGACGGATGCTTCGGCGAGCTGCCGGGCCAGCCTGGTCGGGGCGGTCGCTACGCTGGGACCGGGATCGAATCGAGGAGTGGCATGGCGCAGCAGCAACGGGCGATCGGAACGCGGGCGGCGATCATCCGCGGCGCGGCGCAAGCATTCCGGGAGCACGGCTACGGCAGCACGACCCTCGCCGGTCTGGAAGCGGCCGCCGGAGTCACCAAGGGCGCGCTGTACTTTCACTTCGCGTCCAAGGAAGCCCTCGCGCTCGCCGTGATCGAGACGCAGCACGAGTCGTCCATCGCCCTCGGCGCGGAGTATCTGGGGAGCACCCGGCCCGGGTTGGACGCCGCGATCAGAATGACGTTCGCGATGGCGAAGACCCTCCGGGACGACCCGGTGGTGAGCGCGGGCATCCGTCTCACCCTGGAGGCCTCCAATTTCTCGGTGCCCGTTGCGGCGCCCTACATCGACTGGATCGACATGTGCGGCCGACTGCTGCGGCGTGCGATCGACGAGGGCGATGCGGCCGCCGAACTGAACGTCGAGGCGGCCGCGCACTTCATCAGTCCGGCCTTCACGGGCGTGCAGACCGTGTCCGAGGTGCTCACCGGCCGGGACGACCTCTACCAGAGGGTGGAGGAGATGTGGACGCTGCTGTTGCCGGGCCTGCTCTCCGCCGCGCTGCCGGCCGAGCGTCGGGCGAACCTGGCCGCCCTGCCGGCTCTGCTGCGGCACGACTATGACGTGGCGGGCCGGACCCGGACGGGCCCGGCCGCTCCCGGTGCCTAGTCTTCGTCGCTGACGACGACCAGGTTCACGGCGATGTTGCCGCGGGTGGCACGCGAGTACGGGCAGACCTGGTGGGCGGCCTCGAGGGCAGCCTGGGCGGTGGCCTCGTCGATGCCGGGCAGCTGGGCCTCGATCGTGACCTCGAAGTCGAAGCCGGTGGCCATTCCGCCGATCAGGTTGACGGTCAGCGTGACGGCGGAGTCGGCCACGTCCAGCTTCTGCTGACGTGCGACCCCCTTGAGGGCGTTGTGGAAGCAGGCGGCCCAGCCGCTGGCGAAGAGCTGCTCGGGGTTGGTGCCGGGGCCGTTGTCGCCGCCCATTTCGGCGGGGATCGACAGGTCCAGCTGGAGCTTGTTGTCGCTCGTGACGACCTTGCCGCTTCGCCCGCCCCAGGAGGTCGCGGAGGCGGTGTAGACGGTGGTGCTCGTGGGGGTGGTCGTGCTCATGGTGTCCTCTTTCGGGGCGTGGCGGGAGAGACTGGGTGTGTGCTCCGCAGGAAGTGCTTCGTATTCGAAACAACTAGGGACGGTCGATGAGTATTCCCGAACCCGCGGTGACCCCCGCCGAGATGCAGGCCTGGGCCGCAATTTTCGAGACGTCGAACACCGTGCAGTACGCCGCCGACCGCGAGCTGCGGGGGAGCGTCGGGCTGTCGCTGGCGCAGTTCGAGATTCTGGCGCGCATCGGTGAGGGGCCGGGATCGGCGCGCCGGATGACCGATATCGCCGACGAGCTCACGGTCTCCCGGAGCGGTCTCACCTACCAGATCGGCCAACTCGAGCAGCGCGGCCTGGTGGAGCGGCGCCCGGCCGCCGGCGATGAGCGCTCGGTGATGGCCCACCTCACACCGGCCGGCCGGGACTGCCTGACCAAAGGCGTCCCCGGCTATGTACGGCTGGTGCGGGGCATGCTGTTCGACCGGATCAGCGCGGAGGATCTGGCGACGGTGACGAGGATTCTCGGCTCGGTGCGCACCGAGCTCAAGACCCAGCCGAAGCGGTCGACGTTCCGGCGGACGCGCGGGCCCGGCGGGAGCGCCACCACGCCCACACGGTCGTGAGGATGCGCTTGAGCACCACCGCGAGGCGGTGCGCGGCAGGGAACTCCGTGCCGAGGATCGCGATGCCGAGGAAGACGACCAGCCAGCCGGGGCCGGGCAGCGGCACCAGGATCAGGCCGATCACGGCCACCGTGGAGCCGAGCACACCGACCAGGACCCGGTAGACCCAGCGCAGTCGCGGATACCGGTCCACCCACGCGCGACTGCGGCGCAGGAAGCGCCGGATCGGGTGCCCGGAGCTGCGTCCGCTGTCGATGTCGCGCTGGAGGGAGACGGTCATGCGTTCAGGGTAAAGCGGGACGCTGGGAAGCGGCTGCGCGGGCATCCGTCGCCGCCGTTGCTGCCTGGGGCCGGGGCGTGGGGTCGGCCCCGGGGGTACTGTGTGCGGCATCTGGAGGAACATCCGGGTCAACTGGAGGAGACGAATCATGGCTGCAATTGCAAAGCGCGAACGCTTCGAGATGCCGGAGCCTGTGCGGCGCTTTTTCGAGGGTGACTGGGACGCCCCCTCACTGCGCGTGGAGGAATTCCGCGACGGTGACAACCTCGTCGTGAAGGCCGAAATGCCCGGCATCGACCCGGACAAGGATGTCGACGTGTCGGTCAGCGACGGCGTGCTGCACATCCAGGCGGAGCGGCAGGAGAAGACCGAGCACAAGGGCAAGGACGGTTACCGGAGTGAGTTCCGGTACGGATCGTTCACGCGCGACATCGTGCTGCCCCGCGGGGTCAAGGAAGAGGATGTCACGGCGTCGTACCGGGACGGCGTGCTGGAAGTGCGCGTGCCGGTGCCCGAGGTCACCGAGTCGACCAAGAAGGTGCAGATCGCCCGCAGCTGAGCCCGCACCGCGACCGCGACGCGAACCGCGCACTCACAGTGCCCGTTCCGGTCGAGAGTGCCCGGCAGGCCGGGCACTCTCGACCGGAACGGGCACTTTCATGGGTTGACGGGGGGCGCCGTGCGGCCCCGAATGGGGGACGCATTGCCGCGATTCTCTTGACTCGGTCGGCCTTAACCGGTTTAGTTGGTGATACCAAACCGGTTCAGGCTTGAACCAGGAGAGAAGAAATGACGTACATCGCTGTTCGCTCAGAGTCCCCCCGCACACGATCAATGAAAGCCGTGGCCCTCACCGCCGCGGTCTCGATGCTCCTCCTGGGAGCAGGAACTGCCGCGGCAGCCGCGGCTCCGCCGCCCGGAACCGCCGCTGCCGGGCTCGCCTCAGCGGCCGCCCTCAAGCCGAGGCCGGCCTCCACACCGCTGACCAATCTGTCGCACCTGAACTTCCTGCTCGACACCGTGCCGCTGACCGAGATCCCCGGGCACACCACGTATCAGATCGATGAGCAGCCCACCGCCCAGGCGCCGTGGACCTACTCCGACAAGAACGCCGACGGAAGCTACGGCCGGGTCGGTGGCGGAAGCCTCGACCCCGCGACCGGGCACTGGACTCAGGGTGCATACAACGCCGACGACGTGGCCCGCACGGCGGTCGTCTACCTGCGCCACTGGCAGCAGACCGGCGACGAGACCAGCCGCGAGCACGCGGTGCAGACGCTGCGCTCCCTCACGTACCTGCAGACCACGACCGGCCCGAACGCCGGCAACGTCGTGCTCTGGCAGCAGGCCGACGGCACTCTGACCCCCAGCGCCAGCCCGGTGGAACTGCCCGACCCGAGCGATTCGGCCGAGTCCTACTGGGTGGCCCGCACCGTCTGGGCCCTCGGTGAGGGTTACGCGGCGTTCCAGGACACCGACCCGGAGTTCGCGTCGTTCCTGCAGGACCGCCTACACCTCTCGCTCGACTCCCTCGAGCGCCAGTCGCTCGGCAAGTACGGCACCTACGACGTGGCCGACGGAGTGAACGTGCCGGCCTGGCTGATCGCGGGCGGGGCGGATGCCTCGGCCGAGGCCGCGCTCGGCCTCGCCGCCTATGTCACGGCCGTCCCGGACGACGCCTCCGCGCGCACAGCGCTGACCCAGCTCTCCGAGGGCGTCGCCGAGATGTCCGCCGGCTCCGCCACCGAGTGGCCCTACGGCGCGATCATGCCGTGGAACAAGTCGCAGACCCTGTGGCACGCCTGGGGCGGACTGGCCCCGGCCGCCGTCGCCACCGCGTCCACCGTGCTCGGGCGCTCCGACCTGCTTGGCGCCGCCGTAAAGGACGCCGCCCAGTTCACCCCGCAGCTGCTCGCCGCCGGCGGACCGGACAACGCCTGGAGCCCCACCCCGGGTGAGGCCCAGATCGCCTATGGCGTCGACTCCCGGGTGCAGGGTCTCGTCGCGACGGCGAAGGCCGCGAACGCTCCCGGTCTGCTCGACCTCGCCGCAGTGACCGCCGGCTGGTTCTTCGGCGCCAACCCGAACGGAGCCCCGGCCTACAACCCGGCCACCGGCACCGCTATCGACGGCATCGAGCAGGACGGCCGGATCAACCCCAACTCGGGCGCGGAATCCACCATCCATGCCCTGATGACCATGCTCACCCTGGACGCGAATCCGAAGCTGAAGGCCAAGGCCCTCGGCATCGACGAGACCGTCTCCACGGTGGGGCTCAGCGTTGTCGAGGCCGAGTCCGGCACCATCACCGGCAGCGGAGCCGTGGTCACGCCGCCGTCGTCGTGGACCGGCGAGGCCAACCTCTCCGGCGGCGCCTACGTGGCGCTGGCTGCGGGCGACTCGCTGAGCATCCCGGTTCCCGCCACCGACCAGGCTCGCAACGTCTTCCCGATCGTGAACCAGGGTGAGGCCGACTCCGGGACCACGACCTGGTCCTCCGCTTCGTCGGCGCTGGGCGCTACGAGTAACGGCGGCGCGGGCGCGCAGGGCATCACGGATGCCCCGGGACGCCTGATGCCGCTCTCGCTCGAGGAGGCACTGCCGGGCGTGGACACCGCCGTCGTCGGCGTTGCCGGTGGGGCGGCATCCGTTGACGCGCTGCTGATCCAGCCGCTGATCTCGACGATCACGGTGACCGGTTCGGCGGGGGAGTCCACGGTGTACGTCAGCGCCGCGAACGAGACCAGTGTGCGCACGGTCGTCGTGCCGCGCGGCTACAAGCTGGCGCAGCAGGCGTTCGATGCGACTGGCAAGCCTGTCGCATCCGTCGACAAGAAGGCCCCGAAGACGGGGGCCGTGACGGTCGCCGCCGGCGGGTTCACGGTGGCGAAGCTGGTGCGCAAGTAGGGCCGGTTCCCCGGTCCGAACACTGACCGTGCCCGTTCCGGTCGAGAGTGCCCGCTGTGCGGGTCACTCTCGACCGGAACGGGCACTCTCGCGTGGCGAGTGTCACTCGGGCTACGGCTGGGCCTAGGGCAGTGGCTGCGGATCGACGCCGAGCGTCGCGAGCATGGCCTCGACCTGGCGCCGGATCTGGTCCCGGATGCGACGCACCTCCTCGATCGGCTGCCCGGCCGGGTCGGTCAGGGCCCAGTCCTGGTAGAGCTTGCCCGGGTAGACCGGGCAGGCGTCTCCGCAGCCCATGGTGACGACGACGTCGGCGGCCTGCACGACGTCATCCGTCAGTGGTTTCGGGAACTCGTCCTGGAAATCGAGGCCGAGCTCCGTCATCACCGCCATCACCGTGGGGTTCAAACCCTTGGCCGGCGCCGAACCGGCCGAACGCACGTGCACCCGGCCGCCGGACAGGGCCTGGGTCAGCACGGCCGCCATCTGGGACCGCCCCGCGTTCTGCTCGCAGACGAACAGCACCTCGGGGACGTCCTTCTCGATCGCACCCTTGGCCTGGGCCAGCGCGGTCAGGCGATCCGTGGCGTAACGCCCCGTGTTGGTCACGAGGAACGCCGTGACCGTCGACGTGCGCAGCAGCGACGTGTACGACTCGAGCACATAGCGCTCGATCGTCTCGCCGCCGAAAATGCCCGAGAACCGCCGGGTGAGGTCAGCAGCCAGCCGCCGCAGGGACTCCTCGGGGAAGGCCAGCCCGGGCAGGGCATTGCGTGCGCTCAGATCGCTCATGGCGGGTCGAACCTATGCCTGGGCGGGCAGGATCTCGGCGAGCAGGGCCTGGATGCGGGCCTTGATCTCGTCGCGGATCGGGCGCACGGACTCGATGCCCTGGCCGGCCGGGTCGGCGAGTTCCCAGTCCTCGTAGCGCTTGCCGGGGAAGATCGGGCAGGTGTCGCCACAGCCCATGGTGATCACGACGTCCGATTCCTTCACGGCCTCGGTGGTGAGGATCTTCGGCACGTTGTGCGCGATGTCGATGCCCTCCTCGTTCATGGCCTCGATGGCGACGGGGTTGATCTGGTCTTTCGGCGCCGAGCCGGCGGAGAGCACCTCGACGCGGCCTTCGGACAGGGCCGTCATGTAGCCGGCGGCCATCTGGGAGCGGCCCGCGTTGTGCACGCAGACGAAGAGAACGGTGGGCTTTTCGGTCATGATCGGCATTCCTTTTTCATTTTCTGGGGGGGGGGGGGGGGGGGTTT
>NZ_SOHA01000028.1:209364-215785 GCF_004403065.1 Cryobacterium cryoconiti
GGGATTTCGGGGAGCACATCGGCGCGTTGAGCGTCAGACGCGGTCGGGCACCGGGTCGGCGGCGGCCGGGTCGGCGGCGACGGATGCCTGCGGCGCGGCCCCCGGGAACAGGCGCGGCCGCAGCCACAGCGCCACGTAGACGAGGGCGACCAGCGCCGGAACCTCGATCAGCGGGCCCACGATACCGGCCAGGGCCTGGCCGCTCGTGGCACCGAAGGTGCCGATGGCCACCGCGATGGCCAGCTCGAAGTTGTTGCCCGCTGCGGTGAAAGCGAGGGTCGTGGTGCGCTCGTAGGAGAGGCCGGTGAGCTTGCCGGTGGCGAACCCGGCAGCGAACATGACCGCGAAGTAGACGAGCAGTGGCAGGGCGATCAGGGCCACGTCGAACGGGCGATCGATCACCTGCTGGCCCTGCAGGGCGAAGAGCAGCACGATCGTGAACAGCAGACCGTAGAGGGCGAACGGGCTGACCTTCGGCAGGAACCGGCTCTCGTACCAGTCGCGGCCGCGGGTGGCTTCGCCGACCCGGCGGGACAGGTAGCCGGCCAGCAGGGGGATGCCGAGGAAGACGAGCACGCTCACAGTGATCGCCCAGATCGAGAACTCCGCGCTGGTGGTGGACAGGCCGAGCCAGGCCGGAAGGAACTGCAGGTAGAACCAGCCGAGCGCAGCGAACGCGATGACCTGGAAGACCGAGTTGACGGCAACGAGGAATGCGGCGGCCTCCCGGTCGCCGCAGGCGAGGTCGTTCCAGATCAGCACCATGGCGATGCAGCGGGCGAGACCCACGATGATCAGGCCGGTGCGGTACTCGGGCAGGTCAGGCAGGAAGATCCAGGCGAGGGTGAACATCAGGGCCGGGCCCACGAGCCAGTTCAGCACTAGCGAGGAGACCAGGAGGCGGCGGTCGCGGGCGACGATGCGGGCATCCGTGTAGCGAACCTTGGCCAGCACCGGGTACATCATCACCAGCAGCCCGATCGCGATCGGCACGCTGACCGAGCCGATCGTGAAGGCGCCGAGCACATCGCCGACGCCGGGTGCGAAGACGGCCAGCAGCAGCCCGAGGGCCATCGCCGCGAGGATCCAGACCGGCAGCAGGCGGTCCATCGCCCCGAGCTGGGCGGGGGCGGGAGCGGTTGCGGCCGGCCGGCTGGGCTGAACGGTCGAGGGATCGGGGTAGGGCATCTGGCTCCGTCAGCGGGTGAGGCAAAAAAACAGTGGCTGGCACCTAATATCTAGGGTGTCGATAGGGAGTCTTCCCCATTGCATCGATGGATGTCAATTTATGGGAGATACTGTTCAGATGCCGTTCACCGAGACCCGCCCTGTGCCCGAGGCTCCGATTGACAGCGCCCTGGCTGCTGCGACCGCGGCGGGTACGACCGGCGCGGCGTGCTGCGCCCCCGCGTCGCGCACGGCGATCGACGCCGACGAGGCCGAGAAACTGGCCCGGTTGTTGAAGGCCGTCGCCGACCCGGCCCGGCTGCGCCTGGTGTCCCTGGTGGCTGCGCACGCCGACCTGGAAGCCTGTGTCTGCGATCTGACCGAGCCGCTCGGGCTCAGCCAGCCGACCGTGTCCCACCATCTCAAAGTGCTGGTGGATGCCGGAATCCTCACCCGCGACAAGCGGGGCACCTGGGCGTACTACCGGCTCGTCCCCGGGGCGCTCGGCTCGCTGGCGGAGCGGGTGCTCGGGCTCTGAGTTTGCGGAGCCGAGCCGGCGGGTTAGGCTGTCGGGCTGAGCTCGGGGGCGTTGCGGCGGGTTGTCGGACCCGGCCGGCCGGCCCGGATCATCCGTGACCAATCCGTGCAAGCCCATTGCTTTTTCAGGATAGCGAGCTATCCTCAACACTTGTGCGCGCAGCCCCACGTCGTGCGGCGCACCTGGACACTTCCGAAGAGGGAGCGTCGTTCCCCGTGGGATTGCTCTGCGCTGTGAGCGCATCCTCCGTCTGAGTGAGAGTCCACCCCTCACCCGACCCGCGTAACCGCGCCGACGAGAGCTTTCACATGCCGCTATTCCCCTTTTCCTCTGCCTGCCGTGTTTCGGTGGAAGGCGCCTATGCAGACGCCTAAGCTCAACCGATCCCTGCGTCAGGCCGCTGCCGGCGGCATCGCGATGGCCTTCGCCACGCTTCTGACCGTGACCCTTGCCATCCCGGCCCAGGGTTCGGAGCTGGACCCCTACGCCGGACTGCCGGACGCCGCGGTGGCCGCGTCGATGCGGGCCGCAACGGATGGCGTGACGTCGACCGCCTCCGATCCCGGGTCTGCGTACTCGGCTGCGGCCGCGGTCATGGCTGACGCCGAGCCGCTGCAGGGTCTGGTACCCAGCGCGGCCGCGTCGGCCGTCGTGGAGCGCGACGGGTTCACCGTGACGGATGCCCCGAAGCCCGTTCCGGTGCCGGCGGCTCCTGCCGCTCCGGCGGCCCCGGCCGCGGCAGCCGCTGCGGTTCCCGCCGGCGGCGCCGTGCGCTGGCCGTTCCCGGGCTCGGTGCGGCTCTCCAGCCCCTACGGTCCGCGCGACGCACCCTGCGGGGGCTGCTCGACCTTCCATAAGGGACTCGACATGCTCCCCGGCGAGGGCGCTCCAGCGTCTGCGGTTGCCGACGGCGTGGTGCGCGAGGTCTCGGCCTTCGACAACGGCGGCTTCGGCGTGTACGCGATCGTCGACCACACCATCGACGGCCAGCTCGTCAGCAGCGTCTACGCGCACTTCCAGTCCGGTTCACTGCAGGTCTCCGCGGGACAGTCCGTGGGCGTGGGCACGCACCTGGGCAATGTCGGCAGCACCGGCCAGAGCACCGGCCCGCACCTGCACTTCGAGATCCTGATCGGCGGGATCACCCCGACGGATCCGTACGCCTGGCTGACGCAGCGCGCCGGCCCGATGTAGGCAGGCGGGTCGCGGGACGCGGGTCGCGTGCCGCGGGTCGCGTGCCGCGGGTCGCGGCTCCGTCGCGCCTTCGCTCCGGGTGCCGGGTGGTCCCGCCGCCGCCGTTCAGGCCGGTGTAGCCGGGAGGTCGAAGTAGAGATGGGCGTGAGCGCGGCATCCGTCGTTGAAAGCGGCGCCGCAGGACGGGCACGCCGATGCGGTGCGGTATCCGTCGATGGAGATCGTGCTGCGGCAGACGCCGCAGAGGATGGCGTGCTCGGCCCAGCGGTCAGCCGGCCAGAGCCGGGCGGCATGCGTTTCGCCGGCGGAGTGGCACTGGTGGCACGGGTAGAAGCGCCTGCAGCAGAAGAACTGGATGGCCACGACGTCGAGGGCGGAACGGTAATGCACGCACCGGGTCTGGGCGTCGACGGTCTGGCCGTGGATCTGCATGCTGGTCCTTCGCCTGCGATGGGAAAGTGGCGGCCCGTGTCGGGTTCGCCGGGTTGCGAACGGATGCTGCGGCATCCGTTCGCGGCGCTAACGGCGCCGAGTTCGATACGTCCGGTCCAGGTCGACAGGTGTGCCTGACGATCTCGACCGGACGTGCCGAACTCGGGGTGACGCCGGGTTACTCGCCGGTGACCTGCGCGGTGACGAAGGCCTCGAAGGCGGCCGGGTCATCGAGGGCGCCGGGGTAGGAGACGCCGTTGACCAGGACGGTGGGCGTGCCCTTGATCTGCTCGATGTCAGCGTTGGGGATGGGGCCGTCCAGGGCACGCTTGGTGGCGTCACCGACCCACGAGGTGAAGGTGTTCTCCGTGATGCAGGTGGCGACCTTCTCGTCGGTGACGCCCGCGTTGGTGGAGAGGGTGACCAGATCTTCGTTGGTCAGGCCCTCGGTGTTCTCCGCCGGCTGGTTGGCGAACAGTGCCGCGTTCATGGCGAGCACGTTCTCGGGCTCGTAGTTCGCGACGCAGGAGAGCGCGGCGGCGGCCCGGGTCGGGTACTTGCTGCCGGCCGAGACCGGGTCGAGGATTGAGATCGGGTGCAGTTCGAGCGTGGCGGTTCCGGCGGCGACCCAGCCGGCGATCTGCTCGCCGTTCGTGACCTCGAACTGGCCACAGAAGGGGCACAGGTAATCCGCGTAGACCACAATGTTGGCGGTGTCGCCGAGGGTGCCGGGGTCGGTGGCGATGGGGTCCTCGTCGGCGGCGACCGCGACGGTCTCGACCGGAACGATGTTGGTGCCGTCGCCCGTGAGGAGCACGCCGTCACTGGCCATGTTGAGCGGGCCGGGCGCTGCGGGACCCGTGTTGCCGACCACGATCAGGGCAACAACCACGGCAGCTGCGACCAGGCCGGCGCCGATGCCGCCGCGCAACAGCCAGCGGTTGCGCTTCTCCTTCTTCTGCTGCTCCTCGCGGAGCTGCCGGGCGCTTTCACGCGCCATCTCGCGGCGATCCTTCTTCGGGGGGACTGGCTTGCCGTAGACATTGCTCATGGACTTCGTGCACCGTTTCGTTGCGACTGGCAGGTGGTATCAAGGTTAGAGGGTCCATCTTCGGGGGTGATGCCCCAGGGCTGTGAGGCACCTGTGAGCGGGGTTCGCGCTCCGGTCTCGTCTGTGGTGCCTCACGTGCATAACTCCTGCAATCTGCAGCGGGGACGGCGGAGTGCCCCGGGATTCCGGGGACCGGTTCGGGTCGGCCGCCGATTTGCAGGAGTTATGCACGGGGAAAGCGGAACAGCGGGAACAGGGGGATGGGGGAGATGGGGGGGGGATGGGGGAGATAGGGGGGATGGGGGAGGCCGGGGCACAGGGGAGGCCGGGGCACGGGGGAGGCCCGCTGCCGGTGCACTATCCGGCGGATTCCTGCAACTTCCGCGGCGTTCCCCGAACAGGGGAATAGGTTCAGGCGTGGTTGTCTTGTCTGTGAGAGCGGTTCCGTGTTCCGCTGCCGGTGCTGACGCCCGCGATGCGGCGCCTCGAACGAACTCAGCCCAGCACGCGGCAGGCCCTGTCGGGCCCGCACCACCAATCTCAAGGATCAACATCACGTGACCACCGCCGCCATTACCGTCATTACCGCAGCCGACCTCAAGTCTGCCGCGAAGCATCCCGGCGATGCCCTCTCCCGCGGCCAGCGCCTCGTCTACATCATCGTGCTCGGTGCGCTCACCGCCCTCGGCCCGTTCACGATCGACCTGTACCTGCCGGCGTTCCCCACTCTTGAGGGCGAGTTCGGCGTCTCGCCTGCCGCCATCCAGCTGACCCTCACCGGCACCATGATCGGCTTCGGCTTCGGCCAGCTCGTTGTCGGCCCCTGGAGCGACAAGGTCGGGCGCCGCCTGCCGCTGATGCTTGCGACCGGCTTCCACATCCTGGCGAGCGTGGGCGCCGCCCTCTCGCAGGACATCGTCTGGCTCGCGGTCTTCCGCCTGCTGCAGGGCTTCGGCGCTGCGGCCGGCGCGGTCGTCGCCCTGGCCATGGTGCGCGACCTGTTCGGCGGCAAGCCGCTCGTGAAAATGCTCTCCCGCCTCGCGCTGATCAGCGGCCTCGCCCCCGTGCTGGCCCCGGTCATCGGCTCGCAGCTGCTGCTGGTGATGAGCTGGCGCGGCATCTTCTGGGTGCTCGCCGCGTACGGCACGGTCGTGATCCTGGCCGTCGCGTTCTGGATCGTCGAGACGCTTCCGGATGCCGAACGCCACGTCAGGGGGCACAGTTCCCTCCGCCAGCGCTACCGTGCGGTGCTCAGCGACCGGGTTTTCGTGGGTGTCGCGATCATCGGCGCGATGTCGTTCACCGGTCTGTTCTCCTACCTCTCGGCGTCGTCGTTCCTGTTCCAGGACGTGTACGGATTCAGCCCGCAACAGTACGGCGTGCTGTTCGCCGTGAACTCACTCGGCGTCATCGCGGGCGTTCAGTTGAGCTCGCGCCTCATGCACCGCTTCAACGTCGGACCGCAGTGGATCGTTGCCGTGTCGACACTGGTGCTGTTCATCACCGCCGGCGCGATCGTGCTGCTCGACCTCGCCGGGGCCGGGCTCTGGGGCACCCTGGTGCCGCTGTGGTTCTTCATCGCGGCCTTCGGATTCACGATGCCCAGCGTTCAGGTGATGGCGCTCGCCGCGCACGGCCATGAGGCCGGCACGGCGGCGTCGCTCCTCGGTGCGGCGAACTTCGGCGTCGCCGGGCTCGTGTCGCCCATCGTCGGCCTGCTCGGGGTCGGCAGTGCCGTCCCGATGGGCGCCGTGATGGGCACCACCGCGGTGGTGTCGATCCTCTCCCTGTGGTTCCTGGTGCGCCCCCGGTCGGTGCCCGCGCTGGACCACTGAGGTTTCAGCATCCGTTGCCACCGATGTGGCGACTCCGGAAAGCCAGCCGCGGTGACTGTTGCCGAAACGGACAACTGTTGCCCGCACACGGGCAACAGTTGTCCGAACCGGCGACAAATGCGGCGGGGGTGAGTGCCGCGGCGGGCGACAGCCCCGCGCCGCTCGCCGCCCCGCCGGGTGACAGCCCCCGCGCCGCCCCGCGCC
>NZ_SOHA01000032.1 GCF_004403065.1 Cryobacterium cryoconiti
GGCATCGGCGGCGGCCTGGGCGGCCTCCCGCGTCGCGGCGTCCGCCGCGGCCCGTTCGGCGGCTGCGCGCTCCGCTGCCGCGAGATCGGCCGCGGCGAGGTCCGGTTCGGCCAGCACTGCCTCCAGCACGGCCGGCACCACGATGGCGGTCTCCAACACGAACGGAACGTCGACGGCGGACTCGATCATGGCGTTCTCGGCGGCGACGAGCTCGGCGTCGGTCGCCGTGTGAGCGGAGCGACCGGCGACGGGCGGGGCCGAAGCGTCCGGGGCTGAAGCGGCCGGGACCGAGCCGGGGCCGGTGTCACCGGCAGCCGCGGCATCCGTCGCCACCGGGGCGACCAGGTAACCGAACTGCACGTTCTCGAACGAGATCGCCGGGGCATCCGGCCGCACCGATTCGTTGGCGGCGCCGACCGTGATGGCCAGCGGGGCGATGTCGCGGTCGAACTGGTCCTCGGAGGGCAGGTCGATGATCTCCTGGATGCGGCCGAGAGCGCCGAGCGCGGCGTTCACCGAGGTGATCGCGCCGAACGCCTGACCCAGCGGCACGATCATCAGGAAGAGGAACAGGATGAACGCGATCAGGTCCGCGATCGAGATGGTGCCGCTGGCCACGCGGAAGCCGCCCACGCCCAGCACCACCAGGAACGACACCTGCATGGCGATGCCGGCGATCGGCACGACGAGGGCCGAGATCCTCGCGACCTGGATGCCCATCCGCCAGGCACCCTTGGCGTCTTCTTCGACGGCGGCGATCTCCCGGTCGGTGGCGTTCGAAGCGCGCACGGTGCGCACCGCGCTGATGGCGCGCTCGACGCTGGCGGCGAGGTCACCCACCTTTTCCTGCGCGGCGAGGCTGGCGGTACGGATGCGCTGCGACAGCAGCGTGACGGTGACCACCGACACGGCGATCACCAGCACCGTCAGCCCGAGCAGCACCGGATCGATCACGAGCATGGCGATGAGCGCGCCGACGAACGTGAGCGACCCGCCGATCGCCTCGACGAGACCCTGGGTGAGCACGGCCCGCAGCAGCGTGGTGTCCGACCCCACCCGGGAGACCAGGTCGCCCGTGCGCCGGGTGTCGAACTCGCTGATCGGGAGGCGCAGCATCCGGCCGATGAGTTTGCGCCGGCTGGACAGCACGACGCCCTCACCGGTGCGCTGCAACAGGTAGTGCTGGTAGCCGCTGATCAGGGCGGAGACGACGACGAGCGCGACGAGCGCCCAGACGAGGCCGCCGAGCGCGTCGCCCTCCTGCACGATGGTGATGACCTGGCTGACCAGGAGCGGCTGGGCGAGGCTGGCGAGCGCGCCGAGCACGCTGAGCACGACGACGAAGCCGAGCACCTTCTTGTGCTCGAGCAGGTACGGGACCAGCTGGCTGAACGTGGCGCGGGGCCCGCCGGCATCGGCGCGCCGTCCCATCCAGCCGAGGCGGCCGCGACCGGCCGGGCGACCGGCGGGTCGGGAGGTCGGTTCGGCGGTGGGGCGGGCGGCGGAACGGGGGCTGCTGGGGGTACTCACCAGATGAGCTTAACCGCATCCCCCGGGGGATTGCCCCGGCGGTCTACAGTAAGGAACTGTGCCGGAGCCAGTCATTGTTGCCCAGAATCTTGTCAAGAAGTACAAGGATTTCGCCGCCGTCGACGGCGTCTGCTTCGAGGTGGCACCCGGGGAATCGTTCGGTCTCCTCGGCCCGAACGGGGCCGGCAAGTCGACCACCATGCGCATGGTGGGCGCCGTCTCCACCCGCACGAGCGGAGACCTGCGCATCCTGGGCCTCGACCCGAACCGGCACGGCCCGGAGATCCGCTCGAGGCTCGGCGTTGTGCCGCAGGCCGACAACCTCGACACCGAGCTGCGGGTGCGGGAGAACCTGCTCGTCTACGGCCGCTACTTCGGCCTGCCACGGGCTCAGGTGGCCCGCCGCGCCGACGAGCTGCTGGCTTTCGCCCAGCTGGAGGACAAGGCGAAGGCGAAGGTCGACATGCTCTCCGGGGGCATGAAGCGACGCCTCACGATCGCCCGGGCCCTGATCAACGACCCGAGCATCCTGCTGCTCGACGAACCGACCACGGGCCTCGACCCGCAGGCCCGGCACATCCTCTGGGACCGCCTGTTCCGGCTCAAGGAGCAGGGCACCACCCTGCTGCTCACCACCCACTACATGGACGAGGCCGAGCAGCTCTGCGACCGCCTGGTCGTGATCGACAAGGGTGTGATCATGGCGGAGGGTGCCCCCGCGCAGCTGATCCGCACCTATTCCTCCCGGGAGGTGCTCGAGGTGCGGTTCGGCTCCGACCTGAACGCCGACGTCGCCGCGCAGATCGCGGGGATGGGCGACCGCATCGAGGTGCTGCCCGACCGCATCCTGATCTACAGCGAGAACGGCGAGTCCGAGCTGGTGCGCATCGTGGAGGCCGGCCTCACGCCGATCACCAGCCTGGTGCGGCGCTCCAGCCTGGAAGACGTGTTCCTGCGCCTGACCGGACGGACCCTGATCGAATGAGCGCCGATCGAATGAGCGCCGATCCGGGTGGCGGGGCCCAGCGGCACGCTGACCCGATGGAGACGGTCCCGGCGCCCGGCTCGGTCGGCGACCGGGCCATCCGTTCCACCCGCCGGGCCCGGCGCTGGGGCTCGTGGTACGTGGCCGAGCACCGGTTCCGGGTGATGCGCTCCTACGCGCAGACGGTGACCGTGACCGCCATCGGCAACCCGATCATCTACCTCTATGCGATGGGGGTCGGCCTGGCCACGCTCGTCGACGCCAACCTGGGCGCGGATGCCGTGAACGGGGTCAGCTACCTCGCGTTCGTCGCTCCCGCCCTGCTCTGCAGCGCCGCGATCGCCGTGGCCGGTGAGGAGTTCACCTACCCGATCATGCTCGGTTTCAAGTGGAACCCGGTGTTCTTCGGCATGAACTCGTCCCCGATCCAGCCGGGACAGATCATCAACGGCATGGTCATCTCGGTCTTCGTGCGCATGTTCCTGACCTGCGCCGTCTATTTCGCGTTCATGCTCGTCTTCGGGGCGGTCCCGTCGGCGGCCGGGTTCCTGGCCGTCTTCGTGGCAGTGCTCACGGGCCTCGGCTTCGGCGCCCTGTTGATGGCGTACACGGCCACCCTCACCGAGGACACCGGCCAGCTGGCCATGGTGATGCGGTTCATCGTGCTGCCGATGACGCTGTTCTCCGGCACGTTCTTCCCGCTCAGCGTGCTGCCGGTCTGGCTGCAGTGGATCGGCTGGATCTCGCCGCTCTGGCACGGCACCGAACTGGCCCGGGTGTTCTCCTACGGCGCGAGCGAACCGATCTGGCTGAGCGTGCTGCACGTGCTCTACCTGAGCGTGCTGCTCGCCCTCGGCTGGACCTGGGCGCGGCGCATCACAGCGAGGCGACTGAACAAATGACCGACACCGATCGTCGAACGGATGCCGCAACATCCCGCCCGCTTGGCGCGCTCTACGCCGGCAACGCGCGCAGCGTCATGCTCCGGGGCTGGCAGGCGACCCGGAGCACCAACTGGCTGGTCGTGGTCAGCGGCTTCTTCGAGCCGATCTTCTACCTGCTCTCGATGGGCCTCGGCCTGGGCGCGCTGGTGGGCACGATCACGACCGAGTCGGGCCAGGAGGTGCCGTACGCGGCGTTCATCGCGCCGGCCCTGCTCGCGGTGGCCGCCATGAACGGCGCCATCTACGACTCCACCTGGAACGTTTTCTTCAAGATGCAATTCGCGAAACTCTACGAGGGGATGCTGTCCACATCGCTCGGCCCGCTGGATGTCGCGCTCGGCGAGATCTCGCTGGCGCTGCTCCGCGGGGCGCTGTACGCCACCGGCTTCCTGGTCGTGATGCAGGCGCTCGGGCTGAACCTGTCCTGGTGGGCGCTGCTGGCCCTGCCGGCCGTGTTGCTGATCGCGTTCGGCTTCGCGAGCGTGGGGATGGCCGTGACGAGCTTCATGAAGACGTTCCAACAGATGGACTGGATCACCTTCCTGCTGCTGCCGATGTTCCTCTTCTCGGCCACGTTCTATCCGCTGAGTGTCTACCCGCAGCCGATCCAGTACGTGATCCAGGCGTTGCCGCTCTGGCACGGGGTCGAGCTGGTGCGGGGCCTGACCACCGGCCAGGTCGAACCGGCCCTGCTCTGGCACGTGCTCTACTACCTCGTGATGATCCTGCTCGGGCTGATCGTCACGACCCGCCGCCTGCGCACGCTGTTCCTGGACTGACCTGGGTCTCGACAGGCTCGACCACCGGTGGTCGAGCCTGTCGAGACCGTCGAGCCTGTCGAGACCGTCGGCTCAGTGCTCGATGTCGATGTCGCGGGTCTCGCGGCTCAGCAGCAGGGCGATCAGGGTGACCACGGCCATCACGGACAGGTAGACGCCGACCCAGAACGGGCTGCCCTCGCCGAGGGTCCACAGCCAGATCGCGATGAACGGTGCCACGGCGGCGCCGAGGATCGAGCTCATGTTGTAGGCGAAGGCCGAACCGGTGTAGCGCACGCTGGTCGGGAACAGCTCGGGCAGCAGCGCGCCCATCGGACCGAAGGTCATCCCCATCAGCGAGAAGCCCAGGATCAGGAAGAACATCACACCGACGAACCCGGCGCCCAGCAGCGGCACGAAGAGCAGGCCGAATCCGATGATCGCCAGGGTCACGAAGATCAGGGTCTTGCGGCGGCCGTGCTTGTCGGCCCAGGGACCGGACGCCAGCGTGAACACGCCGAAGAACAGCACGCCGACGATCATCATCAGGATGAAGTTGTTGTAGCTGTATCCAAGACCGGGCACCGGGGCATCCGTCGCGCCGCGGCCGTAGCCGAGCGTGAACGTGGTCATCAGGTAGAACAGCACGTAGGTGGCCAACATGATGAAGGTGCCGAGGATCAGCTGACGCCAGTGCGACTTGAACACGGCCGCGAGCGGCAGCTTCTCCACGCGCTTGGTGGCGACCACCTTCGTGAACGCATCGGACTCGACCAGGCGCAGGCGCACCCAGAGACCCACGACGACCATCACGGCGGAGAAGAGGAACGGGATGCGCCAGGCCCACTCGAGGAACGCGTCCGAGGGGCGCGTCGGGTCGGTGGAGGGCAGGGCCAGGGCGATGGCCAGGAACAGCCCGTTCGCGATGATGAAGCCGAGCGGGGCGCCGACCTGCGGGAACGTGCCGTACCAGGCGCGCTTGCCGACCGGGGCGTTCTCGGTGGCGACGAGCGCGGCGCCGGACCATTCCCCGCCGAGCGCGAAGCCCTGGGCGAGGCGCAGCACCACGAGCAGGGCCGGTGCGACCCAGCCGATCATGGCGTACGTGGGCAGCAGCCCGATCAGGAAGGTCGCGATGCCCATGGTCAACAGGGCGCCGACCAGGGTGGCCTTCCGGCCCCGTTTGTCGCCGAAGTGCCCGAAGACGAGAGCGCCGATGGGGCGGGCCACCATCGCCGCGCCGAAGACGGCGAACGACGCCAGAAGCGCCGTGGTCTCGTTACCGGTGGGGAAGAAAAGGTGCGGGAAGACAAGAACGGCGGCCGTCGCGTAGACGTAGAAGTCGTAGAACTCGATCGTCGTGCCGATGAGGCTGGCGAGGATCACGCGACTGCGCGGGTTCGTGGGTGCTGCGGCGACGGGAGTGGCCGACGTGGTGGGTGCTGACATGGAGAATTGCTCCGGAACGTGACGCGGAAGCGGACCATCGGGGCCGGGAACCGACGTCGATCAGGCGTCAGCGGCTGCCCCCCCTGGGCCGCGCGAATAGGGCGGCCGTTTGTGACAGCCGCCCTTGCACCCTACGGGGGGAGCCGGCGAGGGGCCAATCCTCGGCTAACGCTCAGATAACGATCCGGATGCCGCCACGCAGTGCCCGTTCCGGTCGAGAGTGCCCCGTGGAACGGGCGCGCTCGACCGGAACGGGATCAGTCGACGCCGAACTCGCGCAGGCGCTGCAGCAGCTGCGCGGTCGCGATGGCCGCCGACGCGGCCTCCGCGCCCTTGTCCTCCTTCGAACCAGGCAGACCGGCCCGGTCCAGACCCTGCTGCTCGTCGTCGAGGGTCAGGACGCCGAAACCGACCGGCTTGCCGGCGTCCAGCGCCACCCGGGTGAGGCCATCCGTCGCCGCCGCCGACACGTACTCGAAGTGCGGCGTTCCGCCACGGATGATCACGCCGAGCGCGACGACCGCGTCGGCGCCGTTGTCCAGGGCCACCTTGCAGGTCACCGGCAGCTCGAAGCTGCCGGGCACCCGCACCAGCGAGAAACGAGCGCCGGATGCCTCGAGCACCCGGGTCGCTCCGGCGATCAGCCCGTCGGTGATCACGTCATGCCACCGGCCGGCGACGATCACGATGTCCAGACCGGTTCCGTCGATCTCGATCTCGGGGGAGCCTGCTCCGCTCATAGTGTGATTCCTTTCAGCATGTCTGTTTCGGCGATGTGGTGGCCCATCCGGTCGCGCTTGACCGCCAGATAGGCCTGGTTGTGCGTGCCGACACCCACGACCAGTGGCACGCGCTCGGTCACGGTCACACCGTGAGCCTCGAGTTGGCGCATCTTCTCCGGGTTGTTGGTCAGCAGCCGCACCGAGGTGAGGCCCATCTCGTGCAGGATGGCCGTGGCCGCGCCGTAGTCGCGGGCGTCGGCGGGCAGGCCGAGGGCCAGATTGGCGTCGAACGTGTCCAGGCCGTCTTCCTGCAGCTTGTACGCGCGCAGCTTGTTGATCAGGCCGATACCACGGCCCTCCTGCCCGCGCAGGTAGACGACGACTCCGCCCTGCTCCTGGATGGTCTCGAGGGCGGCATCCAACTGCGGACCGCACTCGCATTTGAGGGAGCCGAACGCCTCGCCGGTGAGGCACTCGGAGTGCACCCGCACGAGGGCGCCGTCGGCGGGGGTGCCGGAGACGATGGCGACATGGTCGGCGCCGGTCATCCGGTCGCGGTAGGCGCGGATCTGGAAGTCGCCGTGCCGGGTGGGGACGGTGGTCTCCACCTCGAAGTCGACCCGCGGCGATTCGAGGATCGGGCTGACCGTGGGCAGCTCGGTGTCGGTGTGGAACTCCTGCAGGTAGGCGATCAGGTCCTTGATCGTGATCACCAGCACGCCCTCGCGCTCGCCGAGGGCGAGCAGCCCGGGCAGGCGCATCATCTCGCCGTCTTCGGCCACGATCTCGGAGATGCCGGCGACCGGGGCGAGACCGGCCAGCTTCATCAGGTCGACGGCCGCCTCGGTGTGGCCGTCCCGCTCGCGCACACCGCCGTCCATCGCGCGCAGGGGCATGATGTGGCCGGGCCGGTGCAGGCTGGAGGGCGTGGACGTCGGATCGGCCAGCACGCGCAGGGTGTGCGCACGGTCGGCGGCGCTGATCCCGGTGCTGAGCCGGTCGGCCGCGTCGACCGACACGGTGTAGTTCGTGCCGCGGGGGTCCTCGTTGTTCAGCACCATCACCGGCAGGTCGAGCTTGTCGGCCAGGTCGTTCGTCATCGGCGCGCAGATGAAACCGGAGGAGTACCGCACCGTCCAGGCGAGCCACTCCTGCGTGGCCAGCTGGGCGGAGATGATCACGTCGCCCTCGTTCTCGCGACCCTCATCGTCGGCGACGATGACCGGTTTCCCCAGCCGGAGGGCATCCAGCGCGGTGGGAATGTCGGCGAGGCTCATGAGTGGCTCCTTTTCGATCCCGCGTCCGCCACGGCGAGCATGCGCTCCACGTGGCGGGCCAGGATGTCTGTTTCGATATTGACGTGATCATCGGCCACGCGCTGTCCCAGCGTCGTGGCGGTGAGGGTTTCGGGGATGAGCGAGACTTCGAACCACTGCTCCGGTTCGCTCGCCGGGCTGATGTTGCTGACGGTCAGTGAGACGCCGTCGACGGCGATGGAACCCTTGCCCACCACGAGCGGCGCGAGTTCGGGGGAGAGGCTGAATCGCAGCACTCGCCAGGCCTCGCCGGGGGTGACGAGAAGCAGGGTGCCGGTGCCGTCGATGTGGCCCTGCACGATGTGACCGCCCAGCCGGTCGCCCACCAGGGCGGCGCGTTCGAGGTTCACCGGGCTGCCCGGCCGCAGCGAGCCCAACGTGGACATGAACAGGGTCTGTGCCATCACATCGGCCGTGAACGTGTCGCCGGTCTGCTCGACCACGGTGAGGCACACGCCGTTGACCGAGATCGAGTCGCCGTGGCGGGCGTCGGCAACGACCCGCGGCCCACGGATGGTGAGGCGCGCGGCATCCGCGGATCGCTCCACCTTCTCGACCTGGCCGAGTTCCTCGATGATTCCGGTGAACATGTCTGTGTCCTATCTCGGCCGGGCGACGACGAGGAGGTCGTCGCCGAGGCGGTCGTAGTGGTCGATGGCCAGATGGCGCTGCTCGGTGATGCTTGCCACGCCGATGTCGCCGAGGGCGAGCCGCCCGCCGCCGAGCAGTGTGGGGGCCAGGTAGACGAGGTACTCGTCGATCAGCCCGGCCGCCACGAAGGCGCTGGCGAGGGTGGGCCCACCCTCGATGAATGCCCGACGGATGCCGCGCTCGTGCAGATCGCGCAGCACCTCAGCCAGGTCGTGGGTGGGAAAGAACAGCGGCGTCTGCGGGTGGGAGTGCAGTGCCGCATCGGCCGGGATGCTGCGGGTGCCGATCACGACGGGCACCGGCTGACCGGGCAGAAGCTGTCCGTCGGCGCCCCGGGCGGTCAGCGCGGGGTCGTCGGCGAGTACCGTGCCGGTGCCCACAAGGATGGCTCCGCATGCCCCGCGGCGCCGATGAACGTCCAGCCGGGCCTCGGGACCGGTGATCCAGCGGCTCGTCCCGTCGGCGGCGGCGGCGCGCCCGTCGAGACTCGACGCCCACTTCAGCGTCACGAACGGCCGCCCGAGGCGGGCGGCGGTCAGCCAGTCGGCGAGGAACGGTTCGACCGCGTCGGCGAGCACTCCGGCCGCCACGTCGACGCCGGCGGCGCGGAGCCGCTCGGCCCCGCCGGAGGAGGAGACGCCGGGATCGGAGACGGCATAGACGACCCGGGCGACGCCGGCGTCGATCAGGGCGAGGGCGCAGGGTCCCGTGCGGCCGGTGTGGTTGCACGGTTCCAGGGTGACCACCGCGGTGGCGCCGCGGGCCGCACCGGGGGTGAGCCGGGCCAGGGCGTCGACCTCGGCGTGGGGGGTGCCGGCACCGCGGTGCCAGCCCTCGGCGAGGACCTCGCCGGACGCGCTCAGGAGGACGCAGCCGACCTGCGGGTTGGGCCCGGTGGCCGGACCGTTCGCCGCCAGGGCGAGGGCGCGCCGCATGGTGGCCTCGAGCGCCGTCTGGTCGGTCATGTCCGGGTCCTGTCCGTTTGTCAACGAACTCCGGGTTTTTCGGTGCGGCGAACACCAGGTGGGTCGCGCAAACGCGAAACCCGCCGACCGACCGGGACGGCCAATCGACTCGTGCGCCTCTCATCCGGACTTTAACCGTCGGTGCTGGAATTTCACCAGCTCAACCGTGTCGCTCCAGGAGCGGCACGGGTCGCGGACTTTCACCGCCGGTTCGGAATTACACCGACCCCGGAGCACTTACTACTAGTTATATCTCAACGCATCCCGTGCGAAAGAATTCCCCGCCGAGAGGGTGGCCCGGCACCGGCCGAATCAGCGGCGTAGTGTGACCACCGACGCACGACGATCCAGCCGCAATCCACTCAGGAAGAAGGTCTTTGATGAGCACTCCAATCCGCACGGTTATGAGCCCCGGACGGTACGTGCAGGGCAAGGGGGCCATTGATCGCCTCGGCGAATTCGTGTCCCAGATCGGGTCCGCACCCCTGATCATTGCCGATGACGTCGTGTGGGGTTTCGCCGGGGAGCAGGTGTCGGCGAGTTTCGCCGCTGCCGGCCTCCGCGTGGAACGGGTCGGATTCGGCCGGTTCGCGACCAAGTCCGCGGTCGACGCGCTGGTCGAGACGATCCGCTCCACCGCGTCCGATGTCGTCCTCGGCGTGGGCGGCGGCAGCACGATCGATGTGGCCAAGGCTGCCGGGTTCCTGGCTGGTATCCGCTGGGTCAGCGTGCCCACCGTGGCCTCGACGGATGCCCCCACCTCCGCACTCTCGGTGATCTACACCGACGAGGGCGAATTCGTCGAATACCGATTTTTCCCTCGCAACCCCGATCTGGTTCTCATCGACACCCAGATGGTGGCCAATGCACCGGTCGAGTTCCTGATCGCCGGGGTCGGCGATGCGCTGGCGACCTGGCTCGAGGCCCGGGCCACGGCGGCCGCCCATGCGACCACGATGGCCGGCGGGCTACCCACCCAGACCGGCACCGCGCTCGCCCGGTTGTCGTGGGATGTCATCTGGGAGAACGCCCTTCCCGCCCTCGATGCCGCGCGTGACAACCTGGTCACTCCCGCCCTCGAGAAACTCGTGGAGGCGAACACGCTGCTGTCCGGGCTCGGTTTCGAGTCGGGCGGCCTGGCGGCGGCCCACGCCATCCACAACGGTCTGACCGCGGCCCCGCAGACCCACGGTCTCACTCACGGGCAGAAGGTGAACATCGGCTCGCTGACCCAGCTGGTGCTCGAGGGAGCACCGCAGGCCGAGGTGGAGGACTTCATCGAGTTCACCACTCGCGTCGGCCTCCCCACCACGCTGACCGAGATCGGTCTCGGCATTGACGACGAGGAGGAACTGAGGGCCGTCGCCGCAGCGGCAACCCTGCCGGGGGAGACCATCCACAACATGCCGTTCGTGGTGACGGCGGACGACGTTCTCGACGCCCTCAAATCGATCGAGCGGCTCTCGCGTTCCGTGCGTGTGGCACGCGGACTGCCGGCCCCCGTCAAATACGTGTCGACGCACTGACGTCGGGCCGCCGCCGACCTCACTCGCAGAGCGCCCGGGCCGTGCTCTCATCGATGAAGAGGTCGGTGATCAGGTCCGCGGCGAGCGCACCGCGCAGACTGTCCACCTTGGATCTGCCGGACACGACGCAGATGCGACGGGGGGTGCGGCGCAGCACCGATAGTTCCGGCCCGGTTCCGCGGTCGTTGAGCGGGATGCCGTCGGTCGAGCCGTCCGCACGGTAGAAGACCGTCGCGACGTCTCCGACGACGCCGGCGTTGCTCAGCGCCTCGAACTCGTCGTCATCGAGGTAACCGCCGACGTACACGTGGCTGGGAACCGTGGAGAACGGCGAGCCCACGCTGAACAGGGCGACGTCCATGTTCCCCTGCATCTCGAGCAGGCGGCGCAGTCCACGTTCCCGCCAATAGGCCCTGCGCGTGGCCGGGTCGTCGAAGAAGGTGGGAACCGGGAACTGTTCCAGGCGGGCATCGAACGCGGTGCTGAACCGTTGCAGGATCTCGCTGGCGTAGTCGAGTCCGGTGCTGCGCGTGTTGCCCGCGCCGTTCAGCTGCACGATCTGCGCGTTGTGGGTGCGTTTGGGCGTCACGTGGCGGCTGACCGCGTTCATGGTCGAGCCCCAGGCGATGCCCATGATCATGTTCGAGTCGAAGTACTCACCGAGAATTCGTGCAACCGAGAGGGCCACGCGCTCCAGCCGGTCCGCGTCGCTGGCATGGTCGGGCACCGGCACGACGTGCGCGGTGACCTGGAAACGGTCCAGGATCAGCTGCTCCACCCGGCTCGGAGCGTCCAGCGGGGACCGGATCTGGATGTCGACGAGCCCGCTGGCCCTGGCCTGGCTGAGCAGGCGGGACACTGAGGAACGGGAGGTGTGCAGCTCTGTCGCAATGGCTTCCATGGTCAGGTCCTGCATGTAATACAGGTGCGCCGCCGTGAGGGCGTCGTTCGTGCGGTCGGACAGTGACGGATCGTCCAGATGGCCCATTTCGACTCCTTGCACATATGTTCACACGGCTTGACCGTTTGTGTCGAACCTAGCAGGGTGGAAGTTCCCCACTCCGCGCCACGCGTTCGAGGGGGGCCGACTGTGACAGACCCTCACGGTTTCCACCCACAGAGAAGTGAGCGTATCCGTGCTGTCAACACCCGAGTCATCCTCTGCCCAGCCTCGCTCGAGCGCCGCCGCCCAGGCCGCCCTTCAGGATCGCCCACGGGCCCAGGTGCTGATCATCGGGGCCGGCATCAACGGTATCGCCACCTTCCGTGACCTCGCCCTGCAAGGCGTGGACGTCGCCATCGTCGACAAGGGCGACTACGTGTCCGGCGCCTCCGCGGCCTCATCGCACATGATCCACGGCGGGGTGCGCTACCTCGAGAACGGTGAGTTCCGCCTGGTCAAGGAATCGGTCGAGGAGCGCAACAGCCTGCTCAAGATCGCCCCGCACTACGTCAAGCCGCTCAAGACGACCATCCCCATCTACTCCACCTTCTCCGGGGTCCTGTCCGCGCCGATGCGTTTCCTCACCCACAAGCAGGGTGCCGCGCAGGAGCGCGGGGCGCTGCTGATCAAGATCGGCATGATGCTCTACGACTCCTTCTCGCGCGACGGCGGCACCGTGCCCCGGCACGAGTTCCTCGGCAGGAAGGCATCACTCAAGCTGCTGCCGAAGATCAACCCGAGCCTCAAGTACACGGCGACCTACTACGACGCCTCCATGCACGACCCGGAGCGGCTCGCGCTCGACGTGCTTGCCGACGGCCTGGCCGCGGGCGACCACGCGCGCAGCGCCAACTACGTCGAGGCCGTCGGAATGGATGCCGCGGGCGTGCGCCTGCGCAACGCCGTCACCGGTGCCGAGTTCAGCTTCGCGGCCGACATCGTGGTCAACACGTCCGGACCCTGGACCGACCTCACCAACACCGCCCTCGGCCAGGCCAGCACCTTCATGGGCGGCACCAAGGGGTCGCACATCGTGCTCGACAACCCGGATCTGCTCGCCGCCACCGGTGGACGGGAGATCTTCTTCGAGCACGAAGACGGCCGCATCGTGCTGATCTACCCGCTTGCGGGCCGTGTCCTCGTGGGCACGACCGACCTCGAGCACGACATGTCCCAGCCGGCCCGCTGCACCGAGGCGGAGGTGGACTACTTCTTCGAACTGGTCAACCACGTCTTCCCGACCGTGGTCGTCGACCGGTCGCAGATCGTCTTCCGGTTCGCCGGGGTGCGCCCGCTGCCCCGCCATGACGACGAGGCACCCGGGTTCGTCTCCCGCGACTACCGCATCGAGTCCCGCCCGCTCGGCGCCCGGCCCGGCACCCTGCTCAGCCTGGTCGGCGGCAAGTGGACCACCTTCCGAGCCCTGGCGGAGCACCTGAGCGGCGACATCCTGACCCTGCTCGGCCTGCCGCGCATCGTCTCGACGGTCGGTCTCCCCATCGGCGGTGGCCGCAACTTTCCGGTGACGGATGCCGCGCGCCGGGTCTGGGTGGTCGCCAACGGTGACGAGGTGGGCGTGCCGCGTGCCGACGTGCTCCTGACCCGCTACGGCACCCGCGCCGCCGAGGTGATCTCCTGGCTCACCGCCGAACCCGACGCGGCACTCGAGCAGCACCCGGGGTACACCCGGCGCGAGATCGAGCTGATCGCCCGGGAGGAATCCGTCGTGCACCTGATCGACCTGCTGCTGCGGCGCACCAGCATCGCTTTCCGCGGCGAGGTGACCCTGCCGTTGCTCGTCGAGCTGGCCGAGGTGCTCGCGCCGGTCCTCGGCTGGGATGCCGCCCGCAGCGCCAACGAGGTCGACAGTGCGGCGCACACGCTGCGCGACCTTTACGGCGTGCAGCTGGACCGGGCGGAATCGCCGGCCGTGCCGGTCCTCCCCGCGGCCTAGGAGCCGCCCGCCGCTTTTATCGTTTCATCAACTCACTGATCAACAAAGGATGTCAACGTGGACAATCTCGGTATCGTCTTCCTCTCGGAAGTCGTGGGCACCGCCCTGCTCGTGTTACTCGGCTGCGGCGTGGTCGCCAACGTCGCCCTCGCCCGCAACAAGGGGTTCGGCGCCGGGTTCCTGATGGTCACCGTCGGCTGGGGCCTCGGGGTCTACGCCGGCGTGATCGTCGCCTATAACTCGGGCGCCCACCTCAACCCCGCCGTGACCCTGGGTCTGGTGGCGTCGGGGGCAACCGAGTTCGGCTCGGGCGTTCCGGTCAACACCGTGTCCGTAGCGTCGTACATCGCGGCCCAGATGATCGGCGCCATCCTGGGCGCGACCCTCGTCTGGCTCGCCTACAAGCAGCACTTCGACCAGGAACCGGATCCGGCCAGCAAGCTCGGTGTGTTCTCGACCGGCCCGGCCATCCGTTCGTACGGCTGGAACCTGGTCACCGAGATCATCGGCACGTTCGTACTCGTCTTCGTCGTCATCGCGTTCGGCGGCGGCCGACAGGGCGAGAGCGGTGGCCTCGCCGCCCTCGGCGCCCTGCCGGTGGCCCTGCTCGTGATCGTGATCGGCACCTCACTCGGCGGGCCGACCGGCTACGCGATCAATCCCGCCCGTGACCTCGGCCCGCGGATCGCGCACTTCCTGCTGCCCATCAAGGGCAAAGGCTCCTCAGACTGGGCCTACTCCTGGGTGCCCGTCGTCGGCCCCGTCATCGGTGGCCTGCTGGCGGGCTGGAGCTCCGCGTTCCTCCTGCCGATCCTGACCTAGGCGCCGCGCGGCATCCGTCTCTTCTTTTCTCTTCTCGTCTCTCATTTCGCTTAACCTTGATCCCAGCTGTGACAAAGGAGTTAACAATGGCAAAGTACGTCATCTCAATCGACCAGGGCACGACCAGTACGCGTGCGATCATCTTCGACAAGGCCGGGTCGATCATCTCGACCGGGCAGCTCGAGCACGAGCAGATCTTCCCGCGCGCCGGCTGGGTCGAGCACGACCCGATGGAAATCTGGAACAACACCCGTGAGGTCATCGGTTCGGCTCTGGCCCGAGCCAACCTGACCCGTCACGACATCGCGGCCGTGGGCATCACCAACCAGCGCGAGACCGCCGTGGTCTGGGACCGCCACACCGGCATCCCCGTCTACAACGCCATCGTCTGGCAGGACACCCGCACCCAGCCCATCGTTGACCGGCTCGCCGCCGACGGAGGCGCCGACCGCTTCAAGGCCACGGTGGGCCTGCCGCTGGCGACGTACTTCTCCGGCACGAAAATCGTCTGGATCCTCGAGAACGTCGACGGGGCCCGGGAGAAGGCAGAGGCCGGCGATCTGATGTTCGGCACGACCGACACGTGGGTGCTGTGGAACCTCACCGGCGGCCTGGAGGACGGTGTGCACGCGACCGACGTCACCAACGCCAGCCGCACCCTGTTCATGGACCTGGAAACCCTGCAGTGGGACGACGAGATCCTCGCCGCATTCAACGTGCCGAAGTCGATGCTGCCCGAGATCCGCTCCTCCTCCGAGGTCTACGGCATCGCCAGCGGCCACAGCCTGCTGCGCGAGACCCCGATCAGCGGCATCCTCGGTGACCAGCAGGCCGCCACCTTCGGCCAAGCCGCCTTCGATCAGGGCGAGGCCAAGAACACGTACGGCACCGGAAACTTCCTGATCTTCAACACCGGCACCGAGATCATCCACTCCCGGAACGGCTTGCTCACGACGGTCGGCTACAAGCTCGGCGAGGGCGAAACGCACTACGCCCTGGAGGGGTCGATCGCGGTCACCGGCTCACTCGTGCAGTGGCTGCGTGACAACCTCGGCATCATTCACACGGCCGAGGAGATCGAGTCCCTGGCCCTCTCGGTCGAGGACAACGGCGGCGCCTACTTCGTGCCGGCTTTCTCCGGGCTGTTCGCGCCGTACTGGCGGGCGGATGCCCGGGGTGCCCTGGTCGGCCTCACCCGCTACGTGAACAAGGGCCACATCGCCCGCGCCGCGCTCGAGGCGATCGCGTACCAGAGCCGCGAGGTGCTGGACGCGGTGAACGCCGACTCCGGCGTGCCGCTCACGGAACTCAAGGTCGACGGCGGGGCCTCGGCCAACGACCTGCTGATGCAGTTCCAGGCGGACATCCTCGGCGTGTCGGTCGTGCGCCCGGTGGTGGCGGAGACCACGGCGCTGGGCGCCGCCTACGCCGCCGGCCTGGCCGTCGGCTTCTGGAGCGACCTCGGCGAGTTGCGGGCCAACTGGCAGGAAGACGCCCGCTGGGAGCCGAGCATGGACGTCGCCGAGCGCGACCGCCTGCTGCGCAACTGGAAGAAGGCCGTCACCAAGTCCCTCGACTGGGTCGACGCCGACGTCGTCTAGCCCGCGCTGTCGCGCGTGGCGCACCATCCCGGAACCCGGCGGCCCTTCCTGGCCGCCGGGTTCCGGCATCCGTGCCCTCTCAGCTCCGCCCTTCCCTGCCCTCTCCTGGCCCGCCCTCCCCAGCCCTTCCCCGCCCTTCCCTTCCCTTCCCTTCCCTTCCCTTCCCTTCCCTTCCCTTCCCTTCCCTTCCCTTCCCTGGCCCGCCCGCCCCAGCCCTCCCCACCCTTCCTACACATCCACCCGTATTGACGCGGGTGTCGTGCCGTCTTTTCGCATAACTCCTGCAAATTCGGCGCTGAGAAAATGCGAAGCCCGGTTTTCCGCGGCAGTCATGAGTACACGAACACGATTTGCAGGAGTTATGCACAATTGTGCGCGGCGAGGTGCTCTCCCCAGATCACTGGGATGGTGTCGGAACGGTCCTCGCGAGCCGACACCATCACGGCATGACTTCCTTCACGAGCCTGGACTTCGGACCGAGACGAATCGTCCATCGTCATGAACTTCTCAGCGGGGGTATGACTGGGGCCCAGATCACCCTTGCTGTCCGCACCGGGGCACTTCTGCGCGTGCGCCGCGATCACTACGCCCGGCCGGGGACCGACCGGCACACGATAGAAGCGGTCTGTGTCGGTGGCAGGCTGGCCTGTGTGTCCGCGGCGAACGAACTGAAGATCTTCGCCTTCGACGCGCAGTTCACCCATCTCCACGTCGACCGGTACGGGTCGCGGCTGCGCGCCCCACACAGCCGTTTCGTTCGATTGGCGGATGCCCCGCGCGATGGCGTCGAATTGCACTGGGGTCCCCTTCTTGATGCTGGAGACGGCACGGAGTACTGCGTCGGCGCTCGGGATGCCCTGGTCCAGATCATCCAATGCCAACCGCGCAATTTTGCCCTTGCCGCTCTCGATACGGCTTTGCATGAGGGACAAATCAACTCGGGCGATGTTCCGGAGATCTTTGCGCATGTGCCGGCCAAGTATCGGGACCTGCAATCCCGAATCGATGCGCGGTCCGACGCGGGGCAGGAAACGGTGCTCCGGCAGCTCATCCTCGACGCTGGTCTGCGCTGCGATATCCAGGTGAAGATTCATGGCGTGGGCCGCGTGGACCTGCTCGTAGAGGGGTGCGTCGTCGTCGAGGCTGACAGCAACCAGTTTCACAAATCCTGGAATGACCATATCCGGGACCGAACCAGGGACCGTCGGCTCGCCGAGCTCGGGTATCCGTCGTTACGCGTGCTTTATCAGGACATCATGTTCGATCCTGCGGGCGTGGTCAGAGCCATCCGGAAACTCGTGGACCTGTGCAACTTCGGCAGCGCTCACGCCTGACCGAGTGCTCGGCACCCACCGCACCGCCCGCCGCCCCGACCATTCTGACCGTCAATGTCGTGCATAACTCCTGCAAATTGCAGTACACGGAACCTGACACCCGCAGAACGACAGGCGTCTTGGCGAGAGCGCCGTCAATTTGCAGGAGTTATGCCAAGGACAACGGCGCGAGGGTGAGGTGCGCGTGACGGGGGCGGAGCGGGGTAGGCGGGCGGGGTAGGCGGGCGGGGTAGGCGGAGCAGGGTAGGCGGAGCGGGGTAGGCGGAGCTGGCTAGGCGAGGCGGGCGCCGAGAGCGGCGGGCAGGGCGGCCAGGCCGGTGATCCGGAGGACGCCCAGCCGAGCGGCCTCGGCCGCGTCGGGGCCGCCCGGCGCACCGGTGCGGTCCAGCCACACCCCGGTCAATCCGGCCGCCGCGGCTCCGATCGCGTCGGTGCGCAGCCGGTCGCCCACGTAGACGGTCTGCTCCGGCGCCGCCCCGAACACGGCGCAGGCGTGGTGGAAGATGCGGGGGTCCGGCTTGGCGAAGCCCAGATCACCGGAAGCGATCACATGCTCCAGCCGCCCGGAGAGCCCCGTGTCAGCCAGCTTCAGACCCTGAGGCGTGGACTCGCCGTTGGTGATCAGCCCGATGCGCACGCCCGGGAAGTCGGCGGCGATGGTGTCGAGGCAGGGGAGCGCATCCGGGTGGAGGCGCCAGCTCGCCCGATAGTGCAGGAAGTACGCGTCGAACCAGGCCGTCGCCGCCGGCCCGGACAGGGTGACGCCGTGGGCCGCCGCGAAATCCCGGGCCCGCGCCTGTCGCTGTCCGGCGAAGTCGAGGCTGCCGGCGAGATACGCGTGGTAATGCCGCTCCTCGAGGTCGTCCCAGAGCGCGAGTGCCACACCGGGGTCAAGGGGGGCGTAGGCGCCGCCCAGGGTTCCCAGATGGGCACGGATGCCGTCGGTGACGGCCCCGCGATGAGCGAACAGGGTGTCATCGAGGTCGAAGAGAACGACGGCGGGCACGGGCATCCGTTACCCGGCGAACCCGGCGAACCCGGCGAACCCGGCCGACCCGGCCGACCCGGCGAACCCGGCGAGCCCGGCCGACAAGGACACGGCGACGGCGACCACCACGCTAGCGGCGCGGCAGCAGGCCGACGCGGTCGTAGGCGCGTGCCAGCGTCTCGTTGGCCACCCCCGCGGCCCGGTCGGCGTTCTGGGCGAGGAGGCGGTCGAGTTCGGCGGGGTCGTCGAGCAGTTCGAGCACGCGCGCCCGGATCGGCCCGAACGTGCCGGTGACCACCTCGGCGAGCCCCTTCTTCAGGTCGCCGTAGCCCTTGCCCGCGTACTCGTCCTCGAGCGACTGGATGCTGCGCGACGCGAGCACCGAGTAGATGGTCAGCAGGTTGGCCACGCCGGGCTTGTTCTCGCGGTCGAAGACCACGCCGCCCTCGGCATCCGTGACGGCGCGCATGATCTTCTTCGCCGTCACCGCCGGCTCGTCCAGCAACCAGATCACGCCGGCGTGCGACTCCGCCGACTTTGACATCTTCGAGGTCGGGTTCTGCAGGTCGTAGATCTTGGCGGTCTCCTTGACGATGGCGACCTCCGGCACGGTGAACGTCTGCCCGAACCGGGCGTTGAAGCGGGCCGCGATGTCCCGGGTCAGTTCGACGTGCTGGCGCTGGTCCTCGCCGACCGGCACGATCTCGGTGTCGTACAGCAGGATGTCCGCGGCCATCAGCATCGGGTAGGCGAACAGTCCCACGGTGGTCGCGTCCGATCCCTGCCGGGCGGACTTGTCCTTGAACTGGGTCATCCGGCTGGCCTCGCCGAACCCGGTGATGGTGTTCAGCACCCAGGCCAGCTGGGCGTGCGCGGGGACATGCGACTGCACGTACAGCGTCGACACCGACGGGTCGATGCCGCTGGCGATGTACTGCGCGGCGGTGCGGCGGGTGTTCTCCCGCAGCTTCACCGGGTCCTGCGCCACGGTCAGGGCGTGCAGGTCGACGATGGAGAAGTACGCGTCGTGGGTCTGCTGCAGCGCCTTCCAGTTCAGGAGGGCGCCGATGTAGTTGCCGATCTGCAGGGAATCGGCGCTCGGCTGCATGCCCGAGTAGAGGCGGGGCTTGTTCATGGGATCAGATCTTTTCGTGGCGTGGGGCCGCCGGGCAACCGGCGGCGCGAACTGGTGGGGGAGGTCAGATGGCGTAGTCGACGACCACGGGAGTGTGGTCGGACCAGCGCTGGTCGTAGGCGGCCGCGCGGTCCACGGCGTAGTCGGTGACGGATGCCGCGAGCGCCGGCGTCGCCAGTTGGTAGTCGATCCGCCAGCCGGTGTCGTTGTCGAACGCCTGGCCGCGCCACGACCACCAGGTGAACGGTCCGTCCACTTCGCCGGCCCATTTGCGTCCCACGTCGACCCAGCCGAGGCCGGCTCCGGCGTTGTAGCCGGGTTCGTCTTCGGCACCGACGATGCGGTCGAAGTAGGCGCGCTCCTCGGGCAGGAACCCGGCGCGCTTCACATTGCCGCGCCAGTTCTTGATGTCGATCGTACGGTGGCCGACGTTCAGGTCGCCGAGCACGACGGCCCGGTCGCTGTGCGCGGCGAGTTCGGGCAGGCGCTCGAGCATGGCGTCGAGGAACTTGTACTTCTCGACCTGCTTGGGGGTGTCGACCGTGCCGGAATGCACGTAGGTGCTCACGACCGTGATCAGCTTGCCGTTGACCTCGTAGTCGGCTTCGAGCCAGCGGCCGGCGCTGTCGAATTCCGTGGCGCCGAGTTCCACCCGGTGGATGCTCGCGGTCGACCGGCTGGCCAGGGCAACCCCGGCGCGGCCCTTCGCGGTGGCGGCGTCGTGCAGGATGCTCCACTCCGGTCCGAGGAGGCCCTCGAGGTCTTCCGTCGACGCCCGCACCTCCTGGATGGCGAGGATGTCCACGTCACGGTCGGCGAGCCACTCGCCCATGCCCTTGCGGTACGCGGCCCGTACGCCGTTCACGTTGACGCTGGCGATCCGCAGCCGCGTGGTGGCGGGAGCGACGGACGAGACAGGTTCGGATGCGGCAGTCGAGTCGGAAGGCATTCCCCAACTCTACTTTGGCTCTAGCCGGGGCCGTCGGCGTCGAGGGCCGCGGCCCGCTTCTCGGCGGCGCGGAGGCGACGCGCGGTCAGCAGTCGCTGGGGCCAGTGCGCGGTGTCGTGCGCGAGGCGGGCGTCCCGCAGCTCGGCCGTCACGACCACGCGGAACGCCTCCTCTTCCTGCCGGCGCTTCTCGGTGGCGACCTCGTCGGCGCTGATCCGTCTGGGGGACAGTCCGGCGTCGTCCATGCCGACGGCGATCCAGGATGCCGCGAGCAGGGTGAGCGTGCTGGTCAGGTTGAACCAGATCAGGAGCCCGATGATCACGGCGAATGCCGCGAGCAGCGGGTTCCGGCCGGCGCCGGCGAGCAGCGTGCTGCCGAGGATCTTGAGCACTCCGAGCCCCACCGCGCCCAGAACGGAGCCGGTGATCAGCTGGCGCAACGGGATCCGCACCCGGGAGAGCACTCGGAACAGCGCGGCGAGGGTGACGGTGTCGATCAGGAGCACGAGGATCAGGCCGATCGCGCGGGCGGCACTGTTGAACCAGAACGAGTCCCGCGAGATCCCGAACACGCCGAACAGGGCGCCGAGCGCCTCCGTACTGGCGAGCGAGATCAGGGCGGAGGTCACGAGCACCACCGCGAACAGCAGGCCGAGGCCGAGTTCCCGCAGCTTCACCCAGAGGATGAAGGTCGTGTCGCGCGGCATCCGGAAGATGGTGCGCACCGCCTGGGCCATCGTCGAGAGCCAACCGAGCACGGTCGCAAGCAAGCCGACCAGGGCGATCACTCCGGACCAGCCGAAGACCCGGGCATTGGCGAGGACGCTCGGGTCGATCACGCCTTCCTCGCCGATCAGCCCGGGAATGGACTGGTTGATGAAGGAGTAGAGCGTCAACTCGAGGTCGGGGTTCGACGTGATCCACAGCCCGGCGACGGAGAAGGTCAACCAGAGGGCGGCGAAGGTGGCGAAGATGGCCTGGTAGGAGATTCCGCCGGCGAGGATGGGACCGCCGCTTTCACTGAACCGGTTGAAGACGCGCACGGGGCGCGAGCGCATGATCCGCGCAGCGAGGGTCTTGGTCCGGTCGATCACCGCGGGAGTATTCACCTGCCCAGCCTAAACGGCAGCCCGGCGGCCGAGAATGCGAAAGGCCGGCCTCCCGCGACGAATCGTCGCGGGAGGCCGGCCTCGGAGCGCCGGCCGGCTACGCGGTGCCGCGCAGCATGGCCTGCTTGACCTCGGAGATGGCCTGCGTGACCTGGATCCCGCGGGGGCACGCCTCGGTGCAGTTGAAGGTGGTGCGGCAACGCCACACGCCTTCCTTGTCGTTCAGGATGTCGAGGCGCACGGCGGCGTTGTCGTCGCGCGAGTCGAAGATGAACCGGTGCGCGTTGACGATCGCGGCCGGGCCGAAGTACTGTCCGTCGGTCCAGAACACCGGGCAGCTCGACGTGCACGCGGCGCAGAGGATGCACTTGGTGGTGTCGTCGAAGCGCTCACGCTGCGCGACGGTCTGGATGCGCTCCTTGCCGTCGGTGGGGGCGTTGTTGGCCACCAGGAACGGCTGCACGGCACGGAACGATTCGAAGAACGGTTCCATGTCCACGATCAGGTCCTTCTCCAGCGGGAGACCCTTGATGGCCTCGACGTACACCGGCTTGGTGATGTCGAGGTCCTTGATCAGGGTCTTGCAGGCCAGCCGGTTGCGGCCGTTGATGCGCATCGCATCCGAACCGCAGATGCCGTGCGCGCAGGAGCGGCGGAAGCTCAGGCTGCCGTCCTGCTCCCACTTGATCTTGTGCAGGGCGTCGAGCACCCGGTCGGTCGGGTACATCTGCACGTCGTAGTCGTCCCAGTGCGGTTCGTCGTCGACTTCCGGGTTGTACCGGCGGATGATCAGGGTCACGGTGAAGGATGCGATCTCCTCCGGTACGACGGGCGCGCCCATGGTTGCGGTACTCAACTCAGTACTTCCTTTCCATCGGCTGGTAGCGCGTGATGGTGACTGGCTTCCAGTCGAGCGCGATGTGGTCGGCGGCATCGGCGGAGAGCGGGTCGCCGGTCAGGTACGCCATGGTGTGCACGAGGTAGTTCTCGTCGTCGCGCAGGGGGAAGTCGTCGCGCATGTGCCCGCCGCGGCTTTCCTTGCGGTTGCGGGCGGAATACACCACGACCTCGGCCAGGTCGAGCAGGAAGCCGAGTTCGACGGCCTCGAGCAGGTCGGTGTTGAACCGGCGGCCCTTGTCCTGCACGCCGATGTTCTTGTACCGCTCGCGGAGCCCGTGAATCACATTGGTGACGTCGGAGAGTGACTCATCGGTGCGGAACACCTGTGCCTTGGCGTCCATCGTCTCCTGCAGCTCCTTGCGGAGCACGGCGATGCGCTCGGTGCCGGTGGAGGAGCGGATGCCCTCCAGCAGTTCGCGCACGCCCTGGGCCGGGTCGGCCGGCAGCGGTGTGAACTCGGCGGTCTTGACGTACGCGACGGCGTTGTTGCCGGCGCGCTTGCCGAACACGTTGATGTCCAGCAGGGAGTTGGTGCCGAGCCGGTTGGAGCCGTGCACGGAGACGCAGGCGCACTCGCCGGCCGCATACAGGCCGGGGACGACGGTCGTGTTGTTGCGCAGCACTTCCGCGTTCACGTTGGTCGGGATGCCGCCCATCGCGTAGTGCGCGGTGGGCATGACCGGCACCGGCTCGGTGACCGGGTCGACGCCGAGGTAGGTGCGGGCGAACTCGGTGATGTCGGGCAGCTTGGTCTCGAGCACCTCGGCGCCGAGGTGGGTGCAGTCCAGGTACAGGTAGTCCTTGTTCGGACCGGCGCCGCGGCCTTCCGCGACCTCCTTGACCATGCAGCGGGCGATGATGTCACGCGGGGCGAGGTCCTTGATGGTGGGGGCGTAGCGCTCCATGAACCGTTCGCCGGCCGCGTTGCGGAGGATGGCTCCCTCACCGCGCGCACCTTCGGTGAGCAGGATGCCGAGGCCCGCCAGGCCGGTCGGGTGGAACTGGAAGAACTCCATGTCCTCGAGCGGCAGGCCCTTGCGCCACACGATTCCCACGCCGTCGCCGGTGAGGGTGTGGGCGTTCGAGGTGGTCTTGTAGATCTTGCCGAAGCCGCCGGTGGCGAAGATGAACGCCTTCGCCTGGAAGACGTGCAGCTCTCCGGTGGACAGGTCGTAGGCGACGACGGCCGACGGCTGGTCGACCCCGTCGACCGGCGTCATGACCAGGTCGAGCACGTAGAACTCGTTGAAGAAGTTGATGCCGCGCTTGACGCAGTTCTGGTACAGGGTCTGCAGGATCATGTGGCCGGTGCGGTCGGCGGCGTAGCAGGCCCGGCGAACGGGCGCCTTGCCGTGGTCGCTGGTGTGGCCGCCGAACCGGCGCTGGTCGATCTTGCCCTCCGGCGTGCGGTTGAAGGGCAGGCCCATGTTCTCGAGGTCGATGACCGCGTCGATGGCTTCCTTGGCGAGGATCTCGGCCGCGTCCTGGTCCACCAGGTAGTCGCCGCCCTTGACCGTGTCGAAGGTGTGCCACTCCCAGTTGTCTTCCTCGACGTTGGCGAGGGCCGCGGCCATCCCGCCCTGCGCCGCACCGGTGTGTGAACGCGTGGGGTAGAGCTTGGAGATCACGGCCGTGCTGGCGCCGGAGCCGGCTTCGATGGCGGCACGCATGCCGGCACCGCCGGCTCCCACGATGACGATGTCGAACTGGTGGTAGTGCACACCGTCTACGACGGTGGACTCGGTGGGCGCGGTGAAAGCATCCGTTGACATATGAGTGTTTGCAGCTCCTAGATGGCCGAGCAGAACGAGGGGAGGAGATCGGCGGGCGAGCCGGCCGGGCAGGGGTCGAATGTGAAGACCACGAGGGTGCCCAGGACGATCAGGATCACGACGGCCGCCAGGATGGCGGACTTCAGGATGCCGCGGGTGAGGCGCTGGGTGGCGTAGTCGTTGACGAGCGTGCGCATGCCGTTGCCGCCGTGGATCAGGGCGAGCCAGAGCATCAGCACGTCCCAGACCATCCAGAACGGGGTGGTCAGCTTGCCGGCGACGAAGGCGAAGTTGAGGGCGCTGACCCCTTCACCCACCATCAGGTTGACGAACAGGTGGCCGAAAATGAGTACGACCAGCACGACGCCGGAGACACGCATGTAGATCCAGCCCCATTTTTCCCAGTTGACGCCGCGTTTCTTCGGCGAGCGGGCGTACGGGCTGCGGGGAGCTTCGATTGTGGTTGTCATGGCTCTTCCCGCCTAGTGGCTGAACACGTTGATCAGGTGGCGCGGCACGAAGGCGAGCATCGTTACCACCCACAGGGCGATCACGACGTAGAACATGGCCTTCTGGTACTTGGCGTTCCAGAAGTCGATCAGGATGATCCGCAGCCCGTTGAAGGCGTGGAACACGATGGCCCCGACGAGTGCGACCTCGCCCAGCCCCATGATCGGCGTCTGGTAGCTGGCGATGACCGCGTTGTAGGCCTCCGGGCTGACGCGCACCAGCGCGGTGTCCAAAATGTGAACCAGCAAGAAGAAGAAGATCGCTACACCGGTGATGCGGTGGAGGACCCACGACCACATGCCCTCGCGGCCCCTGTACAGGGTTCCGGCGGGGCGACGTGACGTCGTCTTCTGCTGGGATGTCAGTGTCGCTGCCTGCTCTGGCATGAACCCTCCCTGGCTAAGTAGCGGCCTCGACGAATCAGGCCGGCAATGCGCCGTGCGCACGTAGATCCAGTCTAAGTGTCTCTGCGCCGAGATAAAACGCGATTGTCCCGGCTAACGCTGCATTGACAGCGGAACCGCAACCATGGCGTTCACGGCGGCGCGTTCGTCGATGACCTGCTGGTAGTGATCGAGCAGTGTGCCGCAGACGTTTTCCCAGGTTCGGCCGAGCACGCTCCGGCGCCCGGCCTCGCCCATCCGTCGCCGCAGGGCCGCATCGGACACCAGGCGGGTGACGCAGCGGCGCAGGTCGGCTTCGTCGTCCGGGGTGAAGAGGAAGCCGTTCACACCATGGTCGATCAGGTCGATCGGGCCTCCGGCGCGCGGGGCCACCACCGGGAGCCCGGCGGAGTGGGCCTCCTGCAGGGTCTGGCCGAAGGTCTCCTCGGTGCCCGCGTGCAGGAACAGGTCGAAGCTCGCGTAGGCGCGGGAGAGGTCCACCCCGTCCAGCCGGCCGAGCCAGGTCACCGGCAGTCCGGCGAGTTCCTTCTCGAGGGCCGGTCGGGACGGGCCGTCGCCGACGAGGGCGAGACGGATGCCGGGCACGCCCCGCAGACAACGGAACCGCTCCACCTGCTTCTCGGGGGCCATCCGGCCGACGTAGCCCACGACGACTTCGCCGTTCGGCGCCAGCCGGCGTCGGAGGGCGGACACTTCCGGGTCGGACCTCCGATTGGGGTGGTAGCCGACCAGGTCGACGCCGCGGCTCCAGTGGGCGAGTCGGTGGAGGCCGATCCGGCGCAGGTCCGCCATCGAGGCGGTGGACGGGACCAGGGTGAGGTCGGCTCCTTCGTGCACCCACTTGACGAAGCGCCAGGCCGACTGCGCGGCGGGGCCGAGCCGGTTGCGGCGGGCGTAGCCGGCGACATCCGTTTGGAAGACGGCGACGCTGGGCACACCCTGCCGGTTCGCCGCCGCGATGCCCTGCGCGCCGAGCAGGAACGGCGAGGCGGCGTGCAGCACGTCGGGCGCGAAGTCGGCCAGCAGCCGATGAACCTGCGGGCTGGGCAGGCCCACCGGGAACTGCCGGTAACGGGCGGCCGGCACGCTGTGCACCGGGAACCCGGCGTACCGGTCCGGAGCCCCGGCCGGGGCGATGACCATGGCGTCGTAGCCGGTGGCGGCGAGGTGCTCGAGCACCCGGCACACGCTCGTGGTGACTCCGCTGACGGTGGGCAGGAAACTTTCGGTGATGAGTGCAACCCTCATGCTCGGAGCGTAGGCAACGCCTCCGGCGTGCAGGTGAACGCACCGTGAACAGCGCGGACCGGGCGGTAGTCTGGCCGAATGCTGCATTCCACGGAACCCCTCGACCGTTTCTACAGCGTGATCCCGGCCGGTGGAATCGGGTCCCGGCTGTGGCCGTTGTCCCGCGCCGACGCCCCCAAATTCCTGCACGACCTGACCGGCTCCGGCCAGACGCTGCTCCGCTCCACGTGGGAGCGTCTCGCCCCGCTGTCCGGCGAGCAGCGCATCATGGTCGTCACGGGCCGGGCGCACCGTGCCGCCGTCGAGGAGCAGCTTCCCGAGCTGGCCGACCTGAATGTGGTGCTCGAAAGCGAGCCGCGGGAGTCCACCGCCGCGATCGGCCTGGCCGCGGCGATCCTGGAGAGGCGGGAGCCGGGCGTCATCATCGGCTCCTTCGCCGCCGACCACGTGATCAAGGGCGCCGCCCAGTTCCGCCAGGCCGTGGCGGAGGCGGTCACCGCGGCCGACGCCGGCTACATCGTGACCATCGGCATCCAGCCCACGGAGCCGGCCGTCGGCTTCGGCTACATCAAGGCCGCCGGCCCGCTGAACATCAGCGGCGCCGCCAGCGCCCTGTCGGTCGACTCCTTCGTGGAGAAGCCGGACGAGGCCACCGCCCAGGACTACCTGGCGAACGGCAATTACTTCTGGAACGCCGGCATGTTCATCGCCCGCGCCGATCGTCTGCTGGAGGAGATCGGCGCCGCCGAGCCTGCGCTCCTCGCCGGGCTGCTGGAACTGGCCGAGGCCTGGGACACCCCTCGCCGCGGCGCCGTGGTCGACCGGGTCTGGCCGCGCCTGAAGAAGATCGCGATCGACTATTCCGTCGCCGAACCGGTGGCCGCGCGCGGCAAGCTCGCCGTGATCCCCGGCCAGTTCGACTGGGACGACGTGGGAGACTTCGCGTCGATCGCGAAGATCCATGCCAACGGCCGCAAGCGCGACCTCGCCATTCTGGGTGAGGGTGCCCGGGTCCTGGCCGACTCGTCGAGCGGAATCGTGGTCAGCCACACGGGCCGCATGATCGCGCTGATCGGGGTTGAGGACATCGTCGTGGTGGACACTCCGGATGCGCTGCTGATCACCACCAGCGCCAACGCGCAGAAAGTGAAGGCCGTCGTCGACGCGCTCAAGCTGTCCGGCAGCAGCGACGTGCTCTGACGCGCCTGAACCCCCCGATCGGGGTGCTTTTCGGTCGGGGGCCGCGGTCACGGAGGCCGGAGCGGGCTCGGCCAGTGTCGCGTCTTGATAACCTTTCGCGAACAGTCGCTGTTTGCTCCTCTGAGCAGAGAATCATTCGGTAGCGTGGAAACCAATTAAGCCCCCTGCGAACCCCGCGCCGGGCGACCATTGGAGGTCATTTTGACAATCATGAAACGACGGGTCGCATTCAGCGGCCTCGCCACGCTCGGCGTAGTGGCACTTCTCGCAGCGTGTGCCCCGGCGCCGACCGATGAGGGAACCTCGGGTGGCACCGCCTCCGACTACGTGCCCTGCATCGTCTCCGACTTCGGTGGCTTCGACGACAAGTCCTTCAACCAGTCCAGCTTCGAGGGCATTACGAAGGCGTCCAAGGACCTGGGGGTCGACTTCAAGCAGGCCGAGTCCAAGTCGGAAGACCAGTACGGCCCGAACGTCTCCAGCATGGTCGACCAGGGTTGCGACTTCGTCCTCACGGTCGGCTTCGCCCTGGCCAACGCCACCCGCGACGCCGCTCAGGCCGCGCCCGAGACCAACTTCGCGCTGATCGACTCCGCGCTCTCCAATGACGACTTCAGCCCGCTCGAGCTGGACAACGTGAAGCCGGTCCTCTACGACACCGCGCAGGCGGCGTTCCTGGCCGGCTACCTGGCCGCCGGAACCAGCAAGACCGGTGTGGTCGGCACCTACGGCGGACTCCAGTTCCCGTCGGTCACCATCTTCATGGACGGTTTCGTCGACGGCGTCGCGTACCACAACGAGAAGAAGGGCACCAACGTCACCGTCAGCGGCTGGGACAAGGCCGCCCAGACCGGCCTGTTCGCCGGTGGCTTCGACGACATCAACCAGGGCAAGGCGCTCAGCACCACCCTGATCGATGCCGGTGCAGACGTCATCCTCCCGGTTGCCGGTCCGCTCTTCCAGGGCACCGCGCAGGCCATTCAGGACTCCGGCAAGGACGTCGCCATCATCGGTGTCGACAGCGACCTGTTCGAGACCACTCCCGAGTTCGCTTCGCTGTACCTCACCTCGGTGCTCAAGCAGATGACGGATGCCACGGAGAAGATCATCGTCGACGACGCTGAGGGCGACTTCTCGTCGACCCCCTACGTCGGAACGCTCGAGAACGGCGGCGTCGACATCGCCCCGCTGCACGACTGGGAGTCCAAGGTCGACCCCGCGGTCATGACCGAGATCGAGGCCATCAAGGCCGACATCATCAGTGGCGCTCTCAAGGTGGAGTCGCCCGCGACCCCGAAGTAGCATCACCCGACGTCGGGGAGGCACGCATTCTGCGGGCCTCCCCGACTGCGTTAACGGTCTGACCAGCCCACCAACATATGAGCAAGAGCGTCAACTTTCGCTCGTCACTGCATAGAATCGACCTCATGAAGCTCGAACTTCGAGGCATTACGAAGAGATTCGGTGCCCTGGTCGCAAACGACCATATTGACCTCACCGTCGAGGCCGGAGAAATCCACGCGCTGCTGGGCGAAAACGGCGCAGGCAAATCCACCTTGATGAACGTCCTCTACGGCCTGTACCGGGCCGAGGAAGGCGAGATCCTGCTCGACGACGTCGTGCAGCACTTCAACGGTCCCGGTGACGCCATGGCGGCAGGTATCGGCATGGTGCACCAGCACTTCATGCTCATCCCGGTGTTCACGGTGGCCGAGAACGTCATGCTCGGGCATGAGGAGACCAAGGCCGGCGGGCGCCTCGACCTTCCCGCGGCCCGCAAGCATGTGCGGGAGATCTCCCAGCGCTTCGGGTTCGACGTCGATCCGGACGCGCTCGTCGAGGACCTCCCCGTGGGTGTGCAGCAGCGGGTCGAAATCATCAAGGCGCTCTCCCGTGACGCGAAGGTGCTCGTCTTCGACGAGCCCACCGCCGTGCTCACACCGGCGGAAACCGATGAGTTGATGGTCATCATGCGCCAGCTCAAGGCGAGCGGAACCTCCATCGTCTTCATCACGCACAAGCTGCGCGAGGTGCGCGAAGTCGCCGACCGGATCACCGTCATCCGTCTCGGCAAGGTCGTCGGCGAGGCGTCCCCGACCGCGTCCAACGTCGAGCTGGCCACCCAGATGGTGGGCCGCGCGGTCGACCTCACGGTGGACAAGGCGCCAGCCGTGCCGGGTGCTGCGGCACTGGCCGTTCGTGGCCTCACGGTGCTCGACCAGTTCGGCCAGATCCTGGTGAACAACGTCAGCTTCGAGGTGCATACGGGCGAGATCCTCGCCATCGCCGGAGTGCAGGGCAACGGCCAGACCGCCCTGACCGAAGCGTTGATGGGCCTGCAGACCCGGGTCACCGGCGAAATCACCCTGGACGGCAAGTCACTGCGCGGACACTCGGTACGCCAGGTGCTCGACGCCGGCGTCGGATTCGTGCCTGAGGACCGCAACGAAGACGGTCTGGTCGGAGAGTTCACCATCGCGGAGAACCTCATGCTCGACCGCTCGAATGCGGAGCCCTTCGTCAAGCGCTGGAACGTGCAGCGTGCCTTCCTCTCCGCGTTCGCGGAGAAGAAGGTGAAGGAGTTCGACGTGCGGGCCCAGGGCATCGAGACCCCGGTCGGCAAGCTCTCCGGCGGCAACCAGCAGAAGGTTGTGCTGGCGCGCGAACTCGGCCGCGACCTGCGCCTGTTCATCGCAGCCCAGCCCACCCGCGGGCTCGACGTCGGCTCGGTGGAATTCGTGCACGAACGCATCGTGGCCACCCGGGATGCCGGCACACCCGTGATCGTCATCTCGACTGAGCTTGACGAGGTGGCCGCCCTCGCGGACCGGATCATGGTCATGTACCGCGGCCGCATCGTGGGCATCGTTCCCGGCGACACGCCGCGTGCCGTTCTTGGTTTGATGATGGCCGGCGAAACGCCCGCCGGAGAAGGAGCTGCCGCGTGAGCGCGACACAGGGTCCCCCCACCGCGACGGGAACGCCGGCCACGCCGGTCCCCGAGCAACCGTCCCGCTGGAACCAGGCGTTCCGCGAGATCACCACCGGCAACGCGATCATCTCCGTGCTCGCCGTCGTGCTCGCGCTGTTCGTCGGCGGCATCATGATCGCCTTCACCAACGACGGCGTGCAGGAAGCGGCGGGTTACTTCTTCTCCCGGCCGGGCGACCTGCTGCGCGAAGTCTGGTATTCCGTGTCCGGCGCCTACTCCGCGCTGTTTCAGGGCTCGGTCTACAACTTCCGCCGGGACTCGTTCGCTGCCGGCATCAAGCCGCTGACCGAGACGCTCACCTTCGCGACCCCGCTGATCATGGCCGGGCTCGGCGTGGCGCTGGGCTTCCGGGTGGGCATGTTCAACATCGGCGGCCGCGGCCAGATGCTGATCGCAGCCGCCCTCGGCGGCTGGGTCGGCTTCGCGGTCGACCTGCCCTACGGCCTGCACATGGTCGCCGCACTCGTGGCGGGTGTGCTCGGCGGCGCCCTCTGGGGCGGCATCGTTGGCCTGCTCAAGGCTCGCACCGGCGCCCACGAGGTGATCACCACGATCATGCTCAACTATGTGGCGTTCTACCTGGTCAGCTACCTGCTGCGTGAAGGCTTCCTGAAGACGCCCGGATCGAACAACCCGAAGAGCCCGGCCACGAAGGTCACCGCGGTCTTCCCTGACCTCCTCGGCCCGACGTACACCCTGCACTTCGGCTTCATCCTCGCCATCGCGGCCACGATCTTCACCTGGTGGCTGCTGTCCCGCTCGAACCTGGGCTTCCAGTTCCGGGCCGTGGGCCTGAACCCCCATGCCGCTCGCGTCGCGGGCATCAGCGTCAAGCGCATCTACGTCTACGCGATGCTGTTCTCCGGCGGCCTGATCGGCCTGGCCGGCATCAACCAGGTGCTGGGCACCACGACCAGCGGGTTCGGCGCCGGGCTCGACTCCGGCATCGGCTTCGACGCGATCACGGTCGCCCTGCTGGGCCGTTCCAAGCCCTGGGGCGTGTTCGCGGCCGGCATCCTCTTCGGCGCGTTCAAGGCCGGCGGCTTCTCGATGCAGGCGGCCGAGGGTGTGCCGATCGACATCGTTCTTGTCGTGCAGTCCCTGATCGTGCTCTTCATCGCGGCCCCGCCGCTCGTGCGGGCCATCTTCCGCCTGCCTGCCCCGGGTTCCGCGCCCCGCCGTGCACTGCCCAACGTTACCCAGGAGGTGGCTGCAAAGTGAGCACCGTTGCTCCGGCCGTCCAGCCCGCATCACCCGCCGCCGACCACCGGCCCGAGTTCGAGGTCGTGACGAGCTGGAAGGCTCCCATCGCCCTCGGCATCTTCACCGTCGTCGCGTTCCTGCTGTTCGTGGCCTTCGGCCGCGAGGGCATCAGCACGCTGCGGCTCTCCACCTCGAGCGACCTGATCCAGCTCCCCGACCTGGAACTGCCCACCCTGGTGACCGGCATCGTGATCAGCGTGCTGCTGCTCCTGATCACGGGTGTGAGCGTCTGGATGGTGCGCTCCAAGCGCCGGGTGCCGATCTGGCTCATCTCCGTCTTCGCGGTGCTGTTCCTGATCGGCTTCCTGGTCTGGGCCGCCGCGGGCGAGACCATCCCGGTTCCCGGGCTGCTCTTCGGTTCGCTCAGCCTGGCCGTTCCCCTGATCTTCGGTGCCCTCGGCGGTGTCATCTCCGAGCGGGTCGGCGTGGTCAACATCGCGATCGAGGGCCAGCTGCTCGCCGGTGCGTTCACCTCCGCCATGGTGGCGTCCCTCACGAACCAGCCCCTCCTCGGCCTGGTCGCGGCCATGTTCGCCGGTGTCCTCGTCTCCATGGTGCTCGCGTCGTTCTCGATCAAGTACTTCGTCGACCAGGTCATCGTCGGTGTCGTCCTCAACGTGCTCGTGATCGGCGTCACCGGCTTCCTCTACTCCCAGGTGATGGCGCCCAACGCGGAACTGCTCAACCAGCCGCCGCGGTTCGAGCGCATCAACATCCCGCTGCTGAGCGAGATCCCGATCATCGGCCCGGTTCTGTTCCGGCAGACCCTGATCGTCTACATCATGTACGTGGCCGTCGCCGTGGTCTACTACGGCCTCTTCCACACCCGGTGGGGCCTGCGCCTGCGCAGCGTGGGCGAGCACCCCCAGGCCGCCGACACGGTGGGCATCAACGTCGCCCGCACCCGCTTCTGGAACGTGTCGCTCGCCGGCGCGATCGTCGGACTCGGCGGCGCCTACTTCACCCTCGGCTCGGTGGGCGCATTCGGCAAGGAGATGACCGCCGGAGCCGGCTTCATCGCCCTGGCCGCCGTGATCTTCGGCCGCTGGGATCCGATCCGGGCCACGCTGGCCGCACTGCTGTTCGGGTTCGCGAGCAACCTGCAGAACGTGCTCAGCGTCATCGGCTCACCCGTGCCGAGCGAATTCATGCTCATGCTGCCGTACGTGATCACCATCGCCGCCGTGGCCGGGTTCGTCGGAACGTCCCGGGGACCCGCGGCATCCGGCAAGCCCTACATCAAATCGTGAGCATCATGACACCGGATACCCTGCCCCAGCCTGCCGCCATCGACTGGTCCGAGCTGCGCGAAGCGGCCACGGCAGCGATGGGCAAGGCCTACGTGCCGTACTCGAAGTTCCCAGTCGGCGCGGCCGCGCTGGTGAGCGACGGGCGTGTGATCAGCGGATGCAACGTGGAGAACGCCTCCTACGGGCTCACCCTCTGCGCCGAGTGCGCCCTCGTCTCCGTGCTGCACCTCACCGGCGGGGGCCGGCTCGTCGCGTTCACCTGCGTCGACGGGAACGGCCGCACGCTGATGCCCTGCGGCCGCTGCCGCCAGCTGTTGTACGAACACTCCGCGCCCGGCATGTTGCTGGAGACCGTGTCGGGTGTGCGCACCATCGATGAAGTGCTGCCGGACGCCTTCGGGCCCCGGCAGCTCGCCGAATACCAGGAAGAGTAGCTGTGAGCACCAACCAGAACCGTATCGAAGCCTTCGACGCCGTGGACCTGATCCACGCCAAGCGCGATCGGGGTGAGCTCAGCACGCCGCAGATCGACTGGCTGATCGACGCCTACACGCGCGGCTATGTCGGTGACGAGCAGATGGCCGCCATGACCATGGCGATCTTCCTGAACGGCATGAACCGCCGGGAGATCAAGGACCTCACCATGGCCATGCTCAACAGCGGCGAGCGGATGAGCTTCGCCGGCCTGGGCAAGCCGACCACCGACAAGCACTCCACCGGTGGTGTCGGCGACAAGATCACCCTGCCGCTGATGCCCCTCGTGGCCGTCTTCGGCGCGGCCGTGCCGCAGCTGTCCGGCCGCGGCCTCGGCCACACCGGCGGCACCCTCGACAAGCTCGAGTCCATCCCCGGCTGGCGCGCGCACCTCACCAATGAGGAGATGTTCGCCCAGCTGCAGGAATTCGGCGGCGTCATCTGTGCCGCCGGCGGCGGACTCGCCCCGGCCGACGGCAAGCTCTACGCGCTGCGCGACATCACCGGCACCGTCGAGGCGATCCCCCTGATCGCGTCGTCGATCATGTCGAAGAAGATCGCCGAAGGCACCGGAGCCCTCGTCCTGGACGTGAAGTTCGGGTCGGGCGCCTTCCTGAAAGACATCGACCGCTCACGCGAGCTGGCCCGCACCATGGTCGCGCTCGGCGAGGATGCCGGGGTGGCGACATCCGCCCTGCTCACCAACATGAACGTTCCGCTCGGACGCGCCATCGGCAATGCCAACGAGGTGCGCGAATCGGTCGAGGTTCTCGCCGGCGGCGGACCGGCGGATGTCGTCGAACTCACCGTGGCCCTCGCCCAGGAGATGCTCGCGCTGGTGGGCATCGTCGACGTCGATGTCGCATCCGCCCTCACCGACGGTCGTGCCATGGACAAGTGGCGCGAGGTGATCCGGGCTCAGGGCGGCGACCCCGACGCCCCACTGCCCGTGGCCCGCGAAACCCATGTCGTCACGGCCGAACGCGATGGCGTGCTGGTCGAGCAGCAGGCGCTGCCGTTCGGCATCGGCGCCTGGCGCCTCGGCGCCGGCCGGGCCCGCAAGCAGGACCCGGTGCAGCACGCGGCCGGCATCGACCTGCACGCCAAGCCCGGCGACACCGTGCGCGCCGGCCAACCCCTGTTCACCCTCAGCGCCGACGAGCCCGAGCGCTTCGCGCGGGCCCTGGAAGCGGTGGAGGGTGCCTACCGCATCGGCGACCCCGGCGAGCCCGTGCTCGACGGCGGCCCGCTGATCGCCGAGCGTATCGGGCGCTGACCCGACGGTTACCCCGGCCCGTATATCCCGAACGGATGTGCGGGCCGGGGTTGGCCAATCAGCGTGACTCCCAGCACCCAGCCGGTAGATTAGGGGGGTGAACATGATCCCTGAGGATTACCTGCTGCCTGGTGCCGGCACGAGCATCAACGCCCTGCCGAAGATCTCCCTGCATGACCACCTCGACGGCGGCCTGCGCCCGCAGACGATCATCGAACTGGCCGACTCGGTCGGGCTGGCGCTGCCGTCGACGGATGCCCAGGCGCTGGGCGCCTGGTTCAGCACCCAGGCCGATTCCGGCAGCCTGGTCGACTACCTCAAGACCTTCGAGCTGACCTGCGGTGTCATGCAGACGCGCGAGGGTCTGGTGCGGGTGGCCCGCGAATTCGTGGAGGACCTCGCCGCCGACGGCGTGATCTACGGCGAGATCCGCTGGGCTCCCGAGCAGCACCTCACCCGCGGCCTCACCCTCGACCAGACCGTCGAGGCCGTGCAGGAAGGCCTCGAGGCCGGCGTCGCCCTCGTCGCGGCGGGCGGGTCCCGCATCCGGGTCAGTCAGCTGATCACGGCCATGCGGCACGCCGACCGCAGCCTGGAGATCGCGGAGCTCGCCGTTCGCCACCGTTCCACCGGGGTCGTCGGCTTCGACATCGCCGGCGCCGAACTGGGGTTCCCGGCGCACAACCACAGGGATGCGTTCGACTTCCTCGCCAAGGCCTTCCTGCCCGTCACCGTGCACGCCGGCGAGGCAGACGGCCTGGAGAGCATCCGCGGCGCGCTCTACGACGGCCGGGCGCTGCGCCTGGGCCACGGTGTGCGCCTGGCCGAAGACGTGCTCATCGGCCGGGAAGACGAGGAGAACACCTACGTCACGCTCGGTCCGGTGGCGCAATGGGTGCGCGACCGCGAGATCGCCCTCGAGCTCAGCCCGTCCTCCAACCTGCAGACCGGTGCGATCGCGGCTTGGGGCGATGACTTGCTCGACCACCCCTTCGACCTGCTCTACCAGCTCGGCTTCCGGGTCACCGTGAACACCGACAACCGGTTGATGAGCAACACCACCCTGACCAAGGAGCTGGCGCTGCTCAGCGACGCGTTCGGCTACGACATCGACGACCTCGAAGTGTTCCAGCTCAACGCGGCACAGTCGGCGTTCCTGCCGTTGGACGACCGCGAAGAGCTGGCGGACGCCATCGTCGCCGGCTTCGAAAGCGCCTGAGCGTCTCGCCCAGGCTGACCTCCCCAACCCCGTGAAAGTACCCATGCCCCTTCCGCCACTGCCCGCCGAAGCCATCGCGATCGGCATCCACGTCGATGATTGGCGCGGCGCGGTGACCGCCGCCGGTGACGCCCTCGAGCGCTCCGGCGCCACGGCTCCCGAATACACCCAGCGCATGATCGCGGTCATCGAAGAGTTCGGCGCCTACGTGGTCATCGCCCCCGGGCTGGCCCTCGCGCACGCGCGGCCCGGCCCCGATGTGCACTCCGAGGGTCTGAGCATCGTGACCCTGGCCGACCCGGTCGCGTTCGGGCATCCGCACAACGACCCGGTCAGTGTCGTGCTCGGGCTCGCGGTGACCAGCTCCGACGAGCACGTGCTGCTCGTCGCCGAACTCGCGAACGTGTTCAACGACCCTCACGTCATCCCGTCGCTCGCCGCGGCAACGGATGTCGACGCCATCCGATCCCTGCTGGGCGTGCAGGCCGCAACCACCGAGGAGCCCTCATGAAGATCGTCGCCCTCTGCGGAGTGGGAGTGGGAACCTCCGCCATCCTCAAGATCAACGCCGAGCGCGCACTGGCGCGCCTCGACATCGAGGCCGAAGTGACGGCCACCGACATCGCCGGCGTGAGCACCGTCGGCGCGGATGCCCAGGTCATCCTGACCTCGTCCGAACTGGTCGGGTCGATCGGCAAGACCAACGCTGACATCGTCGTGATCGACAACTACTTCGACGTGGACGAGCTCGCAGCCAAGCTCGAAACCGCCCTGGGCTGACGCCCCTGCGGCCAAGCTCGAAACCGCTCTGGCGCAGCTCCGCCTCACCCGCGCCGGGCCCGTGACTCACACGCGAAAGTGCCCGTTCCGGTCGAGAGTGCCCGCTCTAGCGGGCACTCTCGACCGGAACGGGCACGGTGACGGCGGTGGGAATCGACCGCGGGGCTACTTGATCAGGTCGCGCATGCCCCGGTCGAGTTCCGCAAGGGTGGCCTCGGCGGCGGCCCGGCGCTCGGCGACCGTGCCGACGGTGCTGCTCGTGTCCAGGTACACCTTGAGCTTGGGCTCGGTACCGCTCGGGCGCACCATCACGCGCGAGCCGTCAGCCAGCCGGATCCGCAGCACGTCGCTGGGCGGGAGACCGTTGAACCCGGCCGAGAGGTCGTCGATGTGATCGACGGCCAGAGTGCCGACGAAGGCCGGCGGAGTCGCGCGCAGCCGTGCCATCACGCGTTCGATCTCGGTCAGGTCGGTCACCCGCACGGAGATCTGACCCGACGCGAAGTGGCCGAACCGGGCGCTGAACCGGTCGAGGTGCTCGGCCAGCGTGACACCCTCGGACTTCAGGTCGCTGACCAGGGAGAGCAGGGCAACGGCGGCGGAGATGCCGTCCTTGTCGCGCACCGTGACGGGGTTCACGAGATAGCCGAGGGCCTCCTCGAAACCGAAGATCAGGCCGGGCGCGCGCGACACCCACTTGAAGCCGGTCAGGGTGTCGGTGAACCGGAGCCCGTAGGCCTTCGCCACGGCCTCCAGGGCGGGGGTGGAGACGATGGAGCAGGCGAGGGTGCCCGTCGCGCCGCCGTCACCGCTGACCTGCGCGGCGAGCTCCGCAGCGCGCCAGCCGAGGATGGCGCCGACCTCGTTGCCGGAGAGGCGTCGGTACCCGCTGGGTGAACCCTCGTCGGGGATCGCGATCGCGAGGCGATCGGCGTCGGGGTCGTTGGCGATGATCAGCTCGGCGCCGGCCTCCCGGGCCGTCTCGTAGGAGAGGTCCATCGCGCCGGGTTCCTCGGGGTTGGGGAAGGAGACCGTCGGGAACGCGGCATCCGGTGCGATCTGGGCGTCGACGAGCGTGGGCAGGTCGAAGCCGGCGGACTCCAGAACGCGGCGGGTGGTGTCCCAGCCCACGCCGTGCAGGGCCGTGTAGACGGTGGTGACCTGCGCGCGGGGGCGATGGGCCAGGCTCGCGGTCTCGTCGATGTAGGCCTGCACGACCGACTCGGGGGCGGTCTCGTAGGCAGCCCGCGGCAGGTCGGGTACGCGCTCCTCCGCGGCGACGCGCAGGATCTCCGCCGCGATGGAGGCATCGTCGGGGGAGACGATCTGCGAACCCTGGTTGGCTCCGCCCAGATAGACCTTGTAACCGTTGTCGTTGGGCGGGTTGTGCGACGCGGTGACCATGATGCCGGCGCCGACGTCGAGGTGGCGCACGGCGAACGCGAGTACGGGAGTCGGCAGCAGGCGGGGGAGCAGGATGGCGCGCACGCCGGCTCCGGCCATGATCGTGGCGGAGTCCGTGGCGAAGACGTGTGAGTTCTTCCGACCGTCGTAGCCGATGACGACCGACGGGACGCGGCCCGGTGCGGTGTTTTTGATCAGGAACGCGGCGAGCCCGGCGGCAGCCTGGCTGACGAGGACCCGGTTCATCCGGTTGGAGCCGGCGGCGATGGCGCCGCGCAGTCCGGCCGTGCCGAAGGCAAGACGTTCGTCGAACCGGGCGTGCAGCTCCGCGAGCGCCGCGGCATCGTTGTCGGCGGCCCCGCGCAGCAGCAGGCGCAGTTCGGCCTGCGTTTCGGGGTCCGGGTCCTGGCTCAGCCAGGCGTTGGCCACGGCGATCACGGGCGCGGCCGCATCCGTGGCCGGGGCGTCTGCCTGCGGGTCCACGGTCACGGTGTCGATCACCATGGTGTCGGAAAGAACGTCGGGGAGGACGTCCGTGACGGGGGGCGAGTCTTCGGCGGACGAGTGCCGGCCGCGTGCGGGGGCGGCATCCGTGCCGGTGTTCTCCGTGCCCGTGTTCTCCGTGCCGGTGTTCTCCGTGCCCGTGTTCTCCGTGCCGGTGTTCTCCGTGCCCGTGTTCTCCGGGCCGGTGCTGTCGAGGCTCACAGTACGGCCACGATCCGGGCCAGCAGTGCGCTGATGACGGGCTCGGCGAGCTTGCCGGCCTCGAGCACCTCCGAGTGGCTGAGCGGCTCCTGCTGGATGCCGGCTGCGAGGTTGGTGATCAGCGACAGGCCGAGGACCTCCATGCCGGACTGGCGGGCGGCGATCGCCTCGAGCGCCGTCGACATGCCCACGATGTGGCCGCCGATGACCTTGGCCATCTGCACCTCGGCGGGCGTCTCGTAGTGCGGGCCGCGGAACTGGCAGTACACGCCCTCGTCGAGCGACGGGTCGATGGTGCGCGCCAGGTCGCGCAGGCGGCGCGAGTACAGGTCGGTCAGGTCGACGAACGTGGCACCCTCGAGAGGAGAGTCGGCCGTCAGGTTGAGGTGGTCGCTGATCAGCACGGGGGTGCCGGGCGTCCAGGTCTCACGGATGCCGCCGGCACCGTTGGTGAGGATCATGGCCGTCGCGCCGGTGGCGGCGGCGGTGCGCACGCTGTGCACGACCCGGCGAACGCCGTGGCCCTCGTAATAATGTGTGCGGGCGCCGATCACAAGTGCGCGCTTGCCGCTGGGCAGCAGCACCGAGCGCAGCGTTCCGGCATGGCCGGCCAGGGCGGGCGCGCTGAAACCGGTGATGTACTGCGCGTCGAGGGTGTGCGTGGTCTCGCCGATCAAATCGGCGGCCTTGCCCCATCCGCTGCCCAGAGTGAGGGCGATATCGTGGCGGGCTACGCCCGTGGCCTCGGCGATCTCAGCAGCGGCGGTCCGTGCAACTTCGAACGGGTCCGTTTCTGGCGCGTCGAGCGGGTTAATGTCGGTCTTCAGCATGCAACCACTCTAATTGCCCACCCATTTCGGAGACGTTCCGTTGATCAATTCGACGGAGAATCTGCAAACGAGCAGCCGAAAAGGGGTGCGAACGTCAATTTTCGGCAGAATCTCCGTCGAATTGGTGCGCTGGAGGCAGGCGGGGCGCTCGGGGTTTGGCGGCGGGTGCGCGGGGCGGGAGAATGTCACCATGGCCTACGACTTCGAACGCAAGCAGCGCATCGCTATCCTCGGCGGAGGTCCCGGCGGTTACGAGGCGGCCCTGGCCGGCGCCCAGCAGGGCGCCGAGGTCACCCTGGTCGAGCGCGTCGGCGTCGGCGGCTCCGCCGTGATCACGGATGTCGTCCCCTCCAAGTCCCTGATCGCCACGGCTGAAGCCACCAACTCGATCCACGACGCCACCGAGCTGGGCGTGCAGCTGTTCGTGCGCGGGGAGAAGGGCAAGCCCGCCCGGCCCGAGGTGGCCATCAACCTGGCCGCGGTCAACAAGCGGCTCCTGGCCCTGGCCCGGCAGCAGTCCGAGGACATGAAAGCCACCCTGATGCGCGCGGGTGTGAACCTCGTGCACGGTCACGGCCGGCTCGACGGCGCGAACGGTGTGATCGTGGCCACCGCCGAGGACGGCTCCGGCATCGACTTCGACCGGATCGAGGCCGACACGATCGTGATCTCCGTCGGGGCGACCCCGCGCATCCTGCCCACCGCCATCCCCGACGGCGAGCGCATCCTCAGCTGGACCGAGCTGTACAACCTGCGCGCGGTGCCCGAACACCTCATCGTCGTCGGCTCCGGTGTGACCGGGGCCGAGTTCGCCTCCGCCTACCGGGCGCTCGGCGCCAAGGTCACGCTGATCTCCAGCCGCGACCAGGTGCTGCCCGGCGAGGACGCCGACGCCGCCGCCGTGATCGAGAACGTCTTCAAACGCAACGGCATGGTCGTGCTCAGCAAGTCCCGTGCCCAGTCCGTCGTGCGCACGGACACCGGCGTGCTCGCCACCCTGTCCGACGGTCGCACGGTCGAGGGCAGCCACTGCCTGATCGCGGTAGGGTCGGTGCCCAACACCACGGGGCTCGGTCTCGAGGAGGCCGGCGTGCAGCTGACCGAATCCGGCCACATCCGGGTCAACCGGGTGGCGCGCACGTCGATGCCGAGCATCTACGCGGCCGGGGACTGCACGACCGAGCTGCCGCTGGCATCCGTCGCCTCGATGATGGGGCGCACCGCCGTGTTCCACGCCATGGGCGACGCCGTCAACCCGATCGAGATCCGCAACGTGGCGGCGAACATCTTCACACAGCCGGAGATCGCCACGGTCGGTTGGAGCCAGAAGCAGATCGAAGACGGCCTCACCCGCGGCAGCATCTACAAGCTGCCGCTCGCCTCGAACCCGCGCGCCAAGATGATGGGCATCAAGGACGGCTTCGTGAAGCTGTTCGCGACCACCACCACCGGCACCGTCATCGGCGGCGTGATCGTGGCCCCGAAGGCCAGCGAGCTGGTCTTCCCGCTCGCCCTGGCCGTGGAGCACCGCCTCACGGTCGACGAGGTCGCGCGGGCGTTCCCGGTCTACCCGTCACTGACGCATTCGATCACGGATGCCGCGCGCGCCATGCACATCGTGCTCTGACCCTGCAACGCGGGGTCAGGCGTCAGGCAGTGACGACGACGTCGGCGTCGACGACGGCCATCAGCACGAAACCGGACGCCACGGTCGCACCGATGATCGCGCCGATGTTGCCGACCACGCCGTCTTTGTGAGCGGTCAGCGGCTGCTCCATCTTCATGGCCTCGAGCACCAGCAGCAGATCGCCCTTGACGACCAGGTCGCCCTCGGCTACGGCCAGTTTCACGATCGTCGCCTGCATGGGGGCGTGCACGGCATCACCGGTGGCCGCGCTGACGGCGTGCGAGCCGGTGCGGCGCCGCGGTGCGGGGCCGGCCGTGTTCTCACCGGCCGTGCCGGGCAGCAGCCGAACCGGCAGGCTGACCTCGATCCGGCGTCCCTCCACCTCGACGATGACGTTGTGGCGCTTGGCCGGGCCGGTCAACTCTTCCGGTGACCCGTTCCAGGGCTCGATGTCGTTGACGAACTCGGTTTCGATCCACCGGGTGTAAATGGAGAACGGCTCGCCGTTCGCCGGCGCGAACGCGGGGTCGCGCACAATCCGGCGGTGGAAGGGGAGCACGGTGGGCAGCCCCGCGACCTCGAACTCGTCCAGGGCCCGGCGGGAACGCTCCAGCGCCTCCTCGCGGGTGGCACCGGTCACGATGAGCTTCGCGAGCAGGGAGTCGAAGGAGCCGGAGATGACGTCGCCGGCGGTGACGCCGCTGTCCACGCGCACGCCGGGGCCGCCGGCGGGCTTGAAGACGTGCACGGGCCCGGGGGCCGGCATGAAGCCGCGGCCGGCGTCCTCGCCGTTGATGCGGAACTCGAAGGAGTGCCCGATGGGCTCCGGGTCGTCGTAGTCGAGGCGGCCGCCTTCGGCCAGGCGGAACTGCTCGCGCACCAGGTCGATGCCGGTCACTTCCTCCGACACCGGATGTTCGACCTGCAGCCGGGTGTTCACCTCCAGGAACGAGACGGTGCCGTCCTGGCCGATCAGGAATTCGCAGGTGCCGGCGCCGACGTAGCCGACCTCCGCCAGGATCGCCTTGGAGGCGCGGTACATCTCACTGCGCTGCGCGTCGGTGAGGAACGGCGCGGGGGCCTCCTCGACCAGCTTCTGGTGGCGGCGCTGCAGCGAGCAGTCGCGGGTGGAGACCACCACCACGGTGCCGTCGGCGTCCGCGAGGCACTGGGTCTCGACGTGACGCGGCTTGTCCAGGTACTTCTCCACGAAGCACTCGCCGCGACCGAACGCGGCGACGGCCTCCCGGGTCGCGGAGTCGAAGAGCTCGGGAACCTCCTCGCGGGTGCGGGCGACCTTGAGGCCGCGTCCGCCGCCGCCGAAGGCCGCCTTGATCGCGACCGGCAGACCGTGGAGGTCGACGAAGTCGAGCACCTCCGCGGCATCCGCGACGGGGTTGAGGGTGCCGGGCGCCATCGGCGCGTTCACCTTCTCGGCCACGTGCCGGGCGGACACCTTGTCGCCCAGTTTTTCGATGGCGTCGGGGGAGGGGCCGATCCAGATCAGGCCGGCGCCGATCACGGCGCGGGCGAAGTCGGCGTTCTCGGCGAGGAACCCGTAGCCGGGGTGCACGGCATCGGCGCCGGACCGTCGGGCCACGGAAAGCAGCTTCTCGATGACGAGGTAGGTGTCCGCGCTCGTCGTTCCGTCCAGGCCGTAGGCCTCGTCGGCCAGATGCGAATGCATCGAGTCGCGGTCCTGGTCGGCGTAGACGGCAACCGAGAGGATGCCGCTGTCTTTTGCGGCTCGGATCACCCGGACGGCGATTTCGCCCCGGTTTGCGATGAGGACCTTCGTTATTGGGGGCACAGTGCCCTAGCTTATGGGTCAGAGCCGCAGGCTTTTTGGTTCTGTCCCACAAAAACGCGGGCGAGAAAGGTGCGGATGCCTACAATCGGGCTCGAAAACCGGCGGTCGATCAGTCGTTGCCGCGGTTCCACAGGCTCGGCCACGCGTGACCGAGCCCGGTCACGAGCCGGCGCAACGTCGGCAGCGACAGGCCGACCACGGTCGACGGATCCCCGCTGATATGCGTGATGAACGGCGCGCCGAGGCTGTCGATGGTGAAGGCACCAGCCACGAACAGGGGCTCGCCGGTGGCGATATAGGCGTCGAGTTCCTCGTCGTCGATGTCGTCGGCGAAGGTGACGTCGGCCACGGCCACGGCGCCGACAGAGCGCCCGACGACACCGTCGGCGTGGTCGATCAGCCAGTGGCCGGAATAGAGCTGTCCGGTGCGACCGCGCTGCAGCTGCCAACGCTCGCGGGCCTTGGCGCTGGTGTGCGGCTTGCCGTAGATGACATCGTCGATCACGAAGACCGAATCGCCGCCGAGCACCAGGCCGTCGACGATGTCGCCGCTGCCGGTCAGTGCGCGGGACACGGCCTCGGCCTTGGCCCGCGCGAGCAGTTCCACAACCCGGTGCGGTGTGAGCGGTGCTCCGGCGGCCCGGGCGGCCTCGCCCGCGACGGCGTCCTCGTCGACGTCCGGGGCGACCGTGACGGGCTCGATCCCGGCCGTGCGCAGCAGCATCAGCCGGGCCGGAGACGTGGACGCCAGGTACAAGCGCATGGGTTTCCTTCGCTGGGGGTGGAAGCGGTGTGGGATCATCGAAGGATGGGCACCAGCAATGACATTCAGGCAGATTCGAGCGGACACTCCGCAGAAGTAGGCGCAGAGCTCGAACTCGACGTCACCAACGTAGCTCACGGCGGCATCTTCATCGCGAGACACGAGGGCCGCGTGGTCTTCGTGAGCGACACTCTCCCGGGGGAGCGCGTGCGCGCCCGCCTGACCTCGGCCAGCCACAAGAGCTTCTGGCGCGCGGAGACCGTGGAGGTGCTCACCCCGGCACCCGAGCGCCAACCGCACATCTGGGCATCCGCCGCCCTCGACCGCGACCCCGTGGACCGCGCCGGCGGCGCCGAGTTCGGTCACATCGAACTCGGCTACCAGCGCGAGCTGAAACGCCAGGTTCTGGCCGACGCCCTGAAACGGATGGCCGGCGTCGACTCCCCGGTCACGGTCGAGCCGGTCCCGGTCGGCCGCAACGCATCGCCCGGCGACGCCGCCGACGGCACCGGCTGGCGCACCCGCGTTCGGCTGCACGTCGACGAGGACGGTTCGGTGGGCCCGTACGCCGCCCGGTCGCACCGTGTCATCCCGGTCGGCGATCTGCCGCTGGCCGATCGCCTGCTGGAGGCGGCCGCGCCCCTGGACAAGATGTTCCCCGGCGCCGCATCCGTTGACATCGTCGCACCGAGCCTGGGCACCGTGCAGATCCTCGTGGCGGAGCAGGACGACAAGGGTCGTCGCCGGCACACCCCGAAGACCCTGATCCGCGAGGTCGTCGGCGAGCGCGAATTCCGCCTCGACGCCGCCGGGTTCTGGCAGGTGCACACCAGCGCCGCTGAGACCCTCTACCGTGCGGTGCAGGACACCATCGACGCGGATGCGTTCGACCCGCGGGCCGCGAACCTGGACCTCTACGGCGGAGTGGGCCTGCTCGCCGCCGCCGTGGGCGACCGGTTCGGCAGCACCGTGCGCATGACCAGCGTCGAGAGCGACCCGCAGGCCACCGACTTCGCGGCCGAGAACCTCGCCGAATGGGTCGGCGCCAGTGTGCAGACCTCCCGCGTCGACCGGTTCCTGAACGCCCTCGTGCGCGACTCGAGCGCCGCCGACCGGGCCCGCCAGGCGGCCGCGACGGTCATCCTGGACCCGCCGCGCTCCGGTGCAGGCAAGGAGGTCATCGACCTGCTCGGTGCCGTCGGACCGGCCCAGATCGTCTACGTGGCGTGCGACCCGGTGGCTCTGGCCCGCGATATCGCCCTGCTCGCCGGGCACGGCTACGAGCTGCGCCGGCTCCGCGCCTTCGACCTGTTCCCGAATACGCACCATGTCGAAGCCGTCGCACTCCTGTCCCGCTAGCTATCGTTGATCCGTAGACACCGCGAGAATGTAGGAAACCGTGAATCACCCGCTAGCACCTCTGCCTTCGCCCACTGATCCCGTCGACACCGCCGTGCTGGGTCATCCCGTGCGCGTCGGCATCGCCGACGATCACGAGTCGGTGCGCCTGGGCATCAAGGCGGCGTGCGAGAACGTGGGCTACGAGGTCATCTTCACCGCCCCCACGGTGCAGGAACTCGTGGACGGCATCGCCGGTCGCGCCGTCGACGTCATCGTGCTCGACCTCTCATTGGGTGACGGGTCCCGCGTCACCGACAACGTGCACCGCGCCCAGAGCACGGGAGCGTCGGTGCTGGTGCACAGCATCGCCGACCGGGTCGCCCTGGTGCGCGAGGCGCTCGCCGCGGGAGCGTCCGGCGTCATCCCGAAATCGTCACCCACCACAACCGTCATGGCCGCCGTCGCATCCGTGGCCCGCGGCGACGTGCTCAACAACCTCGAGTGGGCCACGGCGATCGACGCCGACCGCGATTTCGCCAAGGCGCAGCTGGGCCGGCGCGAACGCGATGTGCTGCACCTGTACGCGTCGGGTCTGCCGCTGAAGATGGTCGCGATGCAGCTCGGCATCGCCCACTCGACCGCCCGCGAGTACCTCGACCGGATCCGGGTGAAGTACGTGGAGGTCGGCCGTCCTGCCCCCACGAAGGTGGACCTGCTTCGGCGTGCCGTCGAAGACGGGATCCTGCCGGGCCTCGACCCGGATGGCGGAGATGGCCGCGGCTGAGTCCGCGGTTGCCGGCGCGCCGGGGCTCACCGGGAAGAACCCGGACGGTGAACCGCTGGACGTCGATCTGATCGGTGGGCCCAAACAGCCGCGCAACCCGATCAGCCGCACCCGGATCGAAGTTGTGGCCTCGCGGTCGGTTGCCGGCGTCGGCGTGGTCTTCGCCCTTCAGGCGCTGCCGATCATGCTCGCACAGGCCCCGGTCCGGTTGCCGGTGATGGGCTTTCTCGCACCGGTGCTGCTCGGGCTGTCCCTGGTGGCCGTCGTGGTGGCCGCGGTGAGCAAGGTCGGCGTGCGCACGGCCGCCGGCGCCGTGGCACTGGTCTACCTGGCGGCACTGCTGGCCTGGCCGCTGCTGATGCGGGACCCGGCGGCCGTACTCGACGGCAAACCGTGGCTCTGGTACATGTGCACGATCGCGACCGCCTGCGCGGCCCTCGCGTTCCCCGTGCTCTGGGCCGCGATCTACACCTTCGCCGCTCCGATCATCTACGGTGTGGTGCGGTCGACGCCGTCCGGCGGCGACGCGGACCTGCTGCTCTCGGGCCTCGACGCGGTCTACGCGATCCTCCTGGGCCAGGTCATCCTGATCATCATCTTCATGCTCCGGCAGACGGCGGCCGCAGTCGACAGCGCTCAGACCAACGCGCTGCACCAGTACGGAAACGCCGTGCGCCAGCACGCCACCGAGGTTGAGCGGGTGCAGGTCGACTCGATCGTGCACGACAGCGTGCTGGCCACCTTCCTCGCCGCGGCCGCGGCGGGCAGCCCGAAGGCGGCCGAGCTGGCATCCGGCATGGCGGCGGATGCCCTGACCCGCCTCAACGACGCCGCCATCGTGCCGGCCGGCGACGACAGCACGGTTCCCTTCAGCGAGCTCAGCCGGCAGATCCGTGCCGCCGCGGCCCGCCTGTCGGTGCCCTTCACCATCGTCGAGTGCGAGATCGACGGACTCCGGCTGCCGGCCCATGCGCGGGACGCGATCCTCGCCGCGAGCGGGCAGGCCATGGTGAACAGCGCCCAGCACGCGGGCACGTCAGACCTGGAGCCCGAACGCACCCTGACCATGAGCGCGAACCCGCAGGGCGGCTGCACCATCGTGATCGCCGACTCCGGGGTGGGTTTCGACCCCGAAGCGGTGCCGGCCGAACGGCTGGGGCTGCGCATCTCGATAAAGGACCGGGTGGCCAGCGCCGGCGGTTCCGTCACAGTGTGCGCCGCCATCGGCCGCGGCACGACCATCACGATCAACTGGCCCACCGACGGGGGAGCGCGCGCATGATCTCCGTACCGCGCGGGCTGGTGCTGTCCCTGGCAGCCATGTTCTCGGCCTATCACGTTGTGCTCGGGTTCTACTCGCTGGGGCAGCCGCAAACGCCGCTGCCGGCCATCCTCGCCATCATCGTCTACGCCGTGGCCACCGTGGTCAGCCTGTGGCCGACCAGCCCGACGCGGATGCCGGTGTGGCTGGCGTACTTCAACGTGGCCGTGTGCGCGATACTGCCGCTGTTGGTGGGGAGCCAGCTCGACGGTTCCGTCGACAACGGCTACGCCACCTGGTACGTCGCCGCGGTGGGCACCCTGATGACGGTCACCGCCACCCGGCGCCGTTCGGGGCTGGCCTGGATCGGAGCCGCGATTCTGGTCGTGCACACGATCTTCTGGGCCGGGCCGGCGGCCCTGGTCTCGATGGGCGTCATCGGCAGCGTCGTCTGGGTTGCCGTCGCGGTGATCCTGGCGCGGGCCCTGGCGAAGGCGGGCCGTGACGCGCGACAGTACGCACTGGCCGAGCAGGAGGCCACCGAGTGGCAGGCCGCCCAGGAGGCGCACCTGTATGAGCGGCAGGTGCGGCTGGCCCAGACCATCCGGCTGGCGGCACCCATGCTGCGCCGGATCATCGACCAGCACGGCGAGTTGAACGCCGAGCAGCGTCAGGAGTCCCGGTACCTCGAGGCCGCTGTGCGGGATGAGATCCGCGGCCGCAAGCTGCTCAACGACGCCGTGCGCGACGCGGTCATGGCCGCCCGGCGTCGCGGTGCGATCGTGACCCTGCTCGACGAGGGCAGCATCGACGACATCCGTGGGGCTGAGCTGGAATCGGTGCTCAACGCGCTGGCGGTGGCCATCGACGGCACGATGGCCGACACGATCATCGCCCGAACCGCCGGAGACGGGTCCGCGACGGCCGTCACAGTGGTCGGGCTCAGCAGCGCGGATGCAAAGCTGAGCGCTTTCGGCCAGGAATCGCCCGAGCCGGAGGTCGACCTCTGGCTGGAGATCCCGCGCGACCCGGCTCTGGTGTCCGCGCCGCCGGAGTGAACGCCGCCGGAGTGAACGCTGCCGGAGTGGACGCTGCCGGACTGGGCGGGCCGGTGCAGCCTCTCCGCTGAATGCGGGGGAAATGCGAAAGGGACCAACCGTGAGGTTGGTCCCTTTCAACTTCGTGCCAGGGCGACAACCCGAATGTCACCCTGACGCGCCCCCACAACCCGACTGCTTACCCTAGTCGACGGGCCATGGTCGTGAATCTCAGAGAGATTCACCCGGCACAAGTAATACTCCTCTCACCGGGCCACCGTGAAAAGTCGGCATTTAGGGGGACCGGATCAGTCGGGTGGCGTCAGCCCGGGAACCCGCGCCAGCGGCCGGTGCCGGGAGTGACAGGCGAACGGATGGCGCGCTGGCTGCGCTGCCACGCGCTCTGGCCGCGCGCCGGGGCCAGCAGAAGGCTGTCGGACTCCTCGCGGACCAGGCCGTGCAGCACGGCCGACACGGCCGCCGCCTCGGTGGGAGTGACGCCGCGGGTGACGAAGCGCAGCCCGGGCACGGCCTGCTCGGAGGCATCCGCGGGAGCGCTCACATCCGTGCCCGGGTTCGCTTCCGCTGCGGTATTCGAGGGAGTAATCGTTGAGTCGGTCATGGCGCCGCCTACAGCGGAATGTTCCCATGCTTCTTGGGCGGCAGGCTGGCCCGTTTGGTGCGCAGGGCGCGGAGCGCCTTGGTGACCGCCACCCGGGTCGTCGCCGGCTCGATGATGCCGTCGAGCTCGCCGCGCTCGGCCGCCAGGAAGGGGCTGGCCACGTTGTACGTGTATTCGTTGGCCAGGCGGGTGCGCACGGCGGCGACATCCTCGTCGGCTGCTTCGGCCTTCTTGATCTCGGCGCGGTACAGGATGTTCACGGCGCCCTGACCGCCCATGACGGCGATCTCCGCCGTCGGCCAGGCGAGGTTGATGTCCGCACCGAGCTGCTTGGAGCCCATCACGATGTACGCGCCGCCGTAGGCCTTGCGCAGGATGACCGTGACCAGGGGAACGGTCGCCTCGGCGTAGGCGTAGAGCAGCTTGGCGCCGCGCCGGATGATTCCGGTCCACTCCTGGTCGGTGCCGGGCAGGAAGCCGGGCACGTCGACCAGCGTGAGGATGGGAATCGAGAACGCGTCGCAGAAGCGCACGAACCGGGCGGCCTTCTCGCCGGCCGGGATGTTGAGCGTGCCGGCCATGGCGCTGGGCTGGTTGGCGACGATGCCGATCGAGCGTCCCTCGACCCGGGCGAAGCCGACCACGATGTTCGGCGCGAACAGCGGCTGCGTCTCGAGGAAGTCGCCGTGGTCGACGATGTGCTCGATCACGGTCTTCACGTCGTAGGGCTGGTTCGGGGAATCGGGGATGATCGTGTTCAACTTGAGGTCGGCATCCGTCGTCTCCAGCTCGATATCGCTGTCGAAGACGGGCAGATCGGCCAGGTTGTTGTCCGGCAGGAAGCTGAGCAGCGTGCGGGCGTAGTCGAGGGCGTCGGGTTCATCGCTCGCGAGGTAGTGCGCCACCCCGGAGACCGCGTTGTGGGTGTACGCGCCGCCGAGCTCCTCCATGCCGACGTCTTCACCCGTGACGGTCTTGATCACGTCGGGTCCGGTGACGAACATCTGGCTGGTCTTGTCGACCATGATCACGAAGTCGGTCAGTGCGGGGGAGTAGACCGCGCCGCCGGCGGCCGGGCCGCAGATGATCGAAATCTGCGGGATGACACCGGAGGCGGCCGTGTTGCGGCGGAAGATCTCGCCGTACTTGCCGAGAGCGACGACGCCCTCCTGAATGCGCGCTCCGCCGGAGTCGAGGATGCCGATGATGGGCACCCCGGTCTTCAGGGCGAGGTCCATCACCTTGATGATCTTCTCGCCGGCGACCTCGCCGAGCGAACCGCCGAAGATGGTGAAGTCCTGCGAGTACACGGCCACCTGGCGGCCGTGGATGGTGCCGGTCCCGGTGACGACGGCGTCGCCGTAGGGCCGCTTCTTCTCCATGCCGAACGCGTGGGTGCGGTGCCGCACGAACTCGTCGAGTTCGACGAACGAACCCTGGTCGAGCAGCAGATCGATACGCTCCCGGGCCGTCATCTTGCCCTTGGCGTGCTGTTTCTCGATCGCCGCCTCGCCGCTCGCGGTCACGGCTTCGTGATAGCGCAGCTTGAGGTCGGCGAGCTTTCCAGCCGTCGTGTACAGGTCGGGGCCCGCGAGGGGCGAGTTCTCAGTCACGCGGTTCACTCTACCGGCCAGCCCCTGCCCCCGATCGTTGACGATTCTCTACAAAAACCGGCCGGTTTGCTGGTCGGGTACCCCCGCTCCCCACGCATAACTCCTGCAAATTCTCGGATTCGGGCCGGAATTGTGCCTTTTCGGCCCGGTTTCGGCAGAATTGCAGGAGTTATGCAAGGGGAGAGAGTCACATGGAGTTTCCGCTCAGCCGCGAGGTCGTGCCGCGTTTCGAGTACCTGGCCGAGACCGGGTCGACGAACGACGCTCTGGTCGCCCACGCGACGGGCGAGGATGCCGCCGCCTGGCCCGACCTGTCGACGGTCGTCACCGACAACCAGACCCGCGGCCGCGGCCGAATGGGTCGCACCTGGCTCGCCCCCACCGGTAAGTCCCTCGCGATCTCGGTGCTGCTGCGGCCGGTGTCCGGTGCGGTGCCGCTGCCGACCTCGCACTTCGGCTGGTTCCCCCTGCTCGCCGGGGCGGCGATGACCCGCGCCGTGCGCGAGGTCGTCGAGGCGAGCCTGGCTGCCCGGGTGGTCGGGCCGGGTGAGGACGCACCGCGGCACGAGGTCACCCTGAAGTGGCCCAATGACGTTCTGATCGACGGCTACAAGGTGTCCGGCGTGCTGTCGGAGCTGCTGCCCGACGCGCGCGGGCTGGTGATCGGCACCGGGCTGAACGTGTCCCTCGACGAGCACGACCTGCCCACCCTCACCTCCACGTCGCTGATGCTCGTGACCGGCTCGCTCCCCGATGCTGACGCCGTGCTCGCCCGGTACCTCACCGAACTGCGAAACCTCACCGGGGACTTCCTCGCGGCCGGGGGCGATCCGGTGAGAAGCGGGCTGCTGCAGACGGTGACCGAGCTGTGCGGCACGCTCGGCGGGGTTGTGCGGGTGGAACTGCCCGGCGGCACCGATCTGGTGGGCACCGCGATCGCCCTCGATGACAGCGGCCGGCTGATCGTCGAGGACCAGACGAACGGCGACCTGCAGGCGGTCGCCGCCGGGGATGTCACCCACCTGCGGTATTAATGGGTTATGACAAAAACAGTTGGGTTATGACAAAGACAGCGGGCTTCGGTACTGCCGAGGTGCTTCCCCCGGCCGAATCGGTCGTGGCCGGGCTCCGGCCGCACGCCCGGGTGCTGTTCTGGCCCAGCCTGGCACTGCTGGCGATCGTCGGCGCCACCGCATACTTCTTCGGTTCCCTGCCGGAGCCGTGGCAGAACACGGCGCTGCTGGTCGCCGCTGTCGTGCTGGTGCTGCTGCTCTGGCTGCTGCCGCTCGCGTCGTGGCTGAACAACCGCTACACGATCACCACCCGGCGCATCATCTTCCGGCACGGGTTCTTCGTGCGCACCCGTCAGGAACTGCTGCACAGCCGCGGCTACGACGTGACCGTGCGTAAGAACTGGCTGCAGTCGATCGCCCACTCGGGGGATGTGCTGATCAACGCCGGGCTGGAGCAGCCGCTCGTGTTGAAGGATGTGCCGAACGCCGACCTGGTGCAGCAGGTGCTGCACGATCTGATGGAGTCCTCCCGCACCCTGATGGGCTCGCGGCGGCAGGAACAGGCGGCAAGCACCGGGGAGACCACGCGCTGGGGTTCCCGCTAAGCGCGTTGCGGATCCCGCTTTGCGCGCTGGGGTTCCCGCTCCGCGCGCTGGGGTTCCCGCTCCGAGGCGGCCGCGGCCTTGCGCTTCGGGGAGAAGACCCAGTGCCGGTAGAGCACGAAGCGGAAGGCTGAGCCGAGGAACAGGCCGATCACGTTCGAGGAAATGTTGTCGGCCAGCAGGCTGGTGTAGCCGAGCAGGTAGTGGCTGACCCAGAGGCAGGCCAGGCCGATACCCATTCCGACCAGGCTGACGGCGAAGAACTCGACCCCCTCGCGCAGCGTGTGCGACTGACGGTTCGCGCCGAAGGTCCAGTACCGGTTGCCGAGCCAATTCACCAGGATGGCCAGCGTGGTCGACACGACTTTGGCGTAGATCGGTCCGGCGTGCACCAGTTCCGGGTCGAAGACCGTCGTGCGCAGCAGGTTGAAGACGGCGAAGTCCACGACGAAGCCGACCAGGCCGACGGCGCCGAACTTGCCGAGCTGGCTGGCGAAGGCCAACAGCCGTGCGGACGTGCGCGGTGTACTCGGCATGCATCCCTCCGGATGATGGGCAAAGATAGAAGTCGAGAACCCGAGTCTACGGCGAGGCCCAGCCTGCCGCCTGAGAGAACCCGTACCGGAGAATGACCGGTCGCAAGGATTGTGGTGGAGCGATGAAGACGACTGTGGGCGTGATCGGCGGCGGCCAGCTGGCCAGGATGATGATTCCGGCGGCGGTGAATCTGGGGATCGACATCCGGGTGCTCGCCGAGGACGAGGGCATGTCGGCCGATCTGGCGGCGGTGCAGGTCGGCGACTACCGCGACCGCGACGTGGTGCTGGCCTTCGCCGCCACGGTCGACGTCGTCACGTTCGACCACGAGCACGTTCCGCAGGAGATCCTGCGCGAGCTCGTGGCCCGGGGCGTGGCGGTGCATCCGGGGCCCGACGCCTTGCTGTACGCGCAGGACAAACTGCTGATGCGGCAGCGCCTGACCGAACTGGGCCTGCCCGTGCCCGACTGGGCGCGCGTGGAGAACGCCGCCGAACTGGGCGTGTTCCTCGCCGCCCACAACAACCGGGCGGTCGTCAAGACGGCCCGCGGCGGCTACGACGGCAAGGGGGTGCGCCTGGTCACCCACGACCACGAGGTGGACGACTGGTTCGCCGCGCTCGCCGAAGACGGCAACGGCGGTGCCCTCCTGGTGGAGGAGCTCGTCGAGTTCCGCCGCGAGCTGGCCCAGCTGGTCGCGCGCCGCCCGTCCGGGCAGATCGCCGTGTGGCCCGTGGTGGAGACCGTGCAGCAGGGCGGCGTCTGCGCCGAGGTCATCGCGCCCGCTCCGTCGTCCGAGGGCCGTCTGGCCCAGGCCGCGGCCGACATCGCCGTGCGCATCGCCGAGGGCATCGGTGCCACGGGCATGCTGGCCGTCGAACTGTTCGAGACGACGGATGAGCGCATCCTGGTCAATGAGCTGGCGATGCGCCCGCATAACAGCGGTCACTGGTCGATCGAAGGGTCGACGACGAGCCAGTTCGAGCAGCACCTCCGCGCCGTGCTCGACCTTCCGCTCGGCGCGACCGACACCCGGGACCCGTGGACCGTCATGGTCAACATCCTCGGGGGACCGGCCGAGGGTGCCCTCTCGGCGCGGTACCCGGCCGTGTTCGAGGCCTATCCGGCAGCCAAGGTGCACACCTACGGCAAGGATCCGCGGCCGGGCCGGAAGGTCGGTCATGTGACCGTCGGCGGCGACGATCTTGACCTCGCCGCCTACCAGGCGCGCGCCGCAGCGGCAATCTTTCAGGACTGACCAAATAGGATCGAACCCGTGACAGACAACCCTGTGCCCGATTCCGCCCCGCTGGAGGCCGCTCTGACGCCGCTTGTGGGCGTCGTGATGGGCTCCGATTCCGACTGGCCCGTGATGAGTGACGCCGCTCAGCTGCTGCGGGACTTCGGTGTGCCCTTCGAGGTGCAGGTCGTCTCGGCGCATCGCACCCCGCAGAAGATGATCGCCTACGGTCAGAGCGCCCACGCGCGCGGACTCCGCGTGATCATCGCCGGGGCCGGCGGCGCCGCCCACCTGCCCGGGATGCTCGCGGCCGTGACGACGCTGCCGGTGGTGGGTGTTCCCGTTCCGCTGGGCCGGCTCGACGGCCTGGACTCGCTGCTGTCCATCGTGCAGATGCCGGCCGGAGTGCCCGTGGCCACCGTCTCCATCGGGGGCGCGCGCAACGCCGGCCTGATCGCCGTCAAGGCCCTGGCCATCGCCGACGACTCCCTGCGGATCAAGCTGCTCGGCTATATGGAAATGCTCGCCGCCCAGGTCGAGCAGAAGAACCTGGACCTCCAAGACAAATTATGAGTAGTGCACGCACGCCGATCCGGCATCCGGATGTCGGGTCCGCCTCGGTCATGACCCGCCGGGCCTGGTGGCTTGTGGTGCTCAATTTCGTGCTGCCCGGCTCCGCCCAGGTGCTGGCGGGCAACCGCCGGCTCGGCCGGTTCGGCCTGCGGACGACCTTCGCGCTGATCGCCTTCGCGGTCGTCGTCGGTGTCGCCTTCACGCTCTGGCCGGCGGTTGTGCTCACGGTCTTCACGAACTCGATCGGGCTGTGGGTGGCGGCGGCGCTGCTCGTTTTCCTCGGCGTCGTGTGGTCGATCCTCACCCTCGACACCCTCCGACTCGTGCGACTCGTGCGGGCCGGTCCCCGGGCCCGGCCCGTGATCGCCGCCTTCACGACCGTGCTCATGGTCGGAGTGGTCGGCGCCGCCGGTTACGGCGCCTACCTGGCAACCACGACCAGCGGACTCCTGTCGTCGGTCTTCGTGGCCGGCCCGACCGAACCGCCCGTCGACGGCCGGTACAACATCCTGCTGCTCGGCGGCGACGCCGGCCCGGACCGTGACGGCCTGCGCCCGGACAGCATCTCCGTGGTCAGCATCGACGCCGACACCGGTCAGGCCAGCATGATCGGGCTGCCCCGCAACCTGGAGGACGTGCCGTTCTCGCCGGGTCCGCTCGCCGACCTGTACCCGGAGGGGTACGGCGCCATCGACGGCTGCGAGGTCTCCGCCTGCATGCTCAACTCGATCTACACCGAGGTCGAGCTGAAGAGCCCGGAGATGTACCCGGATGCGGTGGCCGACGGCAGCGAGCCGGGCATCGAGGGTATGCGTGACGCCGCCCAGGGCGTCACCGGCCTGACGATCCAGTACTACGTTCTGATCGACATGCAGGGTTTCTCCGACCTGGTGGATGCCCTCGGCGGCGTCGACATCAACGTCGACCACCGTGTGCCCGTGCACACCGACGAGACGTTCACCGAGGTGGCCTTCTGGTTCGAGCCCGGCATGCAGCACATGGACGGTTTCCACGCACTCTGGTACGCCCGCTCACGCCACGACACCAGCGACTACGACCGGATGGTGCGGCAGCGGCAGGTGCAGGAGGCGATCCTGGCCCAGGCGAGCCCCGCGAACGTGCTGACCAAGTTCCAGGCCGTGGCGTCCGCCGGAACCGAGGTCGTCAAGACTGACATCCCCCAGGGCATGCTCGGTCACTTCACGCACCTCGCATCGAAGACGAAGGCGCTGCCGATCCAGTCGGTCGAACTGATCCCGGAGAACGACGTCGACCCGGAGGATCCCGACTACGACGTCATCCGCAGCCTGATCGATGCCGCCCTGGCACCGCCCGCCACGGAGGAACCGGCCCCGTAAGGCCGTGTCCTCGGCCCGCGCACTCGGCAGAGGGCACGGCTCCGGGGCACGGACTGTCGCTACAGGTCGGCGTGCAGGTGCCAGACCCGCTCGGCGGAATCCCGCCAGGTGAAGGCACGCGCGCGGTCGTCCCCGACGATGCGCAGCCTTTTCGCCAGTGCAGTGTCGGTCAGCACCCGGTTCACGGCCGCGGCCAGTCGCTCGGGGTACCCGGCGGCATCCTTTCGTTCCACGGCCAGGCCGGCGTCGCCGGCGGCCTCGACCAGGGCCGGGGCGTCCGAGTGCACCACTGGGGTGCCCAGGTGGAACGCCTGGATCATCGGGCCCGCGAAACCCTCTTCCAGGCTCGGGTAGACGAACACGGCCGCCCGTGCGATGACCACGGCCAGTTCCTCGTCGGTCAGTCCGTTCAGGGCGCGAACCCGGCCCCAGGGGAGGCCGGCCTCGTCGGCCACGGAGGCCAGATCGAGTTCACCCCAGGCGGAAGGCCCGAGCACGATCAGCGGCAGCTCCGGGCCCTCCGGCAGGCCGAGCGCCGTGATCAGGGCCGTGATGGCCTTGCGCGGCTCGAGCGTGCCGACAGCGACGATGTAGTCGGTCGGCAGCCCCAGTCGTTCCGCGATGATCTCCGTGGCGGACGAGTTCGACGGCAGACGCAGGCCGGTTCCGATGCCGCCGCCGATCACGCGCACGCGGTCTCCGAGGTCGATGATGTCCGCGAGCTGGTGGGCCACGGCGTGGCTGGGCACCACGATCGCATCCGCGTGTTTGTGCGCACGTTTGACCATGGCCTTGGTCCAGGCGACGGTGGTGGGGGTGAGTGCCTCCGGATGCGTCCAGGCCAGCACGTCGTGGATGGTCACGGCCACCTGGCTGCCGTCCTTGACGATGTCGTGCCGACGGAGCGGCGCCAGCAGCGACGGGGCGTGGATCATGCCCGACCCGGAGGCGTGGGCGATGCCCAGCTGCCAGGCCCGGGTCAGCTCACGCCGGGGGAGCGTGGTCGTGTGCAGGCTGCCCAGCCCCGGCAGGCTCGACTCGATCCGGGCGCAGTGCTCGGCCGGCGACGAGGACACGATTCCCTCGACGTCGCACCCGGCCGGAGCCGTCTCGATCAGCGCCCGGGTCAGTTCCTCGGTGTAGCGACCGATGCCGCCCGGGACCGGAGCGATCATCTGGTCCAGGACGACTCTCAGTGTGGTCATTTCTCTGTGAAGATCCCCTGCTCGGCTGCCGCGGCCAGCGCCTCGCGCCAGTCACGGATGGGGGACAAACCTGCGGCAGCCCAGGCGTCGTGGCCGAGCACCGAATAGGAGGGCCGCGGGGCCGGGCGCACGAACTGTGAGCTGTCGGTCGGGGTGACCCGCTCCGGATCGAGGCCGGCCGTGGCGAAGACGGCCCGGGCGAAGCCGAACCAGCTCGTCACGCCGGTGCTGGTTCCGTGGTAAATGCCGGCGGGGGCGCCGGAATCGAGCAGGGCGACGATCTGCGCCGCGAGGTCGGCGGTCCAGGTGGGCTGGCCGACCTGGTCGTCGACGACGCTCAGGGTGTCGCGGGCCGCGGCCAGTTTCAGCATGGTCTTGGGAAAGTTCGGGCCGTGCTGGCCGTAGAGCCAGGCCGTGCGCACGATGTAACTGCCTGCCTTGTGCTCCTGCAGCACGAATGCCTCGCCCGCGGCCTTGGTGCGGCCGTACGCGGAGATCGGGTCGATCTCCGCGGTCTCGGCGTAGGGCTCGGTGGCGCTGCCGTCGAAGACGTAGTCGGTCGAGACCTGCACGAGCTTCGCCCCGGTGGCGGATGCCGCCAGCGCCAGGTTCTGCGGGCCGGTCGCGTTGATCGCGTACGCGGCATCCTCGTTCGTCTCGGCGTCGTCCACCTTGGTGTACGCGGCCGCGTTGATCACGACGTCGTAGCCGGCGACCGCCGCCAGGACGGCGTCCCGGTCGGTGATGTCCAGTTCGGCGCGGTCGAACGCCGTGACGTCGCGGCCGGCGAGAGCCGCCTGCAGGTCGCGGCCGAGCATCCCGGCCGCGCCGGTGATCAGGTAGCGGGTCATCAGCTCAATGCCGCACGGGCCTTGAGCGGCTCCCACCAGGTGCGGTTGTCGCGGTACCACTGCACGACATCCGCGAGCCCCTGCTCGAACGGCACGAGGGGCGCGTAGCCGAGTTCGGCCTGGATCTTCGAGATGTCCACGGAGTAGCGCAGGTCGTGACCGAGACGGTCGGCGACCCGGTCGACGTAGGACCAGTCCTTGCCGGTCGACTCGAGCAGCATCTCGGTGAGCTCCTTGTTGGTCAGCTCGGTGCCGCCGCCGATGTTGTAGATCTCACCGGCGCGACCGCCGACGAGCACCATCGCGATGGCGCGGGTGTGGTCGTCCACGTGCAGCCAGTCACGGATGTTGTTGCCCTCGCCATAGAGGGGAACGTGCAGGTCGTCGATCAGGTTCGTGACGAAGAGCGGGATGACCTTCTCCGGGAAGTGGTACGGGCCATAGTTGTTCGAGCAGCGCGTGATCGAAATGTTCAGACCGTGCGTGCGGTGGTAGCTGCGGGCGAGCAGGTCGCTGCCGGCCTTGGAAGCCGAGTAGGGGGAGTTCGGCTCGAGCGCGCGCTCTTCGTTCCACGAGCCCTCGGCGATGGAGCCGTAGACCTCGTCGGTGGAGACGTGCACGAACCGGGCCAGGTTGTGGCGCAGGGCCGCGTCGAGCAGCTGCTGGGTGCCGAGAACGTTCGTCTCGACGAAGATCGACGCGTCGCGCACGGAGCGGTCCACGTGGGATTCGGCGGCGAAGTGCACGACCGCGTCAAGAGTGGGGAAGAGCTGGTCGAGCAGGGCGGCGTCACGGATGTCGCCGTGCACGAACGAGTACCGCGGGGACGCGGCGACCGGGGCCAGGTTCTCAAGGTTGCCCGAGTAGGTGAGGGCGTCGAGCACGACGACCTCGGCTCCTTCGAGGCCGGGGTAGGCGTCTTCGAGGGTGCGTCGAACGAAGTTCGAGCCGATGAAACCGGCTCCGCCGGTGACGAGGATCTTCATATGGAGGTAACCGTTCCGTTTGATGAAAGTGCCCCCGCGATTCTACCGGTAAGCGCTTGGTAGACTTCCCCGGTGAAGATCCGCGAACTCTCCATCCCCGATTCCTACGAAATCACTCCCAAGCAGTTTGGGGACGACCGGGGGGTTTTCCTCGAGTGGTACCGCTTCGACCGGCTCGAGGAGACGATCGGGCACCGCCTCGACATCGCCCAGGCCAACACGTCGGTGTCCAAGCGCGGTTCCGTGCGCGGCATCCACTTCGCCGACATCCCGCCGAGCCAGGCCAAGTACGTCACGGCCACCCACGGCGCGGTGCTGGACTTCGTCATCGACATCCGGGTGGGCTCCCCGACCTTCGGTCAGTGGGACAGCGTTCTGCTCGACGACACCGACCGACGTGCGATCTACATCGCCGAGGGCCTCGGCCACTGCTTCGTGGCGCTCACCGACAACGCCACGGTCAGCTACCTGGTGACCGCACCCTTCAACCCCGGCCGCGAGCACGGCATCAACCCGCTCGACGCCGACATCGGCCTGGTCTTCCCGCCCGAAGCGGGCGAACTGCTCCTGTCCCCGAAGGACACGGATGCCCCGAGCCTGACCGAAGCCGCCGCCAGCGGCTTGCTGCCCACCTGGGCCGATGCCCGGGCGTTCTACACGTCCCTCAACGAAGGAAAGTGACAATGCGCGGAATCATCCTCGCCGGCGGCTCCGGCACCCGGCTGTGGCCCATCACCAAGGCCATCTCCAAACAGCTGATGCCCATCTACGACAAGCCGATGATCTACTACCCCCTGTCGACGCTGATGATGGCGGACATCAACGAGATCCTGATCATCACCACGCCCGAGTACAACGACCAGTTCCGGGCGCTGCTGGGCGACGGGTCTCACCTCGGACTGCGGATCGAGTACGCCTCCCAGCCGTCCCCGGACGGTCTCGCCCAGGCGTTCATCATCGGTGAGGAATTCATCGGGGACCAGAGCGTCGCTCTCGTGCTCGGCGACAACATCTTCCACGGCGCAGGTCTGGGTTCGGCCCTGCGCGGCAACGCCGACCTGGTCGGCGCCCGGATCTTCGCCTACCACGTGAGCAATCCCACCGCCTACGGCGTAGTGGAATTCGACGACAGCATGACGGCGCTGTCGATCGAGGAGAAGCCGACGAAGCCGAAGAGCAACTACGCGGTTCCCGGCCTCTACTTCTACGACAATTCGGTCGTCGAGATCGCGAAGACCATCGAGCCCAGTGCGCGCGGCGAACTCGAGATCAGCACCGTCAACGAGCGTTACCTCGCGCAGGGCAACCTGCACGTGCAGGTTCTCGACCGTGGCACCGCGTGGCTCGACACCGGCACATTCGAGTCGATGATGCAGGCGTCCGAGTACGTGCGCGTGATCGAAGACCGCCAGGGCTTCAAGGTCGGCTGCATCGAGGAGATCGCCTGGCGGGCCGGCTGGATCTCGAGCGCCGAGCTCGAAGCGCTGGCGGAGCCGCTGCAGAAGAGCGGCTACGGGCGTTACCTGACCGGGCTCATCGCCACGAACGAGTGATCAGCGACTACTGATCAGCCCAGACGGCCGGTGCGGGCCAGGACGCGGGCCCGCACCGACAGGCCGAGCTTGAGCGCCCAGCGCACGGGGGCCAGATAGGGCGCGGAATACTTCTTCTCCAGGTAGCGGTAGGCGCTGGCATGGTGGGCGCGCACCATCTTGCCCGACTCGGTGCTGGTCGAGTGCGCACCGGTGTGCACGACGGATGCCGCGGGAGTGTAGACGTTCGTCCACCCGGCCTTGCCCATCCGGTAACCCAGATCGACGTCTTCGAAGTACATGAAAAAGCCCTCGTCGAAACCGTTGAGCTCGTCGAACGCGGTGCGGCGCACGAGGAGACAGGCTCCGGACAGCCAGCCGACCGGGCGGCGCACGTCGGACCCCTCGCTCTCGGCCCGGTAGGAGCGGCTCCACGGGTTCGTCGGCCAGAGGCGGGCGAACAGTGCGTGTCCCACTCCGTTTCGGAGCGAGGGAAGCTGCCGACCCGACGGGTAGGTGGTGCCGTCGGCGTTCAGCACCCTCGGCCCGACCGAACCGACGAGGGGGTCAGCCGCAAGCTCTGCGAGCAGCGCGCTGGTTGCGCCATGGCCGAGCTCGACATCCGGATTCGAGATCAGGATCGAGGTGACGTGTGGGGGCAGGGACGCGATCGCCGCGTTGATGGCGCCGCCATAGCCCCGGTTCTCGCCGAGGGCGAGGAGACGAGCACCCTGCACTCGCGCGATTTCCGAGATGGCGTTGACGTCGGATGAGTGGTTGTCGGCCACGATCACATCAAGCTGGAGGTCTTCGCTCAGCCGCACAGAGTCGAGGAATTTCGGCAGGTGGGAGCTCGAATTGTAAGTAACTGTGACCACGGCCGTGGACTCGAGGAGAGGGTTAGACATCAGGATCAAGCATACTCAGTGCCCCTGGGGCCTGAATCGCCGCGGTTGTCGGCCGGGACCGGGTCGCCCCCGGGGCCGTTGATAGACTCGGTCGGACATGCCTATATCTACTGAGACTGATCCGATGACGACCGACAAGGGGATCTCTTGACCGTGTTCCGCAGGAGCCTCCGCATTATCCGCGAACAGGGTCCCAAAGTTTTTGTAGGCAAGGCGCTGCACATCGGCCTTCGACCCGTGCGTGTTCTGCGTGCGGAGGGTCCGCGCGTGTTCATCGTGCGCAGCCTGACGAAGGCCAGCACGAAGATCGCCCGTCATGAGAGCGTGATGCTCGTCGCCAACGAGGATGCAGCCGAGCTGGACTGGACCCAGTCCCCACCGTGGCGCGTCTCGCCGACCGTGGTGACTGACGGCCCCGTCGACATCGCCTGGATCATGTCGCCTCCCGGCCTCGAAAGCGGCGGGCACCAGAACCTGTTCCGGTTCATCGACATCGCGGAGAAGGCCGGGCACCGCTGCTCGATCTACCTCTATACGACGAGTGCCGCCGCCGTGAGCATCCCGGACATCCGTGCGATGTTGAAGTCTGCCGGCGCCTACCCGGAAGTTGCCGCCCGCATCACGATGTACGACCGCGACCAGGGCGTCGACGCGAGCACCCAGGCGATTTTCGCCACCGGCTGGGAGACCGCCTACCCGGCCTACCTCGACACGTCCGATGCGCGCCGGTTCTACTTCGTGCAGGACTACGAGGCGAGCTTCTACCCGCTCGGCACCGAGTCCCTGCTCGCCGGCAACACCTACAACTTCGGCTTCCACGGCATCACGGCCGGCGGCTGGCTGGCCCACAAGCTCTCCACCGAGTACGGCATGACCACGGACCACTTCGACTTCGCGGTGGACAAGACCCACTACAGCGTCACGAATGTGGAACGGCGCAACGAGGTCTTCTTCTACGCCCGGCCGGTCACCCCGCGCCGCGCCTTCGAATTCGGATTGCTCGCCCTGGCGGAGTTCGCCCGGCTCAAGCCTGACGTGCGCATCAACCTGGCCGGCTGGGACGTGTCGAACTGGAACATCCCGTTCGAGTACACCAACCTCTCGAGCCTCGATATCTCCGAGCTCAACGCCGTGTACAACCGCTGCGCCGCCGGCCTGGTGATGTCGTTGTCGAACATGTCCCTGCTGCCGCTGGAGCTGCTGTCGAGCGGCGTCACTCCCGTGGTGAACGACGGCCCCAACAACCGGATGGTCTCGGACAACCCCTTCATCGAGTACGTGCCTGCCTCGCCGCAGGCCATCGCCCGCAAAATGGCCGAGGTGTTCGACCACCCCGACGCCGTCGCACGGTCGATCGCGATGTCGGAGTCGGTCGCGCAGGTCAACTGGTCCGATTCCGGGGTGCAGTTCCTCGCGGCGTTCGAAGGGGCCATGCGTGGCTAAGGCAGTCGTCATCGGGGCCAACGGCTTCATCGGCTCCCACCTGGTTGACTCCCTGGCCGCCGCCGGTCACTCCGTCACCGCGTTCGACCGGTTCAGCTCTCAGAACCCGACCTTCACCGCTCCGGACGTGCGGGTGCTGCAGGGCGAGTTCCTCAGCCGTTCCGACCTCGAAGGTGCCGTGGACGGCCAGGAATACGTGTTCCACTTCCTGTCGACCACGAGCCCGGCGACCGCCGAAAGCGATCCGACCCTGGACATCCGCACCAATGTCGCCCAGACGGTCGAGCTTCTCGAGTCGGCCGCGACCGCCGGGATCAAGCGGTTCTATTTCGCCTCGACCGGCGGTGCCATCTACGGGCCGCAGGGCCAGGCGGAGTACGCCGAGACCGACCGGGCGCTGCCGATTTCCCCGTACGGGATCGGCAAGCTGTCGATTGAGCACTACCTGCACTATTTCAAGACCAAGCACGGCCTCGAGTCCACCGCGCTGCGCATTTCGAATCCCTACGGGACCCGCCAGAAGCCCAACAAGAAGCAGGGCCTGATCCCGATCGCCCTGCGCCAGATCTCCCTCGGGCGACCGGTGATCCGCCTGGGCAACGGTTCGATGGTGCGCGACTACGTCTACGTGGAGGACCTGGTGCGGATGGTGACGCCGATGGTCGGTGTGGACACCGAATTCGACCTGTACAACCTGGGCAGCGGCATCGGCTACTCAGTGACCGACATCATCAATTCCCTGCGCCGGGTGACCGGCATCGACTTCGCCGTCGAGGAGCGACCGGCTCCGCCCACGTTCGTCGACCGGGTCGTGCTGGACACCGAACGCTATCGGTCGGAGTTCGGCACCGCCGACATGACCGAGCTCGACGAAGGCGTCAGACTCACCTATGAAGAAATCCGAGAGCACCAGAATGACTGATCAGAACCCAGCGGCTGCGACCCGTGCAACCGTCGCCATCCTCACCTATAACGGCGAGGTCTACCTTGAACGCATTCTGACCGAAGTGCTGGGCCAGGAGCTGGACGGCGCGGTCGAGGTGCTCGTGATCGATTCGGGTTCCACGGACTCGACCCTGGACATCGTGCGCCGATTTCCCTCGGTGCGCCTGCACGAGATCCCGAACTCGGAGTTCGGCCACGGCAAGACCCGCAACCTGGCCGCGCAGCTGGCGACCGGCGAGTTCGTGGCGTACCTGACCCACGACGCCATCCCGGCCTCCCGTCAGTGGCTGCGCGAGCTTCTCGAGCCGTTCCGGCTCGACGAGCGCATCGTCGCCGTGATGGGCAAGCAGATCCCGCGCGCCGGCTGTTTCCCCCTGCTCAAGTACGAAATCCGGGGTGTCTTCGCGGGCTTCGGACCGGACTGGGGCACGTCCGTGTTCTACAAGGATGAGTTCGTGCAGAGTGAGGGCGTGCTGAACGCCATCAGCTTCTACTCCGACGTGAATTCGGCCGCACGACGCGACTTCCTGCTCAACACCATCCCGTACCGCGATGTGCGCTACGCCGAGGACCAGCTCTTCGGCAAGGACCTGATCGAGGCCGGCTATCGCAAAGCGTATGCCGGGCGCGCCGCGGTCGAGCACTCCAATGACCTCACCCTGGCCGAATACGGCAAGCGGATCTTCGACGAGACCATCGGCCTGCGCCAGATCGGCTTTCCGATTCCGCCCATGACGGGCCGGGCTCAGCTACGCCTCACGGTTCGGGGAATCGGTGGCGATACGCTGCGCATCCTGCGGGACCCCGAGTTCAGCTGGAAGCGTCGGCTCTTCTGGCTCGCTATGAACCCGCGCTACCAGGTGCGGAAGTGGACGAGTTACCGTGCGTCGACCCTGACGGATCTCAGTGACCAGGCTGCCCTGGACTCGGGTTCGCTGGAGAACTCGCGAAAAATCTGAGTGGCTCTCTTCCGGCCGGACACCGCGACTTGCAAGGATATGACATGCAGCTGAACGGATCGAAGATCCTGATCACCCAGGCGCATCTGCTGCGCTACATGGGCGCCGAGATCGTGACTCTGGAGCTTGCGGAGCACCTTGCCGGGCAGGGAGCGGAGGTGGTCATCGCGACCCACTCCTTCGGGTACCCGATCCGTCAGGAATTCGACCGTATCGACGGCGTCACGGTCTTCGAACTGTGGGATCCCGAGCTCGCGGTGAACCTGGAGGCTCGACTTCCCGACCTTGCCTGGATTCAGCACTCCATCATCCCGGTGGTCGTGCTGGAACACGCCGACGAGATCCTGTTCATGTTCCACCACATGTCATCGATCCTGCCCGCTGAGTTCACCATGGCCGCGGCTCTGGAATCAGCCCTGGCCACCGCCGTTCTGTTCGAATCGCCGCGATCTCTGGAGATCCACCGTGCGACCGGGGTCTACCAGGATCTGGAGCCCGATCGCCTCCAGGTCATGGGGAACGCGGCGCCGGCCCGATTCGGCGAGGTGACCCCGACGCCGAGCATCGAGCGCCGCATCACGGTGGTCTCCAACCACATACCGCCCGAACTTGTTGCTGCGTTCGAGGGGCTCCGCGAGCACTTCGACCTGGACGTCATCGGCTCCCAGACCGAGCTGGGTGCCACACCGCGACGGGTGACACCCGACACCCTGGCCGGCACGGACGCCATCATCTCGATCGGCAAAACGGTGCAGTATTCGATCGTCGCCGGAGTCCCTGTGTACTGCTACGACCATTTCGGCGGCCCCGGCTGGATCACCCTGGAAAATATCGAAGAGGCCCGCTGGGAGAACTTCTCCGGCCGACGAGCGGGAACGAAGACCGCGACGCAGATCGTCGCCGAGATTTCCGATGGCTTCGACGCGGCGATCGCGGAGGCGGTCCTGGTGCGTCGCGACTGGACTCGCGTCTACCTTCTGCCGAATCGGCTCGACGACCTGCTGCAGTTCGCCTCAGAACGGCCGAGGACCATCGGTAAGCTCACCTCCCTGCAGATCCAGGCACACGAAAACGTGCAGGCGGCCTTCGGGTCGTATGTGCGTGAGTGGATTCGCATGCAAGCGCTTTCCACCGAGCTCAAGCAGGCCGCAATCGAGCGTGAGGCGGAGGTGGAGGCACAGCTTCTCGAGCGCAATCAGGCGGTCTCCGGCCTGAGGGCGGAACTGGACGAGCTCTATTCGAGCCGGCTCTACCGAATTCTGGCCCGCATACGGAACAGTTGGGTCAACCGCACCTTCCGGAAATTCCGGTTGGTTCTTCGCGGTCGCTAGGAGATGCCCGCGGCCCGGGCCGCCGCAATCCGCTTCACACTGGATTCGACGTCCAGACGGATTGCGCCGCGACCGATCCCGTAATCGGCGACTTCGAACGTTGCCGCGGGGTTCACGACCAGGATCGTTGCGCCGGACTCGTAGGCGAGGCCGACGCTGACGGAGTACGAGCCCCCACCCAGATTGTGGTTCTTGAACGTCACGTTCAGTTCATACGTGCCTGGTTGCAGCGGGAGGGTCTCCCCGAGTTCACGGGTGGTCATCCGATAGACCACATTGCCGACCGCGGTCTCCAGGGCAACGCCGATCAGCCAGGGTTCGATGGTTTCGAGCACCTCATACTGAACGCTCACGTGGATATCGGCGCGGGGGGCGATGATGCCGTCCGTGTCCTGATCGGATGCGGTCACGGTGACCTGGGGGACCTCCACGACATGGTGCTCGGGCCGGCCCTCGGCCTCGAGCTTCTCCTCGTGTCTGACCGCCTCGTCGGAGAAGCTGCCCCGGAGCACGCGCAGTGCCTGTGCCGGGTCGCCGTCGTGCAGCATCTCACCGTGCTCGAGCACGACGACCCGGTCGCAGAGCGCGCCGACCTGCTCGGCGGAGTGGCTGACCAGAACGATGGTGCGGCCTTCGGCCTGGAACTGGGCGATCTTGGCCATGCACTTGCGCTGGAAGGGTTCGTCGCCCACGGCCAGGACCTCGTCGACCAGGAGAAGGTCAGGGTCGACGTGAACGGCCACTGCGAAGGCCAGCCGGACGTACATCCCGGAGCTGTAGAACTTCACCTGGGTGTCGATGAAGTCCTCGATACCGGAGAAATCCACGATCTCATCGAAGTAGCGGTCCGTCTCGCTCCGGCTGAGTCCGAGGATGGCGGAGTTGAGGTAGACGTTCTCCCGACCGGTGAGGTCCGGGTGGAATCCCGCACCGAGCTCGAGGAGAGCAGCCATCCGACCGCGCCGGCTGACGTTGCCGGTCGTGGGCTGGATGATCCCGCCGACGACCTTCAGCAGCGTGCTCTTGCCCGATCCGTTGTGACCGACGAGTCCCACGGTAGTGCCCATGGTGATGTCGAGGGAAATGTCTTTGAGCGCCCAGAAATCGTCCTGGTGCTTACGCGCCCGGGAGAAGTTGAGGATGCGTTCCTTGATGGACTTGTCTTTGTGCATGACGAATCTCTTGGAAACGTCTTCCACGTGAATGATTGTCGGCGTGGTCATCGGGTTACAGCTCCTGTGCGAAATTGCCTTGAATGCGCGAGAAGATGCGCTGGCCGATCCAGAGGATCACGATACTGATGCCCAAGGCGATCCACAGCCGGATGGCCAGGTCGTCCGGCCAGTTCTGCGAGGTGGACTCGGTGGTGCCGGCCACCCAGAATGCGCGCTGCATCCCGAGGACGGCGAGGGTGATCGGGTTGGCCAGGTACAACTGTTCCAGCCAGTTTCCCTGCAACTTGTCGTGAACGAACGAAAACGAATAGACGATCGGCGAAGCCCAGAAGAGAACCATGATCGCCACCTCGACGAGGTGCTGGATGTCGCGCAGGTAGACGTTCAAACCGGCCAGGAGGATGCCGAAGCCCGTGGCGAAGAAGATGAGCACGGTCAGCGACAGGGGTGCGTACAGCAGATTGAGGTCGAGAGGTATCTGGCCGGCGACGATCGTTGCCAGAACCAGGATGATCAGCTGCACACCGAAGTTGAAGAGGGCGCCGCCGACGCTGGCCAGGGGGAAGATCTCGCGCGGCAGATAGATCTTCTTGATCAGACCTGAGTTGTTCGTGATCGATGTCGTTCCGCCCTGGACGATCTCGACGAAGAGACCCCAGGTGGTGAGGCCGACGAAGACGAAGATGGCGAAGCTGGGGATGCTGCGGGCCACTCCGAGAATCTGGCCGATGGCGAAGTAGTAGATGAGCAGCTGGGCGAGGGGGCGGACCAGGCTCCAGACAATGCCGAGCGAACTGTCTTTATAGCGCGCCTTGAGCTCTCGTCGCACCAGAAGGGAGGTCAGCTCGCGGCTGCCCCAGACATCCTTGAGGGAGGCCCAGGTGCCGGTCACGAAATGCGTCGACTGCCCAACCGGTTTGAGGTTCTCCCTTGCGACTCGCTGTTCGCGATCGCGGGCTTGTGCCAATGACATGAACAACTCTCGATTGTGGGGATGGGCTTGGATGAGTCTAGGCGAAATTGGGCCGTGTTGCAGGCTTCGCATTCCCTGTGAGTCGGTAGCCTAAGACCCTGCTTACCTCCAGGGAAATGGTGTGGCCGACGAGAGCCCGAAACTCTCGCTGCTGGGATCGCCTGGCCAACCCGGCATCGTGCCGACCTAGATGGAGACCCAGTGAGACTCAAACGCCTGACCGGCCTGACCGTGGCAGTGGCCCTCGCGGGCGCATTCCTGGTGGCGCTCGCGCCGCCTCCCGCGGCCCAAGCCGCCGACTCCGCATTCTTCGATCCGGCCTACATCATCAGCGACAACCTGTTCTTCGACGGGTCCGCCATGAGTACAGCCCAGGTTCAGCAATTCCTCAATGAGAGGGTGCCGAAGTGTCGCGCCGGGTACGTCTGTCTGAAGGACTATCGACAGGACACTCCGACCCGTGCCGCGGTCTCCAACGACTGCGCCGCCTATCAGGGCCAGGCCAACGAGTCGGCCGCGCAGATCATCGCCAAGGTGGGCGCCGCCTGCAACATCAGCCAGAAGGCGATGATCGTCCTGCTCGAAAAGGAGCAGGGGATCATCACGGACGACTGGCCTTCGGCGCGCCAGTATCGCAGCGCCACCGGCTACGGATGCCCGGATACGGCCGACTGTGACACGGAGTACTACGGCTTCTTCAACCAGGTGTACGCCGCAGCGCTGCAATTCCAGTACTACGCCAACAATCCGACCCGGTGGCGTCACGCCCCCGACCGCTGGAACGCAGTGTGGTACCACCCCAATACCGGATGCGGCAGCAGCTCGGTCTACATCAGGAACCAGGCGACAGCCGGCCTCTACAACTACACGCCGTACCAGCCCAACCAGGCGGGCCTCGCGAATCTCTACGGGTCCGGCGACACCTGCAGCTCCTACGGCAACCGCAACTTCTGGCGCATGTACTCGGACTGGTTCGGCTCCCCGATTGAAGGACCCGAGACATACATCGAGCGGGCCTACCAACGCGCCGGCGGTTCCGGCGGCTATCTCGGCGCACCGACAACGAAGGTCACCAAGTACACGGCAAACGGCGGCGGGTACGTTCGCGGCTACGTGAACGGCGCCATCGCCTGGTCCACCGGTACTACCGCGTACGTCCTCACCGGCGCCATCCGCACCGCCTATGGCCAGGCGGGGGGCATCACCGGGACTCTGGGATGGCCGACGTCCGACCCGAACAGCATCGCGGAAAACGGCGGCGGCACGGTCCAGGGGTTCCAGAAGGGGGCCATCGTGTCCTCCAAGGCCGGTTCGTGGGTCCTGTCCGGGGAGATCAGGAACCAGCTCGCGCGAGCGGGCGGAGTCACCGGCGATCCCGGGTGGGCGACCGCCGCCCAGACCTGCGACGGTGCGGGTCTGTGCACACAGCCCTTCACGGGCGGCACGTTCTATGCCTCGCCCGCCGCGGGCGGCAGCTTCGTCCCGACCGCACTGCTGGGGGCCTACACGGCTGCCGGAGGCCCGGCGGGAAGCCTCGGACTGCCGACGACTGCGCCGTCGACCCTGACCGTCAACGGCGGCGGGCGCGTGCAGGGATTCGCCAAGGGTGCCATCGCCTGGTCCCCGAGCGGCGGGGCCCACGTGCTCTCCGGTTCCATTCGGGACTACTTCGGCACCGTCGGAGGAATCGGCGGATCCGCCGGCTGGCCGACGTCGGACCAGCTCTGCGGAGCAGCCGACTGCTCCCAATCGTTCCAGGGTGCCAAACTCTATTGGACGAAGGCAGGTCAGGGGGCATACGTCGACGCACGGATGGCGGGCGTTTACGACAAGCTGGGCGGCACGAGCGGGACGACCGGGTCGCTCGGCCTGCCGACCTCCGGTGTCGTGGCCCTGTCGGCCAATGGCGGCGGTGTTGTGGAGGCATTCCAGAACGGGGCGATCGCCTGGTCTCCGAACGGTGGCGCGCACGCTCTGACCGGGGACATCCGCACCGCGTTCAATCAGGCCGGCGGCATCGGTGGGACGCTGGGCTGGCCCACGGGGGATCAGTCCTGTAGCGATGCCACGCGGTGCTCACAGAAGTTCGTGGGCGGCACGCTGTACTGGTCGTCCACCCTGGGGGCCTCGATCGTCGGGACCGCCATCAACGGCGCCTACACGACGTCCGGTGGACCCACGGGGATCCTGGGCTGGCCCACCAGTGGCGAGATCTTCGTCGCCGCGAACGGGGGAGGATCGGTGCAGACCTTCGAGAAGGGAGCCATCGCCGCGTCGAAGCAGTCCGGCGCCTTCGCCCTTCGCGGCGAGATGCGCACGTACTACAACACCCTCGGAGGCCTCGGCGGCTCGCTCGGCTGGCCCAAGGCCGAGATGACGTGCGACGCAGCCTCGGTGTGCACCCAGCCGTTCACCGGGGGCGTTCTCACCTGGACCCCCGGCTCCGGCGGAACACGGAGCTGAGTGCACCGAGCGCCCTGAACCGGTAGCCATCCCGGGAAGGACAAGAAAAACGGCCCCGTTCGCACGAGCGAACGGGGCCGTTTTTCTGTCGCAGTGGTGACCCCGGTGGGGTCGCGTCGATGCGGCCGGGAGCGTCAGGCCAGCAACGGTGCGTTGATGAGAACGTAGGCGTAGAGGGCGACCGAGTAGCCCAGGAGGATGCCGACCGCCCACCGGTTCCTGATCGTCAGCCCGGCCAACAGCAGGAACGACCCGAGGATCGGGGCCCCATAGCGGGGCGGAAGCGGAAAGTAATTGCCGGTCGTGACATGGATCATGATCGCGAGCATGGGCGCGAAGAACAGTGCGGCCAGTGTCACGGACACCACGATGGGGGTGAGTTTCGATCCCTTGCGCAGGGTCCAGAAGGCACCCAGAACCCCGGTGATACAGATCCAGCTGAGCGGCGCAACCACAAAGCCGGGAATCGCATAGGCGAGGTTGGTCGAGCCCGATATGTTCACGTTGGAAACGATCGTGCCCGGGAGGAAGGTCGCAACCTGTGAAACGAGCTCCTCAGGCGTGAGCGGAATGCCGATCGCCTGATCGACAGGGATGCCGACCGCTTCTGCTGAGCGGAACGCAAGCCAGGCCAACTGGGCGCTCACTGACGCGCCGAGCGCGAGTACGGCGAAGAAGATCAGCCCGAGGGACGACCGGTTCTGCTGGTGCGGCCTGCGGGTCTTCCACCCTGCCCATTGGGTTTGTTTGAGCTCGAGCAGCCACAGAATGAGCAGGTACAGGGCGGCCAGGCAGACGCCGAGAACGTTCGTCACCTTGAACAGGACCGCCACCGTCGAGATGACGGGGAGCCACCATCCGGACCACTGGCCGCGACCGATCTTCACGGCGGCCAGGAGAAGGAGAATGCCGAAGGCGAGGGAGGGAGCATCCGTGCTGATGTACGTATACGTCCACCACGCGAACGGAGACGCGATCACCGCGAGCCCGAGTCCGAGGATGACTGGCCGCCGAATGCGCCACTGCCGGAGCAGCAGATGCAGAAGCACGGCGGCCAGCCCGAGCCAGAGCGCCCCGGTGACCCGCCACGACGAGAGTTGGTTGATCCCCGTGACAGTGTGGATGGCGTCACCCACCACCCGCGTCACCGCAAAGTAGGCGGGAGTGTAGGCATCGGCCGACGTGACGCCCTTGTACGGGAACGACGACAGATCCGCGAGGCTGCTGCCGCACGTCGGACCCATGGGGCCGTAGGGCGTGACCCCGTCACACGACATGATGACGAGGGCTTCCGTGCCGATCTTCTCTCCCTCGTGCACGATGCCCTGGACGGGCAGCTTGAACAGGTAATCCACGTACACCCACTCGTCCACGGGGGACAGGGCCGGACCGTGGTTCGCGGTCACGACCGCTGACATCCCGAAAGACGCGATGACCAGAACGACCGGCACCCAGAGGGCGATGAACAGGCGCCTCCATCGCGTCGCGGGAGAAGCGGCGGGTGTGACGATTTGTTCGTGTGGCACAGTCATATCAATCTCTCGGAGGCGGCCCGGAATCCGTCGAGAATACCGGCAGCCCCGTTGTCTGGAAGACGGATGGGGCGTGAACGGGTGCGCGCGCCGACTAATGGGCCGCATACCATGGGTACTTCGACCTTAGTCGTGAGCACAGATGATCCCGGGCAGAGGGATGGAACCAACAGAAGGATGGATAGCACCGTGAGCCCAGTCGGCGAATCCTTCGAACCGATCACCGTGGTGATCCCCGTCTACAGCGGAGTCGCGCCCGACCATCTGCGGAGGGCTCTGGGCAGCATGCAGGACCAGTCGCTCCCTGCCGACGAGATCCTGATCGTGGAGGACGGGCCGCTGGGCGTCGGCCTCGATGCGGTCGTCGCCGAACTCGGCGCCTCCGATCCCCGCGTGCGCAGAATCTCCCTGGCCCAGAATCGGGGAGTGGCCTACGCCATGCAGGCCGGCCTCGAAGCGGCCAGAAACCGCTGGGTCGCCCGAATGGACGCGGACGACATCTCGTTGCCGAACCGTCTGGCCGCGCAGGCGCAGGCTGCCGCCGGTGGCCGGTACGCGGCCATCGGCGCCGCCATGCTGGAATTCGAAGGCCACGAGGAGAACATCGTCGGCCTGCGTGTCATGCCGCTCACGGAGAAACGGATCCGGCGGTACGTCCTCACGAACAGCCCGATCAACAACCCCACCCTCTTCCTGGACCGCGATGCTGCACTGGCCGTCGGCGGCGTGCGTCATATCCCCAATATGGAGGACTACGACCTGTTCGCGCGGCTGGCCGCCGGGGGCTACCCGATGCTGAATCTTGCCGAACCGCTGCTCCTGTTCCGGGCTGATCCAGCCATGTTCAAGCGCCGGTCGGCCCAGGGGATGTTCGCCGCCGAGGTGCAGATGCAGAACAACCTGCGCTCGTACGGCCTGATCAGAACGCCCCGAATGTACGCGAACATACTGATCAGAAGCGCGTTCAGGGCGCTCCCGCAACGTGCGCTGAGGTTCACCTACGCGCTGATGTTCCGGGTCCGCCCCGCCGACAGCAAGGGCCTAGGCTCGAAACCGAATGGGAAAGGCGCAGCCGAGTCCGATGGATTATGAAGCAAATGGAACGACCGAGGACGGCAGCCCGGCCGGGGTGGCGATGAGTGAACCAGACCGGATGATCGCGGCCAGAACGTGGCTCGTGATCCCGTTGTTCAACGAAGGCACCGTTGTGGGAGACGTTATTCGTCATGCCCGGGAAACCTTTCCCAACGTCGTCTGCGTCGATGATGGCAGCACGGATGACTCGGCCGAGGCGGCGCGGCGGGCCGGCGCCCACGTCGTGCACCACCCCATCAACCTGGGCCAGGGCGCGTCCCTGCAAACCGGACTGCGGTACGCACTCACCGACCCGGGGGCAGAGTACTTCGTCACCTTCGACTCCGACGGCCAGCACCGCGTCGAAGACGCACTGGACATGGTCCGGCGGCTGGCGGCGGAGCCCCTCGACATCGTCGTCGGGTCGCGCTTCCTCGACGACCGAACGAAACCCGGCGCGATCAAACGGCTGGTCCTCAAGGCTGCCGTCGTCTTCCAGAACGTCACCTCCGGTGTGCGTCTCACCGACGCGCATAACGGGCTCCGAGCGCTGTCCCGCCACGCGGCGAGCTCGATCCGGGTGACCCAGAACCGGATGGCGCACGCGTCCGAGATCGTCAACGAAATCGGGCGGCTGAAGCTCCGGTACGCCGAGCAGCCGGTGCACATCATCTACACGGACTATTCGAGGTCGAAGGGGCAATCCGTCTGGAACTCCGTCAACATCATCAGCGACCTCATCTTCAAATGACCGGATTGCGAGGGACGGAACCCCATGGACGCTAATCAAATACTGATCAAGACTGTCTTGATCACAGTCTTCGCCGTTCTGGGCCTGGTGATCCTGCTGCCCCGCCGCGGTGCGCGCGGGATGGCCATCCGCCGGCTGACGCTGGTGCTGGTCATGGTGAGTGCGGTCATCGCCGTCATCTTCCCGAACCTGACCAACTCGGTTGCTGCCGTGCTCGGCGTCGGCCGCGGAACGGACCTGCTGCTCTACGGGCTGATCGTGGTCTTCCTCGGCTTCGCTGTCACGTCATCCGCTCACAACCGGCGACTCGACCGGCAGATCACTGATCTGGCCCGCCAGATCGCACTGACCGAAGCAACCACGGCGCACGACGGCCGTACCCCGACGGAAGATGGCAGTCCCGCATGACAACTCTGGTGACCGGCGGCACAGGCTACATCGGAGCACATATCGTGGATCTGCTGCGCGAGCAGGGACGGTCCGTCGTGATCGTGGACGACGTCGTCACCGGCATCGAGGCCCGCGTGCCCGGGGTGCCGATCGCGCGGATGGAACTGTCCGAAGACACCGCCGTCGCCCGCCTTCGCGACCTGATGATCGAACATCAGGTGGACGAGGTCGTGCACCTCGCCGCGCGCAAGCAGGTCGGCGAATCCGTGCAGCGCCCCACCTGGTATTTCCAGCAGAACCTCGGTGGCCTGGCGAACCTGTTGGCGGCCATGGGCGAGGCTGGGGTGTCCCGCCTGGTCTTCTCGTCATCGGCCGCCGTGTACGGCAACGGCGCCGGAGTCCCGCTCCTGGAAACAGACGAGACCAGGCCGGTGAACCCCTACGGCGAGACCAAACTCGTCGGCGAGTGGATGATCCGAGACGAAACGGCGGCGCGGCCCCTGCGCGCGATCAGCCTCCGGTACTTCAACGTGGCAGGCGCAGCTCGGCCCGAGTTGGCCGATCGCGCTGTGCTCAACCTGATACCGATGGTCTTCCAGAAAATGGCCGAGGGTCAGAACCCGGTCATCTTCGGAGACACGTACGACACAGCCGACGGCACATGCGTCAGGGACTTCATCCATGTCGCCGACCTCGCGGACGCGCACCTGGCCGCGCTCACCCGGCTCCATGAGCAGGACGAGCCCTTCGATACCTTCAACGTCGGCACCGGCCGCGGGTATTCGGTGCGTGATGTGGTCAACGAAGTGGCAATCGTCTCCGGCGCCGACCTGCACCCGTCGATCGAGTCACCCCGCCCGGGTGACCCTGCCTCCGTGGTCGCCGACGTCGACAAGATCGACCGCGTCCTCGGCTGGTCCGCAACCCGCTCCCTGACTGACATGGTGAGCTCGGCCTGGAGCGCCCAGGAATCATTCCGGTGAGTGACTCCACCCGCGGCACACGGCGGGGCAAGGTCAGCATCGTCCTCATCGGTGGGGCGACAGTCGTGGCCGGGGTCTCCGGCTACCTCGTCACCCTGGCGGTGGCCCAGCAGGCCGGACTGGCCGCCTACTCCGTGTTCGCGGTCTTCTGGGCGGTGCTCTATTTCATCGTCGGATGCCTGTTCGGCCTCCAGCAGGAGATGACTCGAGCCGTGTCGGCGGGAGCCCGTGCGCCCCTCACATCGGCACCCGAACGGCCCCGCGTTCCGGTCCCGAGATTCGTGCTGCTCGCGGCCGGGCTGGTCGGCGTGTTGATCGCGGTGAGCTTTCCCCTCTGGGCGATCCCGGCCTTCGGCGCGGACCAGCTCGGCCTGGTCGTGCCCCTTTTCGTGGGGGCCGTGGCCTCGGTCGCGGTCGCCTCTCTGAGCGGTGTGCTCTCCGGTCTGGGCCTGTGGGCCGACCTGGCCCTGATCGTGGGGCTGGACGGGGCCATGCGCCTGGCCGCGGTCCTGACGGTGCTCGCCCTCGGCGGAGACCAGACCTGGCTGGCCTGGGCGGTCATCGTGCCATTCCCCATCACCGTGGGAATCGCCCTGACGGTTGCCCGCAGACGGTTGACACCTGCCCGGTATGTCGGCGGAACCTACCGCGGGCTGCTCTGGAACAGCTCCCGAACCATAACGGCGGCCGCAGCCATGGCGGCAATGGTCACCGGGTTCCCGGCGCTCCTCTCACTGTTCTCCGACGGAGTCGACGCGGAGTACTTCGGCGCACTCATCCTGGCCATCACGCTCCTCCGGGCGCCGCTGCTCGTGCCGCTCACCGCCTTCCAGAGCTACCTGCTGGTCTTCTTCGCCTCCCGCAGAGCCACGATCATCCGTGCTCTGGTCCTCTTCCTCGCCGTGGTCGCGATCGGCACGACGGTGTTCGCGGGGCTGACGGCGCTCTTCGGCGAGCAGGTCTTCGTCTGGCTGTTCGGCGACAAGGTCCGGCAGGTGAGCGACCTCCTGGTTCCGCTGGTGTTCGCGTCGGGCATGATCGCCGGACTCTTCGTGACCGGACCGGCCGTTCTCTCCCGAGATGACCATGCCGCCTACACGACGGGCTGGGTCGTCTCGGCCATACTGGCCATGGGGGCGGTGCTGATGCCGTGGGCCATCGGTGATCGCGTGATCGCGGCCCTGGTCATCGGGCCGGCCGCCGGATTGATCATCCACATCACATCCGTTGTGCGCGGGGCTGCAGAGCGGAGACAACACATTTCAGAGGACGTTGAATGAGGGCACCGCGGGTCAGGTCAGATCATCGCGCGAGCGGCGCACCGCGCAGCACCAGGTCGGTCTTCTGGACGGCCTTCGCCCTGATGGCGATGCTCACCACCCTGTGGTCGCTGGCCAGCCCGATCTTCTCCGTTCCCGACGAGAACGCCCATGCCGTCAAAGCCATCGCGCAGGTGCGGGGTGACCTCACCGGGCACGCCGTGGAGGGGGTCAAGCACTCCGTCGTCGACCTGCCCGAGGAGTACTCCTACAGCCAGCAGATCGTCTGCTACCTGTTCCAGTCGGAGATGACCGCTGACTGCGGGTTCGAGCTCGGGGACGAGGGCGGCAACGAGTGGTTCAACACCTGGGTGAGCGCGTACAACCCCATCTACTACTATCTCGTCGGTTGGCCGACACTCCTGCTCGACGGGTCGGCCGGGATCTACGCCATGCGCATCGTCAGCGGCCTGCTGTGCTCGGTCTTCGTGGCCTGGGCGTTCCAATCAGCGATGTCAGTGCGGCGTTCACGCTGGCTGCCTTTCGGGTTGGTCTTCCTCGCGGCGCCCATGGTCGTGTACCTCTTCGGGTCTGTGAACCCCAACGGCATCGAGATCGCTGCGGCCGGCGCGCTCTGGGTCTCCCTGCTCCGGCTGCTGCAGCACTTCGACGGCCGTGACCCGGGAGTGGTGTCATCGCTATCCCGTCGCCACCTCTGGCTCATCGTCACGGTTGCGTCGGTCGTGCTCGCCACCGCTCGAGCGACGGGGCCGCTGTGGCTCGTGGTCGTGGTCGGGCTGTGCTTCGCGGCCACGGGTTGGCGGGCGGTGAAGACTCTTTTCACGACGGGTTCTTCCTTTGTCGGGCTGGCTTTCGTGGCGGCCGGAGGGCTGTTCTCGATCCTCTGGACCCTCGGCGGCGGCAGCCTCTCCGGCCAGGCGGATGCCTCGGACGCGCCCCAGGTGGGGGCATCCTTCGTGCAGGGTTTCGCCTATGTCATCAGTCTGACGCCGGACTATTTCCAGCAGGCCATCGGGTTCTTCGGATGGTTCGACACGCCTCTCTCGACTCCCACCTACTGGCCGTTCGTGGCCGCCCTGGCCCTTCTGGTGACGCTCGCCCTCACCGGACTGGACCGACGCAGCGTCGTGACCATGGGTGTCGTCGTGGCTGCCGCGGTGCTGGTCCCCGCTCTCGTGCAGGGCTACAGCGTGCACCAGACCGGCATCATCTGGCAGGGCCGTTACGGGCTCTTCCTCTACGTGGGGGTGACGCTCGTGGCCGCCTGGCTCCTGTCCGGGCGCTCGGGCCGCCGCCTGGCGTTCCTGTCCACCCGCCTGACCTGGATCGGCCTCACCCTCGTGGCCGCCTACGGCCTGGGGGCTTTCTTCCTGGTCCTGCGGCGCTACGTGGTCGGCACGGACGAATCGTTCAGCACGATGTGGGAGAACCCCAGCTGGGCGCCACCGCTCGGCGCAATGACCCTGGTGGCCCTCTACGGCCTCGTGTCGATCCTCTTCGTGCTGTGGTCCGGCCGCCTGGCCCTCACGTCCGCGCGGGCCGACGATGCAGCTGAAGCTGAAGCTGAAGCCGAAGCCGAAGCCGTCACAGGCACCGCGGCTTCCGCGCCGGCCGAGCCGGAGACTGAGATCGTCCGTGCCTGAACCCCGGGTCGCGGTCGCTTTCGACTGCCTGTTCCCGGTCAACGCCGGAGGCGGCGAACGCGTGTACCGCCGCCTGGCAGAACTCTTCGTGGAGCGGGGGTGCCGGGTCGACTACGTGACCCGCGGGCAGTGGCCGACGGATGCGCCCCCGGCGGCGCCGTTCACCCTCGTACCGGTCTGGCAGGGCGACATCTACGACTCGGGCGGCACCCGCACCCCCCGCAGCGCGGTCGCTTTCGCCGCCGCGCTGTTTCGGCATTTCCTCCGCCGGCGCGGGAGCTACGACGTCGTGGTAGTCAGCACCCTGCCGGTGCTGAACCTGTTCGCGGTGCGGCTCGCCCTGTTCGGCACGCGCGCGCTCGTGGTCGCCGACTGGCTCGAGGTCTGGCCGTGGCCGAAGTGGCGGGAGTACGCCGGCGCGCTGCCGGGAACGATCGCCTTCCTGCTGCAGACCGTGGGCATCCGTCTCGGTGATCTGCACACCGTCAACAGTGCGTTCACCGGCGCCCGGCTGATCCGCTACCGGCGCCGTGCGCAACCCGTCACCCTGGGGCTGGTCGATCTCGTCGGCGAGGAGCCCGAGGCCTCGACAGAACGTCCGGCTGATCCCTACCTGATCTTCGTGGGCCGGCACATCGCCGACAAGCGCCTGGTCGATCTCGTTCCGGCTCTGCGGGAGGCTCGCGGGCAGTTTCCATCCCTGCGCGCCGTCATCGTGGGCACCGGACCGGAAACGCCCCGCGTCGCCGCGCGGGTCGGTGAACTCGGCCTGGACTCCGCCGTCGAGCTGCGCGGCCGGGTGAGCGACGACGAACTCCGGGATCTCGTGCGGGGTGCCCGCATTCTGGTCAACCCGTCGGCCCGGGAAGGCTTCGGGCTCGTCATCGCCGAGGCGGCGGCATTCGGCACGCCCAGCGTGGTCGTCGCCGGGCCCGACAATGCCGCCGCGGAGCTGGTCGTCGACGGCGTCAACGGCTACGTGGCCGCATCCGTGGGCCCTGTCGCACTCGGCGCGGCCATCGTGCGGGCCGTCGAGGCCGGCGAGCCTCTGCGCCGCTCCACCCTGGACTGGTTCCAGCGTGAGCGGGTCAGTCACGGTCTGAGCGCCTCGGTCGATCAGATCCTCGCGCGCTACCGCTCGGCGAGGGCCCGCTGAAAAGACGCCACGGTGTGCCGGGCCGTCCGCGCCCACGAGAAGGTGCGGGCGCGATCCCGGCCCTGCGCTGACAGGCGGGCCAGCTCGGCCGGGTCGTCGAGCAGGCCGGCCATCGTCGCCGCAAGGGCGGCGGCATCCTGCGGCGCCACGTACACGGCCGCGTCCCCGGCGACCTCGTGCAGCACCGGGATGTCCGAGCAGACCACGGGGCAGCCCCGGGACATGGCCTCCAGCACCGGCAGTCCGAAGCCCTCGAACAGGGTCGGGAACACGATCAGGCTCGACTCGGCGTAGAGCCGGTCGAGTTCCTCGGAGCTCAGCCAGCCCCGCAGCGACACCCACGCCTCCAGGCCGAGCCCGGCCACAACGGGGGCGAGCGGGTCGTCGCCGTGGCTGCCGGTGACCGTGAGGTGCGGCCGGGACTCGGCGGGAACCAGGGCGAGGGCCTGCAGCAGCAGCGGGAAGTTCTTGTGCGGCATCCGGTTGCCCACCGCCAGCACGTGGCGCGGCAGCCGGGGGAGTGGTTCCGCGTGCGGGCTCGCCGGTACGTCCGCGTCCTGGCCCGCGAGCGGCACCACGTCGACGCGGCCGACCGGCACCTTCAGGTAGCGCACGATGTCATCCGCCGAGGCGACGCTGACCGTGAGCACGCGGCGGGCGCCGCGCGCCGCGACCCGGATCATGGTGCGCAGAACGTGCGAGTAGGCCCCGGGCACGTATTCCGGATGCCGGAACGGCAGCAGGTCATGAACCGTGAGCACCACGGGGACCCGCGACCAGACCGGGCCGAGGTTCGCCGGACAGTGCACCAGATCGGCGCGCAGCCGCCGGGCCGCCTGGGCAACCGAGAAGAGCTCCCCGCGAGCCCAGGTGATCCGGTCCTCGCCGCTGATGCCGGAGTCGACGATCTCGCCCGGGAACCAGGACGTGTCCATGCCGGCCAGCTCACTCGAGGCAAGGCCGACGAACTCGAGCCCGTCGGCCTCCGGCTCGATCCGGCCGTACACCTCCCGCACGTACGACTCCATGCCGCCCTTCCGGCCGGTGAAGAAGAGCAGGTCGACGAGGACGCGCCTCATGCGGCGGCCGCCACGACCAGTGCCGCGGCACGCACCCGGCGGCGCCGCGCGAGCTCGTAGACCACGGCCGACGCCAGCTCCGCGATGAGCAGACCGAGGAACACGGCGGACAGGCTGTGCAGTGCCAGGCCGACCCCGGCGAGGGCGAACGCCATCACGGAGACGGCGGCGCGCAGCCCGGTGAGCAACCGTACCTCGCCCATCCGGCGCAGCGCGGCGAACGGAATCGTCGTGGCGAGCGACGCGGCCCGCCAGCCGCAGGCGAGCACGAGCGGCAGGATGGCTGCCGAGCTGGTCCAGACGCCTCCGAAGATGAAGCCGAGCACGCCCGTGCGTTCGAGCACCACCAGCACCACCACGGCCGCGAGCACCGCGCCGGCGGACACCGCGATGTCGAGGCGGGAGTGCTCCTTGAGCAGGCGCAGCCGCATGAAGTTCAGGGGGATCGCGAGCAGACCGGACACCGTCGCGATGGCCGTGAACAGCACCGCCTCGCCCGGTCCGATCAACGTCAGGATCATGGTGTTCAGGAGCGGGTAGATCACCCCGGTGATCGCCGTGTCCGCCACCACCCAGCCCATCACGGCCGGCTCGGGGCGGCTGGCCCGGTGGGTCACCGGCAGGCAGCGCACCAGGGTGGCCAGCGCGATACCGGCCACGAGGGGGATCAGCGCCCAGTCCTGACCGGTGAAGGCGGCCAGGACGCCGGTGAGGGCACCCAGACCCACGGTGACGGATGCCCAGATCTCCCGCAGATCCAGACGCTCGGCGACCGAGACGCCCCGGCCCACTTCCAGTGCGGCGATCAGCAGGGGCAGGCCGAGGCAGAGCACGATCGGGTTCCTGGCGTTGAGGGCGATCACCCCTGCGGCGACCAGGGCGAGGCCGGCCAGCCAGAGCGGGAACACCACCCGGCGTTCGGTGGCCGCCGAACTGAGCCGGGACTCCAGCACGACCGCGAAGGTGAGCTGGCCGGCGAAGGTGGCCACCATCACCGCCACGGCGATGATTCCCTGCTCCGGCCGGCTGAACAGCCGGGACGAGATGGCGACCGTGGCCGCGGGGATGACGGCCAGTGACACACCCCCGAGCAGGGTGATCAGGCTGAGAGTGGCCCGCCGCAGACGTAGGGGGGACGGCAGATCGGCCGTCACCGGGTCACCGCGGTGAGCGCGCCGGCCGGGCCGAGGGTGCGCCCGAGCATTCCCTCCAGCCGGCCGAGGAACACCCACCAGCCGTCGAGGAGGGCGTTCGTGCCCCGATTGCGCAGGCCGAAGAACAGGCCGCCGCCGAGGAACGCGAACCGCCACCACAACGGATACCGCCAGCGGGTCACCAGACGTCCCAGCCCACGGCCGTAGCCGCGCAGTTTGTGGCGGCGTTCCGCGCTACTGAGCCCGCTCGGGTCGCTGATCCCGCCCACCGTGAGCGCGGGCGGCTGCCAGGCGAAGCCGGGGTGCTCCCCGGCGCGGATCAGTTTCAGGAGCAGGTCGGTGGCCTCCCCGGCCTGCCACGGTGTCGGGGCGCCGGTGCCGATCTCCGGGTCGAAGCCGCCGATCCGGTCGAACACGCTGCGCCGGATCAGGATGCCCATCTCGATCACGCTCCAGACCGTCCACCGGGTCAGGGCCGCGCCCGGCTCGGGCAGGACGAACTTGGGCCCGTTCTCGTCGACCACCGTGAGGGCTCCCGCCCGGAAATCCTCGGGGAGGAGCCGCATCCGTTGCAACGCGCCCGACGGGTACCAGGTGGTGTCATTGGGAAAATTGAGCAGCAGGTCCCGGTCGGCCGGAAGGGCGGCCACGCCCGCATTCCGTCCGCGGGCCGCGCCGGGCGGCGACGTCGTCACGATGATCCGCCTGCTCTCCGAGCGGTAGACGGATGCGAGGGCCTCCACCTCGGGCAGGTTGCGCTGGGCGACGACAACGAGGGTGTCTCCGGCAAGAAGCTGGTCGGAGAGGGAATCGAAGAGCCGCTTCAGGCTCTCGACACGGCCGAGCGTTGACACCACCAGTCCAAGGTCCACACAGCACATTCTGTACGATGAGGGGGCCAGACCAACAATGACGGGACTTGCAGCGCGCATGACAATCACCGACAGCATTGAACTCTCGATCCTGATGCCGTGCCTGAACGAGGCCGAGACGCTCGCGATCTGCATCGACAAGGCCCAGGGATACCTGCGGCGCAGCGGCATCATCGGTGAGGTCCTGATCGCCGACAACGGCAGCACCGACGGCTCGCAGCAGATCGCCGAGGACCACGGGGCCCGCGTTGTGGACGTCGCGGAAAAGGGTTACGGCAGCGCGCTGATCGGCGGCATCGAATCCGCCCGCGGCGCCTATGTGATCATGGGCGACGCCGACGACAGCTACGACTTCAGCGAGCTCGACGGTTTCGTCGAGCGGTTGCGAGCGGGCGACGAACTGGTGATGGGCAACCGCTTCCGCGGCGGCATCGAACCCGGCGCCATGCCGCCGCTGCACAAGTACCTCGGCAACCCGGTGCTGTCCTGGATCGGGCGTTCCCTGTTCCGGTCCCCGATCAAGGACTTCCACTGCGGTCTGCGCGGCTTCAACCGCCAGTCGATGCTGGCGCTGCATCTGCAGACCTCGGGCATGGAGTTCGCCAGCGAGATGGTGGTCAAGTCCACGCTGGGCGGTTCCCGGGTCAGCGAAGTGCCCACCACGCTCAAGAAGGACGGCCGCAGCCGGCCGCCGCACCTGCGCAGCTGGCGTGACGGCTGGCGTCACCTGCGGTTCCTGCTCATCTTCAGCCCGCGCTGGCTGTTCCTGATCCCCGGCATCTCCGCGTTCCTGATCGGCCTGGTCGGCACGGTGCTGCTCGGTTTCGGACCCGTCGTGGTGGGGGAGGTGGGCTTCACCTACTCCAGTCAGATCTACCTGGCCGCCCTGGCCGTCGTCGGCTACCAGGCCTTCCTGTTCGCCCTGCTCACCAAGATCTACGCCCAGCATGAGGGGTTCCGCATCCCCCGCAGCCGCAACTTCGAACGGCTCGAGAAACGCATCAGCCTCGAGAGCGGCGCGATCGTCGGGGTCGTGCTGTTCCTGATCGGCCTGGGCATCGCCGTGTCGCAGCTGATCGGCTGGGCGGCCGGCGGTTACGGCGAGCTGGAGGCCGGCGCCACCGTGCGGGTGGCCATCCCGTCGGCCCTGCTGATGATGCTGGGCTCGCAGACGGTCATGGGCGGGCTCTTTCTCGGAGTCCTGTCGGTCGGCCTGAAGCGACGCTGATGCCTCGCTCGACCGCTTCCTCGTCGCGCGCGCCCCGGGCATCCGCGCCGCGCGTGTCCGTGGCCCTCTGCACCTACAACGGCCTCGCATTCATCGAGGAGCAGCTGCAGAGCATCCTCGGCCAGACCGCGCCCGCCGACGAGATCGTCGTCTCCGACGACGGCTCCACCGACGGCACACCGGCGGCGGTGGACCGCATCGTCGCGGCCTGGCAGCACGAACATCCGGGTCAGCCCGTGACGCTGCGCGTCCTGCGCAACCCGGCGCCGCTGGGCGTCACCGCGAACTTCGAGCAGGCGCTCGCCGCGTGCACGGGCGAGTTGATCGCGCTCAGCGACCAGGACGACGTGTGGCCCCCGGAGCGGCTGTCCCTGCTGACGGCCGAATTCCGGGTCCGTCCCGGCCTGCAACTGCTGCACACGGATGCCCGACTCGTCGACGAGATCGGCCGTCCGACGGGCCGCACCCTGCTCGCCACCCTCGGGGTGTCCGCCGCCGAGCAGGCCGCGGAGCATGAGGGGCACGCCTTCGACCTCCTGCTGCGCCGCAACATCGTCACCGGCGCCACCGCGATGCTGCGGCGCGGGCTGGTGGCGCAGGCCCGCCCGTTCCCGGCTGCCTGGGTGCACGACGAATGGCTGGCGATGGTGGCGGCCGCGACCGGGGAGGTCGATCTGCTCGCCCGGCCGTTGCTGGACTACCGCCAGCACGCGGGCAACCAGATCGGCGCCTCCAGCCTCGACGCCGCGGGCAAGCTGGGCCGGCTGCGCGCGCCGCGCACGGCGCGCAACGCCCGTTTGCTGGCCCGAGCCCAGGCGTTGCAGGCGCGCGCCGCACAGTTGCAGCCGGCACCGTCCGCCGACGCGCTCGCCCTGATCGACGCCAAGGCCGCCCACGAACGCCGGCGCAGCACCCTGCCGGCCCTGCGCGCGGCCCGGGTTGCCTCCGTTTTCGCCGGCTGGCGGGCCGGCGACTACCGACGTTTCGGCCTGGGTTTGCAGGACGTGCTGCGCGATCTGGTGCAACCGGTCTGAGCTGTCGCCCGCCGCGTGCGATGCGAGGAGAGGGCGGCGCTACTCCGGGTAGCGGCGCGGGCTGGGCTGCAGCAGGCTGCGCCAGCTCTTGCCCTGGGCTGCCTTCACCGCGCAGATCAGCAGCAGCAGCCAGCCGAAGTCCACCAGCACATTGCTTTCCGCCGCTGAGGTGACCAGCAGGATCACCAGCACCAGCGGCGACCACACGTAGACCAGGGAACGCTTGTCGGAGGCCAGCAGCCAGGACCGCCAGAAGGCCAGCAGCACGAGCGCCAGGAACGAGACCAGGCCGACCAGGCCGACCTGGAGGTACACGTCGATGAAGGCGTTCAGGCCGGAGGTCTGCAGGCGTTCGGTGACGAAGCTGAGCCAGCCGAACGGTGTGACGTCGGCAGGCCAGAGCCCGGCCCACCCCCAGCCTTCGAGCGGATTGAGCGTGGCCAGGCGCAGCATTTCCCGCCACAGCGTGTAGCGGGCCTCGAATTCGCTCCCCGCGTTGAGCTGTTCGACGATGCGGCCACGGGCCGCGAACGCGATGATGCCGGTGAGCACGGTGGCGCCGAGCAGGCTGATCTGAAGCCGCCACCGGCTCTCCGCCGGCGTGCGCCGCAGCCAGGTGAGCGCCAGGGCGGCGATGCCCACGAACAGGGCCACCACGAGGATGACGGGGGAGCGGGTGAGCAGCAGGCCGAACACGGCGAGGGCGACGGAACCGATTCCGAGCCCGCGCCGAACCGACCGGGAGAGCAGCTCGACCGTGAAGGTGACCGCGGCGATCAGCGAGATGAGCCCGAACACATTGCGGGAGCCGAAGATGCCCTGAACGGGGCCGAGGTCGGCGATGTTGCCCTGGATGCCCAGGAAGGCGATCGGAAGATCCAGGAGCAGGCCGGACAGCACCTCCAGGGCGAGCGAAACCCCGAGCAGCAGACGCAGCACGTCGCCGGTGGCACGCACCACCTGGATGGTGTCCCGGGCCAGGGCGATGTAGATCGCCAGGAACGTGAACGCGAGCTGATAGAGCGAGGCGCTGATGGTGTGCAGGGGGTAGCCGGACCAGATCACCGACAGGGCGCACCAGCCCACGAAGACCATGATCGAAATCGGCAGGAGCCCGTGCCAGTCGACTCCGGCTCGGCGGGCGGTGAGCGAGAACGCCGCCAGCACCACGAGTCCCACGAGCACGCCCACCACGCCGGGCGGGCCGATCAGGGCGCGCAGAGTGGTGGTCCCGAAGGCGAAGCCGATGATGACCAGTGTCAGCGCGGACGCGAACCGGGGCGAGGCGAACAGCCGCGAGAGCGGGGCCGGCACGGCGGGGGGATTCGCGCGGTAGATCATGTGGTCTCCACGCTACGCCTACGGCATCCGTGCGTTGGTGGCCTGTTGGCGCTTCGTGGTCACGGCGAGCACGACCAGCAGCAGCCAGCCTGATTCGATCAGGATGCGGCTCTCGGCCAGGCTCTGGGCGAGCAGCGCCACCAGCAGCAGCAGCGGCAGCAGGGCGGAGGCCGCGAACGGTTCCGTGTCGGCGAGCCCGCGCCGCGGCCGGTCGACCGCGAGGAACCAGCACCGCCACAGCGTGGACAAGACGAGTGCGGCGAAGACGATCAGTCCGAGGATGCCCAGTTGCAGCCACACGTCCAGCCAGGCGTTGTGGGCCTGCAGGTAGGTGACGCCCCGGCGCACGGCCAGACCCTGGAATGGTTCGACCCAGGGAGCCCAGTAGCTCACCCAGCCCCACCCGAAAACCGGGCGCTCGACGGCCAGCTCCGTTACGCTGCGCCAGATGTCGAGGCGGCCGGTGAGGTCCGCCGACTTGCCGAGCAGGGTGAGCAGCCAGGGGGTGAGGGCCACCACGCCGGCGCCGCCGACGACGACGGATGCCGCGGCAGCCAGATAGACCGGCCGGCGCCCCTCGGGCGAACGACGACGGGCCCAGAGGGCGAACAGCAGGGCCAGGTCCACGGCGGCGGCCGCGAAGACGACGGTGGCGGACCTGGTCAGCAGGAGCACCAGAACCGCGGTGCCCAGCCACGCCCAGGCCGCGCCGCGCCGCACGGTGCCGGCGGCCAGCTGAACGGCGAACACGATCACGGCGATCAGCGCCACGAAGCCGAGCAGGTTGCGGTTGGCGACGATGCCTTCGATCGGGCCGCCCTGCAGCAGGATGCCGCGGGACCAGTAGAACGACTGCGGCACGTCCTGGCCGCTGTAGTCGACCCAGAACGGGAGCACGGCCTGCCGGACGAAGACGGCCACGATCAGTTCGAAGGCGAGCGACAGGGCCAGGATCCAGCGCAGCGCGGCAGCGAGCGTGCGCAGCAGCTCCGGCCAGGTCAGACACAGGGCCAGAAAGAGCGCGGTCGCGGTGGTCGCCCATTGCAGGGTGACACCGATCAGGGAGGCGCCGAGGTAGAACGACCAGGCCAGCGACAGGGTGGCCAGACCGAGGAAGCCGATCAGCGATTTGGGGAACCGCGGCCACATCCAGTCGGGTTTCAGTTTCACGAGGGCGACGATGCCGCCCGCGACGATGACCAGGGCGATGGCGCCGTAGCCCCACCAGCCGAACAGGCTGCGCCAGAATTGCCCGGCCAGGGCAGAGAAAAAGACCAGCGTCGCAAAGGTGCGAACGACGAAGCGGCTCTGGACGGCGGGCATGTGTCTAAGGCTAGAGCGTGCCGGGGCGGTCACCGGTCACATTCTATACCCCCTGGGGTATACTATTCCCGGAGGTTCGAAATGAAAACGATCATTGTTGGTGGAGTTGCGGGCGGAATGTCGGCGGCCACGCGGTTACGGCGGCTGGACGAGACGGCTGACATCATTGTATTTGAACGAGGCCACTATGTCTCATTCGCGAACTGCGGACTGCCTTACTACGTCGGCGGCGTGATCACCGAGCGGAGCAACCTCCTGCTCCAGACGCCCGAATCCCTGTCCGCCCGGTTCCGACTCGACGTGCGTGTCGACCATGAGGTCACCGCCATCGACCGCGCCGCGAAGACCGTCACCGTGCGGCAGACGCAGACCGGCGCCGAGACCGTCGAGAGCTACGACCGCCTCATCCTGGCCGCCGGCGCCCTGGCCCGCACGGGGATCACCCCGGCCGGCCTGGCCACCCGCACCCTGCGCACGGTCGACGACGTCGACCACATCACCGCACTGCTGGCCGCAGTCACCGGTCAGGCCTCCGCCGTCGTCATCGGCGCCGGCTTCATCGGCCTCGAGGCCGTCGAGAACCTCGTGCACCGCGGCGTGCACGTGACCCTGGTCGAGTTCGGCTCCCAGGTCTTCGGGCCCTTCGACGCCGAGATGGCCGCGCCGATCTTCGACGAGCTGCTCGTGCAGGGCGTCGACGTGCGCCTGAACACGACGGTCGTCGCCTCCGCCGACGGGGGAGTCGAGCTCAGCGACGGCTCCGTCGTTCCGGCCGACCTCGTCATCGACTCCGTCGGGGTGCTCCCGGACACCTCGCTCGCCGCCCGGGCGGGCATCACGATCGGCGCGAGCGGCGGCATCGCGGTCGACGGCAGCCAACAGACCAACGACCCCTCGATCTATGCGGTCGGCGACGGCGTCGAGAAGATCGACGCCATCGACGAAAACCCCACCCTGATCACCATGGCCGGACTCGCGAACCGGCACGGCCGGGCGACCGCCGACAGCATCGCCGGGGAGCCTGCCTCGGCCGCCCCGGCTCTCGGAACCGCCATCCTCGGCCTGTTCGGCCTGACGGCGGCCATGGTCGGCTGGAGCGAGAAGCGCCTCGTGCGGGCCGGCCGCGCGCACCGGGTCGTGCACACCCACCCGGCCTCCCATGCCACGTACTATCCCGGCGCGGAGGGCATGTCGATGAAGCTCCTGATCGACCCGGCGACGGATGCCATCCTCGGCGCCCAGATCGTCGGCGGCAGCGGTGTGGACAAGCGCATCGACATCCTGGCGACGGCGATGACCGGCGCGCTGACGGCATCCGCGCTGACCCGCCTGGAACTGGCCTACGCGCCGCAGTACTCGTCGGCGAAGGACCCGATCAACCAGCTCGGCTACGTGGCCGAGAACCTCGCCGCGGGAACGACCCGCGCGTTGCAGTGGCACGAGCTGGCCGCCGCCCGTGCCGCCGGCGCGGTGCTCGTGGACGTGCGTTCGGCGGGGGAGTTCGCGGCCGGCAACATCCCGGGCGCCATCAACGTGCCCCTGGACGAACTGCGGGACCGCCTGGACGAACTGCCCGACGCCCCGCTGATCGTGCACTGCCAGGTGGGCCAGCGCGGCCACACGGCAGCGCGCATCCTGAGCCAGAGCGGGTTCGACGTGCAGAACCTCGACGGCGGTTACCGCACCTGGACGGCCGGCGAAACCTCGCTCAGCCTCACGCCCGCCCGCGCCACGAACTCTGAGAGGATTCCGGCATGATCGAAATCACCCCTGGTCCGACCGAACAGAACCAGAAGAAGATCCTGAACCGGCTGCGCCGGGCCCAGGGCCAGCTCGCGGCGGTCATCACCGCCGTCGAGGCCGGCGGCAGCTGCAAGGATGTCGTCACTCAGCTCGCCGCCGTGTCGAGCGCCCTCGACAAGGCCGGTTTCGTCATCGTCTCCACGGCCATGCGCGAATGCCTCGACAACCCGGAGGGGGAGAACTCCCTCACGGTCGAGGAGCTGGAGAAACTCTTCCTCACCCTCGCCTAGTCTCGCGGCGCAGGTTGTGGAAGCGGGCGCACACTAGAGCGTGCGCCGCGCTCCACAACCTGCGCCGCGGCATCCGTCGCAGTCGCCGGCTCGGCTAGACGAAAGCGGCCTGGCCGGTGATGCTGCGCCCCACGATCAGGGTGTTCATCTCGCGGGTGCCCTCGTAGGAGTACACGGCCTCGGCGTCGGAGAAGAAACGCGCCACGTCGTAGTCGAGAACGATTCCGTTGCCGCCGAAGAGTTCGCGGCACCAGGCGACCGTCTCGCGCATCCGCGCCGTCGTGTAGAGCTTGGCCAGGGCTGCGTGCTCGTCGCGCTGGCTGCCCTCGTCGAGCATCTGCGAGACCCGCACCACCATGCCCAGGCTGGCCGTGATGTTGCCGAGCGACTTCACCAGCAGGTCCTGCACGAGCTGGTGCCCGCCGATCTCCTTGCCGAACTGCACGCGCTCCTTCGCGTAGGCGACGGCGGCCTCGTAGGCGCCGATCGACGTGCCCACGGCCGCCCAGGCCACCTCGGCCCGGGTCAGGCGCAGCACCTTGGCGGTGTCCTTGAACGAGTTCGCGTTCTGCAGACGGTTCTTCTCCGGCACGACCACGTTTTCGAGCACGATGTCGGCGTTCTGCACCGAGCGCAGGCTGATCTTGCCCTCGATCCGGGTGGCGCTGTAGCCGGGGGTGTCGGTGGTGACGATGAAGCCCTTGACCATGCCGTCGGCGGTGTCCTTCGCCCAGATGATGGTGACGTCGGAGAAGGTGGCGTTGCCGATCCAGCGCTTGGCGCCGTTCAACAGCCAGGTGTCGCCCGTGCGGGTGGCCGTCGTGCGCAGGCCCTGCGCGGCATCAGAGCCGGAGAGCGGCTCGGTCAGTCCGAACGCGCCCACGAGCTCGCCGCTCGCCAGACGCGGCAGCCACTCGTCGCGCTGCTCCTGCGACCCCGTCGCCGAGATGGTGCCGCAGGCGAGTCCGTTCTGCACCCCGACGAACGTGGCGACGGATGCGTCCACGCGCGCGATCTCGAGGGCCACGAAGCCGCGGAACACCGCCGAGTTCTCGAACGGGCGAGTCTCGGGCCAGCTGAACGAGTACGCGCCGAGCTGCGCCAGCGGCCGAACGACCTCGGACGGGAACTCGGCGCGCTCCCAGCATCCGTTCACGATCGGGCGAACGTCGGACTCGAGGTAGGCGCGCAGATTGCTGAGCGCGGTTTTCTCCTGATCGGTCAGCAGATTCTCGTAGCCGTAGAAGTCGCTGGGAAGTAGCTCGAAGGTCATCAGGTGCTCCATTGCAGGGTGGCGACGGCCTCGCTTGCGGCGGTCGGCGAATCTTCGCAGCCTAGATCGCCGGGTCGACGCGCTGAAAGCGGTTGGTAGTTTGGTCTAAACCGAAGAGTGCAGGAGAGCGCCATGTTTGTGGGCATCACCAATTCGCCGCGGGACTATGCCTGGGGTTCGACCACCGCCATCGCGGGTCTGCTCGGCTACGCCCCGTCGGGCAAGCCCGAAGCCGAACTCTGGCTCGGTGCGCACCCAGGTTCGCCGAGCGTCATCACGGACCCCGCGCAGGTCGGCGGCCACACCACGTTGCTGGACTGGATCACGGCGTCGCCGGAGGCCGCCCTGGGTGCCCCGCTGGGCGCACCGCTCGGCGCGCCGGCCTCGCCTGCCGCGCCGCGGTTGTCGTTCCTCCTGAAGATCCTCGCGGCCCAGAGCCCGCTCTCGCTGCAGGCGCATCCGACGTCGGAGCGCGCACGCACGGGCTTCGTCCTGGAGAACGCGGCAGGCATTCCGACGGATGCGGCGGACCGCAACTACCGGGACCCGTTCCACAAGCCCGAACTCATTTTCGCCCTCAGCGAGACGTTCGAGGTGCTGTGCGGTTTCCGTGAACTGCGCGAGATCCGCGGCATCCTGGGTGAATTCCGGGCCCTGGACGTGGCCTCGGACAACCCGCAACCCGGCGCGCTCGACGCACTCGAGCGCCGGCTGCTGGGCGACGACGCGTTGCGCGACTGCGTGGACTGGCTGCTCCGCGACGGTCGCGGCGGCGACTCCGGTGAGGTGGCCTGGCTGGTGGAACGGGTGGTCGCGCTCGCCGAGAGCGCGGCCGAGCTGGCCGCAGACGGTGCGATCCTCGACTACCCGCTGGAACTCGCCACCGTGCGGGATCTCGCCCGCGCCTACCCGGGTGACCCCGGCATCGTGATCTCGCTGCTGACGAACCGGGTGTCGCTGAAGCGCGGTGAGGTGCTGTACCTGCCGGCCGGCAACATCCACGCCTACCTGTCCGGCCTCGGCGTGGAGCTGATGGCCTCGTCGGATAACGTGTTGCGCGGTGGGCTGAGCCCCAAGCACATCGACGTCGACGAGCTGCTCGAGGTGCTCGACTTCACCCCGCTGCCCGTGCCGTACCTGCCGCCGGTGGTGTCGTCGCCGGGCGTCTCGGAGTACCACCCCGACGTCGACGACTTCGTGCTGGTGCACATCGCGGCGGAGGCGGCGGCCGCGTCGGGCGCTGACGGCGGGGTGCCGATGCGGCAGTTCACGCTGACGGGACCCGCCATCGCCATCTGCACGGCCGGGGGATTCCTCGTGGCCGGTGCGGGGGCATCCGTCGCCCTCAAACGCGGCGAGTCGGTCTACATCACGCCCGACGAGGGCACGCTCACCTTCGCCGGTGTCGGCGACGTCTTCCTGGCCACGACCCCCTAGCCCGTCCCGCCCCTCACCAATTCGACGGAGATTTTGGCCGAAAACCCGGTATTCACCGGTTTCCGGGCCATCTGCAGCAAATTCTCCGTCGGATTCGTTATCCGTGCCGTGCCGTGTCGGGTTCGTTCGGATGCGTGCGTGCCTGCAATCGGGAACGGCGGGACCTCCCCAGACTGCGACGGCGGCGCGCTGTGCACAGGGTGACGGATGCCGCGCCGCGGGTCGATCCACGCTGCGAGGCTTCGGGCCATGCGCACGCTCGCCAGGGACATCGTCGACCACGGACTCTTCGTCAAGCGCGCCACACTCCGCGCCCGAGGCTGGAGCGATGGTCATCTCCGCGCTGAGGTGAGCCGGGGAACGATCGTCCGGGTGCGCAAGGGCTGGTACTCCGTGCCGTGGGCGCCGCCGTCGGCAATCGAGGCGTTCCGGATCGGCGGGTGGCTGACCGGATTGAGCAGTCTGAAGTCCTACGGGATCTGGACCCCGACCACCGCCAAACTCCACGTGAGCGTGCCCAGTGCCGCGCGCGGATTGCGGCGACGGAACTCGAGGACGACTACCTGCGCAAACCCTCGCCGGCATTCCCGCCATTCCCTGAACGGATGACCCGGGCCCGTCGCCGCGTCGGCTAGCGGTCGGTCGGTCCCGCTGCGGCATCCGCTGCCACTCGCCCACACGGGCGCCCGGGCAGCCCGGGTGCCCGGCACCGGCACCGGCACCATCCTCCGTCTCCCGTCCCCGACGACCGGCCGCGCCGACATCCCGGATCGACCCCTCTGCCGGAGGCTAGGCTTGTGGGGCGGCAGTGCCCTATTGCCGTCAGATCTTGCGAGGTTCAGATGGCTTGGCTTGTCACCGGAGGCGCCGGCTACATCGGCTCCCACATCGTTCGTGCGTTCCTCGAGGAAGGCATCGAGGTGGTCGTCATCGACGACCTCTCCAGCGGGCACGCCGATTTCGTGCCGGACGGGGTTCCCTTCATTCGGGGCACGATCCTCGACCGCGATCTGCTGATGCGCACGTTCGCCGAGCACACCATCTCCGGCGTTGTGCACGTGGCCGGTTACAAGTACGCCGGCGTCTCGGTACAACGTCCGCTGCACACCTACGAGCAGAACGTCACGGCCATGGCCACGCTGCTGTCGGCCATGCAGGAATCCCAGGTCAAACGGATGGTGTTCTCCTCGAGCGCGGCCGTCTACGGCACCCCGCACACCGACCTGGTCACCGAGGACACCCCGAAGAGCCCCGAATCCCCCTACGGGGAGTCGAAGCTGATCGGCGAGTGGCTGCTGCGCGACCAGGCCGTCGCCGCCGAGCTGAGCTACACCGCACTGCGCTACTTCAATGTGGTCGGCTCCGGTGCGCTCGACCTGCGCGACACCAGCCCGCACAACCTCTTCCCCCTGGTCTTCGACGCCCTGATGGAGGGACGCACACCGAGCATCAACGGCAACGACTACGCCACCCCCGACGGAACCTGCGTGCGCGACTACATCCACGTGGCCGACCTGGCCGTCTCGCACGTTGCGGCGGCTCGCCGACTCGACGCCGGCACGCCCGTGCTGCCCGTGTACAACCTCGGCAGCGGCGACGGGGTGTCGGTGGGCGAAATCATGTCGACCGTGTCCGCCGTGACCGGGATCGACTTCGAGCCCGTGATCGGCCCGCGCCGCGCCGGGGACCCCGACCGGATCGTCGCCTCCGGTGACCTTGCCGCCCGCGATCTGGACTGGGTCATGCGCCACACGCTGAGCGAAATGGTGCGGAGCGCCTGGGAATCCCGACAGGCGGCATCCGTCACCGGGTAGCCGCGGCGACCAAACAAATCCGAACGATTTGCGCTCTTGGGCGAGTCGAAACTCTCCAGCGAATATTGAGGGTTTACTATCTGCGACTTGACGGCAAGGAATTACACGGCTGTAATTAGGGCTGACGCGTAATTTTGGGGCACATTTTGCAGTGGGGTGGATGACGATATGGCGCTATCAGAGTCTCGTGCCGGGGTACCGGAGGACTGGTTCGTAGATCCGGTCCGTCTCGGCGTACCCGGTGTTCGCACAGATGCGGGCGACGGTGATCCTTTGTCGTGGCAGTCGGATTCGCTCTGCGCGCAGACCGACCCGGAGGCATTCTTTCCGGAAAAGGGCGGGTCGACCCGCGATGCCAAGAAGATTTGCTCGTCGTGCGAGGTGCGAACCCAGTGCCTGCAGTACGCGCTGGCGAACGACGAACGATTCGGCATCTGGGGTGGGCTTTCCGAGCGGGAGCGCCGCAAGTTGCGCAAGCGCGCCAGCTAGGCAGGATCTGCTGCGGTTTCGAGGCTCGCCCTCAACATTGCCCCGTATCGGGCCCGATCCACTTAGGCTGTTCTCCATATGCATGCCAGAGTCACCGCCATCCTTGTCGCCCGTAACGGCGCGAAACACCTCAAGAGAACCCTCGAGGCGCTGAGCCGCCAGACGCGCCAGCCCGACGTCGTGATCATGGTCGACTGCGGTTCGACCGACCAGACGTCGGAGCTTCTCGCTGCCTACGGCCCGACTCACTACATCTCTGCGGATGCCGCACTCAGCTTCGGCGAGGCCATCGCCACGGCCGTCCGGGTCGTCGCGCCCCCGGAATCCGACCGCGAGATGCTGTGGCTCCTCGCTCAGGACAGCGCGCCCGAGCCTGGTGCACTGGCGGCCCTGCTCGGCGAACTCGAGATCGCACCATCCGTCGCCGTGGCCGGTCCGAAGGTCATGCACTGGGACGCCGGCGACTACATCCATGACTTCGGCCAGTCCCTGACGCCCGGCGGGACGACCGTCACCCTGGTGGAGAGCGAACTCGACCAGGGCCAGCATGACGGTATGAGCGATGTGCTCGGCGTCAGTGCCGGGGGAATGCTGGTGCGCCACATCGTCTGGCAGCAACTGGGCGGTTTCGACCCGGCGCTGCCGTCGGCGGACGACTCCCTCGACTTCTGCGTTCGGGTGCGGATGGCCGGCTACCGCGTCTCCGGCGTCGCCGCGGCCCAGGTGGCCACGGCCGGCGACGGTATTGCCGGCGCCAGCGGTTCCTCCCGGGGCCGCGCCCGCCGCAAGAGGCTGCGCACCATGCGGGCCGCGCAACTGCATCGCCGCCTCGTCTACTCTCCGGGCTGGATGATCCCGTTCCACTGGCTGGCGATGGTTCCCCTCGCGGTGCTGCGCTCGTTCGTGCAGCTCCTGCAGAAGGAGCCGGGCGCCATCCCGGGCGAGTACTCGGCCGCGTTCGCCACCGCCTTCAGCGGCCTCCGGGTGCGCGCAGCCCGGCGCCGCTTCGGGGCCACCCGCACGCTGGGCTGGAGTTCGATCGCGTCGCTGCGCGTGCCCGCGGCCGAGGTGCGACGACGCCAGGCCCTCCGGCGTGAAGCCAGCCTGACCGGTGTGAACCCTGAGGTGCCCGAGATCCGCTTCCTCTCCGGCGGCGGCGCCTGGACCGTTCTCGCCGCCCTGGTCGCCGGACTCATCGTCCTCGCGCCTCTGATCGGCGCCCGCACCCTGACCGGCGGCGGTCTGCTGCCCCTCGCTTCCACTCCCGCCGAACTCTGGCAGAGCATCGGCTACGGCTGGCGCGACATCGGCCTCGGCTTCGTCGGCGGCGCCGACCCGTTCGCCTCGGTGCTGGCCGTGATCGGCTCGCTCACCTTCTGGGCACCCTCCTTCTCCCTCGTGCTGCTCTACTTCCTGGCCCTGCCGCTGGCCGCCCTCGGCGCCTGGCTGGCTGCGACCCGGCTCTCCGAGCGCGCCTCCATCCGCGCCATCGCCGCCGTGCTCTGGATGCTCGCGCCCACCTTCCTCAGCGCCCTCGCGGCAGGCCGGCCGGCCGCGATCCTCGTGCACCTGCTGCTGCCGTGGCTCTTCTTCGCCGGGTTCATGGCCGCCCGATCCTGGTCGGCCTCCGCCTCCGCAGCCCTCCTTTTCGCCGCGATCGTGGCCGCAGCCCCGTCGCTCGCGCCCGCGCTCCTCGTGGTCTGGCTGATCGCCATGCTGGTCAGCGGTCGCAGCGGGATGCGGTTCATCGGAATCCCCTTGCCTGCCCTCGCCCTGGCGGCGCCGCTGATCTGGGACCAGGGTCTGCGCGGCAACTGGCTGGCCCTCCTTGCCGACCCGGGCGTGCCTCTGCCGGGACCCGACGTGTCGGTGTGGCAGCTGCTGCTCGGCTTCCCGACCGGCCAGCTCGGCGGCTGGACCCCGCTGCTCGAAACGCTCGGCCTGCCCGGCGTCGACGCCTTCGTGCTCGTGCCGGTACTGCTGGTGCCGCTCGCCGCGCTCGGCGTGCTCGCCCTGTTCCTGCCCGGCGCCCGCGGTGCGAGCTTCTCACTGCTGACCGCCCTGCTCGGCGCGGCCACGGCCATCGCCGCGAGCCAGCTGCACCTCACCGCGATCGGCGGCCAGACGGCCGCGATCTGGGCTGGTACCGGCCTCAGCCTCTACTGGCTCGGCCTGATCGGCGCGGTGGTCTTCGCGTTGCGCGGGATGCGCCGTTTCGCGATCGCACCGGCCGTCACCGCGATCGTCGCGCTGGTGATCGTGGTGGCACCCCTGGTCGCGGCCCTGCCGCTCGGCACCAGCGTGGTTCGCGAGGGCATCGACCGCACCCAGCCCGCGTTCGTCAGCGCTGAGGCGCAGACGGATGCCCGCGTCGGCACCCTGCAGATCGTTCCTCAGCCCGACGGTGGAATCCTTGCCACCATCGTGCGCGGATCCGGCGCCACCCTGAACGCCCAGTCCACCCTCAGCAGCACCGACTCGTCCCTGTCCGCACGCGAGGAGGAGTTGGCCACGCTGGCCGGCAATCTCGCGTCGCGCAGCGGGCTCGACGGCGCGGCGGGACTGGCCGACTTCGGCATCCGTTTCGTGTTGCTCCGCCCGGCCGCCGTCACCGTGACCAGCCCCGGCGCCGCGGAATCGGCCACCCCGGAAGCCGCCGAAACCCTCGGTCGCACGACAACCGCCCTCGACGGCAACGCCGCGCTCGCCCCTGTGGGCGACACGGTCTTCGGCCGGCTCTGGCAGTACGAGGTGACGGATGCCCCGGTCGCCACGGCCGAGAACGGCGCCATCCCGGCGAACGCCGGTGGCACCCTCGGGTTCGTGTTCTTCCTGATCGCCGTTCTCGTGGTCGGCGCCACCGTGCTTCTGTCCCTGCCGACCGGCGCCGGTCCGGAAGCGGTACGGCAGGCCAGCCGGGACGCCATCCGTAATACGGCCAAGGCCCGAACCAAGGAGAGCAAGCGCCTCGCGAAGGCCGCAGCCCGCAAGAAAACGGGCCATGCACCCGCCGCGGCGCCCGACGGACCCGACGCGGTGATCCACGCTGCCCCGTCCGACGGCACCCCCGCCGATCCTTCCTCAACCGACACCGGCACCGACACCGGCACCGACACTGGCACCGCACCGGCCGCGTCCGATACCGCTGCCGCCGACGACAGCACCGGAGACCCCGGCACCCCTGCATCCCGTTCGGAGGAACACGACCATGCCCAGTAAACGCGCAGCAGCCCTCTTCGGGGCGCGGGCCGTGGCCGGACTGGTCGGTATCGGCGTCATCGTCGCATCCGTCGGCGCCGCCGGGCTGATCGACTGGCCCACCGTGGACGCGACACCGTCGTCTGTGATCGTGTCGCCGACGCCCAGCGAGCAGCAGCGGGTCTGCCCGGGGCCGCTCCTCACCCGGGCCGAAGACTCCAGCCAGGCGCAGTCCGTGAGTTCGGTCGGAGCGGCCGCAGCCGTCTTCGGCGCACGGCAGGCAGCGGCCGACGCCGACTGGATCCAGCCGGAAGCCACCGACCTGGCGGCCCCCGACAATGCGAACACCTCCGGCGCTCCGCTGCTCCTGCGCGTGCCGACACCGCCGGGATCCGCGGCGGCTCCTCTGGTCGCCGGCAGCCAATCCCAGACTGCGGCCGGGGAAACGCTGGGCGGGCTGGCCGTTGCGGGCTGCGGCGAGGCGGCCGGTGACAGCTGGCTCGTCGGCGGGTCCACCGACGTGGGACGCACCAGCCTCGTGCTGCTCAGCAATCCCACCACGGTCGTCGCCACCGTCGACCTGACCGTTTTCGGCGAGACCGGCGAGGTGGATGCGCCCGGTTCGACCGGCATCCTCGTTCAGCCGGGCTCGCAGCGCGTCGTCTCCCTCGCCGGGCTGGCCCCCAACCTCCGGTCGCCCGTCGTGCACATGGAGTCGCAGGGCGGCCAGGTGGCTGCCACTCTCCAGCAGAGCATCGTGCGCGGGCTCGAACCCGGCGGCGTCGACCTCATCGGCGTCTCGAGCGGGCCAGCCGATTCGCAGGTCATCGCGGGTGTGCTCGTGACGGCGGGAACCGGGGCGGATGCTGCCACCGAGGTCGGCGGCCTCGCCGACGACGTGACGAGCGTGCGGGTGCTCGTGCCCGGAACGGAGCCGGCCACGGTGCAGATCGGTGTGACGGATGCCTCCGGTCAGGCCGGGGGTTCGTCGCTTCAGGTCGACATCCAGCCCGGAGTGGCCACCGAGGTGCCTCTGACCGGACTGGCCACCGGCACCTATTCGCTGAAACTGACCGCGAGCGAGCCGATCGTGGCGGCGGCGCAGAGCTCGGCAGCGGGCTCAGCGGGCCGCGACTTCTCCTGGTTCGCGTCGTCGGATTCCCTCACCGACGAGTTCCTGGTGGCGACCGCGGACGGCCCGTCGCCGCAACTCAACCTGGTCAACACCGGCAGCTCGGACGCGACCTACGCGGTCGCCCCGGAACAGGGCGAACCTCTCTCGGTGACGGTTCCGGCCGGCGGAGCGGCCACCCTGGCGGTCGCCGTGGCAGAGCGGTACGTCGTCACCGGCGGTGACTCGACCGTGGCCTCCGTGGCCTACTCCGGAGACGGCCTGCTCGCGGCGTTCGCGCTCAGCCAGGCCGGCCCTCTGGCCGCCCCGATCCGCGTCTACCCGCGTTGATGGCCATCGCTGACGTTCGAACCGCCGTCATCGGCGGGTCCGGTCTGTACCGTCTTTTCGACGGGGGAATCGACGCATCCGTCGACGTCGCCACGCCCTATGGGCCGACCTCGGCGCCGATCACCATCGGCGTGCGGGCCGGGCAACGTGTCGCCTTCCTGCCGCGGCACGGAGGAGACCACTCGGTGGCGCCGCACCTGATCAACTACCGGGCCAATATCTGGGCGCTGGCGTCGCTCGGCGTCACAGCCGTGATCTCCTCGTCGGCAGTCGGCGGCGTCAGCCCCGAATACCCGCCGGGCCGCCTGGTCGTGACGGACCAGTTCATCGACCGCACCTCGGCCCGCGCCGACACCTTCTTCGACCAGGGGACGGTGGCGCACCTGGCCGCCGCCGACCCGTTCGACCCGGCCCTGCGGCGCCTGGCCATCGGGGCGCTCGAGGCTCTCGGCGAGGACTTCGCGCCCACCGGAACCTGCATCGTGATCCAGGGGCCGCGGTTCTCGACCCGGGCGGAATCGCTGTGGTACCGCGCCGTCGGGGCACACACCGTCAACATGACGCAGTACCCGGAGGTCGTTCTGGCTGCCGAGCTCAACATGGGCACCGTCAATCTGTCCTTCGTCACCGACTCCGATGCGGGGCTGGCTCCCGCCGTCGACGACGCCGCCGCCGATCCGGACGCGGTCTCCGCCGGGCTGGTCTTCGAACGCTTGCGGGCTGCCCAGCCGCGCATCCTCGCCGCGATCGACGGCATCCTGCGCGCCCTGCCGGACGAGTACGCGCCGCGTGAGCTGATCGACCCGGAGCAGGTGCGCGCCGTGCTCGGCGGGCCGCCGCTTCCCGCCGGCAACCCAGCCTCCGCCGGACACCGCGCGTGACCCGGCGCCTGCTCGTCACCGGCGGCGCCGGCTTCATCGGCGGCGCCATCGTCGCCGGCGCCCTCGACCGCGGCTGGCAGGTGCGGGTGCTCGACTCGCTCCGCAGCGACGTGCACGGCGGCCTTCCCGTTCTTCCCGCGGGTGTCGACGTGATCGTCGGTGACGTGACCGACGCATCCGTCGTCGCGCTCGCCCTCCGCGACACGGATGTCGTCTGTCACCAGGCCGCGAAGGTCGGCCTCGGCGTCGACTTCGCCGACGCCCCCGACTATGTGCACAGCAACGAGGTCGGCACGGCCGTGCTGCTCGCCGCGATGACGTCGGCCGGCATCGACCGGCTCGTCCTGGCCTCCTCGATGGTGGTCTACGGGGAGGGCAGCTACCGCGGCCCCGACGGTTTCACCCGGCCGGGTCCCCGCCGCGAGGCCGACCTGCTGCGGGGCGTGTTCGACCCCGTCGACGAGGTCACCGGCGAGGCTCTCGAGCCGCTGCTGGTGTCTGAAGACGACCCGCTCGACCCGCGCAACGTCTACGCGAGCACCAAGCTGGGGCAGGAGTACCTTGCGTCGGCGTGGGCCCGTTCCACCGGCGGCCGGGCCGTCGCCCTCCGCTATCACAACGTGTACGGACCGGGGATGCCGCAGAACACGCCCTACGCGGGCGTCGCGTCGTTGTTCCGCTCGGCCCTGGAACGCGGGGAGGCTCCGCGCGTCTACGAGGACGGCCGCCAACGCCGCGACTTCGTGCACGTCGCCGACGTCGCGTCGGCGAACCTCGCCGCCCTCGACTGGACCGCGGGCGCCGAGCCGTCCACCTTCCGCCCGTTCAACGTGGGCAGCGGCGTCGTGCACACCATCGGCGAGATGGCCGGGGCCCTCAGCCGGGCCACCGACGGTCCGGCCCCCGTCGTGACCGGCCAGTTCCGGCTCGGCGATGTGCGGCACATCACGGCGTCGTCCGAGCGGCTGCGCCGCGAGCTCGGCTGGGTGCCCGCCGTCTCCTTCGACGACGGCATGCGCTCCTTCGCGACCGCGCCCCTGCGCGCCGCCGTCACCCGGTAGCGCCCGGCGCCCACCCCCGTCTCGTCGCGCGGGTTCAGTCGGCGACGAGCGGATGCTGCGGCAGCAGCACCTCGAACCGGCAGCCGTCGGCCACGTTGAAGACCCGCACCTCGCCGTGGTGCGCCCGCACGATCCCCTGCACGATCGCGAGGCCGAGGCCCGCACCGCCGCTGCCCAGAGGCTCGGCCGCCGGGGTGCGCGGACCGCTCGCCCGCCAACCGGCCTCGAAGACCCGGCCGAGGTCGCGCTCCGGGATGCCGCCCGCGGCATCCGTCACCGAAATCACGGCGTGCTCGGTGGCCGTGGCACCCGACCCGGCACCCGACGAGGAACTCGCCGTGACCGAGACCACGATCGGGCTGCCGGCCGGCGAATGCTGGATCGCATTCATCACGAGATTGCCGACCACGCGGGAGAGTTCGCGCGGGTCGGCGAGGATGGTCAGGCCGGTCTCCCCGGCGAAACGCAGATCGAGCGACTTGGCCTGGGCGATCGGCGAGAGCCCGGCCACCGCGTCGCTGATCAGGTCGTACAGCGACACCGGCTGCAGGGTCAGGCGCAGGGTGCCCGAGTGGATCTTCGACAGCTCGAACAGGTCGTCGACCATGCCCGTGAGCCGGTCCACCTGCCCGCGCATCTGCGTGTAATACCGGTGCGGGTCCTCGACCATCCCGTCTTCGAGGGCTTCGGCCATGGCCCGGATGCCCGCGAGCGGCGTGCGCAGGTCGTGCGAGATCCAGGTGATCAGTTCGCGCCGTGACTCCTCGATCTGGTTCTCGCGGGCGCGGGATTCGGCCAGACGTTCCCCGGTCGCGGCCAGCTCGCCGGCCAGCGCCGTGAACTCGTTGTTGCTGTGCCGGTCGGTAGCCGCGACGCGTTCCCCGCGTCCGATGCTGGCCGCGGCCGAACGCAGGGTGCGGCTGTCGCGAGCGAGCTGGCGGCCGAGCACCGCGGCCATCGCCAGCGACACCAGTCCGGCGACACCGGCCACCGAGTAGAAGACCGTGAGGTCATGCCGGGACACATACATCTGCGAGGCCGCCGCCGCCATCCCGCCGACGACCGACACCACGGTGGCGAGGGCGACGACCATCAGCTGCAGCACGAGCGATGAGCGGGCGAGCAGCCGGAGCACGAGCAGGCCGGCGGCCCCCACGATCACCGCGCAGGCCAGCGCGAACAGCGACACCGCGAGGAGCACGTCCGGGGTCATGACGGCCGCCCCGCGAGCGTCAGGGGTACCGGGTCGAACCGGTAGCCGACCCCCCAGACCGTGTTCAGCATCCGTGGCTGGGCCGGGTCGGCCTCGATCTTCTCGCGTAGCCGGCGCACGTGCACGGTCACCGTGGACAGGTCACCGAATTCCCAGCCCCAGACGGAGCGGAGCAGGTCCTCCCGGCTGAGTACCTCGTGCGGGCGTCCGATCAGATAGGCCAGCAGGTCGAATTCGCGAGTGGTGAGCACCAACGGATCGCCGCGCAGCCGCACCTCGTGCGCCCGGGCGTCGAGGCTGAACTCGCCGACCGTGATCAGGCCGGCCGGCACCACCGCGGAGACGCTGCGGCGCAGCACCGACTGCACCCGCAGCACGAGTTCGCGGGGAGAGAACGGTTTGGTGAGGTAATCGTCGGCGCCGGCTTCGAGGCCGTCGATGCGGTCGTCCTCCTGGTTGAGGGCGGTCAGCATGATCACCGGAATCTCCCAGTCGCCACGGATGCGACGGCACACCTCGATCCCGTCCCGGAGCGGCAGCATCCGGTCGAGCACGACGAGATCCGGTCGCAGCCGCTCCGCCATATCGAGTGCCGCCTGGCCGTCCGACGCCTCATCGACCAGAAACCCGGCGGCCCGGAGGTAGCGGCAGACGACTTCGGACACCGTCGGGTCGTCGTCGACGACGAGGACGCGGAGGTCGGCGGTCGGGCGCGAATCGCCCGGGAGCTGGGAAGAAGGCACGAATTCAGGATAGAGCCGCGGGCGGCACACAGAGCAGGTCGGGGCCCGCGACGGCAATCCTTCCTCAGTCCGTAATCTCTTCGGTTGTTTCGGCCGGTCCGGCCCCCATAGTGTCGAATCATGACTCCGATCCCCGAGGACCGCGCGTGACCACGCCTGTCCAGGTTGACCTCGTGCTGCCGTGCCTGAACGAGGCCGGCGCCCTGCCCTGGGTGCTGTCGCGCCTGCCGGAGGGGTATCGGGCCATCGTCGTCGACAACGGCTCCACCGACGGTTCGGCGGAGATCGCAGCCGCAGCCGGAGCCCTGGTCGTGCCCGAAACCCGCCGCGGGTTCGGCGCCGCCGCACATGCGGGCCTGCTGGCCGCCACCGCGCCGATCGTCGCGTTCTGCGACGCCGACGCCTCCATGGACCCGGCCGAGCTGCCGGCGCTGGTGGGACCGGTATCGCACGGGACAGCCGATCTCGTGCTGGGTCGCCGCCGTCCCGCGATCGCTCGATCCTGGCCGCTGCACGCCCGCATGGCCAATTCCAGTCTGTCCTGGCGTCTGCGCCGAATAACAGGTGTGAAAATCCATGACCTCGGCCCCATGCGCGCCGCGCGCCGCACCGACCTGCTGAACCTCGACCTCCGGGACCGCCGCAGCGGCTATCCGCTGGAAATGTTCCTGAAGGCGGCGGAGGCGAACTGGCGCATCCTCGAGGTGGACACCTCCTATGCCCCGCGGGTCGGTCGCAGCAAGGTGACCGGCACCGTGCGCGGAACCCTCACCGCGGTCAAGGACATGTCCGCCCTCCTTCGGGAGACGAACCGATGACGACCATCGTGGTGATCGCCAAGGAATGCCTTCCCGGCCGGGTGAAGACCCGGCTGCACCCGCCGCTGAGTCTCGAGCAGGCTGCCGAACTGGCGGCGGCCAGCCTCGACGACACCCTCGGTGCGCTCGCCTCCCTGCCGGCGAGCCGTCGCATCCTGGCCTTCGACGGGGTCATTCCGCCGCGCGCCGCGGCCGGCTACGAGATCCTGCCCCAGGCCGAAGGCACGCTCGATCTGCGGCTGGCTGCCGTGTTCGACGCCTGCGAGGGCCCGACCGTGCTGGTCGGTATGGACACACCGCAGCTGACGAAGTCCCTGCTCGAACCCGTGTTCACCGACTGGACCGACGACGTGGATGCCTGGTTCGGCTTCGCGAACGACGGCGGTTTCTGGACCCTGGGCCTGAACGACCCGACCGGTGACCTGCTCCGGGGCGTGCCGATGTCTCGCAGTGACACGGGCGCGCGTCAGCTGAAACGGTTGACGGATGCCGGGCTCCGGGTGAGCCTGCTGCCGACGCTCACCGACGTGGACACCATCGACGACGCCCACCGGGTCGCGCAGATCGCACCCCACGGCGGATTCGCCAGGGCCCTGGCGGCCATGATGGCGCCGAGCGCGACGGACGGCCCGCGATGACGGCGCTGGCCGCACGACTCGAGGGAGAGTGGACCCCCGAACCGACCACCTTCGGCGCGGGCGGTGCGGAACCCTACGCCGCCGCCCTGCGGAACTCCGACAACGTGCTCTACCTTCGCCGCGCGGTCTCCGGCGAACCGGCCACGATCGACGCCGGCCGGTGGAGCGCGGACGCCGACGACACCGACCTCCGCCTGCTCGACGGAATCACCGGACCGGTGCTCGACATCGGCTGCGGTCCCGGGCGGATGGTGCGAGCGGCCATGGGCCGCGGCCTGACCGCGCTCGGACTCGACGTCTCGGCGACGGCGGTTCGGATGGCTGCCGACGCCGGCCTCAGCGTGCTGCAGGGCAGCGTGTTCGACCCGTTGCCGCGGGAGGGCGACTGGGCGGCGGCGCTGCTGGTGGACGGCAACATCGGAATCGGCGGCGACGCATCCGCTCTCCTCGCTCGCTGCGCCGAACTGCTGGCGCCGGACGGCGTGCTTCTGGTCGAGCTGAGCCACGATGCGGCCAGGGACGACAGCTACCTCGGCACGATCGAGGACTCAACCGGGCTCCAGAGCGCCGTGTTCCCCTGGGCGGAAATCGGCATCAACGGGCTTCGCGACCGTGCCGGCGCGGCCGGACTCGTCGTGGCTCAGGACTGGCGGCTGGACGGCCGCTGGTTCGCGCGTCTGCTCCGCGCGTAGAGCAGGGCTGACGCCGCCGTCGCCACCAGGGCAACGCCGAGCCAGAACAGGGACAGGTTGCGGCCGTAGTCGAGCGGCAGGATGCTCGGGTTGTTCGGGGTGAGGCTTTGGGCGACGAACGCGGGCACCACGATCAGTGTCATGATCGAGCCGACCACGATGGCGCCCTGAACCACCAGCACGATCGTGCCGGCGACCCGTCGTCCCGCCCGGCGCAGCAGAAGACCGCCGAAGAAGACCAGGGGCGCCACCACGGCGTCATGCAGCACGATTGCCGCGCCGATCCACAGTGCCACCCCGGGCAGACGGTTCACCCGCACGGTGTCGAACAGCACGTAGAGGCCGAACAGGAGCCCGGCGGTGCCGATCAGGATCAGCACGGTGCGGGCCACGCGCATCCGTCGCTCGTCAGCGGCGCGGGGGAGAGCGGCGGCTGTGTTCGTTCCTGTGCTGCTCATGCGGTGATCGCCTCGATCCGGCTCAGCCATTTGGTTTGCAGTACCCCGGGGCGTCCCGGGGCGATCATGCGCGCCGGATAGCCGTGCTGAAGGTCGAGAGTCTCTCCGTTCAGCTCGAGCGCCACCAACGTCAGCGGGTCCCGCACGTACTCCGGCCCCATCTCGGTCTTCTTGAAACTGCCGCGCTCCTCCAGGCTGATCAGGCAAAAGGATGCGCCGGGGTCAGCATCGACCAGATCGGCCAGGTGCGACAGGCGAACCCCGCGCCAGACCGCAAGCTGGCTCCAGCCCTCGACGCAGGCGATGGGCAGCTCCACCTCGGTCTGCGGCATGGCCTCGAGCTCGGTGCGGCTGAAGCTGCGCTCCGCTTCGCCGGCAGCGAGGGTGAGCACCCAGCCGGCGGCGGTGGCGCTCGCGGTGACCTTCGCCTCTTCGGCGGTGCGGTTCACCGGCACGCCCTGCTGCCCCACGCCCTTCTTGCGCGGACCGAACACGTTCAGCGCGTCGAGCGGGGCGAAGGTCTGGCCGGCAGTCAGCCCCACGACGGCGGCACAGGCGATTCCGACGGTGGTGAGGAAGCCCCGGCGGCTCACGGCCGGCGTCGGGGCCGGCTTCTGCGCGGTGGGGGTGTCGTCGATCCAGGCGATCACCCGGCCCGTCACTCCGGACGGTCGCCGGCTGCCCCAGAGTCGCACGGCCTCTCCCTTGGCCGCGTCACGGCGGACGGTCTGCTCGGCGTCCACGTCCGTTGTGACCTCGCCCGCGGCATCCGTTGCCTCATGCTCGGTGTCACCCCGCTCGGTGTCGGCTTCCCGGGTCCAGTACCGGGTGATGGTCGGCAGCTTGATGCCGATGTGCAGCACGAGCAATCCCACCAGCACCCAGCCGAGGGCGTAGTGCACCTCGCGGAACGGGAAGGGCCACGGGTACCACTGATAGGTGTTGAGCAGCCCGATGGTGATCTGCACCAGGGATGCGCCCACGAACAGGGCGATCGATGCGCGCTCGAGTAAATGCAGGAACGACTTCACCGGCGGGGACTGGAACAGATCGGGGAAGACGATGTAGAGCTTGGCCAGCAGCAGCGGGAAGCATGCGATGCCGGCCACGATGTGGGTGCCTTGGGTGAACTGGTACAGCTGGGCGGGCCGGGTGGGAAACCGCATCCACGCCAGCGGCTCCTGCAGGAAGTGGCTGTACAGGCCGGTTCCGAAGCAGAGGATGAACGCGACGCCGAGCAGGCGACCGATCACGACCGCCATCCGGGGATTGCGCACCGGGGAGGCCAGCGCGCGCTGTGCCTCGTACATCATTCGCCTCATGGATCCATTGCATCATCCGGGCGGCCCCGGAAGGCGGCGTAATCCTTACGGTCCGGTGACGCCCACCCGGGTCGATGGGGCACGTCTGCCCGGGGTCCGTCAGGATGGCAGTGTGCGAATCGCTGTTGTCTCCCTTCTCCTCGCCGCCAGTGCGGCCATGACGGCCTTCAGCGTGCTCGCTTACGACCTGTTCAAGCCGGGGCGCGACACCGTGCCCCTCGTTATCTGCACCGCCGCATTGTGGCTGCTGTTCGCGCTCGCCGTTCTGGCGCTGCGCGGGGTGCGGGGCCGGGCCGTGGTCGTGCTGATTCTGGCCGGGTCGGTCGGGATCGGGGCCGCGGCCATGGTCGGGCCGCCCAACACCAGCACGGATTCCGCGCGCTACGCCTGGGACGGCATCGTCGCCACCGCGGGCATTTCGCCGTATGCCTACACACCGGCCGACGACCGGCTCGATGACCTGCGCCCGGACTGGTTGTTCCCGGCACCGGAGCTGACCGAGTCCGGTGATCTCGAATGCGTCGGCGAACGCATCCAGACCGCGCAGAAGACGCAGTCCGGGGATCTGCTCTGTTCGGCGCTGAATCGTACCGGCGTGCCCACGATCTATCCGCCGGCGGCCGAGATCTTCTTCGCCGGAGTGCGCGTACTGACCGGCCCGGAGGCCGAATACTGGCCGCTCCAATTCACGGGCCTCCTGCTCAGCGTCGGCACGACCGTGATGCTTCTGGTCGGGATGCGCCGTCGTGGCATCGACCAGCGGTTCGCCGCGCTGTGGGCCTGGTGCCCGCTCGTGGCCACGGAGGCGGTCACCAACTCCCACGTGGACATGCTCGGGGTGGTCTTCACGCTGGCGGCCGTGTTCCTGGTCACCGGCCGGCGCTACTGGACCGGCGGGATTGCGCTCGGCGCCGCGATCGCGACCAAGCTGATTCCCGTGCTCGCGGCCCCGGCGATGCTGCGCCGCCAGGGCTGGAAGGTGACCGTGGCCGCCGTGGCGACGTTCCTCCTGCTGTACGTGCCGTATGTGCTGACCACCGGCATCGGGGTGCTCGGCTATCTGCCCGGCTACCTCTCCGAGGAAGGGTACGAGGACGGCACCCGCTTCGCCCTGCTCTCGCTGATCGCTCCGGGAGGTTCCGCCGTCATCGTCGCCGGGGTGCTGCTCACCGTCATTGCCGTGTTCGTGATCTGGAAGACGGACCCCGACCAGCCCTGGCTGGGTCAGCTCGTCATGATCGGAAGCGCGCTGCTCATTCTGAGCCCCCGCTACTCCTGGTACGCCCTGCTGCTGCTGCCGTTCATCGCCCTCAGCGGACGCTGGGAGTGGCTCCTCGTGCCGATGGCACTCACGCTGCGCCTGCTGGTGCCGTCGATTCCCCTCACCCGGGTGGCCATCATGACGGCGATCGTCGTGATCGTCGTCATGTCGATCCACCGCGCCCGTCCCGGCATTGCGCAGCGTGTGTTCAGCCGCCGGTGGTTGAGCCTGTCGAAACCCGGTGGTTGAGCTTGTCGAAACCCGGTGGTTGAGCTTGTCGAAACCCGGTGGTTGAGCCTGTCGAAACCCGGTGGTTGAGCTTGTCGAAACCCCGCTCGAAACCCCGGCTCAGAACGGCGCCGGTTCCTCCGAGTCCGGCTGTCGCGGTGGTCGCGCTGTTTCCGGTGCACGGATGATCGTGGCCGGCTCACTGACGAACGTGCGCCCCGTCGGCGAGGTCCACTTCAACGTTCCGTCGGCCAGGTGCAGGTAACTCCACCGCGTTTCGGATTTCAGCGCATGGTCGGCCGGGCACAGATGTGCAAGATTGTCGTGCGCGGTGGGGCCTTCGAATTGCCAGTCGAGGGTGTGGTCGAGGTCGGAATGCGCCGCGGCCCGGCGGCAGCCCGGCCACCGGCAGGTTTCGTCCCGCACCCGCAGGTACCGTCTCAGGTGTTTCGGCACCTTGTAGCGGGTGCGGCCGACGGACAGCACCACTCCGGTCTCCGGGTGGGTGAGGATTCGGATGAAACTCGGCGCCCGGGCCGCGATCTCCCGGGCGGTGTCGGGGTCGATCGGCCCATACCCCTCCAAATGGCCGGGTTCCTCCGAGTGGCCGAGGAGGGTCATCACCGGGACGGTGACATGAACGGTGCCGCGGATGCCCTTGCCGACACCTTTCGCGGTGACCCCGTCGAGGATCAGGTCCGCGAAGGTGTCCGCGCGCAGCTGGGTCAGGGTGCGGGGCTCGTCGGGGGCCAGCAAGCTGATCCCCATCACGGTGATGCGGTCGTACGCTGCTTTCACTTTTTCCGCCGAGTCGACCCAGGACAGTGACGCCATCCCGTCGGCCTCGGGTTCGAAGACCACCCGCCGGTCGGCGACGGATTTCTGGTGCCGAGCGGTGATCGTTTCGGGGTGCAGCCGTTCCCGCATCACGCGCGCCTTGTACTTCAGGTTCGCCACGGTCAGATGGGGTGCGGATCGCAGGAGGGCCTGTTCGAACCCGGGTAGTGCCTCCGCGGGTAGCGACCACGCCTGGTGCATGATGGCCTGCGCGTGCCGATACGTGATCGACCCGGCCTGCAACGCGGCCCGCGTTGCCGGCAGGTCCTCCATCAGGGTCCGGCTTTCGGCGATCAGAGTCTCCGCCGAACGAACCGGCAGCCGCAGGGTGCAGGCCAGCTCGGTCACGAACTCCCGTTCGGCGATCATTGCGGCGTCCCACCGGGCGAGGGGCACCCCGGCGACCGGCGCAGCCCGCGCGGCCTGGGTCGCGCCGGCCTCGGCGCAGCGTCGCGCCTTATCGACCTGCTCGGCCAGGCGTGCGGCCACCCGTGCGGAGTCCGCCTGCGTCTCCCGGATGACGTCGAAGTGACGCCCGAGGGTTTGCTGCTGCTCGCTGTACGAGGTCTTCATGAGGGACACGTTACGGGCGACCACTGACATTCAGAGGCCCCGGCCGACACCCCACGGCGCCCTGTGGATAACCCGATCAAACCCGGTTTGTGGAGGACGAGAAGCGGTCGCCAGGGGGTGCCGCCGGGCATCCGTCGCGGCGCCGGGCGCGGGCATCCGTCGTCACCTAACGGAGGAGATTTTCGCGAAACGCCGGTATTCGTGGCCGCCCGTGCGGCGTGTTGCGAAAATCTCCGCGATTGGCGCGACGACGGATGCCCAGGGGCGGCCTCCAGGCAGTGGCGCACCGGGTCTCGACAGGCTCGACCACCGGGTCTCGACAGGCTCGACCACTGGGTCTCGACAGGCTCGACCACCGGGTCTCGACAGGCTCGACCACCGACAAGCTCGTCCGCCGGGTCTCGACACGCTCGACCACCGGGTCTCGACACGCTCGACCACTGGGTCCCGACACGCTCGACCACCGACACGCTCGACCACCGCGGAGCAACACGAAAGGGCCCGCTGCGCGAGAGCGCAGCGAGCCCTTCAGACTCGGGGTTCTACTTGGTGGCGACCGTGATCTTCGCGATGCCCACCAGGAGCTGGTCAGCGACGGCATCCGTCATGAACGTGTCGTTGAGCAGGCCGGCAGCCTCAGCGGAGATGTGCACGGTGGTGCCTTCGAGGATGGCGTTGTCGCCGTCCATCTGCAGCGGCTTGAGCGTTCCGCCGTACAGGTTGAAGAGGAGAACCTGAGTGGCAGCAGACTCGCCATTGACGCTCACGTCACCGAAAAGCTTGCTGGTGCCGGGGTCGATGGTGAAGTTGGTCAGTTCGACCACGGTTTCGCCGGCGGTCAGGGAGAAGCCGGAGCCCTCGTGCTCGATCGAGCCCTGCACGTAGGGGCGGTAGTCCTCTTCGGGGTCGTAGTAGTCGACGTTTCCACCGGTGATCGGGAAGTGCAGGCTGCCGTCGGTCAAGGTCGCGGTTCCCACGGTGCCGGGGGTGAGGCCGAGGCTGGTCAAAGCCGCGGCGAAGTCGGCGTCGAGGAGAACAGACGTGTCGACGCCTGACAGCGCGGGGATCGAGGCGACGGCCTTGGGGGTCGCCTCCTCGGAGGAGGAGTTGCTCTCTGCTGGGGCGGTCGCATCGGCGGTGGTCGAGCAGGCGGCGAGGCCGGCGATGAGGAGGCCCGCGGTGGCGAGGCTGAGCGTGGTCTTGGTGAGCTTGCGCATGAGGAAATCCTTCGTGTCTGTGGTTGGGATTCAGCGGGTTCTTGGTGCTGAATGAGGTTCGGTCCCCTCCGTCAAACGGTTTGGAATTAGTTCGAATTGGTTGCAGATTCCTTTGGGAGGCCCGTGATAGCTCGGTTCGGGCACAAAAAAGCGACCTGGAAAACCCGGTCGCAATAGGAGTACGCGGGAGTGCTGCGTCAGCCGAAAATGCTGAAAGGGCAGCCGAGGGCAGACCTAGAAGTGCCGGAACCGATCCGGGGCCAGATCCCAGGGGTCCTTGCCGAGCAGTTCGGCGATCGCGCGGAACACGCAGCTCTCGATCACCATCCGGCGGTGCAGGTCGTCATCGCGGTGCAGCCGAGTCAGGCGCTGGATCGGCAGGCGGTAGAACAGCACCCGACGCTCGGCGGGGTACACGGTCCACCGTTCGACGCCGATCCCCGGGAGAACCGAGGCGGGCCCCGCGGCCACCTCGAACGTCACGTCCGAGAGCTGGTCCGGCAGGACCGATCGCAGGTAGTCGACGGTCGAGGCCACGGTCATGTCGAAGGTGTCGATCCGGGTCTGCAACGGCGGCAGGTACGGACCGGTGACCGAGCTGCGGATGCCCCGGCCGTGCCGGTCCCGGCCGCGACCACGCTGAACGGGGGCCGGGGTCGACGCTGCGGAAGGGCGAGCTCGAGACATAACCTCATCCTAGTTCGGCTGGTCGAACGGGTAGCCTGTAGGCAATGTCATTCAGGCCCTGTTCCCGCGTCGCCTGCCCGGAGGAATCCGCCGCGACACTCACCTTCGACTACGTCGACGCCATGGCCGTGCTCGGTCCGCTTGCCATTCAGCGGGAGCCCCACACGTTCGACCTGTGCGCCCGCCACGCCAGGCTCACCACAGCCCCGCAGGGCTGGCAGTTGATGCGGCTCCGTTCGCCGGGCGAGCCGGCGTCCGCATCCGCGTCCGCATCCGCGTCCGCGTCCGCATCCGCGTCCGCGTCCGCGTCCGAATCCGAATCCGAATCCGAATCCGACGGAGCCGAAGCGTGACGCCCCCGACGGATGCCGCCGCTCGCCTCGCCGCCGTCGTCGGCCCGCATGAGGTGCGCGGCACGGCCGCCGCACCACTGACCGCCGATCTGGTGGCCGCCCTGGCCGCCGCCTTCGTCGACGAGGTCGGCGCGCAGAGCCGCGAAGTGCTCATCGGGTATGCCGGGAGCGAGCCGGTGGATCTCGTGGCCGCCTTCACGCGCGGTGCGCAGTCGCGTGGTGCGACCGTCGTCGACCTCGGCAGGTGCGGCTCGGACCAGATCCGTTTCGGCTCGGGCACTCTCAACGCCCCGGCCGCCTTCATCTCCGTTCCGCCGGGTGCCGGGGCAGCGCTGACCGTGCTGCGCGCGGGCGCGCTGGAGGTCAGCCTGGACCACGGGCTCGGGGCCATCCGCGACCGCGCCATTGCGTATCTGGCCGACGGACCGATGCCGGTGACCGTGCCCGGCGGCCGGCGTGAGCTCGATCTTCTGGCTGACTACGCGGCGGCCCTGCGCGCTCTGGTCGGCCTCCGCGGCATCCGCCCGCTCACCGTCGTGGTCGACGCCGGCGGCGGGGCGGCTTCGGCCAGCGCCCCGGCTGTTCTCGGCAACCCGAACGCGACAGCACCAGAAGCGATCGCCCTGCCCGTCACCGTCGTCTCCCTCCCGTTCACCCCCGACCCCGAGCCGCACCTGGTCGACCTGGCTGCTCCGGCCACACTCGTCGACCTGAAGAACGCCGTGATTCAGCACGATGCCGACCTTGGACTCGGGTTCGACACCGACGCAGGCCGCTGTGTCGTGATCGATGAGACCGGTTCCGTCGTGGCCCCGTCCGCGATCGGGGCCATCCTCTGCCGGCGTCAGATCGAGCGGGCGCGTGCCGAGAACCCGGGTCAGGACCTGTCGGTACTGTACGACCACACCGTCTCCCGCGTGGTGCCGGAGACCATCGAGGCCGCCGGCGCCCATGCGCTCCCCACGCCGGTCGGCGGTGAGCTGATGCGGGCCGAGCTGCGCGCGACAGGCGCCGTCTTCGGCTGCGGTCACTCCGGCGACTACTTTTTCCCCTCGTTCTGGTCCGCAGACAGCGGCCTGCTCGCGGCATTGCAGGTGCTCGCGGAGGTCGGCTCCCAGCCCCGCCCACTGTCCGAACTGGCGACGGATGCCCTGCCCTACTCCCATTCCGGCGAGATCGGCTGCTCGGTCGAGAGCGTGCCCGCGGTGTATGCGCGCATCGTCGACACCTGGATGGGAGACGCCGATTTCGAGGAGTTCGACGGTCTCACGGTCACCGGGATGACGAGCGCCGATGAAGCGTTCTGGTGGTTGAACGTGCGCCTGGCGACGTCGGATGAAGCGATGGAGCCGGGGCAGCAGCCGGCGTTGGAGTCGGTTCTGTGCCTCACGGTGGAGGCCGCCACCCCCGAGGTGATGGTGCGCATCCGCGACGAGGCTCTGGCTCTGATCCAGGGGGCGTAGACCTGCCAGGTCCCGGCGGCGTCAGGTGTAAAGCTCAGGTTACGAGCACGTTTCGGCCCCCGTGTCGGTTTCGACGCCCTTGTTCGGGTGACATACGCTGACACACGCATCCCCACGGATCCACGATTCCCGACGGATTCACGATCCCCAACGGATCCAGGCCGACCGCACCGTCGCGGCGGCTGGTTCCCACTGAAACAGGAGTGACATGGCCAACCTGACGGACACAGAACCTTCATCCGCAGAGCAGAGCGGGGGAGAACGGCACCTGGCCAAGACCCTCAAACCGCGCCACCTCTCGATGATCGCCATCGCCGGAGTGATCGGCGCCGGCCTCTTCGTCGGTTCGGGCGCGGCGATCCAGCAAGCCGGCCCGGGCATCCTGGTGGCCTACACCCTCGCCGGGCTGCTCGTCATCCTGGTCATGCGCATGCTGGGCGAAATGGCTGCGGCGCATCCGGAAACCGGATCATTCTCCAGCTACGCCGACAAGGCCCTCGGTCGCTGGGCCGGGCTGAGCATCGGTTGGTTGTACGCCTGGTTCTGGATCATCGTGCTCGGGATCGAGGCCACGGCCGGCGCTGCGATCGTGCACCGCTGGGTGCCCGAAGTGGACCAGTGGGTCTGGGCGCTGATCTTGATGGTGCTCCTCACGCTCACCAACGTCGCCTCCGTCAAGATATTCGGTGAATTCGAGTTCTGGTTCGCGTCGATCAAGGTGGCGGCCATCGCGATCTTCCTGCTGCTCGGTGTCGTGGCCATCATCGGGCTGATGCCCGGGGTCGCAGCGCCGGGTATGAGCAACCTCACCGGCAACGGCGGGTTCTTCCCCAGCGGCAGCGGCGCTGTGCTCGGCGGTGTGCTCGTGGTCGTGTTCTCGTTCTTCGGTGCGGAGATCGCCACCATCGCGGCCGGCGAATCCGAGAACCCCGTCGACGCCGTCAAGAAGGCCGTCAAGTCCACGGTCTGGCGCATCCTGGTCTTCTACATCGGCTCCATCGCCATCGTCGTCACGCTGCTCCCCTGGAACAGCGCCTCCGTGGCGAAGAGCCCCTATGTCGCCGTGATCGAGCTCTACGGAATCCCGGGGGCCGGCACGATCATGGACATCATCGTTCTGACCAGCGTGCTCTCCTGCCTGAACTCGGGTCTCTACACCGCGAGCCGCATGCTCTTCTCCCTGTCCGAGCGCGGTGACGCACCCAAGGCGTGGTCCAAGATCTCCGTCCGCGGCGTTCCGCGCGGTGCAGTGCTGTCGTCAACGGTGGTGGGGTTCATCACGGTGGGGATGAACTACCTGTACCCCGACACTGTCTTCCTCTTCCTGGTGAACACCTCGGGCGCGATCGCGCTCCTCGTCTGGTTGGTCATCGCCGTCTCACAGCTCCTGCTCCGCCGCCGCATGGGTACGGATGCCGCGAGCCGGCTGTCCCTGAAGATGTGGGCGTTCCCCTACCTCACCTGGGTGGCCATCGCCGCGATCGTTGCCCTGCTCGTGGGTATGGCGATCCTGGAACGCACGCGCCAGGAACTCCTGATGTCGATGCTGCTGGCGGGCATCGTGGTGGGCATCGGTCTGTGGAAGTACCGCGGGAACCTGGGTCCGGTGCGCGTCCCGGCCGACGAGGCCTCCACGCCGGTAACTGTCAGCGAGGAAACACCAGTTTCGAAGTAAACCTGCGCGGATGCCGCCCGGTCGTTCTGCCTTTCGGGGTGTGACACGCCCGGGCGGTTTCTGGTTTTGACGGCCCCGCGCGGGGACCGTAATGTATTCAAACGTACCCCACAGGTGCGGAAAGCCGCAGAGCTTCCCGGCCTCACGTGGAACCAAAGTTTTTAGCTTCGCCCAGTGCGTGTATCCGTTTCGGATCGGTGCGGGGGAGGCCTAAGATAGTAACTCTCCCCGGCTTCTTGTTATGGCTTGGTTGGTGGTTGTTGTGAGTCGCTTTAGTGCACTCGAAACAGGCTGCCGGCCTTGATTTGACAGGGTCTGGCCGGGCAGGTAAGTTATACAAGTTGCCCCGAAGCGACAGCCCATTATAGGGCCTGAAGTCGGGTGCGTCCGATCCTTGAGAACTCAACAGCGTGCACAATGTCAAATGCCAAAAACCTCGTGATTTGGATCCGTTTCTAGCGGTGAAGAGTCAGGAGATTCCTTTGGAAAACATTTAAACAACAAAGCAAGTCAGTAATGATTTGTTCTGTCAGTTTCAAACTTGTGTCTGGTCCGCCTATTCCGGCGGTCAGTCACACTGGATGTGCCGTCTCGGTCCCTGAGCTTGTCGAAGGGTCGGGTCGTGCAATCAAACATTTACGGAGAGTTTGATCCTGGCTCAGGACGAACGCTGGCGGCG
>NZ_SOHA01000036.1 GCF_004403065.1 Cryobacterium cryoconiti
GGCCTCTTCGCTCCGGAAGACGGCGAGTTCGTGCTCTCGACTTTTGACTCCATCACCAGCCCTCGCCGCGGCGGGGTGCGGTTCGTCGACAAGGAGAAGTCAGCCTGGGCCAAGCGCGTCCAGGATGACCCCCGCAGCACCGAGCAGATCGCCGCCGACGCCCTGGTGCAGTTGCTGAAGATCGCCGGTGAGGCCGACCAGGGCCGGGTCTTCGGCGGCCGCCGCCCCGCGGTGCGGGTGATCGTGACCGAGAAGGCCCTGAAGTCGGGCCAGCCGGGCCAGCCGGCCGGTCAGGCCGGACAGCCGGCCCCCGGCCAGGCTGCCCAGGGCGGACCGGTTCCCGCCACAGCCGCCGAAACCCTTCACGCCACCGACGCCCATGGTCAGATCGAGGGCAACCCCGTTCCCATCTCGCAGGAAACCATCGACCGGCTGCTCTGCGACACCGGCACACGAGGCATACAAGTCGACGACACCGGGCAGATCATCAACGTCGGCCGTGACCAACGCCTCTTCACCGAAGCCCAGCGCGCCGCGATGGGGGTGCGGGACGGCGGCTGCCGCTGGGTCGACTGCGACCGATCACCCGCCTGGAGCGAGGCGCACCACATCAACGAATGGTTGAAAGGCAACGGGTACACCGACCTTGCCGACGGAATACTCCTCTGCCATCCGCACCACCTGCTGCTGCATAACCAGCACTGGAGCATCATCCGCACCGGAACGGAGTACTGGCTTCGGCCACCCGTGGAGGTTGACCCGGAACAGAACCTGATCCCGCTGCCGAGCAAACGGGTGGGGCTGTAGGAGTTGGTGTTTGGTTGCTGGTCTCTGGTCTCTGGTCTCTGGTCTCTGGTCTCTGGTCTCTGGTCTCTGGTCTCTGGTCTCTGGTCTCTGGTCTCTGGTCTCGACAGGCTCGACCACCGTCGCGGGCGCCTCTGGCGAGCGGGTCACCGGGTCTCGACAGGCTCGACCACCGGGGCTCGACAGGCTCGACCACCGTCGCGGGCGCCTCGGAGGGGCGGGTCGCCGGGTCTCGACAGGCTCGACCAACGGGGCTCGGGCGACGGGCAGCGGGGAGGGTCAGTGCGCGAAGACCACCGCGGGAGCTGCACTCGGAGCCGGCTTGGAGAAGAGATAGCCCTGACCGTAACGGCAGCCCATCCCCTGCAGCAGATCACGCTGGGACGTTGTCTCGATACCCTCGGCCACGACATCCAGGTTCAGGGAATCGGCCAGACGCAGAATGCCCTCCACGATCGCGCGATCGTGGTCAGAACTCTCCACGTCGCGAATGAACGTCAAGTCGATCTTGAGCAGGTCAACCGTGAATGCGCGCAGATGAGTGAAGGACGAATACCCTGTGCCGAAGTCGTCGATCGCCAGTTTCACGCCGAGCCCACGCAGCTCCTGGAAGGTCCTCGCCGCGGAATCGATCGCGTCGAGCACCGCGCTCTCGGTCAACTCCAGCCAGAGCTGTTCCGGGGGCAGCCCCGACTCGGCAAGGGCGCGCTTGACGACGTCACCGAAGTCATCCTGCACGAACTGGCGTGCGGAAACGTTGACGCTGACCGCCATCCCCCGGTCCAACTCGGTGGCCGCACGGCACGCCTGGCCGAGCACAGTCGATCCGATCCCCTTGATCAAACCCACCTCCTCAGCCAGAGCGATGAAATCGCCCGGCATCACGATGCCGCGGTCCGGCCGCCGCCATCGCGCCAGAGCCTCGGTGGCCACCACCGTGTGGTTCTGCAGATCCACGATCGGCTGGTACCAGGTTTCAATCTCGCCCAGTTCGACCGCATCGCGCAGGGCCAGTTCACAGTCGAGCCGCTGGTGAATGCGGTAGCGCAGGTCGTCGTCGAAGACCTCATAGCGGGCCCGCCCGCGATCCTTCGCCTGATACATGGCCTGGTCCGCGTTGCGCAGCAGCAGCTCGGCATCGTCGTGCCCGAGGCCGAAGGCGATCCCGATGCTGGCATCGACGGATGCGATCTGGTCGCCGACCGCGATCGGCCGCGCGATGGACGCCTGGATCGTATCGGCAATCTGGCGCACGTCGGCGCTGCTGCCGACATCCGGGCAGATAACGACGAACTCGTCGCCACCGATCCGGGACACCGTGTCACCGGAGCGGATGCTCTGCCGCAAACGGATGCCCACCTCAGTCAGCACGGCGTCGCCGGCGTGGTGCCCCAAGCTGTCATTGACGAACTTGAATCGGTCGAGATCGATGAACAGGACCGCGACGCCGAGCCCCAGGCGCGACGCCTGCAGAAGCGCCTGATTCAAACGGTCAAGCAGCAAGAGACGGTTGGGAAGGTTCGTGAGCGGGTCGTGGAAGGCCAGGTGCTCCACCCGCGCTTCAGCCAGGCGTCGGGCGGTGATGTCCTCCACCTGGTACAGCAGTCCCCCGGCCTGGTCGCCCTCGAGGATCTCGGCAATGCTGACCTTGACCCAGGTTTCCTGCTCACCGCCGTGGCGCATCCGCCGGTCCATGCGCTGTCGAGTGGACGCACCATTGAGGCCCGTGCCCTCGGCCAGCCCGTCGTCACCGTGCTCAGCCGGCATGAAGATCGTCTCGATGTGCGCGTTGACCAGAGTGGCGCTCCCACCCGCCAGGCTGAGGAGCCTTCTGTTGGCGGCCACCACAAGCCCGTCCAGGGTGACGATGGCCGTGCCGAGCGGCGAGGACGCGAAGGCCGCCTCGAACCGTGCGGCAGCCTCCGCCGCCGCGTTCTCGGCCACCCGCTGCGCCGTCACATCGGTGACACTGGCCAAGTGCCCGACGATGCCCCTCTCGTCGCGCATCGGGGCGGTGTTCACCTGCACCCAATTGACCTGGCCAACAGGGGTAAGGAACCGCATCGTGGTCTCGTAAGGCTCACCGGCGGCGGCTTTCAACTCCCATTGGGCGAACACGCGCTCCGCGTCGTCCGGATGAACCGCACTCGCCCAGCCGTCACGACGCGATGCACTCTTCGTCAGCCCGCTGAGCGCATGCCACTGGTCGTTGGCGGAAACAAGACCGCCCGCGGCATCCAGCTGCACGATCCCGACCGGCGCGATCTTGATGAGGGTGTGCAGGGTGTCCGCTGTTTCCGCGAGCTGACGGGTGCGGTTCTCGACCGTCTCCTCGAGCGTGTGGTTGGCCTCGGCGAGATCCTGCATGGCCGCCTGGCGCAGGCGATCGACGACGCGCAGTCGACGAGCCGCGACCCACGCGAGGACGCAGCCGAGAATCGTCACGCTCATGACCAGGATGGCGATGCCGAACGCTGTGTCGTACCACCCTCGGCGCTCACCCCAGAGCTCAAGCCAACCGAGCACGAACGGTCCGACAACCAGGAACGGAACCACCTGACGGAGAAGTCGCCCCGCGCTCCCATCGGTGCGGATCAGCCCGAGGAGACCGGCATCGGGACGCTGGAGCAGAACGGCCGACGCCAGGATCACGATGCCCAGGGCCGTGGGCCAGGCCATGCTCGTGTAGCCACCGACGGAATAGAGGGACGAGACCCCGAAGGCATAGCCCATGATCGCGATCAGACTGACGCTCAGCGCCGCGAACGCGAAGCCGAGCATCGCGGCCGAGCGAGCGGTTCGGCTGGCGATGACGGATGTCCCGAGCAGGATCAACGCCACCGCGGTGGACGGCGCCATCCGCTCCGACTGGCCCTGGAAGTCGATCCCCGGCAGGAGCGCGTCGATGCCGAGCGAGTTGCCGGAGACGAACTCTGCCACGGTGAGAGCCCCGATCACGAGGGCCATCAAACCCAGTGTGAGCGAGAGCCAGCGCCGGTCGAACGAGAAAACGCCGACCGCGACCAGAACGAGCCCCAGCGCTGTCATCGGCTTCATCGCCAGCAGGAAACCCATCGACGAGGGCATGGAATCGAAGCCGATGTACCACCCGGCGAGAATGATGAGCGCCGTGGTACCGACGAATGCCGCACCGAGCCTGCCGACCGCGCGCATGCTTATCCCCCGCTTCCGAAAAGCAGGACTGCCACTCGTTGTTCCAACACTACTTCGTTCGCGGATTGTGATCCGGCGCTACGCGTCGGCCCAGACATTCGCGATCATGTCGTGCGTGTAGCCATCCGGACCGGCGTTGAAGTAGTACGTGGCCAACCAGATTCCATCCCTGAGGAAATGCGACTCACCAGAGACGCCACCGTCATCAGTGCCCTCGACGATGCACCGCATCCCCGCGAGTTCCTCGTAGCAGTTCATTCCCGCCGCCGACAGCCGGCTCTGCACCGCGGCAGACTGCTCGGGCGTCACCCAGACCAGTTCCGTGGTGAGTCCGACACCGGAGGCACCGCCCGCATTGGCCCACACGCAGGTGAGTTTCTCTTCGGCCGCGTCGATCAGGGTGACGAGTTCCGGGTCGGCAGACCCGCGATTGGCTCCCGAGTTCTCCTCGGCGACCCAGGCGGGATTGAGCGCCAGATCGCCGAAGGCCGCCACCATCGCCGGGCTGTACAACTGCTCACACTGTGACGGATGCGGCCCGTCCGTTACCGATTTCGACGGGGGTTGCGGCGAGGCGGTGACCGCCAGCGGGGCCGGCGTCGAGCTCGGCTGCGGGCGACTCGCCGCTTCGGTCTCAGGCACACCGGCACCCCCGCGCCACACGATGAGCAACACAACGAGGGCGATGACCAGCAGGGAGCCGACGGCACCGAGGAGCACCCACATCCGTCGACGCGTCATTGCCGAAGCGGACACTGGACCTGCAGCCATGCGATACCCCCAGAGAGAATTTCGGCTAGCTTATCGCGGGTCTCGACGCGCTCGGGTCTCGACAAGCTCGACCACCGGGTGGCTCGGGGTCTCGACGCGCTCGGGTCTCGACAAGCTCGACCACCGGCGGCTCGACCACCGGCGGGCGGTTAACGGAGGATGGCCCCCTGCCGAAGCAGGGGGCCATCCGTGGAACCTATCGCTAGTGACTAGTTGTAGGTGCCGGGGGTGAAGTCATCCGACGAGAAGCTGTCGAAGTCGACGAAGCTCAGGTCACCCTCGTTGAACGTTGCATCATCGGTGAAGATGCGGTTCGGGTAACGCTCAGCCTTGGCCTCATCCGTTGCCTCGACGGTGACGTCGCGGTAGCGGGGAAGACCGGTGCCGGCCGGGATCAACTTACCGATGATGACGTTCTCCTTGAGGCCCATCAGCGGGTCGCTCTTGCCTTCCATGGCCGCCTGGGTCAGAACCCGGGTGGTCTCCTGGAAGGAAGCGGCCGACAGCCAGGACTCGGTCGCCAGTGAAGCCTTGGTGATACCCATGACTTCCTGACGGGCAGAGGCCGTCTTCTTGCCCTCGGTGAGCGCGGTGCGGTTGAGTTCGTTGTACTTCAACCGGTCAACGAGCTCGCCGGGGAGCAGGCCGGTGTCGCCGTGCTCGACGACGGTCACCTTGCGAAGCATCTGACGAACGATGACCTCGATGTGCTTGTCGTGAATCGGCACACCCTGCGAACGGTAGACATCCTGCACGCCACCGACGATGTGCTTCTGCACAGCGCGGACACCCTTGACTCGAAGAACTTCCTTCGGGTCGACGGCGCCGATGATGATCTGCGTGCCGAGCTCGACGTGCTGGCCATCCTCGACGAGGAGGGTGGAGCGCTTGAGCACCGGGTAGGCAATCGCCTCATCGCCGTTGTCGGGGGTCAGAATGACCTTCCGGCTGCGGTCGGTGTCTTCGATGGTGATGCGACCGGCGGTGTCGACGATCGGCGACGCACCCTTGGGGGTACGAGCCTCAAACAGTTCCTGCACACGAGGCAGACCCTGGGTGATGTCGTCGGCGGATGCCGATCCACCGGTGTGGAAGGTACGCATCGTGAGCTGGGTACCCGGCTCACCGATGGACTGCGCGGCGATGATGCCGACGGCCTCACCGATGTCCACGAGCAGCCCGGTGGCGAGCGAACGGCCGTAGCAGACCGCACACACACCGACGGCCGACTCACAGGTCAGAACCGAGCGCACCTTGATGGTCTCGACACCGGCCTCGACCAGCTTGTCGATGAGCACGTCGCCCACGTCGTCGCCGGCGTCAGCGACAACCTCACCCTTGGCGTTGACCGCCGGGGTGGCCAGGCTGCGAGCGTAGACCGCGTTCTCCACGTTGGGGTGACGAACGAGATCGCCCATCGGGTTGATCTCGGCGATCGGCAGTTCGAGACCCTTGGTCGTTCCACAGTCGTCTTCGCGGATGATGACATCCTGCGAGACGTCCACGAGACGACGCGTGAGGTAACCCGAGTCGGCGGTACGCAGAGCGGTGTCGGCCAGACCCTTACGAGCACCGTGAGTAGCAATGAAGTACTCGGCGACGGACAGGCCTTCGCGGTAGCTCGAGATGATCGGGCGAGGGATGATCTCACCCTTCGGGTTGTTGACCAGGCCTCGCATACCGGCGATGTTTCGCACCTGCAGCCAGTTACCACGGGCACCGGACGTGACCATGCGGTTGATGGTGTTGTCCTTCGGGAAGTTCTCCTGCATGGCCGCGGCAACGTCTTCCGTTGCCTTCGTCCAGATCTGGATGAGCTCCTGGCGACGCTCGAGGTCGGTCGTGAGACCCTTCTCGAACTGCGACTGAACCTTGGCGGCCTGCTTCTCGTAGCCGGCAACGATCTGCGGCTTGTTCGGCGGGGTCAGGATGTCGCTGAGTGCCACGGTCACACCGGAGCGGGTAGCCCAGTAGAAACCGGCATCCTTGACGCGGTCCAGCGTCGCGGCAACTTCCACCTTCGGGTACCGCTCGGCGAGGTCGTTGACGATCGCCGAGAGGGTGCCCTTGTCGGCAACCTTTTCGAAGTACGGGTAGTTGACCGGCATGGCCTCGTTGAAGATGGCCCGACCGAGCGTGGTCGTGACCAGCACGACACCGACAGCCTGTCCGTCGACGAGTTCGACGCCCTCGGGCTGCGTGCCCTCCTCGAAGAACTTGTCGGTGAGACGGATGCGCACCTTGGCGTTGAGGTCGAGCGACTTCTGGTCGAAAGCAAGGATCGCTTCCGCAACAGAGGAGAACGCGCGGCCCTCGCCGATGACGCCTTCCTTGAGCGTGGTCAGGTGGTGCAGACCGATGATCATGTCCTGCGTGGGCAGGGTCACCGGGCGACCGTCAGACGGCTTCAGGATGTTGTTCGAGGCGAGCATCAGAATGCGCGCTTCGGCCTGGGCTTCCATCGACAGCGGCAGGTGGACTGCCATCTGGTCACCGTCGAAGTCGGCGTTGAACGCGGCACAGACGAGAGGGTGCAGCTGGATGGCCTTACCCTCCACGAGCTGCGGTTCGAACGCCTGGATGCCGAGGCGGTGAAGCGTCGGCGCACGGTTCAGCAGCACGGGGCGCTCACGGATGATCTCCTCGAGCACGTCCCAGACCTGCGGGCGTGAACGTTCGACCATGCGCTTGGCGGCCTTGATGTTCTGAGCGTGGCTCAGGTCGATCAGGCGCTTGATCACGAACGGCTTGAACAGCTCGAGCGCCATCTGCTTGGGCAGACCACACTGGTGCAGTTTGAGCTGCGGGCCGACGACGATGACCGAACGGCCGGAGTAGTCGACGCGCTTGCCGAGCAGGTTCTGACGGAAACGACCCTGCTTGCCCTTGAGCATGTCGCTCAGGGACTTGAGGGCGCGGTTGCCGGTACCCGTGACGGGACGGCCACGACGACCGTTGTCGAAGAGCGCGTCAACGGCCTCCTGCAGCATCCGCTTCTCGTTGTTCACAATGATCTCGGGGGCACCGAGGTCCAGCAGACGACGCAGACGGTTGTTGCGGTTGATCACACGACGGTAGAGGTCGTTGAGGTCGGATGTCGCGAAGCGGCCACCGTCGAGCTGCACCATCGGGCGCAGTTCGGGCGGGATCACGGGGACGACGTCGAGCACCATGGCAGCCGGCGAGTTGCCGGTGATGATGAAGGCGTTGACCACGCGGAGACGCTTGATCGCACGGATCTTCTTCTGGCCCTTGCCCTCGGCGATCTGCAGGTGCAGGTTCTCGCTCTCGGTGACCAGGTCGAAGGAGAGCAGGCGCTTCTTGATGGCTTCGGCGCCCATGTAGGCCTCGAAGTACATGCCGAAGCGGTCCTGCAGCTCGTGGAAGACCGAGTCCTCAGGCTTGAGGTCGCCGACCTTGAGGGTGCGGAAGTCTTCCCACACGCGCTCGAGGTGAGCGATCTGCTCGTCGAGAGACTTGCGGACCTGGCTCATCTCCTTCTCGGCGGCGTCCTTGGTGCGCTTCTTCTGGTCGCTCTTGGCGCCTTCGGCCTCCAGTGCGGCGAGGTCGGTTTCCAGGCGCTGCAGACGGTCGGCGATGCGAGAATCGCGCTGGCCCTCGAGGGTCTTGATCTCGAGGCGAAGCTCGTTCTCAAGGCCCGGCATGTCCTGGTGGCGGCCGTCTTCGTCCACCGTGATGACCATGTACGCAGCGAAGTAGATGACCTTTTCGAGGTCCTTCGGAGCCATGTCCAGCAGGTAACCGAGACGCGAGGGGACACCCTTGAAGTACCAGATGTGGGTGACCGGGGCGGCGAGCTCGATGTGGCCCATGCGCTCACGGCGCACCGACGACTTCGTGACCTCTACGCCACAGCGCTCACAGACGATGCCTTTGAAGCGAACTCGCTTGTACTTGCCGCATGAGCATTCCCAGTCCCGGGACGGTCCGAAGATCTGCTCGCCGAACAGGCCGTCTTTTTCCGGCTTGAGCGTGCGGTAGTTGATGGTTTCGGGCTTCTTGACCTCACCGTGAGACCAGCGACGGATGTCGTCGGCGGTCGCAAGGCCAATGCGAAGCTCGTCAAAAGTGGTTACGTCGAGCAATTTCTCTCCTTGGAAAGTATTCGAAGTGTTCGTCATCGGCCGGGCCTAGATGTCGTCGATCGAGGACGACTCAAACCGGGTGGAAATGTTGATGCCGAGCTCTTCCGCAGCGCGGAACACCTCGTCATCCGTGTCGCGCAGGCTGACGGCGGTACCGTCGCTCGACAGCACCTCGACGTTCAGGCACAGCGACTGCATTTCCTTGATCAGAACCTTGAAGCTCTCGGGGATACCCGGCTCCTGGATGTTCTCACCCTTGACGATGGCCTCGTACACCTTCACGCGGCCGAGGATGTCATCCGACTTGATGGTGAGGAGTTCCTGCAGGGCGTAAGCGGCTCCATATGCTTCGAGCGCCCACACCTCCATCTCACCGAAACGCTGTCCACCGAACTGCGCCTTACCACCCAGCGGCTGCTGCGTGATCATGGAGTAGGGGCCGGTGGAACGGGCGTGGATCTTGTCATCGACAAGGTGGTGGAGCTTCAGGATGTACATGTAGCCCACGGAGACCGGGTTCGGGAACGGCTCACCGGAGCGGCCGTCGAACAGCTGGGTCTTGCCCGAGGAACCGATCAGGCGGTCGCCGTCACGGGTCGGGGTCGTGGAGTCGAGGAGACCCTCGATCTCGACCTCGAGCGCGCCGTCGAACACCGGGGTCGCGACCTTGGTGTTCGGAGCTGCGCTGTGCGCGGCCTCGGGCAGACGGCCGGCCCACTTGGGCTTGCCTTCCACCTGCCAGCCCTGCTTGGCGATCCAGCCCAGGTGGGTTTCCAGGACCTGGCCGAAGTTCATTCGGCCCGGGATGCCCAGCGGGTTGAGGATGATGTCGACCGGGGTTCCGTCGGCGAGGAACGGCATGTCCTCGATCGGCAGGATGCGGGAAATAACACCCTTGTTGCCGTGACGGCCGGCGAGCTTGTCACCCTCGGTGATCTTGCGCTTCTGGGCGATGAAGACGGCAACGCGCTGGTTGACGCCCGAGCCGAGCTCGTCGTCGCCATCCTGCGAGTCGAAGACCTTGACACCGATGATGGTGCCGCGCTCACCGTGGGGAACCTTCAAGCTCGTGTCGCGAACTTCACGGCTCTTCTCGTTGAAGATGGCACGCAGCAGGCGCTCCTCGGCGGACAGCTCGGTCTCGCCCTTGGGCGTGACCTTGCCGACGAGGATGTCGCCGGGGCGAACCTCGGCACCGATCCGGATGATGCCGCGCTCGTCGAGGTCGGCGAGCAGGTCGGGCGACACGTTGGGCAGGTCGCGAGTGATCTCTTCCTTGCCCAGCTTGGTGTCGCGAGCGTCAACCTCGTATTCCTCGATGTGAATCGAGGAGAGGGTGTCGTCCTTGACCAGGTTCTGGCTCAGGATGATCGCGTCCTCGAAGTTGTAGCCTTCCCACGGCATGAACGCGACGAGCAGGTTCTTGCCGAGAGCGAGCTCTCCGTTCTCGGTGGCGGGGCCGTCGGCGATGACTTCGCCGACTTCGATCCGCTCGCCGGCGGTGACGATGACGCGGTGGTTGTAGCTCGTGCCCTGGTTGGAGCGCGCGAACTTGCGCAGGTAGTACTCCTGCGTGCCGCCCTCGTCGAGCTGGATGGTGACGACGTCGGCCGAAACCTCCATCACCACACCGGCCTTGTCGGCGGTGAGCACGTCACCGGCGTCGATGGCCGCGAAGACCTCCATGCCGGTACCGACGAGCGGGCTCTCGCTCATCAGGAGCGGGACGGCCTGACGCTGCATGTTGGCACCCATGAGGGCGCGGTTCGCATCGTCGTGCTCGAGGAACGGGATGAGCGAGGTGGCGACGGACACCATCTGGCGAGGCGAGACATCCATGTAGCCGATGTCTTCCGCGGGGAAGAGGTCGACCTCTCCACCCTTCTTACGGGCGAGAACACGGGCGTCGGCGAAGTGCCAGTCCTTGGTGAGGGGGGCGTTCGCCTGGGCGACGATGAACTCGTCTTCTTCGCTGGCGGTGAGGTAGTCGATCTGGTCGTTCATGACCTTGCCATCGACGACGCGGCGGTACGGGGTCTCAATGAAACCGAAGGCGTTGATCCGCGCGAATGAGGCGAGCGAACCGATCAGGCCGATGTTCGGGCCTTCCGGGGTTTCAATGGGGCACATGCGGCCGTAGTGCGAGGGGTGAACGTCTCGCACCTCGACGCCGGCACGGTCACGGGACAGACCACCCGGGCCCAGCGCGGACAGGCGACGCTTGTGCGTCAGTCCGGCGAGCGGGTTGTTCTGGTCCATGAACTGCGACAGCTGGCTGGTTCCGAAGAATTCCTTGATCGCGGCGACGACGGGGCGCACGTTGATCAGGGTCTGCGGGGTGATCGCTTCGATGTCCTGCGTGGTCATGCGCTCGCGAACGACGCGCTCCATACGGGACAGGCCGGTGCGCACCTGGTTCTGGATGAGCTCGCCGACGGCACGGATGCGACGGTTACCGAAGTGGTCGATGTCGTCGATGTCGATGCGGATGTCGGTCTGCTTGCCGTCGCGGACGCCGGAGATCGTGGTCTGGTTGTCGTGCAGCGCAACCAGGTACTTGATCGTGGCCAGGATGTCCTGCAGCGTCAGCACGGAGTCGCCGAGCGGCGCCTCGAGGCCGAGCTTGCGGTTGATCTTGTAACGACCGACCTTGGCCAGGTCGTAGCGCTTGGAGTTGAAGAAGAAGTTGTCGAGGAGCGCACGCGCGGCCTCGGCGGCGACCTGCTCGCCCGGACGCAGCTTGCGGTAGATGTCCTTGAGGGCTTCTTCCTTGGTCAGGATGTTGTCCTTCTCAAGGGTGAGCTCGATGGACGCGAAGCCCTTGAACTCTTCGAGGATCTCTTCGCTCGTCAGGCCGAGGGCCTTGAGGAAGACCGTGACGGACTGCTTGCGCTTGCGGTCGATGCGAACGCCGACCTGGTCGCGCTTGTCGATCTCGAATTCGAGCCAGGCACCGCGGCTCGGGATGACGCGAGCGGAGTAGATGTCCTTGTCGGACGTCTTCTCCTGCTGGCGGTCGAAGTAGACGCCCGGGGAGCGGACCAGCTGCGACACGACGACACGCTCGGTGCCGTTGATCACGAAGGTGCCCTTGGGGGTCATCAGCGGGAAGTCACCCATGAACACGGTCTGGGTCTTGATCTCACCGGTGAGGTGGTTCATGAACTCAGCGTTCACATAGAGGGGTGCGGAGTAGGTCTTACCCTTTTCCTTGCACTCGTCAATGGTGTACTTCTCCGGCTCGAGCTCCGGGTTGGTGAACGACAGTTGCATCGTTTCGCCGAGGTCCTCGATGGGTGAGATCTCTTCGAAGATCTCGTCGAGTCCGGTGCGAGTCGGCAGGTCCTGACGACCGGCCGCCTGGCCTTCTGCGACACGCTGTTTCCAGTTGTCGTTACCGACGAGCCAATCGAAGCTCTCGGTCTGCAAGGCAAGCAGATCCGGAACAGTCAGATTGTCGGTGATCTTCGCGAACGAAAGACGGCCAGCGGCACGTCCGTTCTTGGGTGAGTTGGTGGTTGCGTTGCGCGCAGCAGCCAAGGAAATAACCTCCGTGGACCCCGTCAGGTCTAGTCACTGTTAGTAAGGAATACCGAGTACGAACTCCTCAGACCCTCGAGTTCTGAACTACTGAACGAGGTATGCGTCAAGGTGGCTTGAGCACGCAAAGCCGACCGCAATATGAAGGCAGAGTTTAGTCTGGGAGCGCAAAGAACAACTATATGCTGATTGACCCGCTCTGTCCACTAAATTCTTGACCTCTTGCATATTCTCAGGTATAACCCGGTTTTGGGTGTCTTCCGTCGGCGTTGTCGCCTGGGATGGAGGGCGCACACTTGAGGAATGAGTAGGCCTGTCGCGCAGCATCCGTCGATCACCCTGAAACTGAGCGGCCACCACGCCGTCATCGAGCCCGACCGGTTCACCCCGGGCAGCTTCAACCTGATCGTGGACGGCACGCCGCAGTCGAACGTGAACATGGACGACCCCGGTGAGCTGTTCTTCGAGTACGTGCAGCGGATCGGGCACGTGATCGACCTGATCGGCGACGTGGGCGAGCCGATCACCGCCGTGCACCTGGGCGCCGGGGCGCTGACCCTCCCCCGCTATGTGGAGGCCACCCGGCCCGGCTCCCGCCAGCAGGTCGTCGAGCTGGAGAGCGACCTGATCGACTTCGTGCGCGGCGAGCTGCCCTGGGACAAGCGCGCGCAGCTGCGCGTGCGGCACGGGGACGCCCGCGAGGTGCTCGCGAAGCTGCCGGCCGGACTGCACGGCGCCGTCGACCTCGTCGTCGTCGACATCTTCTCCGGAGCGCGCACCCCCGCCCATGTGACCAGCCGTGAGTTCTACGAACTGGCCGCTCCTCTGCTTTCGCCGCGCGGGGTACTCGTGGTGAACGTCGCCGACGGGCCCGGGCTGCCGTTCGCCCGCTCGCAGGCCGCGACGCTGTCCGCCGTGTTCGGGCATGTGCTCGCCCTCGCCGAGACCCAGGTGCTCAAGGGGCGCCGGTTCGGCAACATCGTCTTCGTCGCCGCGCACACCCCCATCGACACGAGTTGGGTGTCGCGGTTGCTGGCGGGCGGGCCGCATCCGTCGAAGGTGGTCGAGGGCGCCGAGCTCACCCAGTTCATGGCGACCGCCCTGGTCACGACGGATGCGACGGCCACGCCGTCGCCGCTCCCCGGCCGCACGGTGTTCCAGCTCGGAAGCTGAACGGGGTTGGGCTCGCCAGGTCGGGCCCGCTCACACGTCCAAGTCGCCTGAGTCAGCCACAGACTCAGCGACGGATGTGACGGATCGCCCCCGATCGGGGACCGTCCCACCCGGCCGGGGCTACGCTGGATGGGACCACGTTTCGCCCGCGGCATGTGCCGCCTTCGCCTCAGGACCACACCCTGCCCATCATCACTGGCTACGATGCCGTCACCCTGCGTGAGAAAGTCGACCTCCAAGCTGCGCAGCTGCGCCTCGAAGAACTCGGCGAGCTGCGCAGCCTCTCCGCTCTCAACGAGAAGGTCGTGCTGCTGCGACTGACCGGCCGGCTCGACGAGGCCTGGGACATGGCCAACACGGCACTGCGCCAGTCCCGATTCACCGGGTCGCGGGAGGAGCTGGCGTTCAGCCGCATCCGTCGCGCCCAGGTGCAGCAGTACCGGGGCAAGCTCGACGAAGCGGTGACCGAACTGACCCACTGCGTGCTCGAATCCGAGACGCACGAATGGGCCAGCGTGGCATCGTTCGCCCGGGAGAGCCGCGGCAAGGTGTACTTCGAACAGGGCGACCTCGACGCCGCCCTGGCCGACTTCCGGGCTTCCGTGACGCTGCGCGAGCAGGCCGGGGCCACGCCGGCCCTCCTCGAGAGCGCGCTCGTCGCCGTCGCGGTGGTCGAGTCCTTCATCGCTGAGCGTCGCCAGGGCCGCCCACAGCAGTAGGGCGGCGCACCGCACACCGGGCCCCTGCGCCAGGACGAGGCAGCGAGCATCCGTGCGAATGCACAGTGCGCCCTGCGCCCTGCACCCTGCTCCCTTCGCCCTGGGCAGTGTGCATAACTCCTGCAATTTGTCTCGCGGCCATCGCCGCGGGCCCGGAATTCAGGGGTTCACCCACTCCGCGGCTGCGATTTGCAGGAGTTATGCACAACAGCGGCCGCTCACCCGCGGCGGCAATCCGGGGCATGCTGGATTTATTGCCGGCGGGCATGCCGGTTCGAGACGAGGTGGAGCGTGAACGGCAGCATGAATCGGCGGATGCACGCACGCACCGGCGCGGCCGGGGCGCTGGCCCTGGCCGCTCTCCTGCTGCTCGGCGCGTGCGCGGCGAGCCCACCGCTCCCCTCGGCGTCTACCTCGACCCCGGCCCAGCCATCCCCGACCGACCCCGGGGTGCCCGGATCCGCCGCACCCGGCCCCCCGGTGCGGCCCGTGGGTGACCCGGTCGTCATCGCCTCCGGCCTGAACGCGCCCTGGTCGATCCTTCGCCTGCCGAACGAGGGCACCCTGATCAGCGAACGGGACACGACGCTTGTGCGCGAGCTCCTGCCCGACGGCAGCCTGCGCGACGCCGGCCGGATCGCCGAGGCTCGCCCTGACGGAGAGGGCGGGCTGCTCGGCCTCGCCGCGCTGGCCGATCCGGCCGCACCGGGCGGCACGGGCTGGGTCTACGCCTATGTCACGGCCGTCGACGACAACCGCATCGTGCGGATGCCGCTGCTCGGCTCCGTTGGCAGCCACACCCTCGGCGACGCCGAACCGGTGCTCGACGGAATCCCGAAGGCCGGGTACCACAACGGGGGCCGGCTCGCCTTCGGCCCTGACGGCCTGCTCTACGCCACGGCCGGGGACGCCGGCAACCCCGGCAACGCCCAGGATCCGGCGTCCCTCAGCGGCAAAATCCTGCGGATGACCCCGACCGGCGCCGTCCCGGACGACAACCCGTTCGGAACCCTCGTGTACTCATTCGGGCACCGCAACCCTCAGGGCGTGGCCTGGGACTCCACCGGCCAGCTCTGGGCCAGCGAGTTCGGCCAGAACACCTGGGACGAGCTCAACCGCATCGAGGCCGGCGGGAACTACGGCTGGCCGGTCGTCGAGGGCATGCAGGGCACGGATGCCGACCCCGGCTTCATCGACCCGGTGCAGCAGTGGCCCACGAGCGAAGCCAGCCCGAGCGGACTCGCGATTGTGAACGACACGATCTTCCTGGCCGCCCTCCGCGGTGAGCGACTGTGGCGCATCGATCCCTCTACAGGCGAGGTCGACGACTGGTTTGTGAACAGCTTCGGGCGGCTGCGGGACGTGGTGTCGGGGCCCGATGGCACACTGTGGTTCGTGAGTAACAATACCGATGGCCGCGGCACCCCCTCCCCCGGCGACGATCGGCTCTATCAGGTGGCGGTGGCACCCTGATGGCCGACCTCGACCGCGTGCGCCACTGGGCGAACGCCTTGATCACCCTGCACCTCGACCCCGGCTGGACCTTCGCTTTCGACAACGCGAAGAAACGGGCGGGGCTGTGCAATTACACCGTGCAGCGGATCACCGTGTCCCGGTACCTGGCCGCGCGCTATGACGACGACGACGTTCACCAGATCCTTCTGCATGAGGTTGCGCACGCGCTGGCCGGTCCGCGCGCCGGTCACGGGCCGAAATGGAAGCTGACCGCGCAGAACCTCGGCTACGAGGGCAAGCGCACCCACGACGGGGAGATCGCGGATGAACTCGCCCCCTGGGTCGGAACCTGTCCGTTCGGGCACGTGCACTACCGGTACCGCCAACCGACCCGGGCATTCGCCTGCGGGCTGTGCGGGCGCGGATTCGACACGGCGTTCCTCATCCGGTGGACGCGGCGGGAGATCACCGCCGCGGCCCGGCGTCGGGCCGCGGCGGCGACAGGAGACAGATAGGAGCCGGACTACTCGGAGACCTGAATCTCTTTCCAGAAGGCGACGTAGTTGCTGTAGTCCTGACCGACACGGTCGAACGAGGCCGGGGGCGGTGTCGGGTAGCTGAACGCGCGATCCTGCAGCAGGGTCTCGCCGTCCTTGATGTTGAAGTACTGGCACTCACCCTTCCACGAGCAGGTGTACTGGGTCGGGCTCGCGACGAGCAGGTCGGCGTTGACGCTCGCCGGCGGGAAGTACCAGTTGCCCTCGATCTTGAGGAGGTCGGCCTGGGGTGCTTCGGCGATGACGACGCCGTTGAGTACTGCCTTCATGGGGAGGTGCTCCTTCTCGGTGGTGTGCGACGCTGCAACGCGCGCTGCGACGCGGTTCGGTGGGCACGACCAGGGATCGATCGTGCTGGATGCAACCTCAGGCCGGAAAGGCGAATTCCCGCAGTCGGGAGATTCCCGGGGACGACGCGGGGACATCCGTCATCGATGCACCGGCCGGTGTCGACACCGCGGCCGGCACCGCGGCCCTCACCTCGGCCTGGCGACCGCACCGGGAGAGTTCCTGAGCAGTTTCGGACGCGGTGACCAGGTGCCGCACGGCCTGCCGGAGCCCCGCGAAGCCGGCGGCGGCCGCGGCCGCCTCCGGTGAGCAGTGGTCGATTCCGCGAACGGCGAGGGCGTCGATCACGGCGCCGGCCACGAGCAGGTCCTCCACCGCGAAGCGGCTGCTGCCGTCGGCCCGCTGCTCCCCCACGGCGATCACGGCGACGGCGAACCGGTCGCCCTTCTCCGCCTGCCGGGCAAGCACCCATTCCGCCACGCTGGCGCTGTTGGCCAGGTTCGCGGCGATGACCTGGTGGGCGTCCACCGACGTGGAAACCGCGGAGGCGAGGTCGGTCGCCGGCAGCCCGTCGGCCAGGACGATCACGTCAGCGGTGGCAGCCAGGGCCTGGAACCCGGCCAGACCCATGTCGAAACGAACCTGGTACTTCTGCTGGGGTGCGGCGTTGGTCACGGCTCAAGGGTACTGGTGCCGGCCAGGGAGCCGGAGCGCCAGGACCCGCGCCGCCGCACTCCTACCGGGCGTCGAAGCGGGCGAGCGCGTCGGCATCCGTGGCGTGAGTCATCGCCTTTCGCGCGGTGTCCAGGGCGGAGACCGGGTCGGCCTCCGCACTCGCCAGGCTCAGCTGACGTTCGGCCTCGGCGAGGCGGGTGCGGGCGGCAGCACCCACGCGCCCGGGGTGAGCATTGATGAAGTCGCGGGTCACGGTGATCTGACTGCGCGCGGCCAGGAGCGCCCCGGTCAGCGCGCCGCGGGCGTTGTCGAGCCGCAACTGGCGGTTGCGGGCCTCGGAACGGATCAGGTCGAGACCGTCCATCGCGGTGCGCAGCCGGGACTGGTCCGCTGCCGGGTCGCTCAGGCGCGACGGATGCCGCAGCTCGCCCACGACGCGGTCGGCCTCCGCGATGACACCGTTGAGTTCGCCGCGCGCAGCGGTCTCCTCGTGCCCATCGCGCAGGGCGCGGACCTCCGCCAGCTCGATGTCTGCGGCGTCGAGCGCGCGCGCCAGGGAGGCGAAGCCGACGTGCAGCTGGTCCTCGCCGAGTTCGATCGCGTCGAGGAGGGTGCCGGCCTGATGCAGGGCCTGCTCCGCCGCGAGCAACTGGTCGCCCACGGGGTCGGTGGCCTCCCGGGCGAGCCGGGCGGCCGCGGTATCCGCTGCCCGGCGGGCGTCGTCGAGGGCGCTTTCGGCGCGGGCGACGTTGTTGCTGATCGGAGCGAGGGCAGGCGCAGCGTAGGTGCGGCCGAGTCGGGCGAGGCTGGCGGTGCCGGCCGCGACACGGTCGGCAACCCGGTCGAGACGGCGGCGCAGCTTCTCCAGCAGCAGCGGGGCGTCCCGTTCGATGCCGCGCCGGGAGTCGAAGACCCGGGTCTCGGAGCCGAGGCGCTTGACGGCCTCGTCGGCGAGCGCGATGATCTGCTCGGTCCAGCGGCGCCGCTCACCCTCGGAGTCGGGCACGCTGTCGTCGAGTCGCTGCTGCAGCAGGAAGGCGTCGCGCACCTGCCGTTTGGAGGCATCGAGCGCGGCGGCGAACTCGCCGGTCGCGTTCTCACCGAACTGGGCGAGCGCGAAACCCAGCTCGTCGGAGGCGGCTTCGATCACGTCGTCCGCGCGAACCAGTGCAATCGCGGCGGCACGCGTGCGCTCCGCGGCCAGAGCCTGGTCGACGCGGGTGCGCTCCCGGGAGCGGCGGCGCAGGAGCGCCACGATAAACGCCAACACCGCTGCCGCACCGCCGAAAACGACGACCGAGGGCACCCACCAGAACTCGCCAGTCATACCTTGAGTGTACCGAACGGATGCGTTCCCGCCCGGCCCCGCACTCGGCAGCGCCACCGCGAAAATCGCCGATCCCGCCCCTAATCGCGGAGCAACGGACGAGCGGGAGCGGGCTCGCTCGGGCGCTACACCCGGCGCATCTGGCGGCGGATCAACTCGAAGTCGTGCCGGGAGATCTCGAGCAGCCCCCGCCGCAGCTGGTACCCCCAGTTGGGGTCGCTCCGGGTGAATTCGAGCACCGACAACAGGGGTCGGATCGAGGTGGCGACGGCATCCGTCTCGTAGTCGATGTGACGACGCCAGGGGCGATACGAACTCGGGGCGGCGGATTCCCCCTGATGCACGATTCCCGGGGCGATGCGCCCGATCGCGGTGAATTCACGCAGGCTGTCACCGTCGATGTCGGTCTTCGGGGAGTAGTAGACCACCCCGTCGGACTCGCCCATCTGCTCGAGCGCCGCCCGGGCCCCGTGGCGGGCCTGCACGAGCCCGACCGCCACGGCGCGCAACACGTGTTCGCGGGACGCGACGCCCAGCCAGTATCGAATTGCCACCCTCTTAGTTGTACTGCATGCCCCGGCACCACAGACTGGGGTCATGCGTGTTCTTCTGAAAGAGATCCTCGACTGCTCCCCGGATGCCGCCTGGCGCGCCCTGCGGAGTCCCGCCGTGTTCCGCGAGGTGAGTTCGCCCGTGGTGAGCGTCGAATCCCTCGAGATGGATGGCTTCCCCACCATCTGGGAACCGGGTGAGCATCCGGTCAGCCTGACCGCGCTCGGCCTGGTGCCGATGGGCGAACAGGTGATCCGGCTGACCATGGCCACCACCCGCAAAGACGGGGTGCGCATTCTGCGCGACACCGGCCGCGGCGTGTCGGGGCCGCTCGCCTCGGTCACGCTCTGGGACCACCGGATGGCCGTCGCTCCCGACCCGGCCGGCACCGGCAAGACGCTCTTCCGGGACCAGCTGATCTTCCGCACCGGCGTGCTCACCCTGGCCAGCTGGCCTGTGTTCTGGACGCTCTGGCAGTGGCGGCTGCACCAGCTCAAGCGCCTGGCACCGAACTGGAGCCTCGACCTCGGCGTCGACGAGCCGGTCCAGCCGGACGCGGCCGGCACTACCGGCACCGCCGGCACCGCCGGCACCGATCCCGTTCCCGACGCCGCTCCGGAGTCCCGCGCATCCGGGGTGACCTCATGACCACCACCCTCGGCGCGCTGCAGGTGGCCGACTGGCGCCGGCGAGTGTTCGGTCTCTACGCCGGCGTGCGGCAGCTCAGCGCGCACGACCCGGCAGCCGGCCACGAGCTGTGGCGGAGCGGCCGGGATGACCTGTTCGGCGGGCATCCGGCGTCGCCGCTGATGCCCGACGACCGGGCCGGGTTCACCGGGCTGCCGGTCGCGGCCTACGACCCCGACTGGCGGTTCGAGGCCGAAGTGCACCGGGCGGAGCATCCGCTGCGCATCACGGTCGACACCGGAACCGACGGCCAGGTACCGTTCGACCTCGTCGGAACCGTTCGTCTGCCCTATCTGGGACCGATCGACCTGTGGCGGCTCTCCTGTTACGGCGGCGGACTGTTCCTGCCCCTGCGCGACGGCCTGGCCGGTAAACCCGGCGGCACCTACGGCGGCGGACGCTACCTGCTCGACACCGTCAAGGGCGCCGACCTGGGTGCCGGGGCCGACGACGACAGCATCATCCTCGACTTCAACTTCGCCTACAACCCGTCCTGCGCGTACGACCCGATGTGGGCCTGCCCGCTTCCTCAGGCCGGCAACACCGTGACCGCTGAAGTGCCCGTGGGCGAGCTGGCACCCGGCGAGGAGCGCCACCCCACGGCTCCCGCAGGACGCGCCCACGACCCGGAGGCTTGACAGCATCCGCTAGGATGGGAACTTGCGAGTGCGTAGATGCGCTCGCTGCGTCGTAGAACGCCCTCTTCTTATTGCGGCAGCCCCCACGGGCCGGCCGGATTTTTCGAATCAAACCTTCTTACGGCGAACGGATGTGCCCATCGGCACCTTCGCCAAGTGAGTCCTCACAGGTTCCGAGTTACCGCCCTTGCGGAACGGATGCCGTGAAGCCTCTGATGCCCGAAAGGCACCACTTTGTCTGAAACTTCCTTTAGCGCGCTCGGCGTGCCTGCCCCCCTCGTGTCCATCTTGACGCAGCAGGGCATCGACAGCCCGTTCCCCATCCAGGTGGACACGCTGCCCGACACCCTCAACGGCCGCGACGTGCTCGGCCGAGGCAAGACCGGCTCCGGCAAGACCCTCGCGTTCGCGCTGCCCATGGTGTCGCGCCTCGGCGGCAAGCTCGCCGGCGGCAAGCGCCGCCCGGGCCGCCCGCTCGGACTGATCCTCGCCCCGACCCGCGAGCTCGCCACCCAGATCACCAACGCGCTCACGCCGCTGGCCGAGGCCTACGGCCTCAACACCACCACGATCTTCGGTGGCGTTTCACAGGGCCGTCAGGTCTCCGCACTCAAGGCCGGCGTCGACATCGTCGTGGCCTGCCCCGGCCGCCTCGAGGACCTGATGAAGCAGGGCTTCATCAGCCTCGACGCCGTCGAGATCACCGTGCTCGACGAGGCCGACCACATGGCCGACCTGGGCTTCCTGCCCGTCGTCACCCGCATCATGGACAAGACGCCCAGCAGCGGCCAGCGCCTGCTGTTCTCGGCGACGCTCGACAACGGCGTGGACAAGATCGTGCGCCGCTTCCTGCACAACGAGGTCATGCACTCGGTCGACGAGGCCAACAGCCACGTCTCCGCGATGACCCACCACGTGTTCGAGATCGACGGCGTCGAATCGAAGAAGGCCCTGGTCGAGAAGCTCGCGAGCGGCTCCGGCCGCCGCATCCTCTTCATGCGCACCAAGCACCAGGCCAAGAAGCTCGCCAAGTCGCTCACCGACGCCGGGATCCCCTCCGTCGACCTGCACGGCAACCTCTCGCAGGTGGCGCGTGACCGCAACCTCGCCGCGTTCAGCGCCGGCGACGTCAAGGTGCTCGTCGCCACGGATGTCGCGGCCCGCGGCGTTCACGTCGACGACATCGAACTCGTCATCCACGTCGACCCGCCGGCCGAGCACAAGGCGTACCTGCACCGTTCGGGCCGTACCGCCCGCGCCGGCAGCGCCGGTGACGTCGTCACCCTGGTTCTCCCCGAACAGCGCCGCGACACCGACGCACTGCTGCGCAAGGCCGCCATCAAGGTGACCCCGCAGCGCGTGACCGCAGCCTCCCCCGCCGTGGACGCCCTCGTCGGCGACGTTGCCGCCTACGTCAAGCCGGTTCCCCGGGTTGAGCAGCCGAACGGCCAGTCTCAGGGCGGCCGCTCGCAGGGCGCCAACGCCCAGCGCAAGCGCGTCAACCGCGACGAGCGCGACTCCGGCGGACGCGACACCGGCGCCCGCGCCGGTGCGACCCGCGGCAACCGCGGACACCGCGGCAGCGACGCCGTGGCACCCTCCGGTGCAGCGCGTCAGGAGCGCTCGGGCCGCCCCGCGGCATCCGGTCGCGGTCAGGGATCGGGCAACGAAAAGAGCCGTCCGGCCCAGAATGGTCGCTCCGGCGGCCTGCAGGTCGGCGGCCTCGTTCGCGGTGCCGGCGCCAACGGTGGCGCACGCCGCTCGGCCCCGCGCCGCGCGCAGGGCTAGTCACTCGGCACGCTCTGCCAGCGCAGTGAATAGTTGAACGGGTCGGTCTCTCACGAGGCCGGCCCGTTCTGCGTCGGGCGGCGCGATCCTCCGTTGCCGGGCGAGGACGTGTCAGTCACACGTCTGCCGCTGAGCTAGTCTCGGGTCATGATCACCACCGCAGACATCCGTCCCGTCGTAGAAACGGACGCCGAAAGCCTCGGCCGCGTGCATGCCACCTGCTGGCATGAAACCTACGACCAGCTGCTCAGCAAGGCCGCTCTTGAACAGCTGCAGCCCGCACGTCTGGCCGCGATGTGGCGGCGCTTCAGCTCCCAGGGACCGAACTACCGCCAGGTGGCAGCTCTCGTCGACGGCGAGATCGTGGGCTTCGCCGGCAGCGGGCCGTCCCGCGACGAGGACAAGCCGACGCCCCGGGAGCTCTATTTCATCTACCTGCTCGACGCCTATCACGGCACCGGAATCGGCCAGCAGCTCTTCGACGCGGTCGTCGACGACGGCCCGTCCTCGCTGTGGGTCGCCGAGGTGAACCCGCGCGCGCACTCGTTCTACAAGCGCAACGGCTACGCCCCCGACGGTCACAATCAGGACCAGGAGGTTCTCGGCGAGCAGCTCCACGAGGTGCGCCTGGTCCGCCCCCGGGCGCTGGCACGCCGGTTGTCACTGGTCACGAACGACTAGCCGGTAGCGGGGCTGCGCGCCCGGCAGTCCGCCGCGCCGACTGTCGCCTGTTCTGCCGAGAGTCGCCGTTCCGCCAGGTCAACTGGGCAGGAACGGCGACTTTCGGGGGCTGCGCACCTCCGTATCAGCGCAGCTGGCCCACGGAGGCGAGCGCCATGCGCAGCAGCGCTCCCCGGCCGCCCTCCATCTCGGCTGCCACCGCATCGGAAGCAGCCTCCTTCGGGGTCATCCAGGTGAGTTCGAGGGCGTCCTGGCGCGGGTCGCAGGTGCCCGTGACGGGCACGACGTAGGCCATTGAGACGGCGTGCTGGCGGTCATCCGTGAATGCGGTGATACCCGGCATCGGAAAGTATTCGGCCACGGTGAAGGGCACCGGGCTCGTCGGCAGCTGCGGGAAGGCCATCGGGCCGAGGTCCTTCTCGAGGTGGCGGAAGAGCGCGTCGCGCAGGGTCTCGCCGTACAAAACCCGGCCGGACACCAGCATCCGGGTCATCTCGCCGGTGGAGCGGGCACGCAGGAGCACGCCGACCTCGATCACCTGGCCGAGGCCGTCGACCCGCACGGGCACGGCCTCGATGTAGAGGATGGGCAGTCGGCGACGCACCTCGGCGAGCTCGACATCGCTCAGCCAGCCCGGGTTGGTATTGGGCGGCCGTGCGCCCTCGGGGCCAGGCGTCCAGTCCGGATCGGGGTCAGGGGTGCGCACGCTCATGAATCCATTCTGTACTACCCGTCGCGGGATCGGCCACGCCACCGGGGCGGCACGTCCGGTGCCCGGACCGGGCCGTCGCGGACGAGCCCCTCGACTGGGACACGCGGGTGCGGGCGCGCGGCTCCGTCGACCTGCTAGGACCCTCGACGACACCGGCGGTCGAGCGGGCGACACCGACACGATCGCCGCGATCTGCGGGGCCGAGCTCGGTTCCGTGTTCGGATGCAGCCGTCCTGGGCCGATGCACCCCGGTTGTGTGCATAACTCCTGCAAATCGGAGGAGCCGCGGCACAGTTTCCCGGAATTCCGGGTGTCGATTCGCCCGTGTGCTGCAGATTGCAGGAGTTATGCACACGGGGCCGCGACGAGAGGCAGCCGATCCGACGGATGCCGTCGCTACCCGGGGAGTGGAAGGATTGACCCGTCGGCGTTTCCCGGTGTCGACCTCGAACAGGAGGACCACCATGGACCAAAACGACAGCACCAACGCCGGCGACGACACCGGCGACACGACCGGCACCCCAAGCCCGCGCGCCGAGCCCATCGACCCGCAGGCCGTGCTGTGGAGCGCCTCGGCCGCCGACCGTGCCGGACGCCCGTTGCTGCTCATCCTGCACGGCTACGGATCGCATGAGGGGGACCTGTTCTCCCTGGCGCCGCACCTGCCGCTGCATCCGGTGATCGCCGCCCTGCGCGCCCCGTTGCCGGCCGGGCCCGGTTGGGCCTGGTTCCCCATCGGCGCGGCCGGCGCGAAGGTCAACCCGGGTGCGCCGAGCGCCGACGCCCTGGACGCGGCGGCCACCGGCGTGCTCGCCTGGCTCGATTCCCTGCCCGAGCAGCCGTCATCCGTGGGTCTGCTCGGCTTCTCGCAGGGCGGGGCGATGGCGCTGCAGCTACTGCGTCAGGCACCGGATCGCTTCACGTTCGCGGTGCAGCTGTCCGGGTTCGTGGGCCGCAGCGCGCATCCGGGCGACGAACGCCTGGCCGAGCGCCGCCTGCCGGTGTTCTGGGGCCGCGGCACGGCGGACCCGGTCATCCCGCAGGACGCCGTCGACCGCACCCAGGCCTGGCTGCCGGGCCATTCCACGCTCACCGAGCGCATCTACGAGGGGATGGGTCACTCCATCTCGCAGATCGAGCTCGCCGAAATCGTCACGTTCTTGCGGGCACAGTACGACTCCCAGGAGTAGCGGCGCGGCGGCGGCCGCGGGGTCTAGCGGCCGCGGCCGGCCTTCTCGTTCTGCGCGGCCTGGCGGGCGACGTGGGCGATCTTGCGGGCACGCTCGGCGTCGCGGTCCTTGACCCGGATCTGCTCCTCGCGCACCTCGTACTGGGTGGCGCGCTCGGTGACGAGCCAGGCCGGCGGCTGCTGCAGCAGGGCCTGGATCTCGGCCGAGGTGAGCGGCTCGGTCACGGCGCCGCGCACGAGGCCGGAGATCGAGACGCCGAGCTTGGCGGCGACGACCTGCTTGGGGTGCGGTCCGTTTGCGCGCAGCTCGACCAGCCAGGCCGGCGGGTTCGCTTCGAGCGCGGCCAGCTCGGTGCGGGAGACGGGTGCCGTCTGGAATTCTTCCGGGGCTGCTTCGAGCAGAATCCCGAGCTTCTGGGCCGCCGTGGCGGGCTTCATGGTCTGGGTCTTCTTCTCGCTCATCAGTCAAGCGTATAGCCTGAGAGCACCCGCATCGCCGGAGAGAGCGCCGTTCCCCGCGGATCGACGTTCGAAGCGCCATCACAAGAAAGGATGCCGGTGACCTTTTCCATTGCCTTCGTCGCCGGTGTGACTCCCACCAAGTGGACGCGCACCTGGGCCGATCGACGCCCCGACCAGCCACTCGAGGTCTTCCGCACGGACCCGTCCGACCAGGACGCCGTTCTGCGCGACGGCCGCGCCCAGGTGAGCCTCGTTCGCTTGCCCGTGGATGAAACCGATCTCAGCCTGATCGCCCTCTACCGCGAGATTCCCGTGGTCGTCGCGGCCAAGGACCACTTCATCGCCGACGCCGACAGTGTGCTGGTGGCCGACCTCGCCGACGAACACCTTCTGCAGGACCCCGACGACGTGCCCGAGTGGCGCCTCGTGGCCACCGAGCTGAAGGACGGCACCCGCCGCCCCCTGCCGGCGATGCGCGATCTCGACGACGCGATGGCGCAGGTTGCGGCGGGGGTGGGCATCCTGATCGTCCCGCACTCGATCGCACGAATGTACAGCCGCAAGGATGTCGTGTCCCGCCCGGTCGAGGACGTCGCCGAGAGCCAGGTGTCCCTGGCCTGGCTGACGAGCGAAACGACCGAAGACGTCGAGGAGTTCATCGGCATCGTGCGCGGCCGCACCAAGGACAGCTCGCGGGTCGACTCGGTGCCGGCCGGCACCGAGAAGGTCAAGAAGGAAAAGAAGACGGACAAGGCCAAGGCGGCGGCGAAAGCCGTGCGGGTCGCGGCGGCGAAGTCCAAGCCCGCCGTGGCGAAGAAGGCGACCAGCGCCCCCGGCCGCACCCGCAACACGCCCAGCCCGCGGGCGGGCAAGCGGCGCGGGGGCAGGTAGCCCGTCCGTGCCGGAATTCCTGCGGTGGGCGCTGGTGCCCCTGATGAGGGCGCTGTCCGCGGCGGTGAGCCGCGACTACGGCGACGTTCCGCGCCCCCGGGACAGCCCGCAGGCGCACTCCCCCGGAAACGACAGCGATCGCATCCTGATCTTCGGCAACGGGCCCGCCGCGGGCTGGGGCGTGCTCAGCCATGACGTGGCCCTGCCGGGATCCCTGGCGCGGGCGCTGTCGGTGCGCACCGGGCGCGGCACGGATGTCGACGTCATTCCGAACCCGCAGGTCACCATCCGCACGGCCCAGGCTGAGCTCGACGGGGTGGGCCTCTGGCGATATGACGCCGTCGTCGTGAGCGTCGGCACGTCGGATGCCATCACCCTGCTGTCCGCGCGGGTGTGGCGGCGCGAACTGTCGGCGCTGCTCGACCGGATCGAGCGGGAATCCTCGCTCAACACCCGGATCTTCGTGCTCGGGGTGCAGCCGATCCGCTCGATCGCGGCCTTCGACTCGGCCCTCGGAGCCGTGGCCGGGAAGCACGCCCGCCGGCTGAACGCTGCCAGCGCGGCACTCTGCGGCGAGCGGGCGCAGAGCCACTTCATTCCGATGGGGGCGAACCTCAGCCCGACGCCGGGGCGGGTGCGCACGTCGGCGCACTACACGCGGTGGGCCGAGGCGCTGGCCGACCGGATGGCGCCCGCGCTCGATGCCGACCACCTCGACTCCGGTCGGGCTGCGGCCGAAGTGCGCGCGGTGGAACGCGGTGCCGAGCAGCTCTCCCCCGGCCCGCGCCGTGCCGTCGACCGGCTCACGGGCATCGGCACCGCCGCCGAGGTGGCCTGCGACCGGCTCGTCGCCCTGGCCCGGAGCACCTACGGCACCAGCTCCGCCGCTCTCACCTTCGTCGACGGCGATCGGCTCTGGGACATGGTGCACCTCGGTTTCACGCCCCGGGTCTACCCGTTGGCCGGTTCGATCACGGCCCGTGCGGTGAGCGGGGCAGGCGCGTTCGTGGTGTCCGACGCCCTGCTCGACGATCGGTTCGCAGCGCGTCCGCCCGAAGCCGGCCAGGCGGTGACCCGGTTCTACGCGGGCTTCCCGATCGAAGCCGACTCCGGCGAGCGGATCGGTGTTCTGTGCGTCTTCGACACGAAACCCCGCCGCCGGAACGAGGTCGACACCGTGCTGCTGCGGGAACTCGCCCTGTCGATCCAGGCCGAACTCAGCGAGCGTTCCGAGTAGACCACCGGCGTACCACGATCAGGCCGGGGCGACCGGCTGTCGCAGCACGGTTTTCAGGTTGGCGGGCGCGGCACGGCGCGGATCGCCCAGGTAGACCTCGTGGTGCAGGCCGTTCATCCGCAGTCCGTGCTCCGCCAGGTACTCGTCGTGAAGCCGGGCGAGGATCGGCGCCTCGTCGGCGTACGGTCCGAGGTGCAGCACCTGCGCGGAGAGCCCCTCGTCGAGGGTGTCCACCCGAACCCGGGCGAGCGCGGGGAGCTTCTTCTTCGCGAGCGCCCCGGCGATGGCCTCGGCGATCGCGGCATCCGTCACCCAGTCCGGCTGGCTGATCAGCAGCGTCCACTTCCATTGCGCCTTCGCGTCGGCCGTGAAAACGGATGCGTCGTCGGCGTACCAGAGGCCCTCGAGCGGAGCCACGACCATTTCCCGGCCGAGGGCGCGCTTACCCGCGAACTTGATCGCATACGCCACCGCGTAGAGGGATTCGACGGCCTCCGTGTACGCGGGTGCCGTATTGGGGTCACCGGTCCCGTCGACGGCGATGAACCGCTGGGCGGGAACCTGGACCAGCTCCCAGTCGCGGTTTTTGGGCCCGTAGAGCGGCGGGTGCACCCGCTTCACGTCCCAGGGCCCGGCCCCGACCGGTGCGGTATTGCGGGGGGCGCGCAGCGCACCGGTGCGCCGGTCGGTGCGAAACGGAACCGCGTCACTCATGGCGACTCGTCGACTCTGGGGCACGGTTCATGGGGATCACTGACTCCTGCTAACGGGAACTGATGGACGCGAACTTGCGGATGCACAGCGGAACGAATAGTACCAGCATCACCGTGATCCCGATCAGCACCGTGAGGATCGGGTTCTGCATGGTCCAGATGTCGGGCACGGGCGCCGTGCCCTCGTTGCCGAACAGCTCCCGGGCCGCTTGCACCAGGGAGGAGACCGGGTTCCACTCCGCGAACACCCGCAGCGGGGTCGGCAGTGTGTCGCTGGGCACGAAGGCGTTGGAGATGAAGGTCAGCGGGAAGAGGATCAGGAACGAGGCGTTGTTGATCACCTCGGGTGTTTTCACGCTCATGCCGAGCAGCGCCATCACCCAGCTGAAGGAGTAGCTGAACAGCAGGAGCAGACCGACACCGGCCAGGAATTCGGACACCGACGAGTTCACCCGCCAGCCCACGAGCAGCCCGGTCAGCATCATGATCACCATGGAGATCGTGTTCAGCACCAGGTCGCTGTTGGTGCGCCCGATCAGAACCGCGGAGGAGCTCATCGGCAGGCTGCGGAACCGGTCGATGATGCCTTCCTTGAGATCCTGCGCCATGGCCGAGCCGGAGAACGTCGACCCGAACACGACGGTCTGCGCGAAGATCCCGGCCATCAGGAACTGCACGTAGTCGGTGCCCTGCACGGAGATCGCGCCGGCGTAGACCTGGCTGAACAGCAGCACGAACATGATCGGCTGGACCACGGCGAAGACGAGCATGTCCGGGGATCGCTTGATCTTGATCAGGTTTCGCTTGGTGACGGTCCACCCGTCGGAGTACCAGAGCGAGAGCGGGTTCCAGGTGGGGAGGGTTGCTGCAGCGGTCATTTCGCCTTCTCCAGTTCCGCGTCGGCGGCCACGTCTGCCGTCTGGTCGGCCTTGTGGCCGGTCAGCTTGAGGAATACGTCGTCGAGGGTGGGTCGACGCATGCCGGCGTCGTGCAGACGGATGTCCGCTGCGCCCAGAGCCGCCAGCACCTGCTGCAGGGCGCGCGGACCGTCGATCACCGCGACCTCGAGGCCACGGCCGTCGCTGGTCACCATCGGTTCCCCGGCACCGTAGCGGGCGAGGATCTCCTGGGCGGCCGGGCCGTCGCCGGACTCGACCAGGGCGACCACGAGCCGGTGGCCGCCGATCTGCGCCTTGAGCTGATCGGAGGTGCCCTCGGCGATCACCCGGCCGTCGTCGATCACGACGATGTCATCCGAGAGCTGGTCGGCTTCCTCGAGGTACTGGGTGGTGAGCAGCACGGTGGTGCCGTCGGCAACCAGACGTTTGATGACGGCCCAGAGCGCGATCCGGCTGCGGGGGTCCAGTCCCGTGGTGGGCTCGTCGAGGAACAGCACCTTCGGATTGATCACCAAAGCCCCGGCCAGGTCGATCCGGCGGCGCATCCCGCCGGAGAATCCCTTGACCGGACGGTTGCCGGCAGCGGTCAGCTCGAAGAGGTCGATCAGCTCCTGGGCCCGGCGCCGGGACTCGGCACCACCCAGATGGTAGAGCCGGCCGACCATCTCCAGGTTCTCGAACCCGGTCAGGTTCTCGTCGACGGCCGCATACTGGCCCGAGACGCCGATGACACGCCGCACCCCCTTGGGGTCGGCGACGACGTCGATCCCGTCGACATAGGCGGTGCCGGAATCCGGCCGGATCAGTGTGGTGAGCATCTTGACGACGGTCGTCTTGCCGGCGCCGTTCGGGCCGAGCAGCGCTTTGACGGTTCCGCGCGGCACGGACAGGTCCAGCCCGGCGAGAGCGTGCACGGGGCCGGACTTGGACCGGTAGACCTTGGTCAGCCCGGAGGCTTCAATGATATTCATCGGGGGTTCCCTGTCTGTCGGTATGCGCGGTGCGGGGCGACCCGGAGCGGTGCGGGGCGAGCCAGAGAAAGCGGCGCCTCACAGGCGGGGCGCAAGCGGATGCTGCCGACATCCGTCTCATATTTTAATGAGGCCCTGCCGTAACGGCAACCGTCGCGGGTGATCGCACTCCCGAATCCTCCTGACTATGGTGTGCTCATGGATCAGGCGCGCTGGGAGAAGGTCGTGCAGTGGCCGCTGCTGTTCGCCTCGGTGCTTTTCCTGATCAGCTACACCTGGCGGGTGCTCGCCGATGTCGACGGCCCCCGCGATGCGGTGTCGGCGGTCGTGCTGCTGACAGCCTGGCTGGTGTTCGCCGTCGACTACCTGGTCAATCTCGCCCTCGCGCCCGAGCGCGGGCGGTGGTTCATCACCCACCTGTTCGATTTGGCGGTGGTGTTCCTGCCGGCGCTGCGACCGCTGCGTCTTCTCCGGCTGGTGACCTTGCTGCCGATGTTCCAGCGCACTCCCGGCCAGGCCGTGCGCTCCCGGGTCGGCCTCTACCTGGTCGGGGCGTCCAGCCTGCTGATCTGGATGGGCTCTCTGGCCGTGCTCGACGCCGAGCGGGCGGCCCCCGGCGCGAACATAATTACTCTGGGCGATTCTCTCTGGTGGGCTTTCGTGACCGTGTCGACGGTGGGCTACGGCGACTACTTCCCGGTGACCGGCGCCGGACGGCTCGTGGCCGTCGCGCTGATGCTGGGCGGCGTCACGCTCGTCGGCGTGATCACGGCAACCCTGGCGTCGTGGATCATCGACCGCATCGCCGCCGTCGGCCAGAACCGCTGATCTGGCCCGCTATGCGGGGGCGTTCGTCAGGCTAAGCGCACGAGCTGCCCCAGGTCGTCGCGCGGCAGCTCGTCGACGACGGCCGCGACCGTGAGGGACTGCAGCAGCACGCCGCCGCCGATGGTCGTCAGGAACGCGGTGTCTGCCGCGTCGCGGCCCGTGGCGATGCGCACCAGCGACTGCCGGGGAGCCAGCGTGGTCGCGTCGACCACCTGCCAGGCGTCGTCGACGAAGGCCTCGGCCACGGCATGGAAGTCCATCGGCGCCAGACCCGGGGCGTAGACGGAGACCAGGCGGGCCGGCACATCGCGGGCCCGCAGCAGCGCGACGACCAGATGGGCGTAATCCCGGCAGACACCTTGGCGGGCGAGGAGGGTGCGTACCGCGCCATCGGTCGGCAGGCTCGATCCCGGCACGTAGAACAGCTTCTGCCCGACCCAGGAACTCACGCTGTTCAACAGATCGGTGCCCTCCAGGCCGGCGAATTCTGCCTGGGCCGTGGGCCCGAGGCTGTCGGACTCGCAGTAGCGGCTGGGGCGCAGGTACCGCACCAGGTCGATGTCCCGGACCGTCGGCGGGTGCGCCCGGCCGGTCAGGTCGGCGCGGTAATCCACCTGCACCGGCCCGGCGCTGACATCGGCCAGGTGCAGGCGGGTTCCGTGTTCATCGGTGATCTCGCGCACCGCCACGACGGCGTCGTTCTGCACGACGGTGAGCAGGTCCGCGCACTCACGCCCCGGGTCGGCGGCGTCAGCGGAATCGGCGGCCACGGCAACCGACAGCACGAGACGTGCCGGAGCCAGGGCCTCGAGCGAGAGGTGAGCGGAGACGGTGCGGTTCATGCCTCGATCCTGACATGCGCACGCCGGCGCCGGCCACAGCTACTGGCGCGGCCTCCGGCCTGGGGCCACACTGACCGCATGCTCGGTGAACTGAACGACCAGGAAATTGAAGGCGTGCTGCTCGAGGCGATGATCGGCCGGATCGGCTGCCACATCGATGAGCGGACCTACATCGTGCCGGTGTCCTATGCCTACGACGGAGAAGCCGTCTACGGTCATTCAGGCGCCGGCCGCAAGGTGACGATGATGCGAGCCAACCCGTCGGTCTGCTTCGAGGTGGAGCAGGTCGACGACCTGGGCAACTGGCGCACAGTGATCGCCTGGGGTCACTACGAAGAACTGACCGGAACGGATGCCGCAGCGGGCCGGCAACTCCTGCTGGACCGATTCAAGCCGCTCCTCGGCGGCGGCGCCCCCTCCAGCGCCGCCGCCGTGCCCAGCCTCGGGCCCGACGGGACCCCGTTGCGCGCCCCGGTGCCCGGAGCCGCACCGGCACCCGTCCCGAAGCCGGGGCCGGTGCGCGCGCACGTTCCGGCTCCGCACCCTGCCGGCCGTGAGCCGAACGGGAGCGGGACGGCCGCGGTGCTCTACCGCATCCGTCTGACGGAGAAGACCGGACGCTTCGAGCGAAGCTGAGCTAGCCGGCCGCGAGGATGTCGACCACGAAGACGATCGTGTCCGTGCCCTCGATGCCCGCGGCGGGCTGGCCTTCGGCACCATAACCGAGTTCCGGCGGGATCACGATCATGACCTGGGAGCCGACGGTCTGGCCGACGAGACCCTGGGAGAAGCCCGGAACGACGGAGGCAAGGGAGATCGCGGTGGGACCGCTCTTGCCCCAGGTCTGGTCGAAGACCACGCCGGTGGACCAGACGACGCCCGAGTAGTGCATCACCACGGTGTCCCCCTCGCCGACGGTGGCGCCATCGCCCTTCTTGAGGACCGAGGTCTTCAGCTCGGTCGGAGCCTCGGCGGCCGGGATCGTCACGGTCGGGGCGCCGTCCTCGGCCAGCTCGACGGTCGGGAAACCGTCTTCCGGTGTCTGGTCGTCACCGTTCGCCGTGGCCGGGATCTTGCTCTTGACGTCGATCACGAAGACGATGTTGTCGTCGGCTGCGACCTTGAGCTCTTCGTTGCCCGCATCGCCGAACGCGTCAGCCGGGGGCGACACGACCGCGACGCGCGATCCGTAGGTCGCACAGGCGACACCCTTCATGAGGGCCGGGAAGACGGTGGATTCTTCGGCCATGGTGATCGGTGCGCCGAGGTCGTCCCCGAAGCCGCCGGCGTTCATCTTCTCGCCCGTGGTCGCGTTGTACACCGAGAATCCCAGTTCGACGATGTCATCGGTGGCGACGGCGTCGCCCTTGCCCTCGGTGACGACGCTGACCTCGGTGGCCTCCGCCTTGAGGGGCGACTCGAACGTCACAGTGGGCTCCGCGTCGGCCTTGCCGGAGACTTTCAGGGCCTCGGAGGCCTTACCGGAGTCGACGCAGGCGATTCCCGCCGCGCCGGTTTCGTCGGAGGGAGACGTGCTGCAGCCGGTCAGGGCGAGCACGGCGACCGTGGCAATGGAAATGAAAGCAGGAAGTTTACGCACACTGATCTTTCTGTTCGACGGTGTCTGGTACGACACGGGCAGGGGGTCGAGGACGTCTGGTTCGAGACCGGGCTCCGGCCAGTATGCCCGACCGAACGGTACGCCGCCTGTGTTCCGGCTGGCACGCACGTGCCAGCCGGTCGATCGCGAGGTCGTTCCGGGCCGGCGGGCCGCTGGGCCGATGAGCCTACAGTCCCTCGGCGATCGCGGCCGTGGCCAGGAGCCAGGCCTCGCGGGTGCGTGGTGCGAGGGCGTCGATGTTGAGCGAGCCGCCGGCAACCAGCGCCGCGTCGTACGGGACGTCCACGACGGTGCGGGTGAGCTGGCTGAAGTGGTCGTGCAGACGCACGGACAGCTGGCGGTCGGCCGTCTTGGCCGGGGAGGCGAGGATGGTGACCGCGTGGGCGACCTTATCGGCGTGGCCCTTCTGGCGCAGCCCGTCCAGCAGGGAAGCCGCGCCGTAGGCCGTGTCTTCCCGGATGGTGGAGACCACGACGAGCTGGTCGGCGGTCTCGACGGCTGCCTCCCAGTTGGAGGCGCGCATGTTGTTGCCGGTGTCGATGATCAGCACCCGGTAGAACCGGCTGAGGGCGGCGTGCAATTTGCGGAAGGCCACGTCGTCGATGCTGGCCGCGCCGGCCGGGTCGAGGTCGGAGGCCAGCGCGTCGAACCGGGCGTCGCCCTGATTGCGCACGTAGTTGTCGAGGTCTCCCACCCGGGCGGAGCTGGAATAGGCGAAATTGTCGAGGTCGCGGAGCAGGTCGACGGCCGTGTTGGTGTGGGCGGCAGTCTGCGCCCGTACGCCGAGGGTGCCCATGGTTTCGTTGTTGTCCCAGGCGAGCGTGTAGCCGCCGCGGTGGATGCCGAACGTCGCGGCGATGAGCAGGGTGGCCGTGGTCTTGTGCGCGCCGCCCTTCGGGTTGAGCACGACGATGGTGCGCGGGCCCACCAGACTGCGCTGAACGGAGGCGACCGCCGCGCGGTGCGCCATCTCGCCGGCACCGGGGGCAGGGGCGACCATCCCGCCGGTGAGGCGCCGAATCGCTCCCTGCCAGCCCAGAAGGGCGGGACCGGCCACGAGGGGCGGGCGGGAGTTCATGAAGTCGGCGAGGTTGGGACCCTCCCCGCTGATCACCGCGGGGGAATCCGACCCGACCAGCACGGCCAGCGCCGCGGCGGGATCCACCAGGGGCGGGCTCGGCACCGGTGCCGGCTCGGCCGTGGCCGTGGCGGTGTCACTGTCCGAGGCTGACCGCGGTGCGAAGTAGCCTGCGGCGGCGACGTCCTGCTCGGCGCCGTCCTCGTCGTCGTCCGCGTCGGCGTCCAGGTCGAGCACCAGGTCGTCAAAGGTGGTTGCGTGCTCGGAATCACCGAGCATGCCGGCGTCGGCCACGGCATCCTCGATGTTGCCGGCGTTCACTGCGGCGGCGTCGAGCACGGCGGCGTCCAACACGGCGGCGTCGAGATCAGGCGCGTCATCCTCCGGTGCCTGATCCTCCGCCGTCTCAGGCTTCGGGGCGACGACCAGGGCGACCAGTTCGACGACCTCGGTTTCGGTCGCGGTGGCCGACACCGGGGTGGCCCCGGGCATGGCCGAGATCCGCGCCGCCGGACGCGGTGAGTGCTGCGGGGCATTCTCGGCCTCCGCCTCGGCGTCCTCGGCGTCCCCTGCCTGCTCCACCGCGTCCTGCTGCGGTGCGACGGGAGTGGGGATGAACGCCCCGTCGTCTTCCACATCTCCGTTGGGGTGCACGATCAGCGGCGATTGCCCCTGCTCGTCTTCCGCGGTCAGGCGCACGGCACGGCGGATCGAGCGCGCGGCATCCGTGACCCGGTTGATGATCTCCTCGCGCACACCGGCTTCGTCGGCTGCGGTGATGTGCTGGCTGACACCGTCGATCAGCAGATCACCCGTACCGTCGCTTCGGATCATCGCGCGAATGCGAGGGAGTTCGGAAATGTTCTGCGTCATGTTCGGCCTTTTTTCGTCGAGCTCAGCTCATCAAGCGTGAACACGTCGAAAAACCCTCGGGCGTGCCCTGTTCAGCCTAACGGGGCGAACGGAGCCCACCCCTCGTTTGGGCGGGTACGGCGACTATCGGCAGAAAGCGCCTCGGCGGGCGGCGCTACGCCACGCGGGGGGCCTGCACCTCCCAGCGGATGGCGCACAGGCCGCCCCGGGTTGCATGCGTGTCGTCGTGCCCGGTCTGGCGGCGACACTCCACAAGGTCATTCGTCGGAGTGATGTGCGGGTCCCGGCAGGAACTGGCGTAGCTGGTGTAGTCCGTTTCGAGGAGCAGTTCGTCGTCGGTGGGGGTGCTGTGGCTCATGGTTCAGGTTTCTGTTCAGGCGCTCTGTCCGCCCCCTCGGCGGCTTGCGCGGTGCTGCCTGGTCGATTCCCGGATGGGTCAGGCTGGTGATTGCGTGCAAGCGTACGTTGACTTGGTGCCATTATGCGAGTATTGGTCACTTTGTTAACACGATGGAAACCCGGCCGCACCGATCAGCTGGGGGCGGGTGTCAGTCCGGGGTGGCCGCGTGCAGGTCGCGGAGCATCATCTTCATGACCTTGCCTGTGGCGGTGCGGGGCAGCGTTTCGACGAAGTGCACATCATCAGGCACCTTGAAACTCGCGATCAGGTACCGGGTGTGGGTGAGCAGGTCCACGGCCGTCACCGCGTGGTCGGGCCGCAGCACGACGTAGGCCTTGGGCCGTTCGCCCCACTTCTCGTGCGGGATGCCGACGACCGCCACGTCGAGCACGGTGGGATGGGCGAGCATCGCGTTCTCGACCTCGATCGAGGAGATGTTCTCGCCCCCGGAGATGATGATGTCCTTGACCCGGTCTTTGAGTTCGAGGTAGCCGTCCGGGTGCATGACGCCCAGGTCACCGGTGTGGAACCAGCCGCCCCGGAAGGCCTCCGCCGTCGCCTGGGGGTCCCGGTAGTAACCGAGCATGACGTTGTTGCCGCGCAGCACGATCTCGCCGACCGTGGCACCGTCCTTCGGCACGTCGACCATATCGGCATCGACCACCCGGGCCGATTCGGCCTGCAGCATGCCGACGCCCTGGCGGGAGATCTTGCGGGCCCGCTCCTCGCTGGGCAGGCCGTCCCACTCCGGCTGGTACTCGCAGATCGTGTACGGCCCGTAGACCTCGGTCAGGCCGTAGACGTGCACCACCGTGACGCCGAGGGTCTCCAACTGTTCGATCACGCTGGGTGCCGGCGGCGCCCCTGCCGTGGTGATGCTGAGCGGCTTGGACAACGGATGCGCCTGCTCGGCATTGGCGATCAGGCTGCACACCGTGGGCGCGCCGCAGAGATTCGTGATGCCCAGGGTGTCGATCGCCGACCAGACGGCGTCGGGCCGCACCGCGCGCAGGCACACGTGGGTGGCACCGGCCGCGGTGACCGCCCAGGGGGTGCACCAGCCGTTGCAGTGGAACATCGGCAGGGTCCACAGGTAGACGGATGAACTCGTGAACGAGTTGTGGAAGACCTCGCCGAACGAATTCAGGTAGGCACCCCGGTGGGAGTAGACGACGCCCTTCGGCTTGCCGGTCGTGCCGGAGGTGTAGTTGATCGTGAGCGGCGAACGTTCGTCGTCGATATCCCAGCGCAGCGGGCGGGCATCCGTCACTGCAGCCTCGTCGGCCTCGGCCAGGAAGGATTCCAGGGTCTGCTGGCCGAAGTCCAGGCCGCTCGCAGCCAGGCCGAACTCGGCGTCCGGGATCTCGATCGTGCCGGTCAGGAAGGTCGAGGCGGGCCGGGAGTCCCCCACGGTGGCGACGAGTTCGGCGTCGACGAACAGGAGCGTGGCTTCGGAGTGCCTCAACACGTACTCGATCTCGGGCCGGGCCAGCCGCGAATTGAGCGCCACCAGGATGCCCCCGGCCAAGGGCACGGCGAAGTGCGCGATCAGCATCTCCGGCACGTTCGGAGCCAGGAACACCACTCGGTCACCCGGTGTGATGCGGGCCCGGATGCCCCGGGCCATCCGTTCCGCGGCCGCCTTGAACTCGGTGTAGCTGTAGCGGCGGCTGCCGTAGAGGATGGCGTCCTTGTTCGGGTACACCTCCGCGGACCGCTGCAGGAAGCGCAGCGGGGTGAGCGGCGAATCGTTGGGCAGTCCGGTCAGGGGTTCGAGCGTCGTCATCTGTTCAAACACGGTGGACTCCTTTGTCCTTCGGTTGGTGCAGCAGTGTCGTTCGGCGCCGTGGGCGCGGGGTGGCGCAGGGTCTGTCGCAGTGTCGTGCGCGGGTCAGCGGAAGGCGCCGACCCCGGTCAGGTCCCTCCCGATCAGGAGCGACTGCACACTCTCGGTGCCCTCGTAGGTGTGGATGGACTCGATGTCGGCGAGGTGCTGGATGACGTGGTTCTCGAGCAGGATGCCGTTACCGCCGAGCATGTCCCTGGCCATCGACGCGATCTCCCGCGCCGCCCTGGTGTTGTGGTATTTCGCCAGCGACGCCTGGATCGGCCGCAGCGTTCCGGCGGCGTCGAGCTCGGCCAGGCGCAGGCAGTGCAGCTGCATCGACGTGAGCCGGGACAGCATCATGGTCAGGCGCTCCTGCACCAGCTGGAAACCGGCGAGCGGCTTGCCGAACTGGATGCGCTGGGTCGAGTAGTTCAGGGCCGCCTCGAACACCGCCGTGGCATGGCCGAGGGCCGACCACGCCACTCCGAGCCGGGTGGCGAAGAGCACCGCTGAGGCGTCCTTGAACGTGCGGGTGCCGGGGAGCACAGCGTCCTGCGGGATCCGCACATCCGTGAGGGTGATCCGGGCCTGGTGGACGGCGCGTAGGGAGCCTTTGCCGGTGATCGTCACGCCGAGGTAGCCGGGGGTGTCCTGTTCCACCAGGAACCCGCGCACATTGCCGTCGTCGTCGCGGGCCCAGACCACCGTGACGTCGCCGACCGAGCCGTTGCCGATCCACTTCTTCTCGCCGTTCAGCACCCACTCGTCTCCGTCGCGCTGCGCGGTGGTCTCCAGGCCCACGGAGTCGGAGCCGTGGTCGGGTTCGGTCAGGGCGAAGGCGCCGAGCTTCTCGGCGCGGGCCAGCGGCACCAGCCAGCGCTCCTTCTGTTCCGGGCTGCCGAAGAGGGCGATGCTGCGCAGGGCCAGGCCGCCCTGCACGGCGACCACGGTGCCCATCGAGCCGTCGCCGCGGGAGATCTCCATGTTCACGAGCCCGGCTGCCAGCGGCGACATGGGGCTGAGTCCGGGGCCGACGACGCCGTCGGTGAGGAGATCGAGCTCACCCATGCGCCGAACCAGGTGCAGCGGGTACTCGGCCCTGTCCCAGGCCTCGGTCAGTTCGTCCAGGGATTCCGTGGCGAAGGTGCGGGCCCGGTCCCAGAAGGCCCGGTCGGCCTCGGGGACGTCGGAGAACACACCGTAGTAGTCGGTGTCGAGGGGCATGGATACGTCGTAGTCGGGCACGGTTTCCCTTTCGTGGAGGACGGGTTCGAAGCTCATACGCCGGCCACGCCGGCCGGGTGGAACAGGGCGCCGCGGGCCGCCAGGGAGGCTCCCGAGCGGTCGAGCAGCGGGGTCAGCCCGCCGGTGTGGTGCGGGTAGTTCGCCCCGAGGATCATGCAGGCGTCGATGTCGGCGGGGCTCTGCACGGTGCCGTCGGCGAGCATCCGCCCGACTTCGTCGGCCAGACCCCGCAGTAGTCCGAGGCGCACGACGGCCGGGTCGGTGGGCACGGGCGGGCGGGCGGCGGCCGGCGGGCAGGATCTCCTCGACCGCGGCGGCGGCGGCGGCCGTGAGCCGGCCGTCAGGCCCGATATAGCCGGGCAGCGAGAGCTGCACGATCCGCTGCAGGCTCGGGCTCACCGTGAACCGGTCGGCGAAGCCCTGGTGCAGGGTGTCGAGGATGTGCAGTTGCACGGCCGGTCCGATGTGACGGATGAGCGTGAGCGGCGTCATCGGGAACCCGTCACCGACGAGGGCCGCGTCGACGATCTCGGCGTCCGCTCCGGCGTCGATGAGGGCGAGCGTGTCGCTGAACCAGCGGGTGATCAGGCGGTTGACGACGAACCCGGACGAGTCCGCCACCAGCACCGCGGTCTTGCCGAGCCGAACGGCGAGCGCGAAGGCCGCGTCCACGGTCTCCGCGCTGGTGCGGGTTGCCCGCACGATCTCGACCAGCGGCAGCACCGCGACCGGGTTGAAGAAGTGAAAGCCGATCAACCGTTCCGGGTGGTTCAGCTGCGCACCCTGGTCTGCGATCCCGAGCGACGACGTGTTGGTGAGGAGCAGGGTGTCACTGGTGACGACCTGTTCGACCGACGCCCAGACGTCCCGTTTGATCTCGAGGTCTTCGAAGACCGCCTCGATCACGATGTCGCAGTCGGCGAAGTCGGCGACCTGGCTGGTGCCGGACACCAGGGCGGCGATCCGGGCGCTGTCCGCGGCCGTGCGGGTTCCCCGGGTCACGGCACGCTGGAGCTGGTCGGTGATGCGGTCGATCGCCTGGCTCACCCGGTCGGGCGTGAGGTCGGTGATCCGCACGGGAACATTCAGGCGGTCGGCGAACAGCAGTGCGAGCTGGGTGGCCATCAGCCCGCCGCCGACGACCCCCACGCGGGTCGGCTCCCGGCCGGTCCCGGCACGGCTGCTGCGTTTCTGGGCGGATTGCAGGGCGTAGAACGCGTAGACGGCGGCGCGGCACTCGTCGCTGTGCAGCAGCGCGCCGAACGCCTCGATGGTCTCGGCCTCCACCGGGTCGGCTCCCCGGGCCCGTCGCGCGGCCGTGCGGGTCAGCCCGGGCGCGGTTTCCAGCGCTCCCGAGTCGGTCGTTGCGGATGCGCCCGCTCGGCGGGAATGCCAGATGGCCAGCAGTCCCAGTGCCGCCTCGACTGCGGGGATGGCGCCGGAGATCCGTCGGGCGACGCCGGCACGAACAGCCGCCGGATCCCAGACATCGGGCACCGCCGCGGATGTGGGGGCGAGAGTCAGCGGGTCGGCAAGGGTCCGGGCGGCCCAGTCGAGCGACGCCTCGAGGAAGCCCTCGTCAGCGACGATCACATCAGCGAGACCTCGATCGCAGGCCTCGACGGCCGTGAGGGACCGGCCGGAGAGCGAGCGGGAGATCGCGATGTCCGCGGCGTCGTCGACTCCGACGAGGTCAGCGAGGGAGGACAGGCCGCCCCAGCCCGGCACGAGACCCAATCGAACCTCGGGCAACCCGAAACTGCGGGCCGACCGGGCCACGGTGCGGTAGTCGGTGCGCAGGGCCAGTTCGAGGGCGCCGCCCAGGGCGGTCCCGTTCAGGAAGGCGAAGGTGGGCACGCCCAGACGGCTGATGTCGTCCAGGACCAGGTAGCCGGCGCGGGCGATGCGCTCACCGTCGGCCGGGGACGCGGCGAAACGGAAGGGCCCCAGATCGGCTCCCGCGCCGAACACAGCGCCCTCTCCCGTGAAAGCGACCGCATCGACCTGGCTGATGTCGATCGAGCGCACCGCTTCACCGAGGGCCTCAAGCGCCTCCCAGCCCCAGGAGAGGATCATCCCGGGCGGAGGCGCGAAGCCCACCAGGGCGAACCGTCGGCCCCCGACCCGTCGGGTGGTGACGCCGACTCGTATGCTCAGCCCATCGTGCACGGTGCCCCCTTGCGCCGGTCAGAAAAATGCCTAAGTACAAGTTCTAGCTGACACTCAGTCTCAGGTCAAGTGAAACTGAGTCTCAGAGAGAACGCGCCTGAGCGCGCAGGCGCTCCTCGATGGCGCGAGCCAGCACTCCGGGGTCCGTTGCGGCCGGGAAGACGGCGACGACCAACTCGCCGGCGGACCGCCCCTCCGGGGCCGGCGCCGCCGCATCCGGATGGAAGAGCCGTCGCACCTCGGCGAGTTCGGCGGCCAGCGAGAACCGGCCGACGTTGTCCTCGGCCCGGATCAGCCGGCGCAGGACGAAGTTATGGGTGGCGGTCACCGCCGCTGCGAACCGGATCGCGGTCAAAGGCGGCACTCCCGGAACGGCGCTGCGCAGGTAGCTGGCGAACAGCCGTTCATAGCGGATGGCCATGATGGCCTCCCGGTCGCGCAGGACAGGGGTGTCCCGCACGACCCGATCGCGGACTCGGGCGATCTCGAGCCGCTCGTGGAACCGGGCGAAGACCATGGTGGCGGCCTCGCAGACGGCCAGCCAGGGGTCGGCGTGCGACACCCGGAAGTACTCATCGATGCTCGCGACCAGTTCTGCGTGGTCGGCGAAGATCACATCTTCCTTGGCCCGAAACTGCCGGAAGAAGGTGCTGCGCGAGATCCCGGCCGCCTCGGCGATGTCCACCGTGCTGGTCGCGTCGTAGCCCTGCTGGTCGAACAGCCGCACTGCGATATCGGCGACCGCCACCCGCGAGAGCGCGGTCTGCGGGCGCGTTGCGTCGACGGGACGGACGGAACCACCGGGAGGGCCTGACATGATCTGGCGAAATTATCACGGATTCCGAGGCCGGATGTCCCGGCCCGCCCTGCGCCCTTTTCGCCGGAGCGGAATCGGAGTATCGTCCACGTCACGGTCATTTCGCAACGGGTACCCCTCGCCGCCGAGTTCCACCGCGCGTCAGCCTGCCCGAGTCTGTTCACGTTCACAGTCGGGCTTCACGTTCACCTTCACATTCACCGTCGCGCTCGGCGACCAGGGAGAAGTGGTCATGGATTTTCATCCTCAATGCCAACAGCAGGCCTGCACCGGGAGGATGCGAACCCGGGCGCCGGCCGGGGAAACGCTGGTCGACGATGAAATCTGGTTCCTCTGTGAGGTGTGCGGATTGGAAATGCATTGGACCAATCTGGCCGACCAGGACGGTTCCCGGTGACTCCGCCCTGACCCGGCAGGTGACCAGACTCGACCCGGAATTGCACTGACCGACCCGGTGCCGTAACTTCTGAATCGGCACCTCTTCGGGTGGCGCCGAATCGAACCGGAGTTGAACATGACCGCTGTCGAACTGCTCGTCTACGCCGATCGCCTCGGCGGCACCATTCATGACCTGCAGGCAGTGCTGGATGGGCCGTTGCGCGCGTTCGGCAGCGTGCACGTGCTGCCTTTCTACGTACCCTTCGACGGCGCGGATGCCGGGTTCGACCCGATCGACCACGCGGCGGTCGATGCCCGCCTCGGCAGCTGGGACGATATGCGCGCCCTTGCCGGATCGCGCGGGCTCACCGCTGACCTGATCGTCAACCACGTGTCCTCTTCCTCGGTGGAGTTCATCGACTGGCTGGCCAACGGCACCGCCTCCGACTACGAGGGCATGTTCCTCACCTTCGACACCGTGTTCCCGAACGGCGGAACCGAGAAGGATGTGACGGCGTTCTACCGGCCCCGGCCCGGCCTTCCGTTCACCGCCTATCAGGGCGCCGACGGCAGCCGCCACCTGGTCTGGACGACCTTCATGCCCACCCAGGTCGACCTGGACGTCAACCACCCGGCCGCCCTCGCCTACCTGCGCCGCGTGCTGCAGACGCTGGCCGGAGGCGGGGTGTCCACGGTGCGGCTCGACGCCGTCGGTTACGCCGTGAAGACCCCCGGCACCGACAGCTTCATGACCGAGCAGACCCTCGAGTTCGCCCGCACGGTCGTCGCCCTCGCCCACGAGGAGAACCTCGAGGTGCTCGTCGAGGTTCACGCGCACTACAGCCAGCAGCTCGCGATCGCCCCGCTGGTCGACCGTGTCTACGACTTCGCGCTGGCTCCCCTGCTGCTGCACTCGCTCGGCACCGGAACCGTCGACCGCCTCGCCGACTGGTTCCAGATCCGCCCCGAGAACGCCATCACAGTGCTCGACACCCATGACGGCATCGGCATCATCGACGCCGGCCCGATCGGTGACAAGCCGGGCCTGCTGACCCAGGCCGAGATGGTCGACATCTTCGCCCGCGCGGAACGCGCCACGAACGGCCACTCCGCGATCGCATCCGTCATTCCGGAGTGGTTCACGCTGCCGCACCAGATCAACGCCACGTTCTTCAGCGTTCTCGGCGGCGAGGAGGTGCCGTACATCCTGGCCCGCGCCGTGCAGCACTTCCTCCCCGGCCGCCCCCAGGTGTACTACGTCGGGCTGCTCGGCGGCCTCGACGACACCGAGCTGTTCGGGCGCACCGGCAACGGCCGCGATGTGAACCGTCATGTCTACACCGCGGAGGAGGTCGACCGAGCCCTTGCCACCGACGTGACCCGGGCCCAGCTGGGCCTGGCCCGCATCCGCAGCACGCACCCGGCATTCACGGGAGACTTCTCCTGGTCCACCGTCGGCGGCGACCGGCTCGAGCTCCTCTGGACGGCGGCCGACGCCAGCGCCCGCCTCACGGTGGCCACGACTCTGGGCTCACCGAGCTTCCGCATCGAGCTGACGGATGCCGGGCGCACGCAGGTGCTGGACACGGTCGCATCCGTCGCCGCCTGGGTCGGCTCGAACGACTGATCCGGCGCGCCCCGCGGGCGCAACCCGTTCGGCGCGCTTGACTGAGGTGTGCGCACACGAACCCGCTGTTACCGCGACGGCACCCTCGTCGATGAGGACTTTCCCCTCGCCGAGGTGTCGGAGCATCTCGCCCTGCCCGACAGCGTCGTCTGGGTGGATCTGTCCGATCCCGGCGAGAGCGACCTGGCCCTGCTGGCCGGGGAGCTGGGGCTGCACGAGCTGGCGGTGGAAGACGCTCTCACCCTGCGTCAGCGCCCGAAGCTCGACCGGTACCCGGACCACCTGTTCCTGTCTGCGTATTCCATCGACATCGAGCCGTCCACGGCGAAGGTGACCACGAACGAAATCGCTGCGTTCATCACCGACCGGGCGCTCGTGACCGTGCACACCAACGGACAGTTCGACCTGGCTGCGGTTGTGAACCGGTGGGATTCTTCACCCGATCTGGCTCGCAACGGAGTGTCCTACCTGCTGCACGGTCTGCTCGACTATCTCGTCGACGGCTACTTCGAGGCGGTTGAAGCCCTCGACGATGAAATCGAGGACCTCGAGGATCAGCTCTTCCTGCCTAATTCCGATCAGGAGCAGGTGCAGCGCCGCTCTTTCCAACTGCGGAAGAGCCTGGTCACGCTGCGGCGGATCATCCTTCCCATGCGCGAAGTCGTGAACACGCTGCTCCGGCGGGACTTGCATCTGCTCCAGGACGAAATGGGACCGTATTTCCAGGACGTGTACGACCACGTGCTTCGGGCCATGGAATGGACGGAGAGCCTGCGCGATCTGGCGACCAGCATCCTCGAAGCGAATCTGGCGATTCAGGGAAACCGACTGAACGTGATCACCAAGAAGGTCACCGGCTATGCAGCCATCATCGCCGTGCCCACCGCCATCACGGGTTTCTATGGCCAGAACGTGCCGTATCCGGGCTTCGCCCAACCTCTGGGCTACTACAGTTCGGCCGCGCTGATCGTTGGCCTCTCGGCGCTGCTCTATGTGCTCTTCAAACGCAACGACTGGATCTGAGAGGTCGACCGGGGCGGGACGGCGCGGAGCCGGTGAGGTGGTGGGGGCCGCTTTTCGCCCCTGTCGATCGCGGCCCCCGGTCGTGCGGCGCCTCGGATGCCCGAGCGCCAGTCTTGAGGGAGGGGTTCAGTGCGTGACGGTGTCCTTGGCGATTGCGCCGGCCTTCGTCACGCTGATGTCGGTTTTCCGCTGGTGTTTCGTGGGGGGCAGCCAGGCTCGGGTGCGCCACACATACGGCGACGCAGCCACCGGCTCCTCGGTTTCGGCGTCATCGTCGGCCGGTCCGGCGAGCAGGGCATCGAACGTTGGCACGATCGCGATGGCGGGTCGAGTGTCATCGGCGGCGGGTAGATAGAGCATCGGGCGTCCTTCGGGTCTGCGGGTGACAGAGACTGTCAGTTATATGACGTTGTTTGTGGGATATTTGTCACACGGATCTGTCATGTGTTTTTCTTGCTGGTGAATGGAGGGCGAACGGACCATGCCACCTACCCCGACCCGCGAACCAGTCTCGTCTCCGCTCGAGTCTTTCCCCGACCAGGTCCTCTCCGATCGCGCCGCAGACGGGGACATGCGGGCGTTCGAGGTGCTGGTTCGTCGCTACGGACCGTTGATGCGGGTCTACGCCAGCCGGGTCCTGGGATCGAACGATGAAATGGATGACGTCGTTCAGGAGTCCTTCATCACGGCCTGGCAGCAACTGCCCACTCTCGAGAACGGCGCCGCGGTCAAGAGCTGGTTGATGCGCATCGTGAGCCGCAAGAGCGTCGACCGGGTTCGCGCCCGGCGCCAGCACGTGAACATCGACCTCACCGACGCCCCAGCCCCCGCACAGCAGTCCCCCCATAGACTGGCAGAGGCAGGGTCGCAGACCGAAGCACTGACTCGGGTCCTTGCCGAACTACCCGAAGACCAGCGCCGCTGCTGGATGCTGCGGGAACTCGCGGAATGCAGCTACGGCGAGATCGCTGCCGAACTGGAGATCCCCGTTTCGACGGTTCGCGGCTTATTGGCACGTGCACGAAAAACTCTGCTCCAAGAGATGGAGGAATGGCGATGACATCCTCCGACGCGCTTGCCGGACACACCTTCGAAGAGCTGAGCGACTACCTCGATCGGGACCGCACCCCGGCCGATCCGAGCATCGAAGGCTCCCCCGAGTGCCAGACCGCGCTGAACGGGATGCAGCGACTGCGCAGCGTGCACCGCGACCTGCTCCTCAAGGACGCTCAACGTGAATCCGAGCGCGAGGACAGCTGGGTCAGCTCGATTCTGCAACACATCAGCCTCGAGGCCCGCGCAGGCCGCGATATCCCGATCAGTCACTCCTCGCCGACCGCTCGCCTGAGCGTGACCGAAGGCGCGGTGCGCGGCATCCTGCGTGCCGCCGGCGACAGCGTGCCGAACATCATCGTCGGACGGTGCCACCTCGACGGCGATGTCACCGAGCCGGGCGCACCCATCACGGTGCGCGTGGATGCCACGGTCCTGGAGGGCGAGATCATCGCATCGCTCGCCGATCAGCTCCGGGAGGCGCTCTACGCCGCGCTGCGCCAGCACACCGAGCTCGCGGTCGAGGCCATCGACATCACCATCCGCGATCTGTACCAACCCTTTGTCCCACCGGCGAAAGCGAGCAGTGATGAGTGACGCCCCTTCGCCGGACCCGGTGTCGACCGACCCCGGAACGTCGTCCACGCTTCCCGACCGGCTCGACAAGGTGGTGCTGGCCGTCCCCGGCGTGGATGAGCTGTACTCGGCGGCGCCGCTCGTCGCGGCCGTGGTCAAAACGGTGATCGCCACCACCGTCGAAGCCGTGACCGGCGAGCAGAAATCGAACAGTTCCGTCTCGGTCGACGAGAAGAAGGCCGGCCTGGAGATCGCGGTCAAGATCGGCGTCAACGCCCCCTACACGGCGATCGATGTGAGTCGTCGCGTGCACGACGCGATCACGGATCAGCTCGAGCAGAACGGCAACCCGGACGTGGCCGAGATCGCCGTCAGCGTCGCCCGCATCGACTGACCCCGCCGCAGCACGCCGGCCCGGCCCGCTCGGCCCGAACCAATTCGACGGAGATTTCGCCTTCCAGCGCCCGTTTCCACGGCTGTGAGGGTGTTTACGGCAGAATCTCCGTCGAATTCGTGGGGGCTGTCCCCGCCGGGATGCGCGCCTGGCGCTGGGCAGGGCGGGCGGCCGCCACGGACCGCATACTGGCCGGGTCGAAGGTCGCGCTCGGGCGACCCAGCAGGTAGCCCTGGGCCAGCACGCATCCGCTGGCACGCAGAATTTCGAGTTGGTCGAGGGTCTCCACACCCTCGGCGACCACCTCGACGCCAAGCTTGGACGCGAGCGCCAGGATTCCCTGCACGAGCGGCACGGAGGCGGAGTCAGGCAGATTCATGATGAAGCTGCGGTCGATCTTGATCTGATCGACCGGCAGGCTGTTCAGCCAGGCGAGCGTCGAAAAACCGGTCCCGAAGTCGTCCAGTGAGATATGGATGCCCAGGCGACGCAATTCCACCAGGCGTTCGACGATGCGAGGGGTGTCGATGAGGGCACTGCTCTCCACAACCTCCAGGATGAGCCGCTCCGGCTCGAGGGAATGCCGGTTGAGGGCGGCACGAACCGTGGGAACCAGTCTTCGGTCGAGCAGCGTGGCGGCGTCGAGGTTGACCGCGACGCCGTACGGTCGCCCTGCCCGCTGCGGCCAGCCGGCCAGGGCGGCACAGGCGGCGCCGACAACCCACAGGTCCAGGTCAGTGATCAGACCCGTCTCCTGAGCCACCGGAAGGAACGCGGCCGGAGCCAGGAGACCCAGGCGAGGGTGCTCCCAGCGGATGAGAGCCTCCGCGCCGACCACGCTCTCCTCCCCCGCGCGGGAGATGTCGACCACCGGCTGGAAGTGCAGCCTCATCTGGTTCTCGTCCAGGGCGCACGCCAGTTCCAGCGGCAGGGACGTGTCGGCGACCCCCGGCTCCTGGCGTCCCGCGAGGGCGATCTGGTTGCGTCCGGTTCTCTTCGCCGTGTACATCGCGCCGTCGGCTTCGTCGAGCAGGCGCTCTCCGCGGCCTCCCTGTCCCGTGTGCACGGCCACGCCCACGCTGGCAGAGATCCGAAGATCCTGGCCGGCGAGGTGGAAGGGGAGGTTCAGGCGGTCCACCGCCCGACGGGCCAGGTCGATGGCCGCAGCCTCTCCCTCCAGGCCTGTGACCAGGACCGCGAACTCGTCACCCCCGAGCCGTCCGATCACGTCACCGCTGCGGACCTCCGCGCGCAGTCGCATCGCGACCTGCCGCAGCAGCTCGTCGCCGACCCGGTGACCCAGGCGGTCGTTCACGCGCTTGAAGTTGTCAAGGTCGCAGAACAGGACCGCCGTGGTGGTGTGGTTCTGACCCTCCGCTAGTGCGGTGTGCAGCTCTGCGGCGAAGAGGACACGATTCGGCAGGCCCGTCAGGGCGTCGTGCTGTGACTGGTGCCGAACCGTGGCGAGCAGCCGGGCCTTCTGCATGGCGGTCGCCCCCTGGTGACCGACGCCCTCGAGCAGGGCGCTGGCCTCCGCCAGGACCGAGGCTGAGACCGCTCCGGTCCAGCTGACCGTGGCCACCCCCATCAGGGTGTCGCCGGCCAGAAGCGGAACCGCCACGACGGTGTGTGCCCCGACATCACGCAGCAGCACAGCCAGGGCCGGGCTGGCCGTGTCCGCGGTGAAGACCACGAGTTCCTGCCGCTGGAGCACCCCGAGCAACTCCGGGGTCTGCTCCACCGTCAGTGCGACGCTCAGAAAGTGGTCTCGAACAGCCGGCTCGAAGCCGACGACCGAGGCCGGACGAAGCACGCCGATTTCGGCGTCCCACAGCAGCACCGAGGCCGCGTCGCATTCGACGATCGTCGGGAGGGCCGCCGTGAGCACCCCGGCGATCGCCTCGACGCCGTCGCTCGTGGCCAGTCGGTGCGCGAGGCCGAGCAGCGCGGCCGTTCGCAGCCCCTCCCGGCGTGATTCGTCGAGCGCGGTGAACAGGTCGAGGGCTGCCGCGGCGTGCCCGGCGTAGGCCTCCAGAAGAGCCCGGTCTCCGGGCATCGGGGCCTGTCCCTGCGCAAACAGTGCGGCCAGGCGGCCGTGGGTCCTGCGGTTGGAGGCGATGGCGACGACCAGCGCATGCTCGCCCAGGTACTCGCCACGCAACATCCGTGTCACGAGGCCGTCGGCAACGGTGTCACTGAGCCCGCGGTGGCGAACCAGCGGCGCACCATCACCGTCGGATTCGATCAGAAGCAGGTACCCCGGAGCAAGCACCGCAGAGGCAGCCCGATCAACGATCCGCGCGAGCACCTCGTCGACGTCGTCACTGCTGACGAGGTCGGCGGCGGCCGACTGCACCTCACGCACCTTGTTCCGGAGAACGTCCAGGGCGGCGGCAACCAGCCGGTTCCGGGTGCGCCACGCCCGCCAGCGCACCCGCGTCGACCAGGTCAGCACATATTCGCAGGCCGGGTAGCCGTCCGACTGGCATTCCGGGTGGCTGACCTCCGCGGGCGCAAGCCCGAAGCTTGCCGTGACGGCGGAGAACAGCCCCTGGGCGTATTGGCAGTCCAGTCGGGACGGGCGATACCCGTCGTGGAGGCGGTAGCGCAGGTGGGCCGAGGTGCGTCCGACCTCGATTGCATCGATCGTGGAAGTCGTGGTGAACTTGGGCACAATCCGCGGCATCTGGCGATACACCGCACTGGGCGAGGCGAACAGGCTCAGGAGCTGCACGAGCACGGGCGGGATGTTCTCGCTGACCGCGCTGGCGCCCACGGCGAACATGGTCGTCGCGTCGCCCAGAACCGCCGTCGCAGCCTCGAACAGCCGGATGCGTGTGTCGTACCCGACCCACATCGACGTGGCCTCCAAGGCCGAAGCATCCTGCTGCACACCAGCCCGGTCGAGCACTTCGGCCACGGCCCCGTCGCCGCCCTGCTCGCGGACGTAGCGCAGCAGCAGGCTGATCGTCGTGCTCGCTGTCTCGCGCGGCTCTGCATCCATCGTCTGACCCCCAGCCTCCTACGACAGACTCTATCGGCGGCGGACGGCAAGGGCATACTCGTGTTGCGGGACGGATGGGGCGCCCGCCCCCGGCGCCGAGATCGGCAGATCCGGTCGAGTTCGACCGGCGTACCGCCAGGGCTCGACCGCACGGGGCGACCTCGGCGCCGCACATCGCAGGATGGCAACGGTGCGCTCGTAAACTGGGACGCATGACCTCGCAGCCCCTGCTCAACAAAGACACCCGCCTCTGCATCTCGCTCGCAGCCCGGCCCAGCAACTTCGGCACCCGCTTCCACAACTACCTCTATGCCGAGCTGGGGCTCGATTTCGTCTACAAAGCGTTCACGACGGCGAATCTCGCGTCGGCGATCGGTGGGGTACGGGCGCTGGGCATCCGTGGCTGTTCGGTGTCGATGCCGTTCAAGGAAGACGTGATCGCCCTGGTCGACGAGATGGATGCCTCGGCGAGCGCGATTCAGTCGATCAACACGATCGTGAACGACGACGGCTGCCTGCGGGCGTCGAACACCGACTACATCGCCGCGGCCGACCTGATTCACGCGCGCGGCATCGATCCGGCCACCCCGTTCCTGCTGCGCGGCAGCGGCGGCATGGCGAAGGCCGTCGCTGCCGCCTTCCGCGATTCCGGATTCGAAAACGGCACCCTGATCGCCCGGAACAAGACGCGGGGGCAGGCTCTCGCCACCGAGCTCGGCTACCGGTGGGCGGCCGAGCCGGCCGGGCTGTCCGCGCCCCTGCTGGTGAACGTCACCCCGATCGGGATGACGGGTGGGGCCGAGGCGAACGACCTGTCCTATTCTGCCGAGGCCATCGCCGAGGCGACCACCGTTTTCGACGTGGTCGCTCTGCCCGCGGAGACTCCGCTCATTCTGGCCGCGCGGGCGGCCGGCAAAGTGGTGATCACGGGCGCCGAGGTCATCGCCCTGCAGGCGGCGGAGCAGTTCGAGCGCTACACCGGGGTGCGCCCGACTCCGGAGCAGGTCGCCGAGGCATCCGCCTTCGCCCGCACCCATATGGCGTAGTGAGGGGCGGGGCTCCGCCCTTCACCGCTAGACCTGCTCCAGCACGCTGACGTAGTTGGCGATCCCGACACCACCCATGTTCTGCACGACGGCCCGGCGCGGATCCGGCAGCTGCATCTCCCCCGCCGTACCGGTCAGCTGCATGGCCGACACCACGTGCTGGGAAACCCCGGTGGCGCCGACCGGGTGCCCCTTGGCCTTGAGCCCGCCGGAGATGTTCACGGGCATCCTGCCGCCACGGAACACCCAGCCCTCCTCGACGGCCCGACGGCCCTGCCCCGGTTCGGTGAGACCCATGACCTCGTACATGATCAGTTCCGCGATGGTGAAACAGTCGTGCACCTCGGCGAAGTCGATGTCGTCCAGCCCCACGCCGGCCATCGCGAGGGCACGTTCGAAGGAGACGCGGGTGGCCGCGAATTCGGTGGGGTCGCGGCGTGCGGCCGGCAGGAAATCGTTGGCCTGGCCGAAGCCGGCCAGGCGCACGGGCACGGTTGCCGCGCTGCCCGAACGGAACCGCTCAGAGGTCAGCACCACGGCGGCAGCCCCATCGGAGACCGGGGAGCAGTCGGTGCGGCGCAACGGGCTGGCCACCATCGGGTTCCTGTCCGAGACGGTGCGGCAGAACTCTTCACCGAGGTCCTTGCGCAGCTGGGCGTAGGGATTGGCCACGCCATTGCGGTGGTTCTTGGCCGCGATGGACCCGAGCACGTCCCCGACGGCGCCGTAGCGTTCCTCGTAGGCCTGGGCGACCGTGGCGAAGAGCCCGGCGAATCCCGTCGTCGAGCGCTTGCCGGCCATGTCGTAATCGGCGCCGAGCAGTGCTGAACCGACAAGTTCGGGTGCGGCCTGGGTCATCTTCTCGGCTCCGACCACGAGCACCGTGCGGGCGGTGCCCGCCAGGATCGACTTCACGCCCTGCTGGAACGCCGCCGAGCCCGAGGCGCAGGCGTTCTCCACCCGGGTGGCCGGCACGTTCGCCAGGGCCGGGTCGGTCTGCAGCACCAGGGATGAGGGGAAGCCGAGCGGAAGCAGACCCGAGTTGAACTGGCCGAGGAAGATCTCGTCGATGTCGGCGGGTTGGACGCCGGCGTTGGCGATCGCTTCGGAGGCCACCTGCACGATCAGGGATTCCAGGGTCTCGTCCGTGAGCTTGCCGAAGCGGCTGTGGCCCCAGCCCGCCAGCAGCACATCCGTGCCGAACTGCTCGCGCAGGCTCATGCGGCCACCCCGTTCAGGTCGGCGGCGACGGTGAAGTCCGGCTCTGTCGCCGCCCGAACCTCCTCGATGCTGACGCCGGGAGCCAGACGGCGCAGGAGGAGTCCGGCATCCGTCACATCGAAGACTGCGATATCGGAGATGATGCGGTCGACAACCTTGAGGCCGGTCAGGGGGAGGCTGCACTCATTGACGATTTTGGGCGAGCCGTCCCTGGCCGTGTGCTCGGTGAGCACGACCACGCGAGGCGTTCCCGCAACGAGGTCCATCGCACCGCCCATGCCCTTGACCATCTTGCCCGGGATGGTCCAGTTGGCCAGGTCTCCCCGGCCCGACACCTGCATGGCCCCGAGAATGGCCACCTTGATATGACCGCCACGAATCATGCCGAACGAGGCCGAGGAGTCGAAGATGGAGCCGCCGGGCTGCACCGTGACGGTCTGCTTGCCGGCGTTGATGAGGTCGGCGTCCTCCTCGCCCTCGAACGGGAACGGGCCCATGCCGAGCAGCCCGTTCTCACTCTGCAGCGTCACCTGCACCCCCTCGGGCAGGTTGTTGGCGACGAGCGTCGGGATGCCGATGCCCAGGTTCACGTAGTCGCCGTCGCTCAGTTCTTCGGCCGCGATTGCAGCCATCTCGTCGCGCGTCCATGCCATGGTCTTGCTCCCTGCAGTCGGTGGGTGGTCGGTGAAGTCGGATGCGTATCAGGCCGGCATTGCGGCGGGGCGGGGGCGCACCGTGCGCTGCTCGATGTCCTTGACCCGATTCGAGGCCTGCACCAGCCGCTGCACGAACACCCCCGGAGTCACGACGTCGTGCGGATCGATCTCGCCGCGTTCCACGATGACCTCGGCCTCGGCGATCGTCACGCGGCCCGCCGCGGCCACCACGGGGTTGAAGTTGCGGGCGGTATAGCGGTAAACGAGATTGCCCTCGGTGTCGGCCCGGTAGGCATGCACGAGGGAGACATCCGCGATGATCGCCCGTTCCTGCAGATAGGTCTCCCCGTCGAAGTCGGCCAGAGGCTTGCCCTCGGCGATCAGGGTACCCACGCCCGTCTTCGTGTAGAACGCGGGGATGCCGGCCCCGCCCGCGCGGAGCCGTTCCGCCAGGGTTCCCTGCGGGCTGAACTCCACCTCGAGCCGACCGTCGAGCAGCTGCTCGGCGAAGAGCCTGTTCTCGCCCACGTAGGAGGCGATCACGCGTCGCACCTGACCGGCCTCGAGCAGCACGCCGAGGCCCTTGCCGTCGACGCCCATGTTGTTGGACACCACGGTGAGATCCTTCACACCGGATGCCCGCACGGCGTCGATCAGGTCGGCCGGGATACCGCTGAGGCCGAAGCCCCCGACGGCGAGAGTCATGCCGTCGCGGAGCACGTCTCCGAGAGCTTCACGTGCGCTGGACCGGACCTTGGTCATGGAATTCTCCTCGTTGAGCATCCGTAAATGTATCCACCTTGTGGACACGACTTCCGTTGGTCATGTTAGGGGGCCGCGAAAGGGACTGTCAATCGCAACCACAAGGCGGAATTCGTTGAGCATCCACGCCATGAGCACTAGGCTCACTTGAATCCACATTATGGACAGGAGTCCACCGTGACCGGCATCAAATCCCCGCCGTCCGTGCCCGTGCAGGGAGCCCAGGTGGTCACCCGGATCGCCCGCATCCTGCAGCTCGTAGGGCGCAATCCCGCCGGCACACCCCTGGCCGAGATCGTGCGGGACTCCGGGCTGACCCGCCCCACCGTGCACCGGCTGCTGAGCTCCCTCGCCGCCGAGGGCCTGCTCGACCACGACCCGGTCAGGCACACCTGGCACTACGGCCCCGAGATCTTCGTGATGGGCACGGTCGCCGCCCACCGCTACCCGATCGAGGAGCTTGCCCGACCCAGCCTGCTGCGGCTGGCCGAGGAGACCGGCGAGAGCGCATTCCTCTCCATCCGGCGCGGCGCCGAAACCGTGTGCCTGCTGCGCGAGGAAGGCAGCTTTCCGATTCGCTCCTTCGTGCTGCACGAGGGTCTACGACTGCCGCTGGGAGTCGCCTCGGCGGGGTTGGCCATCCTCGCCTATCTGCCGGAGACAGAGATCGAGCAGTTCCTGGTGCAGGACGACGCCTTCGTCGAGCGGTGGGGTGAGAAGCACTCGCCCGCGGCCATCCGTGCCAATCTGGAACAGACCCGGATCACCGGCTATTCAGTGAACCCGGGGCTCATCCTCGAGGGCAGCTGGGGAATGGGGGCCGCGATCTTCGACCGATCCGGCCAGCCCGGCTGGGCGCTGTCACTGACCGGCATCGAGCGTCGCTTCGCGCCGGATCGACGCGTGGTGCTCGGCCAACTGCTGCTCGAGGAGGCCAGCCGCATCACCCAGTCGCTGCAGCGCGCCCGCGTGTAGGCGCCCGCCCGCCCGCTATCTCTGGGTGAGTACCCCGTACAACAGGACATCGACGTGGGAGCGCAGGGTCGCCGTCAGTGTCTGGGGATCCTCGCGCCCGATACTGACGCGGATCAGCTCCATGTGCAGCGTGGAGAAGGTTGTTCGTGCCGCGCCGTTGAGGTCGACCCCCGGCCTCACCCAGGGGGTACTGGCGAACCTCCTCAGGATGTCCCCGATCGCCTTCTCGAGCTCGGAGATCCGGGCGAGCGCCTCGGTGCGGTACGGTCCCTGCTCGGCGCCGAAGAGGATTTCCCGCTGGTAGACGGCCGTGTTCTCGGGAAAGTCCGGCAGCGGATGGATCTGGGGTGCCAGCAAAGCCATGATCGCCTCGGTCGGCGAGGTGCCGGACGCGGCGGCGGCGATACCCTCGCGGGTGTCGAGCCGCATCCTCTCGTTCATGACCATCATCAGCAGTTCCCCCTTTGAGCTGGCATAGCGGAACAGTGTGCCCGTTCCGACATCCGCCCGATCCGCGATCATCTGCGTCGTCACGGCCGAGTAACCCAATCCGGTGAACAGCTCGGATGCCGCCTCAAAGATCCGTTGCTGCTTGTCCGCCTTGTTGCGAGCCCGGCGGCCAACCGTTGCCAGCATTGGCGGCGCCTCCGATGGTGTCATGGTCAACGCTCCTTCCGTCTGGGTTGCCTCGCTCATGGTTCCACGTTTTCGTGACCGATTTGCTCGATTCACAAATTACGGATTACGCTCCTAAATGATTATAGTCCGGTTTGTCCGGAGTCAGCCGAGCGAGAGGAACGACCATGACAATCGACCCGAAAGAGGCACACCTGTGGATCGTGGGTGGAGGGATCGCCGGGATGGCGACCGCAGCCTTCGCTATCAGAGACGCCGGGGTACCCGGTGAGAACATCCACATCCTCGAGGAACTGGGGCACGTCGGCGGGGCCATGGATGCCGTGGACTCTCCGGCAATTCGTGGGGCCATGGTGACGCGCGGGGCCCGGATGTTCTGCGAAGAGGTGTACCAGACCACCTGGGACCTCTTCTCCACGATTCCTTCCCTGGAGGACCCGGATGTCACCGTTCGGCAGGAGATGCTGGACTGGAACGACAAGCACGAGACCCACGGCAAGACCCGGCTGGCCGATGCGCGGCACCGCATCTTGGATGCCACGGATTACGGCCTGAACACACGCGACCGGTTTGAGATTTCGCGCATGCTCGCCCTGAGCGAGAAGGCCCTCGGCGCTCGTCGCATCGAAGATCTCTTCAGTGCGCACTTCCTGCAGACCAATTTCTGGCACATGTGGCGCACCACGTTCGCTTTCCAGAAGTGGAACTCCGCCGCCGAGCTTCGCCGCTACTTCCTGCGCTTCATCCAGGAGTTCGAGAACCTCGACACGCTCTCCGGGGTACGGCGGACCAAGTACAACCAGAACGACTCGATGATCGTGCCGCTCCAGCGGTGGCTGGTCGCTCAAGGTGTCGACGTGCGCTTCGGCACGCGCGTCACGGATGTCGACTTCACCAGCTCTCCCCGGCGGCGGCGCGCAACCTGCTTGCACGTAGAGGATTCGGCCGGCAGCAGCGCAATCGACCTCGGCCAGAACGACCTCGCCTTCATCACCATCGGATCCATCGTCGCCGACACCACCTACGGCGGGAACGACACCGTGCCGCCGCTGGTCCGGGACCGGGTGGACGGCAGCTGGTCACTCTGGGAGGAGCTGGCCAAGAAGGCCCCCGACTTCGGGCGCCCCAACACGTTCTGCGGCAACGTCGACGAGAGCAAGTGGGAATCGTTCACCCTCACGATGCACAGCGACGCGCTCATCAAGCGATGGGTGGAATACACCGGCAACGAACTGGGCACCGGCGCCATGACGACGCTGGTCGATTCACCCTGGTACCTGTCGGCCGTCGTGGTGGGGCAGCCGCACTTCGCCAACCAGCCCGAGGGCACCTACACGATGTGGGGCTGGGGGCTGGAGATCGACAACGAGGGCGGCTACGTCAAGAAGCGGATGTCGCAGGCGACCGGCACGGAGATCCTCACCGAGCTCATCCACCAGTTCGGCTTCGAGGACATCCTCGAGGAGGTGCTCGCCACGACGGATGTCACGACGTCGATGATGCCGTACGCCTCCGCACTGTTCGCCCGGCGCGTTCCCGGGGACCGCCCCAAGGTCATCCCCGACGGCGCGCAGAATTTCGCGTTCCTCGGGCAGTTCACCGAGCTCCCCGGCGACGTCGTGTTCACCGTGGAGTACTCGATCCACGGTGCCATGCACGCGGTGTACGAGTTCCTCGGGGTCGACCGGGAGATCCCGCCGATCTTCAAGGGCCTGCACGACCCAAAGGTTCTGGTCAAGGCGCTCCAGGCCGCCTACTGAGCAGGCCCGGCGCCACCGCAAGAGGCCGGTGGCCTGGCTACCCGACAGCACCGCAGCACCGAAGCACGCACCAATTTGAAGGGAACGAACATGACCATTGATCCGAAGCAGGCCCACCTGTGGATCGTCGGCGGGGGGATCGCCGGCATGGCGGCCGCCGCCTTCGCCATCCGCGACGCCCAGGTGCCTGGGCCGAATATTCACATCCTCGAGGAGCTCGACGTCACCGGTGGGGGCATGGACGGGGCGAACTCCCCCGTGGTCCCGGGCACCTATGTGACACGCGGCGGCCGGATGTTCGAGGAGCAGGCCTACCAGACCACCTGGGACCTCTTCTCCACGATCCCGTCCCTCGAGAATCCGGAGGTAACCGTCCGCCAGGAAACCCTCGACTTCAACGCCACGTTCAAGACCCATGCCCGAGCGCGCCTGGTCGATGCGCAGCACCGCATCCTGGACGCCTCGAGTTACGGCCTGAGCAACGGGGACCGGCTCGAAATGACTCGCATGCTGGCGATGAACGAAAAGGCCCTCGGCGCTCGCCGCATCGACGAAATGTTCGGGAAGCACTTCTTCGAGACCAACTTCTGGCAGATGTGGCGGACCATGTTCGCCTTTCAGAAGTGGCACTCGGTCATTGAGCTGCGCCGCTACTTCCTGCGCTTTGTCCAGGAATTCGACCTGCTCGACACGGTCGGGGGGATCTGCCGAACCAAGTACAACCAGTACGACTCGATGATCGTTCCGCTGCAACGCTGGCTCGTGGCCCAGGGCGTCGACGTCCGCTTCGGCACGCGCGTCACCAATGTCGACTTCGCCGGCGCAGATCAGCCCCGGCGTGCCACGCGCCTCCACATCGAAGACTCGGCTGGAACCTCGACGATCCCGCTCGGTCAGGACGACTTCACCTTCATCACCATTGGTTCCATCACCGCCGACACCACCTACGGCGGTAATGACACGGTGCCGCCGCTGATCCGCGACCGCGTCGACGGCGCCTGGTCTCTGTGGGAGGAGATCGCCAAGCAGGCCCCCGACTTCGGACGCCCCAATACCTTCAACGGCAACATCGACGAGAACAAGTGGGAGTCGTTCACGCTGACGATGCAGAGCGATGTGCTACTCAACAGCATCATCGACTACACGGGCAACGAACCGGGAACTGGCGCGTTGACCACATTCATCGAGTCGGGCTGGCACCTGTCGATGGTTGTGCCGGCCCAGCCCCACTTCCCCGACATGGCAGCGAACACCTACACATTGTGGGGCTACGGCTTCGAGATCGACGACGAAGGCGACTTCGTCAAGAAGCGGATGTCGCAAGCCACGGGCAAGGAGATCCTGACCGAGCTTGTCCACCAGCTCGGCTTCGAGGACATCCTCGAGGAAGTGCTCGCCACCACGGACGTGACCACCGTGATGATGCCGTACGCCTCGGCCCTATTCAGCCGCCGAGTCCCGGAGGACCGCCCCAAGGTCATCCCGGACGGTTCGCAGAACTTCGCATTCCTCGGCCAGTTCACCGAGCTGCCCGGCGACGTCGTCTTCACCGTGGAGTACTCCATCCATGGGGCTATGCACGCGGTGTACGAGTTCTTCGGCGTCCAACGGGCGATCCCGCCGATTTACCGGGGGTTGCACGACCCCAAGGTCAGCCTGAAGGCCCTCAAGTCAGCGTTCAAGTGAGTCGACCGGGCCGGGCGCCGCAAGTTCCCGTCGCCTGCCCCTGAAACGACGAATGGCCTCCGAAATCTCGGAGGCCATTCGCTAGCAAGAAAGAACCCCCTGCATTCCAGCGGAACAGTGGCTGCACGGGGTTTCTGTGACGGGTTTTTCCACTAACTCACAGGCCGATGAGTCACCGGGTATTTTATCGGCACGCTCGCGCACATCCACCGCGGTCTGCCAATGATCCTCTACCGGCCGAGCAACACGGCCAACTCGTCGAGCGACTCCCCCGTAATCGTGAACTACGGGGTGACACCCTCGAGCAAAATCGCGAGCTCGTCGAATTCGACGTCCCAGCCCTCCCGGTTCTGCTCAAGACGTTCGCGACGGTACAGGGTGCCGCCGGGGAGTGTGTCGAAGCCCGATTCGACCACCGTGACATCCGTCCCGGTACCAGCATCGGCGATGGTGAAGCGCACGTGCGTCGCGTACTCGTCGAGCTTCTCGGCGGGGATTCCCGACCAACGGAAGCCGAACGAGCTGTCGGGCACCACCTCGGTGATTTCGATCGGGAAGCTGCCGTAGTCATCCCAGTGGATGCTGCCCGTAGCGCCGGGCTCGAGCGCGGCGAACACCACACCGTCTCCGAACCACTGGACCATCACCTCGGGGTCGGTCAGCGCCTTCCAGACGCTCGCGCGCGAGGCCTCGATGTGCACGGTGCGGGTCACGGTGTGGCCCTTGATTCTTGCGTGATCAGACACGGTGTTTCCTTCACAATCGGGCCGAGCGCGACGGGACATTGCCCGCCGAGCGGCACGTCAACTAGTTCTGCCAACGCACCTCCTCGAGCGTACTGTGGATGCGGGAAGCAGCCCAGGTTGGACGAAGGCGCCGACGGGCCGACGGGTCTCGTGCGGTTCGCCCGGTGGACGTTCCGGGTTTTCCCGCTTTCACCGCATTCCCACCGTGAGCGGCGCGGTCATGGCGCGGTGCTGGGCTTCGGTGTCGTGCTCGGCGAATCGACCTGAGAGTGCATATCGCATCAGGACCATGTCGCCGATCTGCCGGACCTCCGCGAGGGTCGCCCGCCGATCGCTGTTCCACGGAAACACTCCGTCGCCGACGAATCGGGCGCCGCCGGCGTTGCCGAGGAAGAACGGTGCCATCGAAAGGTGGAGTTCGTCGACGAGATTCGCGGCCAGAAACTGGGTGTGGATCATGGCTCCTCCCTCGACCATGAGCTCGCCAATCCCGCGATCCCCCAGGTCCGCAACGAGGTCGGTCATCGTCACGTCGCCGCCCAGGCCGACGACGACGGCGCCTCCGAGCCGTCGCCGGAGGCTTTCGGCGATCGGTGCGGGGCAGTACACCAGCCTGGTGGTGTCGCCTGCGGTGAAGAATGCGGCGTTCGGATCCAGATCGCCCGTCGCCGTCACCGTCACCTTCCACGGTGAACGGGCCAGGCCGGTGGTCTCTCGACGGCCTTGGCGGGCAACGCTGCGCACCAGCAGTCGCGGGTTGTCGCGCCGCACGGTGCGTGCCCCGATCAGAATGGCGTCGCTGCGTGCTCGCACCTCATCGACACGATCGAAGTCGTCGTCATTCGAGAGCGTGAGCCGTGGAGGACTCGCTGTGTCGAGATACCCATCGAGTGAGATGGCGCAACTCAGAGTGACGTAGGGCGTGACGCTCATGATGTCTCCTCCTGGTCGAGAGCGGTCGGAATGAGGATGGATGCTGTGCGGGTCGGTGGCGTCGCCGATGACTCGCGCGGAAGCGTTCGGCGAGGCGTCCCCGGCATGGCGTGTTTCGATCCTCGCCGGCGGGCGGCGAAGACGGCGGCGACGACGGCCCCCGGCGCGATGGAGATGATGGCGAGCACGCCGAACAGGGTGGATGCTGCCACCCCCGCCGAGGCTCCGAAGCCGGTCAGTGCGAAGGCCCAACCGGCGATTCCCTCGCGCGGTCCCCAGCCGCCGATGTTCACCGGAATCGAGGCGCCGAGCAGGACGACCAGAGCGAGAGTGAGCATAGGCCCCGCCGGCACTCTCTCGCCCACCGCCGCGGTTGCGATCGTGAAGGTCGCCACATGGCAGCCGATCACGATGACCGATGCGATCGCGACCTGCAGGGAGGTGCGAATCGACCCGAGGGCGGCGCGGAGTTCGTGCGCCTCACGCAGCAATGCCCGGCGCACGCGGGCGCTTGCCGCCGACGCCGCAGCAAGCGCTCCGATGACAACACCGAAACCGATCCCCAGCGCCGGCAGCAGGAATCCCTCGATCTCGGTGCCCAAATACGCCAGCACCATCAGGGTCAGTGCGAGCTGAACGGCCTGCCCGGAGAAGCGTTCGATCGCGACTGCGCGTGCAGCTTGCCCGAGACGTGTTCCGCTCGGAACGCGGGTGACGGCCCGTCGGATGTCCCCGATGATGCCGCCGGGAAGCATCATGTTCACGAACTGGGACTGATAGTACATTCCGACAGCAGTCGGCAGGCGCAGGGGGATTCCCAGGCGCGACGCGATGAGTTGCCACCGCCACGCGGCTGCCACGGTTGCGGCCGCCGCGAAGAGGAGAGCCGCGACGATATTCGTACCGTTCAGGCTGAGGATGCCATCGATGAACGGGTCAGCGCCCACATGCGCGCCCACACCGACGAGAACGCCGCCGCCGACGATGAGACGAACGGTCCGGCGGAAGCCGGGAGAGTGAACTGCCCGGCGAAGCAGGGGTCGGATGGCGTGTGTCATCCGCGGGGCCAGGCCAGCAGGTCGACGTGACGGATGCGTGCGGCCAGCTCCCCGCGCGCGATCTGAGACAACCGCAGCCGGCGGTATCGGTCGACGTCGGTGCGCAGCCGGGGATCCTGTTCGATGGCGGCATCCACCCAGCCGTGAAACCACTCGACCAGCAGGCGTTGCCGGCGGTGGTCAAGCCGCCATTCCGTCGTGCTCGGCCGCACAGTCCAACCGGCCGCCGTGAACAGTCCCCGCGCGATGGGCGCACCATGCGGACCGAGCTGCCGGCGATCGTCGGTCAGTCGAAGTTGGTGCGCATTGAAGGCGGCCTCAAATGCTGCGTCCAGGTCGTCGCGAGGGCTGAAGCGAACCTGTCCAGTCACACTGAGCGACAGGAGAGCAGGGCACCTGGCCTCAACGCAGGCGTTCACGATCGTGTGGGTCTCGTGCGAGCTCAGCACGTCGAGCAATGCGGACGCTGTCACGAGTGACGCTCCCGCCAGATCGGACGGACGCAAGTCGGCGAGATCACCCGGCTGCGCGAGAACCGAGATCGCCACATTGTTCGCGTCCCTCGGACGCGTGCTGTCGATCGCCCGTTCGATCAGGTCCGCATTCCAGTCATGGAGAACCCACGTCTGGGGTCCGGGAAGGAGCGGAGCCAGCCAGCGCATCATCGAACCGGTCCCGCTGCCCAGATCGTGAACAATCACCGGACCCTCGGCGATCCTCGCGGCAGCTGCCAGCGCGAGGTCGTGTGATCGCGCATCCGCGTCCTCCGGTTCCCGAAGAGCCAGCCAGTCCGCACTGACGAGAGGAATTCCGATCATGCGGACACCGCCATTCCACTGAGTGCCATCTCGTCGAGCGTTGATGCAATGGCAGCGACTGTCGCGCTCCAGGGTCGGACCGATCCGCGAGCCTCCACCGCGGCCTCGGTGAGCCGCGACCTCTGGGCCCGACTGGCCCACCAGCGGCGCAGCACCACTGCGAGGGCCTGCGCATCGTCCGGCGGGACAAGGATTCCTGCCGTCATGCTCGATAAGGCTTCGGGTATGCCACCGACGCGGGCGGCCACGACGGGGATGCCCCGTGCCAGCGCCTCCGCGACAACCATGCCGAAGCTCTCGCTTCGGGACGGCACCACGACGAGGTCAGCTCGGGCGTATGCCTCGTCCAGTCGTGCTCCGGCGAGAGAGCCGGTGAACGTTACCCTGTCGGTGAGGCGAGTCCGGTGGGCCATCCGCGTCAGCTCGTCGACGAAATCCGTTGCAATGTCGAGTGATCCGGCAAAGGTGCACGTCCACCCGTCGATGTCGGTGAGCTGCGCCAGGGCGCCGAGGAGAACGTCCTGACCCTTGTGCGGGGCGACCGCGCCAATACACAGCAGCCGGTTGCCAGATCGTGAAGCACTCGTCGGGGCGGCCGGATCCGTTCCGGGGTAGGCGACGATCACGTCGGGGGGCCGACCGAGGCGGCGCGCGATGATTTCGGACCGTGTCCATCCGCTCGTTGCGATGATGCGTTTCGCCGCGCGAAATGCGTGTCGCTCACGATCGGCAGACACGGCATCGGCTTCCGCTAGTGCCGCTGAGACGACATTTCCGACCATGTGCGCCAGGATGATGAGCCGGAGCCGGGTGGAATGTGCCCTCAACGCCACCGATTCGCGCACAGCGACCAGACCATCGACGAGTGCGAGGGCGCCGTTCGGCAGCTGGGCCAGGGTCTGAGCCGTCAGCGTGTGATCATCCCGCGGAATCAGAACCGTGTGAACCGTCCAGCCGCTGCGTCGAAGCCCCTCGCGAACGTGACGGTCGTAGACATTGCCGCCGCTGACCCTGTCCGCGTCGTCGATCGAATCAGGGACGAAGAAGCACACCCACCGTGCCGAGGAGACGCTCACGGTGCCCTCGTGTAACTTGCCCACGCAATGTGCGACTCGTGGAGCGTGACCGTGATGGACTGAAACTGCTGGCCGGGGGCGAGAGCCCCCGAGGTCACCTGTTCTGCCAGGCGATCCGCAATCACCTTGCAGAGCACTTCGGTGGTCGTGTTTCTGCCGGCGAAACGAGGATCCTCGTCGAGGTTGCGATAGGTGAGAGAACCCGTGATCTCTGCAAGCGCGGCAGTCACCCTTCCGATGTCCACCACGACGCCGTCGGCGTCCAGGTCGGTGGCCGCGAAGGAGGCGTCGACGACGAATGTGGCTCCATGGAGTTGTTGCGCGGGCCCGAACGATTCGCCGGCGAGGCTATGGGCGATCATCATGTGGTCCCGAACCGTCACCGTGAATGTCATTCTGGTCCTCCCCAACTGATTGTGTGACACAGGGTGTTCGGCGCTCCGTTGGCCAGACCCGTCATCACCTCGGGGAGATCATGCCAGCAGGATTCGTCCGTCAGCAAGGCCTCGAAGGCCGGGTCTTGGAGAAGGTCCAGGGCCAGCACGAGGCGTTCCCGCGTCGTACGGTTCCGCCGATGGCCCGCGGCTACCGCGCCGACCTGGCTCGACCGGATGGTCAGTCGCCGTGAGTGGAAGTCGGTCCCGAGCCTGAGTGTGGCCGGGCGATCTCCGTACCAGCTCGCCTCGATCACGTCACCGTCGGTGACCACGGTTTCGAGTGCGAGCTGCAAACCGGCATCCGAACCACTCGTATTGATCACGATGTCCCGGTTGCCCGGGGGGCTGGACGCGTCGGCGAAGCCCACGCCAAGTTGGTCCGCCACCTCCTTCCGTGCCGGGTTCACGTCGATTAAAGCCACCTCGACGCCGGGGACGCCGCGCAGAAGTCGTGCCACGCAACATCCGATCATGCCCGCGCCGATGACGGAGACACGGTCACCGAGATGAGGACGAGCATCCCAGAGCACATTGACGGCCGTTTCAACCGCGCCCGCGAGTACGGCCCGACGGGCCGGGACTCCCTCGGGAATCGGGGTGACAGCATCGGCGGGCACCACGAATGCGGACTGGTGCGGGAAAAGCGTGAACACGGTCCGGCCTCTGAGCGACTCCGGCCCACCCTCAACGACGCCGACATTGAGGTACCCGTATTTGACCGGGCCGGGAAAGTCGCCGTCCTGATATGGTGCACGCATCCGGTCGTACTCACTGGGTGGCACATGTCCGCCGAACACCGAGACTTCGGTTCCTCGGCTCACTGCCGTGTAGAGAGTCCTCACGAGCACCTCCCCGTCGCCGGGTGGCACCAACGGTTCCCGACGAAGTTCCCCGACGCCAGGCCTGTCAATCCAGAAAGCGGTGGATTCGAGCATATTTCCCCCTAAAGTGGACGATTCCCGGCGGAGTGCCGTCTTCCTGAATAGATGGATCAAGAGAGAAACGAGGCAGGGATGGCCAGAGTTCACTTCGTGCCGATTTCAGCCGCGATCGTGGGGGCGGCAGCCGCGACGGCCCTCGGCCTTGTCGCTGTGCACTGGTACCGGTCATGGGTGCCGATCGTCGGGTGGTTGGCCACTCTGAGCTATCTTTTGCTGTCGACTGTATTCCTGCTGAACGGGCTTCGACGCAGGAGGACAACTTTGTTCGGGCCGGCAAACGTCGTCACAGCGGTCCGATCGACGTTGGTCGGCCTGATCGGAGGGATGGTCGTTGTATCGTTCGCGGTGCCGATTCCCGTCGCCCTCCTGGTCGCCCTGATCGTGCCGGCCCTGCTTCTGGACGCTGTCGACGGTTGGGTCGCCCGCCGTACAGATTCTGTGAGCGAGCTGGGCGCGCGGTTCGACATGGAAGTCGACGCGTTCCTGTTGCTCGTGCTGAGCGTGTACGTTTCGAATGACCTCGGGATCTGGGTGCTGGCAATCGGCTCGATGCGCTACGCCTTCGTGCTTGCGGGCCTGATCTTTCCCTGGTTTCGTCGGATATTGCCATCCCGCCCGTGGCGGAAGGTGGTCACGGCCGTGCAGGGCATTGCGCTGGCGACGGCCGTGGCGCGGATCCTCCCGGGGTTGGATGCCCTGCTGGTCGCGATTGCGCTGGCCCTGCTCGTCGAATCCTTCGGTCGAGACGTCATTTGGCTCGCCGTGCGGCGGGCACGTCCCGACAGCGAGGAGGAGGACTCGCACGTGACGCGGACGATGGGATGATTCAGCTGCGCGGGGTGCCAGCCTGCCATCCACGTCGTGGTCTGCTCAGGCAGATCGTGGTTTACGAAGCACCAATGCCGAGGTGATGGCCAGCACCACGACGCCGGCAGCCTCGATGACGACCGTCGCCGGCACGAGCGTGAAACTCCACGTCTGCTCAATGCCGAACAATCCCACCGTCAGGGCGAGCACCAGCGCCAGAAGGCTCGCGATCAGGAACAGAAGGCCAAGCACGGTGGTGAGCCCCAGAAGCCTGCCACGCAGGGTCAGGACCCCGACGGCCAGCAGGATCCCCGCGATGCCGTTGAGAACGAAAGACACGCCGAGCACGCCGCCTACACCGTCGAACACCAGGAACAGGTGGATGGCGCCGGTCGCCGCGAGAGTGATCGCGCTGAGGCTCCGCATCACCATGGGGAATCCTTTGCTCATGTTGTTCATCTTCACGCCTGCTTCCGATTCGCGTAGCCGTCGCTGCGGACATACTAGTGAAACGAGTGAGCCGGCCAAGGAGTTCGCTCGGGCATTCCTGGCCGTGCATTGTCAGATGATCCCTTCCCACCAGCCAGCATGAGCGGGAACCCACGCGCCACGCGCGCCAGAAACGACAAATGACCTCCAAAATATCGGAGGTCATTCGTTGTGGGACGAGTTCTTGGAACAGAATCAACCAGTTCTAAGAACAACCCCTGTGACGGGTTGTTCCTATAACTCACAGGCTGCTGAATCACTGGGCAGTTTTTCGGCACTTTCGCGCACATCCTCCGTGGGCGTGTAAAAAAATCCACTAGAGAACCGAAGACCGCGAGATACATGGGTCCTCCATCGGCCGGACTCTCGCCGCGTTGCCACGAGATGAGACCGGAAGCGACCCGCCCGTCCATCCGCTGCCTTGCCCGAGTTCGGCAGGACGAATCCGCTGGGTCCCGGCAGCTTGCATACGGCAGCGCAGCGCTGCAGACCTCGATGGCGTGGGTCAATGACAGGAATTCTGGTGTCCGTCGAGGTTTGGAGTTCGGCGGCATTCGGAAGAGTTTCAGCTGTTTGGCCAGTCAAGAAGAGTTCACGAAAGTGAGAATGATTGCCGTCTAGCCTCGAGCGGCCGTATTCACCTTTGCGGCGAAGGCCCGCGCTGCGGCACCCTTCGAGGGGTTGATGTTGACAGCCCAGGCGAATAGCTCACCGTCCACAAGTAGGTAGAGTTCGCGGCGATCAACCTGCTTTCTAAACAAGGCCCCGACGACGGCACCGGCAGGGCCAAACACGATCGCTCCCGCAGCTGTGCGGGTGAGAGTAGACCGCCGTTGCAATTCCCCGGCAGTCTCCACAGTAACCTGTACCCCAGTGACGGGCTGCCGTTCACGTTTGTAACTAAGGATGCCTGCCTTCATGGCCACGCCTTCGAAGACCACAGGCTGCCGATCAACCCAGGCGTTGACCTTGTCATACCAGGCCAGTCCCTTTTCCTTCGCCGGGATCTCTGCTGGAAAAGTTGGCCCTGCAGCCTCAACGGAGGGGTCGACCGGGGCAGCGTCTTCGCTCATTTCCGAAGTATGGCAGCAGCGGGGCTGTTGGCGGGCTGTTTCACTTCCGAACCTCTGATCGAGCCCGTGTGTGCGGCCGACGCGGTAGGCACCCGATAACGCGGGATTTGCGAATCAGACAACTTTCGTAACCTCAGGGAGCGTTGCCGCTTCCCTAAGGCTCTACCGCGGATCGCCGGAAGGCATCGCCGGCTTCATCCTCATAAGCGACGGCACGAGCGCAAGCCTCTTCGACCAGTGAACCAAGTCGCTCTTGCCCGCGTGCGTTGCCGAGCATGTTCTTCTGCTCGAGCCAGTTGTGTGCGCAGTGCGCTTCAACCAGATTCATTGATGATGCCTCTCTGTCGTTTGGCGTCCCGGTATGGGCTGTCTCTCCTCGTCATACGGACGAGAGCGACGATCTGACAGGTGAGTCGATCTTGGTAGCGCTGGAGCCAGTGCCGGTGCCGGCCAGCGAACTCATGAATCAACGCGCCGTACGCCGCTGTGAGGGCAAAGCCGCATCGGCACCCGGAGCGCACATTAGTCTTGCAGTGGGGTAGGGCCTCTTGGTCGTGCCAGCACGAGGGGGAAGAGTGACAGTACGAGATCCGGCGTGGCGAGACTGGTACAGGTCTCAGCATGAGAGCCGGTGTCGTTCGACAGGCTCAAGCTTCGAAGACTACGTCTCTGACGCCCTATCGCGGTTCCACGGTGATTATTTCAATCCCTCTCCAGCTGGATCCCTCGGAGACGGCGGCTGCGACGGGCTCGCCGAGGCTGGTTCCATCGTCTATGCCTGTTACGGATCGCGCGCAGACGGTGAGCGCGCGCTGGGCGCCAAGATGGCGAGCGACTTTGATCGTGCCGTCTCGGAATGGTCGGATTTCACCGTCTGGCGTTTCGTCACCAACGCCCACCCCGGGCCTGTGGCGGCCGCTTTCATCATCAAATTCCAGAAGGCACATGCGCCCGCTTCCAGTCGTCCCATATCCCCCGTGATCTGGGTGCCGACGGACCTTTGGTCCAAGGTCATCCGAGACTTGCCGGCGCGGGATCTCGCCGATGTCTTCCCCGGCGTGCCTCGCGCAGAGAATGTCGAGCTCGCGGACCTGCTGCCGCTGCTCGATTCGCTTGGAAACACCCCTGCGACCACGGACGAGGTGGGAGCGTCCATACGGCCGGTTCCGGCGAGCAAAATGCGCTTCAACAAGTTGCCATCATCCGCGCGTTTCGAATTCAACGAAGGCCGACTGACCGCACCTCGAATTGACCAGTGGTTCGACGATCAGGCTGACCCTGGCTTGCGAGATCAGCAAGGTGAGAAGTTTCGATGCATCTACACGCAACAGCGAGAATCAACAGATATCCCCAGTGAAATTCTCGAGCGCATTTACACGGCGCTCGGGGGCTCGGACTTCCGAATGGACTCTAAACGCGCGAACGCCGTCTACGCCGTTACTGCCTATTTCTTTGACTCCTGCCACATCTTTGAGGAGCCGCCAGCTGACTACGATTCGGAGCAGGCCCTTGCTGCTACCGACTAAAGGGATTAGCCCCGAGCGGGCATTGCTGACGATCGGCGCCGAGATCCTTGATCTAATCGACCAGCCAATCTCAGTGTCAGGCATCTGGGAAAAGTACAGTGCTGTGCCGCCTAACCGGGCACCCCGGCGCAGGAGCCGGGTTACCTTCGACTGGTTTTCGCTGGCGCTGGCAACTCTGTACACAATTGACGCCATAGTCGTTACTGACGACGGGCGGATTAGGAGAAGCATTGTTTCTGGCTGAAGTCGGATCAACAGACGCCCGGTTCAAGACCATCAAGTTCCATGACGGCCTGAATTTGCTGGTGGCCGAGAGGACGGAGGATTCTCGACAGGGCGACAGCCGGAATGGGACTGGCAAGTCAAGCTTCATTCGTATCCTCCGCTACGTCCTCGGCGGAAACTTGCCCGATGAATTCAAGTCGCCTGAATTAGCTGGCCATTCATTCTCCGCATCTCTTTCGTCTGACCGTGCCGCGATGGCGAGTGCGCGAGTAGTTCGACCAACTAGTCCAACCACCAAACTTTCGGTGAGTGGATGGAATGGATCCGACAACGCCGCCAGCGAGCATGTCGATGACTGGCGTCGACTCCTCGGCAAGCTCGCATTTTCATTGCCCGAAGACACTTCCAGGCCTACGCCCGGACAGCTGTGGGGCCAACTGATTCACACCTCGTTCGGGAACCCCGTGAAGAGCCATCCATCGGAATCAGATTGGGAGACTGGTGTCAAGCTTGGGTATCTCCTAGGTCTCGACGTGGACGTCCTGAACGGTGCGGGAGAAGTTGCACGTCTGGAGAAACAGAGGAGGGCAATCAAGGGCGTCATCAAAGAGGGGGCTATCGGTCATCTGAACCTGGACGAAGCGGATCTGCGAGCCAAGCTCGCCGGTTTGCGGCGGCAGCGCGACCGCATGCGCCAAAGCCTTCAGGACTTCCAGGTGGACGAAGCCTACGGGGCGCACCAACGGATTGCCGATTCGCACTCAGCCGAGATTCGAGAAATCAATGACGAGAGCTTGGGCCTTGAGCGCCGGGCACGAGACTTGGCGAGAGCAATCGAGACCGACGTCGCATCCAATAATGCAAGCCTTCTGAGCGACAAGCTGGAGAAGACTTACGCGGAAATCAACTTGGTCCTGCCTGAGATGGTGAGTAGGCGCTTCGAGGAGGTTGCCGCCTTTCACGCGTCCGTCGTTCGGAATCGCCGCACGTTTCTGGAGGATGAGCTCCGCTTAGCGTTGAGCCGCTTAGTTGAGCTGGCGCAGAGGCGCACGGATCTTGATAGGCGACGTGCCGAGATCCTGGTCCTCCTGCAGGACTCCGTAGCGCTGGACACGTTCCTCGATGCCCAGCGGTCCCTCGCGGAGCTTGAAGCCGGAGTGGCCGAAACAGAACGTCGCCTTGAGTCGGCAATGGCCGTCGGCAAGATCGATACGACTGTTCAAACCGTCACGGCAAACACTGTGGCATCCGTGCGGGCTGAAGTGCAGGATCGGGCTGACAGTCTGGAACGACCCATCTCCCTGTTTTCGGAATTGGGCCAGGAAATCTACAAGGATCGTTCGGCACGCTTGCTAATCTCCACCTCTCCGAAAGGGGTTTTCCAGGTCAGACCTGAGATCGATGGCGACGCAAGCGACGGAATTAAGGGAGTCGCGACATTTCTGCTTGACATGGTTTGCCTAATTCGAGCCCTCGAGATTGGTCGGGCTCCGCGCATTCTTGTTCATGACAGTCACTTATTTGACGCTGTCGACCATCGGCAGGTGGCGTCCTGCCTGAACATCGGAGCGCGACTGGCCGATGAGCACGGCTTCCAATACATCGTGACGATGAACTCGGACTTCCTGAAGTCCGTTGAGAGCGAGGGAGCATTCTCGCGCGATGACTATCTTGTCGACACCGTGATCACAGATGCGACGGAGAACGGCGGCATCTTCGGATTCAAGTTCGTCTAACAGGGCCAATGTGGCGAGGCGACCAGACAGAGGAGCGGGGCGAGCAGCCATAGGTTTCGTTAGCGCCGATAACAGTCCATATGACATTCGCCCGAATAGCCTTTGAGTCGAAGCTCTCCCTCCACTGAAGTGGGGATAGCCCACCTCGAAGTTTCTGTGAGAGGTTTGGTTGGGGGTATTCGATGGAGTTATTGTTCGTCCTGGTGGCCGTTGTGGCACTGGCCATCTTCGTGCTGAAATGGGCCACAAACCTGCTGTCTCCGCCGCCGCCAAACGAGAAAACACACCCGCCATCCGCGCCGAATGCCGGAACCAGCTACGTCAAGAAGAACATCGAATACCTTCCTCCCCAGATGGCAGTCAGCCGCAGCCAGGCCGAGGCCAGCATCTACCTCCCCAGCGAGAAGTGGGACGAACTCCTGGTCACGACCGATCAGGGACTGCCCACGCTATTCCTCCAGATGCACGACGGACGGCTGTGGCTAACGGAACCATCGACGGGTCTCCTCGTGAGCGTCGGCAACAGGCGACTGCGCCGCATGGGGATCTGGACGGCCAGGGTGCGGGGTGTCGGCTACCACACGGTAGCCGTTCGGAATGGGGCGTTTCAACCAGGAGCACCCGTCCGTCTGTTGCGGGAGCCTGACAACGCTTACGACAAGAATGCGGTCGCAGTGTGCTCGGCGGACGATGACCATCCGGCCGGTTACATCAATAAGGGGATGGCTACTGGGTTGTCGAAGCTCATTGGGTCCGGTGCGCCGCTCAGGGCGATCTCGCTCGCCGGGCAGTCGCCAGGCGAGTATGGATCCAACATCGACGTTCTGGCGGCGACGCCTGCAGTCGTCGAGCATCTTCTGCGGAAATGGCCAATCTCGACGACACCGGTGTAGCCCCCGTTTCGAACGGCCTTCGAGCTCCGCCCCAAGGAGAAAGCCGACGCACGGGGGCACACACCGATGATGTGCCCCGCCGTCGGTCCGAACGCGACCTTGGAATGCCCCCTACGCGAACTCCACCGCAACGCGACCGATAAAATCCGCATCGCCGTTCTTAAGGGCAATGTTCCAGAGGCCCCCGATTTAATCTGCACGCAGACCTCGGTGGACTTTGGACCCGAAGACGGCATCCGCGACGCACAACTCCGCCGGTACCAGTCGAAGGAATAGAGCGACGCGTACCGCATCGGCCGCAACACCGGCGAGAGCTACCACGCCTACGTGAAAGACGTCGGACACGAAGCAGTTGACACTCCAGCACGCCGCCGAATCCGCGGATTCGCCGCACACCAGATCATGGCGACCATGCTGCTCGTGTCGGCCAACATCAGGAAAATCGTGACCTTCCTCACTGACCGAGAAACCCGAACGTCCAAGAGCAACACGACCGGTCAGAACTTGGGGCCCCTGCGGAAGACGCGCCGCCGTGACCGCGAAGGCATATCCAACTACAAAGCGAAGTGGCCACTCAAGGTGCTCCCCGGCGCCCCGGCCGGCGAGGAACTCGACCCGCCGCTCCGAACCTAACCGCGCACACCGACGCCGCCACTCATCACTCCACCGCACGACCAGGACAATCCGCAGCGCCGAAAAACGGCCTCTCGGGCATCCCTGGCCGTGCGTTGTCATTTAATCCGCGCCCACCAGCCCGCATGAGCGGGAAACCACGCGCCACCCACGCCGGAACGACGAATGGCCTCCGAAATCTCGGAGGCCATTCATTGTGGGACGAGTTCTTGGAACAGAATCAACCAGTTCTAAGAACAACCCCTGTGGCGGTACCGGTGGGATTTGAACCCACGGTGGAGTCTCCCCCACACAACTTTTCGAGAGTTGCACCTTCGGCCGCTCGGACACGGTACCGGGGGAGAGTTTAGTTGAAAGCGGGGGTCGTGCGCGAATCGCGCAGCGGACATCCGTGCGTGAGCAGGCCCTGAACCGCCCCTGACCGGCGGGAACCCAGCGCGGAGCGGTATTCTCACCGGGTGATAACGACGAACCACAGCATCCGGACTCTCGCTCTGACGGCCGGGAGCCTGGCCACGGCGGCCGGGATCGGCGCCGCCGCCCTGGTCAACTACCGGGGCTTCCAGCGCCGCATCGCCGAGAGCTCGGTGATGCTCAACGAGACCCTCCCCGTGCACTCCCTCTGGTGGCGCACGCGCGCCAAAGACAAGGGCGAGCTGCTCTACGCCGTCATCGGCGACAGCGCCGCGCAGGGCATCGGGGCGAGTTCCCCGCATCGCGGCTATGTCGGAATCCTGACCGACCACATCCGTTTGACCACGGGCCGGTCGGTGCGCGTGGTGAACCTGAGCGTGTCGGGCGCGACCGTCGAGCTCGCCGTGCGCGACCAGCTGCCCAGATTCGTGAAGCTCACCCCCGACGTGGTCACGGTCGCGATCGGCGCCAACGACATCGCCCTCTGGGACGCCGCCGTGTTCGAGGCCGGCATCCGGCAGATCTTCCAGGCGCTGCCCCCGCACGCGCTGGTGGCCGACCTGCCCTGCTTCCACCTGCCCCGCAACGAACGGATGGTCGCCGTCGCCAACCGCATCATCCGCCAGGTGGCCACGGAGCACCGGCTGACCGTGGTGCCGTTGCACGCCACGACGAAGCGGCTCGGGCTCCGCAGCGTCGCCACGCATGTCGCGGGCGACCTGTTCCACCCCAATAACCGCGGCTACCGGGCCTGGGCCGAGGCCTTCCTGCCGGCGCTGAGCTCTCATCTGGGGCGGGACCTCCACGCAGTCACCCTGACCGTGCCTGGCCACTCCGCCTCGCCCGCCGCTTCGGCCGCACCTGACGCTTCCGCCGCGCCTGACGCTTCCGCCGCGCCGGCCGACCTTCCCTCCCCCGAGCCGGAATCCGTGGCCTCACCGGCCGGCGCCACCTCCGCGACGGAGGGTGTCAGCGGCCCGAGCTAGGCTCGCAGAATGGCCAGACCCGTTTCCTCCTTCCGCTGCACCGAGTGTGGCTGGACCACCCTGAAGTGGGCAGGTCGCTGCGGCGAATGCCAGCAATGGGGAACCGTGGTCGACACCACCGAGAAGGCGAGCCTGGCCCGTGCCCTCAAGCCGGCCAGCGTCAGCGGCGCCGGCGTGGCCCGCCCGATCACGCACGTCGACACCACGGCCGTCTCGCACTGGCCCACCGGCATCGCCGAGTTCGACCGGGTGCTCGGCGGCGGCATCGTGCCGGGCTCGGTCATCCTGCTCAGCGGTGAGCCCGGCGTCGGCAAGTCGACGCTGCTGCTCGAGGTGGCCTCCAAGGCCGCGGCTGCCAAGTCCCGCGTGCTCTACGTCAGCGCCGAGGAGTCGGTCAGCCAGGTGCGCCTGCGGGCCGAGCGCACCGGCGCGCTGCAACCCGAGTTGTACATCGCGGCCGAAACCGATCTGGCCACCATTCTCGGCCAGATCGACGCCGTGCAGCCCAACCTGGTCATCGTCGACTCGGTGCAGACGGTGGCCAGCTCGCTCTCCGACGGCCTCGCGGGCATGCCCAGCCAGGTGCGGGAGGTGGCCTCCACGCTGATCCGGGTCGCGAAAGACCGCAACCTGCCCATCCTGCTCGTGGGCCACGTCACCAAAGACGGCTCGATCGCCGGGCCCCGGCTGCTCGAGCACCTCGTCGACGTGGTGTGCCAGTTCGAGGGCGACCGGCAGACGGCCCTGCGCTTCGTGCGGGCGCTCAAGAACCGGTTCGGCTCGACCGATGAGGTGGGCTGCTTCGAGATGACCGGCGACGGCATCGCCGAGGTTCCCGACCCCAGCGCCCTGTTCCTCAGCCGCGGCTCCACCCCCGTGTCCGGCACGTGCGTCACGGTGGCGCTCGAGGGCCGCCGGGCGATGCCGGTCGAAGTGCAGGCGCTCGTGATCAAGACCCAGGCCCCGAACCCCCGCCGCGTCACCAACGGGGTCGACAGCTCCCGAGTGGCCATGCTCCTCGCGGTACTCGAGCGCCGGGCGAGCCTGTCAGGGCTGGGCAGCATGGATGTCTACGTGTCGACGGTGGGCGGCATCCGTCTGACCGAGCCGGCCGCCGACCTCGCCATCGCCCTCGCCATCGCGTCGGCCTTCAAGGACCAACCCATCGCCCAGGGCGCCGTGGCCTTCGGTGAGATCAGCCTTGCCGGGGAGGTGCGGTCGGTGTCGGCGGCGAAGCTGCGCGCGGCCGAGGCCGCACGGCTCGGGTTCACCATCCGGATCGATGCCCAGGCCGGGGCGATCGGCACCGCGGTGGCCGCGGCGATGGCGACCGGTCAGTCCGCACGGGACGCCGAGCTCGACCGGGCGTTCTAGGGTCGGTCTCGACAAGCTCGACCACCGCGGCGCTCGACCACCGCGGGCTCGACCACCGCGGCGCTCGACCACCAGGGCTGACGGTCAGCGGGCCTCGAGCAGGTCCGGCACCGGGGCCGGCGTTGAGACGACGGCCGCGTGCACGACCCGGTTGCGACCGTCGCGCTTGGCCACGTACAGGCGCACATCCGCCGCCCGCAGCAGGTCGGAGCTCTGCTGTCCGTCGGCCGGAGCGAGGGCCACTCCGATGCTCGCGGTCACCGGCAGACTGCCGGTGATCGGAGACCAGTCGTGATCCGCAATCGCCCGGCACACCGCTTCGAAGTGCAATTGGGCTTCGCCGGCTTCCAAGCCGGGCAGCGCCAGCAGGAATTCCTCCCCGCCGAGGCGCGCGGCGATGCCGTCGGTCACGGATGCCGCGGCGTCGATCAGCAGACGACCGACCTCCCGCAGCACGCTGTCGCCGACCTCGTGCGACAGGGTGTCGTTGATGCGTTTGAAATGGTCCAGGTCGACCATCGCGATGGCCAGGGTCGGCCCGCCCTCGCGCATCCGGAGCAGCGCGACGCCGAGGCGCTCGTCGACGAACCGGCGATTGTGCAGTCCGGTGAGCGGGTCGCGCTCGGCCAGCTCCCGGTAGCGCTCGCTCTCCCGGCGGGCCTCGGCCGTCTGGAATACAGCCTCCAGGATGCGGCCGCGGGACTTGTCCTCGCTGGCGCCGAGCGCCTCGGACTGCTCGTGGAAATCCCTATACGCCTCGAACGCCGCACGAAAATCCCCGTTCGCAGCATGAATCTCGGCCTGTTCCCTGGCCGCTTCCGTCGACCAGCGGATCAATCCGTGGCGCTGCGACAGGTCCCGGCACCGATCGATCACAGTCTGCGCCTGCTCGAGCTTGCCCTGTGTGCGGTAGATCTCGGCCAGGGTGACCAGGGCCGCCGTCGAGCCGTCGGGGTGGAGGTCGCCCACGGCCGGGTCCATCGCCGGCAGGAGTTTCTGCTCCGCCTCGTCCAGCCGACCTGCCGTGAGATAGACGCGCGCGACGGTGTCGAGGGCGTACATGCCGATCTGGCGGTCCCCCACCTCGGACAGGCAGATCAGCTGTTCCACGGCCGCGAGGGCCTCGGCCTGATTGTGGGCCAGGTACTCGGTGTAGGCGAGATTGTTGAGGATGTTGTAGCGAATCATGGTCTCAGGGTCGTCAATGACGAGACGGAGGGCGTCGGCGTAGCGGCGCCGGGCCTCGTCGAGGGACCCGGCCGAGCCCAGCGCGTCAGCCAGGCACTTGCGAGCGGCCGCGCGCATGAGCGGAACCTCTGAGTCCTCGAGCAGGTCGTTCGCGGCGACGGCGTGTTCCAGGGCCAGGGCCCGGTCGCCCACCAACTCGAAAATCGACCCCAGCACGTCGTGACAACGCGATTGCAGGGCGAGCTCGCCGTGCTGCTCCGCCCAACTCAGGATCTCCTGCACCTCGACAGCGCTCTGACTCGGGTCTCCGCGATCCATGCGCACGGCCGCGACGACAACCCGCAATCGACGTGCGGTGGCACCGTGCTCCCCGTCACCCAGTTCGGCGAGCCAGGCCTCGGCGGATTCGAGGGCCACATTACGGTCGATCCAGAATTGACGTTCGACGCGCGCCAAGCGCACGTCGGTCGGATCTGCCTGAGTCCCCGCCATTGCGACCTGCTCCCTGACAGGCCGAATGCTGACCGTGAAAAGTCCGTCGGATACCGCTCACAGAGCGGGCCGAACACTGTCTAGCGTCAGCCTAGCGCCAGCCTGCCGCCACACCGCGTCGCCGCAGACCCCCAGCATGAGGGGGCAGAATCAGGTGCTGCGGCCGGTTATCGCCCGGCTTCGGTCCCGTCGGCAAGTTCCTCGCCGGGAAGCGGTCCGAGAGCACGCATCAGGTCCGCCGGAGCAGCCTGCATCACGTGCGGGCCGGCAACGTCGAAGAACACCATCTCGAGCACATTCTGGTGCACCGTGAGGAACTCGCGAAGCCACTGGGCATCACCGATCATGAACCGCTGATCGACCTCGTCGGGAATCATGCTGGCGTAGTTCTCGGCAGAGGAGAAGAGCAGCAGCGTGCGCCGGTCGGTACCCTCCCGGCCGAACACGCGCACCTGCTCCGCCTGGCCGTTCACGACCAGTTGGGGCACGATGATCACGTCATTGCGGAGGGCGTAGGCCACGGCCACCACGTCCTGCGCGGCCAGGGCCGCGGCGAGGGCGGGGGAATTCGTCGGTGGAGTCTCGTCAGTCACGGCATCTATTCAATCAGTTGGGTCAACGGGGCCTCGACGAATTCGAGCCGTGGAGACCTGCCGTGAGCGAACGGGCGGGTCTCGACAGGCTCGACCACCGAAACGGGCTCGACGACCGACGGGTCAGGAGAGCAGGAACTGCTTCGGAGTGGCCGCCTCGACGCCGCCGATGGACACGCTCAGGTTGTACGCCGCTCCCCCGGCCGGTGCGGCCTCACGGCTGGCTTCGCCGCAGGTCTCCGGGCTCGACCGGGTGCGGTCCCAGGCGATCGGCGCCCCCGAACTCAGCGGCTTCCCGGGCGTCAGAGTGACGTCCGCGTCGGCCGGATCCTGCTGGCAGTCGGTCGATGTCCAGTAGACGTCCGCGCCGCTCGACACCGTGAAGACCTGAGTCGAAGTGCCGGCATTCAGCACACAGGGTTCCGTGCCGATATTGGTGACGCTCAGGGAGAGCAGGGGCTCCGCTCCCGGCTCGTACGTGACCGCGTCGGTGATGGCCTCGACCTGAACGGATGCCGGGTCGCACGCGGCCGGGCCGGCCGCCGGGTCAGGGGCTGCGGCATCCGCCGCTGTTGCCGGAGCCGTGGCCGATGAGGTCGGCGTGCTGCCCGGCCCGCCGTTGCCGGCGGCCGGGCGCACGATGAACGAGACGACCAGGATGAGGAGGGCAAGCACGAGGAGCAGGCCCAGGCCCACCACAAGACGACGGCGCCAGTACACCGTGCTGGACTGGGGGCCGACTGGATGTTTGATCGTCGACATGACCCAAGGCTAGCGAGGTATACCGGCGCCGCCGGCACTACTGTGCGTGTCGGTTTACGATTCCCCGAATCCCACGCGGCGACGCCGCGCCAGCAGCAATCCGCCGAGCAGCAGCATCAGAGTGCCGCCCGCGACGAGAGGCGCGAGCTCGACTCCGGTTCGCGCCAGGCCGCCGCCCATGCTCGAACCCGAGCCGGCGTTGGCGGACGTGCCGGGCGTCGTCGTGGTCGGCGGCGTGGTCGGCGTGATCGCCGCGGCGAGCACCTCGATCTCGGTCCAGCCGATCACGCCTCCGGCGGCATCCTGCACGACGAGGCGGGACATACCCGCCGTGGCGTCGGCCGGAACCACGGTGGTCACCTGGCCCTGAGCGTTGGCGCGAAGCCAGCCGCCCAGGCTCGTGCCGTCGAGCGAGACCCAGACGTACTGTCCGGCGAACTTCTCACCCACGGTGACCGTGATCGGGTCGCCGGCGTTGTAGACGGCCTTGTCGGTCGTGACGACGTTTTCCAGATCGGCGTCGACGTCGCCCACGCGGGCCGGGGCATCCGTCGGCGCGATCGGAGCGTTGACGTCGATGGCAACCCGCACAATGGTGCCGGATTCCTTCGCCGTCAGCTCGAGCACGCTGTCGGCCGGTGCGTCGAGCGGCACCGTGAAGGTGACGACCGACGAACCGTTGGCATCAACGGATGCCGTGCCCAGCACCGCCGTGCTGCCCGGCCAGAGCAGGGTCAGCTCGGTGTTCTTCGGGGCCCCGAGCGAAGTCAGGTTAAGGCTGGACACCGTGAGGGTGACCGAGTCTCCGGGGTTGACGGCCGTGGCCGGCACTCCCGTGACACTGGCCTGGCGGGCCGCGAACGACGGCGTGACCGGGCTGTTGGCCGTGAGGTAGGAGATCCAGGCGTCCCGGTCGACGAGACCGGAGTCGCGCGTGCCCGTTCCGTTCTTGAACTCCCGGAAGTTGTCGCCGCCGGTGAGCAGGAAGTTGAACGAACCGATTCGGTAGGAGCGCGCCGGGTCGATGGCCGAACCATCGATCCAGATGCCCGTCACGCGGTCACCCTCGGCCCGGCTCGCGTCGAACGTGTAGTTCACGTTGTCGGAGAGACCCAGCTGCAGGAACGGACGGGACGGCACGGTGCCGTCGGCGTTGCGCTGCCACTGCTGTTCCAGAACGGTCTTGAACTGCGCGCCGGTGAGGCTCGTGGTCCAGAGGTTGTTCAGGAACGGCAGCACCGCGTTGGCCTCGGCGTAGGTGACCACGCCGTCAGGTGAGTAGACCAGCTCGGCGCGCATGCCGCCCGGGTTGACCACGCCGATTTCGGCGCCGCCCTTGAGCGGGTCGGAGAGCGATTCGCGCAGCGAGTTGGCCACCAGGGTGCCCATCGCCGACGGTGCGCCCCGGTTCTCGACGCACGGTGCGACGCCGCCGAGGCAGGCACGCGTCACGTCAGCCGTGACCTTGCCGATCGACTGATTGCCGATGACTGCGGCCTCGGCGAGTGCGGCATCCGTGATCGTCTTCACAGTGGCGACCCGCGCGTAGGCGGCGGTCAACGCGGAGTCGGCTACCTTCGTGCGCGGGACGTTCCGGTTCTCCACAGTGGTGGTGGCCCCGGTGGCACGGTCGTAGTTGAGCACGACCTGGCCGATGAATTCGCCGTAGCTGCCGGTCTGGAGCACCGGGCGGGTGACGCCGGCCGCGGCGCCGGGAACCTGAGCGTCCCAGGCGTACAGCTTGTGCGTGTGGCCGGTGAAAATGGCGTCGACCTTCGCTGAGGTCTGCGTCACGATCTTGGCGAAGGCACTGTCGGTGAGGGCGAGCTCCTGCTCGAGCGTGGCCTTCTCAACCGTTCCCGCGCCGGCACCCTCGTGATATTCGGCGATCAACACGTCGGCTTCGCCGTTTTCCACGATTCCGTCGGACAGCTGGGCCGCGACCCGGTTGACCGCGGCGACCGGGTCACCGAAGGTGAGGCTGGCGATCCCGTTCGGGGACACCAGACTCGGGGTCTCCTGCGTGACGGCGCCGATGATGCCGACCGTGACACCGTCGACCTCGAAGAGGGCGTATTCCTTCATCGCCGGGGTCGTCGTGCCGAGCTTGTAGACGTTGGCTCCGAGGTACTCGAAGTTGGCCCTGTCAGCGACGCGCCCGTTCAGGTCCGCGAACCCCTGGTCGAACTCGTGGTTGCCCACGGCCGAGGTCTTGAGATCCAGGGCGTTCAGCACGTCGATGGTCGGCCTGTCCTGCTGCGACGCCGAGGCGAACAGAGAGGCGCCGATGTTGTCACCGTCGGAGAGGAACAGCGTTGCCGCGTCACCATACTCCGCGCGGAGCTGCTCGATCGTGCCGGCGAACTTCACCGTGTTGGCATCGATGCGACCGTGGAAGTCGTTGATGTTCAGCAGGTTGATGTCGACGCTGCTGGACAGCTTCAATCCGACGATGGCCGGGTCGTGGTCGGAGGAGCGGAAGGCGTCGGCCGCGTAGAAGTCGGTGACGTTGTTGTTGTACCGGCTGTACTCGAGGGCGACGGACTCGACCGAGTTGATGTTCCAGACGTCCACATCGGTGACCGCGGCGTTGGCCTCGGGCGATGCGAACACGTGGTCGAGTGAGCCGACCGTGCCGCCGAAGGCGTAGGTGTATTCGCCGCTCTTGGCTTCCTGGCTGAGGTAACCCGCGTCGGTGATGACCTTGATCGGGTCTTCCTGGTCGTAGGCGTTGAAGTCGCCGGTGAGCAGCACGCGGGCGATGCCGGTGCTCTTCTTGATGGTGGCGGCGAACCCGACGAGGGCGGTGGCCTGCTCCACACGGGACAGGTTCGAGGCTCCCTGGCCGTCGCCCTGATCGGCGTTGACGCCGCTTCCGGACCCCTTGGACTTGAAGTGGTTGGCGATGGCGACGAAGCTGCTTCCGGTGTCTCCGACCAGCTGGAAGGCCTGGGCGAGCGGCTGGCGAGCGTTGGCGAACGCGACGTTGTCGAAGATGACGGAGTCGCCCACGGTTTCAACGGCGGCCGTCTTGTAGATGAAGCCGGATCGGATGACGTCTTCGGTGGCGGGGAGGGCGGCCGGCGAGGGCACGTGCGCCCAGACGTTGCTGCCTGCCTGTGCGTTCAGCGCGGTGACAAGAGCCTTGAGGGCGAAATCGCGGTCCTTGCCGAAACGGGCGGAGTTCTCGACCTCGAGGAGCGAGACGACCTGGGCGTCGAGGCCATTGATCGCCGAGACGATCTTGGCCTGCTGGCGCTCGAAGCTGACCTGGGTGGCCGCGCCGCGGGCGTCGCAGCCGCTGTTGACCGTGATCGGGGTTCCGGCCCGGTCGGAGTAGTAGGTGCAGCCCTGAATGGAGTCGCCGGTGGTGGCGAAGTAGTTCAGCACGTTGAACGTGGCCAGACGGATGTCGCCGCCGACTGCGCGGGGAGCCGCGGTGCGGGTGTTGCTGAAGGTCGCCGGCTGAACCGTGGCCGCGTTGGCGGGGACCAGTTCGGTGGTCGGCTGGAACTTCCACGTCTTGTTGCGGTAATCGAGGATGACCGGCTTGGTGAAGGTGGTCGCCGCGCCGATGCGCAGGGGGTTGGCGGTCGTGAGGTACGGGACCGGAAGACCCTTGTTCGTCGCGTTGCTGAGGTAGTTCGTGCTGGCGCCGTCATCGAGGGTGACCGCACGCGCCGCGTTGTCGGCGACGGCCGCGGTGTAGGCGGCCGTTCCGGGACGTGCCGTGACGGTCGGACCCACGAGAGGGGTCTTTCCCGCGGCCAGGCCGATCTCGCCATACTGGTTGGTCGTGTAGTTGCTGGTGACCGTGAAGTCGCCCTGCGGGGAGACGAGCATGCCCTCGAGCGATTCGCGGGCGGCATCCGTTGCCGGCAGCCCGACGGTCGCGGGCAGCGGCGCCACGATTCCGGCCTTGTCCAGTGCGGTCACGTCGTTGAGCGATGACACCGTGAGCTGGGTCAGGTTTGCGAAATCGCTCGCGGTGCCGGTGACGGAGACGTAGTCGCCGATCGCAACCGGCGCGGTGAGGGTGTTCGTGTAGACGAAGATCCCGTCGGAAGCGGTGTGCGTGGTCAGGTCGACCGTGCCGCCCGTGCCGGCGGTCTGCAGGTAGAAGCCCTTGAACCCACCCGTGGGGTAGGAGGCGGTGACGACGCCGGTCGTGGTGACGATCTGGCCGGCCTTCGGGCTGACATCCGTCGTGCCCTGGATCTCCTTGATCGGGATGGCGTTGGCCGGGGTGACCGGGGTGACCGGGGTGACCGGAGGCTGTGCGGGCGGCGGAGTGACCACCGGGGCGGCGGTCTCTCCTGCCCTGTTGGTCGGGGTGGGAGCCGCGGGGATGAAGTCGCTGAGGTTCGTGTCGGCGTCGGCGCCGGCCGTGCGACCGAGAGCCGTGGTGACGGATGCCGCGGAGGCGACCGCGGTCTCGAAGGTCAGTGAGGTGCCGTAGCCGAGCAGGTCGATGACGCCGGGGGCACCAGCCTGGTTCCCCTGGGGCAAGGTCATCTTGGTGGTCGTGTTCGCGAGGAAGAGCGTGCCGCCTCCGCCGCCGAAGGAGTCACTGACTGTGGCGTCCGGAGTGGGAAGAGCCGCGCCGTTGGCCCCGTTGGAGGAACCCTGCACAAGATAGTGGCCCTTGGCGGGGATCGTTCCAGTGAGCGCAACTGCGGTGGTGGCCGCTTCCAGGGCGGCACCCAAGGGCTTGCGGTACTGCAGCGACATCCCGTCGAGGGTGATCGCGGCATCCGTGGGGTTGTAGAGCTCCACGAACTTGTTCAGATAGATGGCTCCGACGCTGCCGCCGTTGAGATAGGCCTCATTGATGACGACGCCGGTTCCCCCGGTGTTGGCGGAGGCAGGCAGTGCGACGAGCGGTGAGACGACCAGGCCCAACCCCAGAAGGGTGGCACAGGTCAGCTTCAGATGGCTGCGTGGTGCGGACGACATTGTTCCCCTAGCTACTCAACGAACGACATTGTTCGTAAGACTAGGGAAAGCGGGGTTTGTTTGAGCGTCGTGCAAGGTAACGATTCGTGAATTCGAACATTTCGCTCGCATGAGCGGCAACACTCGGCTCAGACGAGCCGCTTGACCATCCGGGTGTTGCCCAGGGTGTTCGGCTTGACCCGGGCCAGATCGAGGAATTCCGCCACGCCCTCATCGTGCGAGCGCACGAGTTCGGCGTACACGAGCGGGTCGACGGTTTCGGAGCCCATATCCGTGAACCCGTGCCGCGCGAAGAACGGCACCTCGAAGGTCAGGCAGAAGAGGCGGCTCAGGCCGAGCTCGCGGGCATCCGCTTCGAGCCGGTCCATCAGCGCGTGGCCCACGCCGCGGCCGAGCCACTCAGCGGTCACGGCGAGGGTGCGCACCTCGCCCAGGTCCTCCCACATCACGTGCAGGGCGCCGCAGCCGATCAGGGCGCCGTCGGCATCCTCGATCACGCGGAATTCCTGCACGGCCTCGTAGAAGACGACGCTTTCCTTGCCGAGCAGAATCCTCTCCTGCACGAGCGGCGCCACGAGAGCCTGAATCTTGGGTACGTCGGTGGTGCGAGCCCGGCGCACCGAATACTCCTGCATTGTGTCGCTACCGGCCCTCTCCTGGCGCTCGTGCTTCAGTTGCCCAAACCCCCAGTCTAGGCAGCGAGCCAATTCGACGGAGATTTTGCCGTTTTTGCCTGTTTTGGGACTGGGGTGACCCGATGTTTCCGGACAGTCCTTTGTAGAAGTTGAGATTGGATGGACTTATGGCGCATCGAAAATATGGGCGGTACACGCCCGAGCTCCG
>NZ_SOHA01000001.1 GCF_004403065.1 Cryobacterium cryoconiti
GGGAAACGCCCGGTCACATTCCGAACCCGGAAGCTAAGACTCTCTGCGCCGATGGTACTGCAGGGGGGACCCTGTGGGAGAGTAGGACACCGCCGGACTAAACTTGAAACACACAAAATGGCCACCTCAAGGGGTGGCCATTTTGCGTTAAGTTACGCTGGACAAGCCGGTCGTCATGACAGGCCAAATTACACAGGAGACACAGTGAGCCCTTCAGGAACGAACGACAACGAATCACGCGACGGCGGACGAGGCGAACGTCGTTCCAACGGGGGTTACCAGGGTCGGTCGGACCGCCCCCAGCAGGGTGGTGACCGTGCCCCGCACCGGGGCAACTCGGACCGTCCGCAGCGTGATGGCGAGCGTCCTCCCTACCGCGGCAACTCTGAGCGCCCCTCCAACGGTGGAGAGCGTGCGCCTTACCGTGGCAACTCCGATCGCCCGTCCACCGGTGGATACCGCGGCAACTCCGAGCGTCCCTCCAATGGGGGAGAGCGTCCTCCGTACCGCGGCAACTCCGAGCGTCCGCAGCGTGACGGGGAGCGTCCTCCGTACCGTGGCAACTCCGACCGTCCCTCCACCGGTGGCTACCGTGGAAACAACGACCGTCCGCAGCAGGGTGGCGAGCGTCCTCCGTACCGCGGCAACTCCGAGCGTCCTCAGCGTGATGGTGAGCGTCCTCCGTACCGCGGCAACTCGGACCGTCCGCAGCAGGGCGGCGACCGTCCTCCCTACCGTGGCAATTCCGATCGCCCCTCCAGTGGCGGCGCCGAGCGCAAGCCGTGGGCCAAGGACGGCGAACGTGCTCCGTATCGTGGCAATTCCGAGCGTCCGCAGCAGGGCGGCGACCGTCCTCCCTACCGTGGCAATTCCGATCGCCCCTCCAGTGGCGGCGCCGAGCGCAAGCCGTGGGCCAAGGACGGCGACCGCCCCCAGCGCAACGATCGCCCCCAGCAGGGTGGCGACAAGCCCTGGACCCAGCGCGGCGGTTCACCGAACCGGGCCGGCGCCCCGCGCGGAGACGCCGGGAAGAAGCTGTGGACCCGCGACGGGGCACCGGCCCGCGGTGACCGCGATGCCCGTGTCGTCGAAGAGGAGATGACCGAAGAGCAGCGCATGCAGCGCGAGCTGCGTTCGGTGCGCCCCCGCCACGACGACCCCGAGCTGCCCGACGACATTACGTCGCAGGACCTCGACCGGATCGCCCGCAACGAGCTCAAGACCCTCAGCAAGGACAACGCCGAGGCCGTCGGCCGTCACCTGGCCATGGCTGCCCGGGTCATCGACGAGGACCCCGAGCTGGCTCACCGCCATGTCATGAGCGCCGCACGACGCGCCGGCCGGATCGCCGTTGTGCGTGAGAGCCTCGCCATCACCGCATACGCCACGGGCGACTTCGCCCTGGCGCTGCGGGAACTGCGCACCTACCGTCGCATCTCCGGTTCCAACGATCAGCTTGCGCTGATGGTGGACAGTGAGCGCGGCGTGGGCCGCCCCGACCGGGCGCTCGAGCTGGGACGCTCCGTCGAGCGGGCCTCGCTGCCTGCATCCGTTCAGGTGGCCCTCGCGATCGCCATGTCCGGCGCCCGTCTGGACCTCGGCGAGACCGAGGCGGCCCTCAGCGAACTCGAGATCCCGCAGCTGAACCCGAAGACCGCGTTCTCCTACAGCGCCGAACTGTTCGCCGCCTACGCCGAGGTTCTCGGCGAGCTGGGCCGCGAGGACGAGGCCGACCTGTGGAACGAGCGGGCCGAACGGGCCGACGCCGCGGTGTCGGGCGTGACCGCGTTCGACGAGACCATGGAGATCCTCGAGATCGACGAGGAAGAATCAGACGACGACGACGACGCGACTGACGTCTCGGACGAAGAGTTCGCGGACGAGTCCGACGAGATCGACGAGTCCGACGAGGACACCGACTCCGAGGACACCGACTCCGAGGACACCGACTCCGAGAACACCGACTCCACCGACGACGAGGCGGAGCACGATGCTGAGGCGTCGCCGCGTGCGTGAGCCGGTCACCCCGCTAACCGGCGTCGACGTGGTGCTGGCCGACCTGGACGGCGTGGTCTACGCCGGTCCGGCGGCCATCCCGTTCGCGGTCGACAGTCTGAACCGCGCGGCTGAAACCGTGCGCGTGGGCTACCTCACCAACAACGCATCGCGCACCGACCAGTCCGTGGCGGACCACCTCTCCGACCTGGGCCTGCACACGGTGGCGACGGATGTCGTGACCTCGCCCCAGGCCGCCGTGCACCTGCTCGCGAACGAGGTGCCGGCCGGTTCGCGCATCCTCGTGATCGGCGGCGAAGGTCTGCTGAACGAGGTCGAGAAGGGTGGCTTCGTCGTCACCCGCTCGGCCGACGACGCTCCGGCCGCCGTGATCCAGGGCTTCTCGCCCGACCTCGGCTGGAAGGATCTGGCCGAGGCCGCGTTCGCCCTGCACCCGAACCAGGACGGCGTGGAGATCCCGTGGATCGCCACGAACACCGACTGGACCATCCCGGTGGCCCGGGGGATCGCCCCCGGCAACGGCACGCTCGTCTCGGCCGTGCACATCGCCGTGGGACGCCTGCCCATCGTGGCCGGCAAGCCCGAGGTGGCCATCTTCACCGAGGCCGTGACCCGGTTCGGCGCCCAGGCGCCGCTGTTCATCGGCGACCGCCTCGACACCGACATCCTGGGCGCGAACCGGGCCGGCATCCCGTCCGCCCTCGTGCTCACCGGTATCGACAAGGCCAAGCAGACCCTGGCCGCCGATGCCAAGTCGCGGCCGACGTTCATCCTCGACGACCTGCGCCAACTGCACGAGCCCTACCCCGAGACGGTGTTCTCCAAGGACGGCTCCTCCGCCACGGTCAGTGGGGCCACGGTGCGCATCGTGGGTGCCGACGTCGAGGTCGTGGCCGACGGCGACGGGGCGATCAACCTGCTGCGCGCCGCCTGCGCCGTGATCTGGGCATCCGGTCGACCCATCTACGGGCTGAATGTTCCGGAGCGACTGTATCTCGGACGGTAACGTGGAGAGGGTGAATCAGCCCCAGGTGACGACGCACGACGAAACCCCCGATCTTCTCTCGCGGCTGGCCGCGATCGAAGGCCGGCCGCTCGAGGAACGCGCGGCAGCCTACGTGCAGGAGCACGACCGGCTGCAGCGCGATCTCGAAGGCGGAGACGTACCCCGGGTGGGCCGGTCATGACGGGTTCCGACGGAACCCCGCTGGATGCCCCGGAGAGCAGCGTGCCCGACGCCAGCCCCACCGATCCCAGCGTCACCGGCGACCGGATGCCCGACCAGCGCCTCGACTCGGCCCTCGCCGAGCGCGGGCTGGCCCGGTCGCGCACCGTCGCCGCGCAGCTGATTGTGGCCGGACTGGTCACGGTCGACGGCGTGCCCGTGGTCAAGGCATCCGCCAAGGTGCGCCTCACCCAGGTGATCGAGGTGGCGGCCACCGACCACTACGTCAGCCGCGGCGCCCACAAACTCATCGCAGCGCTCGACGCCTTCGCCATTCCGGTCGACGGGCGCACGGTGCTCGATGCCGGCGCGTCCACGGGCGGCTTCAGCCAGGTGCTGCTCGAACGCGGCGCCGGCCAGGTCATCGCGGTCGATGTCGGGCATGGGCAGTTGGCACCCCAGCTGGCGAGCGAGCCGCGGCTCGTGCTGGTCGAGGGCTTCAACCTGCGCTACGCCACGGCCGAGAAGATCGCCGCGGCCTCCGGCGTTCCGCAGCGGGCCGACCTGGTCGTCGGAGACCTCTCCTTCATCTCACTGACCACCGTGTTGCCGGCCCTGGCGGCGACGGCAGCCGAGGGCGCCGACTTCGTGCTGCTGATCAAACCGCAATTCGAAGTCGGGAAGGGCAGCATCCGTGAGGGTGTCGTGCACGATCCGGGTCTGCGCGCCGATGCGATCGCCGGTGTTCTCTGGGCCGCCTGGGACCTCGGCCTCAAGACCAACGGCCTGATCGCGTCGCCCATCGCCGGCGGCGCCGGAAATCGCGAATACCTGTGCTGGCTGTCGAGCGCGGTCGGCAGCAATCCGACAGAATGGATCGAACGCACGACAGCACTGGTGGGAGTGACGAAATGAGCGCACCGCGCAACATCCTTGTCGTCGCGCACACAGGTCGCACGGATTCCCTCGAAGCCGCCGTCACCGTCTGCCAGCAGCTGCTCGCCGCGGGCGCCGTGCCGGTGCTGGCCCGCACCGAGCGCGCCGACCTGCTCGCGCACTGCCCGCACCTCGACGACCAGCTGGCGATCCTGCACGAGACCGTGGCCACCACCGAGCTCGAGCTCGTGATCGTGCTCGGCGGCGACGGCACCATCCTGCGCGCCGCCGAGATCGTGCGCGGCTGCTCCGCGCCACTCCTCGGCATCAACCTCGGCCACGTCGGGTTCCTCGCCGAGAGCGAGCGCGACGACCTGGGCGAGGCGGTGCGCCGCGCCCTGCTGCGCGACTACCTGGTCGAAGAGCGCATGGCCCTGGCCGTGCGGGTCAAACTCGGCGACGACGTCATCTATGAGACCTGGGCTCTGAACGAGGCCACGGTCGAGAAATCCAGCCGCGAACGGATGCTCGAAGTCGTCATCGAGGTCGACGGCCGCCCGCTGTCCTCCTTCGGTTGCGACGGGGTGGTCATGTCCACGCCCACAGGCTCCACCGCCTACGCGTTCTCCGGCGGCGGCCCGATCGTCTGGCCGACGCTCGACGCGCTGCTGCTCGTGCCGCTCAGCGCCCACGCCCTCTTCGCCCGCCCGCTCGTCGTCGGCCCGGACTCCTCGCTGGCCGTGGAGGTCCTCGCCCGCACCGGGGGGGCCGCCGTGCTCTGCGCCGACGGCCGTCGCGTGCACGACCTGCCGCCCGGATCGCGCGTGATCGTGCGCCGCTCGCCCGTTCCCGTGCGCCTGGCCCGCCTGCACAGCGGCCCGTTCACCGACCGCCTGGTCAACAAATTCAACCTGCCCGTCACGGGCTGGAGAGGCCCGGTCGGGCGTGAATAGGCGTTTCGCATGATCGAGGAACTCGTCATCCGCGACCTCGGCGTCATTGCCGAGGCCACCCTGCCGCTCGGTCCCGGCTTCACCGCCGTCACGGGCGAGACCGGCGCCGGCAAGACCATGGTGGTCACCGCGCTCGGCCTGCTGCTCGGTGAGCGTGCCGACCCGGGCCTGGTCCGCCAGGGACAGCCGAAGAGCTCGGTCGAGGGTCGCTGGCTGATCCCCGCCGACGGCACCGTCGCCGGTCGCGTGCGCGACGCCGGGGGAGACCTCGACGGACCCGAACTCATCCTCAGCCGGTCGGTGTCCGCGGAGGGACGCAGCCGGGCCGTGGTCGGCGGACGCAGCGCCCCCGCCAGCGTGCTCAGCGACCTCGGCGGCGACCTCGTGGTCGTGCACGGCCAGTCCGACCAGGTGCGACTGCGCACATCCGTCGCCCAGCGCGCCGCGCTCGACCGGTTCGCCGGTCCGCCGCTCGCCGAGACCCTCGCCCTGTTCCAGGAGGCGTACCACCGCTGGCAGGGCCACCAGGCCGACCTGGACCGACTCGTCGACGAGCAGGAGCAGCGCACCCGCGAGGCCGGGGAGCTGCGCACCGCCATCGACGAGATCGAGCTGGTCGCCCCGCAGCGCGGCGAAGACGAGGCGCTCGGCGAACGCGCCGAACGCCTCGGCAACCTCGAGGAGCTGCGCGTCGCCGCCGCCCAGGCCCGGGAATTCCTCTCCGCCGAGGAGAACCTCGACGACCTGCCCGACGCCGTGGCCCTGCTCGACTCCGCCCGGCGTCAGCTCGAACGGGCCGGCGAGCACGACCCGGCCCTGCCGCCCCTCGCCGAGGCTCTCGCGAACGCCGGTTTCCTGGTCGCCGACATCGCCGCCCAGCTCTCCAGCTACCTGGCCGGGCTCGACGCCGACGGTGCCCGCGAACTCGAGGTCGTGCAGGAGCGCCGCGCCGCACTCACCGGTCTGGCCCGCAAGTACGCGGGCGGCATCGACGAGGCCATCGACTTCCTCGACACCGGCAGCGCCCGCCTGCTCGAACTCGACAGCGACTCCGACCGCATCGACACGCTCCGGGGTGAAACGGATGCCGCGCGCCAGTCGACCGACGACCTCGCCGACCGGCTCACCGGCATCCGCCTGGCTGCCGCGGAGGCCCTCGGAACGGCCGTGACCGCCGAACTGGCGGCCCTGGCGATGCCGAACGCATCGCTCGTGGTGGAGGTCGACGGCCGCGCCGAGATCACCGCCACCGGACGCGACACCGTGAAGATCCTGCTGCGCCCGCACGCAGGGTCGGAGCCGCGCAGCCTGGCGCGCGGCGCCTCCGGGGGCGAACTGTCCCGGGTGATGCTCGCGATCGAGGTCGTCATCAACGCGACCGACCCCGTGCCGACGTTCGTCTTCGACGAGGTCGACGCGGGCGTGGGCGGTGCCGCGGCCATCGAGATCGGCCGCCGGCTCGCCCGGCTGGCCGAAACCGCCCAGGTGATCGTGGTCACCCACCTCGCCCAGGTCGCCGCGTTCGCCGGCAACCACCTCAGCGTCGTCAAGGACAGTGACGGCTCCGTCACCGCCAGCAGTGTGCGCCAGCTGCACGGCGACGAGCGCGCCGCCGAGATGGCACGACTTCTCTCCGGCCTGCCCGATTCCGCGAGCGGACTCGAACACGCCCGGGAGCTCATGAACCTCGCTCGCACCAACCGTTAGGTCAGCCCTCAATGCTAGAGTCGAAGCCCGTGGTGGAAAATAAAAGCACGGACGAATCAGTACGCAACGACACGACGCGGCACATCTTTGTGACCGGTGGTGTCGTCTCTTCTCTGGGCAAGGGCCTGACGGCGGCAAGCCTCGGCAACCTGCTCACGGCCAGCGGTCTCCGCGTGGTCATGCAGAAGCTCGACCCCTACCTCAACGTGGACCCGGGCACGATGAACCCGTTCCAGCACGGCGAGGTCTTCGTGACCGACGACGGCGCCGAGACCGACCTGGACATCGGGCACTACGAGCGGTTCCTCGACATCAACCTCAACCAGGCCGCGAACGTCACGACCGGCCAGGTCTACTCGCAGGTGATCGCCCGGGAACGCCGCGGCGAGTACCTCGGCGACACCGTGCAGGTCATCCCGCACATCACCGACGAGATCAAGCGCCGCATGCGCCTGCAGGCCAGCGACGCGCTGCGCCCCGACGTGATCATCTCGGAGATCGGCGGCACGGTCGGCGACATCGAGTCCCAGCCGTTCCTCGAGGCGGCACGCCAGGTGCGCCACGAACTCGGCCGCAACAACGTCTTCTTCGTTCACGTGTCGCTGGTGCCGTTCCTCGGTGCCGCGGGGGAGCAGAAGACCAAGCCCACCCAGCACTCCGTCGCCGCCCTGCGTTCCATCGGCATCCAGCCGGATGCGCTCGTGCTGCGCAGCGACCGGCCCGTCTCCGACTCGAACAAGCGCAAGATCGCGCTGATGTGCGACGTCGACGAAGACGCCGTGGTCAACGCGGTCGACGTGCCCAGCATCTACGAGATCCCCACCATGCTGCACGACCAGGGCCTCGACAAATACATCACCGACCACCTCGACCTGCCCGTCACCAGCGTCGACTGGACCGGCTGGCAGAAGGTGCTCGACGCCGTGCGCGAGCCCAAGCACACCGTCACCATCGGCCTGGTCGGCAAGTACATCGACCTGCCCGACGCCTACCTGTCCGTCACCGAGGCGCTGCGCGCCGGCGGGTTCGCCAACCAGACCAAGGTCAACATCACCTGGATCGGCTCCGACGACTGCGAGACCGAGGAGGGCGCGACCCGCCTGCTCGGCGAGCTCGACGGCATCTGCGTTCCCGGCGGCTTCGGCGTGCGCGGCATCGAGGGCAAGCTCGGCGCCCTCAAGTTCGCCCGCGAGAACGGCATCCCCGTGCTCGGCCTGTGCCTCGGCCTGCAGTGCATGGTCATCGAATACGCCCGCAACAAGGCCGGCCTCGCCGGCGCATCCTCGTCGGAGTTCGACGAGGAGACCGAGTTCCCGGTGATCGCGACCATGGAAGAGCAGGTCGAGATCATCGCCGGCGGCGACCTGGGCGGCACCATGCGCCTCGGCCTCTACCCGGCCGCACTGGCCGAGGGATCCATCGTGGCCGAGCTGTACGGCGCCCCCGAGGCGTCCGAGCGTCACCGTCACCGCTACGAGGTCAACAACGCGTTCCGCGGTCAGATCGCGGATGCCGGCATGTGGTTCTCCGGCACCTCGCCCGACTCCCACCTGGTCGAGTACGTCGAGCTGAAGCGCGACGAGCACCCGTTCTACGTGGGAACGCAGGCGCACCCGGAGCTGCGCAGCCGGCCCAGCCACGCGCATCCGTTGTTCCGCGGCCTGATCAGCGCCGCCCTGGACCGCCAGCAGGCCAGCCGCCTGTTCGAGGTCGAAGCCAAGGAAGAAGCCTGAGTCGTGACTGACGCCAGCGTGACCGCCTCGAACGTGACCGCCGAGAAGTCCGGCGAATCGGCCTCCGCCCCGCTGGCGGATGAGCCGGCCTTCGCGGCGGTCTCGGCCAGCGCGATCGTGTTCGACGGCAAGGTCTGGGATGTGCGCCGCGACACCTTCGGGTACAACGGCTCCGGCATCATGCGGGAGTACCTGGACCACCCGGGCGCCGTCGCGATCCTCGCCCTCGACGAGCAGGACCGGGTGCTCTTGATCAAGCAGTACCGGCACCCCGTGCGCACGCGCGACTGGGAGCTGCCGGCCGGTTTGCTCGACGAAGACGGCGAACACCCGCTCGTCGGTGCGCAACGGGAGCTGGCCGAAGAGGCCGACCTCGTCGCCACCGAGTGGAATGTGCTCGGCGAGTTCGCCACCTCGCCCGGCGGCTCCAACGAGGTCATCCGCATTTACCTGGCCCGCGGTCTCGCCGCGGCCGCGGACGTCTTCGAGCGCACCGAGGAGGAAGCCGACATCGAGGTGCGCTGGGTACCGCTCGACGACTGCGTCGACGCCGTGCTCGCCCGCCGGGTGCAGAACCCGTCGCTGGTGATCGGCGTGCTCGCCGCCCAGGCCGCCCGCGCACGCGGGTGGAGCACCCTCGGCGCAGCGGACGAGCCGTGGCCGCGGCATCCGGTCAATTGGGACCACACGGTGTGACCGGTTGGCCTCGCCTAACGATGTGAGCGGTGCGGGGGACGGTTCCGGCGTCGAAGTCGGCGTTGCCGCGGGCAGTCGCGTGCCGCCTGTCGGCGTTGTGCCGCCTGTCGGCGTTGTGCCGCCTGTCGGCGTGCCGCCTGTCGGGCCGGCCGTCGCGGCGGCCGTGGACTCGTATCTGCGCCACGTGGCGATTGAGCGTGGGTTGAGCACCAACACGGTGTCCGCCTACCGGCGCGACCTGGCCATCTACAGTCGTTGGCTCGGGGCCGAGCGCCTGACCGGCCTGGCCGAGGTGACCAGCCGGCACATCTCCGAATATGTGCGGTACCTCGGTTCCCGCGAGGAGTCGCCGCTGACGCCGGCGTCGATCGCGCGCATCCTCTCGACCGTTCGCGGGTTCCACCGGTTCCTGCTGGAGGAGGGCGTGGTCGAAACGGATGTCGCGCACGAGTCGAAGCCTCCGAAGCTCGGCACCCGGCTGCCCAAGGCCATCTCGATCGAGCAGGTGACCCGGCTGCTGGCGGCGACGGACGGCGACGAGGTGGCGAACCTGCGCGACAAGGCGCTGCTGGAGTTGCTCTACGCCACGGGAGCCCGCGTCTCGGAGGTGGTCAACCTCAACGTGGATGACGTGCTCGATCCCGAGGTGGTGCGTCTGACCGGCAAGGGCGACAAGCAGCGCATCGTGCCGGTGGGCAGCTACGCGCGCACGGCCATCGACACGTTCCTCGTGCGGGGGAGACCCCTGCTCTCGGCGCGCGGTCCGGCGACGCCGGCCCTGTTCCTGGGTCTGCGCGGCAAGCGGCTGAGCCGGCAGAACGCGTGGCTGATCATCCGGGCCGCCGCCGAAAGAGCCGGACTCGAGGGGCACGTGTCGCCGCACACGCTGCGGCACTCGTTCGCCACGCACCTGCTCGAGGGTGGGGCCGATGTGCGCGTGGTGCAGGAGCTGCTCGGTCACTCATCGGTGGCCACCACCCAGATCTACACCCTCGTCACCGCGGACACCCTCCGCGACATGTACACGACGGCGCACCCCCGAGCCCGGGTCGCCCGCCCTGCGCCGCTGGTCGGGCCGCCCGCGGTGGTCGAGCCGCCCGCGGTGGTCGAGCCGCCCGCGGTGGTCGAGCCTGTCGATGGTTGAGCCTGTCGGTGGTTGAGCCTGTCGGTGGTTGAGCCTGTCGAAACCCGGTGACCTGCCCCCTTCCGTTGGTTGACCCGGTCGGTGGTTGAGCCTGTCGAAACCCGGTGACTCGGCCTCCGAGCCCCGCCCCCAGACATCCGTCACCAAGGCCGTCCTTGCATAACTCCTGCAATTTGAGAGAGGCACCGTAATCGCCCGCGTGTTTCCGGGGGTTCCGGTGCCGATCCTGAGAATTTGCAGGAGTTATGCACGTTCGGTGCTCGTTTTAGGAATGCCAGCCTGCAGCTGCCCAGCGAGCCGTCCAGCCGGATCCGCCCGCGGCCATGGCGGCGCCCGATCGGTGGTTGAGCCTGTTGAGACACGGTGACCTGACCCGCAATGCCGCGTGACTGTTCCCGTTTCGGACAACTGTTGCCCGTGTGCCGGCAACAGTTGTCCGGAACGGGAACATTAGCGGTCGGGAGCCGGCGCGCCGCCCGCGCGCCGCCCGCCGCCCACGGGCATCCGTCGCGTTGCTAACTTCGGAGATTCTCGCAACACGCCGTTCGTGCAGCGACGAAATGCGGCGTGTCGCGCTTTTCTCCGAAGTTACGTGACGGATGCCGCGAGCGCCCCGTTCGCGGCCGGTGCGGCCCCCATCGGTGGTTGAGCCTGCCGAAACCCGGTGACCCGGCCCGCGAACGCGCCTGACTGTTCCCGTTCCGGACAATTGTTGCCCGTGTGCCGGCAACAGTTGTCCGGACCGGGAACAATCGCGGCGGGGTCACCGGTTCAGGTCGGCCTCAGAGCAGCCGCAACCCCACCGCGGTGATGATCGGTTCGCGCTGCCCTCCGGAATGCACGATGTGCGCGCCGTCGACGGTGAGCTGGCTCGCGTGGCAGCGCAGGGCATCCGTCACCGTGGCGAGGTACTCCGACAGGTCGAACCACTCCGCACCGTCAACCATCGAGTGCACGACCTCGGCGAACGCGACCCGGGCCGTGCGACTGGCCGCCAGCGCCGCCTCGTGCATGCGCACGTGATCCGGATGCCCGTACCCGCCGCCGTTGTCGTAGCTGATCACCAGCGCCGGCCGAAGTCCCGCCATCAGGGCGGCCACATCCGCCGTCACCTCGGCCAGCGGCGCCCGCACCAGAGCGTCGTCGTCGATGTCGGCGGCTGGCCCGGCCAGGCCGGGGCGGATCCAGGTCATGCCCGAATCCCGGTAGGCGCGCGGTGAGAGGCCACGAGCGCGAGCGGGCGCGGCCCCCAGCCAGAACCGGTCTCCGGCTGCGATGCCGAGGGCCGCTGTGGCGCCCGCGAGTTCCCGTTCGCGTTCGCGGGTGAGCGCCTCCGTGCCCTCGAGCACCGACAGCGGCCCGGTCACAACCTCACCCTGCTCGCCGCGCGTGGCGGTCAGCAGCGACACGCGGATGCCGCGGGCCACCAGCTCCGCGATCAGCGCACCCGTCGCGATGGTTTCGTCATCGGGGTGGGCGTGCACGAACAGAACGGTGGGAACCCCGTCGAGCAGGCTCACGCGCGCAGCAGTGAGGGGCTGCGGTCGCCGGCCCCGGGCCGCACCAACGAGCGGTAGACCGTGACGAGGCCGTCGGCCGATCGCGGCCAGTCCAGGTGCTCGGCCCGCTCGCGCGCGGCCAGCGACAGGCGCCGGGCGAACGCGGGGTTCGAGAGGATCTGGGTGAGCGCCCCGGCCCAGACCTGCGGGTCGCGCGAGTCGACTACCACGCCGGTGTCGCCGTCGAGCACCGCTTCGCGCAGTCCGCCGGCCGCCGCGGCCACCACGGGCACGCCGCTCGCGGCCGCTTCGAGGGCCACGAGCCCGTAGGTCTCGGAGTGTGAGGGCACGAGAACGATCCGGGCTCCGCTGAGCAGCAGGGCCAGGTCCACGCGGGACTGCGGCCCCACGAATCGCACGCTGCGCTCGATCCCATGCCGGGCCGCGAGGGCCCGCAGCTCGTCGATGTAGCCGTCGTAGTCGGCCGACGCGTCGCCGGCGATCACGAGTTCGGGCCGGATCGCCTCGGGCACGGCCGCGATCGCCTCAATGGCCAGGTCGAGACCCTTCAGCGGCTGCAGGCGGCCGGCGACGACGGCGTAGCCACGGATGTCCCGCGGCCCCGCCGCGTAGTCCCGCGGCTCGGCCGGCAACAGGTCCGTCGGCCGGAACAGGATCCCGTCGACACCGGGCAGAACGATCGTGATGCGCTCGGGCGAACCGCCGAGCCGCTGCACGATGGTGTGCGCCTCGGCCTCGCTGATGGCGACCAGGGCGTCCGACTCCTGGGCGAGCCATTCCTCGCCGGCCATCCGGCCGGGGGACTCGGGGCGCTCGCCCGCCGACAGCGGCGTGGACGGGTCGGCCGCGATGCTGTGGAAGCTCTGCACGTGCGGAACGCCGCGGCGGCGGGCGAGCGGCAGCGCGGCCATCCCGGAGAACCAGTGGTGCGAGTGGATGACGTCGTAGGGTCCGAGGGCATCCATCTGCAGTCGGAAGGCGTCGATGAAGTTCTCGTGGTCGCCCTTGGGCACGGGCCGAGCCGGGCCGGCGTCGAGGAAGCGGAGCGTCACCCCGGGGCTCAGCTGCTCCGTTTCCGACAGGGGGGAGGACCGCCGGGTGAGGATTTCGACGTGGTGGCCGGCGGCGGCGAGAGCCTCGGCCTGGTGGCGCACGACCACGTTCATGCCTCCGGCGTCACCCGAGCCAGGCTCAGCGCCCGGCGAAGTGTGCAGGCAGACGAGAGCGATCCGGAGGGGTGTGATGAGGAGAGGCACTTCAAAATCTTAACTCACGACCCTGTGACCGACCCCGTTCCGTCCCATCCAGCGGATGACACGCCCGATTCCCGCCGGATTCAGGCCGCAGACCGGCGATTTTCGGCGATCCGTGCCGCACCTTGCCCGATCCGATCGCTACAGTGGACACAGTGACAGGTGTAAGACGGATCGAGGACATCTCAGTGGCGCGCAAGCAAGATGACCGGACGCGACTTCCCGGTTTAGACGAGGTACCGGTCGGTGTGACCGGCCGCCCCAAGCGTGACTTCGACGAGCCCCCGGTTCTGCCCGGCCACGGCCCGGCGCGCATCATCTCGCTGTGCAACCAGAAGGGCGGCGTCGGCAAGACGACGACCACCATCAACCTGGGTGCCGCCCTCGCCGGCTACGGCCGTCGCGTGCTGGCCATCGACTTCGACCCGCAGGGCGCCCTGTCCGCCGGTCTCGGTGTGCCTACCCACGATGTGACCACCATCTACGACCTGCTGCTCAGCGGCTCGGTCAACCCCTCCGACGCCATCCAGAAGACCTCGGTGCACAACCTCGACATCATCCCGGCGAACATCGACCTGTCCGCCGCGGAGGTGCACCTGGTCAACGAGGTCGCCCGCGAGCAGATCCTGGCCCGTGTGCTGCGCAAGGTGTCCGGCGACTACGACGTCATCCTGATCGACTGCCAGCCGTCGCTGGGCATCCTCACCGTCAACGCCCTCACGGCCAGCCACGGCGTGCTGATCCCGCTCGAGTGCGAGTTCTTCGCCCTGCGCGGGGTGGCGCTTCTGATCGAGACCATCGACAAGGTGCGCGACCGGCTCAACCCGGCCATCGAACTCGACGGCATCCTGGCCACCATGTTCGACTCCCGTACGCTGCACTCCCGCGAGGTGCTCGAGCGGGTCGTGGACGCGTTCGGCGACAGCGTGCTCGAAACGGTCATCGGCCGCACGGTCAAATTCCCCGACGCGAGCGTCGCGGGCATCCCGATCACCGAGTTCGCGCCCGAGCACGCGGCGGCCAAGGCCTACAAGCAGGCGGCGCGGGAACTGATCCAGCGTGGCGCCGTCGCCTGACGCGGCCGCACCGAAGTCGTTCTCGGTTGCCCTCGGCAACTTCGAGGGGCCGTTCGACCTGCTCCTGTCCCTGATCGGCAAGCACGAACTCGACATCACCGAGATCTCGCTCAGCCGCGTCACCGACGAATTCATCGCCTACCTGCGCGGCCTCGACCACGACGAGGAGCTCGACCAGGCCACCGAGTTCCTGGTGGTCGCGGCCACCCTGCTCGACCTCAAGGTGGTCGGGCTGCTGCCGCAGGGTGAACTCGTCGACGCGGAGGACGTGGCCCTGCTCGAGGCCCGCGACCTGCTGTTCGCCCGGCTGCTGCAGTACCGCGCCTTCAAGAGCGCGAGCGCCTGGTTCCAACAGAGGCTCGACACCGAGTCCACCCGGCACGTGCGGGCGGTGCGGCTGGAGGAGAAGTTCCGCCGAAAGACGCCCGAACTGGTCTGGACCCTGTCCCTCGGCGACTTCGCCGCCCTGGCCGCCCTCGCCCTCACTCCGCGTGAGCTGCCCCGCGTGGGGCTCGAGCACCTGCATGCGCCGCTGGTCAGCATCCGTGAGCAGGCAGCCTACGTGGTGCGGATGCTGCGCGGCGGCGACACCCTCACGTTCCGCGAGCTGATCGTGGGGGCCGAGGAGAAGGGCGTCGTGATCGCCCGTTTCCTGGCCGTGCTCGAGCTCTACCGCCTCGGCGCCCTCTCTTTCGACCAGCTCGTGCCGCTCGGCGACCTCAGCCTGCACTGGAGTGCCGAGAACTGGTCCGACGACACCCTCGCCAACCTCGGAGCCGACTATGAACAGTGACACAGCGACCGCGACAGCGACCGCGGCAGTGAACGCACAGAACGCACAGAACGCAGAGAACACAGTGAACGACGAGGGCGCGGATGCCCGCCGCCTCCCGCTCGAACGCACCCTCGAGGCCATCCTGATGGTCGCCGACGAGCCGCAAGGGCTGCTGCAGCTCGCGGCCGCGGTCGATGCCACGCTGGCCGAGACGCGGGCATCCGTCGCCCGGCTCGTGGCCGACTTCGACGGGCTCGCCGGCACCGTGCGCCGCGGCTTCGAGCTGCGTGAGGTGGCCGGCGGCTGGCGCATCTACGTGCGGCCCGAACACGATGTGACGGTGGCCGACTTCGTGGTGACGCAGAACCCGAGCCGGCTCTCGCAGGCGGCGCTGGAAACCCTCGCCGTGATCGCGTACAAGCAACCGATCAGCCGCGGGGCTGTAGCCTCGATTCGTGCCGTAAATGTGGATTCGGTCGTGCGCACGCTGCTCGGCCGCGGTCTGATCACCGAAGCGTTCACCGACAGTGAGACCGGTGCGATCAATTACGGCACCACAGACCTTCTGCTAGCCCAGCTCGGAATCAACTCGCTCGACGAGTTGCCCTACCTATCGCCGTTGCTCAATGACGGCGCGAACGGATTTGAGGAACTGCCATGACGAACGACAACCAGGGGATTCAGGGGACACCCACCAACCCCGAGGCCGCCGCCGACGGCGTGCGCCTGCAGAAGGTCATGGCCTCCGCGGGCGTCGCCTCGCGGCGCGTGTCCGAAGAGATGATCGCCGCCGGCCGCGTGCGCGTGAACGGCAAGGTCGTCACCGAGCTGGGCCGCCGCATCCACCCGGACTCCGACCTGATCATGGTCGACAACGTGGCCGTGCAGCTGGACACCAGCCGCCGTTACGTGATGCTGAACAAGCCCGTCGGCGTGGTCTCGTCGATGCAGGACGAGAGCGGACGCCCCGACCTGCGCGAGTTCACCGACCAGTTCGAGGAGCGCCTGTTCAACGTGGGCCGCCTCGACGCGATGACGAGCGGCCTGCTGATCCTGACCAACGACGGCGATCTCGCGCATGTGCTCGCGCATCCGTCGTTCGGGGTTCTGAAGACCTACATCGCCAAGGTCGAGGGCCGCGTGTCGCCGCAGACCATCCAGCTGCTGCAGAACGGTATCGAGCTGGACGACGGCCCCATCTCCGCCGACAAGGCGCGCCTCCTGACCAGCCCTCCCGGCGACGGTTTCAGCCTGGTCGAGCTCACCCTGCACTCCGGCCGCAACCGCATCGTGCGCCGCATGATGGAGGCCGTCGGCCACCCCGTCGTCGACCTCGTGCGCCGCCAGTTCGGCCCGCTGCACCTCGGCACGCTGCGCGTGGGCGATGTGCGCGACCTGACCAAGGCGGAACTCGGCCAGCTGCTCACGGTGTCGCGGGCCGAAACGAAGATCTAGTCCAGGAGCTCCACGTGGTTGAATCTCGCCTGATCGGGCCCGTGCGCGTCGTGGGTGCCGGCCTGCTCGGCACCAGCATCGGCCTGGGCCTTCGCGCGCGCGGCATCGACGTCATCCTCGCCGACGCGTCGCCGACCAACCTCAGCATCGCCGTCGACTACGGCGCCGGCCGGGCCGGGCGACCCGGTGATGCGCCCCAGCTGATCGTGGTCTGCGTGCCGCCCGATGTGACGGCCGAGATCGTCGCGCGCGAGCTGGCTGCCTTCCCGCAGGCGATCGTGACGGATGTCGCGAGCGTCAAGCTGGCCCCGCTGCAGGAGCTCCGAATGATGGGGGCCGACGTGTCCCGCTACATCGGCGGTCACCCGCTGGCCGGCCGCGAACGCGGGGGACCGCTCTCCGGCCGCGCCGACCTGTTCGTCGGCCGCCCCTGGGTGGTTGCCGCGCACGACGCGATCAGCTACCAGCAGGCCACCGCGATCGACGACCTCATCCTCGACCTGGGCGCGACCCTGGTGGAGATGAGCCCGGAGGAGCACGACCGCGGCGTCGCGTTGATCTCTCACGTGCCGCAGGTCGTCTCCACGATCATGGCCCGCCGGTTGACGGATGCCCCCGGCTCGGCCCTGAACCTCGCCGGGCAGGGTCTGCGCGACGTGACCCGCGTCGCCGCGAGCGACCCGGATCTGTGGGTGCAGATCCTCGGCGCGAACGCCGAACCCGTGCGGGACATCCTGCTGGCCTACCGTGACGACCTCGACCGGTTCATCGACGCGCTCGCCGACCCGGCCGCGCCCGGAGCACGGCGCAAGGTGGCCGAGGAACTCACCGGCGGCAACGCCGGGGTGGCCCGCCTGCCCGGCAAGCACGGCCAGGACCGCCGCTACGCCTCGTTCATCGTGATGATCGACGACCGGCCCGGCCAGATCGCCCGGCTGCTGCACGAGATCGGCGAGCTGAACGTGAACATGGAAGACCTGCGCCTGGAGCACTCTCCGGGCGCCCAAATCGGCTTGGCCGAAATTTCTGTACTCCCTGAGGCCGTAGGTCGCCTCACCGAAGAGCTGGCCGCCCGCGGCTGGCGGATTGCTGGTTAATCATGGGTCGTCACTCAAGCCCCCACATCGTCGCGATCGACGGACCGGCCGGCAGCGGCAAGTCCAGCGTCAGCCGCGCCGCCGCCCGCCGCATCGGCTTCGACTACCTCGACACGGGCGCTGCCTACCGGGCCTTCGCCTGGTTCGTCAGCGACCGGGGGATCGACACCGAGAACACCGACGCCGTCGTGGCCGCCCTGGGCGACTTCGACTACTCCATCGGCATCGCCCCCGACGAGCACGTCGTGCGGGTCGGTGAAACGGATGTCACCGACGCGATCCGCGATCCCGCCGTCTCCGCCCTCGTCTCCTCCGTGGCCCGCATCCCGGAGGTGCGCACGCACCTCACCGAGCTGTTCCGCAGCATCGCGGCGAGCTCCCAGCGCACCGGAATCGTGATCGAAGGCCGGGACATCACCACCGTGGTGGCCCCCACCGCGGAGATCCGTATACTGCTCACGGCTTCCGAGGAGGCTAGAATGGCTAGGCGCTCTGCGGAAATATCGACCCAATCGGCTGAAACCGTGGCGGAACAGATGCGATCGAGGGATCGCGCTGACTCACAGGTAGTCGAATTCATGAGCGCCGCAGACGGTGTGACCACCGTCGACTCCACCCATCTCGACTTCGAACAGACCATTGACGCGGTCCTCGACGTCATCAATACATACCGCGAGGCCATCGCATGACCAACAACAACGACTTCGACGACACGATCCCCGACCTCGACTCCGAGCTGGTAACGCGCTTGGACGACCTCGATGACGATCTGGTGACGCAACGCGCCGCCGCGCTTCGCACCGGGCTCAATGAGTACGATCTCGCCGACGAGGACTTCGACGTTCTCGACTCGGTGACGGAAGACCCCGACGCCATCCAGTACCTGCCGGCCCTGCCGGTCATCGCCATCGTCGGCCGCCCGAACGTGGGCAAGTCGGCACTCGTGAACCGCATCCTCGGCCGCCGCGAGGCCGTCGTGGAGGACACCCCCGGGGTGACCCGCGACCGCGTGACCTACAAGGGTGAATGGCACGAACGCCGCTTCAGCCTCGTCGACACCGGCGGCTGGGAGCCCGACGCCAAGGGCATCGACGCCTCCGTCGCCGCCCAGGCCGAACTGGCCATCGAACTCTGCGACGTCGTCATGTTCGTCGTCGATGCCAACGTGGGTCCCACCTCCACCGACGAAGCCGTCGTGCGTCTGCTGCGCAAGGCCGGCAAGCCCGTCTTCCTCGTCGCCAACAAGGTCGACGACATCCGCCAGGAGCCGGAAGCCGCGAGCCTGTGGGCGCTCGGCCTCGGCCAGCCCTGGCCCGTCTCGGCCCTGCACGGCCGCGGCGTCGCCGACCTGCTCGACGCGATCCTCGAGGAACTGCCCGAGATCTCCGCCGTCGCCAAGCAGGAAGTCGGCGGACCGCGCCGCGTCGCGATCCTCGGCCGCCCGAACGTGGGCAAGTCGAGCCTTCTGAACAAGGTCGTCGGCGAGGAGCGCGTTGTCGTCAACGAGCTCGCCGGCACCACGCGCGACCCGGTCGACGAGCAGGTCGAGCTCGGCGGCAGGGTATGGCGCTTCGTCGACACGGCCGGCATCCGTCGTCGCGTGCACCTCTCCCAGGGCGCCGACTTCTACGCGTCGCTGCGCACCAGCGCCGCCCTCGAAAAGGCCGAAGTGGCCGTGGTCCTGATCGACGTGACCGAGGTGATCAGCGAGCAGGACGTGCGCGTGATCGACCTGGTGCTCGAATCAGGTCGCGCCCTCGTGCTGGCCTTCAACAAATGGGACCAGATCGACGACGACCGTCGCCGCTACCTGGAACGTGAGATCGAGCAGGACCTGGCGCACGTCTCCTGGGCCCCGCGCGTGAACATCTCGGCCAAGACCGGCCGCCACATGGAGAAGCTCGTTCCGGCCCTCGAGACCGCTCTCGAAGCCTGGGACACCCGCATCGCCACCGGCAAGTTCAACGCGTTCCTCGCCGAGCTGGCCGCGTCGCACCCGCACCCCGTGCGCAGCGGCAAGCAGCCCCGCATCCTGTTCGGCACCCAGGCGTCGAGCCGCCCGCCGACCTTCGTCATCTTCACCACCGGGTTCCTCGACCCGGGCTACCGTCGCTACATCCAGCGTCGCCTGCGCGAGGTGTACGGCTTCGAGGGAAGCCCGATCAACATCAGCATGCGCGTGCGCGAGAAGCGCAAGCGCTAGGCAGCCGCTCAACACCAGACCCCGGACAGGCGTGGAACTCCACACCCCCCGTTCGGGGTCTTTGGTTTGTCCGGGGGCGCGTCTAAATTTATCGTGAGTCAATTTCAGAGACTCCCACAGCAGTCCCAGCCCGCATGCCCGACGGCACTGGACCCGAAATCCGCTTCGCCCGAACACTCCGGGACCTCTCCCGACGACCCGCCGATTCGCCAGACCCGATATCTCGCGAATCGATTCAATCCCTGGCCCTAACCGAGGATTCTCCATGCTCACGAAGCCGAAAACTTCGCCTGCCCGCAAACGTCAATTCGGTGCCGAACGCAGCACCACACCCCTCCCGATCGTGCATGACCGGCCCAGTGACGCCAAGATCACCTGGGGTCGTGTGGCCATCCTGGTCACCGTTCTCGCCTGGATCGTCTACCTGGTGTACACGATCATCCGTGAGTTCCTGAACAACGGAACGCAGAGTTTTCGGTTCACCACCGAGGCCATCTCCTATGTGGTCGTCGTCACGTGCCTCACCTTTTCCGCGCTGATGTACCTGATCATGCGTCAGGGTGCCCTGCGCCGGTTCCGGGACCACGTGCGTGTGCCCCGCGCCGAGCTGGACAGCCACTTCGCCGTGAATCAGGGATCGATGACCGTGCTGGTGCCCTCCTACAGCGAGGAGCCCGGCGTCGTGCGCGGCACCCTGTGGTCGGCCGCCCTGCAGGAATACCCGTCGCTGCGGGTGGTGCTGCTCCTGGACGACCCGCCTCACCCGGCCGACCCGGCCGTCGCCGCGCAGCTCGCGGTGTCCCGGGCGATCGCCCAGGGCATTGCCGACGCGCTCGAGGAGCCGCGGTCCCGCTTTGCGAACGAGCTGCTGATCTGCGAGCTCGAACTGGCGGCGAACCCGGAGGTGAGCGCCGACGCCGTGCGCGAGCTCGCCGGCAACTACCGCTGGGCCGTCTCCTGGCTCGACCGGATGGCCGCCGCGGAGACCGTGGCCGACCACGTGGACACGTTCTTCGTGGAGCAGGTGCTCGGTGGGCTCGCCGCCGAACTGGCCATCACCGCCACGGCCCTGCACGCCGCGGCCGACGAGAACACGGCCCCCACCGGGCAGCGGATGCTGGAACTGCACCGCCGTCTGGTCTGGACCTTCTCGGCCGACCTGGCCACCTTCGAGCGCAAGCGCTACGCCTCCCTGTCGCATGAGGCCAACAAGGCCATGAACCTCAACGCCTACATCGGGTTGATGGGCGGCTCGTACCGCAGTGAGGACACCCCGGCCGGTACCGTTCTGCGGCCGCTGACCGGCCGGGACGCCGCCGGCGCCGACGTCGTCGTGCCCGACAGCGACTACCTGCTCACCCTGGACGCCGATTCGCTGCTGCTGCGCGACTACTGCCTGCGCCTGGTCTACTTCCTCGAGCAGCCCGACAACGCCCGCGTCGCGGTGACGCAGACCCCGTACTCGTCGTTCCGCGGTGCGCCCACCCGCATCGAACGTCTCGCCGGGGCGACCACCGATATTCAGCACATCCTGCACCAGGGCATGTCGTTCTACGGCGCCGCCTTCTGGGTGGGAGCCAACGCCGTCATCCGCAAGCGGGCGATGGAGGACATCGTCGAGGTCGAGACCGTCGGCGGCTTCGAGGTGCGCCGCTACGTGCAGGACCGCACCGTGATCGAGGACACCGAATCGAGCATCGACCTCGGCACCCACGGCTGGACCCTTGCCAACTACCCCGAACGGCTCAGCTACAGCGCCACGCCACCGGACTTCGGTTCGTTGATCGTGCAGCGTCGCCGCTGGGCGAACGGCGGGTTGCTGATCCTGCCCAAGCTGTGGCGCCAGGTGCGCGAGCGCAAGCGTCAGGGGCACCCGGTGCCGCTGACCGAGCTGTTCCTGCGCATCAACTACATGACCTCGATCACCTGGGCCAGCTTCGGCCTGGTGTTCCTGCTGGCCTACCCCTACGACAGCAAGCTGCTCAGCCCCGTCGTGGTGCTCGCCGCCCTGCCGTACTTCCTGGCCATGGGCAGCGACCTGCGCTACTGCGGCTACAAGTTCAGCGACATCTTCCGCATCTACGGGTTCAACCTGGTGCTGCTGCCGGTGAACCTCGCCGGTGTGCTCAAATCGCTCGAGCAGGCGCTGACGAGCAAGAAGATCCCCTTCGCCCGCACCCCGAAGGTGAAGAACCGCACCGCCGCTCCGCTCCTGTTCGTGCTGGCGCCCTACTTGATCGTCGCGTTCTCGGCGCTCACCCTGTGGCGTGACCTGCTCGCCGAGAACTGGGGCAACGCGGCGTTCGCGGCGTTCAACGCGGTGTTCGCGCTGGCGGCGATCCTGGCCAACATCGGCCTGTGGAGCTCCGTCGTCGACGTGTGGCTGGGCCTGACCCAGTGGATGTACGTGGACCGCAAGCCGCGGGCATCCGCCGAGCAGGCGACCGCCGGTCGACCGGATGCCGCGCTGGGCTGGCGTGCGGTGATCTACCATGGGTATGCGCCGGGCGAGGTTCCCTCGGGGGTGCGGTCGGCATCCGATGCCGGCGCTGACCTGCACAGCATTCGGAGCCGTTCATGAGCGCAGCGACCGCGAAGGCCCACTCGACCGGACGTTCGCGCCGGCTGTCCCCGTTGCGGGTGCTGCTGTCGATGGTGCTCGTGGCCATCCTCAGTGTCAGCGGCTATTTCGGCTTCCAGCTGTGGAGCAGCGCCCAGGCGGCCGACGCCTACGAGCCCTGGTTCGCCGGCTACACCGACCTGACCGCCACCCCCGTGTACAACTTCGAGACGCCCGATTCCGAGGCCGGGCGCGACGTGGTCTTGTCGTTCATCGTGGCCGATAAGACGGATGCCTGCACGCCCACCTGGGGTACCTACTACACCCTGGACGGAGCGGCGGAGGGGCTCGACCTCGACCGGCGTCTCGCCCGGGCCGAGCAGCTCGGCGGGCAGGTCGTGGTCTCGTTCGGCGGGTTGCTGAACGACGAACTGTCGACCGGCTGCACCGACCCGGCCCAGCTGGTCGAGGCGTACACCGCGGTGATCGACCGCTACGAGGTGACCACGATCGATCTGGACATCGAGGGTGGCAACCTGACCGACACCGCGGCTGGTGAGCGCCGGGCCGCTGCCATGGCGACCCTGCAGGAGAAGCGCAGCGCGGCCGGCCAGGACCTGGCCGTGTGGCTCACCCTGCCCGTGTCTCCGGCCGGGATGACCGCCGACGGCGCGGCATCCGTCAGCCAGATGCTCGAAGCAGGTGTGGATCTGGCCGGCGTGAACCTGATGACGATGGACTACGGCGCCAGCCGGGCCGACGGCGACAGCATGGCTGAGGCGTCGATTCAGGCGTTGCAGGCCGCGCACAAGCAGTTGGGCGGGCTCTACAAGCTGGCCGGCATCGACCTCACCGCGGCCACGCTGTGGACGAAGATCGGTGCCACGCCGATGATCGGCCAGAACGATGTGGAGGGGGAGATCTTCAGCCTGAAGGACGCCGCCGAGTTCAGTGCGTTCGCGCAGGAGACCCGGATCGGGCGCATGTCGTTGTGGTCGCTCAACCGCGACCAGACCTGCGGCTCGAACTATGTCGACCTCAAGCGGGTGTCGAACTCGTGCAGTGGCGTCGACCAGGGTGACACCCGGTTCGCCGACGTGCTCGCGAAGGGCTTCGACGGCCGCCCCGAGGCCGGGGCGTCAGCCCAGACGACGGATGAGGCGGACCTGATCGGTGACCTGACCGATGACCCGGCGACGAGCCCGTACCCGATCTGGGCCGAGGAGTCGTCGTACCTCGCCGAGACCAAGGTGGTCTGGCACCGCAATGTGTACCAGGCCAAGTGGTGGACGCGCGGCGACCTGCCCGACAATCCCGTGCTGAACTCGTGGGAGACGCCGTGGACGCTGATCGGGCCGGTGCTGCCGGGGGAGAAGCCGTTCGAGGCGGCCACCCTGCCGGCTGACACCTACCCTGCCTGGGACGGGGCCGCCACCTACGAGAAGGGTGCGCGCATCCTGATGGACGGTGTGCCCTTCGAGGCCAAGTGGTGGAACCAGGCCGAGAGTCCCGAGGCAGCCTCGTCGAACCCCGACGGTTCCCCGTGGACCCCGCTCACCGCGACGGAGATCGCCGCCCTACTGAAGTGACCCGTCCCGGTCTCGACAGGCTCGACCACCGCTCGCCCCGGTGGTCGAGCAACCCGGTGGTCGAGCTTGTCGAGACCCGGCGACCCAACCTCAAGACGCTCGCACACTCTCCTCCAACTCGCTCTCCTGCTTCTCCGCCGTCTCCGCCTTCTCACCCTCGCCGCTCTCAACGCCCGACTCACCAGCATCCGTAACCGGCACCGCCGTCACTCCCAGCTCGTCCTCAAACTCCTCCTCCTCGTCAACAACAACGACGTCCTCCACAACACTCGCCACCACGGCACCCCGCACCCGCACCTGCGACGCCAGCGCCAGCAGCATCCCCAACACTCCCGCCCCAATCAGCACGCTCCCCAGCGTGCTCCCGGACTGCGCGGCAAAGTACCCCGCATAATCCTGAGACGCCGAGGTGTAAAACTCGGCCTGAGCGCCATTCGACGAGCTCAGCACCAGCCACCCCACCACGGTGACAATCACGCCGGCCACCCATAGCGCCACCAGGGGAAGGTTGAGTTTGGTCAGGATGCCTGCAGTCTTGTTCGCCATGATTTCCTTCTCTCGTGATGCGGCCCGTTCGGCCGATCGCCAAGGTACGTTCGCAACCTATGAGCCCGCTATCAACGCGCGCGGGAATCCCTGAACGCCACCTGCGCGCCCGCGGTGAGCCCTGCTCCACAGGATTCATCGCCCGGATTTGCCCGCTGAGGCCCCATACTGTGCGCGAGTGCTCTCCGGACGCGGTAAGCTATTCGAGTTGTCTCCTGTTGGTTCTGTTAGTCGGAATCGCGCAGGAGCGGCGGGCTGTGGCGCAGCTTGGTAGCGCACTTGACTGGGGGTCAAGGGGTCGCAGGTTCAAATCCTGTCAGCCCGACCAAATGTCCCGGGAACTCAAGGGTTTCCGGGACTTTTTTGGTTAAGAGATTTGATGTTCCCATCACTACCCCATCACTTTCAGCCCATTTCAGCCGCTTTGCCGGCCCTGCCGTGCGGTGCGCCGAGGTTGGTTTCGGTTCCTCCCGATCGTCCGGGATCGCCCGGCACACCTCCTGGGTATGAGCATTCACAACGAGAACCCAACCTCTCCTTCCACCGACGACTGGGGCCTGGAGCCCCTGGTGGACGTTGCCGAGCTGGCCGCCTACCTGGGCATCCCGATCTCCACCGTCTACGACTGGCGGGTGCACGGCAAAGGCCCTGCCGCCTGCCGGTTCGGCAAACACCTGAAGTTCGTTGTCTCCGATGTGCGGGCCTGGATTGCCGAGCAGCGCGAGCCGGGTGGCGCCGTCCGGTCGGTTCGACGCTCGGACCCGTTACCGGGACTGGGACGGTCGGACGCGCCAGAATTAGGCCACCGGAGAGACCACCAGGGCTGCTGAGCGATCGCTGAAGAACAAGCTCACGACGAGATACCTGCAGCAGCCGATGAATACGTCGCTGACGCCGGAGAGATCGTTCGAGGACTTGGCGACGTACTGGCTCGAGGGCATCGACATGGAAAAATCGAACCGTCGAGGACGACCCGGAATCTGTGCGAGCGCAACATGCGGACGCTCGTGATCCGAGTGTGCCGCATATTGCGATCAGACAGTCGCAGAGATACTGTCACGAAACCCTCTCAAAGGAAGCCTCCAATGAAACCCAACCCCGAGTCCGACGGCGAGTACACCGACACGGAACCTGAAGCCGACGCGACGACCCCAGCTGACGGGCGTGCTTTAACTGAATCGGACGTCGAAGGCGAGTACACAGATAGCGACACCCCCAACGAGGCCAACCCCCAGGACACCCCTCCGCCGACCTAGAACCTGATCGAGTCCGACTGGCTCTGTCCCCGTTGAATCTCTCGTTCCCTCTGCCTCGAGCCCTGGAGAAGGTCTGCTCTAGCACCGCCTCACGGCACGTCTTCCGGGGTCTGAAGCCACCCACCGATCTGAGGCTATTCGGGCCGCGGACGGGCCACGGCTGCCCGGCAGTGGCAAGCTCAGCGGCTGCGGGGCTCAGCGTAACGGCACACCGGTTGGCCCATGGCGACCAAGCGAAACGGCCTGCCAACCAGAGCACTCGCGCCGACGGCCGCGAGCCGCAGAACCAGGCATGGACCGTGGCGCCGCGGCCGATTCTGGCAGATTGAGATGGCACCCGAGCACGTCGAAAGACTTTTTCACGAACTGGTGATCGGTGGAGATCCTGAAGTCGTCGGCGCGATTGGGAACCCCGAGCACGGCCTCCTGAAGCTTCGGGCCGTTGGCCCCCGCGTTTTCGCGCCGCGGCCACCGGTTCACCTGCCTCAAGTCAGACGAACACGCGGTCACGTCATCCACGCGCCATCGCTGCGGTGCGACGCCGGTCTGAGCGATGCGGATATACCTCGCCGTTGTGGGCACTATCGCGATCGGGCGTTTCCATCTATATGCAGTACCAGTGCTGACATGCAACGATCTTGAATCACTCGCCTCCGGTTATTGACGCCGAACTTGCGACGAAGGACACCGAATCGTCGCTGTTGGTGCCCGGCACGTTTCCGGATCCGAATAACGTTCCGAAAACAAACTCAGAATATGTCGGCGCTTGGGGTCTTCAGAGGCGGGCGGACCTCTGCAGCGTCTGCACGCAGTTGAGGCAACCCCAGTCGGCGCAGGTGTAGCCCGCCGAGTACCAGAAAAAGTGCCGAGAGGAGCGCTGCGGCGGCCAGCGCCGGCAGGTCTGGCGCGGTGCCGAACACCGGTTTGACCAGCTCGGCCAGTGCTAGTGAGAAGATAAGGGTGAAGCCCAGCACATACAGGGCCGGCAGCAGCACAAGGCCGACGCCGCGGTTGCGGAATACGAGCACAGCGAGGATCAGGAACGCGGGCATGATGAAGCCCAGGTCCAGGATGAAGATGGAGTACAGCGAGTCGATCTGGTCCCGGTCGCGCATGAGTGGGATCAGCATCGCTATCCAGAGTGGGTAAAACATCAGCGGCTGGAGTAGCGCGCCGACAGCGGAGACAACCCGCAGCCCGCGCGGCATCGTTGCCTGCTCCATCACCTCTCGCCGCAGGTTGGCCGTGCCGTAGACCACGCTCCAGAACGCCAGGGTGAAGATCGCCAGGTAGACAAGGTAGAAGCCGTTGTAGGCCCGCTCGATCACGTAGATGCCGTACGCGTAGAAGAGGTAGCCGAGCAGGCCCAGCGCGAGTAGCTGCTGCCGGCACCGATTGGGACGGGCAAGAGCGGCAAGCACGAGAAGACCGATCCCGGCGAGCACCGAGATGATGTCCTGTGCGAGCGCCCCAGGAAGCAGCGTCTCGGCGACGAGTCCGGCGTAAAGGCTCGGATTCAGGATGCCGGCGACTGCGGCGACGATGGCCGTCCCGCCGGTTACAGACCATAGCAGCCGGTTCAGCCCGAGGTTCGCGATCATACTTGCTTCCTAGTCCTTTGGGCGAAGATTCGCAGCGCACACAAGTGGGCCCCCCGAATACGGGACGTTCCGTTGTCGGTGGTTAGGCCCAGCTATCCCCGGCCTTTGGGATGCGAACGCACTTCGTCAGTGGGTGTGGCCGCGTTGCGCACACTTAGGTGAGCAGCTTTTATGGGCATCCGCCGCACGTGAGTTCGTGGGCTCGAAAGCGCTAGCCCACGAGGAGAGAAGTAGTACATCTCAGACGCGACTGAACGATTGCATGCACGGCAGGCACGTCGCCGCTAAATGCCCACGCAACACCCGGTCGGCATCCGTGGCGGTGGAGCTGCAAGTCATAGTGTCTTGCTCGAGAAAGCGTTCGGGTCGAGACCGGCGATTCGACGCGCATGATCTTGGAGTGCTTCTTCGCTCACGGTGTGTCCAACATATGCAAATCGTTCGCGCAGCGCGTCGAGGACTTGGGCTTCGCTGTGGCCGGCGAGGTCGGCTTCCTCCTGTGCGAGAATACCCGCTACTTTGGCCTCGTCCGATTGAGAATGCTGGTCTTGGATCGGTTCACTCTGTGTACCGTTATCAGTCATGCTGGTCCTCCGATCTCAGGGGTTGTGCTGGTAAGCCTAACGTTCAGAGTGACGACTCGTCCGCCGCGGCCGCCCAAGAAGTCGTTCGGTTCTGGCGCACTCCCATAATCACTCTCCGACTATCCCGGGGGACCCTACGAACGCGATCCCGTTTGTGCGGTGAATGCTCTCCTACCGGCTATCCGGAGCTGGGAACACGGACGACTCTGCCGCTAGTGGATTGGAGGCGCCGGATCTGCCCGGCCGGGTCCGCCGATCAGGACAACCCGACGATCTCGCCGTTCTCGTCTATGTCGATGCCTTCGGCTGCCGGTGCAGACGAGAGACCAGGCATGGTGCGCATGTCGCCGCAGAGGGGATAGATGAACCCGGCCCCGATCGAGGCACGCACCTCACGCACCGGCAGTCGCCACCCGGTGGGTGCTCCCTTGATTTTGGGGTCGGCCGACAGGGACAGGTGTGTCTTGGCGATGCACACCGGCAGGCTTCCGAAGCCTGCCCGCTCGTACTTGTCGAGTTGCCGAGCGGCCAGCGGCGAGAGGTCCACGCCGTCGGCGCCGTACATCTCGCGCGCGATCACATCGATCTTGTCGACCAGGGGAAGTTCGTCGGGATAGAGCCGGTGGAAGCTCGACGGTTCAGCGCAGGCCTCCGCAACCGCCTCGGCCAGCTCGACCGCACCCCTGCCGCCTTCGGTGAAGTGGTAGCTGATCGCCGCGCGCACACCTTCCTCTGCTGCGACGTCCATGATCGCCTGATGCTCACTGGCGTAGTCGGTGGGAAATGCGTTCACCGCAATGACCGGCGTCACTCCGTGACGGCGGATGTTGGCGATCTGCCGGCGCAGGTTCACTGCCCCGGCGATGACGTCGTCGGGATTCTCGGCGAGCATCTCCGGCGGCAGCGGTCGGCCGGCGACGACCCGGTACTTGTTTGAGTGAGTTTTCAGGTCACGCACGGTCGCGACGATGACGGCGGCATCCGGCGCCAGCCCGGAGGCACGGCACTTGATATTGAAGAACTTTTCCGCGCCGATGTCTGCACCGAACCCCGCCTCGGTGATGAGGTAGTCACCGGCATGGATGCCGATCAGATCGGCGAGCACCGAGGAGTTACCGGTGGCGATGTTCCCGAACGGACCGCTGTGCACGAGCACTGGCGTCTGCTCCACGGTCTGCATCAGGTTCGGCTTGATGGCGTCCTTGAGTATCGCGGTCATGGCGCCGGCCGCCTTGAGCATCTCGGCGGTCACCGGTTCGCCGCCGCGGTTGTAGCCGACGACGATTCTTCCCATCCGTTCACGGAGATCCCGCAACGACGTGCACAGCGACAACAACGCCATCACCTCGCTGGCTGCGGAGATGTCGAAACCGGATTGGAACGGATTGCCGTCGTCAGGACCGCCGAGCCCGGTGATGATGGTGCGCAGCTCGCGATCGTTGACGTCGAGGACACGTCGCCAGGTGATCTCATGGGGGTCGAACCCGAGACGGTTTCCCTTGTGAATGTGGTTGCCGATCATCGCCGACAATAGGTTGTGGGCCGCGGTAACGGCGTGCGTGTCGCCGGTCAGGTGCAGGTTCAGTGCCTCCATCGGGACCACCTGAGCGTAGCCGCCACCAGCGGCTCCGCCCTTGATGCCGAACGTCGGCCCCATCGACGGCTGCCGTATCGCGACGATCCCGAGCTTGTCGATGTGCCGGAAGCCCTGACCGAGCCCCACCGCGGTGGTCGTCTTGCCTGACCCGAGTGGAGTCGGCGTGATTGCGGTGACGACGACATACTTGGCCCGTGGACGGTCACGGAGCTCATCGATCGCATCGAGGGAGATCTTCGACGCCGCACTTCCGTACGGTTCCAGCAGGTGTGGACCGATGCCCATGTCGGCTGCAACCTCTTCAAGCGGACGACGGACCGCAGCGCGCGAGATAGCGAGATCCGACGGCATGGTCGTGGTGATTGATCGAGATGGCTTGAACATGGTGCCTCCTCAGCGACTCAGCGCCCCTGGGGCCTGGTGACCCAAGCGTACTGTCAGGCCCCGGGCTCAGTGACTAGGTCAGGCTCAGCGTTTCCTCGTCGGCCGCAACATCCGTCTGCACGGCGAACTGGGTCCGGTGCAATTCCTCGTACCGCCCACCCACAGCCAGCAGTTCCTCGTGCGTACCGCGCTCCACGATCGAGCCGTCCTCAACCACGAGGATCAGGTCCGCGCTGCGGATGGTGGAGAGGCGGTGTGCGATCACCATCGCCGTCCGTCCCTCGAGCGCCTCGCTGAGCGCCGCCTGCACGGCGGCCTCAGACGTCGAGTCCAGCGCCGCCGTCGCCTCGTCGAGGATGACGACGCGCGGCTGGGCGAGCAGGAGCCTCGCGATGGTCATCCGCTGGCGCTCACCCCCGGACAGCCGGTAGCCACGCTCCCCGACCATGGTGTCCAGCTGGTCCGGCAGGGACCGGATGAGCGGCTCGAGCCGCGCTCGGCGCACGGCGTCCCACACCTCGTCGTCGGACGCCTCCGGCCTTGCGAGGCGCAGATTGGAGAGGATGGTTTCGTGGAACAGGTGGCCGTCTTGCGTCACCATGCCCAGGCTGTGCCGCATGGAGGCGAAAGTGACATCGCGGACATCCGTCCCTGCGAGGCGCACGGCGCCGCTGTCGACGTCGTACAGGCGCGAGAGGAGCTGCGCAATTGTGGACTTGCCGGCACCGGATGTCCCAACGAGGGCAACGGTCTGCCCCGGCTCGATCCTGAAGGATACGCCGTGCAGCACCTCCTCGCCGCCGCGGGTGTCCAGCGTGGCAACCTCCTCGAGAGAGGCGAGGGACACTTTGTCCGCGGACGGGTAGGCGAAGCGCACGTTGTCGAACTCGACGGCCACGGGGCCTTCGGGAACGGCGACGGCGTCGGGCTTCTCCTTGATGAGCGGGTCGAGGTCCAACACCTCGAAGACGCGCTCGAAGCTGACCACCGCGCTCATGATCTCCACCCGTGCGTTTGCGAGGCTGGTGAGCGGCGCGTAGAGGCGGGTGAGGAGGAGCGCCAGGGTGACCACGTCACCGGTATTCAGCTGGCCGGCGAGTGCGAGGAAGCCGCCGAGCCCATATACGAGGGCGAGGGCGAGAGCGGAGACGAGCATCAGGGCGGTGAAGAAGACGAACTGCAGCATCGCGGTCCGCACCCCGATGTCGCGCACACGGGCGGCGCGAACGCGGAACTCCTCGGCCTCCTCGTCGGGCCGGCCGAACAGCTTGACGAGGGTGGCGCCAGGCGCCGAGAAGCGCTCGGTCATCTGCGTGCTCATGGCGGAATTGTGATCGGCGGCCTCGCGGCGCAGCGCGGCGAGGCGGCTGCCCATGCGGCGCGCGGGTATCAGGAAGATGGGGAGCATGATCATGGCGAGAACCGTCACGAGCCAGGACGTGTTGAGCATGACGATCAGGGTGAGGGTCAGCGCCACGAGGTTCGTGACCACGCCGGACAGCGTGCCGCTGAAGGCCTGCTGGGCGCCGATCACATCGTTGTTGAGGCGGCTCACGAGGGCGCCCGTCCGCGTGCGGGTGAAGAACGCGATCGGCATCTTCTGCACGTGGTTGAAGACGGAGGTGCGGAGGTCCAGGATCACGCCTTCGCCGATCCGCGCCGAGTACCAGCGCGTCACGAGTGACACGGCGGCGTCGGCCACGGCCACGAGGGCGATGACGACGGCGATCCATATGATCGTGGTGACCTCGCCCTGGGCGACGATGACGTCGACCACCTGGCCGGCGAGTACCGGCGTTGCGACCGCGAGGAATGCTCCCACGATGGAGAGAGCGATGAAGATCAACAGCTTGGACCGGTAGGGCACCGCGAACGTCATGATCCGCCGCACGGACTCACGGGAGAAGCCGTGTTTGCCGTCCCTGGCGGTAGAGATCTTGTACAGCGAGCTCCAGGCCGCGCCTTCCATGCTCATTGAGGTTCCTTCCGTGGGCAACAGTCCAGCTTAGATGGCGAGTTGCCCGAGCTTGGCGACGCGGCTGCCGAGGTGACGCGCGGTGCGGCGGTCAGGACCGCGGCGGGGTTCGCGGTCATTTCACGACTGTGCGCCGGCTCCGAGGTAGCAGCCAAGACGGTTGTCGTCATGGTCGGTGGACGTGGTGGTGTTCCAGCCGGGGAGCGGCCCGAGACTGACCCAATGCATGCCTGAACGGGCGAGGGCGCGACTGGAAGTTGCTTTCAGCGCTGGTTTTCGGCCCAGGCGATGGAATGCTGGGCCTGCCCCGCAGTGAGGACCGTTTCTGCTCCGCAGTTCGTGCACCGGTTGACGTATGTCGTCGAGAACGCGAACAGTGAAATGAAGAACAAGGTGAATCGGTTGGAGCGCCGGATCACGTCTTGCGTTGCCTCGACGTGGCAGTACCCGCAGACGAAGGAGACCACATTCACGATGCTCTCGGTGAGGCGATTGCCGAAGATTAAAAGCATGAACTAGTCCTTCTTCTGAATTCGGGCGTAGCGGGAGGGCGGGGTTGCTCAGCTCTAAGACGTCAGCGGAAAGCGGAACGTCACGCACAACGATGACTTTCGGAGCATTCTGAAGAACGGCCGTGTCGACATCGACATCATCAGATGTGCGTGTGAAGTCCTGGTTGATGCGGGTCTTGCGAAACAAGAGCATGGGTCGGCTGCGAATGCGGCCCCCGCTTACGGGCCCGCTTGACGACAGCACATCCCGCTTCTGCGAGTTGCTGTACTCTGAACGGACTGTCCCGAACGAGACAAGTGATCTCTGAGGGGGGATGCAATGGCGCGGTGTTATCAAATCCCAGCCTCATTCCTCTATTTCCGGAAGATGTGATGCACGAAAGCAAGAACGATTTCGTGGTTGCTGAACCCACGGATTTGTGTCTGCCGTTTATCGACGACCTCGGCGTCACCGGTGTGACAATCGCCGTTTTCGGACCGAGGGGCGGTCAATCCACCATCTGCTCGAGTGATGCGGTCGCGGCGCGGATCGACGAATTGCAGTTCGATCTTGGCGAAGGCCCGCAGTGGGCCACACTCAAATCCGGACTCCCGACGCTCGTGCCGGATGTTTCTACAGGCACCCATGATTCCTGGCCCATTTTTGCAGCTTCGATCAGTTCACTTCCTGTGGGCGCGCTCTTCTCGTTCCCCTTGCTTATGGGAGCAGTCACTGTCGGCACCGTCGGGTTATACCGGCGAACTGCAGGCGCCTTGAGCCCGCAGCACAGAGAGATCGCAGTGACTTTGGCGTCGGCCATGACGGATGTTGCCGTGCGCCACGCCATCGCAGGTGCCGACAATGAAGACGCACGAGAGTCGATGGTGACCCCGGCGATGAGGCGCGAGGTTCATCAGGCCATTGGCATGATCCTTGTGCAACTAGATACCACTGCTACGATCGCCTACTCGCGCCTGCAGGCCCACGCTTTTGCCAACGGTCGAACCGTTCAGGACATCGCCCGCGACGTCGTCAGTAGGCACATGAGCTTTAGATCTCTCCCCGAATAATTTCACTACCGAGAAAGAGCAAGCCATGGCTGACCTCACGCGCGAAGCGAAGCTGAATAGAGCGTTCGTTAAACTCGCCGACACCCTCACGGACGATTTTGACGTCGTTGACCTTCTCCAGAACCTCGTGGAACAGTGCTCGGAAATTCTCGACACCCAAGCCGCGGGTCTGATGCTCCTCGATGGTTTGGGCGAGTTGCAGCTCGTGGCATCCACCAGTGAAGAAACGACACTCATAGAGGTGATGCAGCTGAACGCGGGCTCCGGACCGTGTGTCGAGTGCTTCACGACCGGGCAACCGGTGACCGTTGGCGATATCGAAGGTTCCGGGGATCGGTGGCCGGCCTTCCGTCTTGAAGCGATACGACAGGGTTTCAAATCCGTGCACGCGACCCCAATGCGTCTTCGAGGCCAAGTGCTTGGGGCTTTGAACATGTTCAGCATCCACGTGGGTGAACTGGTCGCCGCTGACGCCGCTGTTGCGCAGGCCCTGGCCGACGTTGCCACCATCGGACTGCTGCAGGAGCGAGGAAGCAGAGAGCAGACTCTTGTCGCTGCGCAGTTGCAGCGAGCCCTGAACTCCCGAGTTCTGATCGAGCAAGCAAAGGGCGTTGTATCGGAAAGCGCTGGGCTGACCATGGACGAAGCATTCGCGGCTTTGCGGAAATATGCTCGCGACCGCAACCTCACGCTCACCACCGTGGCCACCGCGGTTATCGACCGCAGCATCGATTTGGGAAGCCGCGTCGGCGCGAAAGGCGAAGCCGGCTCACGAGTCTGAATCTGGCACGGCGAATGGCCGTGTCCCTGATGCTGACGAGAATTGACTCGCAGGCAGCTCGGCCATAGGGTCTAATTGTTGCTCCAGCCCTCGGCAGCGGTTTATTCGCTGATCCGGGGAGCACAAATGCGTGACAGTCGGCTTTATCCACGCACCGATGACGCATTCACGAGCACATCGTTTGCCGATCTTATTAACGAAGACGCGGCGAACTACTGCTGCAGTCACTGCATGTCGATCACGCAGATGTCGGCTTACGGCTGGCTGGTGCGTCGCGAGCCTCGCGTGGAAAGTTCTGATGGACTCCTCGGCTGCGTGGAGCAACAAAACAAAAGTTTCCAAGGAATGGAAATCGGCGGCGGTTTTCGCTGGACCACCTTCACAGCGCTTCGCGCGCTTGGCATCGCGGCAGAGTCCGGATCCGCCCGGTTGGTGAGCGCATGACCGCGATCACTCCTGTGGGAGTTCCGACGAATGGCTCCGATCGCCGGCCCGCGCTGCCGCAATCTGCTGTTCGCGGCAGTGTACTGACGTTCTCAGCCGACCTGACTGCAGTCATCGCCCTGTGGGTTTCGGAAATCGCCGTGCCCAATTCGAGACGATCCCCACACGAGGAAGCCTGTGTGGAGCGCCAGCGTCAGGCGTAGCGTTCGCCAATGAGTATGTACAACGATGGAAAGGTTGTCGTCGAGGTCATGAGGGCACTCGCAGAAGCATCGGAATCCGGTTACGAAGCCAGCGACACCCTTGACCTCTTGGTGCAGGCCGCAACCTCGTTCACGCGTGTTGTTGAGGCCGGCATCCTGATAGCTGACTGCGATCAGCACCTTCACGTTGTCGCCTCTTCAAAGGAGAGGAGCGCTGACGTCGAGGAAGCGCAGCTGGGCTTCGAGCAAGGGCCGTGCCTCGTGGCGTTTCGTACTGGTGAAACTTTGGACGTGCCGAACATCGCTGCATCTTGGCGCGCTTGGCCTACGTTCGCTGCCATCGCCGAAGCCCGCGGGTTCCAGGCCGCGCACGTGGTTCCCTTACGTCCCCGGGGACACAACGCCGGGGTGTTGTGTCTCTTTTTGGAGGAGCTCGGCCCAATGAATGACAGAGATGCTGCGTCGATCGAGGTTTTGGTCCGTGCCGCGACAACCAACCTCGACGAGGAATTGCCTCAAGCGCTTGACGCTCGGGTGACGATAGAGCTAGCCAAAGGGGTTCTCGCTCAGCAGTATGGAGTGCCCATGGGCGTCGCGTTCTCACTCTTGCGCGCTCATGCGCGGAAGACGGATACGCGATTGAGCGATATCGCCGGAAAGATTGTGGACAGCCGAGGCAAATTTAGATGAACGCAGACGACCATGCTGAAGAGGAGGATCAGCAGCAACCGGTCAGGTAAGCCACGGCGGAGGCTTACTGTCTCAGGATGCGGGATTTCTCCTGTTCGAACTCAGCGGTGGTCAGCACGCCCGCTGACAACAGCTCGCCAAGCTGTGTGAGCTGGGCGATCCGGTCACTCGCGCCGGCCGGCTGGGCAGGGCCCTTTGGTGCCGGCGGTTCCGGGGTCGGCCCGCCCGGCACGGACTAATTTTGGTCAGCCCACCGGGCTTGCTGCCGCCGCTGCACTCGGCCGTGAACGGAACTGGCAACAGCAACAGTAGCTGCGGTCTTCAACAGGCCCACGATGCGACGTGCTTCCGCCGCTTGCGACATGGGGAGAGGGACTTGCTCGCGGCGCGGGCAGGTTGGTAGCTACGCCCAACGGGTCCTTCGGCTCGTTCCATCGCGTCGTTGATCCCTCACATCAGGACACGGTTCTTCTCCGTTCGCGCCCAACGTGGAGGCCCGTATTATCGTCAATCTGCGCGACCCGGCGGTCCGCCTTTCAGCGGGCATAGACCTTGGGGACGCCGTCGCGATGCTCTCCTCGTCGTGATTGTCGGTCCTGTCGTCGTGCCTGTCGGTATGGTCGGGGCATGACCATCGAACTGCGCACCGTATCCGCTGACGACTGGCGGGTCTGGCGGCCGGTGCGGCTCGCGGCGCTGACCGACGCGCCTGGCGCCTTCGGTTCACGCCTGCAAGAGTGGGCAGACGCGTCGGATGACCGTTGGCGTGAGCGTCTGTCGATCCCGGGAGCGATCGATATTCTGGCTGTCGATGTCGACGGGAACACCCCCGTCGGCATGGCCACGGGGATCCCGTGCACGGATGCCGCCAGCCGCGCCGAGCTCATCTCCATGTGGGTCGACCCCGCCGTTCGTAGTCGTGGTGTCGCCAGTGCGCTCATCACCGCGATCGCACGTTGGGCGGCGAGCACTGGCGCGACGACGCTCGTTCTGTCCGTGATGCCGGACAATGTCGCAGCCCGACGAACCTATGAACGAAACGGCTTTGTCGTGTCCGATGAACCCGGCGATCTACTGCCGAGTGGCCGGCGCGAGCTCGTCATGCTCCGCGATCTCAGCCCCGAGCGCACCGAGAGGGACTAAAAACGTGCTGCCGGACGAGACCGCGGGGACTCTCGTGTCGGATGCTTTTGCGATGGCGAGAGGGCTCGCTCCCAGGCCGTCTGGTTTTGGGTGACATATTCGGCAGCGTCACGCCAGAAGTCCCCGTGGCCGTTGACGTACATATCGGCCCACGGTTGGTGTCCGGTCTCGTTGGCGTTGCGCAACATGTCGAACATGGCCGCGGTCCGTTTCGCCATGGCTGCCGGAAGGGCCGCACGGAGTTCGGTATCGGCCCCGTACCCGTCGACGAAAGCACGCAGCCTTGACGCTGCCGCCTCGACAGGTTCACCCTTGATTAGCATGCCAAAGGCTTGGGCGGCGTAGGCCAGATCCCACAGCCGGGTGCTCGGGCCGGTCGCATCCCAATCGATGAAGACCCAGCGATCGCCGATGACCAGATTCCACGGCGCAAGATCGTTGTGACACATCAGGTTCGGATTCTCGACTGGCAGCAGCATCTCCCAATCCCTAGCGTCGGGGATGGGAACGGATTCACTCACGTCGTGGATTCGGCGAATCATTCGACCCACCCGCCGCAGATCAGCGGCTCTGAGCGGCATCTGGCTTGACGCCATGCTGCCTTCCGCAAACTCGACCGATTGACGACCGGACTCATCGCGGCCGAGTGGTTGAGGAGCATCCACTCCGTGTGCTCGGAGAATAGCGAGATAGCTCTGCACGAAAGCTGTGTTTTCGATCCAGGGCTTTCGCACGGTCCCGCCGACTTGGACGACGGCGCCTGAGGCGTTGCCCCCGGTGAGTTCTTGCTCTTCCTCGCCCATACCAGCAGGCTACTGCTCACAGGTCAGCTCGAGAGGCGCCTTCAGCGGGAGCTAGACACTGCTTTGGTGCCTGATTTCGTCAAGAATCCTGCGTAAGCGGTGCTCAAAGTTCACAGGCACGTTGTCGGGCAGTTCTGTTACTGGCCACCAAGCGACATCCTCGCTCTCAGTGCTGGTGGACGGGGTTATGTCTGTTCTCGCGATTGCGCCGAAGCCGATGTCCCAATGAACGCTGCACCGTGCAAAGCCGGCACCCAGGGCGTGCTGGTCGACATCCAAGATGGCGCCGACCGGACGGATGTCGTTGATGCCGCCTTCCTCACGGGCTTCGCGGAGGGCCGCCGAGGCAACTGATCTGTCCGTTGCTTCAACGTGACCGCCAAGCTGAACCCAGAATCGACCCTTCTTATGGAAGCAGAGCAGCACCTTGTCCAGATCGGGGGTGAAGACGAAACAGCTCGCAGTCACGTGCTCCGCACCCCCGTCGCGATCCAGCGCAGATCCAGGAGAGGCACCGACGAAGGAGACGTACTCATCACGCAGCGCGCCCTGGGTGTGCCCAAGGGATTTCCAGGCGTTGAGCGTGTCAATCAAATCTGCAGAGACGACCGGGTAGGTACCTGCAGCGTTGACCATGACCCCACCCTACTGAGACACCGGCACGTGGGCTCATAAACCCAACGGTCTCCGGGCGTGTGTTTGTTGGTAAGTGGCCTGCGAGCTTGGCAGTCTTGCCGAGTGCTTGTTTCGGAGCCGGAGCCGGAGACTTGGGTTGGGTATGCGTGGCCGCGGCAATAGGCTGTGGCTAACCGAGGGGGACATCGGGGAATCGCTTTGGGTCCTCCGCTCGCATCCCACCTGTTCAAAATAGTTAGGTGATGTGGCCGGGACGGAGCTCAAGAAAGGATCCTCGCAGTGGAGATTGTGACCTCATTCGCTGGGGCCGTGCTCTCACTGGTCGTCCTTGGAATCGTGCTCTATGCGGTGATCCTGACAGCCAAGCTATTCAGATATTGGCGACAGACTCGCTCTGCGGAACGGGCGCGGAGAAGGCAAGAGCTTTCCGATTCGCGGATTCGCGATTCGCTTCAGGTGGCTGGATTCAAGGACTCGGAAATCGAAGATGCTCTCCGCAACTCCGGGAGCGTTGGGCCACCGACAGCTCAGGAGTGAGACGCTGACGGGAACGGTCTCCGGGCGTGTGTCCTTGTTCTATTGCGACATTGTGAGGCTGAGCCAGCGTTCTTCGATGGCATAGCCGAGATGTTCATTCATGCGGATGCTGCCGGCGTTAATCTGAGCACCCCCGGTGCCGAAGATCCTGACTCCCTCGTCGGCTAATGCCGTGATCGATGCGGCCTTCACAGCAACGGCGAGCCCTCTGAGGCGGTAGGAGCGGTGGACGGAAGTGAATTCGGTTTCCGCGCGCGTGGCCGTCAGGCCAATTACGCTGACGGCCGCGAGTTGCCCGTCAGTGATGGCACCAAAGAGGCGGTACCCCGATTTCCACAGTTCGCGCATGTCGGACTCGTCTCGGTGCGGCACGGATGTCGCTGGCGTAAACGGGTAGTCGGCGTGGTTCAAGGCTTCCAGGGCCGTGACCTGAGGCGCCCAGCCGGGATCGAGTTCCTCGATCAGGAATCCTTGTTCCGTTGCCGCGACGACCGCCGCGCTCAACACCGATAGGTCGGGTGGATCGCTGAGGCGCAGGCGGGCGCCCCACGATTCGCCGACAACGACGTACCCCGCCTCGGTTAGATGCTGCAGGCGTGGATCGTTGAATTGGACTACCTCTATATCCGCGGTCACGAGGACAGTTTGTCAGAGTGACTGTTGGCGAACGCCTTCGGGGCGCTCCCGTAGGGCGGAGTGCTTTCAGGGTAGGTGGTACATGAAATTGGTCTCTCGGCGCCGACCTCATTTCGGTCACGACCGAACGAGGCGCACGCCGGTCGCGAGCAGCCAGACGAGCCAGGCGGCGAACCCTAGGAGCCCGACGAAGATCAGCGTCGAGCCGTCGGCGATCGCGAGGCTGCCGAGCCCCGCGGCGAGCAGCAGGCTCCCACTCACCAGGCCCAGCAGGCGCTGCCAAGCCGGAGTCAGCCCGCTCGCGTGCGCGGCGAGAGTCACGCCGAAGCAGGTGGTGCCGATCATCGGCAGCGCCAGCGCGAACGCCGCCGCGTGAATCTGCCAGACGAGCTCGAAAGCGGGCGTCGGCTCGGCGAGCCCGCCGGCGGAGAGCGCGAGCCCGATCTGCGTGACGTTGAACAGCACGAAGATCGCCGCCAGCGTCGCGCCAGCGGCCAAGGCCAGGCGCGACCAGCCGACGCCCGCTCCGCCGCGCCGCTCCACGAGGCCGTGCAGGCCCGTCACGAACACCAGCAGCAGCGGCAGGTACAAGGCCACCAGACCAGAAATGATCGCGATCGCGTCGCGGTTGGTCGCGTAGTAGGCCAGCACTTGCTCGATCGGATCGCCATAGCCCGGAGCGCCCGTTACCGTGAACAACACGTTCTCTATCACCACCAACACCGCGAAAGCGATCGCCGCGGCACCGACGAACCGGCCTCGAGCGAACGCAGTGCGGGCTGGCGGGGTGGCGGTGTTCTTCGGTGATTTCATTTTTCTCTCCTGAGATGCGGCCGGATGGCCGGCGGGATGTCGAGGGGGTTCATGATGTGAGCGCGCCACGCCTCGCACGACCGCGCCTGCGTCGGCTGGTCCGTCGCAGGATAAGTAACTCCGCCACGACACTGTTGATCAAGAAACCCGCGGCGACCAGCCATGCCTCGCCGAATGAGTCGACCTCACCGACATTGAGCGTCCACAGTGTGACGACGAGCGCCTGGGTTCCGCCGGAGACAGCGATCGCGTAGGCGCGCGTCATCCATGCTCCGTGCGCAACGAAGTCGCGACGCGTGATCGCGATCACGGCGAGCACAAGAAACACTGTCATCGGCACGGCGAAGACGAGTCGAAACATCGCGAGTGCGAATTCATCAGGGGGTCCACCGAAGAAAACTGCGAGCCAGATGCTTGACAGTGTCGCGATTAATCCAGCGGGGATCAGTGCACGGCCGGCCGTACGGTGCCAACCGCGCCGAATTCGCAGTGCTGGAGAGAACTGGATTGCGCCGAGAATGCAGAACACGCTCATGGCCACGATGTGCGCAACGACCGCTACGGATGTAGCCACCAGCATTTCGCTCTCGGGCTCAGCGATCCCGTCCGTCAAGCGAAGCACACCGCCGAGTACGGGAAGGGCGCTGAGGATCAAGAGGCCGGTTATGGCAAGCCATCCGCTCCTCGGTCGCTGCCGCTCGCCCTTCTGCTGAGCAATTGGGCGGGTGGCCGTCATCTTTTGGTCGATCGAGAAGCTCTTGTCGAGGGGGTTCATGATGTCTCTCCTGGGGTGTCGAGGGAGCGCACGGCGCGCCTGTCGCGGATGAAGATCTGGCGGCCTACTCCTTGGTGTTGTTCAGGCTGGTGACGTTGATGGTGACCTTCCCCCTGGCGTGCTCCTCAACGAAGTAGCGGATCGCCTCAGGCGTCTCAGCGAGCGGGTAGCTGCGGTCGACTGGCGGCGTGATGGTGCCGGCGTCGATGAGCTGCCGAAGAACTTCGAGGTCGACCCCGCTCGCGTTCGCGGAGAGGGGTCGTAGGTTCTGGGTCACGAACATGCCCAGCAGCATCGCTGCAAGCATCCGTCGGATCGGACCGAGCACGCGTCCCCCGTTGCCCGACGCCAGCACCAGAGTTCCGCGACGAGTGAGGGCCCGCCTGCACTCGGCGACCGATCGGTTGCCGACGAGGTCGATGATCACGTCGTAGCGAGCCTCGCCCGTCGCGAAGTTCTCAGCCGTGTAGTCGATCACGTGGTCTGCGCCCAACGTGCGCACGAACTCGAGATTTGCGGTGCTGCAGACGCCAGTCACTTCGGCCCCGAACGCCTGAGCCAACTGCACGGCGAAGGAGCCGACTCCGCCGGACGCCCCGTTGATCAGCACCTTGTCGCCCGGCTTGATCTTTGCGACTTCCCGCACGCCCTGCAGCGCCGTCGTTGCGGCGATCGGCACGGCAGCCGCCTCGCTGAAACTGATTCGCGAGGGTTTCTGAGCGAGGCGCTTCTCGTGGGCGACGGTGTACTCAGCGAAGCTGCCGGCATCCACCTCCGCATAAACCTCCTCGCCAACGCTGAAACGGCGCACGTTGTCGCCCACAGCCTCGATCACGCCGGCCACATCCCTGCCCCGCGTCAAGACCGTGGGCCGCCGCAGGCCGAACGCCAACCTCGCAACGAAGGGTTCACCCTGCATGAGCAGCCAATCGGCCGAGTTGACGGATGCTCCCAGAACCCGGATGAGGACTTCGTCCTTCGCCGCGACGGGCCGGGCAACAGTCACGTATTCGAGAGTGTCCAGTCCGCCGTAGCGGTATTGGGTTATCGCCTTCACCGTTCTCAGCGCCCCTCGGGGTCGAGCCCGTTGACCGGCTCGTGGAGGATGTCGCCACCCCGGAGCTTGTCGATTTCGCCGGGCTGGTACCGGTGGTGGTAGTCGATGTAGAGGACGAGGAACATGAGGCTCGTCCAGGCTGCCGCAGGCTTGGCTTGCACGGGCATGCGCAGATCTTGCAGCGTGCTCTGGGACGGCGGATTCTCTCGTGCTGTGTGGGATCGAGGCGTTCTCATCACAATGCTCCTTGGCTTGATTCGTCGAATCATGACTTACGACTGTAAGGACTGATCGCCAGAGTAGCCTTACGAGCGTAAGTGCGCAAGGATGGGTGGATGACGCCGCGCGCACCGCTGAGCAGGGACAGCGTTATCGGCGCGGCCGCTGCGGTGGCCGACCGCGCGGGTGTTGCGGCCGTGAGTATGCGCAGTGTCGCGAAGGTGCTCGGCGTTGAGGCTATGTCGCTCTACCATCACGTGCCAGGCAAGGAAGCGCTGCTCGACGACCTTGCCGACTGGGTGTTCGAGAGGATCGAGCTGCCCGAGGTCGGTGGAACCTGGCGGGAGGCGCTGACCGTCCGGGCACGATCGGCGCGGTCGGTGCTCACGGCTCATCCGTGGGCGCTGGGGATGATGGAATCGCGCCCTCACCCCGGCCCGGCACTGCTGCAGCACCACGACCGGTTACTGGGCGTGCTGATGACCGACGGCTTCAGCGTCGCGCTCGCGATACACGCGTTCTCCGCCATCGACGCCTACGTGTACGGGTTCGCGCTGACCGAGACGAGCCTGCCGTTTGAACCGGGGGATGGCGCCGAGGAGGCGTTCGCCGTCACGGTCGCGGCGCCGGCGGAGCTGTATCCGCACATTGCGCGCTCGCGCGCCGAGCTGTTCGGCGATGGCGGTTACGCGTTCGCGGACGAGTTCGACTACGGCTTGGAACTGCTGCTGGAGAGCCTGGAACGTCGGGTCGCCGACGCGGGCCCCGCGCTACGCCAGCGTTCTGATCCAGGCGCCAAGCGAAAACCGTAAGAACCAACGAAACGTCTAGGCTCCTGAGGTCATCCGGGCAGCCCCGCCCGGCGGCGGTTGTGGGTTCTCTGATGACGCCTTCCTTGTAGATGAACTCCTTGGCGTCGTCTGTCGACGACATGACCGCCGTGTCAGTCGCCGCAGCGTCTCGTTGCGAGGTCCAGGCGTGAGGTTCGGTCGCATCGGCCGGGGCCTCGAACGTGCCCACCCAGTAGACGGCGGTGATGTCTTCGCTCCCGAGCTCCCAGTCGATGCTGATGACACTCCTGCGGTCTCGGTCAGGCCGAGCCACTCCACGGCGCGGGCACGATGATCCACAGCACGACGGCCGGCTCTCCACCCTCGACCTGCCAGGTGTGCGGCTCGCGACCGGGGAAGGTCAGCGCGTCGCCGGCGTGGACGGCCACGGTTCGACCGGCGAATCGCACGGTGAGTGATCCCGAGACGACGTGGAGCGCTTCGACGTCGCAGTTGATCGTGTAGAGATCGGCCCCGCCGTGCGCGTCGGGCTCGAGTTCTGATCGCAGCAGCTGAACCCGCTCCTCGCCGCGCGGCGACATCAGCCGCTCGTCGGCGCGCACTCCGCCCAAGTTGATCCGCGGAGCGTCGGCGTACGCGACATGGTGGATTTCGGGTTCGGCGAAGAGCGCTCCGACGGGCAACGAGAGCACCTGACACAACTGGACAAGCGTTGCCACGCTCGGTGACGTCTCGTCGCGCTCGACCCGGCTGATGAAGCCCTTGCTGAGGCCCGTCGTCTGAGCGACCTGGGCGAGTGACATGCCCTGAGCGGTGCGCGCGGAGCGCAGCTTGGCGCCGATGGGTGTCGCGGTGCCTTCGGCGGTGGGATGGATGGCTCGCACAGGTCCTCCTCGACGCTGCTCACACATTCGTCCTTGACGATCCGCGCGGGGCAGCATACGGTTAGCGCAGTAGTTGTCTACAGCGTACCGAAAGTTGTCAAATATGCAACCGTTCAGCAAAGATGCGACGAGTGAGCCCCGCGGGCCGGTGGACGCAAGTGTCGTGCCCCGGTTCGCTGGAATCGCGACCTTTGCGCGACTCCCGCGGCTCGACGAGGTCGAGCGGGCAGACATCGCGATCGTCGGCATTCCCTTCGACAGCGGGGTGAGCTACCGACCCGGTGCTCGCTTCGGTCCCGCGCATGTGCGCGAGGCCTCGCGTCTACTGAGACCGTACAACCCGGCGCAGGACGTCTTCCCGTTCGGCGCCCAGCAGGTCGCCGACGCCGGTGACATCGCCGCGAACCCGTTCGACATCGCTGCTGCCGTGGCCGAGATCGAGGCGGGTGCGCGCCAGCTCAGCGAGCACGCCGACCGATTAGTCGCCATCGGCGGAGACCACACGATCGCTCTGCCGCTGCTCCGTGTCGCGCACGCGCAGCACGGGCCCGTCGCGGTGTTGCACTTCGACGCCCACCTCGACACGTGGGACACGTACTTCGGGGCGCCGATGACTCACGGGACCCCCTTCCGTCGAGCGTCCGAAGAAGGCCTCATCGACCTGACCGCGAGCATGCACGTCGGCATCCGCGGCCCCCTGTATTCGAAGGACGACCTCGAGGACGACGCCCGGCTCGGCTTTGCGATCGTCACGAGCGAATTCGTCGAAGAGCACGGCGTCGCGGCCGCCATCGAACGCATCCGCGCCAGAGTCGGAGATGCACCGCTCTACATCTCGATCGACATCGACGTACTCGACCCCGCCCACGCTCCGGGAACAGGAACTCCGGAGGCGGGCGGGCTCACGAGTCGAGAACTGCTCCGGATGCTGCGTGCCCTGGCCGACCTGCGCATCATCGGCGCCGACGTGGTCGAAGTCGCCCCCGCGTACGACCATGCCCAGCTGACTGCTGTCGCGGCCAGCCACGTCGTCTACGAGTTGCTGAGCGCGATGGCACCTGGATGACCCACCCCGTGCGACACGGCCCCGACCCGACGTAGAAGTCCCGAACCCGACCGATTAGCCCGACACAGGAGACGCCCATGACACTGCCCACCCCGACGGACGAAGCAGTCCATGCCGCGGCATCCGCCATCGTCGAGGCGTTCGCCGCCACCGACGGCCCGCGCTACTTCTCACTCTTCGCACCCGACGCAACCTTCGTCTTTCACACCGAACCAGCGCGAATCGAGGACCGGGCTGCCTACGAAGCCATGTGGGAGGAGTGGGTGGGTGGCGGTTGGAGTGTGGAATCCTGCGCATCGAGCGCGGCCGCAGTGCAGGCGTTTCCCGGCGGAGCCGTCTTCACCCACTCCGTCAGCACAAGCGTGATCACCGCGGACGGACCGATGTCCTACAAGGAGCGCGAAACGATCGTCTTCCGGTCTGATTCTGCCGGCCTCATTGCCGTCCACGAACACCTCTCACCCCAGCCCTGACCCGACCCCATTCATCGAGGAGCCCAAAGATGTCGCTCTACACCCGTATCGAAGGCCGACTGGACACCAATTCAGATGACGCGGGCCCGGTTCGCGGAACCTACTCGCTCGGCCGCGTGCTCATGATCTGGCTGGCCGCGAACCTTGTAGTCACCACCCTTCTTACCGGCACCCTCTTCGTGCCGGATGTGCCGTTCGGCCTCGTCATCGCCCTGATCGTCGGCGGAACGATTGTCGGAGCAGCAGTGCTCGTGACGATCGGCGCGATCGGAACGCGCACCGGCCTGCCGACAATGGCAATCACGCGCGGACCCTTCGGGACCCGTGGGAGCCTGTTGCCGGTGGCCGCCAACGTGGTCATCCTCATGGGCTGGAGCTGGGTGCAGGCGATGCTCGCCGGGATCGCCCTCAACTACATCGTCGCGTCGATGACCGGGTTCTCGAACCCCGTCATCTTCGCGGTGCTCTGCCAGACGATCGTCGTGATCCTCGCGATCTTCGGCCACGCCGGAGTCGCTCGGGTGGAACCGTGGTTCGCCGCGGTCATCCTCGCGATCGCCGCCTACATCTTCGTCGTGGCATTCTCTACGTTCACGCCGGCTGAGTTCTCGGCCATCCCGGCGTCGCTCGAGCCGTTCTACTCCCCGGGACTGGCGTTCGATGTCGTGGTCGCGACCGCCATCTCGTGGACGGTGCTCTCGGCCGACTTCAACCGCTTCGCATCGTCGACCCGCGCGGGCGTGGTCGGCTCGGGAATCGGTTACACGCTGTCGACGGTGATCTCGATGTCGCTCGGCGCGAGCGCGATCGGCTACGTCGTTCTAGGGGGCGGCGACGCGATGCCGTTCGATCCAGTGACGATCATCGAACCCTTCGGCGCCCTCTTCGCCGTCGCGATCTTCCTATCCGTGATGGCGACGAACACGATGGTCGTCTACGGCATGGTCACAAGCGTGGTCAACGCGCTCCCCGGCCGCCGGGTGAAGTTCCTGCCCACCGCGATCGTCCTCGGGCTCATCTCGATCACCGGTTCGACCTTCTTCGGTCTGCTGGCCCAGTTCACGACCTTCCTGGTCACGATCGGCGCCCTGTTCGCACCGATCTTCGCGATCATGATCGTCGACTACTACATCGTTGCCCGCGGCAGCTACAACGCCGACATCCTGAAGGCTCAGGGTGGTCGCTACTGGTACACCGGCGGCATCAACTGGCTTGCTGTCGCGTCATGGGTGGTCGGTGCGACGTCTGCCTACGTGTGGGCCTACGTGTGGCCGCTTCCGTTCGGTGCGACCATTCCCGCCTTCCTCCTGACCTTCGCCATCTACTTGGCTTTGTCGCTCGCGCGCCGCAGCAGGACGCCTTTCGAGCCCAGCCAGCACCTCGCCGATGTCGACACCTCTCGCTGACGGCCCTGGAGCGCCGCCGCGCACGGCGCTCCGGGACCTCAGCCACCCGATCACCGACGGCATGCCGGTGTATCCCGGCGACCCGGCGGTCCACGTCGAAGCCGCGCTGGACCTCGACCGTGACGGGGTGGCCGTGACGGGGCTGCGAATGGGGTCTCATACCGGGACGCACATTGATGCGCCGTCCCATACCGTCCCCGGTGGCCGGACAATGGCCGATGTGGCCCTCGACGAGCTCCTCGGCGATGCGCTGGTGGTGCGGGTACGAGCGCTCGCCGAGGGCGAGGTATACGGGTGGGACCGGCTGAATGCGGAGCATCCGCTACCGGATCGACTGCCCCCGATCGTCGTGATCGACACGGGCTGGGCGCGGTGGTTCGGCGACACACGCTCCGTGCGGCATCCGGCCCTCGATGCCGGTGCTGCGAGCGAGCTCGTCGCCCGCGGGATGCGGATCCTCGCGGTCGACACGCTGAGTCCCGACCCGACCGGTACGTCGTCGGCCGACTTTCCCGTGCACGAGGTCGTGCTGGGCGGTGGCGGGCTGATCGTCGAGAACCTCTGCGGACTGGATGACCTGCCCTCACGGGTGCGGATCGGCTTCTTCCCCCTGCGCCTCGGCGGCGACGGGGCGCCAGTGCGCGCGGTCGCCTTCCTCTGAGGCCGGGCAGGAAACGATCCGGTCGAGATGTCCGTTTTCCCACCCGCTTCGAATGCAAGCAGGGGGGAACGCTCGCCTTTCCAGCAATCAAGAACCCCCATTGAACCGGGGGTGACACTACTGTTGCCGTATGTTCACGAACGAGCCGCTGCCCAGCCACCCCGCTCCGGATAACCCGTCCGGGAAGCTGATTCTCTTGCGTCACGGTGAGACGGAGTGGTCGAAGGCTGGCAAACACACTGGGCTCACGGATATTCCGCTCACTGCCCGGGGGGAGGAACTTGCCCGCGGCGCGGGCAGGTTGGTAGCCGACTACGATTTCTCGCTCGTGCTGACGTCGCCGCTGCAGCGTGCGCGACGCACTGCTGAGCTCGCCGGCCTTCATGCTGAGGTCGATCCGTTTCTCGTCGAATGGGACTACGGCGGGTACGAGGGGCGCACGACGCGGGACATCCGCAGCGAACTCGGCTACAACTGGAGCGCATTCACCCACGGCGTGATTCGCGGTGAAACGCCCGGCGAGACGGTCGAGGAGGTTGCCGCCCGCGCGTCGCGGGTTCTCACACGGGTGCTGCCTGCGATGGTCGAGGGAGATGTCGCTCTGATCGCGCACGGCCATTTCCTGCGCATTCTGACCGCCGTGTACCTGAGGATGGCCCCTCGATTCGGTGCTCAAATCACCCTGGATGCTGGATCAGTCTCCGTGCTGAGCTTCTACCGTGAGCAGCCGGCCATCTTGTCGTGGAACTACGGAGACGAACTGCCGTTGGTGCCCTCAGAGTCCTAAGTCGTGACCCACGTCGTCGAGGTCTGATCTCAGCGCACGCGTTGGGCGGTGAACTGCAGGCGCGGATGAGCGTAGAAGTTCTGAGCCTGCACCAGCTGCAGTTCTCGCTCACCCGACTGATACGTCAGCTCGATGAGATCGAACACGCTGGACGCTGTCCGTGCCAGCGCTTCAGCGGCGTCACCGGTCGCGCGGTAGTGCGCCGAGAATAGAGCCGCAGTAACGTCACCCGATCCGTTCGCTTTGAAAGGCAGATGGGGAGTCTGAACGATCCAGGCGCCCGCAGCATCCACTGCCAGCATCTCGATGGTGCCGGGCTCGCGGTCGGGGCGCTCCACGCTCGTCACGAGAACGGTGCCCGGTCCCATCGCCCGGGCGAGGTCGACGGAGGCGAGCGTCGAGTCCAGCGTCGTCGGCTCGGTTCCGGTGAGGAATCCCAACTCGAACTGGTTCGGAGTAATGATGTCGGCCACAGGGACCACCCGATCCCGCAGCAGGTCGGGGATCTCGGGCGCCACGAAGCACCCGGACTTCGCGTTGCCCATCACAGGGTCACACGCGTAGATGGCCGCGGGGTTCGCCGCTTTCACCCGCCGCACCGCATCCACGATGACGTCGCCGATCCCAGTGCCGCCCTGGTATCCCGAGAGCACGACGTCGATCTGGGGGAGCACGCCCCGTTCCTCGATGCCGAGGATCACATCGTGCACATCCTCGGGCGCGATGAGGGATCCACGCCACGCGCCATACCCCGTGTGGTTGGAGAAGTTCACCGTGTTGACCGGCAGCACCTCTACCCCGATGCGCTGGAGGGGGAACACCGCCGCTGAGTTGCCAACGTGGCCGTGAGCGACGGCCGACTGAATCGAGAGAATCTTCACAACCTCAATCTTCCTCTCTTCGAGCAGTCCGGGCTGCCGAGGAGCACGACGGTGGGCTCGGGGCCGCTGCCCTCGATCAAGGACGTCCACGCACAGTGACGCGATCTCCGAAAATTCGGCGTGCTGCGTGCAAGACTGACGGCGGAAGCGACATATTCAGTACGTGAGCATCGCCGACACCCCAGCCACCGCCGACATGAGCGAGGAAGCGGCGATGCCCGACAGCGCAGACCCACCCAAGCCGGCGGCCGACATCGACTGGTTCACCGAGGTCGTCCGGGAGCACTCGACTGCGCTCGTGCGCTACTTCGCCCGCCGCGGACCGCGTCAGGATGCCGAGGACCTGGCCGCTGAGGTCTTCGCCACAGCCTGGCGACGCCGCAACGACCTGCCACGGGAGGCCGTGCTGCCGTGGCTGTATCGCACGGCGGGATTCACCCTCGCGAATTCGCGCAGGAAGCACCTCGATCTTCCCGTCGACGCGGTGCCCGAGTCGGGTGCGGTGCGAGTCGACGGCGATCCGGAGCTGAACCTCCTGTTCGATGCGGAGCTCCGCGGCGCGCTTGCCAGCGTGGGGGAGCGCGACCGGCACATCCTTCTCCTCCATGCGTGGGAAGGTCTCGACGGAGCCGAGCTCGCCGGCGTGCTCGGCATCTCCCGATCCGGGGCGGACGCCGCGCTGTCGCGTGCACGCAAGCGACTGCGAGAAGCCTGGGGCGAGCGGATGTCGTTCTAGGCTTCTGCAAGATTCGGCGGCTTCTGCAAGATTCGGCACGCTCCGCACATATCCCAGGTGAACCGAAATTCCGGAGGCTGATCGACATGAACGACGACGACGAACAACGAGACCCGGTTGCCCGGCTGCGTGCCGCCGACCCGGCGGGGGATATCGAAGCGCGTGCCGGGTTCGCCGACGAGGTCGTCGCGCGGATCACCGGCCCTGAGGCCGAACCGATGGTCGACTCGGCACCCGTGGCCGACCTGGGCACGGAACGAGCACGCCGCAGGCCACGCTGGCTCCCGTTCGTCGCGGTCGCGGCGTCGATCGCGATCGTGGGTGGCGCGGGATACGGGATCGGAGCGACCACAGGCGGGTCGAGCAGCCTCGCCGACGGCGCTGCTCCGCCCATCACTCTGCAGTCCAACGGGGGGCCCGAAAGCGTCGTGCAAGGCGGCATCGAGCCATCCGTTGGCGCCGGCGCCGCTATCGACCAGAAGATGTCTCCCTTGACTTACCCCTACGGATCCGGCCGGAACGCCTTCAGCGCCTCCGGTCTGGGCACACAGGCGGGCACAGCTCAGTCCTACGCCTACGACCCCCGTTCGGCATCCAACGCAGACACGGTCGCGGCGCTCGCCGCGGCGCTCGGCATCGGGTCATCAGTGGAACTGCGGGATGGCAGCTGGGTCGCCGGCCCGTCGGACGGCAGCGCCCCGAGCCTGTCAGTGAGTCTTGACGGCATGCTGTCCTTCTACTTCCAGAACCCCGAGGTGAACCCGTGGCAGTGCGAGGGTGACCAGGCCTGCGAGCCGACCGGTCAGCCGCCCAGCGAAGACGCCGCGATCGGGGCACTGCGGGAGCTCCTCGCCGCCGCCGGTCGGGACCCTGCCGCGTTCGAATTCACCTCTCAGGTGTGGGAGGGCTCTCCCACACGAAGCGCCGAGGCAAAACCGGTCATCGATGGGCAGCAACTCGACCAGGGGTGGGCAGTGGAGCTGGCAGAAGACGGTGTCGTCAACGCCACCGGGGCCCTCGCCGACGTCGTCGATCTCGGGACGTACCCGGTGGTCAGCGAGCAGGAGGGCTTCGAACGACTCTCAGACCCGCGGTTCAGCGCAGCGGCGACGACTCTGCCGATCGCCCTCCGCGATCAGGCGACCACGACCGAGGAATGGGTGGCACCGACGGAACCGCCTGCAACACCCGTCGCCGGCATCTCCGTCTCCTGGCCGGTGACCAACGTCGAGATCGTCAGCGCACGCCTCGGTCTCACCAGCCAGTGGCAGCCGGACGGGAGCGTCCTGTTAGTCCCCGCGTACGCGTTCACGGATGCCGAGGGCGGCACCTGGTCGGTTCTCGCCGTGGGGGAATCGATGCTCGACTTCCGGGCCTTCTAGACCATCTGTCGGTGACGAGCATAGTTTGCAGTCATGACGGTGGGATCGCGCGACGAACCAAGCTGGGGGAGTCGTGGCGCCAGTTACGAAACGACGCCTGACAGAAATCGCGGCGGGCCCGAACCAGTAGGTTGTGGCTATGCGTATCAGGGGGTTTCGAGGGGCGAGTGCGGTTCTGGCGGCGGCTTGTTTGGCGGTGGCAATGAGCGGATGTTCTGGGTCGTTACCGGAAACTGGAGGGCCAGTTTCTGCGCCGACGGTGACCGTAACCATGACTCCGACTCCGACGCCGACCCCGACTCCGACGCCAGAAAGCGATACATGCGACAACGCTTTCACCGCTGATCTGAATTCGAAAATGGCGACGGACGGGCTCACTTTTCGTGATGACGGCCCCCGCGGAGACCTGGATTCACTGGTCGGAGCTGACGGTCTGCGCTGCGAGTGGACGAAACCGCAGACGGACCTGACCATTCGGTACGCGAGCTGGACTCGGGATATGCCGGCTTGGGATGTTCTGAGAGCTCAGCTTCTGGCCGACGGGTATACCGAGACCGGCCCGTGGGCGGTTAGCCGGCCGACTCCGGAGTTCGACTCCGCGTACAGCTACCGCGACGGCGTCATCCACTACGCGAGCCCAGCCCGTTTCATCGGGTGGGTAACTGCACTGCAATAGGCGGTGGCGCTCGCGGATGGTGACCGCTCACCGCACCTAACGACCAGCGTCCGGAACCGGCCTGGCCGTAGGAGCCAATCGAACCGACATTCGCCCCATGCTAGGTGACGGGGACTCGGCCGCGCCCCTCTTGTTCCCCGTTCTGGGGTGAGCGCCTTGTCTCCGACCACGCCCCGCCTCCAGTACGTTTCGATCAGGCGTGTGTGCACTCGGTGTCGAGCGCATTGGAATGGGGATCAAATGACGAATTTCGGCGAGCAACAAGAGCAACCAGCGACGGCTCAAGCGGGCGACGAAACGCCGTTCTTCACCTTTGCCTCCGACATTGACGGCAAGAGCGCCACCGTCTCGGTCTTCCGGGATCGAATCGAGTGGTACAGGCTTCCTGGTGCGTCCGGTGGCACGCTCACGGCCGGTCTAGTGAATCTGGGCACGTCGCTCTTCGCGTCAGCCTCAACGAACGGCAAGAGCGCGACAGGGAGGATCCCCGTTGCGGACATGTTGAGCGTCACTACTTCGCGAGGCCTTCGCAAGACGAAAGTCTCGCTGGTCGCCGCAGGCACCACCGTCGACTTCCGCGTGTCCCACGCCGATGCCGTCCGGGTCAAGAGCGTTCTCAAACAGCTGATCCTCGAGGCACACCCGCCGATGATGGCCCGACTCGGGAAATCGTTGGTCTCGAACTTGACGGGGTCCCAGCCGACTCTCAGCACCTGGATTCTTGGCGGTCTGGTCGCTTTCTTCGCCCTGATGTTTGCGATCGTTGGTGGATTCCCGGCAATTCTCGTCATTCTGGGAATGGCCGCCCTGGTGACCGGTGTGTATGCGATCGCCGGTCGCCGGCCATGGGCATCCCTTCCGGCCCGCCAGACCGTTGTGGTCGCGCTGGCTGCCAGCCTCGTGTTCTTCATTTCGGGTGGGGTCGTTGCTGCGGCGCCAGGTGCAGGTGATATTGCTGTTGCAGAGCAGCCCACGGCTAGTGCGACACCGAGCGCAAGCCCCACCCCGACCCCGACACCGACGCCGACTCCTGGCCCGGAGTTCTCCGAAGAAGCACCGGTCGACCCCACGACAGTCTCCGCTCCGACCGAGGCCGCATCGGTCGTCGCAATAGACACAGGCTCCACCAACACGACGGCCCTCGAGCTGCTCGCAACGATCCCCGTCAAGGGCAAGGCCGCAAAGACCGGCTACGAGCGCACCGGCATGTTCGGCTCCGCCTGGATAGACGTGGACCAGAACGGATGCGACACCCGCAACGACATCCTCGCCCGGGACCTGACCACAATCACCCTGTCCGGAACCTGTCGGGTGATGACCGGTTACCTGGTCTCGCCGTACACCGCCTCGCCAATCGCCTTCGTTCGGGGTCAGGACACGTCAGCGTTCGTGCAGATCGACCACGTCGTGGCTCTGTCCAATGCGTGGCAGACCGGAGCTCAGCAACTCACTCAGGCTCAGCGCGTTTCCCTGGCAAACGATCCCATCAACCTCCTCGCCGTCGATGGTCGCTCCAACGCTCAGAAGGGCGACGGCGACACCGCAACCTGGCTGCCATCGAACAAAGCGATCCGCTGCGGCTACGTCGCCCGTCAGGTGTCGGTCAAGGCAACGTATGGCCTGTGGGTCACTCAGGCCGAGCACGACGCGATGACTCGCATCCTCGGCTCCTGCACGGGTGAAATGGCGCTGACCTCCTCGTTCACTCCGGCGCCCGCTCCGGTTGTTGTCGCTCCTCCGGCGCCGGCTCCTGTCGTGGCACCGGTACCGGACCCGGAACCGGCACCAGCAGCCCCGGCCCCGGCCCCTGCACCAGTCGACGTTTACTACGAGAACTGCGATGCTGTGCGTGCCGCGGGAGCGGCCCCCATCCAAGCTGGATCGCCGGGCTTCCAGCCCAAGTTCGACCGTGACAAGGACGGCATCGGCTGCGACGCCTGATGAATCGCGGCCAACGGCCTCCAATTTTTGAACGAACACCGCACTGCTAGGTTTGCGACATGGTCGAAATTTCAGTCCGCGACGAAATCGCGGCCTTCGTCGCCGAGCGTGATTGGGCGCAGTTCCACAGCCCCGAGAACCTGGCGAAGAGCATCGCCATCGAAGCCGGCGAACTACTCGAGTGCTATCAGTGGAACGCCGATGCCGACACCGATCGCGTGCGCGATGAACTGGCCGACGTGCTGACCTACTGCCTGCTTCTGGCGGACCGCCTCGGGGTGGACGCCGACCAGATCGTTCTCGACAAGCTGGTCAAAACCCGCCAGAAGTATCCGGTCGACAAAGCCCGGGGGCGCAGCGTCAAATATGACGCACTTTGAGATCGAGCGGCTCGACTTCACTAAAGAAGCGGTGCGGGCCTGGGCGCCGCGCGACCACCGCAATACCAATTGGCCGGTCGTCTACGTTTTGGACGATGCTGAGGCCGGCGGTAAAGCCGCGGTCAGGGGCAGCCTCAACGATGTCTACGTGGGGGAGTCGCGCAACGCGGCCGGGCGCATGCGGCAGCACTTCGAGTCGGCCGGCAAGAAGCACCTGAGCACGGTGCGGGTCATCGTCGACGCCACTTTCAACAAATCGGTGTGCCTGGATCTCGAGTCCTACCTGATTCGGATGCTCGCCGGCGACGGTTTCTACCGCGTGCTGAACCGCAACGACGGAATAACTGAGGCGGACTACTACGATCGCGGTCGGTACCGTGAGACCTTCCGCGAGGTGTTCGACGAGCTCCGGCGTGACGGGGTCTTCACCCGGAGCATTCCCGAGATCGAGAACAGCGATCTCTTCAAGCTGTCCCCGTTCAAGGCGCTCTCGACCGATCAGGCCGTCGCCGTCGATGGCATCCTCGAGGGGCTCTTCGAAGATCTGAGGGCAGGCACCGACAGCACGATCGTCGTGCAGGGTGACCCGGGCACCGGCAAGACCGTGGTCGCGATTTACCTGCTCAAGCTGCTCGTCGACATTGCGACCTCGGCTCCTGACGATGATGTAGACAGTGATTCCCTGTTCTCCGAGTTCTTCGTGCCGGGTTACCGGGAGCTTCTCACGGACATCCGGATCGGCCTGGTCGTGCCACAGCAGTCCCTGCGTGAGTCCATCAAGAAGGTGTTCCGCAAGACGCCCGGACTGCGCCCGGACATGGTAATGACCGCATTTGACGTTGGTTTCGCAGAGGATGACTTCGACCTGCTCATCGTCGACGAATCGCACCGGCTGAACCAACGAGCCAATCAGCCCTCGGGTGTTCAGAACAAGAACTTCAGCGAGATCACCCAGAAGCTCTTCGGGAGCGACGACAAGACGAAGACCCAGCTCGACTGGATCACCGCGAAGAGCAAGCATCAGATCTTCCTGCTGGACGCGGCGCAGAGCGTTCGCCCGGCCGATGTGCCACCCGAGTTGTTGACCGGTCTCGTGCAGCAGGCGAAACTCTCGAGGCGTCACCATCCGTTGATGTCGCAGATGCGTGTGCAGGCCGGGGCGGACTACGTCGGCTACGTCAGGCGCATCCTCGACACGACCACCGGGACCGGCACCTCGCCGGCAGTAACTGCCGAGCTGTTCGACGGCTACGATTTTCGCCTGTTCGACAGCATCGCTGGGATGCAGGCGGAGATCCGTCGGAAGGATACCGAGGTCGGCCTCTCGCGCCTGCTCGCCGGGTATGCGTGGGCCTGGAAGACAAAGACCGACAAGACCGCCTACGACATTGAGATCGGCGGTTGTCAGCTGCGCTGGAACAGCACACAGACCGACTGGATCGCGTCGCCCAAGTCGGTGGACGAGGTCGGATCGATCCACACCGTGCAGGGATACGACCTCAACTACGCGGGTGTGATCATCGGCCCGGACCTTCGCTTCGATCCCGTGGCGGGCAAGCTGATCATCGATCGCGGGTCGTACTTCGACAAGAAGGGCAAGGAGAACAATCCGGTCCTCGGCAAGACGTACACCGACGACGACCTCCTGCGGTTCATCACCAACATCTACGCGGTACTGCTCACCCGCGGAATCCGGGGGACCTACGTGTATGTCTGCGATCCCGCGCTTCGCGAGTACCTGCGTGGATTCATCCCGATCGCTGTGTAGTCGACCTGACCCGGGTGCCTGACCGCAACGGCCCGACCACCCCCAGGCAGTAGTCTGTGACGAGCGCAGCACACCCGGGGGGAAGAGCCGCATCGTGAGTATGACGAATGTTTCAGTGTCGAGCGCTGCTCGTCAACGCATCCGTTCGTTCTCGGTCTGGGTGTGGGTTTTCGGCACCATGGTGCTTTTCGTCTTCGCGCTGAACACGTTCGGCGGAGGCGGCGAGAACGAGTTGGCGAACGGCGATGCGTTCAGCCCGTGGGAAGTTGCGGACCCACCTGTCTTCGAATCAAACGGAGTCACGTATTCGGGTGAGGCCAGCGGCCTGATCAAGATTCCCCTCGAGGATCACGATCAGGCCCCGTATCTGGTGAGCCTGGTCACCGGCGGCTACGTGAGCCTGTACGTGACCGAAACCTACGATATCGGTCAGGATGCCGACAACCGTGCCTACCCGACCAATGTGGGCGCGGTCGTGGGCCCCGAGGAGTTGCTGTTCGTCCCGCCCGACGCCGATCTCGAGCTCTGGGTGGAGACCGACGTCCCCTGGGAAATCACGCTGAAGCAGCCCCGGGTCACCGAGATCGCCGGCGGCTTCGCCAGCGGGGCGGGCAACGACATCCTCGTCTACCGGGGCGACGCGGCCAGCGCCCGCTTCGTGCACAAGGGAACGGGTGTGTTCTACGTCACCTTCACGACCCTCGGCAGGCCGGTCGGCGGGTCGATCATCAGTAACGGCGAGGTCGACGTGCGCCAGTCCTGGCCACCGAGCGACGCTGTCTACTTCTCCATCGAGTCCGACGGTTCCCCGAACGCCTGGTCCGTCGATATCGACGAACTGGCGACGGATGCCCCGACGCCCGACCCCCAGAAAGGAACGCAATGAGTTTCGCCCAGACGCTCGACCAGGCCTTCAAAGCCCGCCTGCCGCTGCTGTACATCGAGACCAGCGAGGAGGTGCGCGCGCTCGAAGGAATCACTCGCGCCGCCCAGGCGCTGCGGCGCCCGCGCGAGGTCTGGACCTGGACCAGCGCCACCGGGCTGATCGGCCCCGACGGCAAGGGCGTCATCAACACGGCCACCCCCACCCGGGCGCTCGACCATGTCGTCGGCATCCCGGAGAACGCGGTCTTCGTCTTCTGCGACCTGCACGCCTACTTCGGCTCAGAGCAGCGCCCCGGCGACCCGGTCATCATCCGCAAGGTGCGCGAGACGGTGCTCGAGCTTCGGCACGCGGATGCCGCGCGTGCGCTGATCGTGACGGCCCCGGTGCGCGCCATCCCGCCGGAGCTGGACAAGCTCGCCCACCTGCTCGAATTCCCGCTGCCCAACACGACCGAGCTGCGTTCCATGCTCGACGCGATGATCGAGAACAACTCGTCGGGCAGCGGCCGCATCAGCGTGAAGGCCGACGAGAAGACCCTCGAGGCCCTCGTGCAGGCGGCGCGGGGCCTCACCATGTCGGAGGCCGAGAACGCCTTCGCCCGGGCCATGGTCGACGATGGCCAACTCGCCGCGGGCGACATCACGGTCGTGCTCGACGAAAAGCGCCAGATCGTGAGCAAGTCGGGTCTGCTCGACTTCGTCACCAAGGCGCTCGACCTCGACTCCGTCGGCGGCCTGAACAACCTCAAGCGCTGGCTGTCCCGGCGCGACGGCTCCTGGCTGGGCGAAGCCGAGGAGTTCGGCCTGCCGGCCCCCAAGGGCGTGCTCATTACCGGCGTGCCCGGCTGTGGCAAGTCGCTCACCGCAAAAGCGATGGCCGCCTCCTGGGGGCTGCCGCTACTGCGGCTCGACATCGGCCGGATCTTCTCCGGGCTCGTCGGCTCCTCGGAGCAGAACCTCCGCAACGCCCTCGCCACCGCCGAAGCCGTCGCCCCGTGCATCCTCTGGGTCGATGAGATCGAGAAGGGCTTCTCCAACACCACGGGCACCGGCGACTCCGGCACCACCGCCCGGGTCTTCGGCTACTTCCTCACCTGGATGCAGGAGAAGCAGCATCCGGTGTTCGTCGTCGCCACGGCCAACAACATCGACTCGCTGCCGCCGGAGTTCATGCGCAAGGGCCGTTTCGACGAGATTTTCTTCGTCGACCTGCCCACCGCTGTGGAGCGGCGCGCGATCTGGACCATCCAGCTCTCCTCCAACGCCACCGGCGGCAACGGTCTCGCGGCCTTCGGCGCCGCCGACGTCGAGAAGCTCGTCGCCGACAGCGAGAACTATTCGGGCGCGGAGATCGAGCAGGCCGTGATCGTGGCCCTCTACGAGGCCTTCGCCGAGCGCCGCCCGGCGACCCTGCGTGACCTCACCGAGGCGATCACCAACATGATCCCCCTCGCCGTGACCCAAGCGGAGGAGGTGCAGACCATCCGGGCCTGGGCCGAGGTGCGCGCCGTGCGGGCCACGGGCAGTGAAGACATCGACCCCGAAGAAGACGCCCTGGTCGGCGCCGTCGACACCGGTGCGGGGCTCTCCAGCCGTCGCGGTGGACGCACCGTGGATTTCTAAGGACATCCCATGACAGACAAGCAGCTCATCGTGCAGGTACGCCCCGACGGCAGCGTGCACGCCGAAACCCTCGGCATGCACGGCAACGAGTGCCTTGACTACATCGCCGTGCTCGAGAACATGCTCGACGCCGAGACCACCGCGTCGTCGTTCACGGATGCCTATGCCCAGGTCGAGGCGCAGCAGGAGTCGACGGCAGAGAACTGGGACGGCACGCCGTGACCCTGCTCGAGACACCGCGGATGCGCGGAGCGAGCCCCGCGCTCGGCACCGTTGAACCCACCGAACGACCCGGTGGTGAGCTGCGCTGGTCACGGTTCCTGCCCGCGACGACGGCCGAAGGCCCCGGCCTGCGCGCGGCCCTCTGGGTGCAGGGCTGCAGCGTTCGCTGCCCCGGCTGCTTCAACCCGCAGCTGTGGGCCGAGACCGGCGGCCGGCTCGAGAACACGGCCGATCTGGCCGCGAGCTGGGTGACGGATGCGCTCGGCGCGCACGCCCAGGGAATCACCCTTCTCGGCGGTGAACCGTTCGATCAGGCCGAGGGCCTGGCGACGGTCGCCGAGGCCTTCCGAGCCGCCGGACTCAGCGTGATGACCTTCTCCGGCTACCCCCTCGAGCGGCTCACCGAGTGGTCGGCGGCACGGGTCGACGTGGCCCGGCTGCTCGCCGCCACCGACCTGCTCATCGACGGGCCCTACCTCCGCGACCAGCCCGATGCCGTGCGCCCCTGGCTCGGCTCGACCAACCAGGGCATCCGTGCGCTCACCCCCGTCTACGCCGACGAGGTCGCCCGCATCGAACAAAACGGCGGGCTCGACCGGCTCGAGATCCGCATCCGCCCCGACGGGCAGATCGACGTGAATGGCTGGGCCGACGACGCCGCCCTCGAGCAGCTTCTGCACGACCTTGGCCCACGCCAGGACCGTCCCCAATCGCACCGGCCCGGAATGAAAGCGAGACTCGCATGAGTGTCACCCTGATCCTGCTTCCCATCGCCCTGGCCGCTGCCGCCGCGGCCGGAGGAGTCGGTGTTCTCGGCGCCGCGGTCACGGCGAAGGGCGGGAACGACTCCGGCCCGGCCGCAGAGATCCGGGTGCGCACCCGGATGAAGGACAGCACGCTGCTCGCCGAGGCCCTGACGAACCTCGGCGCCTCTGCGATCGACGTGTCGCGCACCCGGGTCACCGCTGAAATCGACGGTGTTTCGCTGACCATGACCCTCACCGACGACGGCGTGTGGGAGGCCCATGTCGAAGGCCGGGACGGGCACGAAGTCACCCTCGCCAGCGCGACCGAATTGCTGCAGCGACTCGACGGCGAGTATGCCGCGATGGTGCAGCGGGCCGTCGCGGAGAAGATCCGCGCACGCGCGGAGAGCTCGGGCTTCGACCTCGTCTCGGAGACCAGGGAAGCGGATGACACCGTGACCATGGTGCTCAACGTTCGCGCCCAGGCGTGATGAACCGATGACCAACCGATGACGAACAGGGCGAACACGGCGTCCGCGACGGGACCCTCGATCGGCTGGCGCCTGGGCGCGAGCTCCTGGTTGCTGCTCCTTTTCGTCGGTAGCGGCGCCCTGGCTGCGCTGGCGTTCGGGCTCCTCGCCGGTGTCGCCCGGCGTCGGTCCTGGACGATCTTCGCCGGGGTGTACGCGGTGGCCGCCATCATCGCGCGGATCCCAGAGGGGAATCTGGGGCAGATCACCCAGGGCAGTCTGTTCCTGGTGGTGATGCTGCACGGCCTGATCATCAATCAGAGTTGGCTTCTGCTGCTCTGGGGCCGCAAGGAGAACGGCCTCACGTTCATCGGCACTCCACGCCGCGCCCCACGCCGCAGGAAGTCCCGTGCCCGGACTGCCGCCACGCCCCGCCGGCGCGCGGCGGCGGTCACGAAAGAAGCAGTCCCGAAGGAAGCCGAGAAGCTGCTCAGCGGCGGCGGCACGTCGAGGTCTGATTACGTCGCCGATACGCCGGCATCGACGCGTTCGGCGCCGGTCGCCACGGTCGCCGCCGCCGAACTGGTCGACGTGAACACGGCGAACCAGCGTACGCTCGCGAAGCTCCCCGGCATGGACCGCTTGCTGGCGAAGGCGGCGGTCACCGAGCGCAGCAAGCGCGGCGGCTTCGCCTCCCTCGACGCCTTCGCCGCGTCGGCCGGGCTGCAGCCGCACGAAATGGTGCGCCTGGGCAGTGAGGCCTTCTGTTCGACCCGCCCGCGGGCCCCCCGCAGCTTCGGCCGCCGCGTCGACTACTGAGCCGGCAGCTGCCTGCAACCCGCGGGCTTAGAACGGTGGGGGTTCGTCCGGCTCCGGCGGCCCCATCGTGGCGTCAGTCGGCCGCACCGGAGCCGGCCCGGAGTCACCCGTCGACCTGGGCCGCTTGTCAGGCGGGCGGATGATCGTGGCCGGCTCGCTCAAGAAGGTGCGCCCCGTCGGGGAAGTCCACTCCAGTGTGCCGTCGGCACGATGCACGTAGCTCCACCGGGTCTCCGACTTCAGCGCGTGGTCGGCCGGGCACAAATGCGCGAGATTATCGTGCGCCGTCAGACCTTCGAACTGCCAATCGAGAGTGTGGTCCAGGTCGGAATGCGCCGCGGCCCGGCGGCAGCCCGGCCACCGGCAGGTTTCGTCCCGCACTCGCAGGTACCGTCTCAGGTGTTTCGGCACCTTGTACCGGGTGCGGCCGACGGACAGCACGACCCCGGTTTCCGGGTGGGTCAGGATTCGGATGAAACTCGGCGCCCGGGCCGCGATCTCCCGGGCGGTGTCGGGGTCGATGGGTCCGTATCCCTCCAAATGGCCGGGTTCCTCCGAGTGGCCGAGGAGGGTCAGCACCGGGACGGTGACATGAACGGTGCCGCGGACACCTTTGCCGACACCTTTCGCGGTGACCCCGTCGAGGATCAGGTCGGCGAAGGTGTCCGCGCGTAGCTGGGTGAGGGTGCGGGGCTCGTCGGGGGCCAGCAAGCTGATCCCCATCACGGTGATGCGGTCGTACGCTGCTTTCACTTTTTCCGCCGAGTCGACCCAGGACAGTGACGCCATCCCGTCGGCCTCGGGTTCGAAGACCACCCGCCGGTCAGCGACGGATTTCTGGTGCCGGGCGGTGATCGTTTCGGGGTGCAGCCGTTCCCGCAGCACGCGCGCCTTGTACTTCAGGTTCGCCACGGTCAGATGGGGTGCGGATCGCAGGAGGGCCTGTTCGAACCCGGGTAGTGCCTCCGCGGGCAGCGACCAGGCCTGGTGCATGATCGCCTGCGCGTGCCGGTACGTGATCGACCCATCGAGCAGGGCGGCCCTCGTCGCCGGCAGTTCGTGCAAGAGGGTGCGGCTTTCGGCGATCAGGGTCTCCGCCGACCGCACCGGCAGCCGCAGGGTGCAGGCCAGCTCGGTCACGAACTCTCGCTCGGCGATCATTGCGGCGTCCCACCGGGCGAGGGGCACCTTCGCGGCCAGCGCGACCTTCGTCGGAACCATGGCTGCTTGCCGAGCCGCCGTCTCGGCGAACCGGCGGGCCTCATCGACCTGTTCGACGAGGCGTGCGTGCACCCGCGCGGCCTCGGCCTGCGTCTCCCGGATCGCGTCGAAGTGACGACCGAGGGTCTCCATCTGCTCCACAGCTGAGGGCTTCATGAGACACACGTTACGGGCACCCACTGACATTCGACGTCGCATCCGGGCACCCTCCTGCACCCTGTGGATAACCTGATCAAACCTGGTTTGTGGAGGAGGAGATGACGGCGGAGGGCATGCTGAATTTCGGTCAGGAGGCCGCCCCGGCGGGCGTTCGTCACGAAGGGACGGTGGCGGGTGAGAGACTGGCCAGACACAGTCAGCCCGGCGGGCGCACCCCGCACCAGCTGTTCCTACCAAGGAGTTCAACGATGAACATGCCCGTCGCAGCATCCGTAACACTGCCCGTCGCCGGCCTCGCGCCCCGCGAACAGCGAGCAGGCCTCGATGTCGCCGTCTCGTTCGCCGCGTTCGTCGAGAATGAAGCGCTGACCGGCACCGGCATCGCCGCGGACGCCTTCTGGCAGGGCTTGAGCGCGCTGATCAGCGACCTCACGCCCAAAAACATAGAACTGCTCGGCACCAGGGATGACCTGCAGGCCCGGATCGACGCCTTTCACCAGGCTCACCCCGGCCAGCCGGATCCGGCCGAGTACCGCGCCTTCCTGACCGAGATCGGGTACCTCGCGCCCGAACCCGGAGACTTCACCATCACCACCACGAACGTCGATGCGGAGATCGCGTCGCAGGCCGGGCCGCAGCTTGTCGTTCCGCTGCTCAACGCGCGGTTCGCCGTCAACGCGGCGAACGCACGCTGGGGTTCGCTCTACGACGCGCTCTACGGCACCGATGCGATCCCGGACGACGGCGGCGCGGCCCGGGGAGACTCCTACAACGCCGTCCGGGGCGCACAGGTCATCGCCCGCGGACGGGCTCTCCTCGACCAGGCCGTCCCGCTCGAGAACGGTTCGCACACGGATGCCGTCGCGCACCGGGTCGAGAACGGCAAGCTGGTCGTCGCTCTGGGGGACGGGTCATCCGTCGCATTGGCCGACCCCTCGGCGCTGGTCGGCTACCGGGGCGAGCCGTCGGAGCCGTCGTCTCTGCTCTTCGTTCATCACGGACTGCACCTCGACGTGATCATCGACCGGGCCGCACCCATCGGGGCCACGGATGCTGCGGGCATCCAGGACATCGTGCTGGAGTCCGCGGTCACAACGATCATGGACCTCGAAGATTCGGTGGCCGCAGTCGACGCCGACGACAAGGTGCTCGGCTACCGCAACTGGCGCGAGCTCATGCGCGGAACGCTGAGTGAGACCGTGCGGAAGGGTGCCGGCGCCTTCACGCGAACCATGAACGGCGATCGCGTTTACACGGCTCCTGGTGGCGGCGAGTTGACGCTGCCCGGCCGGAGCCTGCTGCTGGTGCGCAACGTCGGGCACCTGATGCAGACCGATACCGTGCGTGACGCCTCCGGCGTCGAGGTCTTCGAAGGCATTCTCGACGCGGTGGTGACCGTTCTCGGTTCGTTCCCCGATCTGGTCGGCGAGACCCGCGGCGGCAACTCACGCACCGGCTCGGTGTACATCGTCAAGCCGAAGATGCACGGCCCCGACGAGGTGGCGTTCACCGTCGACCTGTTCGCGCGGGTGGAGCAGCTCCTCGGCCTGCCCCCGCTCACCGTGAAGGTGGGGATCATGGACGAAGAACGGCGAACGACGCTGAATCTGCGGTCCTGCATCGCCGTAGCCGCTGAGCGCATCGTCTTCATCAACACGGGATTCCTCGATCGCACCGGCGATGAGATCCACACCTCCATGCACGCCGGGCCGATGGCCACCAAGAGCGAGATCCGCTCCATGCCCTTCATGGCCGCCTACGAGAACGCGAACGTCGACGCCGGTCTCGCAGCCGGTTTCCCCGGCCGGGCTCAGATCGGCAAGGGCATGTGGGCCATGCCCGATCTCATGCACGACATGCTCGAGAAGAAGGTCGCGCATCCGCTCTCGGGCGCAACCACGGCCTGGGTCCCGTCTCCCACGGCGGCGACGCTGCACGCGACCCACTATCACGCGGTCGACGTGGCCGCCCGCCAGCACGAACTGACTGGTCGCACTCGCCAGGCGCTGCAGCCGATTCTGGTCCTCCCACTCGCCGAACGAGAGCTCAGCGATGAAGAGCGCCAGACCGAGCTCGACGACAACGTTCAGTCGATCCTGGGCTATGTCGTTCGCTGGGTCGATCAGGGCGTCGGGTGTTCCAAGGTGCCCGACATCCACGGCGTCGGGCTGATGGAGGACCGTGCGACGCTGCGCATCTCCAGCCAACTCCTCGCGAACTGGCTCACCCACGGCGTCATCAGCAAGACGGATGTCGACGCGAGCCTCGGGCAACTGGCGGCGGTCGTCGATGCGCAGAATGCCGGTGACCCGACCTATGAAGCACTGATCGGGTCGACCGGGCCCGGGCTCGCGTTCCTGGCTGCCCGTCGACTCATCCTTGAGGGCGCATCCTCGCCCAACGGATACACCGAGCCGATCCTGCACCAGGTGCGGAGGGCCAAGAAGCTGCAGTAGGGCAGGATGGATTGATGAAGATATATAGCCCACCACGTACGAACCTGCAGGCGTCGAATGTCATTCTTGGCCTGATGAGGATCTCGGAAATGGGGGATGAGGAGATCCGCACTCTCGTCGGCACCGCCCGGGATGCCGGCATCAACTTCTTCGATCACGCTGATATCTATGGCGGGGCGCACGGATGCGAGAAGCGCTTCGGTGATGCCGTCACGTTCACGGAGGCAGAGCGTGAGTCGGTCATCATCCAGTCGAAGGTCGGCATCCGCCAGGGCTTTTTCGATTTCTCGAAGGAGCACATCCTCCGCTCGGTCGATGAGTCGCTTGCGGCGCTGAACCTCGACTACCTGGACATCCTGCTGTTGCACCGTCCGGACACCCTGGTCGAGCCCGAGGAGGTCGCGTCGGCGTTCGACGCGTTGCACGCCACCGGGAAGGTGCGCAACTTCGGTGTCTCCAACCAGACGCCCGGGGTGATCGACCTGCTCAAGCGCTCGGTCAACCAGCCGCTCGCCTTCAACCAGGTGCAACTGAGCATCACCCATGCGCCGTTGATCTCTCAGGGAGTCGCGGCCAACATGGCCGGGCTGGACCAGTCCGTTGTCCGGGACAACGGCCTTCTCGAGTACAGCAGACTGAACGACATGACCCTGCAGGCCTGGTCGCCGTTCCAGAGCGGCTTCTTCAACGGGGTGTTCGTGGGTGACCGGGTGAATTACGGTCCGCTCAACGACGCGCTCGAGGAAATCGCCGCCACCCACGACGTCACGCCGACGGGGATCGCGGTCGCCTGGATCACCCGGCACCCGGCCAATATTCAGGTGGTCCTGGGCACGACCACGCCCGCACGAGTGGTGGAGTCTGCTGCAGGGTCCGAGATCCCGCTCAGCCGTGAAGAGTGGTACCGCCTCTTTACGGCCGCGGGACACGCCCTCCCGTAAACCCGAGCGGTCAGGCCCGGGAACGAAGTAGCGTGAAGGACCCGGCCCGCACGAGGAGCGTGCTCACGGAGGTTGACATCTTCTGACCCGGATCGCTGGTGGCGGCGAGTTCCCATTCCTGGTTCGGTGACAAGGGAATGGTGAACTCCACCGTGTTCGTGGCGGCGTTGAGCAGGAGCGCAAACGCATCGGCGCCGGTCCACCGAAGACGCCGACATCAACGAACGCCGCGACCGGATGCGCCGCAATCTGATGGCCACATTGCTGCTCGCGGCGGGCATCCCAATGATTCTCGGCGGCGACGAACTCGGCCGCACCCAGGGCGGCAACAAGTGGCCTCGTTGTGCTTCTCGTCGAACATGGTGAGATCGGCGAGGGTGAACCCGTCGTGGGCCGTCACGAAGTTCACGCTGGACAGGGGTGAACGTCGATCCGCCTCATAGACATCGGGACTGCCCAGTATTCGTTGGGACAGTGTGCCGAGCAGCGAAGACTCACCGTGCCAGAAGCCGCGCACATCGTCCCGGAACATACCGTTCCACTCCGACCACTCGGCCGGGAAGCCACCCACTTGATACCCGGCTGTGTCCCACGGCTCCGCAATCATCTTCACATGCGCGAGCACCGGATCCTGCTGGATCAGCGTGAGGAACGCACTGTGTTCGTCGGCGTCGCCGTCCTGCCTGGTCAGGGTCGTGGCCAGGTCGAACCGAAAGCCGTCGACGTGCATCTCGGTGACCCAGTAGCGCAGCGAGTCCATGATCAAGCCCAGCGCCGCCGGGTGGCCCACGTTGATGCTGTTGCCGGTGCCCGTGGTGTCGAAATAGTTGGAGCGGTCACCCTCGACGAGCCGGTAGTAGGACTCATTATCGATGCCCTTGAACGATAGTGTCGGCCCCATGTGGTTGCCTTCCGCGGTGTGGTTGTAGACCACGTCGAGAACCACCTCCAGGCCTGCGCTGTGCAGGGCCTTGACCATCTCCTTGAACTCCGCGACCTGACCGCCCTCGTCGCCTGCGGCGGCGTAATCGCCATGCGGCGCGAAGAAACCGATGGTGTTGTACCCCCAGTAATTGCGCAGGCCCCTGTCCGTCAGGTTGCTGTCCTGCACGAACTGGTGCACGGGAAGCAGTTCGACCGCGGTGACGCCGAGGTCAGGGAGATGCTTGATCGCTGCCGGGCTTGCGAGGCCCGCGTACGTGCCTCGGATCTCCTCCGGCACGTCCGGATGGGTCTGCGTGAAGCCCTTCACATGCAGCTCGTAGATCACCGAGGAACTCAGTGGCGTGAGCGGGGCGGAATCACCGGCCCAATCGAAATCGGGGTCGGGTATCAGGCAGTGCGGGGTGAACCCGGCCGAGTCGGACGGATCGAGTTCGGAGGGGGTCGTCTGATCGTGCCCGAACTGTTCCTGGCCCCACGCGTAGTCGCCTGAAATGGCCCGCGCGTGCGGGTCGAGGAGCAGTTTATGGCCGTTATGACGGAGTCCGTTGCCGGGATCCCACGGGCCGTGCACGCGGAGGCCGTAACGGGTGCCGATGCGGGCGCCCGGCACGATGCCGTGGAAGACGTGCCCGGTGCGCTCGGTGAGCGGGGTGCGCGTCTCGGCGCCGAATTCGTCGAACGCGCAGAATTCGACCTTTTCGGCGGTCTCGGAGTACACCGCCATGTCGACGCCGCCCTCGACCAGAGTGGCACCCAACGGGTAGGGCAATGAGCGGTGGGCCGAGGAGGTCATGGTTCTCTTTCGCTCGGGAACATGATTCTCCCGGGTTGTGGACTTATTGATCACGGACGCAGGTCGTTGCCGGCCGTAGGCGAGCACGATGTGGAAACGAGGTGAAACCCGGCGGCATGGCCGACCCGGTCGAGCTCAACCGCTCAATCGGGTCGGCCATGCCGCCGGGGGCAGGCGCTACTCGGCCGGGGTCTGCCCCGCGTGCTTCGCTTCGTCGCGGACCTCGCCGACAGCGTCGGTGGTCTCGGACTTGACGGTGCCTGCCGCATCGGTGGCTGTGACTTTCACTGCCTCTGCGGCGTCGGTGAGCGGCTGCTTGAGGTTTTCGCCGACCTGCTTCGCAGCGTTGGTCGCCTCCTGGACCAGCGGCTCAGCAGCGTCGGTGATGTTCCCGGCGATTCGCTTCTCCGTGGTGCTGGCCGGAACCAGCGACGATGCCAGCCAGCCGACGCCGAAGGCGATCAGACCGATGGCCAGGGGGTTGCCCTTCGCTTTTTGGGCAGCCTGGTGTGCCACGCCGGAGGCGTCGTCGGCCACACCACTCAGGGAATCGCCCACGTCGGAGGCCGAGCCCATCAACTTGTCTTTCACAGAGCCCACGGCTCCTTTCACTTTGTCGGTCTGACGTTCCATGATTTTGGCCGGCGTGACCTTGTCAGCCAGGGCGTCGACGTCGCTGCCGAGTTCGCGGCGGGTCGTCTCGATCTCGGCGCGGAGAACATCCGGATCCGTGCTCGTGCCGGGAGTGATGTCGGTGCTCATCGGTTTTCCTCATTTCTTTTGAGTGCGTCTGGAATCTGCTTCAACGAATCGACGGTGCGTGGCGCACCAGGAACGGTCTTGAGTTCCTTGCGGCCCAAGACGTACAGCACGGCGGCCACGATTCCCCACACCGCGGCGACGATGAATGCCGCCCAGGCGATATCAATGACCTGGCCGAGTCCCCACCAGGCTGCGAGCGACAGGAAGAGGACGGTCAGGTGGCCGGCATACCCGGCACCCCCGAGCAGTCCGGCTCCCTTGCCGGCGCGGGAGGCGGACTGACGCACTTCCGCCTTGGCCAGTGCAACCTCCTGGCGCATGAGGGTGGACACGTCACGGGTGACCTCGCCGAGCAGGTCGCCCAGCGAGGTCTCGGCGGCCTTGCGTTCGGACGGGGTGTGCACGTCGGTCATCGTGGCAGCCCACCGAGGTTGGAGCCGGTGGAGCGGAACTCGGGGCCGGAGCCGAACTCGGGGCTCACGGTGTAGTCGGGGTTGGCGGCGGTGTATGCCGGGGTGACCCTGGATTCGGTAGTGGGCTCTTCGTCAGAGTCCTTCTTCTCTTCGATGACTCCGCGCGTCAGGCGTCCGGCGAGCACACCCGCCACTGCGGCGATCGCGATGAAGGTTCCTGGCTTGCGCCGGGCATAGTTCTTCACTTCGGTCAGGAGGGAACCTGGGTCGCGCTGGTCCAGCCAATCTGCGACTCCGGCAGCTCTCGTCGCAGCCTGCTGGGCGAGGTCGCTGGCTACACCCTGGGTTTCGGCTGTCCCGGCCATCGCGCCGATCTCGTCACCGAGCGATCGGATGCCCGAAGCAACCCGCTTCTGCTGGGCTGCGGCCTGCTCCGAGAGCTCCGTCTGGGTTTCCCGGTAGAGGTCTTTCGCCTGCTTCTTGGTCTCAGAGCCGACCTTGTGGATCTCTTGCTTTGTGATGCCGGCGACGTGTTGGCCGGCGGCGACCGACGTGTCTGTGACGTCGGCGGCCCGGTCTCCCGCGGTGGAGTTTTGGCCCGCGGCGACGGGGGTGACGTTGCTGTCGATACGGGTGCTCTCTGCGGCCGTGTTGAAGTCATATCCGGCGGCACCGGGGACGAATGTTGGATCGGCGTTGGACATGGCTCTCCTTCGATAGGGTGATGGGCCCGTCGACGATGGCCGACGGTATTCCCGGTTCGGCACCTATCATGGGCGGGCGCGAGGAAGCGGCGCAAGCTACCTGTGAAGACTGGCGAATGTTGCCAGAGAGCGTGACGAAATGCGAAAAATCCCGTCACGGAAGACTGTGCCACCGTCGAGAGGGCCCGCTACGGGCCGGTTTTGACTCCGGCTAGGGAGTGACGCGGCCGAGTATGCAGCTAGCGGCATGCACTCGACGCAGGCAGCTACCGGCTGACCAGGTGAGTGCGGGGCAGGTCGCCGAACGCGACGTTCTGCTCGATGTCCAGGGTCAGCGCGTCATCCCCGAACTCGAGGGTGAACGTGCGTGAGAACGGCGTGCCCACGTCGTGCGCCCGCACGACCAGAGTGGCGGGGGAGACCCACGCGCCGCTCGCCAGAACCATGACGTCGCCGGAGGCCACCCACTGACCGTGGCCGAAGGCCAGCGCCGTGCTGACGCCGCCACGGATGATCGTGAGCAGCCCCGGCTCGAAAGTCACCTCGGTCACCTCCGCGTCGTCGAAGCCGAAACGGATGCCTGCCACCCGCGCCGCCGTCGGTGAGGACGGTTCGCCGTCGACGGTCGGCAGGGTGAGGGACGCCAGCGTTCCGGCGAGACCGCTCTCCAGCTCGGTCAGCTCGGTCATCTCGGCCAGCTCGGGGAGCGGCTGGTCGGTGAACGCGGGCAGCAGGTGCTCCCAGACGAGGTCGAGGGCGCGCTGCGCGGTCGGGAGCGCCGCAGTCAACACGATCACGGCATCCGTTTCCGGAAGCACCAGGCAGAACTGGCCGAAGGCGCCGTCGGCGCGGTAGCCCGTGGGCCGGTTGCGCCAATACTGGTAGCCGTAGCCCTGACGGCCGTCGAGATCGTGTTCGCTGCCCGACGTGTCCACCTGCACCGCGGTGGCCTCATCGATCCACGCCGCCGGAACGAGCTGCGTGCCGTTCCACCGGCCGCGCCGCAGCAGCAGCTGGCCGAACGTGGCGAGCTGCTCGGTCGTAAGGGACAGTCCCCAGCCGCCGGCGTCGATTCCGCGCGGGCAGGTCTCCCACGTGGCGCCGACGATGCCGAGCGGGGCGAACAGTCGAGGGGTGAGGTAGTCGAACAGCCGCTCCCCGGTGAGCCGCTGCAGCACCGCGGAGAGCAGATAGCTGGCCCCGGTGTTGTAGACGAACCGGGTGCCCGGCGCGAACTCGAGAGGCTGGGCCAGGATGGCCCGCGCCCAGTTGTCACCGGGCGCGTCGTCGGCGAGCGACACCGTGTCGGTCGCATGCCCGGTGGTCATGGTGAGCAGGTGGCGCACGGTCAGCGCAGCCAGGTGCGGGTCGATCTGGGCGGGCAGTTCATCGGGGAGCAGGTCGACGATGAGGCTGTCGAGCGTGAGCCGGCCCTCGCCGATGGCGAGCCCGACGGCGGTCGAGGTGAAGCTTTTGCTCACCGAGAACAGGGAGTGCGGATGCTGCGCCGCATACGGGCTCCACCAGCCCTCCGCCACGACGCGGCCGTGACGAACGACCATCAGGCTGTGCAGGCTCTCGAGTTGTTCCTCCGCCGCGGCGATGAAATCGACAATGGCAGCGGAGGAGATGCCCTCGGCTTCGGGGGTGCTGCGGGGGAGCGGAGTCATGGTCCAATTCTGCCGGGTGGAGCGGATGCCCACGCTCAGTGCCGCGCACTCGTCTCGCATCGCGTCAGCGCCCACTCGGTTCTTTGTGCCGATCGTGCACAGGGCTGTGCGCTTGGTGCTCATCCGATGGTGGCCCCGGTGGCAGATGCTGGTCGTGTTGGTGCGAGCGAATGTGTGTGTCGTGTCGCAGTCGAATCGGTTCAAGGAGGAACAGATATGTCGAACCACAAAGCAGACTATGTCGTCGTCGGGGCGGGATCTGCAGGCAGTGCGATTACGCGGCGTCTCATCGACGCGGGGTACTCAGTGCATGTGATCGAAGCCGGACAGGTGGACACCAATCCCAACATCCACAGTCCGCAGGGCTGGCCAGGTCTTCTGATGTCCGATGACGACTGGGCCGTGATGACCGCACCGCAGTCGCACGCTGCGGGTCGTTCTCTCTACTGGCCGCGTGGCAAGGTTCTGGGTGGCAGCAGCTCACTCAACGGCATGATCTACATGCGGGGCGACAAGAGCGACTACGAAGCGTGGGAAGCCGCCGGCGCGACGGGCTGGGGTTGGAAGAACGTCTTCCCGCTCTTCAAGAAGTCTGAGGATCACCAGGATGGAGCAACCGAGTACCACGGCGCCGGCGGACCGCTGCACGTTGAGCGCATTCCCCTCGCTGATCGTCACCCTGCCGGGCAGGCCTTCGTCGAAGCGGCCAAGGCCACCGGTATTGAGCAGACCGACGACTTCAATGAGGACAAGCTTGATGGTGTCGGCTTCAACCACACGACTACGAAGAACGGGAAGCGAGCGAGCGCCTGGCAGAGCTTCGTCGTGCCGATCCTTGACAGCGATCGGCTGACGGTCACCACCGGAGCACTGGTGCACCGCATCCTGATTGAGGGCGGCCGCGCTGTCGGTGTCGAGTTCGCCGTGGCCGGCGTGGTTCAGCAGGCACGTGCCGAAGCCGAAGTGATCATCAGTGCGGGCACCATCGGCAGCCCGAAGATCTTGATGCTGTCAGGCATCGGTCCGGCGGCCCAGCTCAAGGAGCACGGCATTGCCCTGGTGAAGGATCTCCCGGGTGTCGGCGAGAATCTCCACGACCACCTTCTCGTGAGCAACATCTACGAGTCGAAGGAACCGCTGGCGCCCGGCAAAGCGAACCTGCTCGAGAGCCAGCTCTTCGCTCGCAGCAGCCAGTGGGACGGCCCCGCGCCCGATCTGCAGCCTCTGTTCCTGCACTTGCCGTACCCGACTGACGGGGGCTCGACCCCCGAAAACGGCTACACCATCGCGCCGGGGATCGTGCGCCCCGCATCGCGCGGAACGCTGAAGCTTGCGTCGGCAGACCCGAACGATCAGGCGATCTCCGACCCGAACATCTTCTCCGAGGACTATGACCTCGAAGCGATGGTTGACGCGCTCATCTTGTGTCGCGAGATCGGTCAGCAGGATGCGTTCGCGCCCTTCCGCAAACTGGAGTTCAAGCCGGGGCCAGACGTCACCACGCGCGATGAGCTCCGTGAATTCTGCCGGCGCATGGCAGGCACCTACCACCACCAGGTTGGCACCTGCCGGATGGGAACCGACGATCTCGCAGTCGTCGACCCCACGCTCAAAGTTTTCGGTATCGACCGGCTTCGCGTCGCAGACGCTTCCGTCATGCCGAGTATTCCGAGCGCGAACACGAACGCCGCGTCGATCATGATCGGCGAAAAACTCGCCGAGATGCTGCTGGGCGTGAGCACCGAGCCCGTACCCGCCCTCGCCACAACGTCACGCTGAGCACACGAGCACTGGAGAAGAACAACATGACAATTGAGACCCCCACCGCCACCCCGCACGACAGCTCCAATGAGCCGGTCTTCACCACCGGAATGCTGGTAGGAGGGAAGTGGCGCGCCGGAAGTGAAACCTTCACGGACCTCAACCCCGCCACCGGCCAGCCGCTCGCCGAAATTGCGAGCGGAACAGGCGCGGACATCGACGACGCAGTCAAAGCAGCTCGCGCAGCCCTCAACGGAGTGTGGAAGCAGACGCCGGGCGTTCAGCGCGGCAAGCTCCTGAACAAGATCGCGGACCTCATCGAGCGCGACGGTGAATACCTCGCCCGTCTCGAGGCCCTCGATATCGGGAAGCCCGTTGCGCAGCCCGGCATGCTCGACATCCCGAATGCAGCGGCGACCTTCCGACACTTCGCCGGCTGGGCAGACAAGATTCAGGGCCAAACCATCCCGACCGCCGGGGCAATGGGGCAGCCGACGCTGTCGTACACCGTGCGCGAGCCGATCGGCGTCATCGGTGCCATCGTGCCGTGGAACACGCCGCTGATGATCGCCGCCTGGAAGATCGCGCCGGCCCTCGCCGCCGGCAACACACTGGTCGTGAAGCCCGCCGAAGACGCCCCTCTGTCGATCCTGCACCTCGCGACCCTGATCACCGAGGCCGGCGTGCCCGACGGCGTGGTCAACGTAGTGCCGGGGCTCGGTGCAACGGCCGGCCAGGCTCTCGTCGAACACCCCGACGTGGACAAGATCAGTTTCACAGGCAGCCCCGAGGTCGGCCGCCGAATCGGGGCCACCGCTGCGCAGACCTTCAAGCGCGTCGTGCTCGAGCTTGGAGGCAAATCGCCGCAGATCATTTTCGGCGACGCGAATGTCGAGGCCGCGATCGGCGGCTCAGCCATGGGCCTGTTCTTCAACCAGGGTGAGGTCTGCGCCGCCGGCACGAGGATCCTGGTGCACCGGTCGATCTACGAGCAGGTGGTGGAAGGGCTGGCCGGCGCGGCATCCGCTCAGGTACTCGGTGACCCCTTCGACCCGGCGACATCGATCGGGTCGCTCATCAACAAGAAGCAGCAGGACTCGGTGCTCGGCTACATCGAGGAGGGAAAGGCGGAGGGTGCCCGCTTGGTCGCCGGGGGAGACTCCGGACAGGCGGAGGGATTCTTCGTTCGGCCGACGATCTTCGCGGATGTCGACAACAGTATGAAGATCGCCCAGGAGGAAATCTTCGGCCCTGTCGGCGTCGTGATCCCCTTCGACACCGAGGCGGAGGCGATCGAGATTGCCAACGCAACGCCCTACGGACTCGCTGCGTCCATCTGGACGTCGAACGTGTCGACCGCCCACCGCGTCGCCGGAGAAATTCGGGCCGGTGCGGTTTGGGTCAACGGCTGGGCCGCCATCGATCCCGCCCTGCCGTGGGGTGGAATGAAGACATCCGGTGTGGGCCGTGAACTCGGCTACGCAGGAATCCTCGCGAACACGGAGGAGAAGGTCATCACCATCGTGCTGTAGAACGAAGCTGGGACTCGGCTACGGCACAAGGCCGTCAGCCGAGTCCCGCCGCGATCGGAACGCGCTCGGCGTCAGGCCGAACTCCTGGCGAAATGCCCGCGAGAAGCTGGCAGCGTCGGGGAATCCCCAGGCTGATCCGATGGACCCGACCGCACGGCTGGCGAAAGCCGGATTCGACAGATCTTTGCGACACTGTTCCAGGCGGCGGTGGCGGATCCATCCACTCACGGTTTCGTGCTGGTCTTCGAAGAGTTTCTGGAGGTAACGCACGGAAACGTGGTGTGCGGCTGCGATCTCAGTGACGCTGAGGCCGCTATCGCTGAGGTTCGCCGCGATGAAGGTCTCGATGCGGATGAGCAGGGACCGGCGGCGGCTGCGCTCATCGGTGACACCGTCCGGACCGAGGCGCTCAGCGAGGCTCGCCGTGACAAGGTCGAGCACTGCGTCACCGAGAGAGAAGTCGCCCACCAGTGGGTCAGCGTCGAGCTGCCGGCTCATCTCTCGCAGAAAGCTCGATGTGATTGCTCCGAGACCGCTCCGGCCCGAGAAGCGGGACGCAGTGAGAGACGACAGCAGGCTGCGGTCGAAGCGGATGAGCTCCGCCGGGAACATGACGACGAACATCTCAAACGATTCTGCGAAGTCGAGAACGTAGGGACGACTCGTGTCGTAGATGGCGAAATCGCCGGGCGCCAGCGCCGCGTCGCGATCATCCTGCGAGATGACGCTGTAACCCCGCACCTGGAGGCCGAGTTTGATGAAGCCTGGGTCGTTCTGCGCGATAGCCCGAGGCGAGCGGCGCACTGCCATGCCGGAGCCCGCAACTGTCGAGATTTCCGAGCGACCGAGTGATTGCGAAACAATCCGCCCATCGAATTCGGACCCGTGGACCGGATCTTTCAGGTCAGCGCGGAGAGGCACAAAGTTTCTATTGACGGCATCGGACCAAGCATCGAATCGATCGCTGGGTTCAAGGGACGAACAGTCGAGAATTGAGCGGACGACTGGTTGCGTCAATGCTGTTGGTCGGACATTTCCCACTGTGCACAATCCTTCGGCGACGAGTCGCCGGCCACTGCTTTGTGGCTCCGGGTCGGTGTGACGAGGTCGTTGAGGTGATGCACTGGATGCAGAGTTCGGTGCTTCTTCCGAACCTTACAGAACAAGCGTTCGGTGAGTAAACCCCTCACAACATCGGAGCAGTTCGCTCGGACCCGTTTCATATCCCACGGTCAGTGCCGGAGTTGCGCCTCCGCCGTCGGGTCCGGAGAGCCGTCAGAGGGTACGGACTCGTCCTGGTCGAGGTACTGCGCCGAGATGCGGCGGTACGACTTGGTGAAGAACGCACCGATGGCCGCAAGCACCATCAGGATGCCCGCGATGAGGAACACGAGAGCGATGCCCCGCACCTCTCCGTCACCCAGAAGCCAGCCGAGGCTGTCTCGTCCGGCAGCCGAGTTCATGAACGGGATGATGATGAACTCGGCGATCGGTGCGATCAGAAACGCGGTGATCGGGGCCGCCGCAGACTCGAATGCTGCAGCGAACCCGAACACACGGCCCTGCTCGCGGAACGGCACCACCTTCTGGATGACGGTCTGCTCTGACGCCTCGACGGCAGGGATAAGCGTCATGTAGAGCCAGATGCCCGCAGCGTACAGCCACCACCACTCACGGATCGTGAACAGCGCCCCGAGCACGCCCATCAGGATGACGAGCAACAGCATCGTGCGGATCGGGTTGCGCCCGAGTCCGAACTTCGCGATCAGCAGACCACCGATGATGAAGCCGGTCGACGTGACACCGAGCACGATTCCCCAGATCTCGACGGGAAAGAGCTCGAGGCCGTAGGGGTCCATGAGTGCCATGTAGACGCCGCCGATGAAGTTGTTGAACGTCGAGAAGATGATGAGCGCGAAGAGCCCGGTTGCCGCCCGCACCGCCGTGATGCTGCCGCGCAGGTCGATCAGCGGACGCCGCTCGCCATCCTGCTGGGGTTGGTCCTCGGGGATGCGCAGGAACAGCAGGTGCAGGAGGGCCGCCGCCGACAGCACGATCGCGATGAGGAGCGTCCACCCCATGCCCAGAAACCCGATCGCGAGGCCGCTGAAGACACTTGTCACCATGAAGGCAAGCCCCTGCACGGTGCCCACCAGCCCATTCGCGTTCGCGTGCCGCTCGGTCGGGATCAACAGCGTCACGACCGTCGACAGGGCGATGTTGCGCATGTTCTCGATGACGGCGCCGAAGAGGATGATCCCGCTGAACAGCCAGAACATCGGCCCACCGATGTCAAGCAGCGTGGACTCCGGGAACAGTAAGTACAACCCGCCGCCGATGCCGAAGGCGATCAGGGTGACCAGGCCCGCGAAGACCATCACGAGGTGCTTGCGATGCCGGTCCACGATCGTGCCGAACGCCATCGAGAACACCGCGACGAGAAGCATGTACGCTCCGCCGATGACACCGGTGGCGAGCACCGAGCGTGTCTCCAGGTAGACCCAGAAGGTGAGGGCGAACCAGAGGAAACTCGTCGTGACGTTCGCGACCGCCGTGTTCACGAGCACCTGCGCGAACGTGCGCGAACCACCGGGCGGCGGTTCGGTGTGCGACTGGGATGCGGCGGGTGCGTTGTCCGTGCTGCCCATATGATCGTCCTCCCCGGGTGCGTTGAGAGTCTCGACATCATTCTAGGGAGACGCAGTGAGCCTGTCGCGGGTGATCTTGGGGGTCGTTGCGGGTCCTCGCACGCTCGGGCCTACACTGGCGGGCATGGCCGACTCCTCACGCGTGACGTTCAGAATGAGATCGGCGTGAGAGCCGTCGTCTACGACCGGTACGGCCCGCCCGACGTGCTGCGGATCGAGGACACACCGGTGCCGGCGCCTGGCGCGAAGCAGGTGCTCGTGGAGGTTGTCGCGACATCCGTCAACCTCTCGGACTGGGAGGGGCTGACGGGGTCACCGTTGTACGCCCGGATCGGGGGACTCCGCGCCCCCCGGCGACGGGTTCTCGGTTCCGATATTGCCGGACGTGTCGCCGCGGTCGGCGACGGCGTGACCCGGTTCCGTGTCGGGGATGAGGTGTACGGCGACAATCTCGCCCTGATGGGCGGTTTCGCTGAGTACGCCGTGGTGCCTGACGCGATGCTGGCGCACAAGCCGGAGGGGTTGACGTTCGCCGAGGCCTCGACGCTGCCGCAGGCAGGTGCGATTGCGCTCACGGGCACAGCACGGATCCATTCGGGGCAGCGCGTCCTGGTGAATGGCGCCGGTGGCGGATCGGGCACGTTTGCGATCCAGCTCGCCGCGCTCGCCGGAGCGCATGTGACCGGTGTCGACAACGCCGGCAAGCTCGACTACCTTCGCCAGCTCGGCGCCGATGAGGTGGTCGACTATCGCCGAACGGACTTCACGAGGCTCGAACCGTTCGACGTCGTGCTCGACCTCGTCGCCCACCGCTCCCTCTTCGCCTACCGGCGGGCGCTGGCTCCGGGCGGCCGCTATTCCTGCGTCGGCGGAGCCGTGCCGACACTGCTGGGGGTCGGCACGATCGGCGCTGTGCTCGGCCTTCTCACCGGGCGCCGGATGGGCGTTCTCGCCGTCAGACAGGGCCCGGCTCACTTCATGCCCGTAGCCGAGCTGTGTGTCGCCGGCGACCTCCGCATCCGAGTCGACCGCACCTTCACTCTCGACGAAGTGCCGCAGGCCCTCGCCTGGGTGGGGGAGGGCCGTGCGCTCGGCAAGGTGGTCGTCGCCCCGCACGGAACATAACCGGCGGAGAGTGACGCGGCCACCGGGTACCTGGTTGATTCGGTCGGTCAGGCCGAGTGATGCCGCGACACCCATGCTGCGACGGCAGTCCGATTCGGCAGACCCAGACGACGAAGGATGCTGCTGACGTGATTCTCGACGGTTCGCTCCGACAGGAACAGCCGCTGTGCCACTTCGCGATTCGTCATCCCCGCTCCGACGAGCTCGGCCACCTCCGCCTCGCGCAGAGACAGGGGATCCAGCAGCGACCGTGCAGATCGAGGCGATGTGGGTGCGCCCAGCAGAGCGATCGCCTCTCGGGCCCGGCGCGAAAACGCGGGCGCATGCATGTCCTGGCTGCTCGTGAGCGCCGTTTCGTAGTGCGCCCGCGCACTCGCGGTCCGTCCCAGGAATGCGGCCAGGTCGCCGAGGTAGAGCGCGACCGCGCCCGCGTACGGGGTCATGACGGTCGGCATCACATGCAGGTTCCCGTGTGGGCTGAGCATTTCGTAGAGGTGAGCGGCAGAGCGCTGATCGTGCGCGACGATGCTGAGCTCGGCGTGAGCGGTCGTCGCGAGCAGCCACTCCATCGCGGTGAGCGGAACCTCATCGAGGTGCGGCGCGAGCGCGCGCCAGATCTCGAGAGCGTCGTCGCGTCTGCCCAGCGCGATCAGGATGCCGGCCCGCCAGCTCTGCGCCTGAAACGGTGCATCCGCCAGAGCGCGACGTACTTCCTCCTCGATGCCCGGGAGTCCATCGCCCGTGCGGAGGGCGAGATTGGAACGCAGGACCAGGTCGATGAACGCGGCCTCCTCCACCCCCGCGGCCACCCCGAGCCGCGCGGCCTCCGCGGTGAGCGGCGGGACGTCGTCGATGTGGTCATCCAGGAGCGCCAACGCCGAGCGGATGGTCGCCACCCGCCACCGCCATTGCGGGCTGTCCAGCCGGCGGATGACGCCGACCAACTCAATGAACTCCGTGTTGAGCTCGATCCGCCGGCCGAGCTGAGCGAGGGCATCCAGCCGCCACAGCATCCCCCACGCGGTATCGTCGTCCCGGTGCACCGCGCTCGCCGTGTCTCGTACCCGGGTCGCGATCTCGAAACGTTCTGCAAGCCGGGCAGGCGCCATCGCCGCGGCGTGCGCGGCGCGCAACTCGAGAATCACTGCATCCGCCTGCACTTCGCTCAGGAAGGGGGCGGTCACCGCGGGCCGCTCTGTCCACCCGCCGGACAGCCCGGCGAGGTAGAGCTCCAACCGTTGACGCTGAGCGGATGGCCCGGGGTCCAGCATCCTGAGAGCCTCGAGACAGAGGGCCTGGCGCGCGGTGGTCATGTGGTGCGAGCCGATCTGGGGACCCGGAATCAGCGTGGCCGCGTCTGCGACAAGGCCGGCGTCGCCGAGCTCCCGACCGATTCCGCCAGCGCTTAGGCAGGCATCCCACGCACGTTCGACGGAACCGCGGGCGAGTTCGTCGCGTGCCAGGGCGAGCGCAGCCAGCGCGTCGGAGCGTAAGGCTTCGCCATCGGCAGTGTTGTCGCTACTCATCGTGACCTCGAAGATAACTGCGTGATTCCACGGATGCCGCCCGATGGTCGCGAGCGTACCGTGAGAGTCACTGATGAGGGAGGTGAGCCGCATGAGGGCTCGACGGGTTGCGATATCCGGTGGTTGGGCGGCTGTGGTCGCGGGAATGCTCGGGGCGGGGGCGGCGGCGTTTCTGTTGGTCGTGCCGCCGGTGGTGGAGGCTGACCGGTACAGCTTCCCGCTCACCGCGGCGGGGTTCGCGATCATCCAGATCGCCTTCTTCCTCCATCACCTGCTTGTCGTGTGGGCGCTCTGGGCGTTCTGGCGGGCGGGGTTGGCCGGCCGCGGAGTGCTGGCAACCATCGGCGGAATCGCGTCGGTACTGGCGATGCTTGCGCTCTCGGTGCAGGAACTGCTGGTGATCAACGCCGCCGATTCGGCCTACCCATCACCGCTTACCGATGTGATCGAGGCCGCCTTCGGCACGATCACGCTCGCCACGGGTGCCGCGCTCATCGTTCTCGGAATCGCCGCGGTGCGGGCGCGGGTGCTCTCCGGCAGTGGGCGCTGGCTGATGCTCGGCATCGGAGTCTGGGTTATCGTGCCGCTCACTCCCGCTATCTTCGCCGGGTTCGAACTCGGGCGGATCGCGATTGGGCTGTGGCTGTTGCTGTTCACCTGGCTCGGCGCTGAGATGATCCGGTACGCCCGCACCTCAAACGCTGCGGTGGCCGACACGGTGGCACAGCCCAGGATCGGCGCCGGGCGATGACCAGCCGTCGCGTCGGATCGACCGTGGCTCTCGGCGCACTGTGTGGGCTCGCCTGGGCCGCGTCCTTCCGCGCAGTGATGAGCGAATTCGTCGGCTCTGGATCGACGGTCGTCTGGCTCGACACGTTCGCCGCCATTCTGCTTCCCGGGGTGATCGTCGGCGCCCTGTTGGGTTGGGCGCACACGATTCGGCTGAGTGGGGGACACCCCGGCTGGCGGTGGCTCGGTGCCGCGCCCGCGGCGTTCGCCATCGCCCCGATGCTCCTCCCCGACGCTATTTTGGCGCTTTTCACGCTGGGTCTGGGCGGGGGAGCCATAGCGGTCCCCGTGCTCGCAATCGGTGGCGGGTTCGCCATCGCGGGGCGCGGCCAGCTCTGGGCACGCATCGTGTGCGGCGTGATCAGCGCCCTCATGATCGTCGGCATGGTGCTGGCAACATTCGTTATCGGTGGACCACGCCTCGCCGTGACCGAGCCGCGCGGCGCCTGGGTCGCACTGCTCGCATCCTCGCTGCTGACCCTGTTCGTCCTGGCGGCGTCGATTCCGTTCCGGCCGGTGATGGAGGCTCACCTCGACGAGGGCAGCAGAGTCGGCCGACGGTTTCCCCCTCAACAGGTTGATCATGCTGATCATTCGCGCGGCACCGGCACGGAGCGAAGCCGTGCCCTCCGCACGACTCCGCATTCTTAGGCGCCGCCACGGCCAACTAGGCTGAAATCCCGGCGAACAGTCGCCCCGCGATGGAGCCGCTATGCCTAGTGATGAACGAACCCGTGCACGACGGACCCCGTGGGCAGACCTGTTGCGGAGCATCCCGATCTCCTGGCGAGATTTTTCTCTGGCCGGTGAACAGTTCGCGGCACGCCGCGTGTTCTCCCCGCGCCTGCACCTGATCATGCCCGTGCTGGCCGTGCTCAGCGCGCTGGTGGGCTACCTCGCTTTTCCGGTCGGCCGCGGTATGGACAGCTGGGGTCTGTATCTGGGGACGCTCGCCATCGTCTGCATGTCGTGGACCTTCATTCTCGCGTCACGCCTGAACGTGGTGCACGCTCTCTTCGGCGGCTTCGACCGCAGCTACATCTGGCACCGCTGGTTCGCGATCGTCGCCGTGGTTGCGCTCCTGTTTCACGCCGACGCTGACAACGACGCCCGCGTTGCACTGCTCCCGTTCGGCGAAAACCTCGAAGACATCGGCAAGGACCTGGCCGAGGTCGCCGAGATCCTGGTGATCGCCCTGATCATGCTGTCGATTCTGCGGGCACTGCCGTACGGGCTGTGGAAACTGACCCACAAGTTCATGATCATTCCCTACGCGTTCTCGTGCTTTCACTTCATCACCGCGGAAACGACATTCCCCTGGGTCTCCGGCTGGGGCCTGTGGTTCGGCGTCATCATGGCCGCGGGAGTGCTCTCCTACCTCTACCGGCTGCTCTGGGTCGACCTTGCCCTGTCGGATTTCCGCTACCGGGTGAGCCGGTTGGAGACGACATCGGATACCTTCACGGGGCTCCACCTGACCCCGGTCGGCCGTCGGCGCCTGCGCGCGCGGGCCGGCCAGTTCGCGTTCGTGCGTTCCTCGGTGTCGCCGTGGGCCGAGCCGCATCCGTTTTCCATCGCGTCTACGCCGACGGATGCCGACCTCAGCTTCTTCGCGCGCGTCACCGGAGACTGGACCGCCACGCTCGGCTCGAGCCTCTCCGTGGGCGATCTGGTCACCCTGTCCGGTCCGCACGGCAATCTGGAGGTCGTCGCCGGGTGTGATCGCGCCCACATCTGGGTGGCGGCCGGGTCGGGCATCACCCCGTTTCTCAGCGTGGGCGACGTGTTGGCGACCCTCGCGACGCCCCCACGCCTGATCTACAGCTTTCGCGGCGTGGCCACGGCCATCGGCCTCGACACGGTGCGAGCCTGGCGCGACCGGGGACTGATCGACCTGATCGAACACGATTCACACACGCAGGGGCGCCTGACCATGGGCACCGTGCACGCCCTCATCGCCGGCGACCTTGCCGCCGGCACACCGCCACGTCGCCTGCACGTCGCCGTCTGCGGCCCGTTCGAGCTGATCCGCGGGGTGCAGAAGACAGCCCGGGGCCTGGGCATTCGCTCGGTGGACTTCGAAGTGTACGACTACCGCTCGGGTTACGGCCCGAATCTGACTCCCGTCACGCGAGCGGTTCTCGACCGGCTGACCGCAGCGCTGAGACGGTGATCGCCGGTCGCGGTGCGCTCACCAGATTCAGCTGAACCCACCACGACGGGACCGGCGGCCACCGCTCGCTATCGCGGTGCGATGAGATCGGCCGTCGCCCGAAGGAATGCAGCGACAACCGCCGCCTGGTCAGGCTTGTCGTCTGCCTCCGCAACGGGGATCGCGGGGGTCGGCACCGGTGAGACGGGACCGGAGTCCGGGGTCGCCGTGATCACCGCGAGGGTCGCCGGCGGGGTGGGAGGAACATCGGCGAGCGAGGCGAGAAGCGTTCTCTCGAGCAGTGCCGGGGGCTTCACGACGGGTGTCTGTCGTGGATCGTTGCCGAAAGCGGCGAGCACTGCCTCGTGAAAGGCCCGGTTTGTCGACGAGCCGATCGCCTCGCGGAAGAGCGGCAGTGCCCGGGCCGTGAAGTCACCCTGCGAGCCGGTCTCGTAGGCGACCTGCGTGGCCAGGCAGGCGCCGAAGAACACGCCGCGCTCATTGTCCCGGGCCGTCGAGCGCGCCAGGGAGCCCCGCTTGGCTTTGTACGCCTCGATCTCCTCTCCGCCCAGGCTCACCAGACGCTTGCGGGATCCGACGGCGGACAGGGTGTGTGTGTTGATGTCACGCTGCCCGCCTCCCGAGTGGCAGGAGTCGAAGAAGATGGTGAGGTTGACACCTGCCGGGAGCAGGTCCCAGATCTCGCCGAGGTCATCGTCAATGATCAGGTTCCCCTCGCGGAAATCCACCGGGCAGAGCGCCTCATCGACGAGTTTGTGGTCGGGATCTCCACCGTCCACATTTCCGGGTTCGCCGGCATCCTCCAACAGCTCATCCTGGTTGAGGTCTTCGACGGTGGTGCCGTGACCCGAGTATTGCAGGGCAATGACGTCGCCTGCCCGGCTGGAGACGACCAGTTCACGGATCGCGTCCAGCATGCGCTGTTGGGTGGCCTGTTCGTTCAGCAGCGTTTCGGTCTCGAACCCGGCTGCAGAGAACGCCGCCTGCCAGGCGAGCGCATCCGAGACACAGCCGAGCAGCGCATCCGTGGGATAGCTGTCGATTCCGATGCAGAGGGCGCGCCGCCGCGGCGAGACAGTCGCCGCTTCGGCTGTGTCACTCGTGTCCTGTTCGACATAGTCGAACACCTCCTCTTCACTCGGCCAGAGGGGATCAATCGCACGGGTCGCCGAGAACGGGAGGATGCTGTCGCGATCGAGCACGCGGCGGGCGACGCTGTTCATGGTGGGCGCGTCGTTGTCGAAATCCCCGTGTGCGCGGGACTGCGAACTCGAACGAGGACCGGAGTCTGACTTCGACCAGACCACCTCGACGCGTGAGCCGGTCCCGGGGCGCTGGAAGAGTTCCGACATTTCCGGGTCGGCGGTCAGACTGACCTCGAGTCCGAGAATCTTCGCTCCGGGTTCGGATTCCAGGGCGCCGCGGATCAGGTACAGCAGCGACTTCTTGTAGATGCCCAGGCACGTGTCCTTCTGCTCGATGTCATCTTCCATGGTGAACATCGTGAGCGCGTCGATCCTGCCGAGCCGGGGCACGATCTGCGTCTTGAAGGTGTCGATGCGGACGGCCGGTGCCAACAGGCTGAGGCTGTCGATACGCGGCACACCGGCGGTGAGCAAGGCCGGAATCAGGTAGGAGTGCACGATCGATCCGGCACTGTGGCCGATCAGGTGCACACTGATCTGGCCCGGATGCGCACGCATGTAGGCACTGAGCAGGGTGGCAAGCGCCGTACCGCCGCCGGTCGGGCCTGACGCGTGCTCGGCATCGCGTTTCATCGCACTCCAGACCACATCGCCTCGGGCCGATCGCGCCGCAGCCTCGATGATGCCGTCAAAGAAGTCGCCGAGGTTGCGCTGCCGGCCCGGGAGTGAGTCCTTGACCGCGTCCCAGAGCGAGCCTGCGAGACCGCTTTCCCACACCAGATGAATCGGGTACGCGCCGTTGTCCCTCCACCACTCGACCTGCTTCTTGGCGATCTTCAAACCGGAACCCTTGTTGACCAGGCCACCGTGCGCATAGATCACCAGCGGAACGGGCCCCGGTCGTGCCTGGTCAGCGATGAAGGCCGGCAGATGGGTGCGGAAGACTTCCGACAGGTCGGCCTGGGTGGTTCTGAAGTCGGCGTCACTCGTCGGCGGGACGCTGGGCCCCTTCGCCAATTCGCCGTCCGTCAGATTGACGACGTGCGGCTGCAGGGCCAGCAGTTGGGCTGCAGAGAGCCCGGAGTCTCGGGGGATGGAGCGGGTTGCGTCAGAGGTGGACATTGCGCTGCCTTTCGGTGGGAGTCGGTGAGCATCGAGAGTGCCGGGCGTGATGGAGTCCGTGGCCGAAGAGGCGACGGGCGACTCGAGTCCCACCACTTCGACGCGAGCGTCCGGGTGGGCGTAGACGGTGTAGGCGAGCCAGGAGGTGTCGCCGGACTTGCGCGCCTCACGGCGGGCGTCGATGGTCGCTTCGGCGATGGTCTTATTCGCACGGAGACCGGCATAGAAGGCGCGCACGAAGTCCCGTGCCGGCTCGTCGCCGACCGACCACAGGCAGCCGACGAACGCCGCGGCCCCTCCGCGCAGGAAAGCTTCGGCGAAGCCTCCTTGCTCGGAGTGCTTCGAGGGAGGGCGCCCGAGCCGGCAGGAGTTGAGCACGACCAGGGGACCAGGGTCGTGAAAGGCGAGCGGTGGGCGGTCAGGTAGGTCACGTCGCAGGTCCTCCAGCGAATAGGCATCAGGGGAGTCGGTGGTCGATCGCACGAAGTTGGCCAGGAGCAGCTGTTGCAGCGGCGGGTCTGCTGCGTCGTCGGTGAGGCCGTGCCCGCCGAAGTGCAGCAGGTCCATTTCTCCGTTCGTGAGCAGGGTACGGATGCTGTCGGCGTCCCCTGGCGCCAATTCTGTGGCAGCGAAGTCGGAGATGAGGTAGTCGAGTTCGTGTTCGGCGTCGATCAGCGCCAACTCCGTATCGGCGTAGCGAGGACACAGATACCGAGCGCGGCCGGCTGAAATTCTGAGCGTCTCCGGATGCGGCGTGTTGTAGATCCATCGCACCAGGCCGGCGCGGCCGAGGAAGCCGGATTCGTCCTTGGCATCGTCGTCGATGTCGGGATCGGCGATGTAGACCAGCTCCCACGGGATATCGGTCTCCCCGCTGGTCAGGATCGTGAGTTCATCGATCTGTTCCGGGTGGGCTGCGAAGAACGATCGCAGGTCTGCCGGGAGAACGTCTTCAGCCAGCTTCACTCCGAGTTGCTGCAACCGGGCACGAAAGGCGAGGCTCCGTTCGCGCGCGGTCGGCAATGCCTTGAAGTCCTCCCAGGCAGCGTCGATTGCGCCGTAAACCGCGCCGACAAGGGCCGGTTTGTCTTCGATGACCCGCTCGAATCTTTTTCGAGTGCCCGGGAGAACGAGTTCGAAGCTGAGGCGCGAGTGAGCGCCGACCCGGTTTTCGTCGATCGTGAGTGTCTTCGGGGCGAGGAATTGACGGACCCTCGGTGAGAGGAAGCTTGTAATCAGCGCCGCATCCGGTCCTTCGGCGGTGGGGGACACCGGGCCTCGTTGCACGGTCGCGTTCAGCCAGAGCGTCGCGAGGGGCATCGGTTCCCCCTGGCGCACGACAACCTGCACTTCGCCCTCACCGATTTCGAGGCCGACCACGGTGAAAGTGACCACCGATTCTTCCAACGGCGGTGGCAGGTACAGCTCGCGGTTGTCGGGTGCGTTCTCAGACACCGAGAAATTACGGCAGAACAGTGCGATGTTCACGGTCTGGGCAGGGTCGACGACGATCACGTGCTCGTCGTGGGCCTGGCTGGAATCGATGGTCACCTCGCCCCGCGACAGCCGCACCGTCACGGTGACGGGCGTGTTCAGTTGAACGAGCGGCGGCATACTCGCGCCGACCTGGGCGAACTCGAACCGGCCGCCGTCCAGCGGTTCAGCGTGCGGTGCCGCCCCGACAGGCGACGGCGCAAAGCCCTCCTGATCAGCGACGACTGCCTGTTCAGCTGCGGCTTCAGCGGCGACGGCGCCCTGCACCAGGCGAACATTCGTCAGGTCGAAGTCGACCTCGGCCAGGCCGACAGCTCGCACGACCAGGGCCAGTTCTCGGTCGGTGTCGCACTCCAGCACGAAGACGTCGACGTGTTGGTGAGACGATAACGTCACCGCGAAGCTCTGGATGCCGGGGGTCGACTCGGTCGGTTCGACGGAGCGAACGTCGCCGGACGCACTCCGCTCCAGCACCGCCGAAACCCGTCCGGCGTGTGAGCGCACCGTGATGTGCGCTGTTCCGGATGCGTCGCTGGATGACACGGTCAGAGCGGCCAGAAGTGAAGTAGCCGGTGACTGGTCAAGGGCGTGGCTCAGAGCCGGGTCGGGCTGGTCGACCTGCTCCAGGACGAGACCTGGGCTGGCCTCGGCGCTGACCCGCCCGTCGATGCTGATGATCCTGAACGACCCGGCCACAGTTCCTCCTATGAGGATGCTCATTCATGGGTTCTGAGCGGACTATATGGTGTGCTCACCAGCCGGACAACCGCTCGCACTGACTGCCGGCGCCGAGAGGCAGTCGCGGGCACTGGTCCGACGTGCGGCCGGCTAGACAGGTGGGACCTGTTGCATCGTTGTCCTACACGTTCAGAACTTGCCCCACCGTCGCACCGCCGTCGGCGATGAACTCGGTGCCCGTGGAGTAGGTCGCATCCGCGACCAGGTACAGAATCAGCTTGGCCACTTCCTCCGGCTCACCGATCCGGGGGATCGGCTGCCCGGCGTACATCGCCGAACCTTCCATGCCGGCGGTCATCGGGGTGCGGATGCCGCCCGGGTGAACCGAGACCACACGGATGTTGTCCTTGCCGAGATCCAGGGCCGCGGCTTTGGTGAGTCCGCGTACGCCCCACTTGCTGGCAACGTAGGCGCTCAGGTTGGAGTAGCCCATGATTCCCGCGGTGGACGACACGTTGACGATGACGCCTCCGCCGGCGGCTTTCATCGACTCAGCGACGGAGCGGATACCGAGAAAGACGCCGGTCAGGTTGATGCCGATGACGCGGTTCCACTCCTCCAGCTCGGTGGTGGCCACCGGGGTGAACGCGACGATCCCGGCGTTGTTGATGAGGATGTCGATGTGACCGACGGTGGTGTCGACGTCGGCCACCACGGCCTTCCACTGCGTCTCGTCGGACACGTCGAGGTGCCGGTAGAGTCCGCCGATCGAGTCCGCCAGCGCCTGGCCCGCGTCATCCGCCAGGTCGGCGACGATGACTCGAGCTCCCTCTGCTGCCAGCAGCTTCGCATCCGCCGCTCCCATGCCCGAGGAACCGCCGGTCACGAGCGCGATTCTGCCGTCGAGTTTTCCCATGATTCGTCTCGATTCTGCTTTTCTCGCCCCGCTCCAGTTGCACGACGAATGTTTCGCCAGATTAGCCACGTTCCCCGGATTGGACAGGGCTGCGCCGGGGGCAACGCATGATAAATTCGAGTGTTCCGGTATCGGGGCGTGAGAGCACGTACAACATCGTCGAGAGGCTCAAGCATGAGCGAGCAACCGAGCATCCGAGTCCGACGTCTGGGCAAAGGGCATCGGGCAGCGTTTGTCACGTTGTTCGCCGAGAACCCGCAGGCCGAGATCGACGACGCGCCGGAGACCTACTTCGACGACACCATCGAACTCCAGATCGAGTCCATGGCTCTCGCCCTGGTCGCCGAATCCGAAGACGGCCGGCTCCTCGGCGCCGTCGTCACCGAGCCCGACAGCTACGTCGACGAGAATCAGCTCAACGAAGACTCCACCGACGAGGACATCGACGACGCCATCGTCAGCGACCACGGCACCGCCGTCATCGAACTGCTGATCACCGATGGATCCGCGGAGGTGTGCCGGGCGCTGCTCAACACTCTCGCGCCGGCCCTCACCACCCGCGGTTTCGCTCAGGTGCACGCCAGCATCGCACCGGACCTCGCCGAGGTGTTCCGCGGCCAGGGCTGGGTTGTTCTGCCCGAGAACACGGGCATCGCGTGGATGGGCATGGACCAGTCCGACGAGCAGGTCCGCGACTACGAAGCGATCCCGCACGGGTCGCTGTCCGCCTACCTGATCATCGACCCCAATGTGTACATGGCCTGGCCGTATGACGCGCCTCGCGATCCGGAAGACGACGAGACTCGCCAGGAGAACATCGCCAGCGGCATGGAGGAGTTCGCGGCCCGGGTCGAGGCGGACGCATCCTCAGAGGGCCCCTCAGGCAACTGAACGAGACGCCGAGCCTGCCGATCGTCGCCGTCGGATGTCGTAGGTCACCACCATCATGTGCGGCACGGTGAGCCCGGCCAGACCGATGAACACCAACTGCAAGATCTGGTCGCTCACAACGGCGCCGGACCCGAAGACCGCGAGGATGGCCCCCGCTGTCAGGAGGGGCACCACGGTGTAGACCGTGACCAGGACGGCTGTCTTTCGCCCGCCGCCCCGCTCCTCCTGGAAGCCTCCCAGCAGGTGCCGGAAACTGTGCAGTGCGCAGAAGTAGAGCAGGAAGAAGATAAGCGGTTCGGTGGCCAGGCCGAGGGCGGTGGCGAGAACGATTTCGATACTCTGGCTCGGTCGGCGCCGCAGCGCGACCACGGCCGCGACCAGCAGACCGGCCACGGCGAGCGGCCCGAGCCATTCCTGCACGGCGGCGACCGATGCGCCTCCCTCGCCGGACAGCACCACGTAGATGGCGCTCACCTGGTCGGGATGCGACAGCGCCGGCAGCGTGAGCAGACCGAAACCGGCGAGAAAACGCAACCAGACCGGCCGATCGGCATTCCAGTCGGATCCGAAGTGCAGAGCCGACACCAGGAGGAACGCGACCAGGCTCAGCACCGGCGCGACCAGCCAGAGCAGCACCACGGCGACCACGACGAGAATGTAGATCGCGTTGAACCCGGCGAAGCCCAGCGGAGTGCGCCACAGTCCGGCCCGGCGCGCGATCAGCGGATCGAGGGCCCCGTGGGGCAGGCCCAGCACGCCGCCGAGGATGCCCAGCAGAATGATCTGAACTGTGGGCGATGGCATGGGAAGGCCCAGCGCGACGACGAAAAGAGTGATCAGGGCCAGGCTGGAGAACACCAGCGTTTCAACGGGCACGCGCCGCCACCGTGGCGTTACCCGGGCTTCTGCTTCGCGGGGAGGAGCGGTCTGATCGGTCATCGCTGCACGCTGGTTTCTGTTGTCGGCGTCGGCTTGGCGGCCGGCAGAGTCTGTGCCGGGCTGAACGTCGCGGGCGCGGCTACCTGGGCAAGAAAGGGGGTCCACGGCAGGCTCGAGATGATGCGCGCATAGTCCGCGGGCCGAGCGCCGTCACTGAGAAAACGCACCAGCGCGGCCGGTGCGACGCCGCGGGCCAGGGCGAGAAAATACTCCGCGGTGCGTTCCGGATGCGCCCGAACGGCCTGCAGGAAGATGCGATCGAAGGTGCGCCGCACCCGGGGCTCTTCCGGGTGCCCCACTGCCCCCTGGCCGGCAAGCAGGCTCTCCGTACAGAGCCGGGCCCAGCGCTGAATGCGCAGAAACCCGTAGCCGGAGGCGGCCCGCAGCGCCCCGCCGGCATTGCCGGCGTACACAACCCCGGGTATCGACTCCGCGGTCTGCTTGCCCAGCCCCATGGCCAGCACACCGCCCTCGGTGCGCACCCGGCGGGCGTCGGCCAGGCCGAGCCCGGTGAGCACCTCGTCGAGCTCGCCGACCAGGCGCTCCCGCTTGATCGGAGCCATGCCGAAGCGGGTCCATTCCACGATCGCGCGGTTCGGGCCGAGCGGCAGGGTGTAGACGAACCGCAGGCCCTCGGCATCCGCGGTGAGCGATCCCATCAGCGTGACCTCTCTCGGATCGAACGGGAACGGATGCTCCCTCTCCAGTTCGAAGCCCACGAAGCTCTGGTACAGCATCGACTCGGTGGCCCGTGGCCGGGTGTCGACCACCTGGCGCGCCAGCAGACTGCCTGCGCTCGTCTCGACCCGCACACCGCCGGCGACTGCGGTGACCGTCTCGGCACTCACTCCGAGGCGCAGATCGACGCGCGATGACAGGGCGATGTCGGCCTGCATGCTCGCGTAGAAATCACGGGCCCGAATGTACTGGTAGGTCAGGCCGGGCACCTGGTGCCGAAAGGTGCGGCCCGCCGGATCCGAAAAAGTCCAGGTTTTCCAGCTCTGCGAGACCAGATGCGACAGGTCGTTCTGCTCCGGTCGCCAGAAGCACCAACTGCGGTCGTCCTGGTAGACCGTGCGCGGTTCCAGCACCACGACGCGCAGACCGGAACGTTCTCGTGCCAGACGGGCGGCCAGCGTGAGCCCGGCCAGTCCACCGCCCAGAATCACCAGGTCAGCGTCCAGCGCAAACGTCATCTGTGCTCCTTGCGTTCGATCACATCCGGAGGGCTTACTGGGTATTTTCGAACATCCTAGCTGCCCCGGATGTGCATGTTCCGTGCGCTCACCCAGCGTCGAAAACCGGAGCCAACCAGTAGTTTGGAGCCCTCAGTGGATGACGGCGAGCAGCACGCCGACGGCCACGAAAAGCACGCCGAAGACGCGGTTCAGCATCTGCTGACCCCGAGCGTCGCGGGTGAACCGCTGGAATGAGCGCGCCGTCCCTGCGAAGAAGAACCACATCACCAGAATGTCGATCACGACGACGGTGGCGGCGACGATCAGGTACTGGAACGGTAGCGGTCGGTCGACCCGGATGAACTGGGGGAGAAAGGCCAGGAAGAACACAATCGCCTTGGGGTTCAGGATGTTCACCCACAGCCCGCGCCGGAACATCGACCAGCGGGGCTCATTGCTCAGCGCGCTGACGCTCTCGGCATCGAGTTGCGGTTTGGCGAGGAACTGACGGATGCCCAGGTAGACCAGGTAGGCGGCACCCGCGTAGCGAATCACGTTGAACGCGATCGGCGAACCGGCCACGAGCAGGCCGACGCCGAGCGCCACGATCACGATGTGGACCAGCAGCGCGGCCTGCTGGCCGAGGATGCCCCAGATGGAGCGGCGGAAGCCCGCGTTCAGAGCGTTGCTCATGGTGTTGATCGCCCCCGCCCCGGGCGTGAAACTGATCAGGGCGCCCGCGCCGACCAGGGCCACCCACAGGGAGAACTGCATCGGACCATCCTCGTTTCGTTCGGTTGACGCGCCCGGCAGCGGGCAACGGGGTCAGGCAGCTACGCGTTCGGCCTGCTGTCGCTTGCGAAGGCGCGACACCGCGGCCAGGATGACGACGATGATCAGGCCGAGGATGAGACCGAACACGAGCGACATCGCTGTGTCGGTGACCCAGACGATGACGGGTCCGGCGGATTCGACCGCATGCGTGACGGCGTGCACGACGTCGTAGGGGCTGCTCCAGATCGTGTCGTTGAGGTTGGCGATCACCAGGTGGCCGCCGACCCACAGCATGGCGACCGTGCCGACGATGCTGATCACGCGGAACACGGCCGGCATCGATCGCACGATGCGCGCACCGGTGCGTCGCACGCGTCGTACCGAGTGCTTCATCAGCGCGAGCCCGATGTCGTCGATCTTGACCAGCAGGGCCACGGTGCCGTAGACGAGCACCGTCATCCCGAGACCGATCACGACCAGGGCGCCGAGCGTCATCCAGATCCCGAAATCGGGGTCGAGACCCGCCAGTGCGATCAGCATGATCTCCGTGCTCAGGATGAGGTCGGTACGAATGGCGCCGAAGACGAGTTTGCGCTCGTCCCGAGCTTCGGTCTCGTCAGCGTCGTGATGAACGCCGAACCACTCGGTGACCTTCTCCGCACCCTCGAAGCACAGATAGGTGCCGCCGATGATCAGCAGCCACGGCAGCACCCCCGGCGCAAAGGCCGAGAGGAGCAGTGCGAGCGGAATGATGATGACGAACTTGTTGAACACGCTGCCGAGTGCGATCCGCCACACGATGGGAAGCTCGCGCGCCGGCGACAGACCCTGAACGTATTGAGGGGTGACGGCCGCGTCGTCGATCACGACGCCCGCGGTCTTGGCGCTCGCTTTGAGAGCGGCGGTCAAGATGTCATCGACAACGGCGAGCAAGCCGACAGACATGGGGTTCTCCTCAGAGTCAGGGGCGTCGTCCTGGTGCGAGGCGACGACAACGGGGTCCACATTACCGCGTGGCCGGCTGGGTACAGGCGCTTCCCAGACGGCGGAATGAAGATGGAATTTGTTTCGCCATCAGGTTGCGAGCGATATATCGTTAAGTATCGCCGAGTCGTGGTGGCTCGAGCACTGAGGAGGACATCATGAGCGGTTCATTTATGGGTGACGGGTTCGGGGCGCGCCGGGGCGGTGCCGGCGACGGCTGGCCCAGCGGCATGTGGGACGCGATGGAGCAGCTGCGCGGACAGTTCGACCGCAAGGTCGGCACCCGGATGGCACGCGGGGATGTGCGTGCGGCGGTGCTGGCGCTGCTCGCCGAGATGCCGATGCACGGCTACCAGATCATCCACGAGATCGAGGAACGCAGCAACGGCACCTGGAAGCCGAGCCCCGGCTCGGTCTATCCCACGCTTCAGCTGCTCGCCGACGAGGGACTCATCAACGCCGAGGAGTCCAACGGTCGCAAGACCTACTCGCTCACCGACGAGGGCCGAGGTGTGGCGGATGCCGCGGCAGGTCAGGCGGCCCCGTGGGAGGCCCAGAGCACGCGGGACAGCGGCCGGGCGACCGCGCTGCCCAAGGCCGGCATCGACCTGGCCCAGGCCGCAGCCCAGGTCGGGCGCTCCGGCAGCCCGGAGCAGGTGAAGCAGGCCGTCGCCATCCTGGATGAGGCGCGTCGTAAGCTCTATTCCATCCTCGCCCAGGACTGACCGAGTGCCCGCAGCACGTCGGCATCAAGGAGAACAGATGACCGACGTCAGGAACATGCGCGCCCGCTCCCGCAGGATCCTCCGGTTCGCAGCTCGCTATCTGGTGCAGTCCTGGTGGTACGAAGTGTTCCTGCCGCGGGTCGGACTCGCCCGGCTCGCGGCACGATCCAGGCCGGCGCGCCTGCAACACATTGCGAAGCGCTTCCACGTGCTCGCGGTCGACCTCGGCGGACTCATGATCAAGGTCGGGCAGTTCATGTCGTCGCGCCTCGATGTGCTGCCGCCAGAGATCACGAAAGAGCTCGAAGGTCTGCAGGACGAGGTGCCGCCGGTGCCCTTCCCGGCGATCCGCGCCCTCGCCGAGGCGGAGCTGGGGGTGACCCTCGAGCGTGCGTTCTACTTCATCGATCCGAATCCGCTGGCGGCGGCCTCCCTGGGTCAGGTGCACCGCGCGCGGCTCTCGGCAACGGATGCGGCCGACACCGGCCTGCTCGACGTCGTCGTGAAGATTCAGCGGCCGGGCATCGGCGCCATCGTCGACGTCGACCTCAGCGCCCTGCGCCGGGTCGCCCGTTGGCTCAGCCACGTGCGCCTGGTCTCGGATCGCGTCGACATGCCCGCCCTGGTCGAGGAGTTCGCCTTCACGAGCCTCGAGGAGATCGACTACCTGCACGAGGCGGCGAGCGCCGAACGATTCGCTCAGGACTTCGCCGACGATGAGCGGGTCAGCGTTCCCGAACTGGTGTGGGAGCGAACCACCCGGCGCGTGCTGACCCTGCAAGACGTGACCGCCATCAAAATCAACGATGTCGACGCGTTGCGGGCTGCGGGAATCGACCCCTCCGACGTGGCCGACGCTTTCGCATCCGTCATGTTCGACCAGCTCTTCGTGAACGGCTACTTCCATGCCGACCCGCACCCCGGCAATATCTTCGTCACGCCGCTCGGCGGCGACGGCGCGACCGGTGGTCGGGCCTGGAAGTTCACCTTCATCGACTTCGGCATGATGGGCGACGTGCCCGACGCCCTGCGGCAGGGACTCGTGAAGCTGCTCATCGCCGCCGCGGCCCGTGACGGCAAGGGGATGGTGGACGGCATCCGTGCCGTGGGCGTGCTCCTGCCCTCCGCTGACACCGCGGAACTCGAGCGGGCGATGACGAAACTGTTCGCCCGGTTCGGCGGGATGGGCTTCGCTGAGTTGCAGGATGTCGACCCGCGCGAGTTCCGCGCCTTCGCCCTCGAGTTCGGTGATGTGGTGCGCTCGCTGCCGTTTCAGCTGCCGGAGAACTTTCTCCTCATTGTGCGCGCCATGTCGCTGACCTCGGGCATGTGCAGTTCGCTGGACCCGGCCTTCAACATCTGGAATTCCGTCGAGCCGTATTCCGCCCAGCTGATCCGCACCGAGGGCGGGAACGTGGTGCAGGCGGTCGCCAAGCAGGCCCTGTCGGCGGCGGGCGTGATCGCGCGGCTGCCCCAGCGGCTCGACAACCTCACGACACGGTTCGAAGAGGGCGCCGTCTCGGTGCAGACACCGCGGCTCGAACGCCGCCTGGTCGTCCTCGAGCGAACCGGGCGGCAGATCATCTCGGCCATCCTCTTCGCCGCCCTGCTCATCGGCGGCATCCTGCTGCGCACCGACGATGCCGCGATCGGAACGGTGCTCGTGGTCGTGTCTGCGCTCCCGCTGTTGCACGCCCTCTTCGCGGGGATGCTCGCGCGGCGCGGCCCCCTGCCGTAGTCCCGTCCGGGCGGAACACCTCATTCGTTACTGTATTTATATGACTAGTCAGCATAAGAAGCAGGATCCGGAGGGGCCGTCGGCCTCGCGGTCACGACGGGCGACCGACGACGAAGACCACGCCACGGAGCGGCGGGAACACCTGTGGAGCAGCCGACTGCTTCATCGTGTGGGTGACGCCACCTCGCTGGCCACGGTGGGGCTCGGTGTGGGAGCCGTGACGGCGCTCTGGCTGGTGGGCGGCTTCTTCGTTGAATTTCCGACGTGGTGGAACAACGTCCTGTACACGGTGACGTCCTCGATCACGCTCGTCATGGTGTTCGTGCTCCAGCACACCCAGGCCCGGCAGCAGGCCGCGACGCAGCGCAAACTCGACGAGGTGGTGCGAGCACTTCCCACCGCGAACAACCGACTCATTGCCGTCGAGGAGGCCGCCTCCGATGGGGAACTGGACGATCTGGCGCACACGAACCTTGATCACCGCAAGGAGGCGGAAACCGAAACCCAGCTATAAACCGGGCTTGATCACGTGTTTTTCTCCGGAGAGCCGGTCGGCCTGACAACTCGTGGCGGCCATTCGGGGGTGGCCGTGCGACACTAAGCTTCTACCCTCACCCAGGCTTTCAGCCTGCGTCCCCATCAAGTTCGACATCTGCGCCTCCAATTGCGCCCCTGCCGGTGGCGGTGACCCGGTGTGTTATCGACCCGAAGAGGTTTTGATGTGTGGGATTTTCTAGGTGCTCAGTATGAGCAAATCCTGTTCAGCAGCTGGCAACATTTCAGTCTCGTCGTACAGTGCCTTCTTCTGGCGACGGTCATCGCCGTTGTGCTGGCTGCCCTCGTCTACCGCAATTCCACGCTGACCGGGATCGCCAACTCGGTATCGGCCATCGGCCTGACCATCCCGTCGTTCGCCTTCATCGGACTCCTCATCGCGCCGCTCGGCTTCGGCGTCGTTCCGGCCGTCATCGTCGTGGCGTTCTTCGCCACGCTGCCCATCCTGCGGAACGCGGTCGTGGGCCTGTCGGGCATCGCCCCCTCCATCGTTGAATCCGCCCGCGGGATCGGCATGAGCCGGTTTCGCACGCTGCTTCAGGTGGAACTGCCGATGGCGTGGCCGATCATCCTCACCGGCATCCGGGTCTCCGCACAGATGGTGATGGGAATCGCAGCGGTCGCCGCGTACTCCCTCGGCCCGGGTCTGGGTGGGTTCATCTTCTCCGGCCTCTCGCGCCTCGGTGGCGCCAATTCCCTCGAGTCGGTGCTGACCGGCGTCATCGGCGTCGTCGTGCTCGCCCTCATTCTTGATCTCCTTCTCGTCGGCCTCGGCCGCCTGACCACACCTCGAGGTATCCGTGTCTGAACGCATCGCATCCACCCCCGCTGACTCAACCAGCACCGACGGTTCCATCAGCATCTCAACCGGCATCACCGGTGCGAGCATCCTGTTGGACCATGTCACGAAGCGATTCCCCGGCCAGGCGCGCCCTGCCGTCGACGGTCTCACCATGGAGATCCCGGCCGGCAAGATCGTCATGTTCGTCGGCCCCTCGGGCTGCGGCAAGACCACGACCCTCAAGATGATCAACCGACTCATCGAACCGACCGAGGGCCGAATCGTCGTCGACGGTGACGACGTGACGGATATGAACAGCGACACCCTGCGCCGAGGCATCGGCTATGTCATCCAGGCGGGGGGACTCTTCCCGCACATGACCGTCGCCACCAACATCGGCATCGTGCCGAAGATGCTCGGCTGGGACAAAGCCCGCATCGCGGCCCGCGTCGACGAACTCCTCGAACTCGTCTCCCTCGACCCGGCGCTCTACCGCGACCGCTACCCCAAGGAGCTTTCCGGCGGCCAGCAGCAACGCGTCGGTGTGGCCCGCGCCCTCGCGGCCGACCCACCCATCCTGCTCATGGACGAGCCCTTCGGCGCCGTCGACCCGATCACCCGACTGCGCCTGCAGGACGAACTGCTCAACATTCAGGAAGAACTGCAGAAGACCATCGTCTGCGTCACCCATGACTTCGATGAGGCCGTCAAACTCGGCGACTGGATCGCCATCTTCAACGAGGGTGCCCAGCTCGAGCAGTACGACACCCCGGAACGCATCCTCGGCGACCCGGCCAACGAGTTCGTCGAGAATTTCATCGGCTCCGGCGCCGGCCTCAAACAGCTCACCCTGACCCGGGTGACGGATGTCGCCCTCAGCGACGCCATCACCGGCAACCCCGGAGAACAGGCAGCGGATGTCCTCGCTCGCATCGTCGAGGCAGGCCACGGTCACGCGGTCATCATCGATGGGCGTCGCCGGCCCATCCAGTGGCTTTCGCGCCGCAAGCTGGGGCGCCTCGACGTCATCAGCGACGTTCCCGACCCGAAACTCCCGGTGGTGGGCAACCGGTCCACGCTCAATGACGCGCTCGACACGATGCTCGTCTCGAGCGCCGGGGCCGCACTCGTCACCGGCCGCCGCGACATGTTCAAGGGCGTCATCGACGTGAAGACCGTGATGGACGCCATCACGCGGTCACAGGCTGCGGCCGTGCTCGTGTCAGACCAGGCGCCGGTCGGCCTGAACACCGGCCTGTTCCAGGCGCAGACGTCTGCGGCCGAGGCTGAAACCAGTGACGCGGTTCCGAGTGAGACGGCCCCGAGCGCCACGGGCCCGGGCGAGTCCGAGGGCAGCGCCACCGACACGAGGACCGTTCAGTGAACACCCGCACGAAAGCGGAAGCCGGCATCGCCGGCGGCGACAGCGCCGTCGAACCGCCGGGCGACCCGGCAGTGCCCGCCATCCCGGTCACGCGTGCCCGGTTGGTCTGGCTGTCCTGGCGAGGACTGGTCTACCAGCTGGCCGGCATCCTGCTCGCGTTCCTCGCTCTGGTGATCTGGCTGCTGACGGCGAACCTCTCGCCGATCGAGCTCACCACCCTCGCCCCGTCCGCGCTCTGGATCTACACCCTGGAACACATCCAGCTCACACTGCTCGCCGCGGTGATCGTGTTGGTCATCGCGATTCCGCTCGGGATCGCCCTGACCCGCAGACCCCTTCGGTTTCTGACCGCTCCCGTGCTCGCGTTCGCCAACGTCGGCCAGGCCGCCCCCGCGATCGGCGTCGTCGTGCTGCTCGCATTCTGGGTCGGCTTCGGCTTCTGGGCCGCGACACTGAGCCTCGTGCTCTACGCGGTGCTCCCTGTTCTGCGCAACACCATGGTCGGCCTGCAGCAGGTCGACGCCCGCCTCGTCGAGGCCGGGCGGGGCATGGGCATGAGCTCCGCCGCCGTGCTGTTTCGCGTGGAACTCCCGCTTGCCGTTCCGGTCATGCTCTCGGGCGTGCGCACGGCTCTCGTGCTACTGGTCGGAACCGCCGCCCTGGCGACATTCGTCAACGGTGGGGGACTGGGCATCCTGATCACCACGGGCGTGAATCTCAGCCTCACTCCCGTGCTCGTCACCGGAGCCCTGCTCGTTGCGCTCCTCGCCCTGCTCATCGACTGGATCGGCCGTGTTGTGGAACACATTGCCCGCCCGAAGGGACTCTAGATGTTTCGCTCCTCGTCTCGCATCCGTCGCACGCCCCTGGGCCGCTGGGGTGTGGCCACCGGTGTTCTCGCCGTCTGCGCCCTCGCCCTGACCGGCTGCGGCCTGAAGCCGGCGACCTCGTACGTTCCCGCGGTGGGACCAGGGTCGATCACCCCTCTCGACGGGGCCGAGGGCGTCGGCCTCACGGTCACGTCCAAGAGCTTCACGGAGCAGCTGCTGCTCGGCAAGATCGCGGTGCTGGCCGGAACCGCGGCGGGATTCGACGTCACCGACCTCAGCAATCTGCCCGGCAGTCAACCGACGCGCGAGCTGCTGCTCTCCGGACAGGCCGATGTGCTCTGGGAATACACGGGAACGGCGTGGCTGACCTACCTCGGTCAGGAGGAGGCGATCGCCGACCAGGCCGAGATGTGGCAGGCCGTGTACGACATCGACATCAAGAACGGTGTCACCTGGGGCACGCCGGCACCGATGAACAACACGTTCGCCCTCGCGGTGCGCAGTGAGGCGATTCCGGAGCTCGGCGGCATCACGACCATGTCCGAACTCGCCGCGCTGCCGGTCGAGGATCGAACCTTCTGCGTCGAAGCCGAATTCAACTCCCGGCCGGACGGCATGAACCCCATGCTGGCCCACTACGACCTGGAGCGGGGCGCCGCCGCCGGCGTGCCCGACAGCAACATCGGCATCTACGACACCGGCGCGATCTACAGCGCGACCAACGACGGCGCGTGCAACTTCGGCGAAGTCTTCACCACCGACGGCCGCCTCGACGCGCTCGACCTCACGGTTCTGATCGACGACCGCGCGTTCTTCCCGGCCTACAACGTCGCTCCCGTCTTCTACAGTGAGACGCTCAAGGCCACCCCCGGTCTGGAGGAGATCTTCGCCGAGATCTCGCCCCGGCTCACCGATGAGGTGCTGCGCGGGATGAACCGGCAGGTGGACGTCGACGGTGCCGACCCGGCCGATGTCGCCTACGCCTGGATGATCGACGAGGGGTTCATCACCGACCCGGACGACTAGGAGTACCCGGCGCCGGGGCCGGGGCCGGCGCGACGGCATCCGTCGTCACGCAAAAGAGGAGATTTTCGAGAAACGCCGGTCGTGGTGGCCGGGCGAGCGGCGTGTTGCGAAAATCTCCTCAGTTAGCGCGACTTGATGTCGACGGATGCCCGGCTCAGCGCACGGACTTGCGCTCGTAGAGCGCCGTCGACCAGACGAAGCCGGCGGCCGCGATCACGACGCACCATCCGATGGCCAGCACCGGGTTCCAGCCGAGCGGAGTGCCGAGCAGCAGCCCGCGCAGGGTCTCGATGAACGGGGTGAACGGCTGGTACTGCGCAAACCACTGCAACCCGGCCGGCATCGACGCGGTGGGCACGAAGCCACTGCCGAGCAGAGGCAGGATGGTCAGCAGGAGCGGCAGGTTGCTGGCGGTCTCGACCGACTTCGATTGCATCCCCATGCCGACCGCGAGCCAGCTGATCGCAGAGGAGATGAACGCGATCAGTCCGGCGGCGGCGAGCCAGTCCACCGGTCCGGCGGTCGGGCGGAAGCCGATCAGCAGCCCCACGGCGAGCACGAGGGTGACGGCGATGATCGCCTGGATGGTGTTGCCGAGCACGTGCCCGGCGAGCACCGCCGTGCGCGAGATCGCCATCGTGCGGAACCTGGCCGTGATGCCCTCGGTCATATCCATCGCGACCGTCGTGGCGGTGCCGCCGGCTGTGCCCGCGATGGTGATCAGCAGGATGCCCGGCATCACGTAGGCAAGGTACGCCGCCCGTCCGCCGGCCGGGTCCACACCGGGCAGGCCGGCCCCGAGGGTGCCGCCGAAGACGAACAGCAGCAGCAGCAGAATCACCACGGGACCGCCGATGGTGAACATGGACAGGCCCGGGTAGCGCACCATGTGCAGCAGGTTGCGGTGCAGCATGGTGATCGAATCGGCGATGACGTGCGAGCGCCGACGGGCAGGCGACCCGCCCGGGGCATCCGGTGCCCCCGGGGACGGGCGCCGGGTGGTGATGGTGGTCATGTCTCCGTTCCTTTCGTCTCGACCCGGCCCGTGAGCGCGAAGAACACGTCATCGAGATCCGGGGTGTGGATGCTGAGGTCGTCGACCTCGAGATGGGCCGCGTCCAGGCGGGCCAGCACGGTGCGCAACGCGCCCACCCCGCCGTCGGCCGGCACGGTGAGCGTGAGCCCGGGGTCGTCCCGGTCGGACTCAGGGAGCAGGCGGGCGGCGGCGTCGAGCGCCGCGGCATCCGTGAACCGGAGCCGGAGGTGACCGCCGGGCACAAGGCGTTTGAGTTCGTCCGGCGTGCCCTCGGCGACGATGCGGCCGCCGTCGAGCACCGCGATGCGGTGCGCGAGTTCATCGGCCTCCTCGAGGTGCTGGGTGGTGAGCAGCACCGTCGTGCCGTCCGCGACCAGGCCCCGCACGATGTCCCACATGGTGCGGCGGCTGCGCGGGTCCAGACCCGACGTGGGCTCGTCGAGGAAGAGCACGCGCGGTGCCTGCACCAGGGTCATCGCGAGGTCGAGGCGGCGGCGCATCCCGCCGGAGTAGGTGGCCAGCGGCTTGCGGGCGGCCTCGACCAGGTCGAACTGCTCGAGCAACTCGGCCACGCGGGTCTTCGACCGCTGCGACCCGAGGTGGCGCAGCCGGGCCATCAGCAGGAGGTTCTCTTCGCCCGTGAGCAGGCTGTCGACCGCGGAGAACTGGCCGGTGAGGCCGATCGCGGCGCGCACGCCGTCGTGGTCGCGCCAGACGTCGCATCCGTTCACGAATGCGGTGCCGGCATCCGGTTTCAGGAGCGTGGAAAGGATGTGCACGGTGGTCGTCTTGCCGGCGCCGTTCGGGCCGAGCAGAGCGGTCATGGTGCCCGCCCTCACGGTGAGGTCGACGTTGTCGAGCACGACCTTGTCGCCGTAGGACTTGCGGAGCCCGTGGACGTCGATCGCTGGACTGGTCATGGGTCGTTCCCTTCGCTCAGGCGCCCTCGGTCATCGCGAGCGCTGGATGCTGATGTTGCCGAACTGGGTGCGTGCACGCACGGCGACGGTCTGCTCGGATTCGGCGGGAGCGGTGTCGCCGTCGAGTTCGTTGCGCACATGCCCGTTTTTCGAGGACAGGTCGAGCCAGGCAGGCACCCCGGGGCGCACGCCGATGGTGACCTGGCCGAAGCCGCTCTCCACTTGGATGGAACCGCTGGAAACCTCGTGCAGCTGGATGCTGCCGTAGGCGGTGGCGGCCGAGACGGAGGAAAAGGCCCTCACGATCTCGAGGTCGCCGTAGGAGAGCTTCGCGTCGAGCTCACCGCCGGCGTCGCCGACCGTGATCGAGCCGTGCGACGCCTTGAGGAGCGCGTCGCCGGTGACCGTTCCGATGCGGATCTGCCCGTGATCTGCCGTGATCTCGACCCCGCCCTCCGCGGTGCCCAGGGTGGCGTTGCCGTGGCCGGCCCGCAGCCACAGGTCGCCGGTGGCGCCGACCTCCACCGGGCCCGTGGAGCTCTTGATCCGGGTGGCGCCGAGGCGTCCGATGGAGCGGAGGCCGCCGACGGCGATCTCCGCAGTGAGCCGAGAGCCGGTCGGCAGCTCGACCTGGATATCGACCGATTCGGTGGGGCCGATGAAGCTGATCCGCGGTCGCGGACCCGTGATCGTGAGCCGCTCGCCGTCGAAGGCGACCTGGGTTTCCTCCGCGCCCCGGCGGTCGACAGCCTTGGCGGGGTTGGTGGGGGACACGGTCACAACCGTGTCGGCGCGGTCGCCGGCGACGACCACGATTTCGCCGACCTGCAGGTTGATGGCCAGGTCGATGGGGGTAGGGGTGTTGTAGGTAGGCATGCTGGCGCTTCCCTTTCTGGGTTCGTGCGTGAAGGTGTGGAGGTACGGTGGGCGGACCCCGCGGCTGGGCGGGGCTGGTGCGTCTGATGGAGCCGAGCGGTTTAGCGCGCCCAGCCCGCGAAGTTGTCGCCGGTGCGCCGGGTGCGCTGCGCAGAGCGTCGTTGTTTGGGCTGGAGTGCGGCGGCAACCGCACGCACCAGCCAGGTGTTGACGGACAGGCCGTCAGCCGCCGCCGCCTCGTCCACTCGCGCCTTGAGGGCGTCCGGCAGGCGCAGCGTCGTGCGCGAGGTGCTGGCGTCGTCCAGGTCGACGGATGCCGCGGGCCGCTCCTCGCTGTCCGGTTCGGTGTTCGGGAGTGCCACCACGAACTCGATCTCACGCCCGCGCAGGCGCAGGTCGACCGATCCGGGGGCAAGGTCACGGGTGATCTCGCCGGCCGCGGCCGACAGCACGTCGAGGAGCACGAGCCGTGCGGCGGCATCCAGCCCGGCGGCGATGCGCTCGGCGACGACGCGAGTGTCCTCGGCGCCGTTCGCCGCGGCATCCGTCAGGTGTCGCTGCAGGTCGTTCACGTACTGTCCGAGTTCCATGTCACCATAGTGACACCAGAGTGGTGTCACGTCAAGCGATTATGGTGTCACTCGGGTCGAATTGTTCCGACGGCGGGCAGCGCCCACCTGCCTGTCTAGGCTGGACCCATGGCCACAGTCATCCTCGTGCGGCACGGCCGCACCACAGCGAACGCCACCGGCCTGCTGGCCGGACGCACCCCCGGGGTGCGCCTCGACCAGATCGGCCAGGACCAGGCGGCCCTGATGGGCAAGCGTCTGGCCGTGGTGCCGCTGGTCGGCGTGGTCACAAGCCCCCTGGAGCGCTGCCGGCAGACCTCACGGTTCATCCTCGACCACCAGTCCGGCTCGCTCGTGACGCCGGTGGAGGAGGGCATCACCGAGTGCGACTACGGCGACTGGCAGGGCAAGGCCCTCGGCGACCTCGCGAAGGAACAGCTCTGGTCGACGGTGCAGGCCCAGCCGTCGGCCGTCACGTTCCCGGGCGGTGAGTCGATGGCGACCATGCAGGCCCGGTCGGTCGCCGCCATCCGTCGTCATGACGCGGTGTTCGAGGCCGAGCACGGCCCCGGAGCGGTATGGGTGGCGGTCAGCCACGGTGACATCATCAAGTCCGTTCTGGCCGACGCGCTCGGCATGCACCTCGACCTCTTCCAGCGCCTGGAGGTGGGCCCGGCATCCGTCTCGATCGTGCGCTACGGCACCAGCCGGCCGAGCGTGCACGCCATCAACACGGATGCCGGCGACCTCTCCTGGCTCGGCGCCGCCGCCCCACCGACCGACGCGCCCCTCGGCGGCGGTTCCGGTCAGGCGCCGCACACCACCGTCGCCTAAAATACCGACATGCCCACAATCGTCCATGAGTTCGCCTGGCCGGATCGGATCGTCGTCGGCACCATCGGTCTGCCGGGTTCACGCACGTTCTACCTGCAGGTGCGCACCGGAGCTCAGATCGTGAGCATCGCCCTGGAGAAACAGCAATCCGCCCTGCTCGCCGAGAAGATCGACGAGATGCTCGACCAGCTGATGAGCCACGAGGGCAACCCGTTCAGCATCCCGACCAGCACTCCCATCGAGCTCGTCGACAACGACCCGCTGGATCAGCCGGTCTCCGAGGAATTCCGCACCGGCGGAATGAGCCTGGGCTGGGACCCGTCGACCGTGCAGGTCGTCATCGAGGCCTATCCGCTCGTGGAAGTCGACCCGGGCGCCGAGGATGTGCCGGACGAGGACCTGCTCGATGCGATCATGGTGGAGCCGGAGGAGATGCTCCTGGTGCGGATGCCTGTCGGCACCGCCCGGGCCTTCGCGAAGCGCACCCGCGAGGTGGTGGGTGCCGGCCGCCCGCTCTGCCCGTTCTGCGGCGAGCCCATCGACGTCGAGGGACACGTCTGCACCCTTCCCGGCAGCCTCTGATGATGGCCGATGCGCCCCTCGGCGACGGGGAGCGCAGCAGCGACCTCGACGGCGAGCTCGAACTGACGGGCCGCATCACCACGGCCTCGAACGCGACCTTCCTGGGCAGCATCGGCGACGTCACGGTGGTCTACAAGCCGGTCGCCGGCGAGAATCCGCTCTGGGATTTCCCCGACGGTGACCTTGCCGGCCGGGAGGCGGCGGCCTACCTGGTCTCCCAGGCCTTCGGCTGGAACGTCGTGCCGCTCACCTGGCTGCGGGACGGCCCGATGGGGCCGGGGATGGTGCAGCTCTGGCAGGACTCCGATCCCGATCAGGCGGCCGTCGACCTGGTCCCCTGGGAGGCCGCGCCGTCACCGGGCTGGTGCCGGGTCTTCGACGGGCGGGACGAGCACAATCGTGCCGTCACCCTCATCCATGAGGACTCGGCCGCGCTGCGCCGGATGGCCGTGTTCGACGTGGTGGTGAACAACGCCGATCGCAAGGGCGACCACATCCTGGCGATGCCGGACGGCCACCGGCACGGCGTCGACCACGGACTCACCTTCCACGCCGAGCACAAGCTGCGCACCGTGCTCTGGGGCTGGCTGGGGGAGGAGCTCACGGCGGAGGAGCTCGACGGGATCGACCGGGTCAGCGCGCAGCTGGCCGGTGAGCTCGGCGCCGCGCTGGCCGGGTTGCTCACCGAGGTCGAGATCGCCGCGCTGGCCGCACGCTGCGACCGGCTCCGCGCCGACGGCTGCTTCCCGGCCCCGCGCGGCGACATGCCCGCCGTGCCCTGGCCGCTGTTCTGAAGGCTAGATCAGGGCCCGCTTCTCGATCTGCTCATAGCGGCTGGTCGCATCCTTCAGACTGCCCCACAGCGTCACCTGTCCGGAGCGCAACGACGCCTTCACGTCGATGATCCGCTGGTTGCTGCTGCCCCGGAACTGCAGGCCCGGATCGCGCCTGGCCTGCTCGAACCGGCCGTCGACCAGGATGTCGATGGAGCCGAGCAGGGCGAGCTTGTCCTCACTCTCCAACAGCAGCTCCTCGAACGTGTAGCCGGTCCAGCACCACACATCCTTCGACGTGCCGAGTTCCCGGCGCACCCGGTCGAGCAGCGCCAGACACACCCCGGTGTTGAGGAACGGCTCCCCGCCCAGAAGCGTGAGGCCCTGCACATATTCCTGGCCGAGGTCGGCCAGGATCTGGTCCTCGAGCTCCTCGGTGTACGGCTGCCCGTAACGAAAACTCCAGGTGGCCTCGTTGAAGCAGCCCTCACAGGCGAAGAGGCACCCGGACAGGTACAGGCTGCACCGCACCCCCTCGCCGTCGACGAAGACGAAGGGCTTGTAATCGCCGACGTGCCGCTGACTCAGCTTCTCCGAGAGCCACTCGCCGGGCTGGGGGTTACGCATCCTCGGCGACGGATGCGGAGGCATCCGCCCCACGGATGCCGGTCGCCCCGGCCATGTGCTTGACCCGGGAGGTGATCTCCGTGTGCCGGCCGTGCACCATGGGGCGGGCCTGCGGGTTGCCGAGGTACCCGCAGGTGCGCTTGACGACGTCGCAGGTCATCGGGTCGGAGTTGTGGCATTCGGGGCATTCGAACCCGCGCTCGGTGGCGTCGAAGTCGCCCGAGAAGCCGCAGGCGTAGCACCGGTCGATCGGAGTGTTGGTGCCGAGGTAACCGACGCGGTCATAGGAGTAATCCCAGACGGCCTCGAGGGCCTTGGGGTTCTGCTGCAGGATCGGGTACTCGCAGTAGTGGATGAATCCACCCGAGGAGAACGTCGGGTAGACCTTCTCGAAGTCCAGCTTCTCAAACGGCGTCGGGTTCTTGCGCACGTCGTAGTGGAAGCTGTTGGTGTAGTAGTCCTTGTCGGTGATGTTCGGCACGGAGCCGAACTTCTCGGTGTCGAGGCGGCAGAACCGGTCGGTCAGGCTCTCGCTCGGCGTCGAGTACACGCTGAACTGGTAGCCGTACTCGTTGCTCCACGCCGTGGTGCGCTCGTGCAGGGTGCGCAGGATGTCGATGGTGAAGTCCCGCGCCTCGGTGTTCGATTCCCAGTCGCCGCCGTAGAACGCCGCAGCCACCTCGTACAGGCCGATGTACCCCAGGGACACGGTGGCGCGCTTGTTCTTGAAGAGGGTGTCGACGGGCTGGCCGGCATGGAGATGCTGGCCGAAGGCACCGTAGACGTAGAGGATCGGGGCGTTCTGCGGGGTTGCCTCCTTGCACCGCTCGATTCGGAAGAGCAGGGCGTCGCGCGCCGTGCTCACCCGTTCGGCGAGAATGCTCCAGAACCTGTCCTTGTCGCCGGCGGCCTCCAGGGCGATCCGGGGCAGGTTGAGCGTCACGACGCCGAGGTTCATCCGGCCCTCGGAGACGTCGTTGCCGTTCTCGTCGGTCCAGCCCTGCAGGAAGGAGCGGCAGCCCATCGGCACCTTGAAGCTGCCGGTGAGTTCGACGATCTTGTCGTAGTTGAGGATGTCCGGGTACATCCGCTTGGTGGAGCATTCCAGCGCCAGCTGCTTGATGTCGTAGTTCGGGTCGGTCGAGTCGAGGTTCAGGCCCCGCTTGACGGTGAAGATCAGCTTCGGGAAGATCGCGGTGCGCTTCTCGCTGCCCAGCCCCTCGATCCGGATCTGCAGAATCGCCTTCTGGATCTCGCGCTCGAACCAGCTGGTGCCGAGTCCGAAGCCGAGCGAGGTGAAGGGAGTCTGACCGTTCGAGGTGAACAGGGTGTTGATCTCGTATTCGAGGCTCTGCATCGCATCGTAGATGTCCTTGAGGGTCTTCTCCTCGGCGTAGGACTGGTGCAGCGTCTCGTCCGCGATCCACTTGCGGGCGTCGGCCAGGTGCTTCTCGAGGTTTCTCTCGGCGTAGGGGGCGAGGACCTCGTCGATCCGGTTGCCCGAGCATCCGCCGTACTGGGTTGAGGACACGTTCGCGATGATCTGGGAGATCTGCGCCGTCGCCGTCTGGACCGACCGGGGCGGGTCGACGTCGGCGTTGCCGATGCGGAAACCCTGGCTCAGCATCGTCTTGAAGTCGATGAGGCAGCAGTTGGTCATCGGCGCATAAGGGTGGTAGTCGAGGTCGTGGTAGTGCAGGTCGCCCTTCTGGTGGGCGTTGGCCACGTGCGGGGGCAGCATTTTCAGGCCGATGGCCTTGCCGACGGCTCCGGCGGTCAGGTCGCGCTGGGTGTTGAAGACATCGCTGTCCTTGTTGGCGTTCTCGTTGACGACCGACTGGTCTTTGCTGATTAATTTGACGATCGAATGGTTAATGTCCGTGGCTTTGCTGCGTGCGAAGTCCCGCTGGATGCGGTAATTGATGTAGGCCTCGGCGGCGTCGTATTCCTTGCTGTCCAGCAGGGCGTGTTCCACGATGTTCTGCACCTCGTAGATCTTTATATCGACCGTGAAGCGGGAGGCTATCTCACGATTGACACGAGCGACCAGATCGCGGATGGTGCGGTGCGTGAGCGGGGTCAGTTCGCCGTCGACCTCCGTGAAGCTCTTGGCCAGTGCCGCGTAGATGCGGGCGTCATCGAAGGCGAGCCGGCGGCCATCCCGTTTGGCCACCATGAGCGTACTCAGAGTGTTCCCCGTCGTGAGGGTTCCTGCGCCGGGATCATCCATTTTCAACACTCTGTGCCATCTCCTTGGGTCAGCACCCACGACATTCGGGCGGGGGGTTGAGCCGGGCGAAGGAACCATATCTAGTGGTTGGGGTGTGATCTACATACTACCTGTGGTGGTTGGCGGTCGTTCGCTGCGGCTCGCCGTCAACACGTCCCCGTTGGCGGGCCGGCTGCGGGGCGACGTACGATCAGTGCATGCCACCGCCGTCCCCGTTGCCCCGGCGCCACGGGCTCGAAGCCGCGTGGGTGTGCACGCCGGAGCGGGATCGCGAGCGGCCGCATCCGTGGCCGACCATGGGAGCCTGGCTGCTCGAGCGTCTTGCCGGGTTCGTGGACGTCGCCGGGTTTCTGGCCGACGAGCGCTTCGTCTATCAATCGGGCACGCCGGTCGTCGGCGACGACCCCTACGGCCCGTACACCTTCGTCTGGTTTCACCGCGATCTCGCCGAGGAGACAGTGGTGCCCGGGATCATCCACGTGGTGCATCAGGATGCCCGCCTCGTTGTGATCGACAAACCCGCCTTTCTCTCCAGCATCCCGCGCGGCCGGCATGTTGTGCAGAGCGTGGTGGTGCGCCTGCGTGCCGAGTTGGGACTGCCCGAGCTTTCACCGTTGCATCGCCTGGATCGGGTGACGTCGGGACTGCTGGTCCTGGCGACGGAGCGACGCTGGCGCGGGGAGTATCAATCGATGTTCCAACGCGGTGAGATCGACAAGACCTATCGTGCGCTGGCTCCGCTGCGGCCGGATCTGGAGTTCCCGGTCACTGTGCAGAACCACCTCGTCACCCGGCGGGGTCAGTGGCAGGCCGAGGTGACCGACGAGCCGGCCAATGCCGAGTCGCTGATCGAGCTGGAGACCGTTCTGCAGGGCACGGCCGTCTATCGGCTGACGCCGCGCACCGGACGCACACACCAGCTGCGGATGCACATGCTGGGCCTCGGCATCCCCATCGTCGACGACCCGCTGTACCCCGTCGTTCTGCCCGTCGCGATCGACGATTTCACCCGGCCGCTGCAACTCCTGGCCAGTGCGGTGGCTTTCACCGATCCGATCGACGGGGGAGCGCGCCGGTTCGAGAGCGTGCGCATGCTGCCGCTGCAGGCCGAGGTGGGCGCCTGTGGTTGAGCCTGTCGGAACCCGGTGGTTGAGCCTGTCGAAACCCGGTGGTTGAGCCTGTCGAAACCCGGTGGTTGAGCTTGCCGAAACCCGGTGGTTGAGCCTGTCGAAACCCGGTGGTTGAGCCTGTCGAAACCCGGTGGTTGAGCCTGTCGAAACCCGCCCGAACGCCTGGTGCTCGCGAGAACGGATGTCCGCGCGCGCCGCGCGCACGTCGACGCTCAGAACAAATTACTTTCGATGTCTATTCGAAAAGTATTGACTCTAGTCTCGAACACGTTTACTATTGAGGCATGGCAGGAGCCCCCACTCCGCACCACCCCACCGCCTCCACCCAGGCGGTGACTTCCCTCGTGCAGCAGCTCCAGCAGGCGCGTGATCTGGCCGCGTCCGTGCTGGACTCGGTCTCCTTCTCCTTGCTGAACGAGGCGGATGCGATGGCGGTGCTCGGCACGGTCGAAGATCTGGGGCGTCGGGTCGATGCTGCGAGGGTCGCCTCCGCCGCCGACATTTCGGTGCGGTCCCGCCGCATCCTCGGCCACGACTCGTTGGCCTACAAGAACGGGGCCTCCAGCGGTACCGACCTGATCACCCGCTTGGCCCTCATCTCCGCCCGGGAAGCGACCCGGCGGGTGCGGCTGGGCGACAACGTCACCCCGCGCCTGGCCGGCACCAGCGTGTTGCCGCCGTACTACCCGGCCGTGGCGGATGCCCTCACCGCCGGTGATCTCGGTGTCGACGCGGCCGAGAACATCGTCACGGCCCTCGACAAGATCGCCGCCCGGGTCGCACCCGACGACCTCGGCACCGCCGAGCGGGCTTTGGTCGGAGCTGCGACCGGGGCCGTCACCGAGGAAACCGTCGGGCTTCCCGGCGAAGGGTTCGCGTTCCCCGCCGATCTGGTGCGCGGCATCGCCACGCAGTGGCAGGCCCGCCTCGACCCTGACGGTACCGCCCCGAACGAGCCCGTCGCCGAGGCCCGCAGCACCGTCGGGTTCGGGCTGTTCCGTGACGGCCTCTACCCTTTGCGGGGCGGGGTCACCCCTGAGCTTCGCGGCATCATGAACGGCATCTTCGACACGTATCTCTCCGCCCATGCCGCGCCGGCGTTCCCCACCGAAGAAGAGCAGGCGCGCATGGACTCGGGTCAGCTCATCCCGGGTGCGGAAGCCGCGGCCCTGAGCGACGATCGTAACGGCGGCCAGAAGCGCGCCGACATCCTCCGCGGGGTGTTCGAGGCCGCCACCCGCGACGCGGGAACCCCGACCATGGGCGGTGCGGCGCCCACGGTCATGATCCACGTGAACCAGGCCGACCTCGCTGCCGGCCGCGGTGTGGGCTGGATCGACGGCGTCGACGCTCCCGTCTCGCTGAAAACCGTGAAGCAGGCCCTCTGCGCGGGCGGGTTCCAGGAGATCCTGTTCGGCGAGAACAACGAGGTCCTCACCCTGAGCACCGAGAAACGTTTCTTCAACCGGGCCCAGCGCCGCGCCATCGCCGCCCGCGATGGGGGCTGCGCCATCACGGGCTGCACCGTGCCCGCAGCCTGGTGCGAGGTGCACCACGTCATCCCCTGGTACCAAGGCGGGAAAACCGACATCGGCAACGGGGTGTTGCTGTGCTGGTACCACCACCACAGCATCGACACGTCGGGCTGGGAAATCCGCATGATCCGCGGCAAACCCGAAGTCAGGGCACCGTACTGCTACGACCCCACCCGAATCTGGCGGCCCGCGGGAGCACATCGGGCGGGGGCTGGTCCCGGGTCTCGACAGGCTCGGTCTCGACAAGCTCGACCAACGTCGACGTGAGTTCCCGGGGGCAGGTCGCCTGGGTCTCGACAGGCTCGACCAGCGTCAGCGTGAGTCCTTGGGGTCGGGTCGCCTGGGTCTCGACAGGCTCGACCAGCGTCAGCGTGAGTTCTTGGGGGCGGGTCGCCTGGGTCTCGACAGGCTCGACCTCGGGCTGGTCCACCGCCTGTCCGGGCGGCTCAGGCCGCCACTGCCAGTGGAACGTGCCACTCTGGTCACATGGATCTGGAGGTGTCGCCCGCGCTCACCATCCCCGAGCGCGAACTCGGCTGGAGGTTCTCACGGTCGTCCGGACCGGGCGGCCAGCACGTCAACACGTCCGACAGCCGCGTCGAACTCTTCTGGAACGTCGCCGAGTCGTCGACACTGTCCGACGACCAGCGGATGCGCCTGCTCGCCCGCCTCGCCAAGCGTCTTGTCGACGGCGTGATCACCGTGACGGCATCCGAGCGGCGCTCCCAGCTGCGCAACCGTGAACTCGCCCTGGCGAAACTCGCCGATCTCGTGGCTGCGGGTCTGGCTCCCGACGCGCCTCAGCGCCGCCCGACCAAACCCACCCGGGGTTCGGGCCGGCGGCACCTCGCCGCAAAGCAACAGCGCTCGGCCACCAAGAAACAGCGCCAGCGGCCGTCCGCCGAATAGCCGCGCTGCCGCGCAGCTGCGAGGCCGAGTAGCCGCGCAGCCGATTAACTAACCTCCCTGGGCAGTACAGCTAGCGCAGCACCAGCAGCATCTGCCGGAAGAAGGCGGCCAGCTCAGCGGTCGCCGTCAGAGGCAGAACGGCCGCCACGTACATGTCCGGGCGCACCACCACGACGGCACCCCCGCGGTCGATGCCGCGCAGCTCGAACACGTCGCTCTCCGGGTCGGTCGCGTAGAGCTTCTCGTAGTCGATCAACTCGTACGGGCCCGTTATCGGCAGGAACGCGCGGGGCACACGACCAAGATCTACGCCGGTGTGCTCCTGCTGGTACACGACCTTCACGTCGAAGACACTGTCGATGTCGGTCCCGCCGGGGGTGTGCGCGAGCAGCGGCGACTCCGGCGACGTCTGGATCCACTGGGCCCAGTCGGACAGCGCCGATGCCTCACCGGATGCCGCGGCATCCGCGAACGCATACACGCGCCACCGGCCGTCGGCCCGGTGGTGGTGCCCGAGTTGCACGGGATTGGCGTCAGCGACGCGCACCACCGGTGCGGACTTGAAGCGCTTGCCGAGCGGGAACCCGGTCGCCAGACCCTGGTGGGTGGCCTCGCCGATCAGCATCGACGGCGGGTACTGCGTCATGAAACCGGACGGGAACTCGGCGGTCTGCGTGTAGAACTCCTCCAGCGGAACCTCGAGGTCCTCCGACTTCGTCGCCATCAGGGTCGACCAGGTCTTGTCGAAGTCGATCAGGTTCTTCGCGATCACCTGGCGCTCGGCCGAGTAGGTGCCCAGCAGGGATTCGGGGCTGCGGCCCTCGAGCACATGGCCGAGCTTCCAGGCCAGGTTGAAGCCGTCCTGCATCGACACGTTCATGCCCTGGCCGGCCTTGGCGCTGTGCGTGTGGCAGGCGTCCCCGGTGATGAAGACCCGCGGCATCCGGGTGCCGATCTCTGCGGGGAGGACGTCGTCGAACCGGTCGGTGAGGCGGTGGCCCACCTCGTAGACGCTGTTCCAGGCGACATTCTTCACGTCGAGTGTGTAGGGGTGAATGATGCCGTTCGCCTTGGCGATGATCTCGTCGATCGTGGTCTTGCGCACGGCGCCGTTGTCGTCGGCGGCCACCTCGCCCAGGTCGACATACATGCGGAACAGTGATCCGCCCTCACGCGGAATGAGCAGGATGTTGCCGCCCGACTCGGACTGGATGGCGCACTTCAGGCGGATGTCCGGGAAGTCCGTGACCGCGAGCACATCCATCACGCCCCAGGCATGCCGGGCCTGGTCGCCGGCGAGCGTGCAGCCGATCGACTCGCGCACGGCACTGCGGGCACCGTCGGCACCCACCACGTACTTGGCGTGCACGACGCGCTCCTGGCCTGCCCGCTCCCCGGTGGTGTGCACGAGCGTCACCGTGACGGGGTACTCACCCTCATCGGTGTTCACCAGGCGGCGGAAGTCGTAGCCGAAATCCGGTTCCATGCGCGTGGGGGAATATGCCATGACCTCGGCGAAGTAGTCGAGCACGCGCGCCTGGTTGACGATCAGGTGCGGGAACTCGCTGATGCCGGTGGGGTCGTCCACGGCACGGGCCGAACGGATGATGCGGGTCACGTCCGTGGGATCCGGCGTCCAGAAGGCCATCTCCGTGATGCGGTAGGCCTCGGCGATGATGCGCTCCGCGAAACCGAAGGCCTGGAAGGTCTCGACGCTGCGCGCCTGGATGCCGTCGGCCTGCCCGATCGCGAGGCGCTCGCCCCGGCGCTCCACGATGCGGGTCGTGATCCCGGGGAACTGGGAGAGCTGGGCGGCGGTGATCATGCCGGCCGGCCCCGTGCCGACGATGAGCACGTCGACGTTCTCGGGCAACTCGTCGGGGCGGTCGATTCCCACGCCGGCGGCGTCATGGATGCGGGGATCGGTGGACACGTATCCGTGGTGGTGGAACTGCACGGCTTCCTCACTTCTTTGTGGGCTGCGTTGGCGCGAGCGTGTTCGATAATCGAACACGAAGTTCTATTATCGCTTGTTGGATCATATATCATCCTGGCGTCCAGGACCAGATCCTCCGGAGGGGGACTTACCGGGCGTGCACCGGCTCACCCTGCAGGTGCGGGAGGGCGGCAAGGATGCTGCTGACCACGCCAGCCTCCGAGGAGGGCGGTGCGATGTTCACGGCACGCGCCAGGATGCTCGGGTGGCCGTTGGCCATGGCGTAGGAATGCCCCGAGGCGTCGAGCATCTCGGCGTCGTTGAGGTAGTCGCCGAACGCCATCGTCTGGGCCCGGCTGATTCCAAGCTGGTGCTGGAGCCGCTCCAGCGCGCGGCCCTTGTTGGCTCCGTGCCGCATGACATCGACCCAGTTCTCGCCCGAGACCACGATCTCCGAGGGAAGGTCGAGTTCGCGCAGCGCCGGCCCGCTTCGGGTCTCAGCGAAGGAGGGGTCATAGATCGCCAGTTTCAAGATCACGTCGTCGAGCGCGGCGGCCTGAACATCCGCGACGACCTCGACCGCCGCGTAGTACTGGCGCACCTGGCTCACGAAGTGCGCATCGCTGCGCTCGATGTAGGCGCTCCGTGCGCCGCAGACGACGAGCCCCAGGTCGGCACCCGTGGCGGCGGTGGCGCGCACCCAATCCACGATCGGGGCGATGATCGCGGACTCGACGGGTTCGACGTCGATGCTGATGCCGTTCTGCACCACGTTGGTGCCGTTCTCCGCGATGTAGATCAGCCCCTCGTGCTCGCCGAAGATGTTGTGCAGGGTCTGGTACTGGCGTCCGCTGGCCGGCACGAACAGGATCCCGGCCCGATGGAGGTCTTCCAGGAGAGGCCAGAACGCGTCGGGCACGAGGCCGTCATCGCCGAGAAGGGTGCCATCCATATCCGACACGATGAGACGGATGTCGGAGGGCTCTACGGGGTGGTTCACTGCGCCGGCTTTCGGTCGTTGTTGGTTCCCGGGAATAACGAGTGTTCGCTCGCGCACTCGGGCTGTGACGACGACGCTGTCTCTCTTGATGATGTCATCCCTGCCCGCCGGTCTCTGAGTTGCGCACGAAGTGAGCGTTGGGCACACAGAACGGGCGGCCCTGATGGCAAACTGGCAGGATTCACTGCATCATCTGCGAGGAGCGTCGACGTGCCTGGTTTTGATTTCTTCAGCGGAGAAGGACTCGTGCGCCCGGATATCACCGCGGCAGACGCCGAATCGATGGCGGACTCCCTCTTCGGCGTCACGGGCACGGCCCGCGAACTTGGCAGCCAACAGGACCGCAACTTCCTGATCAGCACCGCCGGCAGCGACCAGCGCTACGTGCTCAAGGTCGACAACCCTGCCTTCTCCGCCACCGAGCTGGCCGCGCAGGACGCCGTGATGGTGTTCCTGTCCGGGCGCGGCATGCGGGTGCCGCAGCCGGTGCCGGGGCGAAACGGCAGCAGCCGCCAGCACTGGTCGGCAACGGATGCCGCGATCCTCCCCGTGCGCCTGCTCACCTTCCTCGAGGGTCCGTCGCTCGAGGCGCAGGGCTACCTGGCCCCGTCGGTGGTCAGTGCTCTCGGTCGGCTCTCAGGCACCACGGCGCTGCACCTGCATGACTTCGCGGCGGAGGGCCTCGACCGCACCCTGCAGTGGGACCTGCGCAACGCCAAGGCGGTGATCGACCTGCTGCTGCCCTGGGTGCCGGCGGAAGAGACCCGGGCACAGCTCCGCTTCATTGCCGCCAGCGCCGCCGCGCGCCTCGCGACCGTGGTCCCCACACTGCGGCTGCAGACGATCCACGGGGACGTGACCGACGACAACGTGATCTGCCGGGTGCTGCCGAACGGGCACCACATGCCCGAGGGTGTGATCGACTTCGGCGACCTCGGCACCGGATGGCTGGTGGCGGAGCTGGCGGTCACCGCGGCATCCGTTCTGCACCACGTTCACGGCAATCCGCTGGCGGCACTCGAGGCGATCGTCGCCTTCGATGCGGTCGTTCCCCTGACCGATGACGAGATTGTGGCGCTCTGGCCGCTGATCGTGCTGCGCGGAGCGGTGCTGGTGGCCAGCGGCGAGCAGCAGGTGCAGATCGACGCGGACAACGACTACGCCCGGCACCGGATGGACGCCGAGTGGCGGGTCTTCGCCGCGGCGAGTGCGATCGGCTGGGAGGAAGCGGAAGCGGCCATCCGGCAGGCGCTGGGCCGGCCGGCGGTGGCCGGAGCCGACCCGCGCCCAGCCGACCCGCGCACAGCCGACCCGGGCCCAGCTGACCCGCGCACAGCTGCGCCCGCACCCTTCGTCCCGATGATCCCGGCGCTCGCCGGCGGCGACGTCGAGCTGCTCGACTTCTCCGTGACCAGCACGGCACTCGCCGACGGTCTGTGGCAGCACCCGGACGTCGAGCGGCGACTGACGCGCGCCGCCCTCGCCCGTCACAGCGTCGTCGTCGCTCCCTACGGCCAGTTCCGCCTGACCCGCACCGCGCCGCTCTCCCGAAGAGAACCGGACACCTTCGCCCTGTTCACCGAGGTCTTCCTGGCTGCCGGATCGGCGATCGTCGCGCCCACCCACGCCGTGGTCGCCGAGGTCGACGAGCTCAGCCTGGTGCTGACCCTGGCCGCCGGAGAACTGCGCATCGGCGGGATAACGTCGAACCTCTCGCCGGGGATGTCGGTCGCCGCAGGGGATCATCTGGGGTCCGCGAGGCAGGACGACGACATCCACGCCGCACGGGTGACCGTGCAGGAGGTGGCCCGGCCGGGGCTGCTGCCCCCGCAGTTCACCCGGGGTTCCCGCGCCGCCGCGTGGGCGAGCGTGGCACCGGACCCGGCGCGGTTGCTCGGGCTGGTGCCGCAGGCATCCGTCGCCGATCCGGCCAACGAACTGGCGCGTCGCGGCGCCGTGATGGCCGCGGCGCAGGAGAAGTACTACGACCGGCCGCCGCAGATCGAACGCGGTTGGCAGGAGCTGCTGATCGACACCCGGGGACGCTCCTACGTGGACATGGTCAACAACGTCGCCGTGATCGGGCACAGCCACCCTCGGTTCACCCGGGCCGTGAGCGAGCAGTTGGCGCTGCTCAACACGAACTCCCGCTTTCTCTACTCGGCGTTGGCCGACCTCTGCGAACGCATCGTGGCGAAATCGCCGGACCCGTCCCTCGACACCGTTCTGCTGGTCAACAGCGGCAGCGAGGCGGTCGACCTGGCCCTGCGCCTGGCCCGGATCCACACCGGGAGGCGCAACGTCGTCGCCCTCCGCGAGGGATACCACGGCTGGACGATGGCCTCCGACGCGGTGTCGACCTCCGCCTTCGACAACCCCCACGCGGCCGCCTCCCGGCCCGACTGGGTGCACATCACGGATGTCCCCAACGCCTATCGCGGCACGCACCGGGGCGCCGGGGCCGCGGCGGAATACGCGGCCGACCTGGCCCGGCTGCTGGCCGACCCGACCGGCCCGGGGGAGAGCCTGGCCGCGTTCATCTCGGAGCCCGTGCTCGGCAACGCCGGCGGCGTCGTGCCGCCGCCCGGCTACCTCGCGCTGGTCTACGACCAGGTCCGGGCCCGCGGCGGGCTGTGCATCGCCGACGAGGTGCAGGTGGGCTACGGGCGTCTGGGCAGCCACTTCTGGGGGGTGGCGCAGCAGGGCGTCGTGCCCGACGTGATCACGGTGGCCAAGGCCATGGGCAACGGCTACCCGCTCGGAGCGGTGCTCACCCGCCGCGACATCGCCGAATCCCTGGCCCGGGAGGGCAACTTCTTCTCCTCGGCCGGCGGCAGCCCGGTCAGCTGCGTGGCGGGGCTGGCCGTGCTCGACGTCATCCGGGACGAGTTCCTGCAGCAGAACGCGGAGGCCGTCGGCCGGCACCTGGCAGGCCGGCTCGCCGAACTCGCGCAGCGGCATCCGCTGATCGGAATGGTGCACGGCGTGGGTCTGTACATGGGGGTCGAACTCGTGCGCGACCGGCACACCCGGGAGCCGGCGACCAGCGAGACCGCCGCGATCTGCGAACGGATGCTGGAACTCGGCGTCATCGTGCAGCCCACCTCGGAGCGCCAGAACGTGCTGAAGATCAAGCCGCCGCTCTGCCTGAGCCGGGAGAGCGCCGACTTCTTCGTCGACGCCCTCGACGAGGTGCTGCGGGACGGCTGGTAGCGAGCACAAGACCCGCCGGACACCCTGCCGGTCACCGCCCGACGTAGGTCGCGAGATACTGCCCGGTCAGGGTGGAGCGGGCGGCGACGAGATCGGCGGGTGTGCCCTCGAACACGATCCGGCCGCCGTCGTGGCCGGCTCCGGGGCCGAGGTCGATGATCCAGTCGGCGTGGGCCATGACCGCCTGGTGGTGTTCCACGACGATCACCGACTTGCCGGAATCGACCAGCCGGTCGAGCAGGCCGAGCAGCTGCTCCACGTCGGCGAGGTGGAGCCCGGTGGTCGGCTCGTCCAGAACGTAGACGCCGCCCTTCTCAGACAGATGGGTGGCCAGCTTGAGGCGCTGGCGCTCGCCGCCGGACAGCGTGGTGAGCGGCTGGCCGAGGCTGAGATAGCCCAGCCCCACGTCGACGAGCCCGCCCAGGATGGTGTGCGCGGCGGGCGTCCGCGCCTCGCCGGCGCCGAAGAAGTCCCGGGCCTCGCTGACCGACAGGGCGAGCACCTCACTGATGTCGCGGCCGCCGAGATGGTAGTCCAGCACGGATGCCTCGAACCGCTTGCCCTCGCAGACCTCGCAGGGAGTGGCGACGCCCGCCATCATCGCGAGGTCGGTGAAAACAACGCCGGCGCCGTTGCAGTTGGGGCAGGCACCCTCGGAATTGGAGCTGAACAGGGCCGGCTTCACCCCGTTTGCCTTCGCGAACGCCTTGCGGATCGGGTCGAGCATGCCCGTGTAGGTGGCCGGATTGCTGCGCCGGGAGCCACGGATGCCGCCCTGGTCGATCGACACCACGCCCGCCCCGGCGGGGATCGAACCGTGCACGAGCGAGCTCTTGCCGGAGCCCGCGACGCCCGTCAGCACGACCAGCACGCCGAGCGGCACGTCCACATCCACGTTCCGCAGGTTGTTCTTCGTCGCGCCGCGAATCTCCATTGTGCCGGTGCGGGTGCGCACAGCGGGCTTGAGCGCGGCCCGGTAGTCGAAGTGGCGCCCGGTGAGGGTGCCGCTCGTGCGCAAGCCCTCCACGGTGCCCTCGAAACAGACCGTGCCGCCCGCCGAGCCGGCGCCGGGGCCGAGGTCGACGACGTGGTCGGCGATCACGATCGACTCCGGTTTGTGCTCCACGACGAGCACCGTGTTGCCCTTGTCCCGCAGCTGCAGCAGCAGCGTGTTCATGCGTTCGATGTCATGGGGATGCAGGCCGATCGTGGGCTCGTCGAAGACGTAGGTGACGTCGGTGAGCGACGAGCCCAGGTGCCGGATCATCTTCGTCCGCTGGGCCTCGCCGCCCGAGAGCGTGCCGGCCGGCCGGTCGAGAGACAGGTAACCCAGCCCGATCTCCACGAACGAGTCCAGGATCTGCCGTAGCGCCTGCGTCAGCGGACCCACCGATGGTTCGTCGAGGCCATGAACCCAGGCGGCCAGGTCGCTGATCTGCTGCGAGCAGGCGTCGGCGATGCTGATCCCCGCGATCTTCGACGAGCGAGCCGCCTCGCTCAGGCGGGTGCCGCCGCACTCGGGACAGGGAGCGAACGCGACCGCGCGCTGCACGAAGGCGCGGATATGCGGCTGCAGTGCGTCGACATCCTTGGACAGGAACGACTTCTGCATCTGCGGGATCAGGCCCAGATAGGTCAGGTTGATCCCGTCGATCTTGATCTTGGTCGGTTCCTTGTAGAGCAGGTCGTCCAGTTCTCTGGCCGTGTACCGGCCGATCGGCTTGTCCGGGTCGAACCAGCCGCAGCCGCGGAAGATGCGGCCGTACCAACCGTCCATGGTGTAGCCGGGGATGGTGAGCGCACCCTCGTTGAGTGACTTGGACTCGTCGTACAGCGCGGAACGGTCCACGTCGTTGACCGTGCCCATGCCCTCGCAGCGCGGGCACATGCCGCCGGTGATGCTGAAGCTGCGCCGCTCCTTCACCGTCTTCCCGGCGCGCTCGAGCGTGACCGCTCCGGCCCCGCTGATCGAGGCGACATTGAAGGAGAACGCCTGGGGCGAGCCGATATGCGGCTGTCCGAGCCGGCTGAACAGGATGCGCAGCATCGCGTTGGCATCCGTGGCGGTGCCCACGGTCGAGCGCGCATTGGCGCCCATCCGTTCCTGGTCCACGATGATCGCCGTCGTGAGGCCGTCAAGCACGTCGACGTCGGGTCGCGCCAGCGTGGGCATGAAGCCCTGCACGAAGGCGCTGTAGGTCTCGTTGATCATGCGCTGCGATTCCGCGGCGATGGTGCCGAACACCAGCGAACTCTTGCCGGAGCCGGAGACGCCCGTGAACACCGTCAACCGGCGCTTCGGAAGATCGACGCTCACGTCCTGGAGGTTGTTCACCCGTGCGCCCTGCACGCGGATCAGATCGTGGCTGTCGGCCAGGCGCGACTCGCGCGGGGCATCCGTTCTCGTGGGGGTGCTCATCGTGTCTCCCTCGGTTCAGCGTGCCACCGGTGCGCACACCGACGGGCAGTTCGATCTAACCAGCTTCGCGCCGACGGGCCACAAGCAACAGGTTCTTTTTGCGTGCCGCTGTCAGGCTTTTCCCTCGCGACTGCGTCAGACTGTACCGCAGGCATGCGTCCTGCGCGGCAGGGCCCGTTCCTTTTTTCGATCGGCGTTTTTCGACACCTACGGAGAGAACATGAACAAGTACGCAGTCACGAATCCCGCGACCGGGCTCAGCGAAACCAGCTTCCCCCTGGCAACGGATGCCGAGGTCACCGACGCCATCGGGGCTGCGGATCGGGCCCACAAGGAGCTGGCCCGAGGAACGTCGGTTGCCGAGCGGGCCGCGCTCATGCAGCGGGTCGCGGATCTGCACTCCGAGCGCCGTGAAGAGCTGGCCGCCCTGATCGTGCGGGAGATGGGCAAACCCCTCGAGCAGGCCCTCGGCGAGGTGGACTTCTCGGCGGACATCTACGCGTACTACGCCAGCCACGGCGAGGCGTTCCTCGCCGACGAACCGATCGAGCTGCTCGCCGGTGAGGGTTCCGCGTTCATCCGCAGCGCGTCCCTGGGCGTGCTCCTGGGGATCATGCCGTGGAACTTCCCGTACTACCAGGTTGCCCGCTTCGCCGGCCCGAACATGGTGCTCGGCAACACGATCGTGCTCAAGCACGCCTCGCAGTGCCCCGAGTCCGCCGCCGCCATCGAGCAGATCTTCGCGGATGCCGGCTTCCCCGACGGTGCCTACCGCAACCTGTACGCGTCCAGCGCCCAGATCGCCGACATCATCATCCCCGACCCGCGCGTCTGCGGCGTGTCGCTGACCGGTTCGGAGGGCGCCGGTGCGGCGGTCGCCGAGGTCGCCGGTCGCAACCTCAAGAAGGTCGTGCTCGAGCTGGGCGGATCCGACCCGTTCATCGTGCTCAGCACCGACAACCTCGAGGAAGCCGTCGACGCCGCCGTCGCGGCTCGCATCGACAACTCCGGCCAGTCCTGCAACGCGGCCAAGCGTTTCATCGTGATCGACGGCCTGTTCGACTCCTTCGTGGAACTCTTCACGGCGAAGATCGCCGGCAACGTTCCGGCAGACCCGACGTCACCGGAGACGACCCTGGGACCGCTCTCGTCGGTCGGCGCCGCCGAGAACCTCGAGGAGCAGCTGCAGCGCGCCGAGACGCAGGGGGCGACGGTCACCCTGCGTGGGCGCCGCGACGGTGCCTTCTTCTCGCCGACCGTGCTCACCGGGGTGTCCCCGCAGAGCGACGCCTACCGGGAGGAGTTCTTCGGACCGGTGGCTGCCATCTATCGCGTGCAGAACGAGGCCGAGGCCGTCGAGGTGGCCAACGACATCCCCTACGGTCTGGGTTCCTACCTCTTCACCACGGATCCGGAGCAGGCCCTGCGGGTCGCGGACCAGATCGAGGCCGGGATGGTCTTCATCAACGGCTCGCTCCTGGACGGCGCCGAGCTGCCCTTCGGCGGCGTGAAGCGGTCCGGTTTCGGCCGCGAGCTGGGACGCTTCGGCATCGCGGAGTTCGCCAACAAGAAGCTCATCCGCATCCTCAAGTGACACCGGGTGGCGCGCCGACCGTCCAGAACGGCGGCGCGCCACCCGCCTGCAGCACACTGGGGCATCCGTCGCGGCCAGCGTGGTCTCGGGTGCCCCGCCTCGAACCAGAACAGGAATCACCATGCGGTATCGCACACTCGGCAACAGCGGCGCGGTCGTATCGACCTACGCCCTCGGCACCATGACGTTCGGCGCGGAGGCCGATCAGGAGACGGCCCACACCCTCCTGGACTCCTATGTGGAGGCCGGAGGAACTTTCGTCGACACCGCGGATGTCTACAGTTCCGGCGTCTCGGAGGAGATGATCGGGTCCTGGCTGGCGTCACACCCGACCGAGCGAGAGCAGATCGTTCTCGCGACCAAAGGCCGGTTCCCCATGGGCAGCGGCCCCAACGATCGGGGAACCAGCCGCCGGCACCTGAGCCGGGCGCTGGACGATTCGCTGCGCCGGCTGGGCACGGATCACGTCGACCTGTACCAACTGCACGCCTGGGACCCGGTGACGCCGCTGGAGGAAACCCTGCGCTTCCTCGACGACGCCGTTCGAAGCGGCAAGATCGGCTACTACGGGTTCTCGAACTTTCTGGGCTGGCAGCTGACGAAGGCCGTGCATGTGGCGCGGGCGCTGGGTTTCACGCCGCCGGTCACCCTGCAGCCGCAGTACAGTCTGCTCGTGCGTGAGATCGAATCGGAGATCGTTCCAGCGGCGCTCGACGCCGGTCTGGGGCTCCTGCCGTGGTCACCGCTCGGCGGGGGGTGGTTGTCGGGCAAATACCGGCGCGACACGGACCCCACCGGGGCCACGCGTCTCGGCGAGGACCCCGCGCGCGGCATGGAAGCCTGGGCTCCCCGCAACAGTCAGGAGCGCACCTGGCGCATCATCGACGCCGTTGCCGGGATTGCCGCGGAGGTCGGCGCCACGAGTGCGCAGGTGTCCCTCGCCTGGCTCGAGGCGCAGCCGGCGGTGACCTCGGTGATCCTCGGGGCACGCAGTGTCGAGCAGCTCACGGAGAACCTGGCAGCGGCACAGGTCCAGCTCAGCGCTGAGCACCTCGAACAGCTCAACGCGGTGAGCGCTCCCGTGGTCTCCGACTACCCCTACGGTGAGGCGGCGCGCGGCCAACGATCCCGCACGGTCGGTTTCTAGGGCGACCTGCTCTCGACCACCGGGGTAGGCCCGGTGGTCGAGCTCGTCGAGACCCTCTAGTGGTGCTTCTTAGCGAGAAAAATGCTTGCATCGGACCTGGAGCCGGGAGTAAAGTGCAACCAAATGGTTGTATTTGATCTGCAGGATGACGAGGTCGACCGCATCTTCCAGGCGCTCGCCGACGTGACGCGCCGAGACATCGTGGTGCGCGTCACGCAGCGGGAACAGTCGGTCTCGGCGCTTGCCGCGAGCTATGCGATGAGCTTCGCCGCGGTGCAGAAACACGTGGCGGTGCTCGAGCGGGCACGCCTCGTCGTCAAGGAGAGGCGGGGGAGGGAGCAGATCGTGCACCCGAACCCCGGCACCGTGCGCGAGGCGGCTCGCCTGCTCGAGCATTTCGAGGAACTGTGGCGCTTTCGCGCCCAGAGCATCAGCGACATCCTGTCGGAAGACCGAGAAGAAGACCGAGAAGAAGACCGAGAAGAAGACCGAGAAGACCGAGAAGACCGAGAAGGAGAGAGATCATGACCGTGATCAGTTCGAACAAGGACATCGAGGCGCTGACCCTCACATTCGTGGCCGAGTTTGACGCGAGTGCCCAGCGGGTGTGGCAGCTCTGGGAGGACCCGCGCCAGCTGGAGCGTTGGTGGGGTCCACCGACCTGGCCGGCGACCTTCGAACGGCACGACTTCGTGCCCGGCGGGCGGTCGAACTATGTGATGACCGGGCCTGAGGGCGAGAAGGGACCCGGCTGGTGGGTGACCACGCTGATCCAGCCGCCCTACCGGTTGGAGTTCGAGGACGGCTTCGCCGACGAGAACGGCGACCCGGTGGTCGAGATGGGGTCGGTGCGCGCCGTCGTCACCCTGGAGGAGACCGAGGGCCGCACCCGGATGACCACGGTGTCGACGTTTGCGAATCTGGAACAGATGCAGCAGATGTCCGCGATGGGGATGGAAGAGGGCATGCGTGAGGCCATGGGGCAGATCGATCTGCTGCTCGCCGAGGACGACAGCGCCTGACGGGTGCGCGGCCGCGACCTCGCGTGCGGGTGTGACGAATTCGGCCTGGGTTACGTCTTAGAGGTGTAGGCCACCGCCTACACGACACCGACGCGAATCGAGAGTCCAATGAGTGCATCCGACAAGATCCAGAACGCCGCTGAAGACCTCAAGGGCAAGGCCACCGAGGCGGTAGGCAAGGCGACCAACGACGACTCCAAGGTCGCCGAGGGCCAGGCCGAGCAGCGGTCCGCCAGCGCGAAGAAGGCCGGCGAGAACGTCAAGGACGTCTTCAAGCGCTAGTTCGTCAACTCGACGTCACATCAACGGATGGCGCGGCGCCCCCAGAGGGCTGCCGCGCCATCCGTTTGCGTTCGGCCCCGTTCTCAGCCTGGGTCAGCGGCCGGTCGACGTGATCTCGTCGGCGTTGTCGGCGATCCAGTCCATCAGGGGGAGGAGCCGCAGGGCGAGCTCGTGGCCCAGCTCCGTCAGCTCGTAGTCGACGCGAGGCGGAATGGATGCCTGTGCCTCCCGGTGCACGAAGCCGTCGGCCTCGAGGGTGCGCAGCGTTGACGCCAGCATCTTCTCGCTGATCCCCTCGATGGCGCGCCGCAGCTCTCCCCAGCGCAGCGACTCCTGCTGGAGTGCGAGCAGGATGAGCACGCCCCATTTGCTGGTGACATGGTCGAGGACGGTGCGGGTGGCGCACTTTTTCGGGAACACGCCGTCGGTGACGCCGGGTCGGGCCCGGGAAACCTCAAAACTAACCTTCATGTAGGTAGCTTACAAATAAGTGGGTACCTGCACGGGGGAAGTATCGGCCCGGCTGCGTCGTTGACACGGACAAGCAACCGGAAGGACACCACCCTCATGTCATACATCGTCACCGCCACCACAGGTCACCTGGGCCGCCTGATCGTCGATTCCCTGCTCGCGCGCGGCACGGCACCCACCAGTATCGTGGCCACCGCCCGCAACGCCCAGAAGCTGTCGGCACTCGCCGAGCTCGGCGTGAAGACTGCCGTACTCGACTACACGCAGCCGGAGACGGTGGCTGCGGTCGTGCAGTCCGGCGATGTGCTCGTGCTCGTGTCCGGCAGCGAACTGGGGCATCGCTTCCAGCAGCACTCGGCAGTGATCACGGCTGCCCAGGCCGCGGGCGTGAGCCGGATCGTCTACACCAGCGCCCCTCGGGCCACGACCTCCGACCTGCTGCTGGCGCCCGAGCACAAGGCCACTGAGGAGTTCCTGATCGCGTCGGGCGTGCCCTTCACCATCCTGCGCAACGGCTGGTACACCGAGAACTACGCCGGCGAGATCGACAAGGCTCGCCAGTCCGGCGAGATCGTCGCGAGCGTCGGCCACGGCACGGTGTCCAGCGCGAGCCGCGCCGACTACGCGGATGCCGCGGCGGCAGCCCTCCTGGACGACTCACTGACCGGGCAGACCCTCGAGCTCTCCGGCGACCACGCCTGGGACTTCGACGAGCTCGCGGCGACCATCGGCACGCTCATCGGCAGGGACGTCACCTTCCGCAACCTCACGCCGGACGCGCATACGGAGATGCTGACGGGATTCGGACTCGATGCGGGCCTGGTGGGTTTCGTCGTGGGGCTCGACGGCAACATCCGTGACGGTCTGCTCGGTGAGGCCAATGGCGACCTCGCACGCCTCATCGGCAGGCCGACGACCCCGCTGGCCGTGGGTCTCGCCGCCGGCCTGTAGGGCACCGGGAGTCGGGGAGACCCGGTCGCTAGTGGCCGCCGCCCAGGTTTCCGGCCAGGCGGCTGTGCATCGTCGAACTGGCTTCGTTCATGCCCTCGATCACCACACGCTTGCCGTGGCGTTCGTACTTGCTGGTGATGGCGTCGAGTGCGGCGACGGTCGAGGCATCCCAGATGTGGGAGTTCGCAACGTCGATCACGATGCGGTCCGGGTCGTCCGCGTATTCGAACTGGGTCGTGAGGTCGTTGCTGGAGGCGAAGAACAGAGCCCCGGTGACCGTGTAATAGGCGGTGGGAACGGGTTCGCCCTCGGGCAGGGTACGCTCCACATTCACGAAGTGGGCGACGCGGCGGGCGAACGCGACCATGGCCACGAGCACCCCCACCATGACGCCGATGGCCAGGTTGTGGGTGAGCACGATCACGATCACGGTCGAGAGCATGACGCTGGTCTCGCTCTTGGGCATGCGCTTGAGGGTGCTCCAGCGGATGCTGTGCCAGTCGAAGGTGAGGTAGGAAACGATGATCATGACCGACACCAGGGCGGCCATCGGAACGACGGCGAGTACGTCGCCGAGCCCGAGGACCAGGATCAGCAGGAAGACACCGGCAAGGAAGGTGGAGATGCGGGTGCGGGCACCGGAGGCCTTCACGTTGATCATGGTCTGACCGATCATGGCGCAGCCGCCCATGCCGCCGAAGAGGCCGGAGAGCATGTTGGAGACGCCCTGGCCCCAGGCTTCGCGCGTCTTGTGCGAGTGGGTGTCGGTGACCTCGTCGACGATTTTGGCGGCCATCAGCGATTCGAGGATGCCGACCATCGCCATACCGAGCGCGAACGGGGCGATGATCGTGAAGGTCTCCCAGGTCAACGGAACGTTCGGGATGAACAGTTCGGGCAGGCTCTCGGGAAGGTCGCCCTGATCGCCGATGGTCGGCACGTTGATCGCGATGACGACGGTGGCGATGGTCAGCACGACGATCGCCACCAGCGGCGCGGGAATGACCTTCGTGATGCGTGGCATCACGATCATGATGAGGATGCCGACCGCGACCAGCGGGTAGACCATGAACGGCACATTCAGCAGCTGCGGCAATTGAGCCGTGAAGATCAGGATCGCCAGGGCGTTCACGAAGCCGACCATGACGCTGCGGGGGATGAATCGCATGATCTTGGCCACACCGATCACGGCCAGGATGATTTGGAAGACGCCGGCGAGGATGACGGTGGCGATGAAGTAGTCCATGCCGTAGTCACGCGCCACTGGGGCGATGACGAGTGCGATGGCGCCGGTGGCGGCGGTGATCATCGCGGGCCGACCGCCGAGGAACGAGATGGACACGGCCATGACGAAGGATGAGAACAGGCCGACGCGCGGGTCGACGCCGGCGATGATCGAGAACGCGATGGCTTCGGGGATGAGTGCCATGGCGACCACGAGGCCGGCGAGCACCTCCCGGGTGAGGATACGCGGTGTGCGCAGAGCGGTCATCACCGTCGGCTCGGCCTGATAGCGATTGGGCGCGGGTGTTTTCTGCAGAATAGCCATGGGGCCTCCAGCGAGGGGGTCTCAATGAGAAACCGGGATGGGAAAGGAAGAGGGGGAGGGGCGCCGCGATGCGCACGCCGACACTGCCACAGACGACAATGGGGGTGGGCTGACATTGTGATATCAGCCGCCACCCGCAACACTACTCTAACGTTAGGGTTGGGTGTTAGTCGATGAACAGAAGGATCGGGGATAACCGTGGATGCAGCGACGGGGACGATGCACATAGGCGAGCTGGCCGAGAAGACCGGATTGTCGTTGCGCACCATTCGTCACTACGACGAGATCGGCCTGCTCACGGCGTCCGGCCGCACCGAGGGCGGGTTCCGTCTGTATACACAGGACCACCTGTCGCGGCTGATCCTGATTCGCCGGATGAAGCCGCTCGGTTTCTCACTCGAGGAAATGATCGACCTGCTGACGATCATCGACACCCTCGAGGGTGGGGAGTCCGGATCGGACAACCCGGAGGTGCGGAACGAGCTGGGTGGGTTCATCAGCCAGGCCGTCGAACGGCGGGAAAAGCTGCAGGAGCAGCTGAACATGGCCGACGAATTCCTGGACCTGCTGCGCCGCCAGTAGGGGCAACAGGCGTGCGACGCGGGTGCCCGGCGGCTACTCGCCGCCGAGGTTGCCGGCCAGGCGGGTGTGCATGGTGGCACTGGCGTCGTTGAGCCCGACGAGCACCACACGCTTGCCGTGACGCTCGTACTTGCTGGTGATCGCGTCGAGTGCGGCGACGGTCGAGGCATCCCAGATGTGGGAGCGGGTCATGTCGATCACAATGCGGTCGGGGTCGTCCGCATACTCGAACTGGGTGGTGAGGTCGTTGCTGGACGCGAAGAACAGCTCGCCGGTGACCGTGTAGTACGCCGTCGGCGTGCTCTCGTCCGCGGGCAGGGTGCGCTCCACGCTCACGAAGTGGGCGACCCGGCGGGCGAAGGCGACCATGGCCACGAGCACGCCCACGATCACGCCGATCGCGAGGTTGTGGGTGAGCACGACGACCACGACGGTGGAGACCATGACGGTCGTCTCGCTCAGGGGCATCCGTTTCAGGGTGGAGAAGCGGATGCTGTGCCAGTCGAAGGTCAGCACCGACACGATGATCATGACGGCGACCAGGGCGGCCATCGGGATGATCGCGACCAGGTCGCCGAGGCCGACCACGAGGACCAGCAGGAACACGCCGGCGAGGAACGTGGAGATGCGCGTGCGGGCGCCGGAGGCCTTCACGTTGATCATGGTCTGGCCGATCATGGCGCAGCCGCCCATGCCGCCGAAGATGCCCGACAGCATGTTGGCGACGCCCTGGCCCCAGGCCTCGCGGCTCTTGCGGGAGTGGGTGTCGGTGATTTCGTCGACCAGTTTCGCGGTCATCAGGGACTCGAGCAGGCCCACGAGCGCCATTGCCACGGCGTACGGGGCGATGATCGTGAAGGTGTCCCAGGTGAGCGGAACGTTGGGGATGAACAGTTCGGGCAGGCTCTTCGGCAGTTCGCCCTGATCGCCGACGGTGGGCACGTTGATCGCCGTGACGACGACCGCCACGGTGAGCAGCACGATCGCGACGAGCGGCGCGGGCACGACCTTCGTGAGGCGGGGCATCACCACCATGATCAGCAGTCCCACGGCGACCAGCAGGTAGACCATGAACGGCACTCCGAGTAGGTGGGGGAGCTGGGCCATGAAGATCAGGATCGCGAGGGAGTTGACGAAGCCGACCATGACGCTGCGGGGGATGAACCGCATCACCTTGGCCACGCCGAGTACCCCGAGCACCACCTGGAAGACTCCGGCCAGGATGACCGTGGCGATGAAGTAGTCCATGCCGTACTCGCGGGCGACGGGGGCGATCACGAGTGCCACAGCGCCGGTCGCGGCGGTGATCATGGCCGGGCGTCCGCCGAGGAACGCGATCGACACCGCCATGACGAACGAGGAGAACAGTCCGACGCGGGGATCGACGCCGGCGATGATCGAGAACGAGATCGCCTCCGGAATGAGCGCCATCGCCACGACGAGGCCGGCGAGAACCTCCCGGGTGAGCAGCCGCGGCGACCGCAGCGCGGTCATCACGGACGGTTCCGCCTGGTAGCGGCGGGGCGGGGCAGAGTTCGTGAGGATAGCCATGAGGCCTTCCGGGATGCGGCGCTCGAGGCGGAGTCGGTGGAAACGCAGACTGGGGAGGTGGAGACGGTGTGAGCGCTGCTGTGCGCTGGGCGGCATCCTGCCGCAAGATACCAACAATACGCGGCGCCGGCCTCGCCGATTCGACCGGCGGTGGGGAGTTCTCCCCATCGACCGCACGCGCCCGGTGCCGGTAGTCTTCAGGGGTTGCGAACAACTGGGGGGCACGCGTTGGCTGATCATCTTGGAATGAACCCGGGGGAAGTGCAGAGCAGGGTCTCCGTGCTCCGCTCCCAACTGGCTTCTCTCGACGAAGCGGTGGTGACCCTCCGGCGTGCCAGGGACCTGTCCATGAATCCCCTTGCCCACGGCATCCTGCCCGGCCAGATGGTTCTCGCGCCGTGGTCCTTCGCGGGTGTGGCGCTGGCCCTGGTCGCGGTGGAGAGGGCCCGGACGCACGCGGATGAGCTCATCCGATCCCTGTCCGGCGAGGTCACCCAACAGATCGACGCGAGTGGATCGGGCGGTGCGGCAGGTTCGGCCGTCGGCCCGACTGTCTCCCGACGCGGCGGTGGCGGCTCGTTTCCGGCGGCAACGCCCACCCTGGAGGGTAACGCTTCGGGTTTCGTCGGCGGCAAGGCTGACAGTCACGGGGAGCTCAGGGTGGACTGGGACGGTGCGGCCTTGGACGCCGGTGCCGAGGCCAGCTATGGTGCCGAAGGCGAAGCATCCGTGGAGGCTTCCGCGTTCGGCCTGGTGGGCACAGCGAATGCGGAGGGGTTCGTCGGTGGCAAGGCCAACGCGGACGTGACGTACAGTCTCGATGCGGACGGGTACAAGAGCGCCGCTGACGCCAAGGCCATGGTTGGTGCCGAGGGATCGGCCGCCGTCGAGGTGGACATGGGCGACTACACCCACAAAACCGAAGTCTCCGGATATGCCAAGGCTGAGGCGAGCGCCGAGGCGGAGACGTACATCGGCCCCAATGGCGTCAGTATGAAGGCCGGCGTCACTCTGCTGGCCGGAGTGGGAGCGAGCGTCGGCCAGTCGCTCACCTCGGACTACGGAACCATGAGCGTCGAAGTGGGCGCCGTGGCCGGTGTCGGGTTTGATGTCGCCGAGGAACTCAGCCTCACCTACGACAAGCTCGGCGCGAGCGTGGACCTCGGCGCTGCGCTGGGTGAGGGTGCGTCGCTTCAGGTGGATCTGTTCATCCACCCGCGGGCGATGGTCGATGACGTGCTCGAGACGTTCGGTTTCTAATGCTCGACAACCAGGATCACAGGTGAGAAGAGAATGACTACATTTCAGTTTCCCAGCACGGAATTTCCCGCTTTGCCGACGATTGCGCTGGAGAGCCCGGACCAGTGGGAGCCGATGGACGTCGGTACGGCACTGCTCGCGATCGGTCGCACCGTGCCGGCCGGGCTCTTCCGGCCGAACGTCTGCGTCACCATGGAACGCTTCGCCGGCGTTCTCGACATCGCGGGACCGGCGGATGCCGTGATCGCCAAGTTCGCGAGTCTGGACGAGTTCGCGGAGGTCGGTCGGGAACTCCTGACCGTTTCCGGGTTCGACGCGTTTCGGATGGAGGGTGGCTTTCACTCGACTGAGGCGGGAACGATCTTCCAGGCCGTATACCTGGTCTGCGTCGTGCAGGGTGGGTTCACGGATGTCGTGCAGGCGGTTGCGTCCTGCACGGCCTCCGAAACGGACACGATGGTTCCGGAGATCCGGTCGATCCTGACGAGCATCCAGGTGTCCCGCGGCGAAGTGATTTCGCACTAGTGTTGCGTTCACTTGCAGATCGGCCGTTCGGCACGACAAATCACAGCACACTCACTCGGGGGACACAATGACCATGCAGACGGATTCGGGAAACGCGGCCGGATATCCCGGCCAGACCCCCACTCCTGCCACGACCGGCAACGGAATGGCCATCGCTGGACTCGTTCTCGCGTTCCTGCCGCTCTTGAACGTCGCCGGCCTCGTCCTGTCGATCATCGGGCGCAGGGCGGCCCGTCGGGAAAATCGGTCCGCAGTGATCGGCACCCTCGGAATCGTCATCAGCTGCGTGTCGATTGTCTTCAACCTGATCATGGTCGTGATTGCGATTGTGCTCTTGAGCTACACCGTGGCTCAGTGCGGCGACCTGGGTCCCGGCACCCACCTCGTCGACGGCGTCACCTACACCTGCGGCTAGCGGGAGCCGGCGAAACCGGGCGCGTCACCGCAGCAGCATCGCGGCCAGCCGGTCGGACTGCTGCATCGACAGGGCGAGCACCACGTTGCCGAGGATCTTGAGATCGGCGACCGTGCCCTGAGCTTGCTGGGATTTCGCGGGGGACGCAGCACCTCCGGTTCAGCGGGCATCCGTCGTCGTGGCACAGAAAAAGCCCCGGCCAGGTGACCGGGGCTTCTTCTGGTGACGGCTCGGTTACGAGTGGCTGAGAGCCGGTTCCTCGAACTGGTTCATCGTGTTGTTCGTGCCGCCGGCCTTCAGTGCGGCCTCGCCGGCGAAGTACTCCTTGTGGTTGTCGCCGATGTCGGAGCCGGACATGTTCTGGTGCTTGACCGTTGCGATCCCCTCACGGATCTCGCGACGCTGCACGCCCTTGACGTAGGCGAGCATGCCCTGGTCGGCGAAGTAGCCCTTGGCCAGGTCGTCGGTGGACAGCGCGGCCGTGTGGTAGGTCGGCAGAGTGATGAGGTGGTGGAAGATGCCGGCCTCGGCCGAGCCGTCGCGCTGGAAGGTGCGGATGCTCTCGTCGGCGATCTGAGCGAGCTCGGTCTCGTCGTAGCTGACGCTCATGAGCTTGGCGCGGTCGTAGGCCGACACGTCCTTGCCCTCGGCGAGCATGTTGTCGTAAGCCTGCTGACGGAAGTTGAGGGTCCAGTTGAACGACGGGCTGTTGTTGTAGACCAGCTTCGCGTTCGGGATGACCTTGCGCACCTCGTTCATCATTCCGGCGATCTGGGCGACGTGCGGCTTCTCGGTCTCGATCCAGAGCAGGTCGGCGCCGTTCTGCAGCGACGTGATGCTGTCGAGCACGCAGCGGGCCTCGCCGGTGCCCTGACGGAACTGGAACAGGTTGCTGGCGAGACGCTTGGGGCGCAGCAGCTTGCCGTCGCGCTTGATGACGACGTCCCCGTTGCCCAGCTCGGCCTCGGTGATCTCGTCGACGTCGAGGAAAGAGTTGTACTGGTCGCCCAGGTCGCCGGGCTGGTACGTCACGGCGAGCTTCTGGGTCAGGCCGGCGCCGAGCGAGTCGGTGCGCGAGACGATGATGCCGTTGTCGATCCCGAGCTCGAGGAACGCGTACCGCACGGCGTTGATCTTCGCGATGAAGTCTTCGTGGGGAACCGTGACCTTGCCGTCCTGGTGACCGCACTGCTTCTCGTCCGAGACCTGGTTCTCGATCTGGATGGCGCAGGCGCCGGCCTCGATCATCTTCTTGGCCAGGAGATACGTGGCCTCGGGATTGCCGAAACCGGCGTCGATGTCCGCGATGATCGGAACGACGTGGGTCTCGTAGTTGTCGATCTGGTCCTGGATTGCGGCGGCCTTGGCGTCGTTCCCGGCGGTGCGGGCGCTGTCGAGGGCGGTGAAGAGCAGGTCCAGCTCGCGGGCGTCGGCCTGGCGGAGGAAGGTGTAGAGCTCCTCGACCAGCGCGGGAACGGCGGTCTTCTCGTGCATGGACTGGTCGGGAAGCGGGCCGAAGTCGCTGCGGAGGGCGGCGACCATCCAGCCGGACAGGTACAGGTAGCGCTTGTTCGTCGTCTTCAGGTGCTTCTTGATCGAGATCATCTTCTGCTGGCCGATGAAGCCGTGCCACACCCCGAGGGACTGCGTGTAGACGGAGGAGTCAGCGTCGTACTCGGCCATGTCTTTGCGCATGATGTCGGCGGTGTACTGCGCGATCTCGAGGCCGGTCTTGAAACGGTTCTGGGCACGCATGCGGGCGACCGACTCCGGGTTGATCGCATCCCAGCTGCTTCCGGCCGCGTTCTTGAGAGCTTCGACGGCCTTGGTGTCATCTTGATAGAGGGTCATGTGCATTCCTTCGACGTTGAATTGTGCAGAGCTGGTGTTGTGCAGGGCTTGACGTGCAGAGCGCTGGACGGCTGTTCCGGCGGCCCGTTTTCGGCTGCTACATGAAGACTGACGCAAGAACAGGGGCTCTTCTCCGGGATTCGGTGCAGAATTTTGGCGATTCTTCTTCTTTTGAGAAGAAATCCCCGTGCGGGCCGAATTGTGACCCGGAAGTAGCCGTCATGGACGGCTGGACAGGCGCAGACACAGCCGCCGCGGTCGAGACAGGGACTGCGCGACTAGGCTTGTCCGCGGAAGAAGTCATCTTTTTCGCCAGGAGGAACAGTTGAGCAGCCAGAGAGACGACCTCGAGGTTGCTCCGGATTCCCTTCCGGCCGCCGGAGCGGCTTCGAGGAGGGCGCACCACAGGGTGCTGACGCGACTCGTGGTGCTCGCGGTCTTCGTCGTCGTCGCGATCATCGTGGCGATCGTGGTGCCGGTGCCCGGCCCCGAGCAGATCCGCGCCATCGCCGACAGTGCCGGAACCGCGGGAGGCGTAGCTTTTCTCCTGGGCTATGCGGTACTCACACTGACGCCGCTGCCGAAGAACGTCCTCGGCATGGCGGCCGGACTGACCTGGGGCTTCGCCGGCGGCTCACTGCTCGTCTACGCAGGCTCCCTGCTTGGCGCGACGCTTGCTTTCGTGATCGGACGCTCGCTCGGACGAGACGCGGTCGAACGTTTCACGGGGGCGCGGGTGGCCCGGGTCGACGAGCTGCTTCGCCGTCACGGACTCGCCACGGTGATCGGGGCCCGGCTCATCCCCGTGCTACCGTTCACCGCCATCAACTACGCCGCGGGCCTGACCGCCGTGCGGCGCGGCGACTACGCGCTCGGCACGGCCATCGGCATCATCCCGGGTACCCTCGCCTACGTCGCCCTCGGGGCCGTCGGGCTGGAACTGGGCTGGCCGTTCTGGATCGCCGTCGGCGTTCTCGGCGGCCTGACCGTGCTCGGATTGTTCCTCGCCCGCCGGGCGCGGCGCACCACCCACTCCCGGTGATCACGCCGAATGTCTCGTGACACGGGGAATCGCCGCACGGTAGACGGTCTCCCGGTGCCGGAGCCGGTTAAGTCGTCTGGGTGGTGCACAAGATACCCTAGGGGGTATATTGGGTAGCATGAAGAACCTCGTCGCAGCCCTCGTCCTGGCCGGTGCCGCCCTGTTCGGCCTCACCGCCTGCTCCGCCCCGGCGGCCCCCGCCGCTCAGTCGGCCATCTCCGCCGACGCCGTCGTGATCGACGTGCGCACCCCGGGGGAGTACGCCGCCGGGCACCTCGAGGGCGCGATGAACATCGACGTGCAGTCCTCCAGCTTCGACAGCCAGGTGTCGACACTGCCGACCGACGGCGACTACGTCGTGTACTGCCGGTCAGGCAACCGTTCGGCGGCCGCCGCGGCGCGTCTGGCCGATCTCGGGTTCACCTCGGTGACGGATGCCGGCGCCCTGTCCTCCGCCGCCGTCACCACGGGCCTCCCGGTCGTCACCACCCCGTAGTCCCCGCGGCATCCGCATCCGCATCCGTATACGGCGAAAGGCACCCACGTTCGTGGGTGCCTTTCGCCGTATGACGGCGCTTAGCCGCCGAAGGCGACGAGGTGCTTCTCCGAAGCGGCCAGCAGTCGCTCGTAGACTTTGAGCACATCGGGGGCGGTGACGTCCTCGTTCGCCGTCGTCAGATCGGCGATGTCGGTCTCCTCGACCGTGCGTCCGACCTCCATCGCGGCGTCCAGGCTGACCGAACCCTCGGCGAGCAGGGTGTCGTAGAGAGCCTGGGTGTCGTCGGTCACAAACTCGCCGGCCGCCAGTCCGACGGTCGGGTCGGTGAGCTCGTACCGTTCGAGCAGGATGCGCACGGCGTCCAGGTGCTTGGTTTCCGACTTGGCGATGCGGGTGAAGACCGTCGCGTCGTACTGCTCGTCGAATGCGACGTACAGGTCGTGCGCGAGCTTCTCTTCCTCGGCCATCGCCGCCAGCTCTGTCTTCTGGTCGTCCGTCAGGGTGCCGCTGGCCACGTCCGTGAGACCGGTGCCGCCGCCGGTTCCATCGCCGGCACCCATCTTCTGGCCGCCCATTTTCTGGCCTTTCATCTGCTGGCCGCCTGCCTGCTGGCCGTCCATCTTCTGGTCGCCCGTCTTCTGGCCCATTTTCTGGCCCATGCTGCCCTGGCCCTGGCCCTCGCCCTGGGCGTACGGCTGGCTGGTGTGCATGGGCTGACCGGCCTCCGGGGCGTCGGACGGACGGGCAACTGCGGCGAGTGTCGGCGTGGCGATGAGGGCAGCGACAACGGCCGCAGTGGTGATCGCCGAGGTGACGACGGTTCTCTTGTTCATGGTGTGCTCCTTGAGCTGGTGATTCGGCTTGTGGATCGTGCTGATTACAAGCTGCCGCCCCGGAGTGAAGGCGCTCTGCGGAGCGTGTGGAGATTGCGTGGAGAACGGGAGCGGCGGCATCCGTGCCCGGTCCGCGTCGTTAAGGTGAAGTATGGCCAACGTGCTGGTAGTCGAGGACGAGCGTGACATTCGTGATGTGCTGCGCCGCTATCTGGAGCGGGCCGGCTTCTCCGTGCTCACCACCGGGTCGGGTGCCGAGGCGCTGCGCCTGCTGGCCTCGGCCGATCTCGTGATCCTCGACCTCGGTCTGCCCGATATCGACGGCACGGATGTGCTCCGTGAGATCCACGCGCTGGGGAACCTCCCGGTCATCGTGCTCACCGCGCGCAGCTCGACCGATGATCGCATCCACGGACTCGAACTGGGTGCCGATGACTACGTGACCAAGCCCTTCAGCCCCGCCGAGGTCGTGCTGCGCGTGCAGGCGGTGCTGCACCGCTACAGCGGGGTGCCGGTCGAGCCCGGACCGGTGACCTACGGCCATCAGCGCCTGCGGATCGACGAGAGTGAGCACAAGGCCTGGCTCGACGGCGTTCTGCTCGACTTGACGCCCACCGAGTGGGGGCTCCTGGCCGCGGTGACGGCCGCACCCGGCCGGGTCTACTCACGGTATGAACTGGTCAACCGGGTGCGGGGTTACGAGTACGCCGGCTACGAGCGCACGATCGATTCCCACATCAAGAACCTTCGGCGCAAGCTCGGCCCCGACGGCGCCGACGTGGTGGAGACCGTGCTCGGCGTGGGCTACCGGCTCGGGCTGCGGCAGGACGATCCCCGATGAGCGCCGGCGATCAGAGTCCCGGCAATCAGAGTCCCGTCGGTCAGGTCCCGGGCGGTCACCGTCCCGGTTTGGGACTCGGGTCCCTTGGACGTCGTCTCCTGCTGGCGTTCGTGCTGGTGGCGGTCTCGTCGGTGCTCGTGCTCTCCGGGGCTGCCCTGGTCGGGGTGGATCGGGGCGTGCAGGTCGCGCAGCAGGACGACCGGGAACAGATCGCGGCTCGAGCGGCGGCAGCGGCCGCCGACGCGTACCGTCAGACCGGCGGATGGGAGAAGGTCGATCTGAGTCAGACCCTCTCCATCGCCGGCGTGGCATCCGCCCGCGTGGCCGTGCTGGATGCCGATGGTGAGACGCTCGCGTCCAGCGGCGCCGGCAACGGCAACGGCAACCCCGAGGGGCAGGGCGGGGGCCAGGGCCCCGGTCAGGGGGCCGGCCAGAGCGAGAATGTCGTCACCACGCCGATCCTCGTCGACGGCGCCGAGGTCGGTTCGATCCGAATCAACTTCGGGGGCACGGCCGGCACCCGGGTGATCGACGTGGCCTGGGCCTGGATCGCGGTGGCCGCCGCCGTCGCCCTGATCGTGGCGCTCGCCGCGAGCTGGCTGGTGACGCGGCTCCTGGTGCGCCCGATCCGCCAGATGACCGATGCCGCCCAGTCGTTCACGGCCGGGGACCGGCAGTCGCGTGTCTCCGGCCGGGCGCCGGGGGAGCTGGGCGAACTGTCGGTCGCGCTCAACGACATGGCGGACGCCGTGGTTCGTTCCGAGCGGGATCGCCGCAACATGACGGCCGACGTGGCCCACGAACTGCGCACGCCGCTGGCCGCGCTCCAGGCCGGACTCGAGGAACTGCGCGACGGGCTGGTCCAGCCCACGCCCGAAGGCCTCGCCGGACTGCACGACCAGTCCCTGCGGCTGGGACGGGTGGTGGCCGACCTGGCCGAACTGACCGCGGTCGAGACGGCCGGGCTGTCGCTGCGCCTCGCATCCGTCGACCTGACGCAGGTCGTGCGGGAGGAGTCGACGGTGCGCGAATCGGAGCTGCGGGCGGCGGACGTGAACCTCACCGTCGATGTGGGGCGGCCGGTTCACGTGCGGGCCGATGCCGACCGCCTGCACCAGGCCGTCGGCAACCTGCTGGCCAACGCGGCCCGGTATTGCCGACCGGGAGACACGGTGAATCTGAGCGTCACCGCGGAAGGCGATCAGGCCGTGCTCAGGGTCGCCGACACCGGTCCCGGCATCCCCGCCGACGAGCTGCCGTACATCTTCGATCGGCTGTGGCGGGGTCGCGCCGCGGAGCAGGTTGCCGGGTCGGGGATCGGGCTGGCCCTGGTGCGCGAAATCGTGGGCAGTCACGGTGGAATGATCGAGGCGGCATCCGTTCTCGGGGCGGGCACCGTGATCACGATCCGACTGCCGGTCGACGCCTAGGGCGACGCCTCGGGCGACCTCTACGCGGTGGTCTCGCGGGCGGCGATGCTGGCGTGCACCTCGTCCATGTCGAGGCTGCGCACGGCGGTGATGACCTCTTCCAGGGAGGTGGCGTTCAGGGCGCCGGGCTGGGAGAACACGAGCACCTTGTCGCGGAAGGCCATCAGTGTGGGGATCGAACGGATGCCGGCGGCGGCGGCCAGGCTCTGCTCTGCCTCGGTGTCGACCTTGGCGAACACGATGTCGGGGTGCTTCTCGGACGCCGCGGTGAAGGTGGGCGCGAACATGCGGCAGGGGCCGCACCAGGCAGCCCAGAAGTCCACCAGCACGATGGAGTTGTCGGTGATGGTCTGGTCGAAGGTTTTCTCGGTGGTGTCAATGGTTGCCATGAGACCAGAATATACCCCATGGGGTATTTTGGTCAAGCGGCGACGGGGGCGGGTGATCGGTCGGCAGGTTGCACTCAGATACCCCTGGGGGTATCGTGTCCAACGTGCAATCCGATCCGCACGCATGACTTGGAGGACTTCGAACCATGGACGTTATCGTTATCGAAACCCCGCAGCTGGGAGACCGCAGCTATCTGGTGCATGACGGCGCCGTCGCGCTCGTCATCGACCCGCAGCGCGACACCGACCGCGTGGAGAACACGGCACGCGCGGCCGGGGTCACCATCACTCACGTCGCCGAGACCCACCTGCACAATGACTATGTGACCGGCGGTTTCGAACTCGCCCGGGTGCACGGCGCGAAATACCTGGTCAACGCCGCCGACCCTGTCACCTTCGAACGGGAGCCCGTCACCGACGGCCAGGTCATCCAGGTCGGCAACCTGAGCGTCACCGTGGTGGCCACGCCGGGTCACACCCACACGCACGTGTCCTACATCGTCAGCGATGGCACCGACGAGGCGGTCTTCTCCGGCGGCAGCCTGCTGTTCGGCTCGGTCGGACGCACCGACCTGGTGGCCGCGAGCGACACCGTCGGCCTCACCCACGACCAGTACGCCTCGGTGCGTCGACTCGTGCACGAGGCCGAGCACGACGCTGCCCTCTTCCCGACCCACGGGTTCGGGTCCTTCTGCTCCAGCGGCCCGGCAACCGGCGCCGGCGCATCCACCATCGGCGAGCAGATCACGGCGAACCATGCCCTGACCGACGCCGACGAGGAGCACTTCGTGCGCGACCTGATCGCCAATCTCACCGCGTACCCCTCGTACTACGCGCACATGGCCCCCGCGAACACGCAGGGTCCCGGCCCCGCAAACCTGCAGGTGCCGGAATCCCTCGACGCCGTCGAGCTCACCCGCCGCCTGGCCGAGGGGGAGTGGGTCGTGGACCTGCGCAACCGGGTCGCCTTCTCGAGCAACCACCTGCAGGGTGCCGTGAGCTTCGAATACGGCAACGGCTCGAACTTCACCACCTACCTGGGCTGGGTTCTGCCCTGGAATGAGCAGCTCACGCTCGTGGGCGACCGGGCCGATGTCGAGGACGCCATTCGCGACCTGTCGCGCATCGGCATCGACTCCCCGGATGCCGCCATCGGCACTGAGCCGCACGCCCTGGCGCCGGACGCCCCGGTCGCGTCCTACCCGCGCGTGGGCTGGGACGGACTGCTGATGGGCCGGGCCGAGGCCGACGTTCTGCTGGACACGCGCCGCATCGACGAATTCGCCGCGTCCCACCTGCTCGGTGCGGTGAACGTGCCGTTGCACGAACTGCTCTCCCGGATGGGTGAGATCCCGGCCGGGAAGATCTGGGTGCACTGCGGTTCCGGCTACCGGGCCGGCGTCGCCGCCAGCCTGCTGCAGCGCGCCGGGCGCGACGTGGTGCACGTCGACGGGAACTTCGACCAGGCCGCGGCCGCAGGCCTCACCCTGGCCGAACTGACCGTCTAACCCCATGACGGGGAAGCGAACGGCCGTCCACCCGGCCGAGAAGCGCAGTCTTCTCGGCATGGGTGCCGCCGTGGTGACCCTGCATGCGGTCGGCTGGGGCACCCTGTTCCTGCTGGTGCTGCCGCAGCTCTCCGGTGCTGGCGGCAACACCGCGGTCATGCTCGGCCTGGCCGTCAGCGCTTACCTGCTGGGGGTGCGGCACGCCTTCGACGCCGACCACATCGTCGCGATCGACAACACCACCCGTCGCCTGGTCGCGGCCGGCCGTCGCCCGGTGTCGGTCGGGTTCTGGTTCGCCCTCGGGCATTCGTCCGTCGTCGTGGTGTCCGTGGTGCTGCTGGTGCTCGGCATCAATGCCTTCGCCGGCAGCCTTGCGGATGACGGCTCCGCCCTTCGGCAGATCACGGGCGTGTGGGGTGCCGCCGTCTCCGGCGTCTTCCTGATCCTGATGGGCGCGCTCAATCTGTCCTCTCTGCGGGGGCTGCGGCAGGTGGTGAAAGACGTGCGGTCCGGACGCTTCGTGCAGAGTGAGCTCGACGGGCACCTGGACAATCGCGGCGTGATCAACCGGCTGCTCCGGCCGCTGTCCCGTTTCGTGGACCGGCCGTGGAAAATGCTGCCGATCGGTCTGCTCTTCGGTCTCGGTCTCGATACCGCTGCCTCGATCAGCCTCTTCGTCTTCGCCGGGGTGCTCACCCCGGGGCTGCCCTGGTATGCGGCCCTGGTTCTCCCCGTCGTCTTCACCGCCGGCATGACCCTGTTCGACAGCGCGGACGGGATCCTGATGAACCACGTCTACCAGTGGGCCGCCACCGACCCGCTGCGGAAGGTCTATTACAACCTGATCGTCACCGGCGTATCCGTTTTCGTCGCGTTCTTCGTCGGTGGGATGGGCCTGATGTCCATGCTCACCGACCTCGGAATCGGCGGTGGCGCGCTCGACTCACTCGCCGCCGTCGACCTCACCTACCTGGGAGTGGTCCTGTTCGGCGTATTCGCGCTCGGCGGGCTTCTCCTGGTTCTCTGGGGGCGCTTCCGCCCCAACCTGTCCCTGGAAAGGAACCCATAATGGAACTCACCCCGCAGCAGGTCTTCGGCCGCCTGGCCGAGGCTCAGATCGTTGATGTTCGGGAGACCCCGGAGCTTCGGGAAGGCATGATCGCCGGGGCCCGGCACATTCCGCTCAGCACGATTCCGGACAACACCGCCGCTCTGGACCGGAACCGGCCCGTGATCCTGGTCTGTCACAGCGGGCGTCGCAGCGCCAGCGCAGCCGACTACCTGGCTGCCGCGGGATTCGACGCGCACACGATGACGGGCGGCATGCTCGAGTGGACCGCCGATCGGCTGCCCACTGTCCTGCCCCAGCACCCGTGATCGTCGCAGCCCTCGTTCTGGGCCTCGTCGTCGGGGCGCTGCTCGGCCTGGTCGGCGGCGGCGGGGCGATCATCGCTGTGCCGGCCCTCGTCTACGGGGTCGGGATGCCGTTGGACGAGGCGATCCCGACCTCCCTGATCGTGGTCGGAGCAGCCTCCGCCGTCGCCGTGCTGCCGCGGCTTCGTCGGGGCGTCAACTGGCGCCTGGCCCTGATCGTCGGCTCCGCCGGTGTGGCCACGGCCTACCTGGGCACGATGGTCAATCGGCTGCTCGACCCCGGCGTTCTGCTGCTGGTTTTTTCCGTGATCATGGTGATCGCCGGCATCCGGATGTTCCTGCCGATCCGGGCCGGAGGGGGACCCTGTGCGCTGCCCGGTGGTGGCGTCAAGTGGCGCAGCTGCCTGCCCCGGGCCCTCGCCACGGGCGCGGTGGTCGGTTTCCTGACCGGTCTGCTCGGCGTCGGCGGTGGTTTCCTCATCGTGCCCGCGCTCACCCTGGTGCTCGGGCTGCCGATGAGTGTGACCGTGGGAACCTCGCTGGTCATCATCGTGATCAACTCGATCGCCGGGTTCACCGCACACCTGGGCGCGGTGGAGATCGACTGGGCCGTGACCGCCGCGTTCGCCGCGACGGCCATGGCGGCTTCGCTGATCGCCGGCCGGATCGCCCGCGGCCTGTCGGACACGGTGCTGAAACGCGGATTCGCGGTTCTCGTGCTGATCGTCGCGGTCTACGTGGCCGTGCAAGCCGTGATCGCGTTGTCCGCGTAGGACCGCCGTCTAGGACAGCGCCAGGAACAGCTTCTCGAGTTCCTCCACCCGGAGGGACTTCTTGCCTCCGGTGTTGTCCGGGTCGGTGCCCGGCTGGTCGGCGAGGCACTCCTTCATGGCGGAGGAGATGATCGTGAAGCCGGCCCGGTCGATGGCGCTGGAGACGGCGGCGAGCTGGGTGACGACCGCGCGGCAATCGGCACCGGATTCGACGGCGGAGATGACCGCGGCGAGTTGCCCCTGGGCACGCTTCAACCGGTTCACGGTCTTGCGCAGATCGTCCTGCTTCGTCGGTTCTGGCTTCATGTGTATAAAATACCCCATGGGGTATAAACTCTCAATCGCAATCAAGGAATCAGTCAGACCATGAGAATTTCAGGAATGCTCACCGAGCTGCGCACCTGGCCGGGCCGCCGACGGATGATCGCCGCCGGCGTCGCCGTGACGGTGTTCGCCGGGCTCACGGTCGCCTCGGGCTCCGCGGCCGTGGTCGCGGCATCGCCGGTGTTCCCCGGTGCGTGGTGGGCCTACCTGGTCACGGCCGTCGGGGCCGGTCTGATCGGACTGGTCGTCGCCAGCTATTTCGACGCCCCGATCGGCGGGGAGGCCACCCGGTGTGACGTGCGCTGGCCCGTGCTCGGCCTGATCGCGCTCTTCCTCACCACCGAACTGCGTGAATCCGTGCCACTCATCTCTTCGGGCGTGCGCCCGGTGGTCGCCGTCGCCGCGCTGGCACTCCTCCTTTGGGCGCTGCTCGAGCGGCTGGGGAGTGAGCACCGTGCCGTCGCCGGCCGCAGCGCGGACAGCGAGGACGGCGAGGTCTGCACGACCTGCAAGCCGCTGTTCCCGGCACCGCGGAGGAGTCAGGGAACCAGCGAATCCACCCAGCCGGCCACGCGCAGGAACTCGAATCCCTCATAGTGGAACCGGCGGTCCAAGGCGCGGAAGACCTTGGCGCTGAGCAGATCGCGCTCCTGCTCGCTCAGCCTGCCGAGTTCCTCCGCGCTGAGAATCCCCTCCGCGATGATCTCAGACACGAGCTCCACCTTGTACTGGGTGAGCAGCACCTCGGCCCACGGCAGAAGCGACAGGATCTCCGTGCGATTAGCCAGTTCTGAGACGCCCAGCATCGCCAGCGTCTGCAGCCGCCCTGCCCCCAGGTAGTCGCCGAGCTCAGCCCGGCTTCCGACGAAGGTCGCCAGATGGAGCGGGCTGGTGATCCCCACCCCGGCGAACCGGGTGCGGTAGGTCTGCAGCGGCTCCAGGTCCCAGAAATCGGTGCGGGGCTGACCCGCCAGCTTCTGAAAACGGGAATCGGCGTGCAACTGGGTGAGCATCGGGTCCTTCCAGACGAAGGACCGCGCCCGCGGAGCGATCATCGCGTACTCGAGATGCCCCAGGGCGAGCTCGCGCAATTCCGCCTTCCGGGTCGGGTTCGTCTGTTCCTGACTCTGGGCGTAGAACATGCACCCCAGGTCGTAGCGCACCCACGGCGAGGCGGAAATGCCGGCCTCCTTGATGCGTCCGCCGATCTCCAGCAGGTCCTGCGTGCCGCCCAGCGCCACATAGCCGGTGGCGGCCACGAGACGCATCTTCTGCTTGAGCAGGGAGACCTCGCCCTGCTCCGCGTCCCGTTCGCCTGCGCCGGCATCGATCAGGCGCACGAGTTCGAGGGCGCTCTCCCGCGCCCGGTTCGCATCAGGGCTGGTGCTGATGTCGGCGGGATGGTCGGCGACGGAGACGAGGTTCTCGACCGTGATCACGTAGTTCAGGAGCACACGCTGGTAGTGCAGGGTGAAGTCCGCATTCTGCGTGGGGGAGTGCTCCGATTCGAGGTGCGCCGCCTCGGCGCTGAGCCAGTCCGCATAGCGCCGGAGTTCGTCGAACTCGGTGCCGTAGCGGTGCAGGCGGTACTGCAGCATGAGACTGGCCGGATGATTGCCGGGGTCCAGATCCACCGCGTGGCTCAGAACGGCGATGGCGCGGGCGTCGCTGTCGTCGTCGCGCAATTCGGTGGAGGCCACGAAGTGGAGGCCCAGGGAACGCCACGATCCCGTGCCGGCCAGACCCTGGACATCCGTGTACTGCGTGGACAGGACCATGAGTGCGAACGCCGCAACGAACTTGTCGAGGTCCACGTCGTCTCCACCGTCCAACCGGGACAGTCCCAGGTCCAAGCGGTTGATGGTCGCCGCATCGATCTGCCGGCCGTGCCGGGACATGCTCACGGCGAGATTGTCCGAACTCGTCGTGTCGACCGACAGGCGCCAGGGCGTAGTTCCGATCACGAAGGTCGCGATGGCCTGCAGTGCGGCCAGCACCCTGTTGGGAACGACGCCCGACAGTGCGGCATCGGACAGGAACTCGACGTCGCTCCCGATGGTGAAATACAGTCCCTTGGGTCTGCTCCCGGCCAGCGTCGTCAACAGGACCATGACATTCCTGGTGTGCGTCTCGGCCGGTTGACCCGCAGCATCGCGCACCTCAACGGCAACCCTCCGGTCGGTGGCCAGGCCTCGGGAGAAGGCGACCACACCCGCGCCGATCATGATTGCACCAGGATAGGCCAGCACCCACACCACTCCGGGGCCTCCCGCGAACAACACGAACAGCGCCGAACCGCCGAGGATCAGTGCCAGTCCCCAGCCTTTCAGCCGATCGATCGTCTGCTGCCTGGTCTGGCCGCTCCACATCAGCGGCACGAACGCGAGGAGGCGGGCCAGGATCAGTGCCGCCAGCGCCAGGCCGAGGATGGCCAGGCCGGTGGACTGCAGCGGCGCCAGCCAGTTCGAGTAGAAGCCGTCCCAGCTCTCCGACCAGCGTTCGGCCCATGTGGCCTCCGCATTCTCAACTGCAGAGTGCATGACTATCTCCCGCCCTGAGCCCCCGCTACACGGATGCCGCAACAACGGCGAGCACGTTGCCGGCCGGGTCGGTGAACCAGGCGATTTCCGCCCGGTTCTCGTCGCCGCGCATGATGCCCTTCGCGTCGTTGGGCGGCATGTCGGCCAGGTCGTCGTCGCCGTAGATCTTCGTGGTCACGCCGCGGACGTTGAGCTCGTCAACCGTCTTCTCCACGTCGTCGGTCACGAAGTTGAGCACGGTGAAGGTCGCCGGAACGTGATCGGGCTTGGCGTAAATGAACACCTGCGCGCTGTTGCCGAGTCGCACCTCGAGGTTGCCCATCATGCCGTCCCGCACATCGAGGCCCAGGGTGTCGCCGTAGAAGCGCTTCGCCGTGTCGATGTCGTCCACGGAGAAAGAGCTGAAGGCGTCAGAACTGGTGAACATGGCAGTCTCCTTCGTCGGGAACCATTCGGTTCGCCTACGACGATTGCACGCTGCACCGGAGTCGCATAGCCCTACGGCGCACCGGGGAGCGGATGCCTCCCCGGTGCGCCGTAGGCGTTTACTAGTAGCTGCGCGGCTGGCGCGGCGGGCGCTCGGTGCGGCCCTCGCGGCGCACGGGTCCGCCGCCGTCGGCGCGGATCTCGATCAGCTTGCCGCTGATGCGGGTGTTCTCGAGACGTCCGAGAACGTCGCCGGGCATATCGGCCGGCAGCTCGACGAGCGAGTACTCCGGGTTGATCTGGATGTGACCGAAGTCCTCACGGCTCAGGCCGCCCTCGTTGGCGAGAGCGCCGACGATCTGGCGCGGCTCCACCTTGTGGCGCTTGCCGACCTCAATGCGGTACGAGGCCATGGCCCGGTTGTTGTCGCGAGGGCGTCGTTCCACCCGCTCCACGCGTTCGCCACGTTCGCCGCGGTCGTCACGGCGGTCGCCACGACCGGCGTCGGCGCGAGCGCGCTCGGCACGGTCGCCGCGGTCGGCGCGCTCGGGGCGCTGCGCGCGGGCATCCGCCTGGGTGAGCAGCAGGGGAGTCTCACCCTGGGCGACGACCGCGAGGGCCGCCGCGACATCCGCTTCGGGCACGTCGTGGTGTGAGACGTAGTGGCCGATGATGTCGCGGAAGGCGCTGATCCGTTCGGACTGGCCGAGGGCCTCGGTGATGGCGTCGTCGAAGCGTGCCAGGCGGGTGACGTTGACGTCTTCGAAGCTCGGCAGCTGCATCTGCGTCAGCGGCTGGCGGGTCGCCCGCTCGATCGCATTGAGCAGGTGGCGTTCACGGGGCGTGACGAAGCTGATCGCTGCACCGCTGCGACCGGCGCGGCCGGTGCGGCCGATGCGGTGCACATAGGACTCGGTGTCGATCGGGATGTCGTAGTTGACGACGTGGCTGATGCGGTCGACGTCCAGGCCGCGGGCGGCGACATCCGTTGCGACCAGGATGTCCAGCTTGCCGGACTTGAGCTGGTTGACGGTGCGCTCACGCTGCACCTGGGCCACGTCGCCGTTGATGGCCGCCGCGGAGTAGCCGCGTGCGCGCAGCTTCTCGGCGAGAAGTTCGGTCTCATTCTTGGTGCGTGTGAAGACGATCATGCCCTCGAAGTTCTCGACCTCGAGGATGCGGGTGAGGGCGTCCACCTTCTGCGGGTACGACACCATCAGGTAGCGCTGGGTGGTGTTCGCCGAGGTCGTGGTCTTGTTCTTGATCGTGATTTCTTCGGGGTCGTTCAGGTACTTCTTCGAAATCCGTCGGATCTGGGCCGGCATGGTCGCCGAGAACAGGGCGACCTGCTTGTCGTCCGGGGTGTCGGCGAGGATCGTCTCAACGTCTTCGGCGAAGCCCATTTTGAGCATCTCGTCAGCTTCGTCGAGCACCAGATACTTCAGCTGCGACAGGTCGAGGGTGCCCTTTTCGAGGTGGTCCATGATGCGGCCGGGCGTACCGACGACGATGTGCACCCCGCGGCGCAGCGCGGAGAGCTGAACGCCGTAACCCTGTCCGCCGTAGACGGGGAGCACGTGCACGTTACGCATGTGGGCGCCGTACTTCTCGAAGGCCTCACAGACCTGGAGCGCGAGTTCACGGGTGGGGGAGAGTACGAGTGCCTGCGGAGTCTTCTGCGCCATGTCGAGGCGCGCGAGGATCGGAAGTGCGAACGCGGCAGTCTTGCCGGTTCCGGTCTGGGCGAGGCCGACGACGTCGCGCCCGGCGAGAAGCGGGGGGATGGTGGCGGCCTGGATGGCGGAGGGAGTTTCGTACCCCACGTCCTTGAGCGCCTTGAGCATCGCGTCATTGAGCCCGAGGTCGGCGAAGGTTGTCGTCTCGCGGGCAGTATCTGCCTCGCTCTGCGTGGTGGTGTCAGGGGTGTGCATACTACAACGGTAATCCATCGGAGAGCGCCCCCCGTTCGTGCGCGAAGATAAGAGCATGTCGACTACTGAGCAGCAGCCCTGGGTGAAGAACTATCAACCGGGTGTCCCGGCCGAAATCGACCTGCCCACGGAGTCCCTCGTTGCGATGCTCGAGCGCTCGGTGGCCGAGGCCGGCGACCACCCGGCGCTGGAATTCTTCGGGCGCCGCACGACCTACACCGAGCTCGGCGACCAGGTCGACCGGGCTGCGGAAGGTCTGCGCCAACTCGGCGTTCGGGCGGGGGACCGGGTGGCACTGATCCTGCCGAACTGCCCCCAGCACGTTGTCGCCTTCTACGCGGTGCTGCGCCTGGGCGGTGTCGTGGTGGAACACAATCCGCTCTACACCTCCCGCGAGCTCCGCCACCAGTTCGAAGACCACCAGGCCCGTGTCGTGATCGCCTGGGACAAGTCCGTGGCATCCGTGCGCGCCTTTCCGGCCGACGTCGAGATCGACCACATCGTCTCCGTCAACCTGCTGGCGGCGTTCCCGGCCATCAAGCGCCTGGCCCTGCACCTGCCGGTGAAGAAGCTGCGCGAGTCCCGCGAGGCGCTCTCGGGTTCCGCGCCGGGCACCATCCCCTGGAAGGACCTGCTCAGCCACGCCCCGATCGACCCCGAGCACCCGCACCCGTCGGTCGACGACCTGGCGGCCCTGCAGTACACCTCGGGCACCACCGGGCAGCCCAAGGGCGCCATGCTCACCCACTTCAACCTGTATTCCAACGCCCTTCAGGGCGAGGCGTGGATGCACGGGGCCGAGTACCGCAAGGAGATCTTCTACGCGATCCTGCCCATGTTCCATGCCTTCGGCATGACTCTGTACCTGACCTACGGCATCCGTAAGCAGGGCCTGCTTGTTCTCTTCCCCAAATTCGATCCCAACCTGATTCTCGACGCCATGAAGAAGTCGCCCGCGACGGTCTACTGTGCGGTGCCGCCGATCTACGAGCGCACGGCCGTGGTCGCGAAGGAGCGCGGGATTTCGCTGCGCTCCTGCAAATACTGCATCTCGGGCGCCATGAACCTGCCCGACCACGTCGTGGAACTGTGGGAATCGGTCTCAGGCGGGCTCCTGGTGGAGGGCTACGGCATGACGGAGTCCTCGCCGGTGGCGCTCGGCAACCCGTTCCACCCCACCCGCCGTCCCGGAACGGTGGGAGTGCCGTTCCCGTCCACCCTGATGAAGGTCGTCGACCTGGACGACCCCACCACCCTGGTGGCGCCGGGTGAGCCCGGTGAGTTGTTGTTGAAGGGACCGCAGGTCTTCCAGGGCTACTGGAACAATCCGGAGGAGACCGCGAAAACCCTCCTGCCGGGTGGCTGGCTGCGCACCGGTGACATCGTGACCGTCGACGCCGACGGCTTCACCACGATCGTGGACCGGGCCAAGGAACTCGTGATCACCGGCGGCTTCAACGTTTCGCCCTCGGAGGTGGAGGCGGTGCTGCGACTGCACACGGATGTCGTCGATGCGGCCGTCATCGGCAAGACTCTCGAACGGGGCGGGGAGATGGTCGTCGCGGCGGTCGAACTCAAGCCCGGGGCGGCACTCGACGAGGAGGGGTTGCGGGCGCACTGCCGCGATCAGCTCGCCGCGTACAAGATCCCGCGACGGATCGTGAAGGTCGAAGAGATGCCCCGCTCGATGCTGGGCAAGATCCTGCGCAAGCAGGTGCGCGAGCAGGTTCTTCCGCTGCTCTGAGTCGGCGCTGGTCGGCGGCCGGCATACCTCAGCCGACGTGCGATTTTTCGGGGGGCACTCGTACTGGGGGTGCCATTACGTCTGAATGGATCCTTTCCCTGTGGAAACGTCTTAGACATGTCCATTTCACAGCCGCCCGCAGCGCCGGCACAGCAGAATTCAGTCCCGCCCTACATCTCCGACAGCCCTACCCCCGTGAAGACCCGCAACGGTCTCGGCCTCTCGGCTCTGATCGTCGGCCTCGTGGCGCTGGTGTTCGCCTTCATCCCGGCCATCAGCATGGTGGCCGGCTTCATCGGCTTCGTCGGCCTGGTCCTCGGCGTTATCGCCATTTTCCGTAAGGGGAGGTCGCGGGGGGTCGCGATCGCCGGAACCGCGGTTTCGCTTGTTGCGATCATCGCTGCGATCATCATGTCCATTGTTTACGCGGCCGTCTTCATCTCCGCCGTCGATGATGCGATACAGAGCGACGCCAGCGTTTCGGAATCCACCGACGCCGCAGCCGGTGACGCAGCGGAACCCGCTGAGGCGGGCGACGTGGGCACACGTGCCACACCGGCCCCCTTCGGGTCGACGATAACCATTGAAGAGTTCGGTACTCCGACGTGGGAGGTTACTCTCGGTGCTGCCACGTTGAACGCGTTGGATCAGGTCAAAGCGGCGAATGAGTACAACCCCGACCCGCAGGCGGGAAACGCTTACGCGATTGTTCCCGCGACGGTGAAGTACATCGGAACGGAATCCGGTAACCCGAACTTCAGCCTCGATTTCACTTACGTGTCCGCTGATGGTCTTTCTTACGATGACGCATACGTCATCATGGACGGCCAGATGTCGGATGTCGCTGATCTGTACACGGATGCCAGCGCAACCGCGAACCTGATTATCGAGGTGCCCGCGACCGCGCCGGAGGCAGGCCTTTGGGCCGTGTCCTACATCGGCGGCGACCCGGTCTTCGTTGCCCTGCAGTAGTTAGTTCGAGCACTACTTCGAGGGAGGTCCCGGTTCGCCGGGACCTCCCTCTTCGGTCCGGGTTCGCGCAGTCAGAGGTGCGGCTCGGATCGCCCCGTCGCCAGGAGGGCGGCCCGGCGCAACCATCTGTCGGTGTCGCCGGCCCAGCGTTCGAGCACGGTCTCTGCCCGGGCCCGGCCCGGCGCATCCAGACGCTCCAGCAGCGGACCCACCACGTTGACCGCGAGCGGATCGACCAGTTCCCGCAGCCCGGCACTGCGCACGAAACCCTCGATCCGGGTCAGATCGGAGTTGTCCAGCCGGCGCACGTTCGATTGCAGGAGCACGACGGCCGCGAGTCGACGCTCGAAGACCGGCACCGCCCACAGCTCCGAGCACAGTGCGGTCACGTCGTCGTGCGTCAGGCCGGGATGCCGGCGGGCGACGTCCCGGATCGTGCCGCGAACCGCGCCGACGGAGGCACCGTAGAACTGCAGATCGCTGCCCAGGCGGGCCTTGTCCGCCGCCGCCCGGTACGGGTCCCCTTCGGCCTGCAGGGTCGCGTCCACAAAGCTGCCGGCGTCACTCACCCCTTCATTCTCGCCCCTTCAACCACGCGTCTCCACGAGCCGTCGGCGCACCGAGGCCAGTACGCTGAACGCATGACGACGGCGCCCCAGAATTTCGTGACGGATGCCCAATTCACCCGCCTGCGTACCGTGAACCTCGTCGCCGGCCTGGTGCTCAGTGCACAGGCCGTTCTGGTCTCCGTGGTCGTCCTGGCCCGAAAAACCCCGGTGCTGCTGCCTGTCACGGCCGGGTTCCCCACAGGACCGGTCGGTGCCACGGCCGAACCGCAGTCCGTGGCGCTGGCCGACGTCGACCTTGGTCTGGCCGTCGTCATCCTGCTCGCGTTCTCCGCCGTCCTGCGGTTCACGTGGCTCCTGCCCGCGGTCGCCGGCTGGTACCGGAGCGGCCTTGACGCGGCACGCAACCCCCTGCGATGGGTCGAGTATTCGCAGGTTTCCGCGATCACCGTGTTCCTGATCGCCCAGCTGAACGGCGTCACGGAGGTCGGCACGCTGGTGGCGCTCTACGCGATCACGGCGGGCGCAACGCTCTTCCTGGCCCTGCAGGAGCGCGAACCAGCCGGCGGCTCGCTCCGGCCGTTCGTCTTCGGGGCCATGGTCGGCATCGTTCCGTGGGGCATCATCGCGTTCTACCAGATCGGTGCCGGCGTTCTCGGCGACGTTCCGGAACTTTTCGTGCGCACCGTCACCCTCGCGCTGCTCGCTGCGGCCACGCTCATCTGGGCCAACGCCTGGTTGGGCAGGAGAGGCCGTGGCGGGTGGGTGCATCCGCAGCGCCAGGAGATCGTCCAGATCACCCTGGTCACGCTCGGCACCACCCTGATGGCCGGGCACGTGCTGTGGGGTGCGCTGCTCTAGCGTGCGGCCTGTGCCTGTGCCTGTGCCTGTGCCTGTGCGGGTGCGGGTGCGCCTGAGCCCGAGCCCGAGCCCGAGCCCGAGCCCGAGCCTAGAACGGTGCCGGTTCGTCTGACTCGGGCGGCCGCGTCTGCGGCTTCGCGGGTCGCGGTTGTTCCGGTGCACGGATGATCGTGGCCGGCTCACTGACGAACGTGCGCCCCGTCGGCGAGGTCCACTTCAACGCCCCGTCGGGCAGGTGCACGTAACTCCACCGGGTCTCCGATTTCAGTGCATGGTCGGCCGGGCAGAGGTGCGCAAGATTGTCGTGCGCGGTGATCCCTTCGAATTGCCAGTCGAGGGTGTGGTCGAGGTCGGAATGCGCCGCCGCGCGGCGGCAGCCCGGCCACCGGCAGGTTTCGTCCCGCACTCGCAGGTACCGTCTCAGGTGTTTCGGCACCTTGTACCGGGTGCGGCCGACAGACAGCACGACCCCGGTTTCCGGGTGGGTCAGGATTCGGATGAAACTCGGCGCCCGGGCCGCGATCTCCCGGGCGGTATCCGGGTCGATGGGTCCGTATCCCTCCAAATGGCCGGGTTCCTCCGAGTGGCCGAGGAGGGTCAGCACCGGGACGGTGACATGAACGGTGCCGCGGATGCCCTTGCCGACACCCTTCGCGGTGACCCCGTCGAGGATCAGGTCGGCGAAGGTGTCCGCGCGCAGCTGGGTGAGGGTGCGGGGCTCGTCGGGGGCCAGCAAGCTGATCCCCATCACGGTGATGCGGTCGTACGCTGCTTTCACTTTTTCCGCCGAGTCGACCCAGGACAGCGACGCCATCCCGTCGGCCTCCGGTTCGAAGACCACCCGCCGGTCAGCGACGGATTTCTGGTGCCGGGCGGTGATCGTTTCGGGGTGCAGCCGTTCCCGCAGCACGCGCGCCTTGTACTTCAGGTTCGCCACGGTCAGATGGGGTGCGGACTTCAGGAGGGCCTGTTCGAACCCGGGCAGAGCCTCCGCGGGCAGCGACCACGCCTGGTGCATGATCGCCTGCGCGTGCCGGTACGTGATCGACCCGGCCTGCAACGCGGCCCGCGTTGCCGGCAGTTCGTGCATGAGGGCCTGGCTTTCGGCGATCAGGGTCTCCGTGGACCGCACCGGCAGTCGCAGGGTGCAGGCCAGCTCGGTCACGAACTCCCGTTCGGCGATCATTGCGGCGTCCCACCGGGCGAGGGGCACCCCGGCGACCGGCGCAGCCCGCGCTGCCTGGGCTGCGCCGGCCTCGGCGCAGAGTCGCGCCTTATCGACCTGCTCGGCCAGGCGCGCCGCCACCCGTGCGGAGTCCGCCTGCGTCTCCCGGATGACGTCGAAGTGACGCCCGAGGGTTTGCTGCTGCTCGCTGTACGAGGTCTTCATGAGGGACACGTTACGGGCGACCAGTGACATTCAGAGGCCCCGGCCGACACCCCACGGCGCCCTGTGGATAACCCGATCAAACCCGGTTTGTGGAGGACGAGAAGTGGTCACCGTGGGGAGGCGCGGGGCATCCGTCGCGGCGCCGGGCGCGGGCATCCGTTCCGGGCCCGGCTACGGGCATCCGTCGTCACCTAACGGAGGAGATTTTCGCGAAACGCCGGTATTCGTGGCCGCCCGTGCGGCGTGTTGCGAAAATCTCCGCGATTGGCGCGACGACGGATGCCCAGGGGCGGCCTCTAGGCAGTGGCGCACCGGGTCTCGACAAGCTCGACCACCGGGGGGCTCGACCACCGGGTCTCGACCGCCGGGTCTCGACAGGCTCGACCGCCGGGTCTCGACAGGCTCGACCAACGGGTCTCGACAGGCTCGACCGCCGGGTCTCGACAGGCTCGACCACCGGGTCTCGACAGGCTCGACCACCGGGTCTCGACAAGCTCGACCACCGGGTCTCGACCACCGGGTCTCGACAGGCTCGACCACCGGGTCTCGACAGGCTCGACCGCTGGGGGGCTCGACCGCCGGGGCCAGACCGGCGGCGGTGCAGTCGTAGGCTTGTTCTGTAGTTCCACGCACCGCCCACACAGAGGAGTCCCGCATGAAGATCGTTGTCACTGGTGGAAGCGGAAAGCTCGGCCGGACCGTGGTGAAGTACCTGGTCGCCGAGGGTCATGAGGTGCTGAACCTCGACCGGGACGGTGCCCGCAGCCACGATCTGGTCGTCGTGGACCTCACGGACTACGGCCAGGTCGTCGACGCGATCCTCGGTATCGACGACCGTCACTCCGGCTTCGACGCCATCGTGCACCTGGGCGCGATCCCGGCCCCCGGCCTGGTTCCGGACGTGGCCACGTTCCACAACAACATCCTCTCCACCTACAACGTGTTCCAGGCCGCCCGCCGTGCGGGCATCAAGAAGCTGGTCTACGCCTCCAGTGAGACCGTGCTCGGCCTGCCGTTCGACATCGACCCGCCCTACATTCCCGTGGACGAGGAGTACCCGGCCCGCCCCGAAAGCACGTACTCCCTGGTGAAGCACCTCGAGGAGACGATGGCGATCCAGCTCACCCGGTGGGACCCCGAACTCAGCATCACGGCGCTGCGCTTCTCGAACGTCAAAGACCCGGAGGACTACGCGGCCTTCCCCGCTTTCGACGCCGACGCCACCCTGCGCAAATGGAATCTGTGGGGCTACATCGACGGCCGTGACGGCGCCCAGGCCGTGCTGCGGGCACTGGAGAACGCGAAGCCCGGCTTCGAGGCGTTCATCATCGCCGCCGCCGACACCGTGATGAGCCGGCCGAACGCTGAGCTGGCCGCCGAGGTCTTCCCCGGGGTGGAACTGCGGGAGGTCGGCCCGAACGACACGCTGCTCTCGATCGACAAGGCCCGACGGATGCTGGGCTACGCGCCCCTGCACAGCTGGCGCGACCACGTGGCGTAGCCGCCGCGCAGAGCGGGCCTGCGCCCGTTCGGACCCACCGGCGTTTTCGTGGTCCGCACTGGAACGGCCGGGCGTAGATAGAGTGGTCCCCGAGGCGTGTGCTGCGCCTCGGGGGCAGTGCAACGCATGTGTACAATTCGGGTCGGGGGACACGCGGTGAGTCGTCATTCCTCTGCGCCCCGATCCTGTCCGGCTGGTCCTCTGCGTGGCCACTCGGTGCCGGCGTTTCGCCCGCCTGTGGGCCGGCGGAGTGCCGATCGCGCGCCCGCGGCCCCGATCGGCGAACGCTCAGCACGATGACCTGCCTGAAACCGAGAACCACGACTCTACGAAAAGAGCGCACACCGTGAGCGACATCGACAATCCGATCCGCGAGGCGGCCGACCCGCAGACTCCCCAGGCGCGCCTGGCGGAGATTGCGGCGGCCCATCCCGAGCTGCATCCCGTGATCGCCACGAACCCGGCCTGCTATCCAGGCCTGCTGGACTGGATGCGCGCAAGCGGCACGCTCACGGATGCCCCCACGGATGTCTCGGTTCCCGCCGACCAGGTTCCCGCGGACCAGGTTCCCGCCGACCAGGTTCCCGCCGACCAGGTTCCCGTGGCCACCCCCGCGCGGCGCAAGCGGGGCCTGATCATCGGCGGCTCGATCGCCCTCGTGGCGGTCCTCGTCGGCGGCGCCGGCATCTGGGCCTACGGGGCCGTCTTCTCCAAGCTGGGCGGCGCCGCGACGCCGGAGGCCGCCGTGGAGCAGCTGCTCACCGGTGCGGCCGACCTGGACCCCATCGCCGTCTACGGCGCCCTGTCGCCCGCAGAGATCGAATCCCTCAAGGCCCCGCTGGAACGCCTCGGCGACGTGAAGCTCGATGCGGATGCCGATGACGACACCGACTACAAGGCCCTGACCGAAGAGCTGATCGCGGAGATCACCATCTCTGTCACCGACCTGGAATTCAGCGTCGAGGAGATCGCCGACGGCGTGGCCGCGGTCAGCGTCGAGAGCGGCGAGCTGAAGATGGACGGCGACCCCGAGACCATCGCCGGACTCTACGTCGACCTGGTTCGCCCCCAGCTGACGGCCCAGCTGACCGACTACGGCTACTCCAAGTCCGAGATCAAGCAGGAACTGGCCGACGCCAGGGACAGCGCCGAGGATGAGCTCACGGACTTCCTGCCCTACTCCCTCACGGCCGGCGAAATGGCCGACGATCTGGGCCGGGACCCGAGCATCGTGGCCGTTGAGGAAGACGGCGACTGGTTCGTGAGTCCCCTGCTGACCCTCGGCGAAACCCTCTACCAGACCCAGAGCGAGTCCGACTCGTCGGTCACCCGCGGCAGCCTGATCGCCCCGAGCGACGCCGACTCCTTCGCCACGCCGGAAGAGGCCGCCGAGGGCTTCGCCGAGGCCATCGCCGCCTACGTGGGCGACGGTGAGGCCAGCGGGCTCGCCGCAGCCCTGCCCCTCCCCGAACGCCGTCTGATGAGCCTCTACGGAGACCTGTTCGAGTACGACGGCTACGGCTCGCTCACCCTGGCCGAGTTCTCGGTCACCAGCAAGACCGACGGAGACCGGGCCCGGATGATGATCGACGAGGGCATCTTCGAGGGCGACGGCAGCTATCTCCCCGATTCGATCGAGATCGCCGGCGTCTGCGGCACGATCAGCGCCGCCTCCTCGTCCAGCCAGACCGGTTGCCTCGACGAGATCCCCGGCCTCGACGAGCTCGGTGTCGCGGACATGCGCGTCATCGCCGTGCGCGAGGGCGACGGATGGTTCGTCAGCCCGCTCGAGACCCTCTTCGACGCCACCGCGATCGCCGTCGACAACGCTGCCCGCCTGAGCGACGAGGGCAAGCTGACCGACATCTTCGCCTCGGCGGAGTGACCCGGCGCTGACCCGGCGCTCAGCGCAGGAAACAGCTCAGCGCAGGAAACAGCTCAGCGCAGGAAACAGCCCAGCGAACGAAACAACGGATGCACCCGCCCAGCCGGGCAGGTGCATCCGTTGTTTGCGTTCCGGAGTGACCGGGCTACGAGGTCGCGGCCACGAACGCCCGGGAGTACGACCACTTCGGGCTGCTCACCCCGGAGCACATGTAGGCGGGGATGCCTCCGGTGCAGGGCTGGTCCCGGGTCATTTCCCACCAGCCGACGTAGTTCAGCGCGTTCGCCTTGGCGAAGGCGCTGACCTTGTTCGTGTCGGCGAGCGTGAAGATCTCACCGGTGTCGTTCAGCCCGATCATCGGCGTGATGCCGATCATGGACAGGCGCTGGGCGTTGCTCAGGCCGGCGTACGCCGGGAGCGCGCCCAGCTGCTTCGCGGTGGAGTTGGCCGCGCTGATCGCCGCCGTGCCCATGTCCACCGTGCCGTCGCCGTAGTCCATGGCCATGACGTTGACGGCGGAGAGCTTCACCCCGGCCTCGGCGAACTCCTTGAGCGTGCGTTGACCGCTCGCGACCAGGCCGTAGGGCATCACCGGAAGGGTCAGGGACACCTGCAGAGGGCGACCTGCTGCTGCCCGCTGCTTCTGAAGCTCGACGATCGCGACCACGCGACGCTTGTTGGCGGCCGGGTCGCTCACGTCGGACCCTTCGATATCGAAGTCGATCCGGTCGACGTTGTACCGATTGATGACCTTCGTGTACGCGGCGAGGAGAGCGGCCGGGTCGGTGCAGACCCGGGCGAGCTCGTTGTTCGCCATCCCGCCGAACGAGACGACGAACGTGCCGCCGCCGTTCTGGAACGTCGAAATCGATCCCACGAAGTCCTGGGTGCCGCCCACGGTGTAGGCGGTGTACCCGGCCCAGGTCGGGCTGCAATTGCTGGTGCGGTCCGCGACGATGAACGCCCCCGTGACGGCCTTGACTCCGGTGGCCGTGGCGAAGGCGGAGAGGTCAGCGCTCGGCCACAGGCCCATGTCCACATAGGGGGCGACGAGCAGGCTGCCCGCCGGTGTCGGCGTGGGAGTCGTGGTGGGAGTGGGTGTCGGTGTTGATGTCGGCGTGGGTGTGGGTGTCGGCGTCGGTGTTGACGTCGGAGTGGGTGTCGGCGTCGGTGTGACCGTCGGCGAGGGTGACGGAGACGGCACCGGGGTGGTCGTCGGTGTCGGCACCGGCACCGGTGTCGGTGTCGGCGTCGGAACAGTCGACCCGGCCCCGTTCACGGAACACGGGATCGACGCGGCACCGGCCGGCAGGCCGATCACGGCGCAGGCGGTGGGGTACAGCGGAGCGGTGCCCACCTTGTACGACGTGAGGCCGAACGATGTGGCGGCGCCGGGGGCGAGCTTCGATGCCCAGGTCGGCGCCTTCACGGCGAATCCGCTGCTCGACGCCTGCAGCGTCCCGTTCCACAGCGTGTTCACCTTGTTTCCGTAGGTGAAGGAGATCTGCCACGGCTGGAGGGCGGTCGTCGACGCGTTCTTCACCCCCACCTCCGATTGGAACCCGGTCGTCCACACGTTCGTGTTCTTCCAGTTCACCTCGACCCCGGACACGGCCGCCGCCGCGGGAAGCGCGGTGGCCCCCAGACCGAGTATGAGCAGAGCGGATGTGCTGATCGCGATCGCCAGCGGTCGCAGCCGCCGGGAGGTGGAAACTGTCACTCGGTGTCCTCGTATCCTTGTCGTGAATGCGGTGGAGTGGCCGGGGCCGTCACACATCAGCGGGAGCTGAACTCCAGTCACGACTATCGTCCGGAGAAGACCTCACGTTAGGCAGCGACCTGGGTTTTCGGCTCCGTCGACGTAGTGTCGTAACCATGACCCCCGATGACCTCGTCGACTTCTGTCTGAGCCTTCCGCAGGCGATCGAAACGTTCCCCTTCGGTGAGGAGACGAGCGTGTTCAAGACCAGCGGCAACGGCAAGATCTTCGCCCTCAGCGCCCTCGCCGCAGAGCCCCTCGCGGTCTCGCTCAAATGCGACCCCGAGGAGGGCAGGGCCCTGCGCGAGGAGCTCCCGGAGCAGATCACTCCGGGCTACCACCTCAACAAGAAGCACTGGATCACGATCGTGCCGGGCGGGCCGGTCGACGACGACCTGGTGAGGCAGCTGCTGCGGGACAGCCATGCCCTGGTGCGCCCCAAGGTGCCACGGGCCCCCGAGTCCTAACCGGCCAGAAGCTGCGGCCCGCCCGGTGAGCCCACGCTGAGTCCCGCCCACGACACGAGGGTCCAGCCCCCGGCGGGGGAGCCGGACAGTTCGACGACTCCCGTGTTCTCGAGGTCGGTCGTGCCCGCGAACATGGGGGACACATTGTTGGCGCGGGCGGCGGTCCACACCCGGATCGCAGCACCGTGGCTGAACACCGCCGCCGTGTCGGCGCCGGCGGCCGCAGACGCGATATCGGCGTCGAACCGGGTGAAGAAGCTGTTGCCGTCCAGGCCGCCGGGCATCCGGGTGTCGAGGTCCCCGGTCACCCAGGCCAGCACGGTCTCGAAATAGCTATGAATGGATGCCCGGTCGCTCCGGCCTTCGAGGTCGCCCGCTTCGATCTCGTGCAGCCCGGTGCCCACCTGCACGTCGAGCCGCCGGTCCGCCGCCAGAGGCCGGGCGGTCAGCTGGGTGCGCACGAGCGTCGACGCGAAGATGGCGTCGATGGGCTCGGTGCGCAACGCCTCCGGGATGACCGAGGCCTGCCGTGATCCGAGCGCGGTCAGACCGGGGCCCGGGTGCGCGGTGTCGAGCTGGCCGAGAACGTTGGCGGGCGTCTGCCCGTGGCGGATCAGAAAGAGTCGCATGGTTCACTCAGCATAGGCATCGGGGCTGGGTGGGAGACTCAGCGCGACCGGCGCATCCGCCATTTGAAGGCCGCGTCGGCCAGAATCAGCAGCACGGCCGCGAGAAGCGGGAAGATCCAGGCCAGCGCGGGCGGCCACGCGCCGCCGAGCAGGCCGCTCACGAAGGGGACGCCCAGGAAGACGGCCAGCAACGCCAGCTGCGCGGCAACGGATACGACGAGCGCCCGATTGCCCATCAGCGGCAGCCGCCAGGCCGGCACGGACTGGCTGCGGCACGCGAAGGCGTTCGCCATCTGGGCCACGGTGATGGTCGCGAAGGCGGTGCCGGACGCACCGGCCAGCAGGTCGGGGGCAACCGGTTCACCCCAGCCCCAGCCGCCCGCGAGCAGGACCGCGGCGAACCCGGCCAGCGTGACCACCGCCTCGACCGGACCGAGAACGCCGAAGGCCCGCCAGAGCAGCAGTCGGTCGATCAGCGCGCGCGTTTTCGCCCGACCCTGCATCACCCGCTTGCTCGGCGGCTCCACGCCGAGCGCCAGGGCAGGCAGCATGTCCGTGCCGATGTCCAGCGCCAGCACCTGCAGCACCCCGATCGCCAGCGGGAACTGGCCGCCGGTCAGCGCCCAGGCCGCGAACGGCGCCAGCTCGGCCACATTGTCGGTGAGGTGATAGGTGAGAAACCGGCGCGCGTTCGCGAAGGTCGCCCGGCCCAGGCGCACCGCCGTCACAATGGTGCCGAAATGGTCGTCGAGCAGCACCAGGTCGGCGGCCTCCCGCGCCACATCGCTGCCGCTCAGGCCCATCGCGATCCCGACATCCGCCTCCCGCAGGGCCGGAGCATCGTTGACGCCGTCGCCGGTCATCGCCACCACATGCCCGCGCGCCCGCAGCACCCGGGTGATTCGTAGCTTGTCGGCGGGCGTCACCCGGGCGACGACGGCGCCGGCCGGGTGGTCCAGCAGCTCACCGAGCTCGTCGTCGGAGGCCGGGAGACCGGCCCCCAGCACCACGCCTCCCGGGCGCAGCAGGCCGACCTCGCGGGCGATGGCCTCGGCCGTGTTCGGGTGGTCGCCGGTGACCATGACCACCCGGATGTCCGCGTCGAAGCAATCCTGCAGCGCCTGGTGCACGTCGGGGCGGGGTGGGTCCTCCAGCCCGAGCAGTCCGAGCAGCTCCAGCCCCGTTTCGACCAGCCCCGTTTCGACCAGCCCCGTTCGAGTGCTCGCGTCACCTGGCCCCTCCGCCCAGTCCCGGCCGGCGACCGCCAGCACGCGACGGCCGAGGGCCGTCATCCGTTTCAGTTCCTCGTGCGCCTCGTCGGACACCGCCAGGCAGCGCTGGAAAACGCTCTCGGGGGCGCCGAGGGCCGTGACGCGGCCGTCCTCGATGGCCGAGCTCATCATCCGTTCGGCCGTGTAGGGCAGGCGGGTGGCGACCTCGCCCGGGTCGTCGGTCCAGCCGCTGCGCGTGGCGAGGCAGGCGATGGCGGCGTCCAGGGGTGCACCCTCGGCCTGCCACCGCCCGTCGTGCAGCACGGCCCGGCCGGTGACGCAGCGCACGGCGGATGCCGCCACCCGGGGAACGAGTCGCTGCGCCGCGGCCGATCCCTCGAACACCGCCGCGGGCTCGTAGCCGGAACCCTGCACCCTCACCGTTCCGCCGGGCGTCCACACCTCGACCACGGACATCCGGTTCTGGGTCAGAGTCCCGGTCTTGTCGGTGCAGATGAAGGTGGTCGCACCCAGCGTCTCCACGGCGTCCAGGCGGCGCACCAGCGCATGCTGCTTCGCCATCGACTGGGCGCCGCGCGCCAGCGACAGCGTCACGGTCGGCAGGAGCCCTTCGGGCACCAGAGCCACGGCCACTCCGACCGCGAACAGGAACGCGTCCACGGGGCGCAGCCCGATCAGCACCCCGGCCACACCCAGCCCGATGCCCGTCGACACCGCGATCACGGCCACCGTCCTGACCACCTTGCGCAGTTCCCGGGTCAGCGGGCTGGGCGGTCGCTTCGCCGAGCGGGCCAGCTCGGCGATCGCGGCCAGAGTCGTCGCGGAACCGGTCTCGACCACCCGGGCCTGCGCCTCACCCTGCACCACGAACGTGCCAGCGCGTAGCCGGTCTCCCTCACCGCGTCGCACCGGCTCGCTCTCCCCGGTCAGCATCGACTCGTCCGCGGCCAGCGCCTCCGCGTCGAGCACCTCCATGTCGGCGGCGATCCGGTCACCGGAGCGCAGCAGCACCAGGTCCCCGCGCACAAGGTCGCGGGCGTCGACCGTGCGTACGCTGCCGCCCCGCCAGACGCGGGTGTCACTCGGCAGCAGGGTGCGGAGCCGTTCGGAGGAACGGTCGGCCCGGTAGTCCTGGGCGAACGCGAAGACCGCGTTGAACACGATCACGACGACGATGGCAATGGCCAGGGCCGGTGTCCCGGCCAGCAGGGCCAGCCCGCTCGCCGCCCAGAGCAGCACCGCGAGCAGATGCGTGAACTGGCGGGCGAGGGCCCGCAGGGGCGAGGCTCTCGCCAGCCGGGGGAGAGAATTCGGTCCGTCCTGGGCGAGTCGGGCCGCGGCTTCCTCGGAGGTCAACCCTCCCAGCTGCGCCATATGCGATCACCTCGACACGGAAACTACACCTGCCGGGCAGTGGACCGGGCTCGCAGCCGGCAGTGACAGCATGGAACAGAAGTCAACGCATCCAGGAGAGGGACAAACCCCATGACGATCATCAAAATCAACGCCATCACCGTGCCCGGCGACAACGGCGACGAGCTGGCCCGCCGCTTCGCCGCCCGCGCCGGCGCGGTCGACGACCGGCCGGGCTTCGAGGGCTTCGAGCTGCTCAAGCCCACCGACGACCGCAGCACCTGGCTGGTCGTCACCCGCTGGGCCGACGAGGAGTCCTTCCAGGCCTGGCTGACCTCGCCGTCCTTCGCCCAGGGCCACCGCGGCGACGCCCCCACGGAGGGCGACGCCCCCGCTCGACCCGTGGGTATCAGCAGCGAGCTGTGGTCCTATGAGATCGCAGGCGGTTCGCAGGCCTGACCGGCACGCCCACGACGCCCCCGGCCACGGCGCGTAGAACGGGATGCGCCGTGATCGGGGGCTTGGCGTTTGTCCGGGTTACCCCTGGTGGAACGTGCGGCTGATCACATCCATCTGCTGCTCGCGGGTGAGTCGTACGAAGTTCACCGCGTAGCCGGACACGCGGATCGTCAGCTGCGGGTAGTTCTCCGGGTGCTCCATGGCGTCCTCGAGGGTGTCCCGATTGAGCACGTTCACGTTGATGTGGTACCCGGTGGCCGACGTGTACGCGTCGATCAGCCCGACCAGACTCGTGATCTGCTCGTCCCGGGTGTGGCCGAGACCACTGGGCACGACCGTGCTGGTCAGCGAGATGCCGTCCTGCGCGTCGCTGAACGGGAGCTTGGAGACGCTGAGCGCGGAGGCGAGGATCCCGTGCGTGTCACGAGCGTTCATCGGGTTGGCGCCGGGGGCGAACGGCTCGCCGGCGCGGCGGCCGTCGGGTGTGTTGCCGGTGGCTTTGCCGTAGACCACGTTGGACGTGATCGTCAGGATCGACTGGGTGGGGATGGCGTCGCGGTAGGTCGGGTGGCTGCGGATCATGTTCATGAACCGCTCGACGATGTCCACCGCGATGGAGTCGACCCGGTCGTCATCGTTGCCGAAGAGGGGGAACTCGCCCTCGACGTCGTAGTCCACGACCAGGCCCCTCTCGTCGCGCACCGGGCGGACCGTGGCGTACTTGATGGCCGACAGGGAGTCGGCGACCACGCTCAGGCCGGCGATGCCGCACGCCATGGTGCGGATGATGTCCTTGTCGTGCAGCGCCATTTCGAGACGCTCGTAGGCGTACTTGTCGTGCATGTAGTGGATGCAGTTCAGCGCGTTGATATAGGTCTCGGCGAGCCATTCGAGCGTCTCCAGATAAGCCGGGAAGACGGTGTCGTAGGAGAGCACCTCGTCGGCGTTCGGCACGGTCTCCGGGGCGACCTGCTTGCCCGACATCTCGTCCCTGCCGCCGTTGATCGAGTACAGCAGTGCCTTGACGGCGTTGACGCGGGCGCCGAAGAACTGCATCTGCTTGCCCACGCGCATCGGCGAGACGCAGCAGGCGATCGCGACGTCGTCACCCATCGCGGCCCGGAGGATCTCGTCCGACTCGAACTGGATCGCCGAGGTATCGATGGAGACCTGGGCGCAGAAACGCTTGAAGCCGTCCGGCAATGACTGGCTCCACAGCACGGTCAGGTTCGGCTCGGGGGCCGCGCCGATGTTGTACAGCGTCTGCAGGAACCGGAACGTGGTCTTGGTGACGAGCGGACGGCCGTCGTTTCCGACCCCGCCCAGCGACTCGGTCACCCAGGTCGGGTCACCGGCGAAGATCTCGTCGTATTCCGGGGTGCGCAGGAAGCGCACGATCCGCAGTTTGATCACGAGGTCGTCGATGAGCTCCTGGGCGGTTTCCTCGGTCAGTACTCCGGCGGCCAGGTCGCGCTCCATGTACGCGTCGAGGAACGCCGCGTTCCGGCCGAACGACATGGCTGCGCCGTTCTGCTCCTTGACCGCACCGAGGTAGGCGAAATACAGCCACTGCACGGCCTCCTTCGCCGTGACGGCCGGCTTCGAAATGTCGAAACCATAGCTTGCAGCCATCTGGACGAGTTCCTTCAGAGCCCGGATCTGCTCGGAGTTCTCCTCGCGGGCGCGGATGACGTCCTCGGTCGAGGGCTCCATGTCGAACTCGGCCCGGTCGTTCTTCTTGGCCGCGATCAGGGCGTCAACGCCGTACAACGGCACCCGGCGGTAGTCGCCGATGATCCGGCCACGGCCGTACGCATCCGGCAGACCCGTGATCAGGTGACTGTTGCGTGCACGGCGCACCGCCGGCGGGTAGACGTCGAAGACGGCGGTGTTGTGCGTCTTGCGGTAGTCCGTGAAGATCTTCTCCAACTCGGGCGAGACGGGGTAGCCGTAGGTTTCGAGCGAGGTGGCGACCATGCGCCAGCCACCGAAGGGCATGATCGCGCGCTTGAGCGGGGCATCCGTCTGCAGGCCGACGATGACCTCGTTGGGCCGGTCGATGTAACCGGGGGCGTGAGCGGTGATGGAGGCCGGCGTGGTCGCATCGACGTCGTAGACGCCCTTGCGGCGTTCCTCGGGGAACATCGCGGACAGCCTGTCCCAGATCCCCGTCGTGCGGTCGGTGGGTCCGGCGAGGAAGCTCGCGTCGCCCAGGTACGGTGTGTAATTGCGCTGGATGAAATCGCGCAGATCGATCGAATCCTGCCAGGGGCCGGAAACGAAATCCGGTCGGACAGGCTGGGGCCCGCCCTCGGTGTTGCTGACGTCCTCTGTAGTGGTCATCTGGAATACTCTCCTTTCTGCCAACCACGCTACTCGCCGGGGAAGCCGGAAGACAGATGGATTTCCGCGATCGTCCGGGGGGAGTGTGCCCGAGGCCCTGAGGCGGAAGAAGCCCGGCGTAACACGGGAAAGGCCCGCCCGCCACGCCTCTAAACTGGCCGGATGACGCAACCCCGTGCCCACGACGCCCTGCTCCCCGACGCCGCCGCACCGGGCTTCGCGAACGCCGAGCGACCGGTCCGGGCCCAGGCCCTGCTCGACGCGCTCGCCGAGCGGGTCGTCATCGCCGACGGCGCCATGGGCACCATGCTGCAGGAGCACAACCCCAGCCTCGACGACTATCAGCAGCTCGAGGGCTGCAACGAGATCCTGAACGTCACCCGGCCCGACATGATCGAGGCCATCCACGACGCCTACCTCGACACCGGTATCGACGCGGTGGAGAGCAACACGTTCGGTGCGAACTGGTCGAACCTCTCCGACTACGACATCGAAGACCGCATCGAAGAGCTCGCCCGCCTGGGGGCGGAGATCGCCCGCCGGAGCGTGGAGGCCTTCGAGGCCCGCGACGGCCGGATGCGCTGGGTACTCGGCTCGATGGGGCCGGGCACGAAACTGCCCAGCCTCGGCCACACCACCTACGCCCACCTCAAGGCGACGTTCGCCGAGCAGGCACGCGGACTCATCCGCGGCGGCGCCGACGCCTTCCTGATCGAGACCTCCCAGGACCTGCTGCAGACCAAGTCCGCGGTGAACGGGTGCAAGCAGGCGATCGCGGAGACGGGCATCCGTCTGCCGATCTTCACCCTGGTCACGGTCGAAACCACCGGCACCATGCTGATGGGCAGCGAGATCGGCGCGGCGCTCACGGCCCTCGAGCCGCTCGGCATCGACGCGATCGGCCTCAACTGCGCGACCGGACCGACCGAGATGAGTGAGCACCTCCGCCATCTCTCCACGTACTCGCACGTGCCCGTCATGTGCATGCCGAATGCCGGCCTGCCGCAGTTGACCGCCACCGGGGCGAGCTACCCGCTCACCCCCGACCAGCTGGCCACGGCGCACGAACAGTTCGTCAAGGAGTTCGGCCTGGGTCTGGTCGGCGGATGCTGCGGCACCACCCCCGCGCACATGCAGGCGGTCGTCGACCGGCTGCGGGGCACGCCCGTGCGCGCCCGCCGCATCGAGGAGGATCCCGGCGTCGCCAGCCTCTACCAGCACGTCAGCTTCGACCAGGACGCTGCGTTCCTGGCGATCGGGGAACGCACCAACGCCAACGGGTCCCGGGCCTTCCGCGACGCCATGCTCGAGGAACGCTGGGACGACTGCGTCGACATCGCCCGCGCCCAGGTGCGCGACGGCGCCCACCTGCTCGACGTCTGCATCGACTACGTCGGGCGGGACGGCGTCGCCGACATCCGCGAGGTGGTGTCCCGGCTCGCCAGCGCCTCCACCCTGCCGCTCGTGGTCGACTCGACCGAGCCCGCGGTGCTGCAGGCCGGCATGGAGCTCATCGGCGGCCGCCCGGTCGTCAACTCCGTCAACTTCGAGGACGGCGAGGGCCCGGGCTCCCGCTTCGGCCGGATCATGCCGCTGGTCACGGAGCACGGCGCGGCCGTGATCGCGCTGACCATCGACGAGGAGGGCCAGGCCCGCACCGCGGAGCACAAGGTGCGCATCGCCACCCGGCTGGTCGAGACCCTGGTGAACGAGTGGGGCATGCGGGTCGAGGACATCATCGTCGACGCCCTCACCTTCCCGATCGCCACCGGTCAGGAGGAGACCCGCCGGGACGGGATCGAGACCATCGAGGCGATCCGCCGGATCAAGGCCCTCTACCCGGGCATCCACACCACCCTCGGTGTCTCGAATGTGTCCTTCGGCCTGAATCCCGCTGCCCGGTCGGTGCTCAACTCGGTGTTCCTGCACGAGGCCACCGAGGCCGGGCTCGACTCCGCCATCGTCAACTCGGCCAAGATCGTGCCGCTGGCGTCGGTGCCGGACGACCGGCGCAAGGTGGCTCTCGACCTGGTCTGGGACAAGCGCGAATACGACGCCGAGGGCAACCTGAGCTACGACCCCCTGGCGGCCCTGCTCGACCTGTTCGCCGGGGTCGACTCGGCCGCGCTGAAAGACGAGCGCGCCGCCGAGCTCGCGGCCCTGCCGGTGGGCGAGCGCCTCGAACGCCGCATCATCGACGGTGAGGCCAAAGGGCTCGAGGGTGACCTCGACCTGGCGCGGGCCGGCGGGCAGAGCGCCCTCGACATCGTCAACGTGCACCTCCTCGCCGGCATGCAGGTGGTGGGCGCGCGCTTCGGCAGCGGCGAGATGCAGCTGCCGTTCGTGCTGCAGTCGGCCGAGGTGATGAAGACCGCGGTCGCGCTGCTCGAACCCCACATGGAGAAGTCCGCGGCGGCCGGCAAGGGCACCATGGTGCTGGCCACGGTGCGCGGCGACGTGCATGACATCGGCAAGAACCTGGTCGACATCATCCTGACCAACAACGGCTACGACGTGATCAACATCGGCATCAAGAAGACGATCACCGAGATCATCCAGGCGGCCGAGGAGCACAATGCCGATGTGATCGGCATGAGCGGGCTGCTCGTCAAGTCCACCGTGGTGATGAAGGAGAACCTGCTCGAACTGAACACCCGCGGACTGGCCGAAAAGTGGCCGGTGATCCTCGGCGGGGCCGCCCTCACCCGGGCCTACGTCGAGGAGGACCTCGCCGAGCTGTTCGAGGGCACCGTGCGCTACGCGCGGGACGCCTTCGAGGGGCTGGCCCTGATGGAGCCGCTGGTCGCCGTCGCACGCGGCGCCGACCCGGCATCCGTGGGTCTGCCGCCGCTCAAGAAACGCATCCACAAGCGCAGCCTGCTCACCGTCACCGAGCCGGAGGCCATGCCGGCCCGCTCCGATGTCGTCGCCGACAACCCCGTGCCCGTTTCGCCGTTCTGGGGCACCCGCATCGTCAAGGGGATCGCGCTGGCCGAGTATTCCGCGTTCCTCGACGAGCGGGCCACCTTCATGGGGCAGTGGGGTCTGAAGCCCAGCCGGGGGGAGGACGGCGCGAGCTACCAGCACCTGGTCGATACCGAGGGTCGCCCCCGGCTGCGCTACTGGCTCGACCGCATCCTGGCCGAGGGCATCCTCGACGCCTCCGTCGCCTACGGCTACTTCCCCGCCTACAGCGAGGGAGACGACCTGGTCGTGCTGCACCATGGCGACGACCCGTCCGGCGTGCTGGGTGTGCCCGGCCTGCTCGCCCCCGACGGCGGGTCGGGCGCAACCGTGGGCAGCGAGCGCCTGCGCTTCTCCTTCCCCCGGCAGCGCCGGGACCGGCACCTGTGCCTGGCCGACTTCGTGCGGCCACGAGACTCCGGCCAGACGGATGTCGTCGCCCTCCAGCTGGTCACGGCCGGCGCGAATGTCGACACCGTCACCGCGAAGCTCTTCGCCGAGAACAAGTACCGCGACTACATGGAGCTCAACGGCCTGACCATGCAGCTGACCGAGGCCCTCGCCGAATACTGGCACTCCCGGGTGCGAGGCGAGCTCGGCCTGGGTGCGGAGGACTCGGCCGAACTGGCCGGCATGTTCAAGCTCGAATACCGCGGTGCCCGCTTCTCCCTGGGCTACCCGGCCTGCCCCGAGATGGAGGACCGCCGCAAGGTGGTCGAACTGCTCAGGCCCGAGCGGATGGGCGTGGTCCTGTCGGAGGAGCTGCAGCTGCACCCGGAACAGTCGACGGATGCGTTCGTGTTCCACCACCCGGAAGCGAAGTACTTCTCGGTGTAGCCGCTCGGGCGGGCCTGCCCGGCCTGCCCAGCTTCGCCCGGCGCAGCGCGGCGAGGGCGGCCGGGCCCACCAGCAGGATCCCGACCGTGGTAGTCACGGCGCGCACGGTGTCCCAGGTGAGGGTCGAGGTCACCAGGGTGTACAGGGCGAAGGATGCGACGTTCTCGCCGAGCGGGGCATCCGCCGCATAGGACACGTCGGTTCCCGTGCCCACGGCGAACGGCCAGAACCAGAGGTTCATCACCAGGCCGAACAGGTAGGACGCGGCCACACCGTAGGCCACCAGCGCCGCGATCTCCAGACGCGGACGACGGATGCGCGGCAGCAGCGCCGCCCCGGCCCCCACCCAGCCGCAGGCGAACATCTGGAACGGCGTCCACGGGCCGAACCCGCCCCACAGCACCGAGGACACCGCGATGGTGAGCAGGCCGAGCAGGAACCCGAAGCGGGCGCCGTAGGCGCGCCCGGCCAGGATCAGCAGGATGAACACGGCCTCGACGCCGCCCACCCCCATGCCCGCGATCCGTACCGCCGCACCCACCGCGGAGAGCACGCCGAGCAGGGCAACGGTCTTGGCCGTGTACATCTCCCGGTCGAGGGTGAGGGCGAGGGCGACGAGCAGGGCCGGAACGAGTGCGAAGGCCACGATCGGGGCCGCGGCCTGGGCGTGCTCCGGCAGGGCCGCGGCGAAGAGCGGCCACGCGAAGCCCGCGGCGGCGAGGAGGCTGCCGCCGCCGAGCACCCAGCCCGTCCAGCCTGTCTCGCGGGGGCGCCTCACGGTCGCACCGGTTCCGGTTCGGCGAGCAGCCCGGCGGCCATGACGACCGTCCGGGTTGCCAGGCACCGGGCGAAGTCCCGGTCGTGGGTGGCGAACAGTACCGCGCTGGTGTCACTGGAGGCGCGGAGCAGCGCGGCGGCCACGAGCACCCGGGCCTCCGGATCGAGTCCGCGTGTGGGTTCGTCCACCAGCAGCAACCGCGGCTCGGCCGCCAGCTGGATGGCCATGACCAGGCAGAGGCGTTCTCCGGCCGACAGGTCCCGCGGGTGCCGCCGCATCAGTCGCGCCGCCTCCGTGACGGAGCCCAGCCCGAGCAGGTTCGCGAACCGGGCCGCGGTGCCGGCACCGGCCGCGGGCCGCTGCCGGCGGTCGGCCCGGCGGCATTCTTCGGCCACCGTGACGGCGAAGAGCAGATCGTCGAAATTCTCCGGAACCAGGGCCACGGCGGTTCGCCGATCCCGCCGGCGCATCGCGGCCACGTCCCGCCCGGCGACTATCACGCTCCCGGGGTTCGACGGCAGAGCGATCGCCCGCAGCAGGCTGCTCTTGCCGGCGCCGTTCCGCCCCTCGAGCGCCACCAGGTCGCCGGCCCAGAGCTCCAGCGAGACGTCGTCGACCGCCCGCTCGCTCCCGTGCAGCACCGTGAGGTGACGGATGCCGGCGAGCCGTTCCGCAGGCCCGGTGGCGGTCGCCCTCGACCGCGTCCTCGATACCTCCGTCGACTGCGCCGTCGCTGCCGACGCCTGCGCGGTCTCTGCTGAGACCAGCGCACTCGGCCGTTCCCCGGGACCGAGCGCGTGCACGCGCGCGCCGCGCACCTCCAGCCAGGCATCCGCCGCGCTCTCCCACTCTCGGGTGTTGTGCTCCGCGACCACGACGCAGACCCGGGCCTCGTGGGCCAGGCGTTCGAGCACCTGCACCACGCGCTCCCGGGCCGGGGTGTCCAGATCGGCCAGCGGCTCGTCCACGAGCAGCAGGATCGGCCGGTTGATCAGGGCGGCGCCGATGGCCACCAGACTGGCCTCGCCGGCCGAGAGCGCGTCGATACCCCGGGCGAGCAGGTGCTCGATCTGCAGCCGCTCGGCCACCTCGCGCACCCGCTGTTCCACGATCACGGCGGCGACTCCGCGCACCGCGAGGGCGAAGCCGATTTCATCCCGCACGGTTTCGGCCACGAACGAGAGCCGCACGTTCTGGCTGACGAGCCCGACGAAGCCGGCCGTCTCGCGCGGGGGAGTGGCGGCGCGGTCGACGCCGCCCACCACGACCCAGCCGTGCTGGGTGCCGTCGTCGAAATGCTGGAAGAGCCCGCTCAGACTGTGCAGCAGGCTGGTCTTACCCGACCCGGTCGAACCGACGATCACGGTCAGCGTGCCCGGGGCGAGATCGAGGGTGAGACCCGTCAGATGCCAGCCGTGCTCGTTCTCGCCGGGGCCCTCGAAGCCGAGGAAGGCATCCGTCATCACCACGGGCTTCTCGCACTCGGCGGGGGCAGTGCGGTTTGCGGCGAACCCCCGTACCTCCATCGACGCGGCCAGGCAGAGGGCCCGTTCCACGGTCTGCTCGAAGACGGGCACCAGCAGGGCCGGAGCCGAGCGTTCGCCGCGCAGGGCTCCGGCCGTGCGCACGCGGCGCACGGATTCGATCAGTGCGGGAAACGTCGCCCAGGCGATCACGAGCGACCGGGACAGGGCGCGCAGCGGGCCCCGGTCGGCGCCGCGGGCGAAGAGGCGCCGCACGTCGATCAGCGCGTTGAGCAGGCCGAACGTGAGAATCACCAGGGCGAAGGGCAGCGCACTCAATGCTGCGTTGCCGAGGCCGCCGGTGGTGACGGGCCCGAACAGCGCCACGTGGCTGAACGGCCCGCCGAGCGGCAGGCGCGGCAGGTCGACCAGCAGCTGCCCGCCGCCGGATGCCCCGCCGAAGACCACGCGGTACATGACCCGGATGCCCACGAACGCCCCTGCGAGCAACGCCGCCGCGCGCAGGGGAGCGATCCGGAAACGCAGCACTAGTTTCCGGGAGTGGGCGTCTCGGTGCCGGTCGTGAACACGAGTCCGACGGACTGGCCCGGCTCGAGCGCCAGGGTGCCGAGGCCCTCCTGGGCGTACTCCCACTCCGCGTCGGCGGCCGGTTTCACCCAGAGAGCCCAGTAGGCGGCCGCGGCGGGCATGGACTCGCAGGATTCGGTGAACGGGGTCTCGCCCGCCACCTCGATGGTCTCGTCGGCGGCCGGGCGGTCGTTCACGCGGCAGACCACCTGGTCGCCCCACTCCACGGTGCCCTCGGTCGTCACACCGGCGGTCTCCATCACCGTGCTCGCCGCGATGGTCTCAGCTGCGTCGGTGTCGACGCAGTCCGTGATCTCGGGGGCGTCGAGCGCGCCGAAATCGACGACGACGCTCACGCCGGTACAGGAGCCGTCGCCCGGTGCGGCCGTGGCGGAGGCGGTGGGGGTGGTGCCGGTCTCGGGAACAGTGCTGGCGCATCCGCTCAATGCCAGCGCCCCCACGAGAGTCAGGGTGGCGAGTGCAGTCAGCTTCATGCGCTCAACAATAGCGAGCGCCCGGCACCGGCCCGTCACTGTTACGCGCCGCGACGGGGCACCCGGAATTCACCGGGTGGACACCCGCTGGACGCCGTTCGACCATCGCCCGCCAGACGGCCCGATTACGGTCGATGGCGATTCACCCACACCTCACGAAGGAGTTTCGCCTTGCGTAAGAAGATTGCTGTTTTCGCCCTCACCGCCACCGCCACTGCCACGGCAGTCGTCGGTATCGCCCCCGCCGCGCTCGCCGCGAACGGCGCCTTCGATTTCGTGCCGCTCGCCGGTTCCGCCTACAACCTCGGCAGCACCGACTGGACGGTGCCCTATTCGGTTCCGGAGGGCTTCACCCAGACCCTTGTGCAGGACGAGACCGTGCTCGACGTCTACCCCGGTACCGACGACCTGCACGATATGAACACCCAGAACGAGACCGGTCACCAGGCCGGCCGTTACCTGTACAACACCCACGAGGTCGGCTCGAACGGCGCCGTCTCCGTGACCGACCTGAAGACCGGCGCGGTCAGCGTCATCGCGCAGCGCGCGGATTGGAACCGTCTCGACGGCATCCGCTGGACCCCGTGGGGCAGCCTCCTCGTCACGGAGGAGACCGCCGGCGGCAAGGTCTTCGAGCTGTTTTTCGCGAAGAAGGACCCGACCACGGTTGAGCGTATCGAGGAGCGCACCGAACTCGGCGCGCTCCGTCACGAGGGTATCGACGTCGCGGCCAACGGCTCCGTCATCGTCATCGACGAACTCGACGGCGGCTCGATCTTCAGGTTCGTGCCGACCGTCCGCGGCGATCTGTCCTCGGGCCAGCTGCACGCCCTCAAGATCACCGGGTTGACGGATGCCGCACAGACCTGGAACCCGGCCACCGTCACCGAGAAGGTGGGCGCCTTCGAATGGGTCGCCCTCGACCAGGAACAGGTGCGTGTCGACGCAGACGCTGCGGCCAATGCCGTGGGCGCCACCGAGTTCGGTCGTCCGGAGGACGTCGAGATCATCGGCCAGACCCTGTACGTGGCCAACACCTCCGAGGAGCGCGTGATCGCGATCGACCTGAGGAAGCGCACCGTCAGCAGCTTCGTCGAAGCCGGCGTGAACGTGCCGGTGGAGGACAAGGCCGCCGGGATCAGCGGGTTCAACAACCCGGACAACCTCGCCGAGGGACCCGACGGCGCCCTGTGGATCGCGGAAGACAACACCTTCAGTGACATCTACCGGGCCGACAAGGACCGGAACCACGACGGGGCGTCCGACAGCGTCGAACTCTTCGCCTCGCTGACCGACGCCGGCGCGGAGACCACCGGGATCTACTTCGGCAAGAACCCGAAGGAACTGTTCGCCACGGTGCAGCACCCCGACAAGGACCTCGCCGACGGCATCTGGAAGATCACCCGCGACTAGGCACCAGCGCAGGCAGGCTACTGCAGGGCCGAGGTCAGCCGGGCGAGGCCGTCGAACACGGTCGCGCTGCGCGGCTCCCTGTTCCACTCCGCCAGGGTCAGCTCCCGGCTGACCTCCCGGTAGCCTGCCTCGACCTCCCGCATCCGGTCGACGAAGGTTCTTCCGCGCACCATCAGACAGGTTTCGAAGTTGAGGATGAACGAGCGGATGTCCATATTGCTCGACCCGATCACGGCCACATCGTCATCGATCGAGAAGTGCTTGGCGTGCAGAATAAACGGCGCCGGGTACAGCCAGATCCGCACGCCCGCGTTCAGAAGCGCCCCGTAATAGGAGCGCTGGGCGTGGTACACCGACGCCTGGTCGCCGATCTCGGAGACGAAGAGCTGCACGTCGAGTCCCCGCTGGCGCGCCGACGTGATCGCGTACATCATCGCCTCGTCCGGCACGAAATACGGGCTCGTGATGATGATGCGCTCCTGCGCGGAGTACAGCAGCGCGAGGAAGAGGCGCAGGTTGTTCTCGCCCTCGAATCCGGGGCCGCTGGGCACGACCTGGCAGTCCAGGGCGTGCAGTGACGTGTCCCGCCAGACGGTGTCGGCGGGAACGAGCTCGTGCAGGAGCTCGTCGGTTTCGCTGTACCAGTCCGAGAGGAAGATCGCATTGATCCCGCCGACCACGGGCCCGGTCACCCGGGTCACCAGTTCCTGCCATTGCAGCCCGCGCTTGAGGTTCTTCTCCGCGAGATAGCTGCGGTCGATCAGGTTCTGCGAGCCCATGTACGCCACCCGGCCGTCGACGACGACGATCTTGCGGTGGTTGCGCAGGTCCGGGCGCTGGTACTTGCCCTTGAACGGCTGCACGGGCAGCAGGAAGTTCCACGCCACGCCGATCCGGTCGAGTTCGGCAAAGGTCTCCCGGTGGCCGACGGTGCGAATGGATGCCACGTGGTCGAGCAGCACCCGCACCCGGACTCCGCGTTTGACGGCGGCTTCCATGGCCGCGAAGAAGTGCTTCGTGGTGTCGTCGAACGAGACGATGTAGAACTCCACGTGCACGAAGTCCCGCGCGGTGTGGATATCGGCGGCCATCGCCTCGATGGAGGTGTTGTAGTCCCCGATCAGTGTCGCGTGGTTACCTCCGACCATGGGCACGGCGCCCAGATGGCGGTTGAGCTCCACGACCGAGGCGAACCACGGCGGCCAGGAGTCCCGGTCGGCGACGAGGTCCGTGGTCGGAGAGCCCTCGGCGATCATCCGGTTGATCTCCGTCTGCTTCTCCCGGCGTTTCCGGGGCAGCTTGGGGCTGCCCAGGAGCAGGAAGAAGAAGATCCCCACGAAGGGGATGAAGAAGATCGCCAGCAGCCAGGCCATCGCCGCGGTCGGCTTGCGGTCGCGGGGAATGATGATCAGCGCTGCGATACGGATGACCAGGTCGACCAGGAGCAGACTTGATCCGACCAGGATGGTGGTCTCTTGTGGGTTCATGGTCTGCACACTCCCCGTGCCGTGGTCGAAGACGCTGGCATGAATCTAGCGCGGGTGAGGCAGGGCGGCGCGGACGGTGTCAGGACTGCGAGAACCCTCGGGTTCCCGGGAGCTCGTCGGTCGACACCGAGCTGAGCAGCAGGCTGGTCTCGCTGTTGAGCACACCCTCGATGGAGCGCACCTGCCCGAGCAGGCGGTCGAAGTCGGCGAGGGTGTCGGTGCGCAACTCGGCGACGAGGTCCCAGCCGCCGTTGGTCGAGTGCAGGGCCTTCACCTCGGGAAAGCCGCGCAGGGAGTGAATCACCTTGGTGATGGCGCGCCCCTCCACCTCGATCAGGGCGATGGCCCGGATGGAGTTCGGGTCGCGATCCTCCCGGATCCGCACGCCGAATCCCACCACGGTGCCCGAATCGGTCAGGCGTTTCAGTCTGCTGTTGATGGTCGACCGCGTGACGCCGAGGTCGCGGGCGAGGCCGGCCACGGGCTCGCGGCCGTTCACCCGGAGGGCGGACAGCAGGCGGCGGTCGAGGTCGTCGAGGACATACATTGCTCACAGTGTATATAGACGCTGAGCATAATGTGGGATCCTCTACGCAGATTGCGGCAGAAAACGAATGGCGGCTACACATCGCCCATGTCTAGGGTTGGAAGCCTGATCGAGGGGAGTCGCACGTGGTGCGCTTTGTAGACGTAGGAAACATCAACCGCTGGGCCGCCGAGACGGGGGTCGAGCGCATCCTCACCGACATGGTCGAGTACCTGGAGCGGGACTTCCGGCGCTGGCCGATCTTCGACAAGGCGCCGCGCGTGGCCAGTCATTCTCCGCTCGGCGTGATCGAGCTGATGCCCACGAGCGACGGCGTCACCTACGGCTTCAAGTACGTCAACGGACATCCGTCGAACCCGTCGCGGGGCCTGCAGACCGTGACCGCGTTCGGTGTGCTCGCCGACGTGCAGAGCGGCTACCCCACCTTCTGGTCCGAGATGACCGTTCTCACGGCCTTCCGCACCGCCGCGACCTCGGCCATGGTCGCCCGGGCCCTGGCCCGCCCGGACGCCCACACCATGGCCATGATCGGCACGGGCACGCAGTCGGAGTTCCAGGCCCTCGCCTTCCGCGGGCTGCTCGGCATCAACCGGTTGCGGGTCTGGGACACCGATCCCGAGGCCATCGCCAAATTCGTGCGCAACCTGGCTCCGCTCGGTTTCGAGATCGTCGTGGCCACGGGGGCGACGGATGCCGTCACCGGCGCCGACGTGATCACCACCTGCACCGCGGACAAGGCGAACGCCACCGTGCTCACCGACGCCATGGTCGGCCCCGGCGTGCACATCAACGCCATCGGCGGCGATTGCCCGGGCAAGACCGAACTGGACGCGGGCATCCTGCACCGCGCCGACGTCTTCGTGGAATTCACCGCGCAGACCCGGATCGAGGGTGAGATCCAGCAGATGCACCCCGATTTCCCGGTCACCGAGATCTGGCAGGTCCTCCTCGGCGAAGCCGCCGGCCGCACCTCGGCCGAGCAGATCACGGTCTTCGACTCCGTCGGTTTCGCCATCGAGGACTTCTCGGCGCTCCGTTTCCTGCAGGATGCCGTCGATCAGACCCCGTTCTACACGGACATCGACCTGGTCGCCGACCCCGATGACCCGAAGGACCTCTTCGGACTGGTCACCGCCGGCGCGCCCGTTCTCGTCTGACCCTGGTGTCCGTTCAGGCTCCGTCAGCCGTTCTCCTGATCAGGCCCCACTTCTTCACGCCGAACCCGGAGACGGCGCACGACAACGCCTTCCAATCCCGGGATGCCGGGCACGACGCCGCGCTGGTGGCCGAGGCAGCCTACGCCGAGGTGACCGCGGTGGCCGAGAAGCTGGAAGCCCACGGCATCGCCGTGCACCTGTTCGACGACGACGGCCCGGGCCGCCCGGACAGCGTGTTCCCCAACAACTGGATCTCCACCCACGCCGGGGGACACGTGGCGCTCTACCCGATGCACGCGCCGAGTCGGCGCACGGAGCGCCGGGGCGACATCGTCGAAATGCTCAAGCAGCGCTACCGCGTGCAGGACGTCGTCGACTACTCCGGGCTCGAACTCGACGACGTCTTCCTCGAGGGAACCGGTGCGATGGTGCTCGATCATGCGGCGCGCATCGCCTACGTGGCCCGTTCACGACGGGCCGACCCGATCGCGCTCGAACGCTTCTGCACGAACTTCGGCTACGAGCCCATCGTCTTCGCCGCGTCCGATGAGACCGGCACGCCGATCTACCACACCAACGTGATGATGTGCATCGCCACGGACTTCGCCCTGGTCGGGCTCGACCTGATCGAGTCGCCCGCACGGCGCAGTCACGTCGTCGAGCGCCTCGCCGCGCAGGACCGGCAGGTTCTCGAGCTCGACCGCGACCAGATCCGCAACTATGCCGGTAACGCCATCGAACTGCACGGCCGGAACGGACGGATGCTGGCGCTCTCGCGTCGTGCTCTCGCCAGCCTGTCTTCCACTCAGCGACGGATCATCGAACAGAGCTGCACGATCCTGCCGCTCGACGTACCCACGATCGAGCTCGCGGGCGGCTCAGTGCGGTGCATGCTCGCCGGGATCCACCTGGACCGGCGCGGTGCCCGCGCCGCTGGTGCCGGTGCTGCTGCCGCTGTCCCGGCGGAAGAACTCGATCGCCGCCTCCCGGAACGCGCGTGACGTCGGGGCGTTGAAGTGGTTGCGTCCGGGAACCTCGAAGAACTGGCCGTTCGGTGTGGCCGCGGCCAGAGCCCGTGAAGCCTCGAGGATGCTGTCCTTGCTCCCGGTGGCGAAGAGCACCGGCTGCGCGGGGGCGTTCTCGGTGCCGGGCTGGGGGCCGCCACGCATGCCCTCGACCAGGGCCACGAGGGCCGTGAGGTCGTTTCCGGGCAGTGCGCGGGCCATGGTCAGATAGGCGCCGGTGAGACGGTCGTCGACCTCGGTACCGTTCTCGATGTGAGCGCGGGCATCCGTGACTTTGAAACGTTTGAGAGGGTCACCGTCGGGGATGCCGCCGAGCACGGCCCGCGTGATGCGGCCCTCCAACTCGCGGGCGGCCTGCCAGCCCACGCGGGCGCCGAGGGAGTAGCCCGCGTAGCAGACCTCGTCGAGCAGGTAGGCGTCGAGCACCTGCAGGACGTCGTCGACCAGGGCCTCCATCGTGTAGTCGGCGGGGGAGCGGGGCTTGTCGCTCCGCCCATGCCCGCGCTGGTCGATTGCGATCACGTGAAAGCCGGCGCGGATGAGATCCCGGGTCCAGCCGGTGACGTGCCAATTGGTGAGCGCGCTGGAGGCGAAGCCGTGCACGGCGAGCACGGTGGGTGCGGTCGGATCGCCGAACTCGTAGGTGGCCAGGTTGACCGCGTCGGTCGAATACACGAAGCGGTGCGATGGTGCGGTGCGGATTGACATCACCGACCATTGGACCACGAAGTAACGCGCTGCAGGCCCACCCCAGGCGCCCACCGAATAGGCAAAAGGGCAATCCCGCCACCCCGCCCTCTCAGTACTTTGCCAGCTATAAATGAGGATTTATCCAGTAACCGCGTGCAGTGTTGCAACTTCGCCCGGCCGGGACCCCGACCGTGGAACGTCGAACAAGAACCGTGAGCGCAGCCGCACGAGCGATTCGCCCTGTGAAAGTTATGCCAAACTCTGATTCGTCTTCTCGCCACACTGACCCACTCTCCGACCTTTTTCCCAGTTCAATGGGAGATTCTGACGCACCTGCCACCGAGTCGATCGCCATTCTGGGTACCGATATCGGGTTCACTCGCCACCGCGAAACGCACCGGCGGCGCTTACGCAGCCGCCTTCTGATGGCCGGCTCGGTCCTCGCCGTCGGTGCTGTCGTTGTCAGCGGATTCTCCGCCCAATCCGCCGCGCAGGCCGCCGCAGCCGAAGAAAAAGAGCGCCTCGCCGTGACCGCCGTGCTGGCGAAGGCCACCGGGCCTCACCCCGAGCAGGCCGGGAGTCTCGCTGGCGTCGTCCCGGCCCATGCGTCCGCAAGCGCGCGCACCACCCTGGCCGGTGCCGGCGGCGTGATCGCGGCCGCCCAGGGCAAGACGGATGCGACGGCTCTCTCGAGCACCGTCGCCTCACTCAGCGAGTACACGCTCCTGGCCCCCGAGCGGGTCTTCGATCTGGTGGAGCAGGTCAACGCCGAAGCCGAGGTCGTGAAGGCCTCGACCGCGGAGGCCGACCGTGTTGCCGCGGAGCAGGCGGCCGCGGCCGCCGCGAAGGCTGCGGCCGATGCCGCGGCGAAGGCTGCGGCCGATGCCGCGGCCGCCGCCCAGGCGCAGGCTGCGGCT
>NZ_SOHA01000039.1 GCF_004403065.1 Cryobacterium cryoconiti
GGCGAGCACCGCCATCGCAAAGGCCCGGGCGGCGAGTTCGCGACCGTCGGCCGTGCCGGCAGCCGTGCCCGGGCCTGCCGCGCCGGTGCCGCCTCGCGCGCCGACGAAGCGCGTGACCAGGGCCACCTGGGCCATGAACCGGGACAGTGCGGATGCCTCCAGCTCGCCGGTCGTGCCCATCAGTTCGTCCTGGGTGAGCGCCCAGGGCACCTGGCCCGGCCCGAAGCGCGCAGAGACCTGCAGCAGCGCCCGCTCCACGGCGTCGACGGCCTCCACCGGCCCGGATGCGGCGGCGCACTCCTCGAGGGCGGCCGGGAACCCGGCCAGGCCGACGTCGACGTCGACCCAGAGCAGGTCGCTCTTGGCCGTGAAGTAGTTGAAGAACGTGGCCCGGCCGACGCCTGCACGCCGGGTGATCTGCAGGATGGTGGTGCCGGCATACGTCTGCTCGAGGAAGAGCTCGGCGGACGCCTCCTCGAGCATCGCCCGCGAGGAGCCGCGGGGCCGGCCGGCCCGCTTCGGTTCGTGATCGGTCATCCCGCTCCCGTGTTCTACGATGGGTGAGGTCCATTTGATTTGTGGACTGAGTCCAACAATTGCACACTCGGCCCATCGGGCGCCGCGGAAAGAGACCTACCATGCACACTTCGGGGCAGACCCACCGCGCATCACGCACCCTGACCGGGCTGGTCGGCCTCGTCGCCACCGGCATCCTGCTCACCGGCTGCGCCACCGCCGAGTCCCCCGAAGCCACCGAGCCCGTCACCGGCGGGACCCTGACGTACGCCTCCGGCGACGCCGAGCCCACCTGTCTGGACCCGCATGTGGGCGGCAATTACCCGCAGGCTCTGGTCAGCACGCAGTACCTCGAGTCGCTCGTGTCCCGTGACGCCGAGGGCACCATCATCCCCTGGCTGGCGGAGTCCTGGACCGAGAGCGCCGACGGGCTGGCCTGGGACTTCACGCTCGCCGCCGACGTGAGCTTCACCGACGGGACGCCGCTCGATGCGGCCGCCGTGCAGGCGAACGTGGCGCACCTCCAGGACCCGGAAACGGGCTCGTCGACCGGCTACCTGGCCCTGGGGAAGGTCACCGGAACCGAGGCTGTCTCCGCCAGTGTCGTGCGCCTGGTGCTCAGCGAACCCGACAGCGCCCTGCTCGAATCTCTCTCGCAGCCGTGGCTGGCCATCCAATCGCCCACAGCCCTGGCCCGCAGCCAGGACGAGAACTGCGCCGCCCCGGTCGGCACGGGGCCGTTCCAGGTCGAGAAATGGGTGCAGCAGGACTCGATCACCCTGGTGCGGAACGACGACTACAACTCGCCGCCCGCGGATGCCGAGCACACCGGGCCGGCCTACCTCGACTCCATCGTCTGGCGCTTCATCCCCGACTCCGCGTCCCGCTATGCGGCCCTGCAGTCCGGCGACGTCGACGTGATCGACAACGCGCAGCCCGACACCATCGCGGCGGCGGAGAAGAGCGACACCATCGTGCACCTCGACGCCCCCCGCCCGGGAGCGTCGAACCGGATCGAGCTGAACTCCGGCCGTGCTCCGTTCAACGACCCGCTCGTGCGGGAGGCGTTCATCCGCTCGGCCAACGTCGACGACGCCGTGACCAGCCTGTTCCAGGGCACCGCCGACCGGTCCTACTCCGCCCTCTCCAGCGCCGAAACACTCGCCGTGTCCCGCCCGGACCTGTTCGAGTACGACCCCGAGGCTGCCGCGGACCTGCTGGACTCGGCCGGCTGGAGCGAGCGGGATGACGCCGGCTACCGGGTGAAGGACGGCGAGCGCCTCACGGTCGACTTCCCGGTGAGCACGAACCAGTCGATCCCGGCCGAGCAGTCCCTGTTCGAGCAGATCCAGGCCACCGCCAAGGAGACCGGCTTCGAGGTCGCGCTCAGCCCGATGGACCTCTCCAGCTGGTACACCGCGCTGGGTGAGAACGACTACGACGCCGTCAGCGCTCCGTACACGAAGGTCGGACCCGACGTTCTGCGCATCCTCTTCCACTCCGACGGCATCGTGCCCGCGCCCAGCGGCTACTTCGCGAACCACGCCCAGGTGAACGACCCGGCCCTCGACAGCCTGCTCACCCAGGCCGGCCAGGTGACGGATGCCGCTGAGCGCGGCGACCTCTACACGGCAGCACAGAACCAGGTGCTCGAAGGCTTCCACATCCTGCCGCTCTTCGACCAGCAGAACCACTACCTGCTCGGCACCGACGTGGTGGGCGCGCGGGCACTGCCAACCGTCTCGACGCCGACGTTCTACGATGCGTGGCTGAAGTAGGCCGGGGCTCGCGGGTCGCGCGGGTCGTTCTGTCCCGCCTCGGCGGGGCGGCGTTCGTCCTCTGGATGGTGGCCACCCTCACCTTCTTCGCCGTGCGCCTGATCCCGGGCGACCCGGCCGAGGCGATCCTGGGCGGCCCGGGATCGCAGACCTCACCGGAGGCGCTGGCCGCGGTGCGCGCGGAGTACGGCCTCGACCAGCCGGTGTTCGTGCAGTACCTGGCGCAACTGGGGCGCCTGGTCACCGGGGACCTCGGCCGCTCCTACGCGCTGAACCAGGACGTCGCCCCGCTCCTGGCCGGCCAGCTCGGCGGCACCCTGCTCCTCGCGGTGCTCGCCCTCAGCCTGGCCTGGCTGCTCGCCCTCGGTCTGGCCACCTGGTCCACCCGTGGCGGGCGCGTCGCCTGGTACGTGGGGTCGGGCCTGGAGATCGTGGCGGCCGCGCTGCCGCACTTCTGGCTGGCGACGGCACTGATCGTGCTCTTCAGCGTCTGGCTGGGCTGGCTGCCGCCGATCAGCAGCGCCGGAGCCGCCGGGCTGGTGCTGCCGGTGCTCACCCTCGCCGTTCCCCTGGCCGGGTTCCTCGGCCAGATCATGCGGGAGTCCCTGCTCACCGCACTGGAATCCCCGTTCGTGCTCTCCGCCCGCGCCCGGGGCGAGAGCGAGCGCGGCGTGCGCTGGGTGCATGTGATCCGCCACGCGTCGCTGCCGGCGATCAGTCTCTCCGGCTGGGCGTTCGGGTCCCTGCTCAGCGGGGCCGTGGTGGTGGAGACCATCTTCGCCCGTCCGGGCCTCGGGCGCACGCTGCTGAACGCGGTGACCGTGCGCGACGTGCCGGTCGTGGTCGGCGCGGTGCTGATCGTGGCGGTCGGGTACATCCTGATGACCCTGCTCACCGACCTGGCCCAGCGCATCGTTGATCCCCGGTTGCGGGCGCGATGAGCGACCTCGAGATCCAGGCCGGGCTGGGCCGGTCGCCGCACGCCGGCACCGGCGGCTCGACCCGACCGGCGCGCCCGGCCCGCCGATTCGGCCTGGCTGAGGTGCTGGCCGGCCTGTTCGCCCTGTTCCTGGTCACGGCGGCGCTGTTCCCCGCACTCGTGGCCCCCGGCGACCCGCTCGGGATCGACCCGCTGTCGGCGTTCCAGACCCCCTCGCCCGCGCACTGGTTCGGCACCGACGAATCCGGCCGGGACATCTACACCCGGGTCAGCCACGGCACCGGCAGCTCTCTGCTGATCGGCACCCTCGCCACCCTGATCGGCCTCGGGCTGGGACTCGTTCTCGGCACCCTGGCCGGTATGCTCGGCCCGGTCGTCGACTTCACGGTGAACCGGTTCCTCGAGGTGCTGTTCGCGTTCCCCGGCCTGTTGCTGGCGCTGCTCTTCATCCTTATCTTCGGGCCGGGCGTTGCCACGGCGACCGTCGCCGTGGGCCTGGCGACCGCGCCCGGCTACGCCCGGATCATCCGTGGGCAGCTCCTGTCGGTGCGGTCCTCCGCCTTCGTCGAGGCGGCGACCGTGCTCGGGCGCAGCCCCGGACAGATCCTGGTGCGGCACATCCTGCCCAACACCCTCGCGCCTCTGTTCGTGCTGGGCACGCTCGGCATCGGCCAGGCCATCGTCTGGGCGTCGGCGCTGAGCTACCTGGGCCTCGGGGCCGCGCCGCCCGCCGCGGAGTGGGGCGCGATGCTCTCCGCCGGGCGCACCTACATCGGCTCGGCCTGGTGGATGAGCTTCTTCCCCGGGCTGTTCATCGTGCTCACGGCCGTGGCGGCGACGGCGCTCGGCCGCGGCATCGAGCGACGGATGCGGCACTCATGAGCGGGGCCGCGTCCCGGACCGCCGCCGTGCGGGTGCGGAACCTCGTCGTGGGTTTCGGTGCGCCGGGAACCGACCCGGTGCTGAACGGAGTCTCCTTCGAGGTGGCCCCCGGCGAATGCCTGGCCCTCGTGGGTGAGTCCGGCTCGGGCAAGAGTGTCACCGCGCGGAGCCTGCTCGGTCTGGCGGGCGAGAACTCCTGGGTGCGCACCGACGAGCTGAGCCTCGCGGGCACCGACGTGCGGAACCTCACCGCGGCGCAGTGGCGGCACCGGCGCGGGAGCGACGTGGGCCTGGTTCTGCAGGACGCCCTCGTGTCCCTGGACCCGCTGCGCCCGGTGGGCCGGGAAATCGGCGACTCGCTGCGGCTGCACACCCGCCTGGGGGCCGCCGCGCGGCACGCCCGCGTCCTCGAGGTGTTGGACCGGGTCGGACTGCCGGACTCCGACAACGCGGTGCGGAAACGGTCGGGCGAGCTCTCGGGCGGTCAGCGCCAGCGCGCCCTGATCGCGGCGGCGATCGCCCTGGACCCGCCGCTCCTGATCGCCGACGAACCCACGACGGCACTCGACGTGACCGTGCAGGCGCAGATCCTGGACCTGCTGGCAAGCCTGAAACGTGCCGGCACCGGCATCCTCCTGATCAGCCACGACCTGGCCGTGGTCGGGCGCATCGCCGACCGGATCGCCGTGCTCCACGACGGACGCATCGTGGAACAGGGACCGGCGAACGAGGTGCTGACCCGGCCGGGGCATCCGGTCACCCGGCAGATGCTCGCCGCGATCCCGGTGGACAAGCCGCGGGGGCTGCGCCTGAGCCCGCGCACCGCCGCCCCGGTCTCCCTCGCCCCGCCTGCGTCGGACCGTGCTGCTGCGCCTGGCCCCGTGCTCGAGACCACTGTGCTCGAGGCCACCGGGCTGGTCAAACGGTTCACCCGGCCGGACGGCACCCCGCACCTGGCCGTCGACGGCGTCTCGTTCCGGCTGAAGCGCGGCACGACCCTCGGCATCGTCGGTGAGTCCGGGTCCGGCAAGACCACCACGGCCCGCCTCGCGCTCGCGCTGACCCGGCCCGACGCCGGTGAGGTGCGGGTTCTCGGGCAGGCGTTCAGCGCCGCCACGGAGAAGGAACGCCGGCGGTTGCGGCCACATCTCGGGGCGGTGTACCAGGATGCGCTCAGCTCGTTCGACCCGCGGCTGAGCGTCGAGCAGGTACTCCGGGACGCGGTCGCCGGCGGAGCCCGCCGCACCGGGCGCGGCGGGGCATCCGTCGCCGACCGGGCTCGCGTGCTGAGTCTGCTCGATGCGGTGGGGCTCGCGCAGGGGCTGCTCGGCCGTCGTCCGCTGTCGCTGTCCGGCGGGCAGCGGCAGCGGGTGAGCATCGCCCGGGCGCTGGCCTCCGACCCGCAGATCCTGATCTGCGACGAGCCCGTGTCCTCGCTCGACGTGACCGTGCAGGCCCAGGTGCTCGACCTGCTCGACGAGCTGCAGCGCGACCGCGGCCTCAGCCTGCTCTTCATCTCCCACGACCTCGGGGTCATCCAGCACGTCAGCGACCAGGTCGCCGTGATGCTGGAGGGCCGCATCGTCGAGACCGGGGCCGCAGCCCAGGTCTTCGCCGCACCGCAGCATCCGTACACGCAGGCCCTGCTCGGCGCGGTCCCCCGGATCGGGTACTGACCGGGCCGGTCTACGCGACGTCCAGCGTCACCGGCGGCTCAGCCTCGCCGCTCCACGCCTCGATACCCTCCTTGATCGCGAACCCGGCGATCACGAGCGCGGCGATCGAGTCGGCCCACGCCCAGCCGAGAAGGGCATTGGCCGCGAGTCCGAGCAACATCGACCCGGACAGCCACGCACAGAGCAGCAGCTGCCGGGCGTCGGCGATCACGCTGGCGCTACCGAGCTCCGTGCCGGCGCGGCGCTCCACGCCGGCCACCCCAGGCATGATCACCAGGCTCAGGCAGGCGATGACGATTCCCAGCGGACTCGGCTCGGCCTCCACCAACCCGGCGAAGCTGAAGCCCGCACTCAGGATCACGTACGCGGCGAGGGCGAAGAAGGCGATCGCGATGGCGCGGAGGGCGGGCTTCTGCCACCGGTCCGGATCCCGGCGGGAGAACTGCCAGGCGATGACCGCGGCGGAGAGCACCTCGATCACGGAGTCCAGGCCGAAGGCGATCAGGGCGGTCGAGGATGCCGCCGCACCCGCCGCGATCGACACCGCGGCCTCGATCACGTTGTAGCCGATCGTGAACCCGACGATCCAGCGCACCTTCCGGCGCAGCACCGTACGGCGCGCCTCGGTCACCGTTCTCGGTTCATCCATGGTGCCCCTTCCCGCTCCAATCCTGCCACCCGGTGCGGCACCGGGCGGCGCTCTCCGGCCTGGCGACGGGCGCAGTCGGGGGGAGACGAGGCATCCGGTAAGTTGGGTAAGGCCCAATACTCAGGCACTTCACCAACGACACGGTGCCGCACAGATCGAATCGGAGAAACATGACCGCCGCCAGCGTTCCGGAAAAACCGGCCCTCGAAGGCCTCGAAACCAAATGGGGCGGCTCCTGGGAAGAGGCCGGCACCTACCGCTTCGACCGTGACTCGGCGACGCGGGAGAGCATCTTCTCCATCGACACCCCGCCGCCGACCGCCTCGGGTTCGCTGCACATCGGCCACGTCTTCTCCTACACGCACACGGATGTCATCGCACGCTTCCAGCGGATGCGCGGCAAGAGCGTCTTCTACCCGATGGGTTGGGACGACAACGGCCTGCCCACGGAACGCCGCGTGCAGAACTACTACGGCGTGCGCTGCGACCCGTCGCTGCCCTACACCGAGGACTTCACCGCACCGTTCGAGGGCGGCGACGGCAAGAGCACCAAAGCTGCCGACCAGCTGCCGATCAGCCGTCGCAACTTCATCGAGTTGTGCGAACGCCTCACCATCGAAGACGAGAAGCAGTTCGAGGCCGTCTGGCGCATGCTGGGCCTGAGCGTCGACTGGACCCAGACCTACCGCACGATCGGCCACGACTCCCTGGTCTCCTCGCAGGCGGCATTCATCGGCAACATCGAGCGCGGCGAGGCCTACCAGGCCATGGCCCCCACCCTCTGGGACGTGACCTTCCGCACCGCGGTCGCGCAGGCCGAACTCGAGGACAAGGAAATGCCGGCGTCCTACCACCGGGTCGCCTTCACAAAGCCCGACGGCGGTTCGATCGAGATCGAAACCACCCGCCCGGAACTGTTGCCGGCCTGTGTGGCCCTCGTGGCGCATCCGGATGATGAGCGCTACAAGGCGCTGTTCGGCACGACCGTGCGCACCCCGCTGTTCGACGTGGAGGTGCCGGTCCTGGCCCACCACCTCGCGCAGAAGGACAAGGGCAGCGGAATCGCCATGATCTGCACGTTCGGCGATGTGACCGACGTGATCTGGTGGCGTGAACTCGACCTGCCGAACCGCGCCATCATGGGCTTCGACGGCCGCATCATCGCCGACATGCCCGACGCCATCGAAAGCGAGGCCGGAACGGCCGCCTACGCCCAGCTGGCCGGCAAGACCGTCTTCTCCGCCAAGGCGACCGTGGTCGACCTGCTCCGCACCAGTGGCGACCTGATCGGCGAGCCCCGCTCGATCGTGCACCCGGTCAAGTTCTTCGAGAAGGGCGACAAGCCCCTCGAGATCGTGTCGACCCGCCAGTGGTACATCCGCAACGGCGCACGCGACGAGAAGTTGCGCGCCCGCCTGATCACGCACGGCACCGACCTGCAGTGGCACCCGGAGTTCATGCGGGTGCGCTACGAGAACTGGGTCAACGGGCTCACCGGCGACTGGCTCGTCTCCCGCCAGCGTTTCTTCGGCGTCCCACTGCCGATCTGGTACCCGCTGGACGCCGACGCGAACCCGCTCTTCGACCAGCCCATCGTCGCCACCCGCGACCTGCTCCCGGCCGACCCGTCCTCCGACACCGCCCCGGGTTACGCGCCCGAGCAGCGCGGCCAGGCGAACGGCTTCGTCGGCGAGGTGGATGTGATGGACACCTGGGCCACGTCGTCGCTCACCCCGCAGCTGGCCGGCGGCTGGGAGCGCGACCCCGAGCTCTTCGACCTCGTCTACCCCTACTCGCTGCGCCCGCAGGGGCAGGACATCATCCGCACCTGGCTGTTCTCCACCCTGCTGCGCGCCGAGCTGGAACACGGCGTCTCGCCGTGGCAGCATGCGGCCCTATCCGGATTCATCGTGGACCCCGACCGCAAGAAGATGTCCAAGTCCAAGGGCAATGTGGTCACCCCGGCGGACATGCTCGAGCAGCACGGTTCGGATGCCGTGCGCTACTGGGCCGCGTCGTCGCGCCTCGGCACCGACGCCGCCTTCGACCCCAAGAACCCGACCCAGATCAAGATCGGCCGTCGCCTGGCGATCAAGATCCTGAACGCGTCGAAGTTCATCCTCGCGTTCGACGGCGCCGCCGACGCCCCCGTGACCGAGCCGCTCGACCAGAGCATGCTGGCTCGGCTGACCGTCGTCGTCGGCCAGGCCACAGCTGCGTTCGAGGGCTACGACCACGCGCGTGCGCTGGAACTCACCGAGAGCTTCTTCTGGACGTTCTGCGACGACTACCTCGAACTGGTCAAGGAACGTGCCTACGGCGAGGCCGGCTCCGGCCAGGCGTCGGCAGTGGCCGCCCTGCGCACCGCGCTGGCCTCCCTGCTGCGCCTGTTCGCCCCGTTCGTCCCGTTCGCGACCGAGGAAGCCTGGTCGTGGTCCAACGACACGTCGATCCACACGGCCCCGTGGCCCGTGCAGGCCGACCTCGGTGGCGGGCAGGGTGGCAACGTGGCACTGCTGGACCTGTCCAGCCGGGCGCTCACCGGCATCCGCCGCGCGAAAACGGATGCGAAGGCATCCCAGAAATCCGCCGTTGTTTCTGCTGTAATTAGCGGTACGGCTGCAGAGATTGCCCTGCTCAGGCAGGCTGCCGCCGATCTGAGGGCCGTTGGCCGCATCTCGGAGTTGGTTTTTATTGAAGGCAGCGAATTGGCTGTCACTGACATCGTGCTCGCCACGGTGCCAGAGAACTAGGAGAACCGAATGTCAATCACAGTACGCGCGCTCGGCGACAAGGACTTTTTCTCGTGGCTGGGACTGTTCGAGGGCTACAGCGAGTTCTACAAGAGCGAACTGACCGATCAGAAGGCGCTCCAGGTCTGGAGCTGGATCATCGACAAGAACGAGTCCCTCACCGGCGCGGTCGCAGTCAACGATGACGGCGACTTCATCGGCTTCGCGCACTACCGCGAGGTGCCGAACACCCTCACCGCCACCCGCGGCCTGTTCCTCGACGACCTGTTCGTGTCGCCGGACTCGCGCAGCACGGGTGTCGGCCGGGCTCTGATCGAGTTCGCCAAGGACTACGCCGCCACGCGCCACCTCACCACCGTGCAGTGGCTGACCGCGGCCGACAACGAGACCGCTCAGCGCCTGTACGACGATGTGGCCAGCCGCACGGACTGGGTCACCTACGAGATCGAGCTCTAAATGAAGATGGGAAGCCGCTGGCCACTGGGCGGCCCGCCGCCGGCCGGACTACCGCACGTTGTGGAGATCGCCATCCACGCGGTCGAAGAAGAACTCACCGCGCTGGCGGAAGACTCCAGCGCCTGGCGCTGGACGCTGACCTGGCTCGAGGGCAACCCTGTGCTCGAGCTCGACGACGGCACGGTCATCCGCTACGACCCGTCCGAGGACAGCGCCACGATCACGCAGCCGTCGATCGTTCTCGACGACGAAGACGACTGGATCTAGTCGCTATCTGGTGCCGGGTCCCGTGCCGGGTCCGGCACCGACGGCATTTCCGTGACCACGATAAGTGGGCCGGTGGCATTGGCAACCAGGGCGCGGCTGACTGAACCGAGCAGAAACCCGGCCACGGCTCCTCGCCCGCGCGATCCGATGACCAGCAGGGCCTTGTCCTGTGCCAGCCGCAGCAGAACCGGCGCGGCGGGGCCGGGAACGAAGCGCCGCCGGACGGTCAGCGCCGGGTGTGCGAACAGTGCCTCCTGCGCACAGTCGTTCACTATCGCGCGAGGCAGCGCCGCGTCATCCGTCCCCACCGGATCCGCAACGGGCCCGGCATACACGATATCGAGTGTCTCCTGCCGGCGGTGGGCCTCGGCCGCCGCCGTCAGGCAGGCCTGCCGGGACGCGGGAGATCCGTCGACTCCGACGATCACCCCGGAACGTTGCAGAACCTCCCCCGGAATGTCCCCCGGCGTGGAGGCTTCGGCAGTCGGCACGACGGACACCGGGACCGGAGCCCGAGACGCCAACCGTGCCGCCCGGGACCACCGTTGCAGGGGCGAGCGACCTTCCCGACGTCCGAGCACCAGCATCGACCCGGGAACGCAGTGCGCCAGAATCATGTCGTCGGGGTTCCCCTCGAGCAGTAGTGAGGTGACCGGGAGGCTCGGCTCGGTCGCCCGGATCCAGTCGATTTCCGCTTGGAGCGCCTGCCTGGCCGCCACGGCCAACTCGTTCAGCGCCGCCGCGCCGAAACCGCGATAGGCCTCGTCGAGCACGGTGAGCAGCAGCAGCAGGCCGGGTGCCGACCGCTCACGTTCGATCGCCCACAGCAGCGCCGCCCGGGACGAGGCAGACCCGTTCCAGGCCACCGTCGTCGTCGTGCCCGCCGGCGCTGCCGTGCCGGTTGTCAGGTTCAGTGTCGGCTCCTGCTCGGTCACTTGGTCACTCTCCCCACGGTGCGTTCTCGGTTCGGTTCCGGGCATCGACGACTATGGTCGGGCAGCTCGGTTTACTGACCAGGGTCCGGCTGACCGACCCCAGCAATAGCCGCCGGGCGACACCGGGCCGGCGCGAACCGACCACGACCAGGGCCGCGTCGCGCGAATGCCCGATCAGGGCCGTCGCCGGGGACGCTGTCAGGTCGACATGGCCGTGCACCCGAAGATCGGGGTAGGCCGCTTGGACTTGCCTCCGCACCCGGTCGAGCACGGCGTCCGGCGCCACACCGAGGCCGGACATCGCGATCGCGGGGTGTTCGGTGCTGGCGTGCACCAGATACAGTTCGTCCCGACGCCCCAGAGCCAGCTCCGCGGCGACGAGACCGAGGGCCACCGACTCGTCCGATCCGTCGACCCCGGCCACCACGCCCGAGCGGGTGCGGATGTCCCCGTCGGGTATCACGGCGACGGCGCCCCGAGTGAGTGCGGCCAGTTTCTCCACCAGCGTCGACCCGGGTCCGCTGTCGTCTCCATGGCCGTTCCTGCTGCCCACGACGAGCAGGGTGTCCCGGTCGGCGTAGTGGTCGAGCACCCGGGCCGGATCACCGCGCATGACCGAGGTCTGCACGATCAGGTCCGGATTCGTCGACCTCAGACGCGCAGCCCGTTCGGCCAGCGCGAAATTCGCCAGCGCAACCGCCCAGCGCGCCTCGGCCTCATCGAAGTATCGGGAGGAATCATCTACGGCCCGCACAATCCGCACGGTGTGCGTCTGCCCCGGCCCAGCTGCCCGAACATGCTCGCTTGCCCACTCAACGGCCCGGTCGGAGGCGGCACTGCCGTCCCAGCCGACCACGACTCTCTGCCAGGTTCTCATTCGCCCCCCTTCGCACGTTCCAGGGTGCGCTTTCACGATCCCCGATATCGACAGGTTACTCCCCCGCGTCCGGCCCGGCCCGGCGACCTCTGGGAGCTTTCGGCATCCTCTGCGTCATCCCGACGGTCCAGGTGTGCGGCACGGGCTACTTCCGGGCGACGATCTCACCGTGCGGCACACCGAACCAGCCATCGGGGTCGCCGGCCCACTGCAGCCAGGCGGCCTGCATCATCCGCAAGTCGGCGAGGTCGGCCGCGCCGACCTCGATGGCATGCGCCGCGAAGTCGGACTCGATCACCCGCACTGCCCAGGACTGCCCCCACCACTCGCGTTCGACGTCCGAGGCGAAGCACCAGATCGACGCCGAGCATTCCACCTGGCCGAACCCGGCCTGGCGCGCCCACGCTTTCAGGGACCGCCCGGCGTCGGGGTCGCCTCCGTTCCAGTTCTGCACGTCCCGGAAGGCGTTCTCCCACAGCTGCAGGCCCGGCAGCTTCGGGTGGTACATCACTCCCCCGGAGTCCACGTCGCGGGCGGCGAGGATTCCGCCGGGCTTCAGCACCCGCCGGAATTCCCGCAGCGCGGCCACCGGGTTGGCGAGGTGCTGCAGCGTCTGGTGCGCATGCACGACGTCGAAACTCCCGTCGGCGAAGTCGAGGGCGTAGGCGTCCCCCACCCGGAATGAGACGTTGCGCACCCCCTCATCGAAGGCGAGGCCGGCCGCGCGCCGCACGATCGGCTCCGAGGCGTCGATGCCCGTGACCTGCCCGGGGTTGAGCCGGCGGGCCAGGTCGACCGTGATCGTTCCCGGCCCGCATCCCACGTCGAGCAGGGTCTGCCCGGAATCCAGGTGCGGCACCAGGTAGGCCGCGGAATTCGCCACCGTGCGCCAGGTGTGCGAACGCAGCACGCTCTCGTGATGCCCGTGCGTGTACTGCTCCCGGGGAGCGGTCTCGGGGCGTGCCGGCTCGTCGATCATGACCCGATCCTAGGCGTGTGCAGGGATTCTTCCATGGCTGAAATGTGAATGGGACGGGGATGTGACAGGGTGAGGAAATGAACCCCTTCGCCAGCACCAGCACGCTTCCCTTCGAGCTGCCCCCGTTTGCGCTGATTGCTGAGGAGCACTATCGGCCGGCGTTCCTGGCCGGGATGACGGATCAGCTCGCCGAGATCGCGGCGATCTGCGCGGGCACGGATGCCCCCACCTTCGAGAACACGATGGTGCCCCTCGAGCGCAGCGGGCAGGTGCTCACCCGGGTGGCCGAGGTGTTCTTCAACCGGAGCTCGTCCGACTCCAGCGACTTCACCAACGCCCTCGAGGAGGAGCTCGCCCCGCTCCTGTCGGCGCACGCGGACGCCATCCGTCTGGACCCGGAACTGTTCGGCCGGGTCGCGACCCTGCACGAACAGCTTGACGGTCTGGCGCTGGAACCGGAGGCGCGCTATCTGGTGGAACGGTATTTCACCGAGTTCACCCTGGCCGGTGCACGCCTCAGCAACGACGACAAGGCCCGGTTGCGCGACTACAACAAGCGGCTCTCCACGGCGACCACCAGGTTCGAGAAGAACCTGCTCGCCGACACCAACGACCTTGCGCTCGTGCTCGACGACGTGAGCGAGCTGGACGGCCTCACCCCCGGCCAGATCTCCGCCGCGGCCGAGGCGGCGACGGAACGCGGCCTGACCGGCCGGTACGTGATCACCCTGGTGCTGCCCACCTCGCACCCGTATCTGGCGCAGCTGACGAACCGGGGTGTGCGGGAGCGGCTGCTGGCCGCCTCGCGGTCCCGCGGCATCCGGGGCGGAGCATTCGACAACCGCTCCCTGGTGCTGGAGATCTCCGGGCTGCGGGCCGAACGCGCCCGGCTGCTCGGATTCGACAACCATGCCGCCGGCGTGACGGCCGACCAAACGGCCAGGACGCCGCAGGCGGTGGCCGACATGCTCGGACGCCTCGCGCCCGCCGCCGCCCGGAACGCGCGCGTCGAGCAGACCGACCTGCAGGCGCAGATCGACGCGGACGGCGGGGACTTCGAGCTCGCCGCCTGGGACTGGGCCTTCTACACCGAGAGAGTGCGCCGGGCCCGCTACGACGTGGACACCGCGGCGATGCGCCCCTACTTCGAGTTCGAACGGGTGCTGCAGGACGGCGTGTTCTACGCGGCCAACCGGCTCTACGGCGTGACCTTCACCGAGCGCACCGACCTCGTCGCCTGGCACCCGGGAGCGCGCGTGTTCGAGGTCGCCGAGGACGACGGCTCCCCCGTGGGCCTCTACATCATCGACGTCTACACCCGCGATTCCAAGCGCGGCGGCGCCTGGATGAACGCTCTCCGCTCCCAGTCCACACTGCTCGGCACCCCCACGATCGTCTGCAACAACCTGAACGTGCCCAAGCCGGCGGCGGGCGAGCCCACGCTGCTCAGCTTCGACGAGGTCGTCACGCTCTTCCACGAGTTCGGACACGCCCTGCACGGCCTGTTCGCCCGGGTGACCTACCCGAAGTTCTCCGGCACCAATGTGTACCGTGACTTCGTCGAATTCCCCAGCCAGGTCAATGAGATGTGGATGTTGTGGCCCGAGGTGCTTGCGAATTACGCCCGCCACCATGAGACCGGGGAGCCCATGCCCCAGGACCTCGTGGACCGCATCCAGGCCTCGTCCACCTTCAACGAGGGCTTCTCCACCAGCGAGTACCTCGCCGCGGCCCTGCTCGACCAGGCCTGGCACCGGATCGGCGCCGAGGACACGGTGACGGATGTCGCAGCGTTTGAGGCATCCGCCCTCGCCGCCGCCGGTCTCGACAACCCGGCCGTGCCCACGCGGTACGCCAGCACGTACTTCGCGCATACCTTCGCGGGAGGCTACGACGCCGGCTACTACTCGTACATCTGGAGCGAGGTGCTCGACGCCGACACCGGCGAATGGTTCGAGGAGAACGGCGGGCTCACCCGGGCCAACGGCGACCGGTTCCGGTCCCGGCTGCTCGGTGTGGGCGGCAGCACCGACCCGCTCGCCGCCTATCGCGACTTCCGCGGCCGCGACGCCGACATCCGCCCGCTCCTCGACCGCCGCGGCCTGAACTAGGACTCCGAGCCCTCGAACCGACAGGTTTCGGGGGTGTGAGCGAGGCTGGACCCCCCGAATGTGTCGTGTCGCGGGGGTTCAGCGGCGACGGGCAGGCACCCAGCCGAGCCAGAGCATGACGGCGCCGCCGACGAGCAACCCCCAGAAGGCAGAGCCGATGCCGAGCACCGACACGCCCGATGCCGTGACCAGGAACGTCGTAATCGCGACGAGGCGGCGCCGCTCGTCCTCGAGTGCGCCGGTGATGCTCGTGACGAGCGCCCCGAGGAGCGCCAGACCGGCCACGGCGGTGATCAGGATCGGCGGTGACGCCGCCACCAGCGCGGCCGCATAGCCGGCACCGAGGCCGAGCACCAGATAGGCCGCCCCCGATGACGCCGTGGCGATCCACCGTTTCGAGCGGTCGGGGTGCGCATCGGGACTGGCCATCAGGGCGGCCGTGATCGCCGCCAGATTGATGCCGTGCGCGCCGAACACCGATCCCGCCGCGGTCGCCAGGCCGGAACCGACCAGGATCGCACGGGGCGGCGGCTGGTAGCCGAAGGTGGACAGCACCACGAAACCCGGCACGTTCTGCCCGGCCATCGTCACGATGAACAGCGGCAGCCCCAGGCTCACGATCACGATCGGGTCGAACACCGGGGCCACGAAAACGAGAGCCGGGGCCGATGAAGGCGCGGTCAGCCAGCCGGTTCCCTCGGTGAGGGCGATGCCGATCGCCGCCACGACCATGGCGGCCGGCACGGCCCAGGGACGCGCCAGCTTGAATACCACCAGCCAGACCACGACGACCGGTACCGCGAGCAGGGGCTGCTGGACGGATGCCGTCACCGGGGCCAGACAGATCGGGAACAGGATGCCCGCCAGCATCGCACTCGCGATCGGTTTGGGGATGCTCGTGATGGCACGGCCCAGCACCGGCCACAGCCCGGAGAGCACGATCAGGGCCCCGCAGACCAGGAACGCACCGACGGCGGCGTCGAAGTCGTTCGGCGTCTGCCCGGCGGCCACCAGCAGCGCCGCCCCGGGCGTCGACCAGGCGAACGAGATGGGCATCCTGAAGTACCACGGCAGGAGGATGCAGGTGACGCCGACCAGCAGGCAGAGGGCGAGCAGGCCGGATGCCGCCTGGGCGCCACTCGCTCCGACAGCCTGCAGCCCCGCGATAACCAGCACGAACGAGCTGGCGAAACCGGTGATAGCCGCCACAACGCCGGCGAAGACGGGTTGATACACGGCGGCCTCGGCTCAGGCCGACAGACCTAGGCGGACTTCTCCACCCGGCGGGCCTTGTGCAGCACGATGGTGGGCTCGGCGTTGTCGAGCACGGCCGCCCGGGTGACCACGACGCGCGCCACCTCGGCGCTGGACGGCACCTCGAACATGATCGGCCCGAGCACCTCCTCCATGATCGCGCGCAGACCGCGCGCACCCGTCTTGCGCAGCACCGCGAGGTCGGCGATGGCTTCCAGTGCCGGCTGCTCGAATTCGAGCTCGACGCCGTCGATCTCGAACATGCGCTGGTACTGCCGCACGAGGGCATTCTTGGGCACGGTCAGGATCTGCATCAGAGCAGACTGGTCGAGCTGGGTGACGGTGGTGACCACCGGGAGGCGACCGATGAACTCGGGGATCAGCCCGAACTTGTGCAGGTCTTCGGGCAGAACCTCGCTGAACAGGTTGACGTCGTCGCCCTTGCTGTGCAGCGGAGCGCCGAAGCCGATGCCCTTCTTGCCGGCCCGGGTGGAGATGATGTCGTCGAGGCCCGCGAACGCACCGGCCACGATGAACAGCACATTGGTGGTGTCGATCTGGATGAATTCCTGGTGCGGATGTTTACGCCCACCCTGCGGCGGGACCGAGGCCACGGTGCCCTCGAGGATTTTCAGCAGCGCCTGCTGCACACCCTCGCCGGACACGTCACGGGTGATCGAAGGGTTCTCGGCCTTGCGCGCGATCTTGTCGATCTCGTCGATGTAGATGATGCCGGTCTCAGCGCGTTTGACGTCGTAGTCCGCGGCCTGGATGAGCTTGAGGAGGATGTTCTCCACGTCTTCACCGACGTAGCCGGCCTCGGTGAGGGCCGTTGCATCTGCCACGGCGAACGGAACGTTGAGGCGCTTCGCGAGCGTCTGGGCCAGGTAGGTCTTGCCGCAGCCGGTGGGGCCGATCAACAGGATGTTGGACTTGGCGATCTCCACGTCGTCGCGGATGGCGTCGGCGGCCGTGAGGGTGGCCCGGGAGCGCACACGCTTGTAATGGTTGTAGACGGCAACGGCGAGGGCACGCTTGGCGGCTTCCTGACCGATGACGTATTCCTCGAGGAAGCCGAAGATCTCTTTCGGCTTGGGCAGTTCGAACTCGCCGGGCCCGTCTTCAGCGGTGGCCTCGGCCAGGCGCTCTTCGATGATCTCGTTGCACAACTCGACGCACTCGTCGCAGATGTACACGCCGGGGCCCGCAATGAGCTGCTGCACCTGCTTCTGGCTCTTTCCACAGAACGAGCACTTCAACAGGTCGGCGCTTTCGCCTATTCGGGCCATCCGTCAGCCTCCTCCATCGATCAGCTGCATTGAGCCTAGCTTGTGCCCGTGTACCCCGGGTGCAGGCTGACCGCTTGCGTCGAATAACGTTCCGGCACCGTTCTACCCGATGCCGCCGACATGCAGAACGCGACGGATGCCCGGCTCAACCGAGCCTGGACATCCGTCGCGTTCATGGTGCGCTCGCTTATTTGACGAGCGTGGGCACGTTTTTGCGGCTGGTCAGGATCTGGTCGATCAGGCCGTACTCGAGGGCCTCGGCCGAGCCGAGGATCTTGTCACGGTCGATGTCCTTGTGAACCTGCTCCGCGGTGCGGTTGGAGTGGTGGGCGATGGTGAATTCGAGCCATTCACGCATCCGCTGAATCTCGGCGGCCTGGATCTCGATGTCGGACGCCTGACCGCCACCCTGTCCACCGGCCGACGGCTGGTGGATGAGGATTCGCGCGTTCGGCAGGGCGAGGCGCTTTCCCGGCGTTCCGCCGGCCAGCAGCACGGCGGCAGCGGACGCCGCCTGGCCGAGGCAGACCGTCTGAATGTGGGGACGGATGTACTGCATGGTGTCGTAGATCGCCGTCATCGCGGTGAAGGAACCACCGGGTGAGTTGATGTACATCACGATGTCACGGTCTGGGTCCTGGCTCTCGAGCACCAGGAGCTGGGCCATGACGTCATCGGCGGACGCGTCGTCGACCTGCACGCCGAGGAAGATGATGCGGTCCTCGAAAAGCTTCGCGTAGGGGTCCTGGCGCTTGTAGCCGTAGGCCGTGCGCTCTTCGAACGTGGGGAGGATGTACCGGGCTTCGGGTGACTGCGGAGCGCGGCCCCCGGCCTGGTGACCAAAGTTGGTGAATTCCATGTCTCTCGCCCGTCCTAGTTCTTGTTCACTGAGTCGTCGGTGCCGCCGCCGCCGACCACTTCCGACGCGGAGCCGCGCAGGTGGTCGACGAAACCGTAGGCCACGGCCTCGTCAGCAGTGAACCAGTTGTCACGGTCGTTGTCGATGAGGACCTGCTCGACCGACTTGCCGGTCTGCTCGGCAGTCAGTTCGGCCATCCGCTTTTTCATGTCCAGGATGACCTTGGCCTGGGTCTGGATGTCGGCGGCCGTGCCACCGAATCCGCCGGACGGCTGGTGCAACAGCACGCGCGCGTTGGGCGTGATGTACCGCTTGCCCTTGGTGCCGGAGGACAACAGGAACTGTCCCATCGACGCCGCGAGACCGATGCCGACGGTGACGATGTCGTTCGGAACGAACCTCATCGTGTCGTAAATGGCCATGCCTGCCGTGATGGAGCCGCCGGGCGAGTTGATGTACAGGAAGATGTCGCGCTCCGAGTCCTCTGCGGCCAGCAGCAGGATCTTGGCACAGATCTCGTTGGCGTTCTCATCCCGGACCTCTGAACCCAGCCAGATGATGCGGTCTTTCAGCAGTCGGTCAAAAACGCCGGGTGTGGGTGTCATATCGGCCATGTCGCGCTCCGTTTCACTTGTCGCTTCAGGAATGAATCTATAGGAGCCAACGCTCCGGAACGGCTCTGTTCGCCCTCGGCAGATAACCCGCGGCCCCGCGCCGCGCTGGCGCGCCACGTTCGAGGGGCGAAAACACGAAACGGGCCGGATGTCTGTGACATCCGGCCCGTCGTCCCGCGTGAGCGGTGCGGAGCTACTCCTTGGCGGCGGCAGCCTTCTTCTTCGCCGCGGCGGCCTTGGCCTTGGCGGCCTTCGCTGCCTTGGCCTTGGCGGCCTTGGCCTCAGCCTCAGCGGCTTCAGCGTCGGCGTCTTCAGCGGTCTCGTCGCCGTCGGCGTCCTCGTCGGACTCCTCGTCGGCAACCGCGACGAACTCGGACAGGTCAACGGCGTTGCCGTTGGAGTCAACGACCTCCGCCTTGCCCAGGGCGATGGCGAGGGCCTTGTTGCGGGCGACCTCGGCCACCATCGACGGGATCTGACCGTTGCCGCTGAGGGCCTGAACGAACTCGCTCGGGTCCATACCGTACTGAGCAGCGCCCTGGATCAGGTACTGGGTGAGCTCGTCCTGGCTGACCTGGACCTTCTCGGCCTCGGCGATGGTGTCGAGCAGGATCTGCTGACGGAACGTCTTCTCGCTGGCCTCGGTGACCTCGGCACGGTGCTCGGCGTCTTCGAGGCGGTTCTCACCCTCGAGGTGACGGCGAACCTCATCCTCGATGATCGCAGCCGGGATCGGGACCTCGACCGAGGTCAGGAGCTGCTCGACGAGCAGCTCCCGAGCCTGCGTGCCCTGGCCGAAGACCTTGGAGCGCTCGACCTGGCCCTTGAGGCTCTCGGTCAGCTCGGCGATGGTGTCGAACTCGCTGGCGATCTGCGCGAAGTCGTCGTCGGCGGTGGGAAGCTCGCGCTCCTTGACGGCGCCGACGGTGACGGTGATCTCGGCCGTCTCACCCTCGTGGTCCCCACCCATGAGGTTGGAGTTGAAGGTGGTGGTCTCGCCGGCGCTGAGGGCGTCGAGCGCCTCGTCGATTCCGTCGATGAGGTCTCCGGAGCCGACCTCGTAGGAGATGCCGGTGGCGTTGTCGACCTCGACACCGCTGATGGCGGCGATCAGGTCGATCTGCACGAAGTCACCCGTGGTGGCCGGGCGGTCGACGGTGACGAGCGTGCCGAAGCGGCTGCGCAGGTTGTCGAGCTCCTCGGCGACCTCGGCGTCGGACACCTCGACGGCGTCGACGGTGAGCTTCAGGCCGGAGTAGGCCGGCAGGTCGATCTCGGGGCGCACGTCGACCTCGATGGCCAACTCAAGGTCTCCGGAGAAGTCCTTGTCGCTGGGCCAGGCGACGATGTCGGCCTCGGGGCGGCCCAGCGGGCGCAGCTTGTGCTCGGTCACGGCCGCGCGGTAGAAACCGTCGAGGCTCTCGTTGACCGCGTGCTCCAGCACGGCGGACTTGCCCACGCGCTGGTCGATGATGGCCGGCGGGACCTTGCCCTTGCGGAAGCCGGGAATGTTGATGTCCTCGGCGATGTGGCCGTAGGCGTGGGTGATGCTGGGCTTCAACTCCTCGGGGGCCACCGAGATGGTGACCTTCGCGCGAGTGGGGCTCAGCTTTTCTACCGTGGACTTCACGTGGCAATCTCCTGTGTTCGACCGATGTATGTGGGGGTGATGGTCGGGGCGACAGGATTCGAACCTGCGACCTCTCGGCCCCAAACCGAGCGCTCTACCAAGCTGAGCTACGCCCCGGACAAAATCTCGACCCGGTGGTGGGCATCCGCTTGGCGCGCGAAGTTCACGCTTTCGACGGAATGACCTCGTTAAGCCTACTGCACAGGCTGGATGCCGCGGGCCGGGTGGTGCAGCGCGCGCCGCCCAACGTGTACTACGCTGAGTGAGTGCGCAGGAGACTGCGTTCGGGGGATGTAGCTCAATGGTAGAGCCTCAGTTTTCCAAACTGATGGCGCGGGTTCGATTCCCGTCATCCCCTCCACACCACCGCCTTTCACGCTCAGTCGAGGCCGAGTCCGTCCAGGGTCGCCCGCAGCGTGGCCGCCGAGTGCTCGAACAGTTCCTGCTCCTTGTCGTTGAAGGGCACCTCGATCACGCGCGAGACGCCCTCGGCGTTGATCACGCTCGGCACGGAGAGTGCCACGTTGCTGATGCCGCGGTAGTCGGTGAGAACCGAGCTGACCGGCAGAACCGCGCCCTCGTCGCGCAGCACGGCCTCGACGATGCGGGCGCCGGAGAGCCCGATCGCGTAGTTCGTGGCGCCCTTACCGGCGATGACCTTGTAGGCCGCGGACTTCACGCTTTCGGTGATGGCCTCGAACTCCGCCTCGGAGAACGGCACCAGACCCTTGGGCGAGATGTCGTCCTGCACCCACTGGGCCAGGGAGATCGGGCCGATCCGGGCCTGCGACCAGAGCGGGAACTCCGAGTCGCCGTGTTCGCCGACGATCACAGCGTGCACGTTGGCGATCGCGACCCCCACCCGGTGCGCGAGCATCCAGCGCAGCCGGGACGAGTCGAGCACCGTGCCGGATCCGAAGACCCGTGCGGCCGGCAGCCCGCTGAACTGGCGGGCCGCGTAGGCCAGCACGTCGCAGGGGTTGGTGACGAGCATGTAGACGGCGTCGGGGGCCCGCTCAACCAGCTTGGGCATCAGCTCCCGCAGGATCCCGACGTTGACGCCCGCCATCTCGAGGCGGGACTGACCGGGGTGCTGCCGGGCGCCGGCCGTGATCACAACCATGTTCGCGCCGGCGATGGCGTCGAGGTCGCTGCCGCCGGCCACGCAGGAGGCGCCGGTGAACTGGGTGCCGTGGGCCAGGTCGAGAACCTCCGCCTCCACCTTGGGCCCGTTGATGTCGTACAGCACCACTTCGCGTGCGGACTGCCGGATCAGCGCAGCGTAGGCCAGGGACGACCCGACAGCCCCGGCTCCGATGATGGCCAGCTTGGAATTCTCGATCTCACTCATGAGTCGATTCTGCTCCTCACTGAGCCGGGTCCGGACATCCGGATGCTCAGCAAACGTTCAGTGTCGCAGGTAGGTGAGCACGGCCAGCACCCGGCGGTGGTCCGAACCCGAGTCGTCGAGCCCCAGCTTCAGGAAGATCGACGTGACGTTCTTCTCGACCGCGCCGACCCCGATCACGAGCAGGGCGGAGATGGCCGCGTTGGTGCGCCCCTCCGCCATCAGCCCGAGCACGTCACGCTCCCGCGGCGTGAGGGCCGCGAGCGGGTCGGTGCGCCGGGCCAACAGCTCACGCACGACCTGCGGGTCGAGCACGGTTCCACCGGCGCTGATCCGGTTGACGGCGTCGCGCAGTTCCTCGAGCGAAGCCACCCGGTCCTTGAGCAGGTAGCCCAGTCCCCCGTTGCCGGCGGCGAGCAGCTCGTGCGCATAGGTGCCCTCCACGTACTGGCTGAGCAGCAGGATGCCCACCGAGGGCAGTCTGCGGCGCAGTTCCAGCGCGGCCCGCACGCCCTCGTCCCGGAAGGTCGGCGGCATCCGCACGTCGAGCACGGCAATGTCGGGCCGCACGGCGTCGACCTCGGCGAGCAGGGCATCCGCATCGCCGTAGGAGGCGACGGTCTCGAACCCTGCCTCGTCGAACAGTCGGATCAGGCCCTCGCGGAGCAGCACCGAGTCTTCGGCCAGCACGATCCGCAGCGGCGGCGTGGTGGCCGGGGGCAGGGCTGGGGCGAGGGCGGTCATCCGTTCAGGATACGGTGACGACGCGCGCCGGCCCGGCCGCGGGCAGCGGGATATGGGCCCCGATCGCGGTCGGTCCGCCATCGGGGCTCCGCACCGAGAGCACGCCGCGGAGGCCGCGGAGGCGCTCGTCGAGCCCCTGCAGGCCGTGGGCGTCGATCAGCCGCGCCCCGCCGATGCCGTCGTCGATCACCCAGAGGTCGAGCCAAGTGGCGCCGGCGGCGCCGGTGCTCTCGTCCCCCGGCACGCCGCGCAGCGCCAGATGCAGACGGATGCTCGTGGCCCGGGAGTGCTTGGCGGCGTTCGTGAGCAGCTCCGCGGCCACGAAATATGCGCTGCGCTCGATCTCGCTGGGCAGCCGCAGCGCGGGATCGACCTGCAGTTCGAGCCGCACCGGGATGGTGCTGCGCGCCGCGAGGGACTCGAGACCGGCGAGGAGGCCGCGGTCCTGCAGGATGGGCGGCACCAGCCCGCGGGACAGCGCCCGCAACTCCTCCAGGGTGTCGTGCGCCTGTTCCCGGGCCTCGGCGATCAGCGTGCGGGCGGCCTCCGGGTCGGTGCCGAGCTTGCGTTCGGCGCTGGCGAGGTCCATCTGCAGCCTCACCAGGCGCTGCTGCGGGCCGTCATGGATGTCCCGTTCCAGGCGCCGCAGGGACTGGTCCTCCGCCGAGACGGCCGCCCCGCGCGACGCGCTGAGGTCGGCGACCTCGCGCTGCAACGCCTCGGACCGCCAGGCACCCAGGATTCCGCGGGCCGTGAACTGGTGCAGCAGGGTGAAAGCGTGCGTGATGAACGGCAGGGTGAGCACGAAGATCAGGCCGAGTGCGAGCTGGAAGATGCTCTCGCCCAGCAGCGGGTCGATCTGCACCGTGTTGCCCGGCAGCATCCAGTCGAGGATCACGTCGTGCAGCCAGACGCCGTCGGTGCCGGTCAGGAAGCGCCCCCAGAACCAGTAGCTGATACCGCCGAGCCCCACCGACAACCAGATCACCGTGAGAGTCCAGCTGACCAGGCCGAGCACGACGTTCACGACCATGCCGTGCAGCAGGTAGAGCCAGTAGTGCCCGTTGACGAGCGGGCCGAGCAGGGCGCGGAGGGTGGAGGCAGGCTCCCCCGGGGCGTCCCACCGCGGCGGGGTGATGGCAGGCTGGCCGGCCCAGCGCAGACGCGCGAGTTCGACCAGGCCGAAGCCGCGGGCGAGGTACAGGGCCGCCACGACCACGACGATCCCGACGATGACGGCGAGCAGCCCCACGCCCGTGAAGAAGACGGTGCTCAGCACGGCGAGCGCGATCACGGCCACCGGGAGGGTCAGCAGCAGGAAGAGCGCTTCCCGGGGGGCTCGGCGCCAGAGCGCGCCGTAGCCGGTGCTGCGTCGGGGGGTTTCGGTCGGCTGGGTCATGGTGTCCTCCGGTAAGTCTGTCGGATTCAGCCTGATCGCTGGTCGAATCCGGCGACATCCCGCTGGCAACCGGATGACGGCGGGGGGTAACCCCCGGCTCTTGGGTGGAGGGGGGGTCTCGACAAGCTCGACCACCGGGGCTCGACTGCCGGGGCTCGACTGCCGGGTCTCGACAAGCTCGACCACCGGGTCTCGACTGCCGGGGCTCGACTGCCGGGTCTCGACAAGCTCGACCTCCGGAGCTCGACCAACGGGGCTCGACTGCCGGGCGGCGGTCAGAGGGCGGTGTGGGTGAAGCGGCCGGCGAGCAGGGTGGCGGCCACGGGCATCCGTCGCAGATCGGGCACGGAGGCGACGAACGGGTCGATCTCACAGACCGCGAGGTCGGCGACGTCACCCACCAGGACGCGGTGCCTGCCGCGGGCGGATGCGGCCAGCGCGGCCTGCCGCGAAACGGACTGTTCGGCGTGCCAGGGTTCGCGGCCGTCGCGGGTGCGTCCCACAGCGGCGGCGATGCCCACCCACGGGTCCAGCGGGGCGACCGGGGCGTCGGACCCGAGGGCGAGTGTGACCCCGGCGTCCAGCAGGCTCTTCAGCACGAAGGCCCGGTCGGTGCGTCCCGCCCAGTAGCGGTCGGCGACGTCCCGGTCGTCGAGGGCGTGCTCGGGCTGAACGCTCGCCACCACGCCCAGCCGGGCGAAGCGGGCGACGTCCCCCGGTGCGAGAAGCTGGGCGTGCTCGATGCTTCCGGGGCAGCCGAGCTGCTCGAACGCGTCGAGCGCGAGCGCGTTGGCGCGGTCGCCGATGGCGTGCACGGCGGGGCGGAGGCCCGCGGCGACGGCCCGGGCGAGGTGCGTGAGCAGTTCCTCCGGCGGCACGTTCAGCTGCCCGTGCGACCCGGGCTGCCCCTCCAGGCCGGGGTACTCGTCGACGCAGTACGCGGTGCGGGTGTTCAGCGACCCGTCGGTGATTACCTTGTAGGGTCCCACCGTGAGCAGCCCGCCGGTTTCGGCGATGCCGGCCCCACTCCGCAACCCGAGGGCGATGGCACGCTCCAGATGCTGCGTGTAGACGCCGAACTCGACCCGCAACGCGTCGGTGCCGCCCTGGATGCGCCGCTGCCAGGTGGCGAGGTTCCAGTTCATCTCCAGGTCGACGATTCCCACCACCCCGCGGGATGCCGCGACTCGGGCGGCGCTGTCGGCCCAGGCGTCCATCACAGTGTCGGGCACCTCGGCGAGCGCCCGCACCACGGCGAAGCAGTCCTCTTCCCGGAGCAGTCCGGTGGGGTGCTCCGGGTGACCGTGCCGGGCGAGCGCGGCCGAATTCAGCCAGCAGGCGTGCAGGTCGCCGCTGATCAGCACGACCGGAACGGTGCCCGCGGCGGCGTCCAGCAGGGCCCGGCTCGGGGCATCCGGCCAGAGACCGTCGCGGAACCCGAACCCGACCAGGGTCTCCCCCGAGCCCACACCGGGCGCCCACCCGGCGACGAGGGCCGCCACGGCCGCGGCGCTGCTCGCGCCGGTCAGATCCAGCCGCTGATTCGTCTGCGCCCACTGGCTGAAATGCACGTGGTTGTCCCAGAGGCCCGGGATCAGCCAGCGCTCCTCCAGGTCGACCGAACGGATGCCCGCCGCCGCCTGACCGAGGTACCCCAGCCGGCGCACCCGGCCGTCGACGATGAGCGTGTCGACGATCTCGTCGCTGCCCGGCAGCCGGCCGTTCCGCAACACCAGCGGCGGTGCCGCCGCGGGCGTCGGGATGGGTGGCGCTGCGGGCCTGTCCTCGCTCACCGGTCCACCGCGTTCGCCCGGCGCATTGCGGCGGCGAGAGCCGGGCTCGCGTAGGGCCCGTCGCCGTCGAGTTCGCCCAGGATGCGCGCCACGGTCTCGGCCGGTTTGTTCTGGCTGAGCTTGCTCTTGGCGGTCAGGCGGCTCACCCTGAGGCGGAAGCCGACCGTGCCGGCCACGATGCGCGCGGCATAGGCGGCGTTGGCCGGGGTGCCGAACAGGCGGCGCGGCTCAGGCATCCGCTCTTCGAAATGGTCGACCAGTCGGTCCAGCACCCGCAGGTTCTCCTCGTCACTGAGCACCTCGGGCGTGCCGTACAGGTGCGCCGTGACGAAATTCCAGGTGGGCACGGCGGGCTTCTCGTCGTACCAGCCCGGCGAGATGTAGCCGTGGGGACCCTGGATGATCACCAGCACCTCATGTCGGCCGAGCTCGTGCAGCGCCTCGTCGGGACGCCCCACGTGACTGACCAGCACCACCTCGTCGGCCTCCTCGGACTGCTCGTCGAGCAGCACGGGATAGTGCGAGGCCACCAGGCCCGCATCCGTGTGACTGATCAGGGTGGCCCACGGGTTCTCCCGGATGAGACGGCGGATCTCGGCCGGGTCATCGAGCGCGAAACTGGGGTTGTGTCTCATCGGTTTCCCGTTCTGGTCGTGGGGCAGATCAGGTGGAGCAGGTCAGGCCTGGCACGTGGGGCACCAGTACAGCTTGCGGGCGGCCATCTCCTCGAGGGCGATGTGGGTGCCGCAGACCCGGCAGGGCAGTCCCTCGCGCTTGTAGACCCAGTGCCGGTCGGCCCGTCTGCGCAGGGCGCGCCCATAGGCGGCGTCGCCGAGGCCGTCCATGGTCAGCATCTGCCCGGTCGTCACGCCGATCTTCAGCAGGTGCGCCCAGTCACGCCAGAGGGCCCGGGCCTGCTCGTCGCTGAGCGACTTGCCCGGCGCGTGAGGATTCAGCCCCGCCCGGAACAAAAGCTCCGCCCGGTAGACGTTGCCGATGCCGCTGACCACCAACTGGTCCATCAGCAGGCGACCGATCGGGGTGGGCTTCTTCCGCACCACCGTGACGAAGCGGTCCTCGGCGGCGGGGCCGTCATCGAGCAGGGGGTCAGGGCCGAGGCGGTCCATCGCCACCTGCACCTCCTGAGGGTCGAGCACCACGCAGGCCGTGGGCCCGCGCAGGTCCGCCACGACGTCATCCGCCAGCAGGCGCACCCGTACCTGGCCGATGGGTTCGGGCGGGAAGCCGTCGGGTTCGATGCTGACCTTCTCGCCCTCCGCCATCCGAAGCCGGGTCAGGCGGGGGGCGCCGATGCTGTGCAGGGAGTCCTCGCCGGCCGAGTCGAGCATCTGATCATCCGCCACGCGCGCGATCGGACGCCGCCTGCGATTCCTGAGGGCGGCGTCCGTGCCGTTCGCGTGGATGTCCCCGGCGAAGTCCCAGGCCCCGTAGAGCCCCAGGTGCACGCGCAACCAGAGCCCGTGGTCGAACTCCAGGAACATCTGCTTTCCGACGGCACGGGCATCCGTCATGATGTGGCCGTCGAGCATCGCCGCACCGTCGACGAACCGGCCCTGCGGTGACGACAACCGAATTCGTTTGCCCACGAAGTTACGGGCGAACTGGCGAGCGATGCGATGGACGGAATGACCCTCGGGCACGGTTAGTCGGCGAGACGCGTGCCGTTGATGGTGCAGTGGGTTTCGTACTCCGCCAGCTGCAGGATGCGGCGGCAGTGTCGTTCGTCGCCGGGGAACGGTTCGGCGATGAAGGCGTCGATGAAGTCGATGGCGTCCTCGATGGGGTGCTGCCGGGCGCCGATCGAGATGACGTTCGCGTCGTTGTGCTCGCGGGCGAGCTTGGCGGTGCTGAGGCTCCAGACCAGCGCGGCGCGCACGCCCTTCACCTTGTTCGCCGCCATCTGCTCGCCATTGCCCGAGCCGCCGAACACGACGCCGAGCGCGTCGACTCCCCGGGACAGATCGGCGACGACGGCCTCGGCCGCCCGGATGCAGAAAGCGGGGTAGTCGTCGAGGGCGTCGTAGACCTCCGGTCCGTGGTCCACAACATCGTGGCCGGCCAGGGTGAGGTGCGTGACCAGCTGGTGACTGAAATCGAGTCCGGCGTGGTCAGTGGCGATGTGGATGCGCATGCATCCGATTCTATTTACTCGGCCGACGCGGCCGGTACCGTGGTCACCGGGGCGAAGATGGGTCCGACGGTGCGCGAGCGCTTCATCTCGAAGAAGCCGTCGTAGCCGGCGACGGCCACCACGCCGTCCCAGAGCTTGAGAGCCGCGTCGCCGCTCGGTGCGGGCGAGATGACCGGACCGAAGAACGCCACGTCGTTGACGGCGATGACGGGGGTTCCGACATCCTGGCCGACCCGTTCCATACCGTCGAAGTGGCTGGCCCGCATCTGCACGTCGTAGTGGTCGCTGTCGGCCCAGTCGGCGAAGGATGCCGGCAGGCCCACCTCGGCGAGCGCGGCCGGGATGACCTCGTCAGGGTTGATGCTGCCACCGGGGTGGATGCGGACGCCGAGGGCGTCGTAGAGCGCCTTGACCGTGTTCTGGCCGTGCAGTTCCTGCGCGGCCGTCACCAGTCGGGTGTATTTCAGTGCCCGCGGGAAGAACGCCCGGTGCTCCTCGGACACGTCCTGGTCCTCGTTCAGAACGGCGAGACTCATCACTTTCCACTCGACGTCGAATCCGCGCAGGGCGGAGACCTCATCCACCCACCGAGAGGTCATCCAGGCCCAGGGGCAGGAGGGGTCGAACCAGAACTTCACAGAGTCAGCCATGAGGCAAGCCTAGGTCTCCGCTCGCTGAGAAAGTGCCGGTGGGAGCCTCAGGTAAACCCCTGTCCAGAGGGGGTATCCCCAGCAAAATGTCTGGTTATTGCCTATTTTCGGCTAAAATTATTCGTTATGCCCGAAAGCGGGCCCTCAATTTTCGTAACACCGTGATCTACCCGAGAGAAGCTCCAATGCCCAGAACTACCTCATATTCCGGCGCCGACGGCACCGCGATGAAGACCAAGAAACCGCTTCTGCAGCGCCGATTAAAGGTGTCCCACGTGAACGTGGTCGATCAGTCGAGACTCAAGAAAGCGCTCGGCGGAACCATCGTCGGAAACACGATGGAATGGTACGACGTCGGCGTGTTCGGCTACCTGATCACGACCATGGGCCCGGTCTTCCTGCCCGAATCCGACCCGACGGTGCAGACCCTGTTCCTGCTCGGCACCTTCGCCGCGACCTTCATCGCCCGCCCGCTGGGTGGTGTGTTCTTCGGCTGGCTCGGGGACAAGATCGGCCGGCAGAAGGTGCTGTCGATGACCCTGATGCTGATGGCCGCATCCACTTTTGCCGTGGGCCTTCTGCCCGGCTACGCCCAGGTGGGCATGCTCGCCGCCGCCCTGTTGGTCTTCACCAAGCTCGTGCAGGGCTTCTCGACCGGTGGCGAGTACGCCGGTGCGACCACCTTCGTCAGCGAGCACTCGCCTGACAAGCACCGTGGCTTCTTCGCCAGCCTGCTCGACATGGGCAGCTACCTCGGTTTCGCCATCGGCGCCGCGCTCGTCTCCATCCTGCAGGTCACCCTCGGGCAGCCCGTGATGGAGGACTGGGGCTGGCGCATCCCGTTCCTGATCGCCGGACCGCTCGGCCTGATCGCCATCTGGTTCCGTCTGAAGATCGAGGAATCCCCCACCTTCCAGGCCACCCTGGACGCCAAGGAACTGGCCGCCACCGACCCGTCGTTCACCGACGAGTCCGCCGCGTCCAACGGCCCGCTCAGCATCTTCAAGAACCACTGGCGGGGCATCATCGTCGCGATGCTCCTCGTTGCAGCGGCCAACACGCTCGGCTACGCACTCACCTCGTACATGCCCACCTACCTCACGGCCACCAAGGGCTACGACGAGTTGCACGGCACGCTGCTGACCATCCCGATCCTCGTCGTCATGGCGCTCTGCATCCCCCTGGCCGGCCGTCTGTCGGACAAGATCGGCCGCCGCCCCGTGCTCTGGATGGGTGCGTCCAGTGCCATCGTGCTGTCCATCCCCGCCTTCCTGCTGATCGACATCGGAGAAATCTGGACGACACTGCTCGGCCTGGCCCTGATCGCCCTGCCCGTCACGTTCTACGTCGCCAACCTCGCTTCGGCCCTGCCGGCGCTGTTCCCGACCGAAAGCCGTTACGGCGCAATGGGCATCGCCTACAACTTCTCGGTGGCCATCTTCGGTGGCACCACGCCGTTCATCATCGCGGCGCTGATCGCCACGACCGAGAACGACATGATGCCGGCGTACTACCTGATGGGGACATCCGTCATCGGTGCCGTCGCGATCTTCTTCCTGCGCGAGTCGGCCGGGCGCCCGCTGCTCGGGTCCATGCCCAGCGTGGATACGGTCTTCGAGGCCCGGGAGCTCGTCGCCACCCAGGACGACAACCCCACCCTGGACACCGACGAGATGCCGTTCGATGAGACGTACGAGCCGCCGACCTCGTCGATGGACCTGTCATCTCTGATGACGGAGACAGAGGCCGAGCCCGAGCCCGAGCCGCTGAAGGTCTAGCCACCCGCTCCGCTCCACGACTGTTGCCCGATCGGACGACTGTTGCCGCTACACCGGCAACAGTCGTCCGGCCGGGCAACAGTTGGTTGGGGAGAGGATCGTAGACTTGTCCGATGACCACGACGCCTCCGACCGAGCCCGCTCCCGTGGCCGAGTCCTCCCCGGGCATCGACCCTGCCGAGATGGCGATCGCGCTGCGCGTGCTTGCCTCCCTCAGCGAGATCGACCCCGAAGACCCCGACTTCGTCACCGTGCGGCAGGCCACCGCCAAGATGTTCAAGTCCGTGAAGATGGTGCGCCGCGGTGAGAAGCGGCAGGCGATAGCGGATGCCGACCGTCAGGTGATCGCCGCGACCGCGACCGGCGCCCCCACCCGCATCGACGACGAGACCGTCGGCGCCCAGCTGCGCCTCGGCACGGAGCAGGCGTCGGCCGGCGAGTTGCTCGTGCCGCGCGCCTGCTACATCTGCAAGCAGAAGTACACCCTCGTCGACGCCTTCTACCACCAGCTCTGCCCCACCTGCGCGGCCATGAGCCACGAGAAGCGGGACGCCCGCACCGACCTCACCGGCAAGCGCGCCCTGCTCACCGGCGGCCGCGCGAAGATCGGCATGTACATCGCCCTGCGCCTGCTGCGCGACGGCGCCCACACCACCATCACCACCCGGTTCCCCCGCGACGCGGTGCGCCGCTTCAGCGCCATGCCCGACTCGGGCGACTGGCTGCACCGCCTGCGCATCGTCGGGATCGACCTGCGCGACCCGGCCCAGGTGATCGGCCTGGCCGACTCCGTCGCCGCGGCCGGACCGCTGGACATCCTGATCAACAACGCCGCCCAGACCGTGCGCCGCTCCCCCGGCTCCTACTCGATGCTGGTCGAGGCGGAGCAGTCGCCGCTGCCGGAGGGCATCATCCCCGAGATCGTCACGTTCGGGCATACCAGCGACGCGCACCCCACCGCGCTGGCGGCATCCGTCACCAGCCACCCGATCCTGGCCGCGGCGGCCGGCGCCACCGGCGCGCTCACCGCCGACGATCTGACCGCTTTGGCCCTCGCGCCGGGCTCCTCATCGCTCGAGCGACTCGCCGCCGGCACCGCGATCGACGCCGGCGGGCTCGTGCCCGACCTGCACGACGAGAACAGCTGGACCGCGAATGTGCAAGACGTCGACCCGTTGGAGATGCTGGAGGTGCAGCTCTGCAACACCACGGCCCCGTTCCTGCTGGTGAGCCGTCTGCGGTCCTCGCTCGCGGCATCCGACGCCCGCCGCACCTACATCGTGAACGTGTCGGCGATGGAGGGCGTGTTCGGCCGCGGGTACAAGGGTCCAGGCCACCCGCACACGAACATGGCCAAGGCCGCGCTGAACATGCTCACCCGCACCAGCGCGAAGGAGATGCTGTCCGACGGCATCCTGATGACCAGCGTCGACACCGGCTGGATCACGGATGAGCGGCCGCACCCCACCAAGATCCGCCTCGCCGAGGAGGGCTTCCACGCGCCCCTCGACCTGGTCGACGGCGCGGCCCGGGTCTACGACCCGATCGTGCGCGGCGAGGCCGGCGAAGACCTCTGCGGCGTCTTTCTGAAGGACTACAAGCCCGGCACCTGGTGACGCTCCGCGGGTGATGCAGCGGTCGGCGACGGTTCACGGCGGTTGGCGGCGGTTGACAGCCCGCGAGCACCGGTCGACGCTGGGCCCGAAGGCAGCCAGCCGTGCTGCCTCAGTGCACGGAGAGGGCGGCAATGAAGCTCACGGTCAACATCTTCCTCACCCTGGATGGCGTCATGCAGGGCCCGGGAGGCCTGGACGAGGACACCTCCGGCGGCTTCGAGCGCGGGGGCTGGCTCGTCCCCCCGCCGACGAGGGGTTCGGTCGGATCGTCGACGGCTGGTTCGCCGCGGCCGACGCAACCCTGCTCGGACGCACGACGTACCTGAGCATGCAGCCGTACTGGGAGCAGGTCACCGACCCGGACAACCCGGTGGCGACAGCCCTCAACGGGCTGCCGAAGTACGTGGTCTCGACCACACTCACGGACCCGACCTGGAACAACTCCACCGTGGTCGCCACGGACATCCTCGAGTCGGTGGCACAGCTCAAGGCCCGGCCGGGGCGCGAGTTGCAGGTGCACGGCAGTTGCCTCCTGGCCCGCTCCCTGCACGACGCGGGCCTGGTGGACGAATACCGGCTGATTTACTTCCCCGTCGTCGTCGGCCAGGGCAAGCGGCTCTTCGACTCGGGCTCCGTGCCGTCGACGTTCACACTGGAGCAGTGCGTGACGACCAATGCCGGAGCGGTCGGTCTGACTTTCCGCCCGACGACCTTCGTGACCGCCGACCTCGAGATGCCGGAGGGCGGCGCGGAGGCGGTTCGGGAGCAGCACTGATCTCTCGCGGTCGCCGCGAGACGGAGCTACACTCCCCGCATGGAAAAACTCCACTACACCGTTCGAATCGAAGCCCCCGCGCACACCGTCTGGACCACGATGCTCGACGACGACACGTACCAGGAGTGGGCGAGCGCGTTCAACGAGGGTTCCCACTACGAAGGCAGTTGGGATCTCGGCAGCGAGATCCGTTTCCTGGGGCCCGACGAAGACGGTGCGATCGGCGGCATGATCGGCACCGTCATCGAAAACCGGCCGGACGAGCTCGTCACCGTCGAATATTTCGGAGACATCATGAAGGGCGTCGAACGCACCGGTGACGAGGCGCTGTTCTCCGGCGCCCTCGAGAGCTACTCCTTCAGCGAGTCCGACGGCGTCACCACTGTCGAGGTGGCGGTCGACACCGAGGAGGAGTACGTGTCGATGTTCGACGAGCTCTGGCCGGTCGCTCTCGCCACGCTCAAGGACCTCGCCGAGGCACGCTGAGCCGCGCCGCCAAAGCAGGCCCTGCCGGGGCGTCAGCCGAGACCGTCTTCGTCGGCAAGCCAGTGCAGGGCCCGACCGTGCGGCTGCGTGTAGGCGATGGGCTCGGCGTCGAGGGCCAGCACGAAGTCGGTGGATGCGGCGGGGACCGATCGCATCCGTTCACTGACCGCGGGCACGACGTTCCGTCCCTCGTTCGACAGCCAGCGCACGGGCAGCCGCGCGAGCGTCGCCGTGAACCGGCGCGTGGCCGCCTCGTCGAGGTAGGCGAGCACCGCAGTATGGAACACGACCACGGTGGCCCCGGCGGGCGCCTGGGCGAGGAGCGTCACGATCTGCTCATTGAGGTCCCCGCGCACGATGCGGGCCGGTTCCGCCCGGGCGACGGTCACCGCTGCACGCAGCCTCGCGCGGCGATCATCGTGCTCCGGCCAGATCAGCGCGTCCAGCCAGGCCACGTCGGTCTCGTCGTGCACGGAGAGCGGGTTGAGGTCGATGCCGGCCCGCCAGACCACGGTGGGCAGGCCGGGCGGCACGGGCACCGGTCCCGTGGTGGTGCAGTCGAGGACGACCGCACTCGGCCCTGAGACGGGATGCAGCATCCGTTCGGCTCCGTCGCCGTCCGCATACCGGTAGCTGTACCGGTCGGGGTACAGGCACAACCCCGCGGATGCCCCTACCTCGATCAGCGCGAGCGGTCCGGGAATCGCGGCGAGCGCCGGGAGCAGAACAGCACAGCGGGCAGGTTCATTCGTCTGGGTGGAGTGGCTGAGACAGGTTTCCTCGACGGCGGCCCAGTGCGCGGCCAGCCAGGCCGCGAAGGCGGCATACCCCGAGACCGGAGCGCCGGTGAACCGCGCCGCGCTGAAGACCAGGTTCGGCTGCCGTTTCGGGGCCGGGAGGCGGTCGATCCGGGCAATGGTGACCGGGTCCTCCGCGACCCCGCGCGCCCACGCCTCGTAGCAGGCGCTCAGGCCGTGCGCCTCCACCTCGGCGAACTGGCGGTAGCGGTCGGACGTCGCCGCCAGCGGGTCGGTGCTCGCTCTCATGCCGACACCCTATTCCGTGAGCGATTCCATGGGCGGGCGGGGAGGTGATTCCTGTCCACCGGCAGCGGGTGGGGTCCAGATGTACGGGGTCGTCATGGTCAAGGCCTGGAAGCCCAACCGGAACAGGATCGGTGCGCTGTCTGCGGAGGCGTCCACCTGCAGGTAGCGCACCCCGCGCTCCTGCGCGAGCCGAGCACGGTGGGCCACCAGCGCCCGGTAGAGACCGCGGCCCCGCCACGCGGCCAGAGTCGAGCCGCCCCAGAGCCCCGCGAAGTCCGTTCCCGAAGTGAATTCGAGACGGCACGAGGAGACTACCTCGCCGCCGGCCTCCGCGACGAAGACGAGCACGTCGTGCGGTGCCGCGCGCACACTTGTCTCCAGCTGGTCGGCCAGCCAGGAATGGTCCGAATCCCAAACCTGGGTCTGCAGCGCGGCGATGCGCTCGAAATCGGATCGGCTGTGGGCCTGCCGCATCGTCACGCCGGCCGGCAGCACGGGCTCCGCGCCGAGGCGTGCGGTCTCGGCCACCACGACCGTCTCCGGTTCGTCGGGCAGGAAACCGGCCGCGAACAGGCGGTCCGGAAGGTCGACCGGCAGATCGTGACTGCGGGTCTTCCACTCCACGGCTTCGCCACGGGCCGCGAAGACGTCGCGCTGTTCCCTGATCAGCGCGTCAAGCTCGGCGCCGGTCACCCCGACGTCGCGGGCCGTCTCCACGAACCCCTGGTGCCGCCCCGAGACACGCAGCACCGGCCCCTGCAGGTCGTAGTGGATGCCCGGCGGCAGGTCGGTCGGAACCCGCATCCGCAGCTGGGTGTCGTAGGCGGAAAGCAGTTCGTCGAGGTTCATCATCGTGCCTCACCCTATTCCGAGCCCATATCCGGACGCTTACCCCCATGCAGGCACCATATTCCTTGGCTAGGCTTGGTATCCGTGCGCCACGTCACAAGCGTCAGCATGCGCGCACACCGCTGAACCGAGATGGAGAAACCGTTGCCCGGAGAGAACCTCACCAGGATCGAAGCCCAGGAGCGCGCCGCGCTCGTCACCGTTGCGAGCTATGAGGTCACGCTCGACCTCACGACCGGACCTGAGACGTTCGGCAGCGAGACCACGGTGCACTTCACCGCGACGCCTGGGGGGTCCACCTTCATCGACGCGATCACCCGCACGGTGCACTCGGTGACGCTCAACGGAGCCGCGCTCGACCCGTCGGTCGTCAGTGACGGCATCCGGATTCAGCTCGACGGCCTGGCCGCCGAGAACACGCTCACCGTCGTCGCCGACGCCGAGTACACCAACACCGGCGAGGGCCTGCACCGCTTCGTCGACCCGGTCGACAACGAGGTCTACCTCTACAGCCAGTTCGAGGTGCCCGACTCCCGCCGCGTCTTCGCCGTGTTCGAGCAGCCCGACCTCAAGGCCACGTTCGCCTTCACCGTCACCGCCCCCGCCGCCTGGGAAGTCATCTCCAACTCCGTCACGCCCGAACCGACGGATGCCGGCAACGAGAGCAAGACCTGGGCGTTCGCCCCCACCCACACCATCTCCAGCTACATCACGGCCCTCGTCGCCGGCCCCTACGCCGTCGTGCGCAGCGAGTTGACCTCCAGCGACGGCCGCGTCATCCCGCTCGGCCTCTTCTGCCGCAAGAGCCTGTTCGAGTACCTCGACGCCGACTACCTGTTCGAGAAGACCCGCCAGGGCTTCGAATACTTCGAGGGCAAGTTCAACTACCCGTACCCGTTCGACAAGTACGACCAGATGTTCGTGCCGGAGTTCAACGCGGGCGCCATGGAGAACGCCGGCGCGGTCACTTTCACGGAAACCTACGTGTTCCGTTCCAAGGTCACCGACGCCATCAAGGAACGCCGCGTCGTCACGGTGCTGCACGAACTGGCGCACATGTGGTTCGGCGACCTGGTCACCATGAAGTGGTGGAACGACCTGTGGCTGAACGAGTCGTTCGCCGAGTGGGCGTCGACCATGGCCACCGCCGAGGCCACCGAGTGGACCGAAGCGTGGACCACCTTCGCCGTGATGGAGAAGAGCTGGGCCTACAAGCAGGACCAGCTGCCCTCCACCCACCCGATTACCGCCACGATCACCGATCTCGAAGACGTGCAGGTCAACTTCGACGGCATCACGTATGCCAAGGGCGGCTCCGTTCTCAAGCAGCTGGTGGCCTGGGTCGGCCGCGACGAATTCTTCACCGGCGTCGCCGCGTACTTCCAGAAGCACCAGTGGGGCAACACCGAGCTGAACGACCTGATGGTCGAACTCGAGGCCTCCAGTGGCCGCGACCTCACCCAGTGGACCAAGCTGTGGCTCGAGACCGCGGGCGTCAACACCCTGCGCCCGGAGATCGCCGTCGACGATACCGGCATCATCACCGGTTTCACGGTGCTGCAGACGGCCGCCGCCGACTACCCCACCATCCGCCCGCACCGCCTCGCCATCGGCTTCTACGACCTGGCTGACGGCACCCTGGTGCGCACGCACCGGGTCGAGATCGACGTCGACGGCGAGCAGACGGATGTCCCGTCGCTGCTCGGTATGAAGCGTCCCGACCTCGTTCTGCTCAACGACGACGACCTGGCCTACGCCAAGATCCGTCTCGACCCGGCGTCGCAGGAGGTGGCCCTCGAAAACCTGTCCGCGATCGAGAGCCCCCTGGCCCGCGCCATCATCTGGGGTGCCGTCTGGGACGCGACCCGCGACGCCGAGACCTCGGCGCGCGACTTCATCACGCTCGTGCTCGGCAATGTCGCGACGGAGTCCGAGTCCACCACGCTGCGCACCGTGCTCGGCCAGGTCGTGCTCGCCGCCACGTACTACGTCGCGGAGGAATTCCGCACGGCGACAATCAAGGAGGTCGGGGACGCGCTCTGGTCCCTCGCCCGCCACGCCGAGGCCGGCACCGACGAGCAGTTCCAGTTCGTGAAGTTCTTCGCCGCCATTGCGTCCACCGAGAGCCAGCTGGCATCCGTCGCCGCGCTCCTGGACGGCTCGGTGCCGCTCGACGGCCTCGAGATCGACACGGACCTGGCCTGGGAGCTGCTCATCGCCCTGGTCGCCGGCGGCAAGGCCGGAGCGGCCGAGATCGACGCCGCCCTGGCCGCGGACAACACCGCGACCGGCGCCCAGTCGGCCGCCCAGGCGCGCGCCGCCATCCCCACCCGGGAGGGCAAGCAGGCCGCCTGGTCGTCACTGATCGACGCGGACACCGCACCGAACACCATCGTGCGCGTCACGGCCGCCGGCATCCTGCGCGCCAACGACACGACGCTGCTGGAACCGTTCGTCGACCAGTACTTCGCCATGCTGCAGCCGATCTGGGAGGCGCGCAGCTTCTCGATCGCGGAGAAGCTGGTGCTCGGCCTGTACCCGGCGCCGCTCGCCAACCAGGCGCTCGTCGCCGCGACGCGCACCTGGCTCGACGCCAACCCGGAGCCGCTCGCGCTGCGCCGCCTGGTGATCGAGAACCTCGCCGGGGTCGAGCGCGCCCTCGCCGCACAGGCGCGCGACGCGGAGTAGCCACCCGCAGCATCCGTCCCACCCGCACCGTTCGAGGGCCCTGTCGCACCAGCGCGACAGGGCCCTCAGGTTTTGGACAGGGCGCGGCTCTGTAGACTCGTCTCGTTATGGACTTTGACGCAATCTGGCTTGAACTGACCGACTTCTTCTCCATCATCCTGTGGCTCAAGATCATCAACATCGTGGCCATCATCGTGGGCGCACTGGTGATCCGCTGGGTGTTGCGCTTCGTGATCGACCGCGTGGTGCAACAGATCGTCACGGGCGTGAAGAAGACCCAGAACGTCGAGGACACGCAGGCGCTGAGCGTCTCGCCACTGGCCGCCGTGCGCGTGGTGCAACGTACCCGCACGCTGGGTTCGGTGCTGTCGAACATCATCAACGTGACGCTCTTGATCGTCACGATCCTGCTGATCGTGAACACCGCCAACAGCGACATCCTCGGCTCCTTCGCCCTGCTCACTGCCGCGCTCGGCGCCGGCCTCGGTTTCGGCGCCCAGAACATCGTCAAGGACATCCTGAACGGGCTGTTCATGGTCGTGGAGGACCAGATCGGCGTGGGCGACGTCGTTGACGTCGGCTTCGCGTCCGGAGTCGTCGAGACCGTCGGCATCCGGGTCACCCAGGTTCGTGACGTCGACGGCACCCTGTGGTTCGTGCGCAACGGCGAGATCCTGCGCGTCGGCAACATGTCCCAGGGCTGGGCCCGCGTGATCATCGACCTTGCGATCCCCTACTCGTCTGATGTCGAGGCCGTGCAGAATGAGCTGTTGCGCGTCGCAAAGGCGCTGGCCTCCAGCCGCAAGTGGCGGTCGGTCATCCTCGAAAAGCCGGAGATCTGGGGTCTCGAGTCGATCTCGGCGGAGGCCCTCGTCGTGCGCCTCGTCGTGAAGACCCGGGTGGCCGCCAAGTGGGACTTCGCCCGCGACCTGCGCCTGCACCTCAAGAAGGCCCTCGACGGGCTCGGCATCGGGCTCACCCCCCTGAACAGCGTGGTCATGGCCGGCACGGATGGCGCAGTCACCGCTTCCTCCGCCCCGACCTCCGGGCACACCCCCGATGCCGCCGAGGAAGCCGCCGCTGCCATGCCGGATCCTGCAACGGGTCCCTTCCTCGCGCCCATCCCGGTGCGCAAGAACAAGGCACCGCGCGCCCCCCGCCGGCCCAAGACCGCGGGCACCGCCCAGACTCCCCCGGAGCCGGTGCCGGAGCCGGAGGCCGCCAAACCCCTCCCGCCGAAGGCAACCACGCCCAGGACCGTCCCTGTCAGGACGCAGCCGGCCAAGGCTCCGACGCCCAAGACCGAGGCCCCGACGCACACGGCACCCGATCCGGAGGTCCACGATGACTGATGACGCCAGCACTCCTCTGCCCGGCGGCCCCGCACCGGCCACCCCCGGCGCGGTCCACCTGCGCGACGGGGAGAACGGGGCCGCGCTCGGCGCCACGTTCTACGCGCAGGTCGGCGGTCGGCCGTTCTTCGAGGGACTCGTGAACGAGTTCTACCGCGGGGTCGCCACCGACCCTGTGCTGAAACCGATGTACCCGGAGGCGGACCTGGGCCCGGCAGCCGAACGTCTGACCATGTTCCTCGAGCAGTACTGGGGCGGTCCGGGTACCTACAGCGAGCAGCGCGGTCACCCGCGCCTGCGCCAGCGGCACCAACCGTTCAAGGTGAACCCGGATGCCCGCGATCGCTGGCTCCTCCACATGCGCGCCGCCGTCGATCAGGCCGGCCTGCCGCCGTTGCAGCGCGACCAGCTCTGGGACTACCTCGAGCGCGCGGCGTTCGCGATGCTCAACACCTTCGACGACTAGCGCCGGCGCTCGCGGATGCGCCAGCGCCGCGGCCAGCCGCTCACCCGCGGCGCACCCTATGGAAGCGGGCGCACGTTCTACCGTGCGCCCGCTTCCACAACCTGCGCCGCGACGCAGAGGTGACGGATTCCGCCGAGCTACTCCGGCTGGTCGAGCCCGGCCACGATCTCCGCTGCCGTCTCGCGTCCCATCCGGATGGCGCCGTCGACGTGCTGGTAGCCCTTACCGGCGAGGTCGCTGCAGGAGAAGAAGATCGGGCCCACCGGGGTGCGCAGGTCTGCTCCGAAGCGGGCGAGCCCGCCGAGGTCGAAGCTGGCGGCGTAGGCGCCACGCGTCCATTCCTCGGTACCCCAGTCGCTCTCGTAGTAGACGACGGGCGTCAGGGCCTTCTCGCCGAAGTAGTGCGAGAGCGAGGTGAGGATGCGCTGCTTCCTCTCCTCGGCCGACATGGTGAACACACCGTCGGCGGCCTCGTCGGAGACGAAGCCGACCAGGGTGCCGCGCGCATCGCCGAAGTTCGTGTTGTCGTACGCCTCGTGGGAGAGCTCGTAGGGGCTGAAGGCCGTGCCGGAGAGGCCGTCTTCCCGCCAGAACGGGGTCTCGTAGACGGCGTGCACCTTGATCACGAAGCCCATCGAGAGGTGCTGGTGCATCATCTGCTGGCGGCGCGGCAACGGCGGGTCGAAGGAGATCCGGGTGTACAGCACGGGCGGCACGGCCACGATCACGCGGCGCGCTCGCACCTCGAGGTCGTCGGTGAGCACACTGACGCCGGCCTCGCTCCAGCGCACGGTACGCACGGCCTGGCTGAGGAAGACGTCATCGCCGAGCTTCTCGGCGAGCAGGATCGGCACCCGCTGCAGCCCGCCGACGACCCGCTCGTCCAGGATGAAGTCGGCGTCGACGAGGTTGCTGAAGCTGCCGGCGCTGGCCGCCATCAGCAGGGCCTGGAGAGTGGAGAAAGCGTGGGCCGGTTTGGTCAGCATGGCCCCCGCGATGAACAAGCTGATGTTGTCGCGGGCTTCCTCGTCATCGGTCGCCTCCTCGAGCCAGCGGCGGAAGGAGATTTGGTCCAGCTCCACGGCGCGCGGGTGCGCCCAGGGACGGTCGGGGTCCATCTGGGCCACGAGCTCGTCGAGGGTGGATATCAGGGCCACCATCTCGCGCTCGGTGTCGGCCGATACCGGGAAGATCTCTCCCTCGAACCGGGTGCGCTCCCCTTCCGCGTTGATGTAGACGCTCTCGCCCTCGCGGTACCGGGCGAAGGTTTCCAGGCCCAGCTCGGCGATGGTCTCCTTGAGCGCATCCTGGTCGGGCGAGACCCACTGGCCGCCGATCTCGAGCATTGCGCCGTCGATCTCGTCGGTGTGCAGCCGGCCGCCGACACGGTCGCGCGCTTCGAGCACGGCCACCGTCAGGCCTGCCTTCCGCAGCTCGGTCGCGGCGGTGAGGCCGGCTGCGCCGGCGCCGATGATGACGATGTCACGTTCGATGATGCTCACGGAGTGCTCCATTGCGTTGTGCTGGTGGGGTGGGGGACGAAACTGCGGTGACGCAGGTGATGCGGGTGGTGGTGCGGCCGGCCACGAGTGTGCGGCCGGCCGCGGGTATTACCGGTGATGCGGTTCTCAGGAAGCCGGGATCAGGGTGTACTTGGTGGACAGGTACTCCTGGATGCCCTCAAGTCCGCCCTCGCGGCCCAGACCGGACTGCTTGACACCGCCGAACGGTGCGGCCGCGTTGGAGACCAGGCCCGTGTTCAGGCCCATCATTCCGGTTTCGAGCTTGTCGATCATCCGCTGGCCGCGGGCCAGGTCCTGGGTGAAGACGTAGCTGATCAGCCCGTATTCGGTCGAGTTGGCCAGGCGCACGGCCTCGGCCTCGTCAGCGAACGTGACGATGCCGACGACCGGGCCGAAGATCTCCTCGGTCAGGATGGCGCTGGCCGGCGCCACCCCCGTCAGCACGGTGGGCTCGTAGAAGGACCCGGCACCCTCGGGGCGCTTGCCGCCGGCGAGCAGGGTGGCACCGTGGGCCAGTGCGTCCTGCACGAGGGCGTCGGTGCCGGCGACGGCAGCCTCGCTGACGAGCGGGCCGATGGTGACGCCGGTTTCGGTGCCGCGGCCGATCTTCAGCGCGCCGACTCGCTCGGTGATGCGGCGGGCGAATTCGGCGGCGACGGACTCGTGCACGATGAAGCGGTTCGCCGCGGTGCAGGCCTGGCCGATGTTGCGGAACTTGGCGAGCATCGCGCCCTCGACGGCCTTGTCCAGGTCGGCGTCTTCGAAGACGACGAACGGGGCGTTGCCGCCGAGCTCCATCGAGGTGCGCAGCACGCCCTGGGCGGCCTGCTGGATGAGCTTGCGGCCCACCTGGGTCGACCCGGTGAAGCTGAGCTTGCGCAGACGGGGGTCGGCGATGATCGGCCCGGCCACGGCGGCGGAGGTCGACGTGGTGATCACGTTGACGACGCCGGCCGGCACCCCGGCGTCCTCGAGCAGCTGCACGAAGAAGAGCGTGGTCAGCGGGGTGAGCTCGGCGGGCTTGACGACGACCGTGCAGCCGGCGGCGAGCGCGGGGGCGATCTTGCGCGTGGCCATCGCGAGTGGGAAGTTCCACGGCGTGATCAGCAGGCAGGGCCCGACCGGCCGCTGTGAGACCACCATGGTGCCGGTGCCCTCGGGGTTCTGCCCGTAGCGGCCGCTGACGCGCACGGCCTCCTCGCTGAACCAGCGCAGGAACTCGCCGCCGTAGGTGACCTCACCGTTGGCCTCGGCGAGGGGCTTGCCCATCTCCATCGTCATCAGCAGCGCGAAGTCGTCGCGTCGCTCCTGGAGCAGGTCGAAGGCCCGGCGCAGGATCTCAGCGCGTGCCCGCGGCGCGGTGGCCGCCCACGACTCGGCAGCCTCGACGGCCGCATCCAGCGCACGGATGCCGTCGGCGGCATCCGCGTTCGCGATGCGCTTGAGCACGGCACCGGTCGCCGGGTCGGTGACCTCGATGGCCGCGCCGCCGCCCTGCTGCCAGGTGCCGTTGATGTAGAGGCCGTCCGGGACGCGGGCGAGGAGTTCGGTTTCACGAGTGGTCACGATGAGTCTCTTTCCGTTGCGATGCGGGAGATGAGTGCGGATCTTCCAGTTGGTCCTGCGGGTGGTGCGGTGGTGCGGTGGGGGTGACGTTCAGGGGTACAGGCCGCGCAGCAGGTGCGCTTCCGCCACCCGTTCGACGGCGAGCACCGTGGCCGCGGCACGCAAAGACAGGTCCCTGGCGGCCGCGTAGTCGACGACCTGGTGCCAGGCGGCCAGCATCCGCTCGGCGAGCTTCTGCTCGACCTCCGCGGCGTTCCACCAGTATGCCTGATTGCCCTGAACCCACTCAAAGTAGGACACGATGACGCCGCCGGCATTGGCGAGGATATCGGGTACGACGAGCTGTCCGTTCGCGGCGAAGACGGCGTCGGCAGCGGGAGAGGTGGGTCCGTTGGCTCCCTCGACGATGACGCGGGCCGTGACCCGGTCGGCATTGCCGGCGTGCAGCACACCCTCGACGGCGGCCGGCACGAGCAGGTCCACGTCGAGTTCGAGCAGCAGATCGCCGTCGAGCGGTTCGGCCCCGTCGAATCCGACGACGCGACCGGTGGACGCCACGTGCGCGCCCAGCCGCTCGAAGTCGAGTCCCTGGGCGTTGTAGACGGCGCCGTACTGGTCGCTGACGGCCACCACGCGCACGCCGGCGTCGGTGAGGAACACAGCGGCGTCGTGACCGACCTTGCCGAATCCCTGCACGGCGGCGGTGGCCCCGTGCACCCGGATGCCGCGGTGCGTCAGCGCCGCGAGGGCGATGTGGGTCACGCCGCGCGAGGTGGCGCTGGCCCGGCCGTGCGAGCCGCCGAGGCTGATCGGTTTGCCGGTCACGATTCCGGGCACGGTGTACCCCACATTGACCGAGTAGGTGTCCATGATCCAGGCCATGGTGCGCTCATCGGTACCCATATCGGGAGCCGGGATGTCCTTCTCCGGGCCGATGATGGGCAGGATCTCGCTCGTGTAGCGGCGTGTGACGCGTTCCAGCTCGGCCTGCGAGAAGAGCCGCGGGTCGATCGTGACACCGCCCTTGGCGCCGCCGTAGGGCACGTCGAGCAGGGCGCACTTCCAGGTCATCCACATGGCCAGGGCCCGCACCTCGTCCAGCGTGACGTGGGGGCTGTAGCGCAGCCCGCCCTTCGCCGGGCCCCGGGACAGGTTGTGCTGCACCCGGTAGCCGGTGAACAGGCAGGTGCTGCCGTCGTCGCGCCGGAGCGGCACAGCCACCGTGAGTTCACGGCGCGGGGTCGCGAGCAGAGAGTGCAGACCCGAGCTGTAGCCGAGCACGCCGATGGCGGCGTCCAGCTGTGACCGGGCGTCCTCCAGCGGCGTTGCCAGCGGGGTCGCCGTCGCGCGGCTCAGTGTGGTGGCGAGGGGGCGGGTGAGCAGGGCGGGCGCGGCCGGGACCGTGTCGAGGAGGCTCATGCGGCGGCGAGAACGGCGCCCAGAACCTGCAGGCCCTCGACCAGGAGGTCGTCGGGGATGCTCAGCGGCGGCAGGAAGCGGATCACGTTGCCGTAGGTCCCGCACGTCAGCAGCACGACGCCCTGGGCATGGGCGGCGGCCACGACACGGCCGGTGAGGGCGGCATCCGGGTCTCCGGTGACGGGGTCGACCAGTTCGACGGCGATCATGGCTCCGCGCCCCCGCACATCGCCCACGCGCTTGTCGACGGCACGGATGGCGTTCAGCCGGCCGGTCAGGATGGCGCCGATTTCACGGGCGCGCAACGCCAGGTCCTCGGTCTCATAGCTGTGCATGGTGGCCAGGGCCGCGGCGCAGGCGAGCGGGTTGCCGCCGTAGGTGCCGCCGATGCCGCCGACCTGGGGAGCGTCCATGATCTCCGCACGCCCTGTGACGGCGGAGAGCGGAAGGCCGCCGGCGATGCCCTTGGCCATGACCATCAGGTCGGGCACGATGCCCTCGTGATCGCTGGCGAACATGTCGCCGGTGCGGGCGAAGCCGGTCTGCACCTCGTCGGCGATGAAGACGACCTCGTTGGCGCGGCACCAGTCCACCAGGGTGGGGAGGAAGCCGGGCGCGGGCACGATGAAGCCGCCCTCACCCTGGATCGGCTCGATGATCAGGGCAGCCAGGTTGTCGGCGCCGATCTGCTTCTCGATCTGGGAGATGGCCCGCCGGGCGGCGCCGGGTCCGTCGAGTCCGGCGTCGCGGTAGGGGTAGGACATCGGGGCGCGGTAGATCTCCGCGGCGAACGGCCCGAAGCCGTTCTTGTAGGGCTGGTTCTTCGCGGTCAGGCCCATCGTCAACGTGGTGCGGCCGTGATAGGCGTGGTCGAACGCGACGACGGCCTGCTTGCCGGTGTAGTGGCGAGCGATCTTGACGGCGTTCTCCACGGCCTCGGCGCCGGAGTTGAACAGGGCGCTGCGCTTGGCGTGGTCGCCCGGGGTGAGCCGGTTGAGCATCTCGGCCACCTCGATGTAGGAGTCGTAGGGCGTCACGGTGAAGCAGGTGTGCGTGAACTGGGCGAGCTGGGCGGCCACGGCGGCGACGACCTCGGGGGCGCTGTTGCCGATGCCGGTCACGGCGATGCCGCTGCCCAGGTCGATCAGGGAGTTGCCGTCGACGTCGACGAGCACGCCGCCGCCCGCAGCGACGATGTAGGCGGGGAGCGTGACGCCCACACCGGCGGAGACGGCCTCGTTCTTGCGACGGCTGAGCTCCTGGGACTTCGGGCCGGGGATGGCGGTGACGAGGCGGCGTTCCTGGGGAAGGGACGGTCCGCCGACCGGGGTGAGGGGAAGGGCGTCTACGAGGGTCATGGCTGCTCCAGTTCTGCCGGTGCATCGGCGCGGGGGCCGGCGTCGATGCCAATTCCTGAAGGCTACGCACGGCCGGCACCCGCGGCATCCGACACGGTGTACAACACGGCAGGCATCTTTCGCCATCTTGTACACTCGGGCCATGGCTTCGACCCTGGCTCCGCCGCTTCTGCCCACCCTGCGCCGTCTGCTGGCCCAGCCCGGCCTCCAGTTGCGGCTGCTCACGGCTGAGCCCGCGCTGCCCACGCATGCGCTGGACCAGTCCGTGGAATGGGTGCACAGCTCCGACCTGGCCGACCCCACGCCGTTCCTCTCCGCCGGCCAGGTGCTCCTCACCACGGGCACGCAGTTCGCCGAGACGACGACGGATGACTACTACCGGGACTACGTGCACCGGCTCACGGCCCGGGGCATAACCTGCCTCGGCTTCGGCACCGAGGTGGTGCGCGCCGGAACACCCGACGCCCTCGTGGAGGCCTGCCTCGCCGCAGGGCTGCCGCTGGTGGAGGTGCCCTACGACACGCCGTTCATCGCGGTCGCCCGCTCGGCCGGCGACCTCGTCGCGGAACTGCGCTACGCCCGCAACACATGGGCGCTCGAAGCCCAGCGCGCCATCTCGCACGCCGCGTTGCGACCGGACGGCCTCAGCAACATCCTGAGCGAGCTGTCCCGGCAGCTGGGGCGCTGGGTCGGCCTCTTCGATGCCGGCGGCGCGCTCGACCGAGTCTTCCCCCGCGACGTGTTCTCCGGCGCCGACGCCTCCCCCGCCCTGCCGCGGGTGCAGGCGGAGGCCGGACGGTTGCTTCGCCGCGGCCACCGGGCCGGCACCACGTTGGAACAGGACGGGGAAACCCTCACCCTGCAGACGCTGGGGCGACGGGACCAATTGCGCGGCGTGCTGGCCCTCGGCGACGGCGCGGAGCTCGACCAGGCCAGCCAGCAGGTGGTGACCAGCGTCATCGCGCTCGCCGGACTCGCCCTCGAGCAGAACAGCACATTGGACCGCGCCCGCGGGCACCTGCGGTCCGGGCTCTTGCAGGCGCTGATCGGCGGCGACCGACCGCTCGTGCAGAGCGTGTCCGGGGAGCTCTGGGGAGCCCTGCCGGCCGAGCCGGTTCGGGTCGCCGTGGTTGCCCCGCCGCCCGAACGACTCGACGCCCTCGCCGAGTTGCTCGAACTGCGGGTCGAGGAAAGCCCGGGCCACCTGTTCTTCGCCCGTGAAGGCCGCCAGATCCTGCTCGTCGTCGACCTGGCCGCCGGGCCGCTGCTCGACGATCTGGTGGGGTTCGGCCTGCATGTGGGTGTCTCGGACCGGAGCGACTATCGCACGCTGCCGCACGCGGTGGCACAGGCCCGCCAGGCGCTCGAACGCGCCCGTGAGGGGGCAGCCGGCCTGGTCGAGTTCGAGGTCATCTCCCGCCAGGGGGTGCTCGCATTCCTGGCCCGAACGGATGCCTCGGAGGTCGGCCGAGCCACCCTCCGCCCGCTCTCCGACCACGACGCCGCGCACGGTACGGCGCTGCTCACGACCCTGCGGGTATGGCTGGAACACAATGGGCAATTCGGCCCTGCCGCGGCGGAACTCGCCGTGCACCGGCACACGGTGCGCGCCCGGATCGGTCACGCGGAGCAGTTGCTCGGCCGCGACCTCGGCACGTTCCACGCCCGAGCGGACCTGTGGGCGGCGCTGCTGGCGGCCGACTAGGTTGCCCTTGATCGCTGATTACCGCAGCGAGCGTGAACGTCGCTACGCTCCACCGTCTTCAGAACCATCAGCACCCACACCACCTCATCGGCTGCTGCGTATCCGCGGGCGGAGAATGTACCCGAGCGCGAATCTCTTCTGGACGGGGTAGTCGGGACGGTTACGAAGACAGGGCGCACCGGAGCCCTGCCGTTGTGCGGGTGCGCGCGCTCAGGGTCCGGCTTGCGGGCGGCAGGCCAAGAGTTGGATCCGTTTCGATCCCTAGGATTACCCTCATGCTCCCCAACGCTGAACTCGAAGTGCCGACGGCCGAAGACCTTGAGCTCGTTGAGCTCGCAAGAGAGGTCATCGACGCGAGCACGGATGCCGGGCCCGATGAAGATGGTGCACACACGATGGGCGCGGCAGTTCGAGACGCCGACGGCCGCATGTTCGCCGGGGTGAATCTGTTCCACTTCACCGGCGGTCCGTGCGCCGAGCTGGTTGCACTCGGCGCGGCGCGTGCACAGGGCGGCCGAGAAATCACGACAATCGTCGCTGTTGGCAATCACGGGCGCGGTGTTGTCGGCCCGTGCGGGCGTGACAGGCAGGTCCTCTTTGATTACTACCCAGGCATCAGAGTGCTGCTTCCGACCGCCGAGGGCGTTCGCGTCGCCACCATTGAGACGCTGATGCCGTTTGCCGCTGCATGGACCATGGAGGGCGGCACTCAGCAGTTCGACGAGGAGCGTTTTCGCTGACATCGAGCGGAAGGATGCGACCGTTGTGCACCGCTGCGAACGACGCCTCCGCGATGGAACGGATTATCGAGGTGACATCCCCGGACCGGTACGCGCTCAGGGCATCGAAATATCGACCGGTATCGTGCACCACTCGTGAGGTTCTCGATTTCGGAGCTGGAGGCACTCTCGGTGCGAAGCAGAATGGATGCGAATGGTGCGGCGATTTGCGCCACTTCTGCATCGAAGCGGGCAGGTTCACTGGCGGCCTCCTCCGTCAGCGCCTGCAGCTCACTGTCGAGCGGTGTGTCGAGATCGGAGATGAACGCAGGCACCGACGCCACGTAGGGGCCTGATGCCAGACGCTCCTGGGTGCGTGATCCATACTCGTCTTGGATGCCGTGCGGGCTCTCCGGCGTGGTCACCGAAACCAAGCACCGGGATGGTCTTGATCTCCGGTAGCGGGAGTGCGCTGCTATACGTTGGAAGTCACGCTCGCGAGCAGTTCCTGGCACTTGCGTTCACGCCCAAGGCCACCATCGACGCGGCAGCGGATTCAGATCCATCTACTCCGTGAAATCCAAACCTGAAGGCATGTGCCTTCGATAGACGCACCAATCCGCGTCGACCAATCTGCCGTGCCGCACTTGTGAATTGAGGAACAACGCGATGACATTGCGTATCCGCGACGCTGCCACTGAGGACATCGACTTTCTCGCGGCCATGCTGCTCGAAGCGTTCAACTGGCGCGAAGACCGGCAACCTGCGACTCTGCAAGCCATCATGAATATCCCCGACATCTGGCACTACGTCTCCGATTGGAAACGAAGCTCAGATTTCGGTTTCGTTGCCTACGAGGCAGAGGACAAGCCGGTCGGTGCGGCTTGGGCGAGGTTCATGACCGCCGAGGATCCCGGATATGGCTTCGTTGATGAGGGCATCCCCGAACTAGGCATGGGCGTCGTGAGCACTCATCGAGGCCAGGGCATAGGCCGCGTCCTACTGGAGCGGACGATACGGGCCTCAGTCGAGCGTGGCCTCCAGGGGCTGAGCTTGAGCGTTGAAGACGACAACGAGCGAGCCCGTGCACTTTACGTGAGTAACGGCTTCGTCGTCGCGGGACGGGTCGGCGATTCGGACACGATGCTTCTCAGGTTATGACCCGCTGAAGGTTCCACCTGGCATCCGGGTGAAAGCGCCGCGCCCATACGATCACGGTCACAGGAGCCCTCCTCAGGGGTGGGAACGTCAAAGACATCGAATCAAGCGGCCGGGTGTATCTTTCTCGCTGACTGAAGCCCTCCAGATTCAGCCCGAACGAACCGACTCGCGACCAGAGCATCCGGCCATGAACCCGACGAGTGCCATATCGGGGAAGCACACGAGGCATGAGAGAGGGATAGAAATGAGAGTCCTGTCACACACCTGGCGACTCGCCGCCACTGTTCTCGCAGCGGGGCTTCTGATTCTGCCCGCAGGGACAGCCGCAGTCGCCGCGTCATCGACGCCCAAATTGCTTGCCAACGACGGTGAGGGCCCACAGTTCTACAGTGGTCTTGCCGTCGACGTCTCGGGTGAGGTCGATGGCGACGTGTACGCGTCGGGCCAGAGCGTCACCATCAGCGGCGACGTCACGGGAGACGTGATCGCCGCAGCCCAGACCATCACCATCACCGGGACCATTGACGGCAATGTGCGTCTTGCCGGGGGCAGCATCGTGATCAGCGGTGACGTCTCGCGCAGTGGAACCGTCTTCGCGGGAACCGTGGACGTCACCGACGCCGGATCGATCGGTAACGATCTGCTGAGTGCCGGCGGAGACGTCGCGATCGCCGGGGAAATAGGCCGTGACCTGATCGTCAGCACCGGACAGCTCACCATTGACGGAACGATCGGGGGCAACGTCACCTATGAAAGCGACTCCGCCGCGCGCATCGCGGAGGGCACTGTGAGCGGCACCGTGGAGCGCATCGAACGGGCGCAACCCCCCGAGGTCGAGGTCTCACCCTGGGCCGTGTTCGTCGGCTGGCTTCTCGGGTTGCTCTACGCGCTGGTCGCTTTGAGCCTCATCACCATCGCCGCAGCCCTGCTTGTGCCGCGCTTGTTGCAGCGGGTGACAGACCACCTCATCCCGTCACCCTGGAAGGCGTTGCTCGTGGGCTTCGTGGCATCCGTTGCCGTACCCATTGCAGTGCTGGCCCTCCTGGTCTCCGTGATCGGCGCACCCCTCGCGCTGGCGGGCCTGTTGGTGTGGCTCGTGCTCACGCTGGCGACGTTCGTGTACGGCGCCTATTACATCGGTCGGCTCATCTTCCGCGGAAACCAACACCCCGTCGTGAAGGCGCTCGTCGGCGGCGTGATCCTCATCGTCGCTCTGCAGATTCCGTGGCTGAACATCGTTGTTTGGGTCGCCGTGGTGTTCTTCGGTCTCGGCGCACAGCTCCTGGCAATCCACAGTAAGCGGCCGTGGCACACCCGGACCGAAACGGTTGCGATCCCGCCCGCAGCAACGTCCCCGACGGTCGGGGCGTCTCCGCAGACATACGCCTGACATCCCCAGGACGGAGCCCAACGAGCATTCGTTGGGCTCCGTCCTCGTGCAATGCCGGGGCGCATCCATCCGGTGGATTTCCGCGGTCCTCACCGCCGAGATGATGACGAGGCCTCGCGGTGACCCGGTTACTCCAGCCTGGAACCGAAGATCTGCGCTTCGACGAGCGGTCGCACGGCCACCTCGAAGGCGTCGTCGACGAAGTAGTCCTTGAGCCGGTCGTCGAGCAGTTCGTTGGCGATCGCGGCCATGGTTATCGACTGGTCGAGGGAGAGATACCGGTCGGCGATGGTGCCGCTCTGCGTCGCGACGGCGTCGTAGAAGCCGCCGGGGCCATAGGCGGCCAGGTCGTTCTTGATACCCGCGAGGTTGCTCAGCACGGCCGGCTTGTCATACGGCAGGGCGAGGAAGGATGCGTGCGGCGTCACAACGCCATCGCCGAAGTCGGGGTTCGGGTTGCTGGCCTCGCGGCATCCCTCGTAGCCGGCATCGACGTTGGTTCGCTCCCGGTCGGAGGCGTAGCCGTCGGTGCTCATGCCCACTCCCTCGACTCCGTACTCCGCGTACTCACCGAATGGATCGCTCGCCGGGGAGAAGCCCCAGTAGCCGTAGCCGGCCTCGTCGAGACCGTGCTCGATCTGGGCGCGCACGCTCGCCGGGTGGTTCACGGCCCAGGATTGCGGCCCCCAATCGGCTTCGGGCACGAGCAGGTCGGGCATCAGCGCCTCGAACATGCTGCCGCCCCAGGCCGGTACGAGTTTCATTCCACGGTATTCGTAGACGCCCTCATAGACGGGCACACCGAGGTACTCCCTCGTTTCGCCGGTGGGCTTCTGTTCCTGCCAGTCGAAGTCGCAGCCCTGATCGGGCATGGTGCGCAGCGTTCCGTAATAGGCCTCAGCGGGAATTTGTCCGTTGGCGATTCCGAGGTAGGTCGCGATTCGCGCTTCGCTCACACTCGTGTCGTAGTGGTGGCAGGTGTAGTAGACCTCAGAGCCGTCGTCGCCGTAATTGCCGGGAACGCTGCAGCCGGGAGGGGGCGTCACCCAGAAACCGCCGCGATTGAGACCGGCGCCGTTGACGGCGTTCGCTCCGCCCTCGAGATTGTGGAAGTAGCCGAAGTCCATACTGGCGTAGAGAGCATCGGCCGATCGGGCGAGGCGGGGTTCGGCCTCGGCGACGATGCGGAAGGACGCAGCGAGCCAGCCGTTGTCGACCGAGCTCAGGAACGGATCGACGGGGTCGCCGCTGCCCGGCCAGGTGGTGAGCTTGTGACCGTCGCGCGGCGAGTACCAGTTGTAGAACATGCCGCTGGGCTCGTGCCGCTCGATCTTCTCGAGGGTCTTGAGGGTGGACTTCATGCGCTTGAAAGCATCCTGCTTGCTGATGATGCCGAGGTCCCTCGCCGAGATGACCGACCACAGGTAGCCGCCAATGTTGGTCGGGCTGGTGTTGTCGCTCGGCTCGGACAGGTCACCCTGAATCTTGTCCGCGGGGAGCCCGGTCTTCTTGTCGGTCATGGCGTCGAGGGAGGCCCAGGTGTCGACGGCGTAGCCCGTGAGGACCGTGCTGTCTCCGGGGGGATCGTCCTTCGTGGACCCCGTCGATGTGCCGGGGTCGGCGGCGGCGCTCGGCGCAATGATGAGCGTTCCCGCAACCAGCGCGGCGCACATCACGGCAAACTTAGGTGTTCGTTTCACAGACTGTTCCTTCGTGTCGTCGTTGACCGCGTCGGCGCCGGGTGACCGATCACCGGATGACCGGGCCGATCTGAGGTGCGCCAGGCGCGTTCTGATGAGTGTAAGCGCATACATCACCGGACGCAAGGAACCATCGTTGACCGTGGGGACAGGCAGAAGTCGTGCCGGACTCATCGGATGGGCCGGTCGAGCGACACGGAACCGGGTCCGAGAACACGGCCGTTGGGTTACTGCCGGTGCTCAGACTCGACGTGCTCTCCTGCTCGGAGGCCGGGAGCCAGGATCAGGCCCGCAACGACCAGGGCTTGCGGCGCACGAGGATGTGGCCGCGGCTGGTGCTCAGCCGAGTCCACAGGCCGGTTTCGAACAGGCGCACGGGCTCGTCTTTCGGCAGAAAGCCCAGGCTGACGGCCGCGAAGGCCGCGCCGGCCGGAACGATCTCCAGGCCGGGAATGGGTCGACTCCAGACCTCGGACCGCACCCGCTGCACGATCTGCGCGCCGGTACCAGCCGGGATCACACCGGCGACCTCCTCGATGCCGGCCTGTGCAGCCCCGTCGAGGAGCGCGGCATCCGTTTCGCCGAGCAGGGCCCAGCCGCCCTGCGGCGGCGAGATGCCGGCCCAGGTCACTGTCGTCACCTCGAGCGGCACGGTCACGCTCACGGGAGCCTCCGGCACCTCCACGGCCGCAGTGAGGCGGGCGAGACGGTCGAGCAGGGAACGCACCGGAACGACCGCGTCGAGCTCCACCGGAGCGGTGAGCGCGAAGGTGCGCAGTCCCAGAACGGTGGGGCTGGAGTCGAGCAATCCACGCGGATACAGGATCGCGGTGTAGACGGCGAGCACCCCGGCGGCCTGAACCAGGCGCACGGAACCGTCTTCGACGCGGCTGGCGCGGGACAGGTAGACCTGGAGGTCACGAAGGGACAGGGAATCTGGGAGAGAAAATGACTTACTCATCTGCTCCTAAACTACCAAGGTACGGCGCAGGTCACACCGACCCGCCGTCTCGCGCCTGAGGAGGCCACATGGACTTGCCGATGGAGGGCCTCCTGGCCGCCCTTGACCTCACCGATACGGGTGCCCGCACCAGCGAGGACATCTTCACCGGACCCTCGCAATGGATGCCGCTCGGCCGCGTTTTCGGCGGCCAGGTGCTCGCCCAGTCTCTGGTCGCCGCCATGCGCACGGTGCCCGACGACCGTCACGTGCACTCCATGCACGGCTACTTCCTGCGCCCCGGCGATGTCGGCCAGCCGATCACCTTCTCCGTGGACCGCATCCACGACGGCCGTTCCTTCTCCACCCGGCGCACGCAGGCCTACCAGGACGGGCACCCGATCCTGTCGATGATCGCGTCGTTCCAGGATGAGGATGAGGGGCTCGAGCACCAGATCGAGATGCCGGCCGACATGCCCGACCCCGAGTCCCTGCCGACGGCCGCGGACGCCCTGGCCCAGGTCGATCATTCCATCGCCCGCTACTGGGCGAACGAGCGCCCCTTCGACATGCGTCACCTGCCCTCGCCGATCTACCTGCGGGTGAAGGGCGAGCACACCGCCCGCCAGGCCGTGTGGATGAAGACCATGGGCCCGCTCCCCGACGACCCTGACCTGCACCGTGCCGCCCTGGCCTACGCGAGCGACTACTCGATCATGGAACCCGTCATGCGCCGCCATGGTGTGGCGTGGGCCACGCCGGGGCTCAAAGTCGCCAGCCTCGACCACGCGATGTGGTTCCACCGCTTCGGCCGCGCCGACGAGTGGATGCTCTATGTTCAGGACTCCCCCACCGCCCAGGGGGGACGCGGGCTGTCCACCGGCAGCATCTACAGCCGGGGCGGCCTTCTCCTGGCCACCGTGGCCCAGGAGGGCATGCTGCGCGTGCCCACCAACGCGGAGTAGATTCTCAGAGCGCTTCTCGTACGCACATCCCCGACCGCCACGCACACCCCCGACCGAGGAGAACCATGACGAACCCCACCGACATCTCCCGCCGCACCGCGCTTCTGCTCGGCACGGCAGGCACCGCCGTCGCCCTGGTCGGGTGCACCACGGGCGGGACAGACGGCACCGGCGACTCCGGCACCAGCGACAACGGGCCCGTCGAGGTGGCCAAGCTCGCGGACATTCCTGTCGGCGGCTCGATCGAGGCCTCCCTCGACGGCAAGCCCATCCTGATCAGTCAGCCCACAGCCGGCACCGTGGTGGCGTTCAGCGCCATCTGCACCCATCAGGGCTGCGTGGTCAAGCCGGTGAAAGACGAGTTCGACTGCCCGTGCCACGGTTCGAAGTTCGACCCCACCACGGGCGCGGCCCTGGCCGGCCCGGCAACCACGCCGCTGGCCTCTGTGACGGTCACGATCACCGGCGACACGGTCACCGCGGGCTGAGCCGGTCGCCCAAGGCAACCTCGGGCTACCGGAACCGGTTCGGCCCTAGTCGACCGGCAGCGCCGCGCGCCGGCTGAACCGGATGGGTTCCTCCAGGTACGGCGTCCAGGCGGCACGCTCCAGGTCGTTGATCTTGCGGGGACGCTCGGTCTCCGCGTCGACGAGCACGATCGTGGTGCTCGCCTGTGCGTACAGTTGCACGGGCTCGAGGCCGATCGGGGTCCACACCTCGTAGCAGACCTCGAGGCTCGCGCCCCCGAGCTTGCCAATCCACAAACGGATGTCCACGGGCTGCCTCAGGTACGGGATCGGCGCCAGGTATTCGGCTTCCAGTCGCGCGATGAGCGTCAGCGTCGCCGCACCCGGGCGCCCGTCGAGCACCGCGGTACTCGCGAACGCACCGGGCCCATCGCCGTCCTCGTCCGGCCAGAACGCCTGGATGCGCGCATCCTCGAGCAGACGCAGCAGCTCGGCGTTGTTGACGTGACCGTAGGCGTCAAGGTCAGACCAGCGCAGGCGGACCGGAACGTGCAGCTTCATGCCGGACGCCCTAGTCGCGGGTCAGCTTGCGGTACGCGGAGCGGTGCGGCTTGGCCGCATCCGGGCCGAGACGCTCGATCTTGTTCTGCTCGTAGGACTCGAAGTTGCCCTCGAACCAGTACCAGTTCGCCGGATCTTCATCGGTGCCCTCGTAGGAGAGGATGTGGGTCGCGATGCGGTCGAGGAACCACCGGTCGTGAGTGATGACCACGGCGCAGCCGGGGAATTCGAGCAGGGCGTTCTCGAGCGAGCCGAGGGTCTCGACGTCCAGGTCGTTGGTGGGCTCGTCGAGCAGAAGCAGGTTGCCACCCTGCTTGAGGGTGAGGGCCAGGTTGAGGCGGTTGCGCTCTCCACCGGAGAGAACCCCGGCCTTCTTCTGCTGGTCGGGACCCTTGAAGCCGAACGTGGACACGTAGGCCCGCGAGGGGATCTCGGTCTTGCCGACCTGGATGTAGTCCTGGCCGTCGGAGACGACCTCCCAGAGCGACTTGTTCGGGTCGATGCCGCTGCGGCTCTGGTCGACGTAGGAGATGTCGACGGTCTCACCGATCTTCAACTCACCCTGGTCGAGCGGTTCCAGACCGACGATCGTCTTGAACAGCGTGGTCTTACCGACACCGTTGGGGCCGATGATGCCGACGATGCCGTTGCGCGGGAGGGTGAAGGAGAGGTCCTCGATCAGCACCCGGTCTCCGAAGCCCTTCTTGAGCTTCTTGGCGTCGATGACCTGGGCGCCGAGGCGCGGGCCGATGGGGATCTGGATCTCTTCGAAGTCGAGCTTGCGGGTGCTCTCGGCGGCCGCGGCCATCTCTTCGTAGCGGGCGAGGCGGGCCTTGGACTTGGCCTGGCGGCCCTTCGCGTTCGAGCGCACCCATTCGAGCTCGTCGGCGAGGCGCTTGGCCATCTTCGCGTCTTTCTTGCCCGCGATCAGCAGACGTTCCTGCTTCTTCTCGAGGTAGGTCGAGTAGTTGCCCTCGTAGGGGTACAGGTGGCCGCGGTCGACTTCGGCGATCCATTCGGCCACGTGGTCGAGGAAGTACCGGTCGTGGGTGACGGCGAGAACGGCGCCGGGGTACTGGGCGAGGTGCTGCTCGAGCCACAGCACACTCTCGGCGTCCAGGTGGTTGGTGGGCTCGTCGAGGAGCAGCAGGTCGGGCTTCTGCAGCAGCAGCTTGGTCAGCGCCACCCGGCGCTTCTCACCACCGGAGAGGTCCGCCACCGAGTAGTCCCCCGGCGGGGTGCGCAGGGCGTCCATGGCCTGTTCGAGCTGGGAGTCGAGGTCCCACGCGTCGGCAGCGTCGATGGCCTCCTGCAGGGTGCCCATTTCGGCCAGCAGTGCGTCGAAGTCCGCATCGGGCTCGCCCAGGGCCAGGCTGATCTCGTTGAAACGGTCGACCTTGGCCTTGATCGGGCCCACGCCTTCCTGCACGTTCTCGAGCACCGTCTTGGTCTCGTCGAGCTCGGGCTCCTGCATCAGGATGCCGACCGTGTAGCCGGGAGACAGCTTGGCCTCACCGTTGCTGGGCGTGTCCAGCCCGGCCATGATCTTCAGGATCGTGGACTTTCCCGCGCCGTTCGGCCCCACGATGCCGATTTTGGCGCCGGGGAAGAATGACATGGTGACGTCGTCGAGGATGAGCTTGTCGCCCACCGCCTTGCGAGCGCGGACCATCGTGTAGATAAATTCAGCCATAGTGCTTACCAGTCTATTTGCCGCGTGGCCCCGGCCAGACACGTTCCCGATGCGAGCAGTGACGTCGCCGTGCTCTGGTAGCCGCCGGTGGCCGGTCCGTGCTGCCCGATCAGGCACTCCCCGTTGAACCGAACGGCGAATTGGATCGAGTCCGCGGCCAGATCCACGTTGGTCTTGTCAAAGGTGACTTCCATCTGGGCTTTATCGAAGCCCCCCGCAACCAGCGCGTCCACGAACGCCCGCCCACCGGCGGCGTCGTCGGCCGCAACGACCGCGGTCGCCAGGCTGTCGAAATAGGGCAGGTTGGCCCTGGCATCCTGATCGGGCAGCAGAACCGGGGCGGGCTCCGGTGTCGCAGTCGGAGCCGCTGCCGATGGTGTCGGGTCGGGAGCCGGGACAGGCGCGGCGGTGCAGGCCACGAGGCTGACGCTCAGCGCCAGACCGAGCAGCAGCGCCGCTCCGGTACGACCGAAACGGTGGCCGCCTCGGTCTCGCTGGACTACCCGTTCTGATGCTGCCGGCACGTTATCCTCCTGCGACCGCGGTTTGGTCAGACCACCGAGTCTGCCAGATCTACGGCGGCCCGGAGACGGCGCCGCTAGGAATCGACCCCGACCAGCATGCCGGCTCCAGCCTCGGCGGGCGCCTGCGGTGATTCCTCGGCGTCGGCGACGGCATCGGCGGGAAGGAAACCGTCCGTGGGCTGCTCGGCCGGCTGGGGTGCCGACGCGTTCGTGGGCGGCGAGCGCGTGTACACCGTGCTGCACCAGGCCAGGTCGTGACCGACGGTGTCGGCCTCGACCTCCACGGAGGTGCCGTTGCGGTCGGCGTTCTCCCACGGCCGGATGCGCAGCCGCCCCGCCACGACCACATGCTCGCCCTTCTGCACGGAGTGCACCACGTTGTGGGCGAGCTGCCGAAAGGACGACACCGTGTACCAGTTGGTCTCGGCGTCGACCCAGGTCTGTTTGACGCGGTCGAAGCGACGCTGGCTGGACGCCAGCCGAAACGAGGTGATGGCCAGTCCGGAACTGGTCACGAGGTGACGGGGCGTGGTGGCCACGATTCCGGTCACGGTGATGCTGTCGCTCATTAGGTCTCCCTTTTCCAGCGGGCCCCGGACGGATGCCCGGAGCAGGCGACCTGGGAGCGACGGCTCGTGCCTGTCTCCGCCGCCCCAGATCGCGTTCTCCGAGTGTGCGGGGGCAGACAAACGCGCGGGCGCGGCATCCGGATATTGTGCCGAATGACCGCCCCGCGCATCTGGGGAGGGCTGGACGAACCGTTACACGAGGTACTGGGAGTAGGACTTGCGGATCTTGTTCACCTTGGGTACCGCGACAGCCATGCAGTAGCCCTGGCCGGGATTCTTAGCGAAGAAGTCCTGGTGGTAGTCCTCGGCCACGAAGTACTCGCCGAGCGGCTCGATCGTGGTGACGATGCCGTCGCCCCACCACTCGGCGGCGCGGGTGCGAGCCGTTTCGAAGAGCTGCTTCTGCTCCTCGTCGATGTAGAACATCGCCGAGCGGTACTGGGTGCCCACGTCGGCGCCCTGCCGGTTGAGCTGGGTCGGGTCGTGCAGGGTGAAGAAGACGTCGAGGATGACGCTGGCCGGGATGATCTCCGGGTCGAACGTCACGGCGATGGCCTCGGCATGGCCGGTGCGGCCGGTGCAGACGGACTCGTAGGTGGGCTTCGGAGCATCACCGCCGGTGTACCCGGACACCACCGCGCTCACGCCACGCAACACCCGATACACGGCATCGAGACACCAGAAACATCCACCTGCGATCACAAAAGTTTGCACGCCCCTAGAGTAACGGCATGACCTTCGTGCCAGCTCCGAACCGCTATGCCGACATGACCTACCGCCGCACCGGCCGCAGCGGTCTGAAACTGCCGGCGCTGTCGCTCGGACTCTGGCACAACTTCGGCCATGAGCGCCCGATCGAACGACAGCGCGCCATCCTGCGCCGCGCTTTCGACCTGGGGGTCACCCACTTCGATCTGGCCAACAATTACGGTCCTCCTCCCGGGGCCGCCGAGACCAACTTCGGCCGCATCTTCGCCGAGGATTTCCGCGCCTACCGCGATGAGATGGTCATCTCCAGCAAGGCCGGGTATGACATGTGGCCGGGCCCGTACGGCGATTTCGGCTCCCGCAAATACCTGCTTTCCTCCCTTGACGCGAGCCTGGGCCGCCTCGGGGTCGACTACGTCGACATCTTCTACTCCCACCGCCCCGACCCGGAGACCCCCATCGAGGAAACCATGGGTGCGCTGGCCTCTGCCGTGCAGCAGGGCAAGGCCCTGTATGTCGGCATCTCCAGCTACACGCCCGAGCAGACGCGGGTTGCGGCGGCGGCCCTGGCCGAGCACAAGGTCCCGTTGCTGATCCACCAGCCGCGGTACTCGATGTTCGACCGGCACGTCGAGGAGGGGCTTCTCCCCGTGCTCGACGAGCTCGGCGTGGGCAGCATCGTCTTCTCTCCTCTCGCGCAGGGGCTGCTCACCGACCGCTATCTGACCGGGTCCGTTCCGGCGGACTCGCGGGCCGCGACGAGCGGTTTCCTGTCACACGAGGTGCTGACCGACACCTACCTCGGTCGTGCCCGCGCCCTCAACGCCATCGCGGCCGAGCGCGGGCAGACGCTCGCCCAACTCGCCGTCACCTGGATCCTGCGACAGCCATCCGTGACCAGCGTGCTGGTCGGCGCGAGCAGCGTCGGCCAGCTCGAGCAGACCGTCGCCGCCCTCGACGCTCCCGCGCTGACACCGAGCGAGATCGACGCGATCGAACCGTACGCCGTGCACGGCACCGGCCTGGGCTGAGCCGGTGGGCTACCTGTACGCTCTCCTCGCGTCGCTGCTCTTCGGCCTCAACGGCAGCACCACCAAGGTGATCGTGGAGGCCGGCCTGTCGCCGGCCCAGCTGACCTTCGTGCGGGTCACGGTCGTCGCCCTTCTGGCCGGCGGATTGCTGCTCGCCACGAACCGGCGGGCTTTCCGCATCAGCCGGCGCCAGTTGGCGGTGATGGCCGTCCTCGGCGTGGCCGGGGTTGCCCTGATCCAGTGGTTCTACGCGGTGGCGATCAGCCTGCTGCCGGTGGGTATCGCGCTCATGCTCGAGTACACCGGCGTGCTGATCGTGGCGCTGGTCGCCCGGTTCGTGTTCCAGGAGCGGGTCAAGCCCCGCATCTGGCTGGCCATCGGATGCGTTCTGATCGGCATGGCCGTCGTCGCCCAGATCTGGGCGAGCACCCTGTCCGGCCTGGGCGTGCTCGCCGGGATCCTCGCCGCGGTCTGCCTGGCCGTGTACTTCCTGGTCGGGGAACGGCAGGTTGCCGCAACCTCTCCGCTGGCCGTCTCCTTCTGGTCCATGCTCTTCGCCAGCGCCTTCTGGCTCATGTTCAGCGCGTGGTGGCAGATTGAACCGCAGACTCTGGTTCAGGATGTCGCGTTGAACGGCAACCTCGAAGCGGTGTCCCTCCCGCTATGGCTGCTGATGCTGTGGAACGGCGTGTTCGGTTCGTTCGCCCCGTACCTGCTCTCCTACATGGCGCTCGGCCGGCTGAACGCGACGGCGGCCGGCATCGTGAGCGCCTCCGAGGTGCTCTTCGCTTTCGCGTTCGCATTCCTCTGGCTCGGTGAATCACTGGACGGGCTGCAGATGCTGGGCGTGGTCCTCGTGCTCGCCGGCATCGTGGTCGCGCAGACCGCCCGGCCGAACCGGGTCGTCGACCTCGACCTGGCCAGCCAGGACCAGGCCCTCCTGAACGGCCCTCTCCGGTAGACACATACGCCATGTCGGCGGCTCGCCCTAGCGTGATGAACGCAGCAACCATCACCCACGGCCGGCCGATCTCGGAGGATTCCATGTCCACACCAGCGTCCACGACAGCCCGCTTCACAGCCCCCGGCACCCCACGACTGCCGGTCATTCGCGGACTTCAGTTCGTGCCCGTGAAAGACGGTCTCTGGCGGGTCTCGAACCGGTCCGGCATGGTGCTCGGGCACATTGAGCAATCCAGCGAGGCCGACGGCATCAGCTTCGCCGCACGGCGCATGGTTGCCGCCACCCGCACGATGAACCTCGGCACATTCTGGCGGATCGACGACGCAGCCGACTGCTTCCGCTGACCCGTGCGCAAATCCGCCCGGAGGGCACGCCGAGTCCTTCCCCGAGATCGGGCCCCGGGGCCGGTAAAGTGCGCTCATGCAGTGGTGGAATAGTTTCGTATCCTGGCTCACGGCAGCCAGCAATCAGTCCATGGTTTTCAGCGCCGTGGTGCTCATCGTCTCGATCGTCGTCGCCAGCCTTCTGGCGGCGTTGGTCTCTCGTGGGGCGATCAAACGCCTCCTCGCGCAGAACGATCGGGCTCTCAAAGCCGCGGTGATCGGCACCCTCGTCGATGCCGCGACCGAGGCATCCGTCTGGAACTCCCTGACTCCGCAGGAGCAGGTTCTGGCGGACCGCGCGGTGGGACAGGCGGACGTGCAACTGCGGTTGCTGCCGATCAGGGGGTCGAGCGTGGCCGCGAACTGGGCAGCCCACCAGCTGGCCGAGCTCAAGCGCACCTCGGCCACCTTCGGCTACCAGCTCGAGCCGGCACTGGTCGAATTCCGTGACCGTCTGGTGGAGTGGCAGGAGAAGCCGGGCCGCACGCGCAAGGTGTTCCAGAGCGACCTCGACCGGTGGAAGGTCACGAAGTCCAGCTCCGAGAAGAACCTGATCGCCGAACAGGACGCCTGGGCAGCCCAGCAGCACCACGACCAGTACACCGCCCAGCCCGCCGCTCCCGTGCCTGCCCCACTGAACTACGCAGCCGGGCCGACCTCACCGTCGACCGAGACCCAGCGCCTTCTCGACGACGTGCAGGCACTCGAAGTGCGTCCCACCCCGCTCCAGAGCTAAACGCCCGCCCCCGCCCGAACCCCTGGTGGCCGCCGAGCCGTGAGTTTCACCCCCATTCCACGAAGGAGAGGAGCGAAGCTCACGGCTCGACGCGTGTGTGCGGGCGTGTGGCTAGCGCCACCACTGGTCGAACATCGATGCCGGCACCTGGCGCTTGTGCTCGGTGCTCAGGAAGCGCTTCTCGATGGTGTCGGCGACCGCATCGTCGACGGGCAGTCCCTCCAGGAAGTCGTCGATCTGCTCGTACCGCAAGCCCAGGTTGGCTTCGTCGGTCTGGCCGGGATCGTCGTCGAGCAGGTCGGCGGTCGGAGCCTTGAGGTAGAGCCGTTCCGGCGCCCCCAGCTCCACCAGGAGCGCGCGCCCCTGGCGTTTGGTCAGCCCGGCCAACGGCAGCAGATCCGTCCCTCCGTCGCCGTACTTGGTGAAGAAGCCCGTGACCGCCTCGGCGGCGTGATCGGTGCCCACGACCAGGAGCCCGGCCGAGCCGGCCAGGGCGTACTGCGCGACCATGCGCATCCGGGCTTTCACGTTGCCCTTGTCGAAGTCGGGCAGCGGACGGCCCGTGGCATCGGCGAATTCGGCTTCGAGAGCGTCGACGGCCCGCATGATGTCGAAGGTGACGGTGGTCGCGGGCCGGATGAATTCGAGGGCCAATTGGGCATCCTCCTCGTCATGCTGCACCCGGTACGGCAGCCGGACGGCCTGGAAGACGGCCGGATGTCCCGCCGCGGCCAACTGCTCAACGGCCAGCTGGCACAGGCGGCCGGCGAGGCTGGAATCCTGGCCTCCGCTGATGCCCAGCACGAGGCCCTTCGCGCCGGTGCGCAGCAGGTAGTCGGCGAGGAACTGCACTCGGCGGCTCACCTCGGCGGCCGGATCGATCCGGGGGGACACGTTCAGCTCCGCGATGATTCGCGCCTGTAGTTCTCGCATCCAGCAAATCTACCAAGCCGGCGAACGGGCAGCGGGATTCACGGCTGTTTCGCCGGCGCCCGCTCAGTCTGTGAGTCGGCGCAGCGTCTCCAGCACGACTGCGGCCGAGCGGTCGGCCGCGTCATCCACGTGGGTGAGGTGATCGTCGACCGGTCCGCACAGGTCGGAGATGCCGCGGATGGCCACGAACGGCACGTTGTGCGCGAAACAGGTCTGGGCGGCGCCCACGGATTCCATGTCGGTCGCGAGAACACCGGGAAACAGCTCACGAAGGAGTTCGGCGCGCTCCACGCTCACGAAGGCGTCGTTGGAGACCAGCAGACCGCGGTGAACGACCAGGGCGGATCCGTCGGGCATCCGCGTCGGGGACTCAGCCCCGACCAGCGCTGCGGGGGCGCCGGTGTAACGGGCCGGCATGCCCGGAACCTGCCCGAGTACGTACCCGAAGGCGCGTGCGTCGGCGTCACTGTTCAGGTACTCGCTGCCGACAACGACCTCGCCCACCTGCACCTGCACGCCGACCCCGCCGGCCGAACCGGCACTGATCAGCAGAGGGGTCGCTTCGGCATCGTCGGTCCGGGCAGCCAGGATGGCGGATGTCGCCGCCCCGGCCGCGTTGACCAGCCCGATGCCGCCCTGCACGAGCAGCACCTCGCGGCCGGCCAGAGTCAGGCGGTACTGCCGGGCCTTCCCGACCGTGACCGGCGAGGCGGATGCGGTGGCCGCAGCCAGGAACGGAGCGGCCTCCTCGTCCATCGCGACCAGGATGATCGCATCGATGACGCTCACGCGGTGACGGTGGCCCAGTCGGAACGGGCTGCGAGGAAGGTCTTCACCGCGTCCTGCGCCGCGGTCAGTGAGTGGTTCGCTCCCCAGCCGCACTGCACCTCGTTGGCGGCTGGAACCTCGGTGGCGCCGAGGATGTCGGTCAGGGTGGCCTCGATCAGCCCGAGAACCTCGGCGTATTCGGGCTGGCCCTCCAGTATGAGGTAGAACCCGGTCTGGCAGCCCATCGGCGAGAAGTCGATGACCCGGTCGGAATGGTTGCGGGAATGCTCGGCGAAGAGGTGCTCGATCGAGTGCACCGCGGGCATCTCCAGGTGCGCCACGTTCGGCTGGGTGAAGCGCACGTCGTATTTGACGAGCGTGTCGCCGTGCGGCAGCGCCTTGGTGTCGGCCAGGCGCACGTAGGGAGCGGCGACCGTGCGGTGGTCGAGGTTGAACGATTCGACGTTCATGCGTGGCTGGTTCACGTGATCTCCCTGAGAAAATTGAAGCGGTGGTGAGACTGTGGTGAGACGGTGCCCCCGGTAGGAATCGAACCTACGACAAGCGGATTAGAAGGCCGCTGCTCTATCCACTGAGCTACGGGGGCGAAGAACGTTCAACGATACCGCAGACGCGGCCGGGAGGCGCTCAGATCGCTTTGGCGGCCGCGACGAGCACCTGGGCGAGGGTCGGCACGCCCGTGGCCCGGAAGACCTCGACCCCGTTCGCGTCCCGCACGATCACGGTGGGGGTGGTGCGGATGCCGTCGGCCTCGGCTTCGCCGGCATCCCGGGCCACGTCCAGTTCACGCACGGATGCCTGCGGCACCAGCCGCTCCACCTCGGCCAGCACCGCACGGGTCTGCATGCACGGCTCGCAGAACGCGGAGGAGTAGTACGTCAATTCCATGATCGGTAGTCTACGGACCGTCCGCTGCCTCGCTGCGGGACCGGTCGGTGGCCGCCGATAGACTCGCCCTATGACAAAAAGTAGTGACCGGTTGGTATGGATTGACTGCGAAATGACCGGTTTGGACATTGACTCCGATGAACTGGTGGAGATCGCGGTGGTGATCACCGATTACGACCTCAACATCATCGACCCGGGCCTCGACCTCATCATCAAGCCGAACCCCGCCGCACTCGAGAACATGAACGACTTCGTGCGCAACATGCACGTGACCAGCGGGCTGATCACCGAGATCCCGAACGGCATCAGCGCTGCCGAGGCCGAGACCCTCGTTCTCGACTACGTGCTCAAGTTCATCCCGGCCGATCAGAAGGCGCCGCTGGCCGGCAACTCCATCGGCACCGACCGGGCATTCCTGACGAAGTACATGCCCCGCCTGGACAACCAGTTGCATTACCGCAACGTCGACGTGTCCTCGATCAAGGAACTCGCCCGGCGCTGGTACCCCCGGGTCTACTTCAACGCCCCCGCGAAGGACGGCGGACACCGCGCCCTGGCCGACATCCTCGAGTCGATTCGCGAGCTCGCGTATTACCGTCAGACCGTGTTCGTGGCCGACCCGGGCCCGTCCAGCGAGCAGGCGAAGAACAGCGCGGCCGAAGCCGTGAACATTTTCGCTCCGAACATGTAATACACTTGCTGAGTTGCCGGCCTTCGGGACAGCAACGAATGGTGGGTATAGCTCAGCTGGTAGAGCATCCGGTTGTGGTCCGGAAGGCCGCGGGTTCAAGCCCCGTTACTCACCCCATATAAACACTGGCCTGTAGGGCTGTAGGACGAAAGATACCTACATTTATACCTACAGGCCAGAGTGAATGACGCCTGAGCGGCCCCTCTTGGAGGCTCCCCATGGCAACTGTTCCTCTAAAGCGTCCACTGTCGGCACAGGGCGATAATCTGCAATTGGTGAACACGACACCAGCAGGACCCACACCCGCCTCACTCGCCGCCCGACACCATGCCGACAGGCTCGCCGTCGACATCGACCGCGCACGCGGGGCCCTCGACCTGGCCGCAAGCTGCCTCGCCTATGACGTCACCGTCCGTGCGGCCGACCCGACCGGCCCCGGCCACGACGCCGCGTCGCCCGAGCTGACCGCCAAGCTCAAGGCCAGCTACTTGGCCGCGCTCGACCACGAGCGCGCCATCGGCATCGTCTACCGCGCCGCGGTCGCCCAGGCAGAAGCCGCCGAAGCCGAAGCCGGCTGCGCGGTCACCCGATGAGCGCCATCGAAATCCAGACCGCTATCACCACGCTCACCGAGCTCCGCGACGCCGGCACCCCCGGCCCGTTCTTCCTCGACGACTGCGAGGGCGAGATCCGCGTCTACCCCGAACGCCTCCTCCCGAGCATGAGCCGCGACGAGTCCGGCGAGATCACGAGCTGGACCTCACCCGGAAGCTGGCAGACCGACGAGATGGTCATCTCCTACGACGTCGAATCCTGGGACCCCGGGGAGAACACCCAGGACGACCGCATGCGCGCCAACGCGGAGACGTTCGTCATCCTGCAGCGCACCATCAACCCGATGCTCGCAGTCCTCCAGGTCGCCCTCACCTTCGCCGCCCTCACGCACAACAAGTTCACCGACACCGGCCTCGAACTCGCCCGCGCCATCAACGGAACGGCCCCGCTCCCCCAGGAGACCGACCCGGAACATGCAGAGGCCTGCTCGTGACCGCCGCCGCCGACCTCCAGGCCGCCCTAACGCGGGATCCCCTGGCCGACGCCGAGCGTGCCACCGGCCAGTCGTACAAGGACTCCGATTCCACGATGGCCCTGGGCATGCTGATGTTCCTCGAGCATGGCGCTCGCAAGGACGCGCTGCTCGCCGCAGCGAACGACACTCGCATGGGCTCCTCGTTCATCGAGACCCGATCCATCTATGCCGACCTCGGGTTCGAAGAGGTCCTCCACGATGAGTTCGCCGGCCACGACGATTACACCGAGACCGCCATCATCCTCTGGCGGGGCGATGGCGTGCTGGCGTGGATCGAGTCCTACGGCGCAGGGACCAACACCAACAGGATCTACTACAACTGGTTGCCCGAAGCCGACGACTGGCACTCACGAACCTCGAGCGGCGGCCTGAACGGCGACGTGTGGGTGGGCGACCATGACGGGCGAGAGGGCATGCGGCATAACCTCAGCCGCCTCGCAGAGGGCGGAGCGTTCCAGCCCGTATGGGTCGAGCGGCCCTTCCTCTGGTTCCTGACCTACGCGGACAAAGCCCACGACGGCTACAAGACGATCACCGAAGCTGTGATTGCCCGCCTCCCTGAGAATGTTCAATCTGCTATCCGAGGAGGCACCTCATGATCCCGGATCCCATGCTCGCCGCGGTGGCGAGGTCCCGCGCTGAAACTCAGGCCCGCGCCGAGCAGCAGGCACGCAGCCGCGCCGCCCAGCCCCGCCGCAGGGACAACAAGCGTGCCCGGCCGAACGGTGCACGCTGATGGCCAGGATTACTGCCCATGGTGGCGACTGCGACGGCACCTGGTGCGAGTACTGCGGATGCTGCGAACACGGCGAGGCCACGGACGCGATCGGATGCCGAACCTTGGACGCACCGGCCGGCATGAGCTGCCCAGAAACGGCCTGCGCGTGCGAAGGGGGAGCTGACTACGACAAGCCGGTCCAGCCACCGAAGGCGACTGATGAGCCCGAGGACGACACCCCTCGCCAGCTGCACCAGGAGACGTCACTCTTCGACCTCGCCGCGGCGGTGACCTCGTGAGGGTCCTGACCGTGCGGCAGCCGTGGGCCTGGGCCATAGTGCACGGCGGCAAGGATGTGGAGAACCGTGTCCGCAACCTGGCCGGCGGCTACCGTGGCCCAGTCGCCATCCACGCTGGCCTGGCATTCGACCGCTACGCCGACGACAGCGACGCCGCCTGGGAGATCCGCCGCGCCATCACGAGCGCCGAGCAGGGATACCCGGCCGACGACGGGCAGGTGTGGGCGGCCGACTGTATCGAGGAGGACGACGCTCGCTACGCCACCCGCGGCTCGATCATCGGAGTCGTCGACCTAACCGGGGCCCACCGAACCACGGGGACGCCGAAACCCTTCTGCTACGAGATCGGCGTGCCGAACGGAATCCGTGACTCGATCAACGCGAACCGCGGACTCTGCTCACCATGGGCCGAATCGCGACCCTCCGGCTGGCACCTCGAACTGGCCAACCCACGCGCGCTCACCGAGCCGATCCCGTTCCGCGGTGCGCTCGGCATGCGCACCCTCCCCGCCGACGTCGCCGCCGAGATCCACCGTGTCGGTTTCCGCGACCTACCCGCACCCATATTCGACAACACCCCCAAGAGAGTGACCCATGCCTGAGCAAACTGCACCGGTGCCGGCCAGCAAGATGGCCCGCATCCGGAACCTCTACACGATCGCCTACGCCTGGCGGACCCGCGACTACCTCGAAGACGGCCACACCGACCTCTCCGGACTCCGCGCAAAACAGCAAGCCGAATTCGATCTTGCGCTCGCCGAGCACGACCAAGAAATGGCGGAGGCGGCGTCGCGCCAGGCTGTGGCCTTGGATAGGCCCCGCACCATCCTGACCCCCAAGGAGGCCGACGCGCTGCCGCTCCGGTCACTCATCCGCGAGCACGATGGGTTCCACCGGCTCAAAGAGATCAGCGGGTCCTGGTTGCTGTGTATCCAGTCGGGCGGGGTGAGCGCTTCCGACGAGCTCGAATACCCGGCCGAGGTCCTCTACACCCCCGAGGTCCGCTGATGGGCGCGACGGTCAAGTGCAACCACTGCCCGAGCGTGATCTACAACGATGACGTCATGCAAGCAATTGCCGAGAGCGATTTTCACCTGGCGAGCGCGCATCCCAAGCCGACACACGCCCCCGCTGAGGGCGCAGAGAGCGAGCAGGACTGATGCCGAAGCGCATTCAGATGACTCGCAACCGTCCGTGGCGGGTGGAGAACCCGGACGCGGTGGTCGTTGACCGTCGCACGCGGTGGGGTAACCCGTTCGCGGTCGGCAAAGAGTCGCGGATCCAGCGTCACCCGGCGCTGGTGTCGATGCCGTCACTGGCAGGAACTGTGGTCCCCCGCGACCGCGCTGAGGCCGTTCGCCTGTTCGGTTACCTGTTCCGGATGCCGAGGGTGATCGACTCCCCGGGGTACTACTCGGAGAGCGTGGTGCTCGAGCAGCTGCGCGGTAAGGACCTCGCCTGCTGGTGCCCACTCGACCAGCCATGCCATGCCGACGTACTGCTGAAAATTGCGAATGAGGGGAACTGAGATGGGTGTGAATGACGCTGCCGAGATGTTGGAAGTAGCGAAGGAGGAGGTGTGCCGGCTTGAGCGCGACCTCGCTGCCGCTCTGGCGTACACTCCCGCTGCGGGCGACGAGCACCACTCGATCGACGAGCTGTACGAATATCGGATGCTCTACAACGCTCACGCTGCACACGGCTGGGACGCGGCAGGCATCCCGGTTGTGAAGTCTTGGCACCACAGCGACGGCGAGAAGTGTTTCGGTGGTGGCTGGTTCATCGTGACCGCGACGTTGCCGACCGGGCAGGTGTCGAACCACTACGCGGCCGATCACTGGGATCTGTTCAACGTTCACGCCGTCGACCTGCCGCCCGAGTACGACGGGCATACTCCGGAGGTAGCTGCTGAGCGGTTGCGATCCGCGATCAGCGTGCCGTCTGTAGCGGGAACGCCGGCCGCCGACGAGCCCTGCCCCGGATGCACGGGTGCTGGCAGCTGCCAGGCCCCGGCGCACCAGCACGGATGCTTTGCGGATCTCGTGGGCCACTGTAACGAGCCGGAAGCTCATGCCGAGGTGGCAGGAGAGCCGGAACGGGAAGCGCAGGTCACGATCGCGAACGCATTGGCGATCATCACGGATTGGAGTCGCACCCCAATCGAGAGCCCGCGAGGTGACCGGAGTCGCATGGCCGCAGCGCTGGAGGACGTGGCGCGCATCCTCGCTGCTGGCCGCCGGCGAGAGTCGCAGCCGCAAGATGAGCGGATCGAAGCGTGGGATGCAATCGCCAAGCACCCGTTCTTCCGCGATTGCTACGCGACGGACGGCACACTTCTGGCCGCAATGCTGGCGAAGCTGAGCGCTGAGCCGCGCACGGTCACGACGGTAGAGGAACTGGACGCCCTGAACCTTGATGCGGTCGTGGTGGATGTCGGCGGTTGCCCGCGCACGAAGCGATTCGGGAACTCGCACATGCCCGGAGGCTGGACGCACGCGGGCAACTCGCCGCTGAGGTCCTCCGAATTGGCGGATGGTCGCCCGATGACCGTGGTGTACGAGGGCCGAGACTTTCGACGGCACGTTACCCCCAGCACCGAAGGGGGCGAGTCGTGAGGGCGACGACACCCATCCTGATGTGCGACCACGAGGACGGATGCGACGAGACCACCCCCGACTTCTACGAGATGCTCGCGCAGAACTGGCGCGAACTCATGGACAAGGGCTGGACCTACGACCCGTACCGCGACCCAGACGCCGCCCTGTGCCCCAAGCACGCCCCAGAGCCACAAGGAGAGAACGCATGACCGAATACATCTACCAGCCCGGGACCGCGCTCGGCGAGGCTGAGCGCAAGGCAGAGCACGAGCAGCGGATGATCGAGCTGCAGACCTCTGCTGACGAGCGCCAGATAGAGCGCGAGCAGGCGGCCCGATTCCACAGCGTGACCGTGACCACCCAGCTCGATGATGAGGGCACCCTGGACGAGTGCCGGCGCGTTGACCAGGTCAAGTTCACCTGCACCGCACCCGCCGAGGCCGAGTGCCGGACCTACCCGGATAGCTGCGGTTGCGAGTCGTTCGCGTGGAACGAGGCGCGCACGCATGACATCGAGGGTCACCCGCGCACAATCGGGAACGAGTGCTGGATGCAGGGCTGGTTCGACAACGAGGGAGCCGTGTACGTGGGTGACGGCGTGGACGACATGCGCGACGACTACGTGCCCGCAGTCAACCGCACTGGCCTCGTCGTCATCTCGCCCATTGAAGAGTGGATCGAGTGGGACTGGTTCACCCCGAGCGTGGCTGGGAGCAAGTCATGAGCACCGAACAGGAAGCGCTGCGCGGCGTCATCGGCGGGGTGCTGCGCAACGCGAGCAACTATCCCCCAAAGGTATCCGCGCGCATCCTCGGGCAGGACATGGGGCCACTGATCGACCGGACCGTGGATGCCCTGATCTCTGCTGGGTGCCGGCGACAGCCTGCGCCGCCCGTGCTTGACACCGTGGAAGCCATGGATGCCCTCCCCGCCGGGTCGATCGTCCGATACTGCACCACCACGCTGGCCACGGTCTCCTCTTCGAAAACGTCAGAGGGCTGGATTGTTTTCGGAGCTCAGCGCCCGCTTTCGTCCGGGCAACTGCTCGACGAAGCAGCCGAGCTCGAGGTCATCGTCGTGTTCGTCCCCGAGGTGAGCTGATGGACGAGCGCCTACGCCTCGTGCCGAAGGTCGGCGGCGGGAGCGAGTTCCGCATCAAGGAGACCGACCTGGCAGACATGGGGCCGGAGAAGCTGGCGGCCGAGCTCGCGGCCCGCGGCTTCTCCCCTGAGGACCTCGGGCCGGCCAAGCCGCAGCCGCACAAGAAGCAGTGGATCATCCCGGTCAGGAAAGGCGGCGACGAATGAACGTCCAGAAGGAGCACAGCATGCACAACTCGGAGGTGTCCCATGGCTAGTGTCCTGCCGAAGCGCAACCCGTCCGGCGTGCTCGTCTGGCGTGTGCAGTTCCGCATCGACGGCAAGATGTCGCAGGAGTCCTTCCAGGATGAGCGCGGTGCACGGCAGTTTGGCGGCCTCGTCGACCGGGTCGGCGGGAAGGCGGCGCGCGCGGTACTCGCTGCCCGCGCATCGAAGGCAGCGGACACCCCGACGCTGAGCGAGTTCACCGCCCGGTACCTCGATGAAGGGTCGGGCATGCTCACCGGCATCGAGGCCGGAACCCGGAAGGGCTACCTCGGGATCGCCGGGCGGTCGTTCCTGAAGATCCTCGGCGACTACCCGATCGACGCGATCGAGAAGGATGATGTTGGCCAGTGGATCGCTTGGCAGGAGAAGCAGCCGTCGGTCCGTTCGAAGGGCCAGCTGATCGCGGCAAAGACGGTGCGGAACTACCACGCACTGCTGTCGTCGATATTCGCGGCCGCCATCCAGGACAAGCAGCGCCCGGACAACCCGGCGTACAAGACCCGCCTGACCGCAGGGCTGAAGCGTGAGGGCGTGTTCCTGTCCCGGGCTGAGTTCGCCCAGGTCCTGCACTTCGTCCCCGATCGGTACAAGCGGTTCGTGATCTTCCTCGCTGGCACCGGCTGCCGGTGGGGTGAAGCAACCGCAGTGACGTGGGGCAGCCTGAACCTCGACTCCAACCCGCCGACGGTGCGGATTGTCAAGGCATGGAAGAAGTCCGCCGGCGGCGGCCCGATCCTCAAGCAGGTGAAGACGGGCCGCTCGAGGCGGACCATCTCCCTGTGGCCGGAGATCGTGGCCGCGCTGGGCCCGCGCGGCGGCGCGTCGGAGTTGATGTTCCCCGGGCCGCTGTCGGGCGGGCACCTCTGGTACGGCCGGTTCCGCACCACGGTGTGGGTGCCAGCGGTTGAAGCCGCGCAGGATCCCGTGCGGTGCGCAGCCGCCGGCCTGCCGGTGCTGGAGAAGCGGCCGAACATCCACGACCTCCGGCACACGCATGCGTCCTGGCTTATCGCCGCCGGCGCACCGCTGCCGTATATCCAGGCGCGGCTCGGCCACGAGAAGATCACGACCACGATTGACCTCTACGGCCATCTCTTGCCCGACGCGCACATCCAGCTCGCGAACATCATGGCCGACGTGATGAGCGGGGTCCTACCGTCCCTAACCCCGCCACCGCTGCAGTTGACAGCCTGACCCAGAGAAGCCCGCGCACTCTCTTCGAGTGCGGGGGCTTCTGTGCGTTCAGAAGCCAGAGACCTCGGCGGCGGTGATGACCTCGCCCGGGCTAAGGCCGAGCATGAAACAGACGGCCTCTAACTGGTCCAGGTTCAGGGTGCGGTCGCCACGGAGGAGCTTGGACATCTGTGATTGTGATACCCCGGCCGCATCGCCGAGGGCAGTCTGGGTGACGCTGTTCGCGCGGTACTCCTCGTAGAGGATGCGGGCGACGCCGCGGGTAAGGCGGCCGGGCCGCGGCTGAGAGGGCACGGCTCCGAACCTATCCGAATCCAATTCGACACTCCGAGCACTGCCGCAACTAGTCCCTGAGAACTAGACTCGTTTGGGTGACGTGGCTGAATGACCTCGTGGTGCGTCGCATCCTGGCGGAGCTTGATCGGCAGGGTGTGACCATTGGTCAGCTTGCGCGAAGCACCGGGATCAGAGTGTCGGTGCTCAACCGTAAGCTGACGGGCATCGACCGCCTCAATGTCGATGACATTGATTCGATCGCCGGTGTTTTGGGGGTGCCGACGGCCGCGTTCGTGCCCAACGAAGAGCGTCATCAATAGCAAGGCCATGGGGGTCCTGTCCATATGCTTTCGAAGAACCGCACGACTGACAGCCTGGCAACTGCCGGCACCTGCACTACTGCGCAGGCAGCCGCCTATGCTGCGGCCGTCACCGCAAACGCGAGGGCCGCGGCCGCGCTGCAAGGTGTGGTCCCCCAGCAGTCTGGGATGTATCTCACAATCAGTGAGCTAGGCACGCTCTCGGCGAGGCTGAACGTGCCGGCCCTGTCATGGTTCCCAGCCTGGGCGGATCTGGCTTAGTCAGCCATGCGCGCCTGCGCGCGGGATATCAGGGTGACCGGGTCAAGGCCGAGTGCCTGGGTCAGTGAGGCGATGTCGCGCATGTCGATGTCGCGCTTCCCGTGGACGAGGCGAAGCACTTGGCTCTTGCTGATGCCCGAGACCGCGACGAGCTGATCGATCGTCATGCCCTTGGCTGCGCGTTCGGCTCGGAGCTGAGCTGCGACCGCTTCGTTGAAGCGCTGTCCGTAATCGTCCATGCGCAGATTATGACACCGCTAGTGTCCAAAGTGTCAACTGCACCCCCGTTTTGGGGTGTGATCACTCCGTAAACCCTTTTCCCTGCCGCGCGTGTCGGATTTGTCGAGAGCCCAAATGGGCACCTAGAGTGTCCGTATGGCAACCAACACCGACTTCCCACAACGAGTCGCCCAGTATGTCGACTCGGCAATCCGGGACGCGGGCGAGAACACCAAGAGCGTCGCCGAAGGAACCGGAATCGCCCGGATGACCCTGGCCCGGCGTCTTACCGGCTCTACCCCGTTCACGGTCGCCGAGGTCGCTCGCATCGCGACGCACCTTGGCACCACCCCCGAGCAACTCATGGCTGGGCAGGCAGCAGCGTGAGCACCGTCAACGAGAAGGCAGTGGATGGCTCCGGCATGGCCGAGATCCTCGACTGCTCCTACGACAAGGTGCGCCGCATGGCGGTTGCCGGTGAGATCCCGGGCTTCCGCGTCGGCCGGCTCTGGCGGTTCTTCCCCCAGGCGGTGATCGCGAAGCTGTCGCAGCCTCGCGACCCATGGGCGCAGTCAGCCCAATCGCGCTCTCGCCGCCGCGCGTCCTAAGACTCCGGCCCGGTACACGCCCGAAGCGTCCCAGTCCGGCTTGCACGACCAGATGACAGAGAAGAACCCCCGGGGCCTAAGCCGGGGGTTCGCGATCAAAAGGAACACGACTATGCAACTGATGACAACCCCCATCCTCGCACGGCCTACTGACCCTGGGACGAGTGACGCGGCTGCGGAGAAGCAGGCGTGGAAGCTGACCGCTTCGCACCACGCGATCCTCGCCATCTTCCAGGAGAAGAAGGCGGGCCTCACCGACACCGAGCTGAACAAGTTCTACAAGCGCATCTGGGTGAAGCGTGAGTTTCCCCAGCTCGCGTTCGACACGCCCCGCCGCCGGCGTTCTGACCTGGCTGGCCGGAAGTTCCTCGCCGACTGCGGTAAGAAGCGTCGCAACGACAATGGTGAGCCCGAGGTGGTGTGGATCCTCGCGACTCCCTCCGACGACGCGCAGCTGGCCTTCGACTTCGATTCGGCTGCAGCATGATCGGCGAGCAGCTCGACACGACAGTCCTCGCCACCCTCGACTTCGAGGTTGCTTGCGACTCCGCACACCACGACAAGGTCGCCGAGTTCCACGAGGGCCCGGCCGCATACCTGATGTTCCTCCCCTGCGGGCTGAGCGGGTTCCGGTGCGCAAAGATCATCGACCAGATGCGTGCCGATGGTGTTGCCTCATGCCTGTGCACCCAGAGCATGCATTCCTTCGATGAGTTCACCTTGTTCCAGCTCAACACCCCGGTGGTGTCCGCATGATCCGCAAGAACACTTGGATCACGGGGCAGCGCTACTCCCGGCACCCGCACCTCGACGTGATGGACACGTCGCCCAGCGCCTCGCCGGTCTCAGTTCCGCCGTACGAAGCTGCCATCCGCATCACGGGTGAGGCCCCGACCGTACAGCCCGCGCGGTCCACGGACTCGTGGACACCCATCACTATCAGCGTCGTCATATCGGGCGTTCTCGTGATCGCCCTGCTGGTTGCCGTCCTGATTCAGGGGCCCGCAGCGTGAGCCGCCGTCGCCGCACCACCTACGTCCACCTCCCCGCCACAGCACTGACTTCCCTGGCCGCAATGCTGACCCGCCTCGCACTGAAATTGAACGGAGCCCGCTCATGATGATCGTCAACGAATTCGACTCGACGAAGAACCGCCTCGCCCGATACATCGTGTGCGCCCGCTGCGCTGCCCGCCGGCAGTACAACTTCCGGACGTACAACACGACGCTCTGCATCGACTGCCGTCAGTGCCTGACACCGGAGCAGCAGCTCCCGTGGAAGATCACCGCGGCTGAGCTTGCGACTGCGGTCGCTGCTGTCGACCCGGGTCCGCTGCGCTATGGCCGGATCAACCCTGACTTCCGGCGGTTGGCCGCATGATCCGGGTGCTGCTCGTGAAGCTGGTCCTCCTCGCCGCCCTGGTCGTCCTCCTGATCATGGCCGTGTGCTGCGTTCTGTTCGGGTTCGACTACAACGGTGCGACGGTCCTCGCGGTCACTGTTGCCGCTCTCGCAGGCGCACGCCTTGCCTGGTACCACGCGCAGGGTGTCGAGCTGTGACCGCGCAGCGTGCGCGCAGGGAGCCGGCACCGGGGTTCTTCGACCTGGTCACCCTCCTGGACTTCGAGGAGAAGGCCCGCAGCTTTCGTGGCAACAAGGAGGCCCGCATCGTCCGGACGTTCAAGACGTCCGCGGCCCGCTACTACCAGCGTCTCGGGAACGTCATCGACTCCCCCGAAGCGCTCATCCATAACCCTCAGCTCGTCCATCACCTGCTCGACCAGCGCGCAGCGCGCGCGGCGGACAGGGCAGCCCGGACGACCGCAACCGATAGGACCCGTTCATGAGCACCCTTGATCTGTACAGCGATGATTTCCCGCACGGGACGCCGGATGGGTTCGAGCAGGGCTGCCGCGGTTCGGCGTGCCCGAATCAGACAACTGATGCGATGACGTGTCGGAAGGCGCACATGCGGTATCAGGGTGACTACCAGTACCGGAAGGCGATCGATGCCGGGCAGGTGTGGGTGGAGCCGGCCCCGGAGAAGAAGGTGAAGGACCGCCGCACTGACGCGGACGCCGCACACACTGCGCTGCGGGCTGCACGCGAGGTCGCCCAGGTCGACGTAGTTCCCGTGGCTCCGAAGCCGGCCCCGCCCGCCGGACCGGCGACTGACTGGGCCACGTTGCCGAAGAAGCGGAAGAATGCGGCCCTGACCGTGAACGACCCGATGTTCCCGCATGGCACTTCCGCCGGTGCGAAGGCGTGCACTGATGAGGCCAAGTGCCCGGGCACCCCGACGTGCCAGGAGGCGCGCCGCCAGTACCAGCGCGATTACCGTGCTGCGGCGAAGGCCGACGCAACAGCAGCCACTGCTTCGGCTGCCGTCGCGTTCATCAAGGATGAGCCCGTGCTGACAGTGCCGGAACCGATGCCTGTCGCCTTGTCGGCGGCTATCCCGGTCTCCCCTGCTGCCCCGGCCGAGGATTGGGAGGCTCTCGCGGGCAAGCTGCTGCGCCTGGTCGATGAGCTGACGGATTCGTCGACCGGGTCGGCGGAGTCGCTGCGTGTGGCTGAGGCGGCGAAGTCGTCGCTGATCGCCGAGAACCAGCGTTTGCAGGACGAGTTGGCGCAGGCGTTCATGACTCGGGATGTGCTCGAGGCGCGGCAGCCGCTGCGCACAGTCTTGGCCAACCAGAACGTGACGGTCAATCCTTCCGGTGCTGGCGGGGTGGCGATCAGCGTTGCGGAGGGTTCCCCGCCCATGTTCATCGACGTGCAGGTCGACTCGAGCGGCCTCACCGATGTACGTGTGACGACAGGCATCATGCCTGGCCTGGGCGTGGCAGCATGACCGCCGTCACGGTGTTCACGTGCCCGCCGGACCACAAGCACGACCAGAAAACAACCTGTTACATCGTGCATAAGTGCCGGTGTACCCCCTGCCGCGCGTTGAACGTGGGTCGGGAGAACGCTCGCCGCCGGCTGAAGGCGTACGGGCGTTACGACAACGGTCTAGTCGCTGCTGGTCCGGCTCGCGCTCACCTGACGATGCTCCGCGATTACGGCATGGGGTACAAGACCATCGCTGCTGCGGCTGGTGTCGGGATCACCGCGACTCGCACGCTGCTGTACGGCCGTGAGGACTACAAGGACGGGGTGCAGGGCCCGCGCCATGGCGAGGTGAAGAAGCAGATCCTGCGGGAGACGGCGGCCCGGATTCTGGCTGTGAAGCCGGAGCTGAAGTGGTTGGGTGACCGGATCCCGGTCGATGGTCTCGGGACGACGCGGCGGTTGCAGGCGCTGGTTGCTATCGGGTGGTCGCAAAGCAAGCTCGAGGTGCTCCTTGGCACGGGGACGACGAGCATGGGCCGCACGATCACGAGTGACCGGGTGTGGGCGTCGACTGCTCGCGCTGTCGTTGACCTGTATGACGAGCTGTGGAACACGCCGCCGGCGCACACTGCGCCGCGGGACCGGGTGTCGTTTCAGCGTGCTCTGCGGTATGCGCGGGAGCGCCGGTGGTTGCCGCCGATGGGGTGGGACGACATTGACCTGGATGTGGCCCCGCCGGTGCCTGAGCCGGTGGAGGGCATCGATGTGAACGCGGTGGCCTTGGCGGTGCATGGCGATCATGTGCGGCTGTCTGCGTTGGAGCGGCGGGCTGCGGTGTCGGAGCTGTGGGACCGGAACTGGTCTGACAGCAAGGTCGCTGAGCAGCTGCGCATTACCCCGAGGTCGGTGCTGCGGATCCGGCAGGAGCTGGGGCTGCCCGCGCACGACCAGGACGCCCTGATCAAACGGTGCGCCGCATGACCGCGCACACCGAAACCACAAAGACCCTGAAGAGAGACAAGGCCATGACCAGAACTATCGAAGACGTCAACCCGGGCGAACTCATCATTGCGGCGAACGTGCGCACGGAGACGAAGGTTGGCGCGGATTTCGTGGCGAACATACGCCTGAACGGGGTGATCCTCCCGATCCTTGCGGAGCGGACGGCCGAGGGTCTGCTCGAGGTGATTGACGGGCAGCGCCGCACGATCGCAGCAGTGGAGGCCGGCCTGACGAGCGTGCCCGTGTTCGTCGTCGGGGACAGTGGCGACAACGCCGCACGGCTGCTCACCCAGGTCACCGTCAACGATCAGCGTGAGGGCCTCGACGAGGCCGAGCATGTTGCGGCGTTCCAGCAACTGTCCCTGTTCGGTGTCAGCGCGGCCGACATCGCCCGGAAGACGGGCACGAAGACAACGAGGGTGCAGAAGGCCCTGGACGTGGCCGCGAACCCGGCGGCGGCCGCAGTGTTCGCGGACCACGTGCTCACTCTTGACCAGGTCGCCGCCCTCGTCGACTTCAGCGACGACCCCGACGCGGTGAAGACCCTCACGAAAGCCGCTGCGAAGGAACCCGCCCGCTTCGACCACCTCGTCGCTGACCTCCACCTGAAACGCGAACTCGCCGCACACATCGAGCAGCTGCGCACCGAACTCGTGGCCGAGGGCGTCACCATCCTCACCGAATCCCTCAACCACTACTCCGGCACCGCCGAAGGCGACCCCGCCGTCACCCGCCTCGACCGCCTCGCCCTCCCCGAAACCCCCACCATCCCCCTCACCCACGACAACATCCCCACCGCACACCTCGCCGGACGCATCACCGGCAACTACAGCCACCCCACCAGCGGCTACGGCAAATGGGCAGAAATCTACTACTTCATCCTCACCGAACACGCCCACCACTACACCCCCCTCGAATACGCACGACCCACCACCGAACGCACCCCCGAACAGCAAACCGACCACGACAACCGCATCGCAGCACAGCTCGCCGAACAGACACACCGCGCCGCGCTCGCCGCAGCTGAGACGGTCCGGGTCGACTGGCTGAACACGTTCTTCCAGCGGGCGAAGCGCCCGGCCCCGTGGGAGTTCATCGCCCGGAGCCTGACCTACAGCGGCGAGCTGAGCAACGGTGAAGAGTTCCCGCCCACCCTGCTCCCCTGGATCGGTGTTCACGTGGTCGTTGAGCCCGCGTCGAACGAGCACTTCGAGGCCGCGCAGCTCGCCCGTGGGCACCTGTCGGAGAACCCGAAGACCTCGGAGCGGCTGATCCTCGCCCTGGTGATCTACAACAACGAGACGAACGTCGCGAGTTCCTGGCACCAGAACATCCGGCAGGCGGCGGCGTACCTCACCCAGCTGGTGACGTGGGGCTACGGTCTCTCCGAGGTTGAGCAGGGCATCGTCGACGCAGCCAAGGCTGAGCAGGTGTCCGCGTGAGCCCCGAGAAGGTCGCTGCGATCGCCTCGTCCCTGCGATCGGTCGGCGGCGTCTACGAGTACGTGGCCTCGGGATTCGCGCACCAGAACACGGCCACCCGATGAGCGCCGCAGCGATGGCCGCGGCGATCACCGCCCTCGGCTTCAAGGTGCAGGACGCCCCCTGGGACATGCACCGGTCCGTCACCGCGAAGCGCGGCCAGGTCGGCATTTACCGTCTCGCCGTCGATGGCACCCTCAAGTGGGGCTGGGTCGAGACTCCTGAGGGCCGCGTCGACGTGCACTGCTGGATGGATTACCGCACGGCGCTGGAAACGGTCCGGCGATGACACCGCCGCACCCGAAGCCCACCCGCAAGCGGAAGACCATCGGGCAGCAGTCGAAGAAGCAGGTCGCGGACAACCGCGCCGGCGTCTACGAGCGCGACGGGGAGCAGTGCGTCGTCGCCGGGTCTCTGTGGGCACGGCTGTTCCCCTGCGAGGGCCCCCTGACCATCCAGCACGGCGTGGGCAAGGGCATGGGCGGCTCAGCAGAGTTCGACGGCCCCGAGTGCCTGCGCACGATGTGTCTGGGCCACAACGACCAGCAGCCGAAGAGCAGCGCCTTCGCGAAGGAGTGCATCTGGTTCGGCTGGGCCATCGAGCGAGGCCGTCGCGGTCTGGACTACACGAAGGTCCCTGTTCGCTACCCGAACGGCCGCGACTACCTCCTCACCACCGATTTCAAGAGAGAGCTCCTGCCCCTGACAGAGGCCGCAAATTTGCGCGCTTCGATCCATGGAACCAGGCAGATCGGGCAGAGCGACCCGACCGGGCAGAGCGCCCATTACGCAGAAGGAGAGAACCGAGTCTCATGGCCCGCATCCGAACGATAAAGCCTGATTTCTGGACGGACGGCAACATGATCGGCCTCACGCCGTTCGCGCGCCTGCTGTACATCGGATCGTGGAACTTCACGCTCTGCGACCGTGGGCACCTGTCCGACGACGCTCAGGGCCTGCGCTTGAAGGTGCTCCCCGGCGACATGGTCGACGGTGAGGCCCTGCTGCAGGAGTTGATGGATAAGGGCCGCATTGTGCGAGTGGTGCTCCCTGACGATCGAACGTTCCTGCACATCCCTCGCTTCGAGGATCACCAGAAGCTCGACACTCGCTGGAACTCGCGGTGCCCTGCATGCGTTCACGGTGACTCGCTGAAACTCTCCGAGACTCAGGCGAGTTTGGGTGAGACTCCCGGTAACTCTCCGAGGCCGGACGGAACACGCCTAGGAGGGGAGGGGAAAGGAAAGGAAAGGAAAGGAGGGGAGGGGACTGTGCTGATCGCAGCCCCCACCCCCTTCTGCAAAAACCATCCTGACGGTACCGACTCCCCGTGCCGGGCTTGCGGTAATGCACGCCACAGCTTCGAGGCGCACTTGACTGCGGTCAAGAACAAGCCGACCGTCCCCGGGATGGTCACCGAGCCTGACTGCGCTGTCCACCCGGGCCGGCCGAAGCGTGGCTGCGACCGCTGCGCAGAGACCGCGGCCGCCTGATGGATGTCTCTTTCACGTACGGCAACCCGACGGGTGCCCACGCGACGCTGTACGTCGCCCAGCAGTTCGAGGGCCCCGACTCGATCACACTGACCCTGGACGGCAAGGAGCTGGAGTTCCTGCGCCTGTCGGACCGATCACTGACGTGCGACGCGACTCACGGGGTCCCGGGCAAGTGCGAGTCCATCGACTGCCATCGCCGGGTGCTGGGTGAATGCCAGTGCGGCCGCCACGCAGCGCCCGTGCGTTTCGCCAGGGCAACGTCATGACCGCCTCGACGGTCGTCGTGTCGATGCCGGCCGCTGACGTGTGGCGGCTGGAATCTCTCGCTGGGAGCCGCGGGATGACCCTCCCCGAGTTCCTGTACCGCTCCGCCCTCGCTGTGGCGGGTGCGGGGGCACCGCGGCGCGGGGAGTCCATCAGCGTGCTGCATGCGGCGGGCATGACGGTCAAGCAGATCGCGCACCGCCTGGAGATGACGAACGCGGCGGTCAGCGACCAGCACTACCGCCTGGGGTTGAAGCCGAATCCGGTGACGAAGTTGGCGAAAACCCCCGGCATGGTCGGCACGAAGGTACAGGCTGCAACGCGCAGCATTCACGGAGCCACCGCAGCACCTCGCAGCGCCGGCCCCCTCAACGAGAACGGATCACTCTGATGCCCACGTACGAACGCCGCCGACACTTAGAAACGCACACGGTCAAGGACCTCGACATGGGTCAGGGCGAGGGTGCGTGGGCGTCGATCCACACCACGGGCAGCACCGGGTTCATGACGCCGGCCGAGCACGGCAAGCACCTCACGCCTGGGACGGTGTTCGAGCTGGAGCTCACGAACGGAAGCACGATCACCGGCATCCGGGTCGCCGGGGCGTGGCTGTACCGGAAGTCCGATGAGGACCTGGACGAGGAGCACCGCGTGATGGTGGAGGGCTTCGACCGGGACCGGCGTGAGCAGCTGGCGAAGCACCGCGATGCCTGGCAGGCCCGGCAGGATGCCTTGCCCGAGTGGATCCGCGCACGCATCGAGGGCTTCCACGTGACGGGCGGCGAGAACTTCGCCCTCGAGGGGTGGGGCTATGAGCTCGTCGTCGCGGAGCTGGCTGTCGCGTACCTCGCTTCAGGTGGTGCCGACGACGACGCTGTGAACACGATCGCGCGGGAGCAGGGCACGAGCGGCAACCAGCACGAGTGCGCGAAGCACCTCGCCTGGGTCGTCGTCCAGCAGCCCGGCATCTTCAAGGATTTCCCCTCCGCGCTCACCCCGCTCACCGGCGATTACGACTACTCGAAAGGCACCAAATGACCGACATGACCGACACCCTGACCCCCACGGTCACGGTGTACTCGAAAGACGACTGCCGGCAGTGTGATGCCACGAAGCGCTGGCTGGCTGCCCGCGACGTGCCGTTCACCGTGGTGGACTTCCTCGCGGACGAGAAGAACATCGAGGCTGCGAAGGCCCTCGGCTACCAGGAGGCCCCAGTCGTCGTCGTCAGCTTCGGCGTCATCGGTGACGAGGTTCACTGGTCGGGGTTCAACCCGATCGAGCTGGGCAAGTACCTCAGCGTGACGGTGGCCGCCTGATGGCTGGAGAGATGAAGAGCTACGCCGAGACGGTCGCGCCCTGCCCTCACTGGGGGGACGAGAACATCACGGCCGATCAGGTCATCCGAGCAGCGCTTGTCAACGCGCAAGAGCAGTTCGAACGGATGCACGCCTCGATGCGGGCCGACATGACGATGGAGCGCGGCACTGCGGCGTATGAGTCGGCCCTGCGGCAGACGCTGGTGTACACGACGAACTTCATCACCCATTCGATCGTCGCCGACCTGTTCAACACGATCCAGCGCCTCGCGTTGGATGAGGCCGACGCCATCGCGTCCACCTTCGTCGCCCGGTCCGAGTCGGGCGACTACTACCCCGAAGCGATCTGGGACTGGATGACAGCCAGCGGCATCGACCCCGAGCGAATCCGAACTGAAACCATCGCGGCCATCGCCGCAGAGAAGAGCAAGTAACCATGTCCACGAAATACCGCAAGAAGGCCATCGCGCTCGCCGCATTGGCTGTGCTGGCCGCCACGACGCTGGCCGGCTGCGTCTCCGATGCTGACCGCGCATCTCAGAACCTGTCCACTGCGGCTGACCAGTTCGAGGTCGAGCGCCGCATCGTCTTCTACAACGGCATCACCGACACGTACCTCCTGACGATCGAGGGCCGCTGCGCCATCACCGATCAGGCCATCCAGCTCGAAGTGACGTGCAAGGTCGCCCCGGACGAGTACAAGAAGCACTTCCTGGGCCTGAGCGACAACGTGACCTACAAGGCCGAGCAGCTCGAATCGGTCGACGTGAGCGTCTACCACCACCGGGTGATCTTCAAGCCGGAGAGCATCCTGCCGGAGATCGATGTCGAGACGGGCAAGCAGTAATGGCCCGCCGTACCGCTGAGCAGGAGCTCGCGCACCAGATGCAGAAGATGAAGGACATGGGCGTGACCATCAGCGTGAGCGAGGCTCCCGGCCCGTGGGCGAAGGCAATCGCCGACGCCGCAAAAGAGGCAGACATCTACGAAGAGAAGAGCAACTGACTATGGATCACGAAGAACCCCAGAACGAGCCTGTCGTCGAGTACGGCGCTCAGTACCAGGACGGGATGGTCATCTGGGACTTGAGCCCGCTTGGCGGTGTCGTGTCTCCGTTGGCGAATGAAACCGGCAGGGCCAAGGCGCAGGACGATTACAAGTTCGTGCTGAAGCGTGCTGGCATCAAGCCTGATGCGTCGAACCGTCTGAAGTTCGTGAAGCGGACTCGCACGGTCGTGTTCAGCGCGGCGACGGAGGTCGTCTGATGGCGGGCGAGACCGTAATCACTGTCGTCGGGAACCTGACGAGCGATCCTGAATTGCGATACACGGCCAATGGGCTGGCGGTGGCGAACTTCACGATCGCGTCGACGCCGCGGAACTTCGACCGGCAGTCGTCGGAGTGGAAGGACGGCGAGTCGCTGTTCCTCCGGGCGTCCGTGTGGCGTGAGTTCGCGGAGCACGTGGCTGGGTCGTTAACGAAGGGCACCCGGGTGATCGCGACGGGCCGTCTGAAGCAGCGCAGCTACGAGACGAAGGAAGGCGAGAAGCGCACCAGCATGGAGCTGGAGATCGATGAGATCGGCCCGAGCCTCAAATACGCGACGGCGCAGTTGACGCGGACGCAGTCGAGCAACGGTCCTCGTGGTGGCGGTGCGCCGGTGGTGGCTGGGAATGATGAGCCGTGGGCGGCGACTGCGCCTGGTCAGGGTGCGCCGGCTTCTGGTTCGGCGTGGAATGACGCGTCGCAGTTCCAGGACGAGACACCTTTCTGAGCCATGAGCGCCGAGACGGACAAGATAGCTGCTGAGCAAACTGCGGTCATCACCCACCACTTGCCGGACTTGCTTGATGGGACCGAGGAGCAAGCGATGGCCGCGGCAGACGCGATGATGCGAACGGTGACGAGCCCCGGCCATTTCTCAGGACTCGCGATAGGTATCGCCGGCATCGGGGCGATCTTCATGAAGCGGGCCATGCCCACGGACGGGGACGGCATGTATGCGATCGAGCAGGTGACCCCGATGAATGACCGTGATCCGAAGTTGAACGCAATGCGCGTCGTGACGATGCTCGCGAACGACGACAGGGAAACGGCGTTCGCAGTCGCGTTGCAGATGGATCAGGGCGATGTGGACCAGTCAGCGAAGTTCCTGGCCGGGCTCCTCGCCGCTGCACGCGGAATATTTCAGGTGGCAAAGGCAGAGGGAAAGCACCTCGCGCCCAAGCCGTAGCACCACCAGCGGGGGCGGCGTCCGTCGCCCCCGCCATCAACCGCAAGAGAGAGAAGCGCATGACTACGTCACGATCTGCCCGGTATTCGCAGTCCCGCATTGGTGGGGCTGCGATCGAGGCTGAGATTCAGAAGGGTTTGGCGGCGCAGCAGGCCGCCATTGATGAGCGGGCGGCTGCGGCCCGGGTTGCACGGCGGGTGGAGCGGGATCGGGTGAAGCTGACCCGTGATGATGTGGTGGGTGCGGCGTTCGTGCGCACGGCCACGGGGTGGCACAAGGTGGCTACGGTGAACCGGGCGACGGTGTCGGTGGAGACGGGGTTTTCGTGGCGGGATCTGATCCGTTTCGCGAAGGTCCTTGAGGTGCGCGGGCCTTCCCGGTCGGCGGTGACCCGGTGACCACGCGGCTCCCCGCCGAGGTTGTGCCTGGCGCTCGACTCCAGACGGCCATCGCCACCGCCGAGGGCAAAGCGCAAGCCGCCGCCCACCGCCAGGCCAGCGCTGAACACCGACTCCGGAACGTCCTCGCCGACCTGGACCTAATTCAAGCCGCAGCGAACCGCACCCTCCGCAGCCTCGCCGCCGTCCGCACCAACCTCCAAGAGCCCTACCCCACCCAACCCGGAATGACCCCCTGGCTCCACTACATCGCCGACGCCCGCACCGAACTCCGCGAAGCCACCCTCACCGCCGAACGCCGCCTCCGCCGCTACAACCACACCCCCACCGAACCGAGCACCCCCACACCCGAGATACCCGACACCACCCCGGCGCTCGCCGAGGCCACTACCGCGTAATTCCCTGTCTACAGCCGCATCGACACGCCGTCCTGGTGTCGCTGCGGCTGTTGCCGTCTGAGGGTCGGCACGGGCTGCCACTCTGGATTGAGAGAGGGGAACCCGATGCCTGCTTTCTGTTTCACCGGCCCGAGCCGGACATGTCCTGAGGTGCTTTCGTGACTGCCGGTCGCCCTGAGTGGGCGACTGTTGCTGAGTCAGCGACGCTGACCGCTGCTGCGGAGCGTATCCGGCTGATCACGTCGAAGTTTGACCAGGACGTTGAGTTCCCCGAGTACCTGCAGGCGGCGCTGATCGACCTGCCGCGTGCTGGGTTCCGGAGCCGGAAGGTTGCGGAGGCCACGGCTGATCTGCTCGAGGCGGTCGCTGCGTCGCTGCCGGCCCCCGCGGTCGTGACGCAGGCCGTGCAGCTGGCCACCCACATTCTGATGCCGTTCGCCGATGAAGGAACCACCCGATGAGTGCAATGAATCCCACCGCCCACACGGAGTGGCTGCCGAACGGATGGAACGGCACCGTGCAGGAGCCGCGGCCGAAGCGCTGCTGCGCGAAGTGCAAGACGCCGTACGGTCACGCCGCTGAGGCCGGCATCTGCTGCCACGCCGAGGAAAAGGCCACCCGATGACCGCCGAAGACGACGCCGCGTGGGCTCACCGCGAGACTCAGCGTGGCGCGTCGCGGAGCTGCAACCCACGCACGGAGTTTCTCTCAGGTCGGGCGTCGCGCGACGCTGAGGTCGCCGAGCTGCGGGATGACCTCGAGGTAGCGGAAGGCATCCTGGGCGCTCACGCTCACGCAGTGCCGCAGATCATCGCCGAGCGGGATTCGCTGCAGACCGAACTCAATAAGGCGCTCGGGCTCATGGTCAAGGCGTACAGGAATGTCGACAACGATGAGGATCCCGCCGCGATACTGGTCGCGCATGACGCCGCGATAGCTCGCCGCACGCTGCACGCCTTCGCGGATCGTTTGCGCAACGACTACGCCCTCGACCACTCCAGCGCGGGCGCGCTCCTCAAGCATGTCGAGTCGCTGGCCCGCCGCGACGGTGACCTGAACGCGGGTGCCTGATGCGCCGGTGGTGGGCTGCGGCGAAGGCCTGGGTGTGTTCGTGGAACCGGGCACTGCTCGCGGTGGTGGAGAGCGCTGTGGCCCGGTCGTCCTTCGACCAGAAGCTCGACATGCTGCTGCCGTTGCTGGCAGACCGTGAGGAGTTCAAGGACGCGGTGCTGCTGTTCGCCCAGGCAGGGTTGACGATCGAAGAGATCGAGCAGTTGGCGATTGACACGGTGCGGGAGCGTTGCGGGCTGCCGCCGCTCCGCAGCGACGATCCTGAACAGCATCGGTTCGGTCGCGCATGAGCGCGGAGAGGTTCACGATTTCATCACGGGCCACTGGGATCCGGCGCACCGTCGTGGTGTTCATCTACGACACGGTGGAGGAGCTGAAGGCGGCAGCGTTCACGTTCAACGGCTTCGTATGTGACGACAACGCCGCCGCAGTGACTCAGGGCTGGGGCTACCACCATGGCCGGCCGGAGCTTCTGCCCGTGTCGGCTGTCGTCCGCATGCACCACGGGATGATCGACGCCGAGGTGGTCGCCCACGAGCTGGCACACGCGGCGATGGGTATCTACATGGCCGACCGGGTGTGCTGGCACTCGCGGGCACGGGCGCACTTCTCCCTGGCGAACGAGCCGTTTGCCTATCTGCTCGGCCAGCTTGTCTCCATGGCCACCTACCACCTTCACCGCCTCGGCGCATGGACGCCGGCAACTATCCGAGAGGGAGCACCTGCATGACGATCACCGAGAGCACACAGCCCGCGCCGAGTATTGGCCGCAACGTCCACTACCAGAGCCATGGGACCCCGGGCGGGGAGTATTTGCCGGCCCCGCGCGCCGCGATCATCACCGAGGTCACGACCCCGCTCGACAACGAGTTCCCTGCCGTCTCGCTGTGCGTTCTCAACCCCACCGGCATGTTCTTCAACCAGGACGTGCCGTACAGCGAAGAGCCCGCTCCGGGCTGCTGGAACTGGCCGCCGCGTCTGGCGGCACCGCCTCATGTGGTGACGGTTCAGCTTCGGGCGTCCACGGAGGCGCTCGTTGAGGGCATGAGGCGTGCCCGTGATGCGACGGCGGGGGTGTCGGAGTGAGCCGGGATGCCGATCAGCCGTCCGCCAAGGTCTTGGACGGGATCAACGGGCTCATCTACGAGATGGATGTGGCCCGCAGCAACGGGACCGTCTTCACGTACGGGGAGGTGCAGCACCGGTTGAGGATCATCGGTGGGTTGAGCCTCGATGGTGAGGCGTCTGCTCCTGCGGCGAGCGCGGTGGTGGCTGAGGTCGGGCCGGCGAGTAGCGAGGCTTTGCGCCGCCTGACCGCGTACATCTCACTCCTGTGCGGCATGTACATGGTGATCAGCATGTCGGCGATCGGTATTGTCGCTGGCTGGCTGACCCCGTTGGCCTGTCTGCCTGGCTTCCTGACGTATGAGGGGCTGGGTCTCATCGAACGCCGTGTGGGCCGTCGTCGTCGGGCTGCACGCGCTGCTGCACGTGCTGCTGCTCGTGGCGGCCAGTCATGACGCCGTGGGAGCTGGACGCGCTGAGGGGCGCGCTCGTCGCCCTGATCGCGATCGTCCTGGCCATGTTCCTGTACTCGGTGGCCCCGCACGTCAGCGCCCAGGTCGACGCACGCCGCGACACGAACGGTGAGGACTGCCTCTTCGACTCCTACCGGGGATACCGCGAGTGGGTGTACGCCAGGTCGTTCCACAGGGAGAAGCGTCGCCTGGTCGTTCTGAGGAAGCGGAACCAGTTGAGGAAGAGGATGCAGGCATGAGGGGCATGGAGGTCTACTGGCGGGGTGGATACACGATCGAGGGTGCCGCACCGGCCGAGGTGATCGAGCACGGGAGGAGTGAGAACGAAGCGCAGACGCAGGTGCAGGTGGAGGCGGCGGCCGTCCGTGCGCAGCTCACCTCTCTCGGCCTGTCGAACACGGTGGAGATGTGGGTGGAGCGGTGGACGATCACGAACACGGTGAAGACGCATCCACGGATGGTGTTCGGGAAGGTCGGAGTCGGGCATGAGTAGCTCACGGTCGCGTCGGCAGGTGCGTCGCCTGCACCTGGTTACCCCGTATGTCCGGCAGCCGTCGGTGCACAACGCGCTGCGGGCGGATCGGAAGCTGATCCGTGCGGCGTGGAAGCGTCGGCCGGCCCCGTGGATCACCGTTGACGTGCGCCCGCACCTCGAGGCATTCGCCCAGATGATGCTTGCCTTCTCCAGCGTCACCGATACCTTCGCGCAGTCGGCGGCAGTGTTCGCCGACATGGGTGAGCAGCTGGCGCGGGAGAGGGATGAGAGGGCCGCAGCTGCCCGCACCGCTGTGGCCACTGCGTTCCCGCAGATCCGTGGCCAGCAGTGCACCCTGTCCATCATCGATGAGACGCACGTGCTCATGCAGTCTGCTGTCGCGCCTGAACGTCTGGCCCCGGCCGAGGAGCTGATCGCCCGAATCAACGAGTCGTCCCAGCTTCGCGCACGGTTCCCACTGGGTCAGTACGCACCGCAAACCATCACGCTCGGCCCGGCCACCAGTAAGCCCCGCACCCACGAGGAGATGGCGGAGCTGCGCCGCCAGTACTTCGAGGGTGGGCAGCCCTTGGAGGAGAGCCAGTTCGGTGCCGAGTACATCGCACACGTGCGTGCGGCACGTGACCGGGTCCAGGCGGCGCAGCGCACTCACCTGCAGAAGATGCTGCTGGGTTGGGACGGCGGCAACGACCTGGTCACCGTGCACCCTGTTGAGGAGGACCTGTGAGCGCCCGCGCCCGCCGGCAGACGCGCCGCCTGCGCATGGCCGGCCTGTCCCCGGCCGTGCACAACGAGTTCGTGGCGCTGCGCACCGACCGCCGGCAGGGCGGCCTGGCCCGGCTGGCCGTCCGCGCACTCGGCCGACCCACCTCCACCCGTGCAGCCGCCACCCTGTACACCATCTTCAACACCGGCCCCGCAGCAGCAGAAGCCCGCATCCCCCACGAGACACCCCGTGTAGCCCAGGCGATCACCACCATCCTCCAGGTCAACGCAGTCGTCACCGCACGCCTCCAAGCCCAGAAGACAGCCCTCGACACCGCAATCGCCCGACAAACCATCTACGCCCCCAACACCCACGTCCACCACTACACCACCCCCAACCCCCACGAACTCATGCCACCCCACACCCCCACCCGACGCACCACCGCGCTCGCCGCAGACAAGGCCCGACGATGACCAAAGCACTCAACTACCTGCTCGACGCCGTCGACAAGCTCTCCCAGCCCCGCACGACCGCCGCCATCCAAGCCAACGACGCCGGGATCACCTGCACCTCCAGCGTCGAGCACGAGCCCCTCCTCGCCCAGCTGCGAGCCGCCATCGTCGGCGGCATCGGATCACACGCCGGCTCCTCCCCCGGCAACGAACGCATCCCCTTCGACGCTGGAGCCCTCGAACTCTACGACCGCATCGAGGCCGAGATCTCCGAGTGGTTCACCATCCGCCTCGAGCAGCCCGTGTACCTCACCCCCGAGCAGACCCTGCGCCAGTGGTACATCGCCTACCACTCCGACCGCACCGCCGGGAACGTCACCGACGAGGCATACCAGGAGAAGGTGCGCACGCTCGAGGGCTGGGCACGATCCATCGTCGCCAAGTTCGACCCGCCCCGCACACTCGAACTGACCATCGCCCTGCGTGAGCCCGACACCACCGTCGTCCGCAAGTACGGCGAGGTCGTCAAGGACGATGCCGGCAACCCTGTGCGCAAGGTCAAGCTCGACCCCATCACGAAGAAGCCACTCACCCGCATCGCCCGCCACCTCCCCGCCGCGTGCCCCGAGTGCGAGGCCACCATCGCCCACAACCCAAAGACCGGCGACCAGACGTTCGCCTTGATCCTCGAGTACCACGACGACGCCCTCGACACCGTGGCCGACGCCGCCGCCATCTGCCGGTCGTGCGAAGCAACATGGGTCGGCGGCGTCCGCGTGCGCGCGCTGGCCCTACACATCGAGGGACAAGAAACTTTACTCAACACGCCGAAAGAAGCGCTTGACATGGCCCTCATCTGATAGCGTTCCTAGTGCATGCCCACCGTTCTGCCAAGAACCGGTGGGCATTCGCTGTTTAACGACAGTGGCGGGCAGCTCAGTGGTAGAGCAATACCCACGCGCAGGTTCGAAACCTGCCCCGCCATCACAGGTCACGACCCCCTCACTTCCGGTCTCTCTCCCGGAATACCGACGGCAGCCACTCGGGTTGCTACCGTCTCCTGCCGAGCAGCGGGGTGCAGCCACTGGCCGCCCCGCTGCTCGCCCTCGACCGCCACTCGCCAGCCCTCAGCACACTAGGTCGACACGGCCGCCGTCATCGTGCGTATCAACCACGGTGGCGGCCGGAGTGCCGCATACGTTGCACCCTGGGCGAGTGGCACCTCGTGCACCACCAGACAGGAGCCCAGCATGTCGACGTTCATCTGGTTCCTGCTCATCAGCTCCGCCGTCCTCATCATCAGCTCAGCGCCCAGCGTCGACCGGGTGACCAAGCCGAGCTGGTTCGACATCATGCCGCACCTCACCCAGTCACAGAAGCAGCGCACCCGGCTTCAGCAGACCGAGCGCCACCGTGCACGCGCACGGCGCAGGCGCTGAGCCGGCCACTCATGCCGAGGGCACCGAAGAAGTGCGGTCAACGCACCTGTGAGACCCGCGTCGTAGCCCGCCCCTACTGCCCCGAGCACACGGTGGCATGGGCTGGCTCGACCGCATCAAGCCGAGCACCACGCTCGAAGACACAACGCGACCGCATCCTGGCGCGTGACCCCATCTGTCGTTGCCCCGGATGCGCACGCTGCACCCAGCACGGCTGCACCCAACCATCCACCGACGACGACCACGTGCTGAACGTAGGCCGAGGCGGCACCGAGGATGACAGCAACCACCAAGGGCTGTGCAGCCCATGTCACAAGCGCAAGACACAGCTTGAAGCGCAACTCGGAAAAGACGAAAAAGCGCCTTTCTGATCGTTTTTCGCCCCTTTTCGTCCCCCAAAGGGGGGCCGGGGACCCCTCCCCCCTGCCCCGGCAGCGGTACCGGAGGGGGCTGCAAAATCCCAGACGTACGGTTCCCCGGCATTTTAGCCCCGGCGGCCACCAGATCGATCCTGAAGCCCGAAAACGGGCGTCAGGGCCATCTTGGAACCCCTCCTCGCCAGGTGGGCACCTGGCCCTGCTCGCAAGCAGGCAGCGGGAGACTTCCGCGTAATTACGCACACTAGCCGTAACAAATGGCGTAGACTTAGACCATGAGAACATGCGACCACTGCGGCAGCCCGCTCGAGCTATCGCGCACGGATGCTCGATTCTGCTCAACCAAGTGCCGGGTCTACTGGCACCGATTAGCCGGCAAGCTGCCGGCCGAGCTCGTTTCCCTCCCGCGGTGGGTCCGGTGGGACCGGATACTCCGAAAGGGAAAGATCGCGAAGGTGCCGCTCACGGTCTCAGCTACCTTCGCGAGCTCAACGGACTCGTCGACCTGGACGGACTACCCAGCCGCCAAAGCGTCAAGAGTCGGAGCCGGCCTCGGATTCGTTCTCAACGGCGATGGCATCGGCTGCTTCGACCTTGACCACTGCATTGTCGGTGGCAAACTCACCGAAGCTGCAGAGCGATTCGTCGGCGCAAACCCGGGCTTCTACTCTGAGATCTCGCCCTCAGGCGAAGGATTGCACATCTGGGTTCACGCTGATTCGCAACCTGGTTGGAAGCGCACCCTGGAGGGGCTATCCGTGGAGTTCTACACACGCGGCAGGTACATGACCATCACCGGCACGCCGTTCCGCCGATGAGGACCTGCAAACACTGCGGTGAGCGCAACATGCCCGACTCCATGAACGCTCACGCCAAGTTCTGCTCCGTCCGTTGCCGTGTCGCATCCCACCGTTCCGCACGAAACCCGATCCGAAGCGGCACGCCGTGGACGATCGTGAGCATACCCAGCAAGCAGCCGCCGCCAACCTTCCCCGATGGCTACTGCTCCCAGTGCGGCAAAGAGCTGCTGGGGCGCAAGCGCAAATACTGCGATCGATCCTGCGCCAACCGCGCGTACAACGCTCAACGACGATTCGACGGCCGCGCGCGTGACCTGAAGTACCGCCGCAGAGCGCTTCTGAGAGATGCCCGAGTCGAGGCATTCGAAGCGATTGAGATATTCGAGCGTGACGGGTACCTGTGCAGGATCTGTGATGAGCCACTCAACATGCTGGTCGATTTTCCTCACCCGCTCTACCCGACCATCGACCACATCTTTCCTCTCGCCCTCGGTGGAGAGCACTCACGGGCGAACGCACAATCAGCCCACCTCACCTGCAACGTCCGCAAAGGCACCCGGCTGATCTACTAGCCGCGCCTCCTCCCCTCCCGCTCCCCAATGGGAGAGGCGAATCCTGAGAGGAGGCGCGACGATGGCAGCACCGAAGAAGGACGCGACCACCCGCGCACGCCGGAACACGGCCTCCACCGCCTCCAAGCTCGCCGACGGTCCCGCCGTCATCGTGCCCATGCTCCCGACCCGGCCCGACGAGTACAGCGAGCAGCTCGAAACGTACATCTCCGTCCCGTGGAACGCCGAGACCCTCTCCTGGTGGGCAGACCTCTGGGCCTCGCCCATGGCCGCCGAGTACCACTCCGCCGACCGCCACCAGCTGTTCCTCCTCGCCGTGCTCATGGACGACTTCTGGCGTGCACCCTCCACAAAGCTCGCTGCGGAGATCCGCCTGCAGCGTGTCGCCTTCGGCCTCACCCCCTACGACCGTCGTCGTCTGGAATGGACCATCGAAACCGCGGAAGAGTCCAAGGACCGCGGCCAGGTGCGCAAGGACCGCCAGCAGCGCCCCGCATCCAAGGGACCTGACCCGAGAGCTGTTCTCACAGCCGTGAATTAGAGGCCCACATGGGTGTTCTGATCGTCCCAGCCCTCGACGCAGAGCCCTGGCCGACACTCGGCCCGCAGGTCTGCGACTTCATCGAAGAGCGCGCCATCTTCGGCCCCGGCTCCCTCAAAGGCCAGGCTGCTCGTCTCGACGACGAGAAGCGCGCCGCCATCTACCGCCTGTACGAGCTCTACCCGCAAGGCCACGACCTTGCCGGCCGCCGCCGGTTCAAGCGTGGCGGCCTCTCCTGGCGGAAGGGCCTCGCCAAGACCGAGTTCGGCGCGTGGATCACCCTCGCTGAGCTCCACCCCGAAGCGGAAGTACGCTTCGACGGCTGGGACGCCAACGGCAACCCCGTCGGCCGTCCCGTCGTCTTCCCGTACATCCCCATGATGGCTGTCACCGAAGGTCAGGTCGCCGAGCTCGCCTACGGTGTCCTGCTCTACATCGTGCAGGAAGGCCCCGACGCCGACCTCTTCGACGCCGGCCTCGACCGCATCATCCGCCTCGACCACCGCGGTAAAGCCGACGGCCGCGCCGTGCCGGTATCCAACTCCCCCGGATCCCGTGACGGTGCGCTCACCACCTTCCAGTACTTCGACGAGCCCCACCGCCTCTACCTGCCGAACCACCACAAGGCCTACGAGACGATGATGGCCAACATGGAGAAGCGGGTCCTCGAGGACCCGTGGGCGCTGTCCACCTCGACGGCCGGCCAGCCCGGCCAAGGCTCGATCGAAGAGAACACCTTCCACAACGCGGAAGCCATCGCCGCCGGCAAGGTCGACGAACCGGACCTCTTCTACTTCCACCGCGACTCCTCCGGGAACCACGACCTCGACACCATGGAAGGTCGAATCGCTGCCATCAAGGAAGCGACCGGCCCCGTCGGCGAGTACGGTCCCGGCCAGTTCTACGGCATCGCGAAGCAGTGGGACCGGTCCGGTGTGGACAAGTCCTACCTCGAGCGGGTGTGGCTGAACCGGTGGACGAAATCCGCAGCGCAGGCCTTCGACCCGGCACGGTGGACGTTCCTCACCGCCACGAAAGCCAGCATCCCGGAAGGGGCCCTCGTCACGGTCGGCTTCGACGGTGCCCGGTTCCGCGACGCAACCGCGTTCGTCGTCACCGACGTCACCACCGGGGTGCAGATCCTCGGCCCCGACAGCAACCCGGACCACGACTGGCTCTGGGAACGCCCGGAAGACGACGACACGTGGGAAGTGCCCGAGGAGGAAGTCACCGAGGCTCTCGCCTGGATCATGAAGCACTTCGACGTGTGGAAACTCTACGGCGACCCGCCCCACTGGACGGAAACGCTCGGGTCGTGGTCAGCACGCTGGCCCGACCAGGTCGAGGAGTGGTTCACCGCCCGCCGTGTCCCCATGGCGTACGCGCTGCGCCAGTACGTCGAAGCGCTCGACTCCGGTCTGACCACCCACCCGCCGGACGTCAACTTCGCCCGCCACATCGGCAACGCCGGCCGCAAGGACCTCAAGATCCTCGACGACTTCGGCGAACCGCTCTGGATCCTGCAGAAGCAGGAGCTGGAGAAGAAGTTCGACGCGGCCATGGCCGCCGTCCTGTCGTGGAAAGCCTGCCTCGACGCACGCAAGGCCGGCGCGAAACCCCGCCGGAAACCGAAAGTACGAGTTCGCCGAGTCCGATAGGAGGCCGCTGTGCCAATCGATACGAAGACGCCCATGTCGCCCGGCTGGTGGATGCGCAAAGCAGTCCGGAAGCTCGAGCTGCGCCAACCCCGGCTGGCCAAGCTCGCCGCCTACCACGACGGCAACCCGCCGCTGCCGGTCGGTGCCGAGCAGGCCCGCGAGGCATACCAGGCGTTCCAGAAGAAAGCCCGGACGAACTTCGCCGAGCTGATCGTCGGAGCGGTACGCGAACGCTGCTCCGTCCGGTCCATCCGCACAGCGGTCGACAAGGACGGCAACGGCGACGACCTCGCCTGGTCGATCTGGCGCGACAACGACCTCGACATCGAGTTCTCCGACGTGCTCGAGAACATGCTGGCGCTCGGCGACGCGTACATGATGATCGGCGAGGACGAGGACGACCCCACGAAGGTCGTCATCACCGGCGAGGATCCCCGGCAGGTCGTCACCATCCACGACCCGGTGCGGCAGTCCATCGTCCGCTGCGCGATCAAGATGTTCCACGACCCCGACGAAGAGAAGGACTTCATCTACCTGTTCATCTACGGACAGGACGGTGATAACGCCCGCCGCTACGTCGCCTCCCGGCCCCGGAAGCGCGCCTTCTCCAAGCAGTCGTTCTCCGCGGCCGCCTACGAGTGGGAAGACGCCGACGGTGGCGCTGACGGCGAGGAACTCAAGCACGAGCTCGTCCCCGTCGTCCGGTTCCGCAACCGCCGCGGGATCGGCGAGTTCGAACCGCACATCGACATCCTCGACCGCATCAACCACACCCTCCTGCAGCGGATGGTCATCGCCACCTACCAGGCGTTCAAGCAGCGGGCGCTGCTCGTCGACCCGGAGGACATGCCGGACGAGGACGAAGACGGCCAGCCGATCGACTACGCGGACATCCTGACTGCGGACCCGGGTGCCTGGCTCAAGATTCCCGCGACCGCGAAGATCTGGGAGTCCACCCAGGCAGACCTGCAGGGCATCCTTTCCTCCGTGAAAGACGACGTGCAGCACCTGGCCGCGGTCACCCGCACGCCGCTGTCCGTGATCTCCCCCGATGCCGTGAACCAGTCGGCCGAGGGTGCCGCCCTGATCAAGGAAGGGCAGATCTTCAAGACCGAGGACAAGCAGAAGCGCGCCGCGAGCTCGCTCGTGCTCGTCTACGTCATCGCGTTCCTCACCCTGGGCGAGACCGCCCGGGCGGTGAAGAAGGACATCGTCATCGACTGGGCCCCCGCCGAGCGGTACTCGCTGCAGCAGAAGTACGACGCAGCATCGAAGGCCCCCAGCGGTGGCGTCCCGAAGGAAACGATCTGGTCGCACATCCTCCAGTTCAGCCCGGAGCAAATCGGCCTGATGAAGAACCAGGTGACCGACGACGCGATAGCGGGGGTGCTCAGTGGATCAACGCCAAGCGCTGCTGCTCAGCCGAACGCAGGCTAGCTACGTCAACCTGGTCGCGGCCACCCGCGACCAGGTCGGCCTGTTCATCGCCAACCGGTGGGAAGGCCTCGGCAACTACCGGGACGCCGATTTCATCGCCTACGAGAACGCCGTCATCCCGGTGGTGCTCTCCGGTGAACGCCGCGTCGCGCAGCTGACGAACTCCTACCTGGCCGGCATGCAGAACATCGCCACCGGCAAGAACGCGGCCGCTCCGCCGCTCGACATCGAGGCAGTCACCGGTGCGCCGCTGCGGCAAGGCGTGGAACCCTCCACCGTCTACCACCGACCAGCAGTCACCATGTACTCGGCGCTGTCGAAGGGCACCCCGTTCGTCACGGCCGCCAAACAGGGCCTGGCCCGGGCGAGGAACCTCGCGAGCACCGACCTGCAGCTGGCCAAGACCCACACGGTTGCCCGGCAGGGACGGTACGCCTGGTACCGCCGCCGACTCACCGGGGCCGAGAACTGTGCGCTCTGCGTCATCGCGTCCACCCAGCGATACCACCAGGGCGACCTGCAGCCCATCCACCCGGCATGCGACTGCTACTGCCAGGAGGAGAACACGCAGGACCCGGGCCAGATCATCGAGCCCGACCTGCTCGACGCCACCCACGGCGCGATCGCCAGCTTCACCGGCACCGGATCCGACCGCAGCGCCCGGATCATCGACGGCCACGGCAAGTCGATCACCCTCCGCGACGGATCCAGCAAAGCCGCGGACTACACCGACCTGGTCGTTACCCGCCAGCACGGCGAGTACGGCCCGGTAATCGGCTGGCGTGACGACGCTTTCACCTCTGCCGCCGACCTCGGCCTCTAAATCTTCTGCCGCACCAGCGGCAGACCACCCCGCCATGGGGCCTATCCAACACCCGACATGGGAGACAAAACAATGCGCGTCCGATTCCGCAATCCCCGCCTCCGCTTCATCACCGATGCTGAGGCTCTGGAAGCCAGCACCGCCGCAGCCGCTGCGGCTGCCGGCGACCCCGATCCGAAGTTCCCGGCGAACACACCTGTCAAGGACATGACGCCGGATCAGCAGATCGCGTTCCACGAGAGCAAAGGTCGCAAGCTCGAAGACAAGCTCAAGCTGTTCGGCGGGCTCACGCCCGAGCAGGTCACCGCCCTCGTCAAAGAGCGCGACGACCTCAAGACCGCGAACCAGACGGACTCCGAGAAAGCGATTGAGGAAGCCAGAGAATCAGGCCGCGCCGAGGTGCGCACGGTTCTCGGTGCCGAACGATTCCGCACCGCCTTCACCGCAGCACTCGCCGGCCGCACCGCGGACCCGGCCGCGCTGCTCGACCTCGACCGCTCGCAGTTCATCAAGGGCGACAAGCCCGACGCTGACGCGATCAAGGTCTGGGTCGAGAAGAACTCCACCGCCGTCACGGCAGAGGAGAAGCGCAAGCCGGTCCGAATCGGCCAGGGCAACCGCGACACCATCCACGCGGCCGCTGGCGAAAAAGGCAAAGCGGAAGCCGAACGACGCTTCGGCAGCAAGTAACACCCCACCCTTCCACCCCCCATCTGTAGGAGAAGCACATGACCGACATTTCAGTCGTCACGACTACCAGCCAGGTCGAGAACCGTTCCTGGTTGCTCAGCCCCCACGGCACCGAGCCCGGAACCACCCCGTCGATCACCGTCGACGTGTCCACGTTCACCGCCGGCACCCACTACCCGAACGGCTACATCCCCTCGGGCATCGTCCTCGCGAAGATCACCGCGTCCGGCCTGTACGGCCCGTACGACAGCACAGCGCTGGACGGCCGCCAGATCACCACGGACGGCCGCATCGGTCTGCTCTACGGATCGCTCAGCGTCAAGACCGGCTCGACCAAGGTCGGCGGCGCGCTCGTCGTCCACGGCTTCGTCAACGCCGTGCGCCTGCCCTTCCAGGCCGGAAGCGGCGGCATCACCGCCGCAGCCAAGACCGCCCTCTCCCTCATCCACTTCTCGGCCTAAGGACCCTCACCATGGCAATTTTCTACGACGGCCCCGTCACCCCGGCCGACCTCACCACCTTCGTGCGCGAAGTGCCCGCTGCCGGCGACCTCACGTTCCTCAACGCGTTCCCGCCGCGGTACCTCACCACGAACACGATCGACTTCGCGGAGATCGTCAAGACGAACCGCACCGCGCGCTTCCGCAGCTTCGACGGCCGCATCCACGTGTCCGCACGTGACGCCGGCAGCGAGAAGCGTGTGTCGCTGCTGCCCCTCGGATCCTCGAAGGGTGTCGGCGAGTACGAGCGTCTGCAGCTCGAGTTCGCCCGCACCGGCGGCACGAACTCAGAAGCCCTCGCCCAGGCCGTCTACAACGACAGCCAGTCCCTGACCGAAGAGGTGCAGAACCGCCTCGAGCAGGCATGGGGTGACGTCCTCTCCGACGGCAAGCTCACCATCAACGAGAACGGGTTCCAGGGCGAAGCCGACTTCGGTGTGCCGGCCAACCAGAAGGTCACCGCCGCGACCCTCTGGACGAACACCGCCTCGGCGACCGTCCTCTCGGACTACCTCGCCTGGTGCGACACCTACGCGGCCACCAACGGCTTCGTCCCCGCGGCCGCGCGCGTCTCCCAGCGCATCGCCCGCCTCATGCAGGCGAACGCGCAGATCGTTGGTGCCGTCCACGGCTCCACGTCGGGCAAGACCCGCGTGAACCTGAACGAGCTCAACGACCTGCTCGCCTCCGAAGGCCTCCCGGTCATCACGGTGATGCGGATCAAGCAGCTCGACGTCGACGGTGTCACCACGCCGTCGATCGGCGACGACCGGATCCTCTTCACCCCGGAGAACCTGGGCGACCTCGGCTACACCGCGTGGGGCATCTCAGCCACCGCGCTCGAGCTGATCGACTCCAACAAGGCCGACATGGCCTTCGAGGACGCGCCCGGCATCGTCGGCGTCATCGAGAAGGACGGCCCCCCGTACCGCCAGTTCACCTACGTGGACGCCGTCGCCATGCCGGTCCTCGCCGAGGCGAAGCTGCTCATGATCGCGGACGTGGCCTAATGGCCCGCCTGAGCACGTTCGTGCACGTGCACGTCGGGGGTGAGTCGAAGGTCTACGGGCCGGACGACGTCATCCCCGACGGGATCGCGGCGCTCATCACGAACCCGAAGGTCTGGGCGGAAGCGCCGACCGAGGGCGCGCCGGCCACATCGGTGCCCGCGACCGGCGTCGCGGGGGCCCCCCCGCGCGCTGGCGCGGGGTCCGGCGCGGCTGTCTGGCTGGCCTACGCGGTCAGCCTCGGCATCGAGGTGCCTGAGAAGGCATCGAAGAAGGACATCCTCGACCTCGTGGACGCCTTCGTCGCCCCCGCGGCCGCGCCGGCCGAAACGCCGGCCGCTGAAAACAGCATCCCCGCCAAGGATGCTGACGTCGCCACCTGGCGTGCCTACGCCGACGCCCAGGGCTTCGAGACCGACGACGACGTGAGCGTCGCGGAGATCATCGCGACCCTGGACGCCAACAGCACCGCAACCGAGTAGAAAAAGGGGTACACCATGCAGGCTTTCGCCAGCGCCGAAGATCTCAAAAATGCATGGCGTACCCTCACCGTGGACGAAGCTGCGTCCGCCGACGCACTGCTCGAGGAGGCCTCCAACAAATTGAGGGGGGTCTCCCCGGGCATCGACGCCCGCGTCCTGACGAACGAACTGGCGAAAGCCAACGCGAAGGCCGCAGTCGTGAACGCCGTGAAGCGCGTGTTCATGAACCCTGAGGGCTACCTCACCGAGACCATCGACGGCTACGTCTACCGGTTCGACTCCGCGATCTCCCGCGGCGAGGTCTACATCAGCGAGGCCGACCTCGCCACCCTCCGCCGGCGGCGCGCCAGCTGGGGCACTGTGAACCTCCGGGCCGGGATATGAGCGCGACCAGCGCGCTCCGCCGCGGCCGCGCCGCCCACGAGAAACTCATGATCGACCGCTGCGTCATCGAGAGCGTGACGACAAGCGCCACGCTCAACGAAGCCACCGGCAACTACGACACCATCCGCACCCGCGTGTACCCGCCGCTCAGTTCGCTCGACGCTGACGGGCCCTGCCTCCTCGCCTTCAATGACACCGTCGTCCAGCAGGTCGACGCGGCCGGCCAGATCCTCACCCAGAACACGGCGATCCTCTCACTTCCCGTCGCCACCTCCACCGAGGTCGCCAAAGACCACATCGTCACCTATACCGCCAGCGTGAACGACGCCGACCTGGTCGGCGTGCAGCTGCGCGTCGAGGGCCCCCAGCACGAGACATTCGGGACCGCCCGCAAACTCCGCGTCGAGGAGACCTGATGGCTGACTTCGACTTCAGCGAATTCGACCGCCTCGCCGCTGACCTCGCCGAGGTACCCAAGAACACCGGCCCGTGGATCAACTCAGCAATCCACGTCACCTCGCAGAAAGTCCGGAAGTCCTGGCAGGACAAGCTCCGAGGCTCCCGCAGCCTCCCCGGCCTACCTTCTGCGGTCACCTACGACATCACCACCTTCCAGGGGTTCGGTGCCTCGGTCATCCAGTCAGAGATCGGCTTTGACAAGGCCCGCCGGCAGGGTCCGCTCGGAGTCTTCTCCGAGTACGGGTCGATCAACAACCCGCCACGGGGGTTCGGCCTTGCCGCTCTCCAGGAGAACCAGGACGACTTCCAAGAGGGACTAGCGCGAGCCGTCGACGACGCGCTGAAGGAGTCGGGACTGTGAGACAACACACCGCCTGGCTTGTTGCCACGATCCAGGAGATCCCCGCCCTCGCTACGAAGACGTTCGTGACGGTCGCCAAGTACCCGGCACCCAGCGCAGACGTGAAGGTCCTTCCCCCCTACGTCGTCATCCACCCGACCGCCGGGGCCGACAAATCAGACCGGCTGGACGGGCCGGCCGTGACCCAGTCCCCCCGCTTTGTCGTCCATGCGGTCGGGCTGAATGCCGACCAGGCCGCCTGGGCTGCCGAAGCGATCAAGGACCAGCTGCTCATCAACGGCCGCGGCGTCATCCCAGAAATTCCCGGAGAACGCCCCGGGCAGGTCTGGTACACGTCCCCACTGCCAATCCAACTCGACACAGACGTCTCCCCGGCTCTCTGCTACCACGTCGCCGAGTGCGGTTTCAGCAGCGACCCCGCGTAGTCCCCATCACTTCACCGGCTACCTGCCGGTGATTCCGGAATGCCCGGAAACAAAAAACCCCCGCTTGAGGGGAGAACCGAAAGGACAACCCCATGGCAGATTCCGCCGACACTGTTCCCCCGGCCATCGACCAGAAGGGCAACACGGTTATCTGGTGGGTTCCCACCATCGCCGACCTCGCCGCCCCCAAAGCGTCCACCGAGATCGGCGCGGCAACCGCGTTCCGCATCACGCACAGCTTCACTCCCGCGGGCTGGCCGCTCGCTGGCTCACAGGCCACGATGCTCGACGAGCGTCTCGGCCTGATGACCCCGCTGGAGTCGCTCGACCAGCTCGTGCAGACGTTCGGGTCCGGCGTTGTCTACGTCGACTCCTCGGCAATCGGCTCGGCGGCTGTGGTCCTGAAGCCGATTTCCCCGCTCACGACCAAGGCCGGCAACTTCGTCGAGCGCCGCAACATCGCCAACACCGTCCTGGCGGCGGCCGCCCAGCCGGTGCGCACCATCCCGGTTCTGCTCGGCGGTCAGATCCGTGGCGCGGTCGACGGCACCGGCAAGTTCACCTACACGCAGCAGGCCGCCATCACCGGGCCGATCGTCGAAGGCGTTCTCGCCGTCTAACCAAAACCCCCTGCAGGGGCGTGCCCACAGTCGCGCCCCTGCAGGTCCCCCTCACCAACTGTGGATTTAACTGTGGAGGCAAGCATGTCCAGCATCACCGAGAAGATCGCAGCCGCGAAGGCTGCCCCAAAAACCACTCTCGACGTCACCGTTTCGCTGCTGCGGGACCTGGCCGAGAAGCGCGCCGAGCTCACCGCCGAGCTTGCGACCGCGAAGGAAGCGAACGACGACCGCCTGAGCGCGCCGACTGCGGCGAGTGTGGTGCAGGAGAAGCTTGACGAGATCCTGGCCGAAGAGGCCGACTCGCTGGTCACTCTCCGATTCACCCGCCTGCCCGGTGACGAGTGGACGAAGCTGACCCGTCTCTGCCCGCCCGACCCGAACAGCCTTCTGGATCAGTTCTACAAGTACAGCCTCGACGAGGTGTGCAAGCTCGCGGCCAAGTTCGTTCACGCTGACGGCACGGTGTACGGCCACGTGGTCAACGGTGACGACCTCGAGGTGCCGGTCGTGCATCGCAAGACGAAGAGCAACCCGAACCCGACCGACGAGTGGCAGGACATCTTCACCGCCACGTCCGGCCCCGAGTTCAGCTCCATCGTCGACGCCCTGTACGCGCTGAACGTGTACGGCCCGAGCGAACGGCTGCTCGAGCTGAAAAAAGTATCGGCGAGTCTGACCGCCTAAGGCAGACACTCAAGCTCGCCACTCGCATGGGCGTGGCTCCCCGCCGCCTGAATGGCTGGGAGCCGGCCGAGGTCACCGAGTATGAGCACGTCGACGGCGTGCTGGTGCGGTCGATCACGCGGTGCGAGGCCGAGTTCGACGATGAGCAGCGCGAATTGCTGCTGGCGTCGGCAGAGTTCGAGGCTTCTATCGACTCGAACGGGCATTTTCTCGCGGAAACGATGAGCCCCGAGGCTGACCCGATGAACTACAAAAGTACGCTGCGGTTCACTGCAGCGGGCCCGTTCTTCAACTATGCGGAGAAGGCTCGCCTAGACGACGTGGATCGTTACCGTGCCGAGTTCCCGAAGGACTCCCCGCCGAACCTCAACGGGGCGTACTGGGTCGTGGAGAAGCACGGTGAGCTAGCGGGCGACCCGAACGATTAGGGCGGCCACGGCGGTCCCTGCGGCTGCTGCGAGTACCCAGCCGGCGAGTGTGACGAAGCCGAGGCTCTGGCCGAGCATGCCGCCTAGCCCGATGAGGCACCCGAGCACAGCCAGCATGCCGGCGACCCGCAGCATCACGACGGGCGCAGTTCGTTTGGCGACATTCCCCTGATTAGTCATGCGCTGATCCTACAACTCAACATCCGGAGGACCGCAAAATGACCGATCGTACCGTCAAGGTTTCACTCACCGCACAGGTGACCGGGTACCTGCAGGGCATGGAGAAGGCTCGGAAGGCCACCGCTGACGCGGGAACTGCGGCTGAGCAGGCGGCGCGTCAGGTGGAGCAGCAGAAGCAGGCTATGGAGTCGGCAGGCCGCGGGCTTATGGTCGTTGGCGCGGTCGCCGTGGCCGCCACGGCTCTCTCGGTGAAGGCTGCAATCGGCTGGCAGTCGGCCTGGGCTGGCGTAACCAAGACGGTGGATGGCACCCCAGCTGAACTCGCAAAGGTGGAAGAGGGGCTGCGGTCCCTCGCCAAGGTCCTCCCCGCTACGCATGAAGAAATCGCTGGTGTGGCTGAGGCTGCGGGGCAGCTTGGCGTGGCACGTGAAGATGTCGTCGGCTTCACAAAGACGATGGTGGACCTCAGCGAGACAACGAACCTAAGTGCTGACGAGGCCGCCACCTCCATCGCTCAGATTTCCAACGTGATGGGCACGATGCGGCGCGAAGGGGCGGAGGGCGTGGAGCGTTTCGGTTCCGCGCTGGTTGCGCTCGGCAATGCGGGTGCCTCCACTGAGGCTGAGATCCTTGAGATGGCGAAGCGCATCGCAGGCGCGGCGAAGCTCGTGGGCGCGTCGGAGTCTGACGTGCTGGCCCTGGCGAACGCTATGGCCTCAGTTGGCATCGAAGCGCAGCTCGGTGGCGGCGTGATGTCCCGTGTGATGCAGCGCATGTACGCCGATGTGATGGAGGGCGGCGAGGGACTGGACAACCTGGCGAAGGTCGCCGGCGTCTCGTCCAAGGAGTTCGCTACCGCATTTGAGACTGACCCTGTTCGTGCGGTCGACATGATGGTGAAGGGCCTTGGCCGGGTAAAGGACGAGGGCGGAAACGTCATCGACACCATGGATGACCTCGGCGTCAAGGGCACCGAAGAGACGGGCGTGATCCTACGCTTGGCTGGTGCCGGCGACCTGCTGACCGACTCTCTGAAGCTGGGCGATTCCGCGTGGGAGTCAAACTCCGCCCTCGCCGAGGAGGCCGCGAAGCGGTACGCCACGGTTGAGTCGCAGTTGCAGGTCGCGAGCAACCGGGTCACGGATGCCGCCATCTCGTTCGGTCAGGTGTTCTTGCCTGCCGTGTCGGCGGCAGCTGAGGCTGTCGGTGGGTTCGCCAACCTGCTAGGCGGCATGGACCCTGTTCTGCAGGGCACGGTTGCGACCGTGGCCCTGATGGGCGGTGCTGTCGCCCTCGCGGGTGGCGGCTTCCTGCTCGCGGTCCCGAAGATCGCGGCGTACCAGTCGGCGCTTGTGGTGCTGTCCACGTCTTCGATGCCCGGTGTTGCTGCTGCAGCTGCTGGCCTGACCAGCGCTTCGGCGAAGTCTGGCGCGGCTCTTGCTGCCACCGCCAAATTCATGACCGGACCGTGGGGGCTTGCGCTCGCGGCTGCTGCTGTGGGCGTGAAGCTCATGGTCGACTACTTCGACTCGCTCAAGGCGACCTCGGCTGAGGTGACTAACAGCCTGACGACAGCTTCGGACGCTGCGCAAATCTTCGCAACCATCGGCGAGGGGCGCGAGTGGACGGCATGGCAGGACGTGACCGCGCAGCTCGAGGACCTGCCCGCCGTGTTGCAGGCTTCCGCCGAGCAGTCGGGCAACCTGTGGGCGCGCTTCGATCAGACCCACTTCGGGGCATTCGGGGCGCTCAAGGATCTCGGCACAGAGCTTGGGTCCCTGGCTTCCGAGGACCTGCCGAGCGCTCAGGCGGCGTTCCGGTTGCTCTCGGCGGAAACCGACGAATCCGAGCAGTCACAATGGCGGCTGCTCAATTCGATGCCCGGCTACAAGCAGGCACTCGTTGACCAGGCCAAAGAGCTTGGCATCAACGTCACATCGACTGACGAGGCCGCGAACAAGACGGCTCTACTTGAGCTGGCATTCGGCAGCGCAGCCCCGGTCGCCATCACGGCATCCGAGGCGTACCTCGCTGCGGCTGACGAGGCTTCGGCGCTGGCTGGCGAGGTTCTAACGCTAATGGAGGCCATCAACGAGGCCAACGGCATCGGTCAGGACGCGGTCTCTTCCAACGCGGCCTTCCAAGCTTCGATGGCTGGAATTTCCGACGAGGTGGAACGCCAAAAGGACGAGTTCATCAAGCTGCAAGAAGAGGGCTATGAAGAGGCAAATGGCACCCTTGAGGGTTTCGTCGGCACACTGGATGGGTTCACTCTCAGCCTGGACGAGTCCACGGCTTCGGGTTCGGCGAACGCCGCCATGCTTTCGGGTGTTGCGGCTGACGCCCAGGCGGCTGCGCTCGCACAGTTCGAGGTCGACAAGACCACGATGAGCGCGAAGGATGCGACTGACAAGTACATCACCACGCTCGGCCTCAGCCGTGAAGAGCTACAGAAGCAGGCCGAGGCGAATGGGTACAGCGCCGAAGAGGTGCAGAAGCTCCTCGACAAGGTGTTCGCCATGCCAACTGAACGAGAAACGAAGCTGCTTGTTAACACGGCACTTGCCACGGAGCAGTTGTCCCTATTCAAGGCGAAGTGGGATGGCGTCAAGATCACCGGCTCCCTGTTCATGGAGGCATCGAACGGTGACCGCAGCATGGCGGCGGCGGCGGCCCGGTACACGGGGCAGGCGCAAGCATATTTCGCCAACCCGCTAAATAAGGCGACTGGTGGCACCATTCACGGACCAGGAACCGCAACGTCGGACTCCATCCCCGTGATGCTGTCGAACGGCGAAGAGGTCACCCGTACGGCGATGGCTGACAAGTACCGGCCACTGCTGAAGGCGATCAATGCCGACAAGGTCGATCAGTACCGGGGCATTCCAGGTCTCGCAACTGGCGGCACTGCGGGCTACGCAGCCCCAGTGCAGTACGTCCCGTCCTACGGCGGCGGCGGCGGCGGCGGCGGCGGCCAATCCTCGGTGACCATATCCCCGACCGTTTCCCTAGCCGGCGCGACCCTCGTCATGAGTGTCGACGGCCGGCAGATGACCGCGGTCATCCAGGAGCAGATCGTGTCCGCATCGAACGCCAGTGCAAGTCAGATCCGTAGGGGGAAGCAGTGAGCCACGCACCAACAATTACACCGTTCTACAGCTGGAAGCCGTGCCCCCGCGCCGAGGTCCTGTTTACCTCGTTCGTGGCGGGCACGGCCACGGTCACCGTCCACCGCAAGGCGGGCGGTCAGGAGAAGGAAGTGCGCGGGGCGATCCGTGCTGCAGTCGCTGGCGCGCTCACCCGCATTGACATGGAAATCCCCGGCAATGGGACACCAGTGACGTACCGGGCGGAGATGTTCAACGCCGCCGGGGTACCGCTCGGGTTCACAGACTCGACGACGATCACAATGCACGTCCGGGAATCGTGGGTGCACAACCCGCTGGACCCACAGGGAGCCATCCCGATCGAGTTCCGCCCGTCTGCGGCGCGGTCCATCGTTCGCCCAACTGAGGGCAGCGTGGTCTATCCGACCGGGCGGCGCGTAGGTGTACTCGTGTCGGGACAGCGGCGCGGGGTGCAAGGCGTCGACCTCACCGTGGTGACGGACACCCTCGAGCATGCCGACAAACTGCAGGCCATGTTCGGCACCTATGACACGGACCTGCCGCCGATCCTGTGTTTCCGTTTGGGGACACGCGACCGGGTGCGACTTCCGTCCCCGTTCTTCGCCGCGGTTCTGGCAGCAGACGAGCAGGACGTGAACCTGGCTATGGGTCTGGGCGAGCAGATCACGACGGTGATGCAGGGCGACGAGGTTGCCCCTCCTGCCCCCGGTCTGTTCATCCCGCTCCTAACCCGCGCGGACCTCAACGCCTACTACTCGACACGCGCGGCGCTGAACGCCGATAACGCTTCCCGGCTCGCTGTGAACCGCCGCTACGACCTGATTGGAGCATCCAATGAGAGCGCACTCTGACGCACTCGCGCAGGTCCTCAGGGGCTCCTTCTCGCGCCGGCTGATCGCTGACGTGTTCCACGGTTCGGAGCGTGTTCTGCAAGACGTGGACCTGCTGTCTTGGTCGCTGGACGGCGATCTTGGGGCGGAGGTGAAGATGGGCGGCTCGGGTACGGTCGCGCACCAGTCAGTGCATGGAGAGTCCCTGACGCCGGAGGGGGCGGAGGGCATTCTGTCTCCGTTCCGCGCCCGCCTGTTCCTGCTCATGGAGGTAACAGTCGGCGGATTCTCGGAGACGGTACAGCTCGGCTGGTTCAAGGTGACGGGGGCCCCGTACGCGCAGGACCATTTCGCAACGGTGAACGGTGAGCGGGTGGTGATCGCGTCGGTCGTCGACCTGGTGTTCGAGTCGCTGGACGTGAACTTGAAGCGCCGCGGGTTCCGCAGCGAGGAGCAGCCGCCGTCTCTGGCGTCGTGCTGGGCTGAGATTCGCCGCATCACGAACATGCCCGTCGTCGAGTCGGTCCCTGATAAGCCAATCCCGGCCGCCATTGTGTACGAGGCGACGCGGGGTGGGCGACTCAAAGGCGTGCAGGCTCTCGCGGGGGTTCTGGGTGGGTCGGGTGTCATAAACCCGGCAGGCGCTGTCGTGGTCGTTCCCGACGTTGCTGGCGATCCGGTCGGCTCCCTGCTCATCGGCATGAACGGAACCGTGACAGATGTGCCTTATGCGGTGGAGACAGAGACCGTCTACAACTGCGTGGTGGGAAACTTCGAGACGGCTGAGCGCACGCCAATCTACGCAGTGGCACAGGTCACCATCGGCCCGCTCGCTGTCAGCGGCCCATATGGGGAGAACACCCTCTACGTGAGCAGCGACCTCGTGAAAACACAGGCACAGGCTGACGCATTCGTCGCAGCGAGGTTGGCTGCATCTGTGGGTTCGCAGCAGTTCGAGGTACCCATTCAGTGCATCATCAACCCGCTATTCGAACTGGGCGACCCGCTCAAAGTAGTTGGGCATGTCCGACCCCTGCAGGGAGTGCTCGTGAAGTTCGCCATGTCGGATTCGGAGCTGATGACGGTGACGTTGAAAGCCTCGCGGGTGCTCTGATGGCGTCGGACACTGAGCTGATCCTGAACAAGCTGGCGACGATCCCCGACGTTGGCTCCAAGCTGGGTGTGTTCGTTCGCATGGAGGGTGTGTTGGCGGTCGTGAACGTGGGCGACCGCGCCGTCACCCTCCCGTGCACAGGCTTCTACCCACCAGTCGAGGGCATGTCGGTGCAGCTTGAGCGCCGCAATGGGGCTCTGATCGTGACGGGGCCGGCCGCACAGTTGGCCCCGCTCGGTGTGATCAAGGCTGGCGGTTCCCCGAAGTGCACGGTGTTGGTCAGCGGCATCGAGCACATGCTCGGTTACCGCGACGGCTACGTGCCCGCGATCGGCGATGACGTGGAGATCAACTGGGCGACGGGCATCATTCAAGGCAAGGTGACGAGCGTTCCAGTGACGGTGATGCCAACGGAGAATCAGAGCGCGGCCCCGGTTGCGTTCGGGAACCTGCTCGTCATGGCCGCGCAATCAGGGTCGTTCAATGGGCGCTGGTGGACGAATGATGTCTACAACGGCGACAACAACACGGGTGCATGGTTCTACAGCTCCCGTGTGGCGGATGCCTTGCGCGGTGCGACGGTCACGAAGGTAGAAATATTCCTCAACCCCCGGCAGGCGTCCGGCAACTCCCCACAGATCGGCACGCACCCCTCGGGTTCAATGGGCGGCAACGTGGCAGTGTCCGGTCAGATCGCCCTTGAACCGCGCTCAGGCTGGGTGCAGATCCCGCTCGCATGGGTGGCTGCCCTCATGGCTGGCGGCGGAATCGGTGTCACCCGATCCGGATACACCATCTGGCGCGGCACCGGATCCGATGCGCTCTCGGGTGCGCTCCGGTTCACCGGCACCCGCTAACCCTTCCCATTCATGGCCTCGCTTCGGCGGGGCTATTCGCATTTAGGAGCACACTTTGGCAGCATCCACAGCAGTCGGCCCGCGCGGCCAACTCCGCTTCAACGTCCTCGAGGGCCCCGACCTGGGCGTCGACGAGGAGCTTCTCTCTGACCAGTGCGCCGAGATTGGCACGCGCCGAGTCGGCACCACTGCTGACCGCAACGCCCTCAGCGGGGCAAAAAAGTTCGTGGGCCTCCTATGGGGGGACACAACAGACAACCTCGAGTACCGGTATACGTCGACTGGGTGGAAGAAAGTGACCGGCCTCATTCGAGGCGGGGTTGGTGCCGGCACAAGCTCACAGGGCGGCGACATCACCGTGACGTTCTCATCGCCGTTCACGTCTGCCTGCACCGCCATCGTCGTCACTGACTCCAATACGGGCGGCGGCATCGGGCCGGTTCCTCTGAAGGTCGTTTCTCGGAGTGCTACGGGCGCGGTCATCCGGGTCATGCAGAACGAAGTTGCGGTTTCCGGCTTCCCGACATCGTTCAACTACATTGCGTTCGGCGACTGATGCTGAAGAACTACGTACTCAACGGGCCCTCGATCGTAATCGAGGATGACGACCGCAGCCCCGCCATTTCTTGGCTCAACCACCTGGCGCGAACCGGCGGCAAGCGCCCCGGGATCGACCTGGTGGCGCAAACCCCGCAGCCCGTGTACGCGCCCACCGATGGAGTCATGGAACGTCGACCGAACGACGGATCAGCGGGTAACTCCTGCCGGTTCTGGCACAAGCAGAACGCGGGCTGGGCGGACGTGTTCTCCCACCTGTCGACCTACGTGGGCCGCAATATGCAGGAGTTCAAACAGGGCGACCTCATCGCCTACACGGGCGACACCGGCGGGGTCACGGCGCACCTGCACCGACACCTACTCAATCCTGCCGGTGTGCGCTGCAACCCGTGGGACTACTTCATCTCATCCACCTCGCCCGCGGGGCTCGACGAGACCCCACTCCCCGAACTCTCGAAGGACACAGACATGCAGATTTTCAAAGTTGCCGGCGGCGCGATCGCCCTCGTCGGAGAACACACCGCCCTCGTCTACGGTTCGGCGTCGGGAGGCAACGCCTTCTCGATCGGCTCCAACGAGAAGGCGTTCGGCGCAGTCGGCGGGCTCAGCGCCGACGAACTGACCACCATCGTCCGTGAAGCGCAGGGCCGCCGTAACGACCTCGTGCGCGACGTCGCGGCTGCTGTTGCCAAGGCACTCCCAGCGTCTGTCGGCGGGTCCACACCAGCCATCGACTACGCAGCGCTCGCCAAGGCAGTGAACGACGACGCGGCACGCCGGCTGGCTCAGTAGCTGCCTGATGCCGTGCCGTCACGACCCTGCCTCGGTATGCCCGTGCTGGCGGTCGTGCGACTGGTGCATCTGCCCGAAGCCTGAAAGACCCAGCACCCCCGGCGCGTGATCCAACATGCGCCGGGGGCTGACCCGCCCCGCCAATAGCAGCAAGGAGGGCTAGCCATGAACGCTACCCGAGCCCACCCCGCCCACCCCCGAGCAGACCCACATCTGAGGATGCAACGAGCGCGCGCGTGACCGCCGAACCCGAGCCGAACGGGTGGGAACTCCTACGCAGCATCCGCGACCTCAAAGACTCCGTCGACGGTGTCGCCCGCGGCATGGTCACTCAGATCCAGCACACCGCGGCAACCGATCGAATCCAGAAGCTGGAAACCGACCGTGACGAGCAGCGGAAAACGAGGGCCCAGCAATGGTTCGCCATCGGCATCAGCTTCCTCGGCATGGTCGGCACCGTCGTCACAGGCATCGTCCTGTTCAGTATCAAAGGAGCATGATGATCCGCACCGAACGAAAATGGCAGATCGCCACTGGGATTGTGGGGATGCTGACCCTCTCCATATTCACGGCCGGGGCCGTCTACCTCGGGGCCGCCAACGCCGACCTGCGCTCTGAGCTCACCGCCGCCAGGCAGGACACGCGCGCGGCCACGGAGAACGCGAACGGGCTCTACCAGCAGCTGCTCACCTCCGGCATCGAGCCGGAAGCGGAGAAGCCCGCGGAGGTCATCGCGGGCGACACCGGCAAGTCCGGCAACGACGGCGCACCCGGGCGGCCACCCACCGCCGAAGAGGTGTCGTCGTCCGTGGCCGCCTACTGTCTGATCCGCCTCGACTGTGTCGGCGCTGCAGGTCCGGCTGGCCCGGTCGCTCCCGCACTCATCCCGCTCGACGGTGAGGACGGGGCCGACGGCACAGACGGGGCCGCTGGCGCAGACTCGACCACCCCCGGCCCGGTGGGCACGACTGGCGCTGATTCAACCGTCCCCGGCCCCGCTGGACCGAGCGGCCCTGGCATCACCGCCGTTGCCTGCCAGGACGACGGGGACTGGCTGTTCACCCTCACTCACCCCGACACCACCACAACCACCCTGACCGTCGCAGGCCCCTGCCGCGTCGAGCCGATCACCACCCCCTCCGAAGGAGCGACCCCATGACCATCACCTTCCCCCCGATCCGCGAACGCGCGATCGCCTACATCCGCACGTTCGTGCCCCTCGTCGTCGGCTCTGCCCTCGGCTGGGCGCTGCTCACCTTCACGTGGCTCGGTGACTTCCTCAGCTCCGCCGCGACATTCCTGCCCCCGGACGTGTCGCCACGGGTACTCCTGAACGCTGCGGCCACCGCGGCCGTCATCGCCCTCTACTACTGGGGTGCCCGCCAGCTCGGCAAACGCTGGCCGCAGGCGGAGAAGTGGCTGCTCGGATCCAGCGCGGTCCCGACCTACACCGCCGTCGAGCCCTCCCGTACAGCCCAGCACTCGCTCTAACCACCCCTGATCCAAAGGAGCACTCGTGCCCACATTTTCACCCACCCCACCCCTGCTGAACGGCGCTGAAGAACTCGCAGGCGGCACCATTTACACGAACGCGCCCACCCCGTTCTCGACCTCGGCGGGTCTGATTACCAGCGCCCGGGCCAAGGGCATCGTCAAGGCCGGCGTGATCCTCCGTGAGGATGAGCTCGGCCCGTTCGTGATCCCGGCGGCGACAGCTGACGCACCTCTCGAGGTGCTGCTCATCCTGGACTCGTGGGTGAACGGAAAGATGGAGTCGGTGTCGTGGCCGCGCACGGTGATGGTGCCGGGCACGGCGACGGTGACATGGGCCGACCTGGTCGACGTGGTGCCGGTGAACACTGCGGGCTACGCGGTACCGCTGTGGATGGCGGACGTCATCGCGGCCCGGGACGCAACCGTGACTGCCGCCGCTGCTGCCGAGACTTCCCGCGTGGCCGCTGCTACTGCCGCCGCATCCGTCCCCACCGAAGCGGAACTAACTGCCACTATGGCACCAGTGACAACGCAGGTCCCGCCGACGTTGCGTAACGCGGTCATCACCGTGAACGGTGGCACCGACCCCCGCTTTGTGGAGTATTTCGGCGGCTACATGTGGGGCGGCAACGGTTCAATCGGAGACATTTACCGCAGCGCTGATGAGGGTGTGACTTGGCAGCTGTATTGCAACTCGTGGCCCGGTGTTGGTGATGAGGCGTTCATTGGCCGCATTGTTCCCACATCGGATGGTGAGGTGCTGGTTATGTCTGCGCATGAACTGCGCAAGTCTTCTGGCTGGGCGAACGGGAACGCCGCCACTTGGTCAACGTCGAAGATCACCCCGAACGGCACCGGCATTTTCAACAGCTTCGGCCTCGACGGCGACGGAACCAAGTTCATCATGGTCGAATATTCGGCTACAACATGGGCTGACTCCCGCTACGGGTACATCAGTACCGACTCGGGCAGCACGTTCATTCGCCGGTATGACTCGGTGTTGCAGATCGGCACCGCAAACACCGCAGTGTCGCACCTGCACGGTGCCTGCTACGACCCGATCAGTGACCGCTTCTACGTGGGCGAGGGCCACGGGCCAGGCGGTGGAATCCACCACTCGTCCAACAACGGACTGACGTGGGCTGTCGCACCGGGCATGCGAATGGCGGAAGATAACGGCAACTTCAACGCGCCGACCGTGATCCGTTCAACCGTGGACGGTCTTGTTCTCGGCTCTGACAATGGGCACAACGGTCTGTTCGGTGTTGTTCGTGAGGCCGACCCCATGAAGCAGGTTGTTGTGCAAACCTGGAACATGAAAACGGGGCGTGCGGGCCTCGTCGCTTTCGCTACGGGTTCGTGGAAGGACCCGCGCGACAACTTCGTCTATGTGACGTTCCGCGCCGAATATGACGACACCCGCCCCGCCATCGCAGCCGGCACCGCACATTCTGGCGGGCTTGTCTACGAATGGCCGACCCTCCCCAGCCTTGGCGGGCAGGACTCGTTCTTCACCGCAGTTCGTACAGGGCCGAACACGATGACTGCGTATGCGCTCATCAATGGCAGCCCGACGACCGTTCGCGGCTCCATCGGTGCCCCCGGCAGTGTCCGAATTTGGGAGGCTGACACTGGGGACGTGTTCGGCGGCCACACCACCACGGACACGTCAACTGCTGTCGGCCTTGCAATGGTGGTCGGCGGACAGTCTGTCGCCATTGGTGCCGGTGCCGCTGCGACCGGTGCTGACATTGTGGCGGTCGGATACAAGACCGTCGTCACCGCTGACGCCGGAACCGCCATCGGTCGCCTCGCATCTGCCGGCAACGCCGGGACCGCTGTGGGCCGTGGCGCAACCGCCGTCAGTGGCGCGGTTGCTGTCGGGTACGGCACCAACTCGTCGGGTACGGATGCGGTAACGATCGGTGTGAACGCCAAAGCCGTGGTCAGCTCCATAGCAATTGGTTCCGGGGCAGACGCGACCGGCTACGGAAACACTGTTGCGCTCGGCGCGGGCACGGTCGTCACCCGCGCCTCACAGGTTGCCGTGGGCGACCGCGACGTGGAAGTGCAGTCCACAACGAAGGGGTTCGTGCTCGCCTCCCCCGATGGAACCCGCTACCGCATCCGCGTAGGAAACGGTGGGGCGCTCAGTATCACCGTGGCTGCGTAACCATTCGACCGTGTGACACCCGCACCGACCCGACACTCAACGGGTCCGGTGCGGGTGCCAACACGGCAAGGCGTGAGAACACGGCCAAAACCACCCACGAAGCCGGGGCCGATTCCCACGTGCCCGACAAGTAAGCGGGGGCTGACGCGAGCAAGAACGCACCCAGAAGGACAGCACGCAGGCGGGCATCAACCGCCCCAACACCATTTGAGAGCGTCGTCCAGAACAAGGCCACGAACAGCAGCAACCCCACCAGACCCAAGCTGACACCCACCTCTAACAAGGCGTTGTGCGCACCAATCCCCGTCCCGCTCTCAACATGAAACCCACCCATGCCAATCCCGGCCAGCGGGTGCTGCGCCCAAATCTGACGCGCCAACGGCCACAGAACAAGCCGCCCCGACCAGTCACCTGTCGCACGGTCGCCACCCTCAAACACAAGAGACGCCTTATCTGACACCCCCGAAATCATCAGGACGCACACCACCAGCAACGCGACCACCAGAGCCTTCAACGGCGGGCGGCGGGCAGCCCAGCAAAGAACGAGCCACACGGCAACAAGGCCCACCCCGAGCAGCGCACCACGGGTCCCTGCGAGTTCAACGCCGACCGCAAGGGAAACCAGCACAACGAGCAGCGCCACCCGTGCACGCTTGGTGCGCGGCCCCGTCATCCACAGCAGAACAATCAGCGCGAACCCGGACGCTAGGGCGTAGGCCAAGTAGTTGACGTTCAAACCCTCCACCCCAACACGAGCACCCTCTGCCGCCTGATTCTCGAAGATGGTTTGAGCCACAGCAAAGAACGCCCCTACGAGGTAGCCGGTGGCCACAAGGCGCAATTGTTGGAGGGTCTGGATGTAGTCCACGGTTGCGATGAAGATGATGAGCAGCGCCGCCCACATGATTGTGGATTGTCCCGCAGCGGGGTTGACGGACCAGCTCACAGACAGCCAAATCCAAGCCAGCAACGCGATTGCGAGGAGGACGGATGGTGTGATGCGCAACCGTCCCGGCCTGCCGAACAAGAACACGACACAGGCGACGAACGGCCCAACGGTGAGAACCAGTGTGGGGTCAAAAGTGGAGAGGCCCGCAAGTGCAGCCATGAGCCATCCGCGCGGCCCTACACCTGGCTGTGTAATGTTTTGTGGGCGCATGGTTGCGAGTGTATCTCAGCGCGCAATATCAACCGCAGGCATACCGGCCTACACCCCGTCTAAACAACCCACATAGCAGCACGACACCTCGGCCCCGGTCGCTCTCTTCGGAGGGCGGCCGGGGCCGTTTCGTCGTGGTGGTCGGCGCTGTCACCTCGAGGGCGTATAGTCGCACGAACAAGAAAGGCCCCGCCCGGTGCGCTAACACCAGACGAGGCAGTCAACCCCAGCACCGATCAGAGCACATGGAGTCAACATGACAAACCCTAGCGCCATCACGCATCTCTTCAAGGCCAGCATGACTGAGGAAGAGATCGCCGCCGCGGCCTTCCTCGCCCGGTACACCGGCGACACCCGCACCATGTACCTGGCGGACCTGCGCATCCTCTTCGACTGGTGCGCCGTCAACGGCATCAACCCCCTGCAGGCGTCCCGCGTGCACCTGGAGTTCTTCGCCCGCTACCTCGAGGAGGAACGCGGCAACGGGGCCGCCGCCGTGCACCGCCGCCTCTCCACCCTCAAAGGCTTCTACCGCATCGCACTCGCCGACGACCGCATCACGAAGGACCCGACCGTGTTCCTGCGGATGCCGAAGGTCCAGTACGACGAGGCGCGCACGCTCGGCCTCTCCCGGATCGAGCTGGGCCGCTTGGTTGCCACCGCCCGGGCGAGCTCGCCGACAAACGGTGCCCTGGTCACGCTGATGGGGTTGCTCGGCCTGCGCGTCTCCGAGGCCTGCAACGTGCAGATCGAGGACTTCGCGCACGAGGTCCGCGGCCACCAGGTGCTGCGCCTGGTCGGCAAGGGCGGGAAGCCGGCCACCATCCCCCTGCCGGTGCCGGTGCTCCGCGCGCTGCGGGAGTGCGCCGGCGACCGCACCTCGGGCCCGCTCATCCTCCGGAAGAACGGCACGCCGATGGACCGCCGCGCCGCGTACACCCGGATCAAGTCTCTGGCCAAGGCCGCCGGGCTCCCCGCCGGCGTCCACCCGCACACCCTGAGGCACGCGAGCATCACAGCGGCGCTCGATGCGGGTGCCCCGCTCCGTGACGCGCAGATCTTCGCGAGGCACTCCGACCCCCGAATCACCACTCGGTATGACCGTGGCCGGCAGAACCTCGATCGGCACGCCGCGCACCTGGTCAGCGCGTTCATCTCCGGCGCAGCGTAGCCGCCCGGCCCCTCGGCCTCGCCCCGTCCTACTCCGGTAGGGCGGGGCGTTTCGCTGTGCCCCGGAGCTCGACGACGTCGCCCTCCTGCGAGCGCAGCTGTGCGAGTCGGTGGTGGCCGGAGATCAGGTCGGGGTCGTCGTCGGGGAGGGTGTCGGGATCCTCGTCGAGATGGAGGTGTTCGAGGTCGTCTCGCATGCCCGGCAGCATACCTACATTCGGGCGGGTGCTGGTTTCCGTCTGGGTGCCGGTGGTTTCTGTTCGGGTACCTCGTTTTGGGGGTGGGTTTTCGACAGCGCCGGGGTGATTAGGTGTAGGTATACCTACATATGGGGTCTGTTTGGGGATAGTGTGGGCCTACAACCGAAAAGGGAAATTCCCTGATAATCCGCGTCATTGCCGGGAAGTAGGGGGTAAGCGCTATCGTGCCTGCACGGTTTCAAGCCCCGTTACTCACCCCAATAGAAACACGCAGTGGCCGCCCTGTGGTCGTGCGACCGGAGCATCGTCTCCCGGTCGCACGGCCACATCTCCGGTACCACCCGTTTCCCCCTGCCAGTCCTCGCTGTGGCCTCTCCATCGGTCCGACGGCTCGGGACAGCTGAAAGTAGTCCTTCATGCGTGCTCGCTCCGTCCTCCTCTTCGTGGCTGCCCTGGCCGCCCTGGCGCTCACGGGCTGCGTCGACAACACCGTGCCGGTCGCCGGCGCCGCCGGAACCGCGCCCGCCCGCGTCGTCACCGAGGACACTGCCGCCGCCGCGTTGGTCCCGGAGGAGGTGCGTGCCTCCGGCATGCTGGTGATCGGAACGAGCCCCAACTACTCCCCCAATGAGTTCAAAGACGCCTCCGGCAACCCGATCGGCTGGGGCGTCGAATTGGGCACCGCGGTCGCCGCCAAGCTGGGTCTGACCCCCGACTACACGGTGGCGAACTTCGAGACCATCATCCCGAGCCTCATGGGCGGCAAGCTCGACGTGGGCAACTCGTCGTTCACCGACAACCTCAAGCGCGAGGAGCAGGTCGACTTCGTCAACTACTACAGCGCGGGCATCCAATGGGCCTCCGCCACCGGGTCGACCGTGGACCCCGACGACGCCTGCGGCCTGAAGGTCGCCGTGCAGTCCGCCAGCTACGAGGACACCGAAGAGATTCCCGCCAAGAACGCCGACTGTGTCGCGGCAGGCAAGCCCCCGATCGTCAAGCTCAAGTTCGAAACCCAGGACCTGGCCGCCAACGCCACGGTGCTCGGCCAGGCCGACGCCTTCAGCGCCGATTCACCGGTCACCCTCTACGCGATCCAGCGGACCGCCGGCAAGCTGCAGAAGGCCGGCAGCTCCTTCGACGAGACGTCGTACGGCATGGCCGTGGAGAAGGACTCCGGTATGGCTGAGGCCGTGCAGGCCGCTCTGCAGTCGATGGTCGCTGACGGTTCCTACGGTGAGATCCTTGCCGCCTGGGGGGTCGCCGACGGCGCGCTCACGACCATCACGATCAATGCGGCCGCCAACGGCTGATCCGCCGCGGGCCTGCCGCGTGAGATGCTGATCGGGTGCCTGATTCTGAACGGATGCCGCAGCTGGACCACGAGGAATTCGAACGTCTGGTCGTCGAGGAGCTGGATCTGCTGCCCAACGACATGATCGACGGCCTGGACAACGTGATCTTCGTGGTCGAGGACCGGCCCGAGGACGGCACCCTCGACACTCTCGGCCTCTACGACGGGGTGGCCCTGACCGAGCGCGGGCAGTACGGCTTCGGTGAGATGCCCGACCGGATCGTGCTCTACCGCGAACCTCTGCTGGAACTGTGCGCCGACCTCGACGAGCTGCGCGACCAGGTGCACATCACGCTCGTGCACGAGATCGCGCATTTCTACGGCATCGACGACGACAGGCTGCACGACCTCGGCTGGGGATGACGAACCACCGTTAGCCTTGCGTCATGAGTAGATCACGGCCTGCCCGCATCATCGGCGCCACGGTCGGCGCGCTCGTCATCCTGACCGTCGGAGTGTACGGCCCGGCCACTCTGCTCGGGCCGCTGCCGGAGGCCACGGCCACACTCGTCACCCCGGCGGCGGGCGAGGCGGTGCCGTTCCCGCCCGTGCTGCCGGCCACCGGCGGCAGCGCCGTCATCGGGCTGGCAGCGATGGCCCCCGACCCGGCGGCTCCCGACGTGACCGTGCTGGACGCCGCCGCCCTGGCGACCACCGAACCTCTCGCAGTGGCCGGCACGAGCGATCCGCTGCCGATGGCCGCCGCAACGAAGATCGTGACCGCCCTGGTCGTCCTCGACGCCAAGCCCCTGGCCCTCGGTGAGACCGGACCTGAGGTCGCGATCACGGCCGCCGACTACCAGGGTTACATCGACTACGGCAATTCCGGTGCCCGCGCCGTTGTCGTCTTCCCGGGTGAGCGGTGGACCCAGACGGAGCTGCTCCAGGCGATGGTCCTCGGCTCCAGCAACAACCACGCCGACACCCTGGCCCGGTGGGCCTTCGGCTCCCTCGATGCGTACACCGCCGCGGCCAACGCCTGGCTCGCCGAGCAGGGCCTATCCGCAACGAGCGTCGCCGACGCCACCGGCCTCAGCGACGACAGCGTGGGAACGGCGAGCGATCTCGCCCGGCTGGCCGGCCTGGCCGCCACCGACCCGGTGGTCGCCGGCATCCTCGCCCAGCCTGCCTCGGCCCTGGTGGGCCAGCGCGGCGTTGACAACACCACGGCGTTCCTGGCCGAGGAAGGCGTGACCGGCATCACCCGCAGCTACACGGACGGCGCCGGCGTCTGCTTCCTCTTCACCGCCCAGGTGCAGGGCCCCGCCTCGGTGTACACGTTCGCCGGGGCGCTGATCGGCGAACCTGACTACGACACCCTCACCGCCGACGTCACGGCCCTGATGGAGAGCGCCCGTGCCGGCGTGCGCGATCTGCCCACCCTCGCCCAGGGTGACGCCTACGTGGAGTTCAGCACCCCGTGGGGCGAGACGGCCTCCGGAACAGTGCGCACGGCGAAGACCACCTTCGGCTGGCAGGCCGAGGCCCCGACCGCCGCCGAGGTGACCCTGGAGACCTTCGCCACCGGCCGGGCCGGCAAGGACGTCGGCCGGGTCACGGTCGAGGCAGGCGGAGCCGAGGTGTCGTCGAAGCTCGTGCTCGACCAGACGATCAGCGCCCCCGGACTCGGCTGGCGTCTGCTGCACCCGGTTCCGATGATCTCCGCACTGATCGAGTCGACCAGATAGTCGACCCGTCAGCCGTCCGGTTCGGGCCGCTACTCGCCTTCGCGGGTAGGCAGGTACGGATCGCTCTCGCCGGCGTCGAACCGGTACCGCACATGCAGGCGGCCCTGCACGTCGCGCGTGTCGACCTCGTCGTACCAGAACAGAGTCTCGACGCCTTCGACGGCCGCCAGCATGCTGACCCGCGGGTCATGCTTGCCGTGGATCAGTACCCGGTTGTCGACCTGCCCGGCGAGGGGCCCGTCGATGAACTCCGCGGTGTAAAGAACGTTTTCAGCACCTTGATCAGCCATACGTTCAACCTAGCCCCTCGCACGGTCTGGCGGGCGACGGATGCCCGGAGTCCCCAGGAGCACGACCGTCGCCTGCTGCTCGGGCTGCTCCCGTGCGCGGTACGCCTCCCAATCGGCCTCCCACTCGTCCCAGTGCGAACGGAACAGCTCGCCGTCTCGGGCGAGGGCCCGCTGTTTGCGGATCCGGTCGTCGGCGCCCAGCCACACCCGGATGTCGCTCCGCGCCGTGTGCGCCGCAGCGAGGGTGCCGCAACCCTCCACGATCAGCGGACGGTCCGCGCGCACCGGATGCCACTCCGCCGGTTCGCCCCGCGACCAGTCGTAGCGCTGCCAGGCAGCCGGCAGACCGAGCGCCCGCGGCACGAGCACATGCTCGGCCAGGTGCACGGAGGCGGCGTCCAGCCCCTGCCAGCCGGGGTAGATGTCGTCCAGCCGCACCAGGGTGGGGCGGAACGCACCCGGCCAGGCGTCGACCAGCGCGTCGGCGAGGGTGCTCTTTCCGGCCCCGCTCGGCCCGTCGATGAGAACGACGGGCGTGGCGCCGACGGCGGCGAGATCCCGGATCACGGGGGCCAGCAGCATCCGTCGGTCGTGGAGCGGATCGGCGGAAGCCTGAGGCCTCTCAGGTGAGGACAAAATTCCAGCTTCCCGTTGCCACGGACACGCCCACCGAGAGCAGGGCCACGGCCAGCCCGATGCCGACCAGGGCCAGCTCCCGGCCTCGGAACGTGGACTCGCGGGCCCAGCTGCGCCGTCCCGGGGCGCCGAACCCGCGGGCTTCCATGGCGGTCGCCAGTTTGCTGCCGCGGCGGATCGACAGCACGAGCAGGGCGAACGCCTGACTGAGGAGCCGCCGCACGGCCCCGCCGTCCGCGATGCCTCGGGCCCGACGGGCCAGTTCCAGCGCGCGCCAGTCCTCGAGGAACAGCCCGACCAGGCGCAGCCCGGCCAGGCCTCCCAGCACGAATCGGGCCGGCAGCTTCACGACCTGGGCGAGGCCGTCGGCCAGATCGGTCGGGTCTACCGTCACGAACAGCACCACCGACGGCAGCCCGACGGCAAGGATGCGCAGGGTCGTCGCGATCGCGAGCTCCACCGACCCCTCGGTCACGTTCACAAACCCGAACGCCCAGTAGACGGTTCCGGCCGACTGCCCGTAGAGCAGGGTGGTGACGCCCGCGGTGGGCGCAGCGATCCAGACCGGCAGGGTGCGCAGCGCGAAGGATTTCAGTGACAGGCCCGCCCAGAAGAACAGCACGAGCTCGCAGGCCAGCGCGACGGCGGCGGACACCCAGTCGATGGTGAGGATGAGCACACCCGCCAGCAGCAGGGCTGCCGCCAGCTTCGCCACCGGGTTGATCCGGAAGATGGCCCGGTGCCCCTGGGCGGGCGCGAGCAGGCTCATCGCGGCACCGCGCCCGCGGTGACGGCCGGAGCGGCCGCTCGCCCGGCCAACCGGTACTCCCGGTGCGCCACGGTGGCCACGAAATCGACGTCGTGGGAGACCGCGACCAGGGCGGTGCCCTCCCGGAGGAGTTCGTCGAGCAGGGCCACGATCTCCCGCCAGGTGCGCAGGTCCTGCCCGAAGGTCGGTTCGTCGAGCACGAGCAGTTTCGGCTGTGTGGCCAGCACGGTGCCCACCGACAGGCGGCGTTTCTCACCGCCGGAGAGGGTGAACGGATTCGCGTCCGCCAGGTGATCCAGGCGCAGCCGTTGCAGAACCTGGTCGACCCGGGCGGTGATCGCCGCCTCCGGCTGTCTGAGGGCGCGCGGCCCCACGGAGAGCTCCGCCCTGACGGTGGCCGCCACGAACTGATGCTCGGGGTCCTGAAAGACAGTACCGATGCGGGTGAGCAGCTGGCGCGACTTCCAGCGGATGGGCTCGGGGCCGGCTCCGGCGGCGAACTCCGGGACGGCGAGCACCGCTCCCCCGGCCGGTTTCAGCAGGCCTGCGAGGGTGAGCGCGAGCGTGGACTTGCCGGCCCCATTCGGCCCGGTGAGGGCCAGCGCCGTCCCGGCCAGAACCTCCACCTCGATGTCCCGGGCGACGATCTCGGCCTTGGTTCGCGCGATGGCGAGTCCGGGAGTCCGCAGCAGCGTCGCCGTCCCGGCGGGAGCGTCCCGCCGGGCGGCGACCAGGCCGCTGCCCCGCCCGGGCACCCACACGCCCGCGGCCGCGAGCCGGTCCCCCTGGCTCGTCAGCACGTCGTCGGGACACCCGTCGGCCAGAACCCCTCCGGCCGCATCGAGCACGATCACCCGGTTGACGAGGTTCTGCCAGATCGCGACCCGGTGCTCGATCACGATGAAGGTCGCCTCGGAGCGCTCGAGCACCCGGGCCACGGATTCCCGCACCTCGAGAACCCCCTCTGGGTCGAGGTTCGCGGTCGGCTCGTCGAGCAGCAGCAGCCCCGGCCGCATGGCCAGCACGCCGGCCAGGGCCAGCCGCTGCTTCTGCCCGCCCGACAACGCCGAGGTCGGATGATCCAGCGGCACGTTCAGGCCCACCATCGTGAGGGCATCCGTCACCCGGCGCCAGATCTCGTCGCGGGGCACGCCGAGGTTCTCACAGCCGAACGCGACGTCGTCGCCGACGCGCGCCAGGATCACCTGGGAGTCCGGATCCTGCAGCAGCAGGCCGGACTGGCCGCGCGCGCCGCTCGGCTCGGCGCCGTTCACAAGCAGCTGACCGCGCCGCTCACCCTCCTCCTCCCCGCCGAGCACGCCCGCAAGGGCGTGCAGCAGGGTGGATTTGCCGGCCCCGGAAGCACCCAGCAGCAGCACACGCTCGCCCGGCTCGATCCGGAGATCGACGCCGTCGACCGCCCAGGCCCGCCGCCCGGCATGCCGCCAGCCCCAGCCGCGGGCCACGACGGACGCGCCCGAGACGGATGCCGCGGCTTTCGGTGTCATGGAAGACCCCTCATACCCGGGTGCGGCTGGAGCGCCCGGCGGCGAAGCGCGACAACGCCCCGGTGCGGGCGAGGCCGCGCATGAAGAGCCAGGACAGCAACCCGGCCACGACGATGCCGGAGACGATCGAGGAGGCGGTGTAGATGGTGATGAAGGGAGCGGCCGAGCCGGGGTACCAGAGCAGCAGGTCGTTGACCGCGAGGGCGAGCCCGGCTCCCGCTCCGGCCAGCAGTGCGACGTAGAGGCGGTAGTTGGCGTAGAAGAACAGCGCGAAGACCAGCTCGGCACCGAGACCCTGCACCAGGCCGGACACCAGGATGGTGGCTCCCCAGGCGGTGCCGCCGACCAGGGTCGACACGACCGCTGCGAGCAGTTCGGTGTAGATCGCGGCGCCGGGTTTGCGGATGATGAGGCCGCCGAGGACCCCGGCGAACAGCCATCCGCCGCCCAGCAGAGCCTGCAGGCCCGGCAGCAACGGGGTCAGCAGTCCGCTGAGCGGGTTGTACGCCTGATTCCAGACGATGAAGATCAGCCCGCTGGCCACACCGATGACGCTGGCGATGACGATGTCGACGACACGCCAGCGGTACGAGCGTGGCTGCCGGGACGTGGAGGGGGTGAGAAGGGTGGATGTAGCGTGCACTGGTCGTGCCCTTTCCGTAGATGGTTCCAGGGCACGGGAACGAGAAAATCTGCCTCCCTGCGCTGGCATGATCCAGATCAGGTTCGACGGTCGAAGCTTCCGAAGCTTCCTCTCAGCCCGGTTGACCGGACTCCCGTGTTCGTTTCGAGTATAGACCGCGGCCTAGACTCACGGGATGGGATCCAGGGCGTACCGGTGCAGCCAGGCCGAGTGCCGATGACGTTCGTCGTTCCTCTGCTCCTCGCCGCGCTGCTGCTCTTCCTGCTGCGTGTGCTCATCCGGCGCCGGCGACGCATGCTGCGCGGCCTGCCCGTGCGCGGTCCCTGGCACTTTCCCGCACGCTGGCGCGGCTGGCCCGGCCGGTGGTGGCACCGCCGGCGTGGGCGGCGACGCTAGCCCGAACGCGGTACGCTCGAAGCGGTGAGTCGGGAAGTCTGGTCGACAGTATTGTTCGTGTGCCATAAAACCCGATTGCCTGAGGCTCGTCTATGACGACACCACCACCATCCCTGCCTGCCGCCCCGAAGCAGAACGTCTTCCGCCGCGGCAGCTACCGCGAGTACCTGCATGTCGCGACCATCCTGCGCAAGGAGACCGTCGGCGGCGCACTTCTGCTCGTGGCGACCGTTCTGGCGCTGATCCTGGCCAACACAGGTGCTTCCGACTTCTACTATTCGGTGCGGGACTTCCAGGTCGGCTATGAGCCGTGGCACCTGAACCTGAGCCTCGGAGCGTGGGCGGCCGATGGACTCCTGGCGATCTTCTTCTTCATCGCAGGCCTCGAACTCAAGCGTGAGTTCGTCGCCGGCGATCTGCGCAGTTTCAGCCGCGCCGTCGTACCGGTCGCCGCGGCCGTCGGCGGCGTCGTCGTGCCGGCGCTGATCTTCGCCGCCATCGCGTTCAGCTCAGGGCCGGAGATGTTGCGCGGCTGGGCCATTCCCACCGCCACCGATATCGCTTTCGCCGTGGCCGTGCTGGCCGTGATCGGCTCCCGCCTCCCCAGTGCGCTGCGGATCTTCCTCCTGACCCTGGCCGTGGTCGACGACCTGCTCGCCATCGCCATCATCGCGTTCTTCTACTCGGGAGACCTCCAACCGATCCTGCTGCTGCTCGCAATCGTGCCGCTCGGCCTGTTCGCGTTCCTGGCCCACAAGTACTCCTACCTGCTCGGCACCACGAGATGGGCCGCGGGCGCCATCCTCTTGCCGCTCGGCTTCGTGACCTGGGCTCTCGTACACGGTTCCGGCATCCACGCCACTGTTGCCGGTGTGCTGCTCGGCTTCGCCGTGCCGGTGCTGCGCAGTCGCCGCGGCGGCGGGCCGGAGGCCGGCCCGGGTCTGGCCGAGATTCTCGAGCACCGCATCCGCCCACTGTCGGCCGGGTTCGCCGTGCCGGTGTTCGCGTTCTTCTCCGCCGGAGTCACGATCGGCGGAGTGGACGGCCTGGCGACGGCGCTGACCGACCCGGTCGCGATCGGAATCGTCGTGGCCCTGGTCGTCGGCAAGCCGGTCGGTATCCTGCTGGCGACCGTGCTGGTCACCAAGACCACCCGGGGGGCGCTGGACCCGGATCTGGCCTGGGTGGACGTGATCGGGGTCGCCATGCTCGCCGGGGTCGGTTTCACGGTGTCCCTGCTGATCAGCGAACTGGCCTTCGGCCAGGGCAGCCCGCACGACGACCACGCCAAGGTGGCCATCCTGACCGGTTCGCTGCTGGCCGCCCTGCTGGCGACGGTGGTACTGCGGAGCCGCGACCGGCACTACGGGCGCATCGCCGACAAGGAAGCGCTCGACGCCGACAACGACGGCATTCCCGACGTGTTCCAGGCCGAGCCTGCTCGCGCCGGGCGCGGCACCGGGCACTGACCGCGCCGAAGCACAGTCGGCCGCCCGGCCGCCTCAACCGTGGAGGCTGGGCGGCCGGGCGGCCGGTGCTTTTCGCTGCTAGCGCTTCAGGGCGCGGATGATGCGCGCGATTGTCTTGCCGGCAACCCAGACGAACGGGATGCCCACGGCGAGCAGCGAGATGACGTTGGGTTCGAAACGCGCGGTCGCGCCGGACTTCACGTAGGCGCCGATCGGCAGGGACGCACCGCCACCGCCGCCGCCGGAACCGCTGCCGGTGGCCGCGGAGTCACCCTCGCCGCCGCCGAAGCCGTAGTAGACGAGGGCGACGGGAATCAGGGTCACGCCGTCCACCTGGACGGGATCGCCGTACGCCGACCGGACGCCGGCGGAACGGGAGATGTCTGCGAGTCGTTCTGGAAGGCTAGTCATGCTTTCAGGCTACCCCCTGTCGGGTTTGGGCTGGTCAGAGGGGCCGGCCGCGGGCTCGCGGGTGCCGGGCTCGCGGGTTCCGGGCTCTCGGGTGCCGGGCTCGCGGGCGCTCGGCTCGAGCAGCGATGCCGGTCGCACCGTGCCCCGCCCGAACCGGGCCGTCAGCGAGTCCACCGCCCGTTCCGCGCCGCGCCAGTCGTCGTCGGGGTCCCACAGGGCCACCCCGGCGCCGTCGCCGTCGCTGAGCTGTTCGACGCGCACACCGATCAGGCGCACCCGGATTCCCCGGGCCGCGAGCACCCCGAAACTGGCGGCCGCCTCCTCGTAGATGCGGCGGCCCACATCGGTCGGCTCGGCGAGTGTGCGCGAGCGTGTGACGGTACTGAAGTCCGCGTAACGCAGCTTGAGCACCACGCAGCGGCCGACGAGGCCGGCGCGGCGCAGCCGGGCCGCCACGGCGTCGGACTGCCGCAGCAGTTCGCTGCGGAGCCGGGCGACATCCGTCACGTCGTGTTCGAAGGTGACCTCGTGACCGACGCTCTTCTCCTCGTGTTCCACCGTGACGGCCCGCGGATCTCTCCCCCAGGCCAGATCATGCAGCTTGCGCCCCGAGGCCTCACCCACGCTTTTCTGCAGTGCAGCCAGCGGGATGGCGGCCAGGTCACCGATGGTGCGCAGTCCCTGCCCGATCAGGGTCTGCTCGGTCGTGGCGCCGACCCCCCAGAGAGCGGCGACGGGCAGCGGATGCAGGAACGCGAGGGTGTCGTCGGCCGGCACCACAAGCAGGCCGTTGGGTTTCGCCCGGCCCGAGGCCATCTTGGCGACGAACTTCGTGCTGGCCGCGCCGACCGAGCAGGTCAGCCCGGTCTCGGCCACGACCCGGGCCCGGATCTGCGCCCCGATCTCGGCCGGAGAGCCGTGCAGGCGGCGCGCCCCTGCCACGTCCAGGAAGGCCTCGTCGATGCCGAGCTGCTCGACCAGGGGGGTGAAGTCGCCGAAGATGCGCATCACCCGGGCGGAGTAGTCCTTGTACCGGCTCATGTGCGGTTCGAGCACCACCGCCGAGGGGCAGCGCCGCAGGGCGATGGCCATGGGCATGGCCGAATTGACGCCGTAGCGCCGGGCGACGTAGTTCGCCGCCGTGACCACCGAGCGGCCGGAGCGGTGCCCCACGATCACGGGACGGTCGACCAACTCGGGGTGGTCGAGCAGTTCCACCGACGCGAAGAACGCGTCCAGGTCGATGTGAAGCAGGGTCGCCGTGCTGTCGTCGACCGCGTCGGTCGAGACCGTGCGATCACTGCCGTCCTGCCTGCCCATGGAGAGACCCTAACCCGGACCGGTGACAGGGCGCGACAGCCGGTGGCGCCCTGCTCGCGTTTGCGCTATCGGAGAACGACGCCTCCGCCGCAGCCGGAATGCGAGGCGGCGGACGCCGGTTGTACCGTTTGAAGAGTGTCACCGTTTCACCCAGAGCCACCGCACCACACAGGGAGTCCCATACATGCACGACTGGATCGCACTCCAGAAACTGGCCGCCGACGAGTTCGCCGCCCGCCTGCACCTGATCACCGATTGGAACGCCTCCACCCCCGACACCGAGTGGACCGTGACCGACCTCGTGCGGCACGTGGTGCTCGAGCAACAGTGGGTCGCTCCGCTACTGGGCGGCCTGTCCGTGCTCGACGCCCGGCGCTCCCTCGCCCCGCTGGGCCCGGACCTGACGACGGAGTGGGCCACCCATTCGGCACGGGCAGCCGAAGCCTGGGCGGCGACACCGGCGGACGCCCCGGTGACCCTGTCGTATGACACCGTGACAGCAGCCGACTATCTGCGCGAGCAGGTCTCCGACGTCACGATCCATTCCTGGGACCTGGCCCGGGCCACGGATGCCGACGAGACGTTGGACGCCGACCTGGTCGCCGGGGTGTGGACGGTGTTCGAGGCGCAACGGGACACCCTCGAGGCCAGCGGCCTCTTCGCCTCGGCGGTGCCGGCCGATGAGAACGCACCCCTGCAGCACCGGCTGCTTGCCCTGACCGGCCGAGACCCGCGCCGGCCGTAGGCGGCGGCAGGGCTACCGGGTCACCTTCTCGGCCCCGGCGAGACCCGGTGGTCGAGCGTGTCGAGACCCGGTGGTCGAGCTCGTCGAGACCCGGTGGTCGAGCTTGTCGAGACCCGGTGCCGGCCTCGGTAGGGGTGCCACCGGCATCCGTCGTCGCCGACCGCGGTAACCTCGGAGATTTTCGCGACACGCCGATCACCCGGCCAGCAGAACCGGCGATTCCCGAAAATCTCCGCAGTTGCGTGACGACGGATCCACCGGGTTTCGACAGGCTCAACCACCGGGTTTCGACAGGCTCAACCACCGGATTTCGACAGGCTCAACCACCGGGTTTCGACGAGCTCAACCACCGGGGTTAGGCGATCGACGTTCCGAAGACGAGTCCGAGGAGGTAGGTGACCCCGGCGGCGCCGAACCCGATGATGAGCTGACGGATGGCCCGGCGCCAGGGCGGCCCACCGGACAGGAGCCCGACGGTGGCACCGGTGGCCAACAGCGCGAGCCCCACGAGTACAGCGGCGATGATCACCGCGGTGATCCCCTCGAAGCCGAACAGGTACGGCAGCACGGGCAGGATCGCCCCGGAGGCGAAGAAGCAGAAGCTCGACGTGGCTGCGCCGATGCCGGTGCCGATGGCTTCATGCTCGTCCACCGCCGGGGCCAGGCCGCCGGTCGTCTTGACCTCGACCGGGCCGGTGGCGATGGCCACCGTGCGCAGCACCTCACGCGCATGGATCTCTGCCTTCTCCGGAGACATCCCCTGCGCTCGATAGACCAGGGTCAGCTCGTTCGCGGCCAGATCGAGGTGGGACAGGACGCTCCGGGACGCCGGGTTCGGCGTGGACGCCTCGAGGAGTTCCCGCTGCGACCGCACCGACACGTACTCGCCTGCACCCATCGAGAGAGCCCCCGCCAGGAGGCCGGCGATACCGGTGAAGAGGATGGTCGCGGCGGGCACTCCGGTGGCGCCGATGCCCAGCACCAGAGCCAGGTTGCTGACGAGACCGTCGTTGATCCCGAACACGGCGGCCCGGAAGGTTCCCGCCAGACGCTGACGACCGCGGGCGGCCAGCCCGCGCACGACCTCCTCGTGGATGCGCTCGTCGGCCGCCATGGTCTCGGTGGCGTCCGCGTCTGCGTCGTACGGTGAGCGGGCCTCGGCACGCTGGGCGAGGGCGAGCACGAACACCGAGCCGAAGCGTCGGGCCAGCAGTCCCAGGAACCGGGTGCGCAGGGCTCCGCGACGGGGCGGCCCGACCTGGTCGCCCAGCAGGCGCCGCCAGTGCGCCTCGTGGCGGCCCTCGGCATCGGCGAGGGCGAGCAAGATCTCGCGTTCCTCCCCGGAGCGGCGCCCGGCCAGGTCACGGTAGACGGTCGCCTCGGCCCGTTCATCGGCGAGATACCGTCGCCAGCGACGAATCTCCTGGGAAGACGCCGGACGTTCCTGCTCCACGACGCTCATGCCTCGGGGGCGGCTTCGAGCGAGCTCTGAGCGACCCGGGCCGACGCGTGCGGGCCCGATCCGTCGAGGCCGAAGAAGGGTTCGTCGAACTGCACGACCCACACGGCCTCACGCCCGGACACGGGGGCGTAGAGTGCCGCCCCGTCGAGTTCGCCGGCCGCCACGATCACGCCGCTCGGGTCCTCCGCGGTGGCGTCCGGATAGCGCACGCGGTCCAGGCGCACGACAACCTGCGCACCGACGCCGAGCGCGCCGGCCCCGGAAGCGGTGCGCCCGGTGGCGGGCCCGCGCCTGTTCCGCAGGCCCATTACTCGGCCGTTCCGGCCCGCTCCAGCACGAGCTCGCGCACACGGGCGGCATCCGCCTGTCCCCGCATGGCCTTCATCACGGCGCCGATCACGGCCCCAGCCGCCTGCACCTTGCCATCACGGATTTTCGCGAGGACGTCCGGCTGGGCAGCGAGAGCCTCGTCGATCGCGACGATGAGCGCACCGTCGTCGGAGACGACCGCCAGACCCCGGGATTCGACGACCTCGAGCGGAGTTCCCTCGCCGGCGATGACACCCTCGAGCACCTGCCGGGCCAGTCGGTCGGTCAGGGTGCCGGCCACGACCAGCTCGATCAGGGCCGCGACCTGCACCGGCTGCACGAGCGAGTCGGCTGAGACACCGGAGACGTTCGCGAGGCGGGCGACCTCGCCGGTCCACCACTTGCGGGCGGCCTGGGCTGCGGCACCGGCCGCGATGGTGGCTTCCACGGCGTCGAGGAGGTCGGAGTTGACGACATCCTGGAATTCGAGGTCGGCGAAGCCCCAGTCGGCCTGGAGCCGCTTGCGGCGGGCGGCCGGAGGCTCGGGCAGGGTGGCACGGAGTTCTTCCACCCACTCCCGCGACGGGGCCACGGGGACGAGGTCGGGCTCCGGGAAGTACCGGTAGTCGTCGGCGTCGGACTTGGGCCGGCCGGCCGAGGTGATGCCGGTGTCTTCATGCCAGTGCCGGGTCTCCTGGGTGATGGTCCCGCCCGCGTGCAGGAGCGCCGCCTGGCGCTGGATCTCGTAGCGCACGGCCCGTTCGACCGACCGCAGCGAGTTCACGTTCTTGGTCTCGGTGCGCGTGCCGAGCACGTTCGAGCCGCGCGGGCGAAGGGACACGTTCGCGTCGCAGCGCACGTTGCCCTCTTCCATCCGGGCGTTGGAGACGCCGAGCGCCTTGACGATCTCGCGGATGGCGGCGACGTAGGTGCGGCCGATCTCGGGCGAGTCGGCCTCACCGCCCTCGATCATCTGGGTGACGATCTCGACCAACGGCACGCCGCCACGGTTGTAGTCGACCAGCGAGTAGTCGGCGCCCTGGATGCGGCCGGTCGCCCCACCCACGTGGGTGAGCTTGCCGGCGTCGTCCTCCATGTGGGCGCGCTCGATGTCGACCGTGACCTGGCGTCCGCTCTCCAGTTCGATCGTGAGCTGACCGTTGAACGCGATCGGCTCGTCGTACTGCGAGGTCTGGAAGTTCTTCGCCGTGTCCGGGTAGAAGTAGTTCTTGCGCGCGAACCGCGAGTACTCCGCGATCTCGCAGCCGAGGGCGAGCCCCAGCCGGATACTGGACTCGATGGCCTGCGCGTTCACCTGCGGCAGCCCGCCGGGCAGGCCCAGGCAGGTCGGGCAGGTGTTCGTGTTGGCACCCTGGCCGAATTCGTTGGCACAGCCGCAGAACATCTTGGTCTTGGTGTTGAGCTCGACGTGCACCTCGAAGCCGAGCACCGGCTCGAACAGCTCCAGGGCCTTGTCGTAATCCATCAGTTCGGCCTTCTTCATCAGATGGCTCCCTCTGTGCTTGTGAACGCGGCGCGTGTGATCTTTTCTGTCGACGCCAGGTCCGGCGCCTGGCTGAGGAGCGTGTGCCCCCAGGATGCCTCGAGCAGCGCCTCGACGGCCGCTCCGAAGCTGTAGAGACGGGCATCCATTTTCGCGGGCGCCATGATCTGCAGGCCCACCGGCAGTCCGTCTTCGGGTGCGAGACCCATCGGCAGGCTCATTCCGGGCACGCCGGCCAGGTTGGCCGGGATCGTGGTGACGTCGTTGAGGTACATGGCCATCGGATCGGCCATCTTCTCGCCGAACTTGAACGCGGTGGTCGGTGCACTGGGCGACACCAGCACGTCGACCTTCGCGAAGGCCGCGTCGAAGTCCCGCTGGATCAGGGTGCGCACCTTCTGCGCGCTGCCGTAGTACGCGTCGTAGTAGCCGGCGCTGAGGGCGTAGGTGCCGAGGATGATGCGGCGCTTGACCTCGGGGCCGAAGCCCGCGTCGCGCGTGGCCGCCATGACCCGCTCGCTGGTCAGGGGGCCGTCTTCCGGGTTGACCCGGATGCCGAAGCGAACCGAGTCGAAGCGCGCCAGGTTGCTCGACGCCTCAGCCGGGAGAATCAGGTAGTAGGCGGCGATCGCGTACTCGAAGTTCGGGGCGCTGACCTCGACGATCTCGGCGCCGGCCGCTGAGAGCAGCGCGAGGGTTTCGGTGAAGCGCTGCGAGACGCCGGCCTGGAATCCATCGCCGTTCAACTCCTTGATCACACCGACCCGCACCCCCTTGAGGGCGCCGTCGGCGAGGCCGGAGCGGGCCGCGGCGGCCATCGACGGCCAGGAATCCGTGAGCGACGTGGAGTCGAGCGGGTCGTGCCCGCCGATCACGTCGTGCAGCAGTGCGGCGTCGAGCACCGTGCGAGTGACCGGGCCGACCTGGTCCAGAGAGGATGCGAGAGCGATCGAGCCATAGCGGGACACGCCGCCGTACGTCGGCTTGACGCCGACCGACCCGGTGACGGCGGCCGGCTGGCGGATCGAGCCGCCGGTGTCACTGCCGAGCGCGAGCGGCGCCTCGAAGGAGCTGACCGCTGCCGCGGAGCCACCGCCGGAGCCGCCGGGAATCCGGTCGAAATCCCACGGGTTGTGCGTCGGGCCGTAGGCGGAGAACTCGGTCGACGAACCCATCGCGAATTCGTCCATGTTGGTCTTGCCGAGAGGGATCAGTCCGGCGTCCCGCACGCGCTTGACCACGGTGGCGTCGTAGGGCGGAATCCAGCCCTCGAGAATCCTGGAACCGGCGGTCGAGGGCATGTCGATGGTGGCGAGCACGTCCTTGATGGCGATGGGCACCCCGGCAAGCGGTCCGAGCACCTCACCGGCGGCCCGGCGGGCGTCGACGCGGGCGGCGGCGGCAAGCGCGGCCTCGCCGGACACGTGCAGGAAAGCGTGCACGCCGGTGTCGATGGCCTCGATGCGATCCAGGTGAGCCTGGGTCACCTCGACGGAACTGACGGACCGATCGGACAGAAGCTCGGAGAGAGCGGAGGCGGACAGCTTGATCACGTTGGTCATGGTTACTCCTCGTCCAGGATTGCGGGCACGCGGAACTTGTCGCCGTCCCTGTCGGGAGCCCCGGAGAGGGCCTGTTCGACCGTGAGCGAGGGAACGACCGTGTCGGCGCGGAAGACGTTGGTCAGCGGCATCGGGTGGCTCGTCGCCGGCACGTCCGGCGTGGCCACTTCGGCTACCTTGGCGACCGAGTCAACGATCTGGCCGAGTTCCGAGGTGAGGCGGGTGATCTCCTCAGAGCTGAGGTCGATCCGCGCAAGGTTTGCCAAATGGGCAACCTGCTCGGCCGTGATTTCAGACATGTTGCTCCGTACGATCGTCGGGGGTGGATTCCCCAATTCTATTCGGAGCCGTCGGTGACAAGATCCGCGTTGCCCGTGCCGATCAGCGCCATGTTGTGCAGGGACTCGCTGCCGAGATCGAAATAGGCATTGTGGCCGACCGATCCGGTCAGCCAGTCACCGGTGCTCCGGTCGTACGATCCGGAGACGCCGAGGGTGTTCGCCCCGTAGGATTTCGCACCGGGATCGCTGCCGAAGAACGCGCTGTTCACGGTCGGGTCCCAATCCGCACTGCCCACATAGACGTTCCGCCGGGCCACGTTCAGGCTGTCCACGGACTGCACCTGACTGCCCGGGGAACCCACGAGCACGAGCGCGTCCACCCCGAACGTGCCCCGGGCCAGGGCCGTGAGCGCCACGGTCGACCCATAGGAGTGGGCGACGAGGGAGACGAAGGGCTTGCGCGAGCCGCGGTCCGCCTCGATACCGAGAACGGACTGCTCCAGGAAGTCCGCACCGGCTTCCGCCAGACCCGTTCCCCCCACATTGAACAGGTCCGGTGCCTCGTAGCCGATCCAGGCGATGGTGGCCACGGTCGACCGGGTCGCTCCCTGCCCGGCCGCGTTCGCCTGCTCCTGCAGCACCCGGGTCTGCTCGGCGTAGACCGCGTCGGCCGTATCGGTCCAATTGACCATCTGCGGCTCGACGCCGTAGTTCATGCCGGGCACGAGATAGCTGATGAAATCGGCGCTGTCCGGATTACCGAGGGCGATCGCGGCCCGACCGCCACCGGACGGGTCGAGGAGGATCAGGGAACGACGGGGCGCTCCGGCGGGAGTGCGCAGGGCCGCCTTGACCTGGGTCAGCACGTCCAGTTCACGGCTGAGCTCCCCGCGCTCGGCGTCGTCGGTGGCTTCGGCGAGTCTCTGGGTGACGGAGGCGAGACTCTGCGTGAGGTAGCGGGAATTCGCACGGCCCCGCTCGCGAAAGGGCACGCCCTCCAGATTGCCGACCAGTTTCGGGGCGGCGGCCAGCAGCGATGACCGTTCGGCTCCGCTCAGCTCGTTCCACAGGCCCGCAACCTCGGATGCTGCCGGCGGCGAAGCGAGCAGGGAGTCCAGCTGACCCGGTGACTGCCCGACGAAAGCAGACAGGTCGGCGACCGACAGGCCGGACAGGCCGACCAGAAGACTCGTACCGGTCATCCGACGCACGGATTCCGCAGTGACGACCGTGGCGGACTGCCGGCCGGAGGCGATCGGTTGCGCGGACACTATCGGGTCGCCGGCAGCAGGCACCCCGACCGACGTGCCGGCGCGCGCCGACAGGTTCAGCCAGAGCGGGTCCGCGGCGGCAGGTTCGGCACCCCGGTTCGGCACCGGTTGGCCCTGGACGGCGTTGCTGAGAGCGTGCACTTCAAAGGTCTCACTGACTCCATTGAGAGCCAGAGAGACAGTCAGAACCGCCGCTTCCAACAGCAAACCTGGGTACGTCCCCTCACGAACACCGAGCAGCGATCAGCTCGACCTCAAAAAGACAAGCGTTGCCCCTCCAGACTACTGAAACGCACGGCACGGTCGTGCCCCCATAGCGGGGATGCACAACCCCCGATCGGGGGGCACAGGCACCACAATTGATACTTGCTTGATCTGCTATAGGTGTGATCTTATATACGCATGACGTTGAAAATGGCCCTGCTGGGCATCCTGGACCTCACCCCGATGACCGGGTACGACCTCAAAAAGAGCATCGAGGCATCCGTCGCCCATTTCTGGTCGGCCGACCAGTCCCAGATCTACCGCACGCTGGCGGCACTGGTGACCGACGGTCTCGCCGAGGCCCTGGTCATCCCACAGGAGGGGCGCCCCGACCGGCGCGAACACCACATCACGCCGGCCGGGCGCGCGTCCCTGGCCGAGTGGCTGCGCTCACCACTGGAACCGGAAACGCCGCACGACACGTTCCTGATGCGGCTGTTCTTCGTCGGCGCACTGGGCATACCGGCCACGCGTGCGGTGCTCGACGCACGCCACAGTCAGGCCACCGCCCTGCTGGCCGGACTGCACTCCGTGATCGAACAGGAACAGGCCCGGCGGGAAGCCGGCCACCGCGCCGAGGACGACCTCGGACACGGACTGCGCCTCGCGACCCTGCGGAACGGCATCCTGCATGCCGAAGCGGAACTCGCCTGGCTCACCGAGACGACGGAGGCACTCGCATGAGCGACGCACGCTCCACCCCGGAGGCCCGCTATCCCCTCGAACACGGGGCTGATGCCGCAGGGACCGACACCATCGTGTTCCTGCACGGCGGAAATGTCGCGTCCTGGTCCTGGCAGCCCCAGGTCGAGGGTCTGCCGGGTCGACACCTGCTGACCCCGGATCTGCCGGGGTTCGGCACTCGGGCCGGCGAGGACTGGCGATCCCTCGGTCAGGCCGCGGACGATGTGGCCGGCATCATCGCCGCCCACGCGCGCGGCGGCCGGGCGCACCTGGTGGGGCTATCCCTGGGTGGTCTGGTCGCCACCCACGTCATGGCCCGGCACCCGGCCCTGCTGCGCTCGTGCCTGGTCTCCGGCGTTCCGCTCACCGGCGTGCACGGCCTGGCCCGGTTCCTGAACTCCCTGCAACTGCCGCTCTGGGACCGACCCTGGTACTGGCGAGCCCAGGCGAAGGCCTTCGGCCTGCCCGCCGACGCGGTCGACCTGTTCGTCGAACACGGGCTGAGCCTGCGCGCCGACAACGCCCGGCGCGTGTTCGACGACGTGAACCGCGGCGGCGCCCCGGAGGGTCTCGGCGGCTACCACGGCCCGCTGCTGGCGGTCGCGGGCGAGAGGGAGTCGCACCTCGTTCGGGACAGCTTCCCCCTGCTGGTCTCCCACCTGCCGCAGACGCGAACCTGGATCGCCCCCGGCATGCACCACGTCTGGAGCATCGAGAACGCGGACCTGTTCACCCGGATGGTGCTCGGCTGGGTGGACAGATCCGAGGTGCCGACCCCGGAGACCGACTGAATCAGGCCGGGTCGGTCTCCACGGTCGTCTCCGCGGACGTCTCCGCGGACGTCTCGGCCAGCGCGGCCGGACCCTCGGTGACGAGCAGACGGAACTGGGCTGCGTCGAGGATGCGCAGGCCGAGCGTCTCGGCCTTGGCGAGCTTCGACCCGGCACCCGGCCCCGCGGCGACGAAGTCGGTGTTCTTGGACACGCTCGAGGCCGATTTGCCACCCGCGGAGATGATCGCTTCCTGCGCCTCTTCACGGGTGTAGCCCTCGATCGACCCGGTCGCCACGACCGTGAGGCCGGCCAGCACTCCCCCGGCGGCGGCCGCGGCTCCCGGACCGGGATGTCCCGGGGTCGTGAACTGAACGCCGGCCCGGGTCCACTGCTCAACGATGTCCCGGTGCCAGTCCACCTCGAACCAGGCGAGGATCGCGTCGGCGATGATGCCGCCCACACCGTCGACCTGCGCGAGCTCCTCGCGCGATGCGGCCCGGATCAGGTCGATCGAGCCGAAGTGTCCGGCCAGGGCACGCGCCGCCACCGGCCCGACGTGACGGATGTTCAGGGCCACCAGGAGCCGCCAGAGCGGCTTGGTCTTCGCCAGATCGATCTCGCGCAGCAGCTTGAGGGCACTGGACGATGGCTGCGCGCCCGCCACACCCTGCTTCTTCTCGGCGGCCGTGGGGTTGCGCCGGAACGGCGTGCGCAACCGCACGGAGCCGTCCTCCTCCTCCTTGGCCAGCCCGGTCTCGGCGTCGCGCACGATGACCTCGATCGGCAGCAGGTCATCGAGGGTGAGGTCGAACAGGCCGGCTTCGGTGGGAAGGGGCGGCTCGGCTGGACGGGTGGGCTGAGTCAGGGCAGCGGCGGCGACCTCGCCGAGCACCTCGATGTCGAGGGCGCCGCGGGATCCGATGTGCTCGACCCGGCCGCGCACCTGCGCCGGGCAGCTGCGCGCGTTCGGGCAGCGCAGGTCGATGTCGCCCTCTTTGGCGGGGGCGAGCGGCGTGCCGCACTCCGGGCAGTCCGCCGGCATGATGAACGCGAATTCGGTGCCGTCCCGCAGTTCGAGCACCGGGCCGAGCACCTCGGGGATGACGTCGCCGGCCTTGCGCAACACGACGGTGTCGCCGATCAGGATGCCCTTGGCCTTGACCACGTCCTGATTGTGCAGAGTGGCCTGGCGCACCTCGGAACCGGCGACGCGGACCTTGCGCATCACGGCGAACGGGGTGGCGCGACCGGTGCGGCCCACGCTGACGACGATGTCGAGCAGCTTCGTGTTGACCTGCTCCGGCGGGTACTTGTACGCGATCGCCCACCGCGGCGCGCGACTGGTGGCGCCGAGCTCGGCATGCAGTGCCAACTCGTCGACCTTGATCACGATGCCGTCGATCTCGTGGTCCACGCTGGCCCGGTGCTCGCCGTAGTACTCGATGAACTCCGCCGCGAGCGCCGCGGACGGTTTCACCCGGAAGTAGGAGCTGGTGGGCAGACCCCAGCCGTGCAACAGGTCGTAGACGCCGGATTGGGCTGCGACCGGCGGGCTGGCCCACGCACCGATGCCGTGTACCAGCATCCGGAGCCGGCCGAGCCGGGCCCGCATCAGGCGGAGTGGTTCCGGGGCCTTGCCCTCCGCCTTCTGGCGCAGGGAGCCGGCCGCGGCGTTGCGGGGGTTCGCGAACACACGTTCGCCGGCGGCGACCTGTGCGGCGTTGAGCTCGAGGAAGGCGGCAACCGGGAAGAAGACCTCGCCGCGCACCTCCATCAGATCGGGGTGTCCGGTACCCTCGAGCTTTCCCGGGATGCCGGGCACCCAGGCGACATTCTCCGTGACGTCCTCGCCAACGACGCCGTCGCCGCGGGTGGCGGCGCTGACCAGCACCCCGTGCTCGTAGCGGAGGTTGATCGCGAGCCCGTCGATCTTCAGCTCACAGAGATAGTGCACGGGCCGCGCGGCGTCGCGTTCGACCTTCGCGGCCCAGAGTGCGAATTCGCCGATCGAGAACACGTTGTCGAGGCTGAGCATGCGCTCGGCGTGCGTCACCGGGTCGAACAGGCTGGTCTCGGCCCGGCCACCCACGGTCTGGGTGGGGCTGTCCTGGCTGGCCAGCTCGGGAAACTCACGCTCGAAATCGGCGAGACGGCCCACCAGCTCGTCGTACTCCGCATCGGAGATGACGACCTCGTTGCGGTCGTAGTACGCGTCGCGGGCTTCCAGGATGCGCTGAGTCAGGTCGCCGACCTCAGCGGCGGCGGTGTGCAGGGCAGCGGCCGCAGTGGAATCCTGCTCGGCGTCACGCATCGACGGTGACGGCGCTGTCGATCGTGCTGTCTTCGGCCGATTCGACGGCGCTGACCGTGCGGTCGATCGTGCACTGGCCGAGCACGCGGGTGCCGAGGTACACAACGGCGGTCTGCCCGGGGGCAACTCCGGTCAGCGGCTCGGCCGGAGTGATCACGAGTTCGGTGCCGGTACCGGTCCCGTGGCTGGCGCTGGTCTCGGCGGTGGAGTCGGCCGAAACCGCAACCACCTGCGCCACGGCAGGTACCGGGTCGGCATGCGCGCGGATCTGCACGTGGCAGTCGAAGGCGATCTCCGGGTGTGCGGGGGCGACGCCGCACCAGGTGAACTTCGTGCCGGCGATCTCCCCGATCGCGAGGGCCTCTTTCGGCCCCACCACGACCGTGTTGGAGATCGGGCGCACCTCGAGCACGAACCGGGGCTTGCCGTCGGCAGCGGGGGTGCCGATCTGCAGTCCCTTGCGCTGCCCGACGGTGAACGCGGCCGCACCCTCGTGCCGGCCGAGGGTGTTGCCGTCACGGTCCAGGATGTCCCCGGTCGCCGGCGCGACCCGCTCGGCCAGCCAGCCCCGGGTGTCGCCGTCGGGGATGAAGCAGATGTCGTAGGAGTCGGGCTTGTTCGCCACCGAGAAACCGCGTTCGGCGGCCTCGGCGCGCACCTCGGCCTTGGACGGTGTGGCGCCCAGCGGGAACATCGAGTGCGCCAGCTGCTCCTGGGTGAGGACGCCCAGCACGTAGGACTGGTCCTTGGCCCAGGCGCTGGCGCGGTGCAGCTCGCGATTGCCGTCGGCATCCGTCACGATCGTGGCGTAGTGGCCGGTGGCGACGGCATCGAAACCGAGGTCGAGGGCCTTCTCGAGGAGGGCGGCGAACTTGATGCGCTCGTTGCAGCGCATGCAGGGGTTGGGGGTGCGGCCGGCGGCGTATTCGGCGATGAAGTCGTCGACCACGTCGAGCTTGAAGCGTTCGGAGAAATCCCAGACATAGTAGGGAATGCCGATGATGTTGGCGGCGCGCTGGGCATCCATCGAATCCTCGACGGTGCAGCAACCTCGACTGCCGGTGCGCAGGGTGCCAGGCATCCGGCTGAGAGCCAGGTGAACCCCGACCACCTCGTGTCCCGCCTCGACCATGCGGGCTGCGGCGACGGCGGAGTCGACCCCACCGCTCATTGCTGCCAAAACCTTCACCCGTCGAGTGTAATCGGGCCGGGCGGATTGGCCAACGCGGGCGAGGCATGCTCCCTCGAGTCGGTGAGGGCGGGGACTTACACGAGGGTGCCCGTTCCGGTCGAGAGTGCCCGCCGCAGCGGTCGCTCTCGACCGGAACGGGCACTCTCACGCGCGTCACCTGTGTGCGGGAGCTGCGCCGCTGCGCGCGTGGCGTGCCCGGCGCGAAGCGGCGCAGCACCCGCGCAACGGGCAACTGCGTGCGACCGCTTCCTCGAGCCAGGGTCAGGGGATGTCGGTCAGGGTGCGCTCGATCGCGGCGAGACGGATGTCCAGCAGGTCGAGCCGGTCGAGCACGGCCTGGTTGCTCGCGGTGCCCTGTTCGACGAGGCCGTGGAGGTCCGCCGCACCGGCGAACTCCGCCTGCTTCTCACGCGACCGCAGCACGGCCGCGACGATGCTCGAGGTGACGCCGGCGATGATACCGACAATGGCGATCCAGGCGAACCAGGGAATGTTGTCCATCAGTGTGTGCTTTCTGTGTCGGCTGCGACCGCCGCAGCGATGCTTGCGACGTTGGTGGTGACCTCGAACGGAACGACCTCGAAGAACTTCAGGGCCTTGCCGTCGTCGGAGAGTTCGAGATGCCCGGTGACGTAACCGGCCGCCTCGAGACGTTGGAGGTGCATGTACAGCAGGGCCCGGGACATCCCCAGCCGGCGGGCGAGCTCGCTGACGTGGAGGGACTCCTCCGCGAGCAGGGCGATGATTCTGAACCGGTGCGGGTTGGCGAGGGCCGCGAGCCGGGCGATCTCGTCGTCGACCGTCATAGCCTTCGCCTCCCCCGCGCATCCTCTACCTGTTAGAAATAACTTACAGGTGTCGGGATCAAATGTCTAGCGCCCCGGGACCCGATCGGCCAGGCCGGCCTTGGCCGCCCGGGCATGCGCGGAGGGAAGCGCGGCGAGCAGGGCGTCGACGTCGGCCGTTGTGCTGGTGCGCCCGAGGGTGATCCGCAGGGCACCACGTGCCTCCACCTCACTCCGGCCCATGGCCCGGAGCACATGCGAGGGCTCCGGCACGCCCGCCTGGCAGGCGGAGCCCGTGGACACCGAGATGCCGGCCACGTCGAGAAGGAAGAGAAGCGAGTCTCCCTCGCACCCCGGGAAGCTGAAGTGGGCGGTGCCGGGCAGGCGGTTCGCCGGGTTCGGGTCGCCGTTCACCACGACCGAGGGCACGGATGCGCAGGCCCCGGTGACGAGGCGCTCGCGCAGCGCGGCGACCCGGGCGTTCTCCACCGACAGATCCTGCAGGGTGTTCGCCGCGACCGCGAACGCCACGGCCGCCGCGACGTCCTGAGTGCCACTGCGCACCTGGCGCTGTTGGCCGCCGCCGTGCAGCAGCGGCTCGACCGTCGCCCGGCGGGAGAGCGCGAGCGCACCGATCCCCACCGGGCCGCCGATCTTGTGCGCCGAGACGCTGAGCGCGGCCACGCCGGCCCGGCTGAGTGCCTGGAAGTCGATCGGGACATGCCCGTAGGCCGCCACCGCGTCCACGTGCACGGGGATGCCGTGGGCCGCGGCGAGCGCGGCGACCTCGGCGACGGGCTGCAGGGTGCCGACCTCGTTGTTGGCGCTGAGCAGTGTGACGAGGGCCACGTCGTCGGGGTTCGCGGCGATGCATCGAGCGACCGCGGCCAGATCGATCCGGCCGAGGGCGTCCAGCGGCAGCCACTCGACCACGGCGCCCTCATGGTGTTCGAGCCACTCGACGGTGTCCATGGTGGCATGGTGTTCCCCGCCGGGCACGAGGATGCGGTTGCGCGGCTGCCTGGCCCAGAACAGCCCCTTGATGCCGAGGTTGATCGCCTCGGTGCCGCCGCCGGTGAAGACCACTTCGATCGGGTCGCAGCCGAGGCTGGCGGCGACCTGCTCGCGGGCCTCCTCGAGCATCCGTTTCGCGTTCTGCCCCTGGCTGTGGACGGATGCGGGGTTGCCCACCACGGCCAGCGCCCGCACATAGGCCTCAATGGCGTCGGGCAGCATGGGTGTGGTGGCCGCATGGTCCAGATAGACAGCCATCTGACTTCCTTCCGCGCTCGCTCGATTCCGGCGAGTCCCACCGTGGTAAAACTCTGCTTCCGCACTCATTACTCTAGAACGCATGACACCGCCTGATCCCCTGCGCAACCTCGGCGTGCGTGTCACGACCCACGGCGGCGAACTCCGCGTGTGGTCGGAGACCGCCGACGCCATCGACCTGTGCATCTTCGACGCCACCGATCCCAATTGGATCATCAAGACCGTCCCCATGGTCAAGGATGAGCACGGCGTCTGGACCGGTCGGTCCCGCACCCTCTCCCCCGGACGCCGCTACGGAATCCGGGTCTCCGGCCCGACCGCACCCCGCAACTCCTTCCACCCCGAGAAAACACTGATCGAGCCGTATTCCCGGGGACTCGTGCGGGTCGGCCCCGACCAGTGGCAGTCCGCGGTCGTCGACGGCGAGTTCGACTGGGCCGGTTCGGTCAAGCCGAGGATCGCCCTGGACCACACGGTGGTCTACGAGGCCCACGTTCGTGGCCTGACCAACCTCAGCCCCTCGGTGCCCGCGCACCTGCGCGGCACCTATGCGGGGCTGGCCCACGAGTCGACGATCGACTATTTGAAGAACCTCGGCGTGACCTCGATCGAGCTGCTCCCGGTGCAGGCGTTCGTGTCCGAGCAGCGCCTGATCAAGCAGGGCCTGACCAATTACTGGGGATACAACACCTTCAATTTCTTCTCCCCGCACGCCGACTACGCCACCCAGGCGTCCCAGGCCGCCGGTCCCGAGGCGGTGCTCCGGGAGTTCAAGGGCATGGTCAAGCTGTTGCACGAAGCCGGCCTCGAGGTCATCCTCGACGTGGTCTACAACCACACCGCCGAGGAAGGTCCGAACGGCCCGGTCAGCAGCCTGCGCGGCATCGACAACGCCGCCTATTACCGGCAGAACAGTGCCGGCGGCTACATCGACGTGACGGGCTGCGGCAACACGCTGAACGTCTCCCACGACGTGCCCCGGCGCCTCGTGCTCGACTCGCTGCGCTACTGGGCGAACGAGGTGCAGATCGACGGCTTCCGCTTCGACCTGGCCGCCACCCTCGCCCGTGACGAAAACGTCGAATTCCAGCGGGACAGCCCGCTGCTCGCCGAAATCCAGGCCGACCCGGAACTCTCCAGGGTCAAGCTCATCGCCGAACCCTGGGACGTGGGGATGGGCGGCTGGCAGACCGGCAACTTCCCCGACGGGTGGACCGAGTGGAACGACCGCTACCGCGACCGCATGCGCTCGTTCTGGCTGACCGACCTCGCGGCCGCCCGCGACGGACACCCCGGCAGCGGCATCGGGCGCTTCGCGACCCGCCTGGCCGGTTCGGCGAACACGTTCTCCCGCGAGCGCGGCCCGCTCGCCTCGCTCAACTTCATCACCGCCCACGACGGTTTCACCATCGCCGACCTGACGTCGTACAACGTCAAGCACAACGTGGGCAACGGCGAGTCGAACCGGGACGGCACCGACTCGAACAACTCGTTCAACCACGGCGCGGAGGGCCCGACCCGCAACCGGGACATCCTGACCGCCCGGCGCAAGGCCATGCGCAACCTCCTCGCCACCCTGCTGCTCTCGGCCGGCGTGCCGATGATCACCGCGGGCGACGAATTCGGGCGCAGCCAGCGGGGCAACAACAACGCCTACTGCCACGACAGCGAGCTCACCTGGCTGAACTGGGACCTCGACGACTGGCAGGAAGACCTGCATCGGGTGACCCGGCGTCTGCTCCAGCTGCGCCGTGAAAACCCGGCGCTGCGCCCGGTGCGGTTCGGACGCCCCGGCGAGACGACACTCAGTGCCAGCGAGATGGACTGGTACAACGTGGAGGGCCGGTCCATGTCCGAGGACGACTGGCACTCGTCCAAGGAGCGCACCCTGCAGTACCTGGCGGCGAGCACCCCGGAGCACGAGGAGTTCAACCGCATCCTGCTGATCGTGCAGGGCCGGGAGGAAGAGGTGACGGTGACGCTGCCCGTGCACACGGGCGTCACGTCGTACTCGCTGCTCTGGGACTCCAGCCACGACGACCTGAGCGACGCGGTCATCGAGCACGCCCCCGGCGACCAGTTCCTCGTTCCGGCCGCGTCGATGCAACTGCTCCGCGCGCACTGACGGTGGCCAGACGGGTGGAGGGCAGCGCCGGCACGCCGGCGACGGTGGCGTTAGTGCGCGCCGGAATTCCCTTCACCCCGCACGCCTACGCGCACGAGGCGTCGTCGACGAGCTTCGGCCTGGAAGCGGCGGAGAAGCTCGACGTCGACGCGGGCCGGGTGTTCAAGACCCTGCTGACGGATGTCGACGGCCGGCTGGTCGTCGGCGTCGTACCGGTCACGGGCCAGCTCGACCTCAAGGCGCTGGCCGCCGCCGTGGGCGCGAAGAAGGCCGTGATGGCCGACCCGTCGCTCGCCGAGCGCAAAACCGGTTACGTGGTGGGCGGCATCAGCCCGATCGGGCAGAAGAGCAGGCTCACGACCGTGGTCGACGAGAGCGCCCTGACGTTCGACACCGTGTTCGTCTCCGGCGGGCGCCGCGGCTTCGACATCGAGCTCACGCCGGCCGACCTGGCCCGGGCCGCCTCAGCGGTCTTCGCGGCGATCGCCCGCCCCTGATCCACCGAGGAAGCGCCTTCGTCGAAACGAAGGCGCTTCCTCGGTGTGGAAACAGCGCTAGCCGGCGACGGCGATCAGGCCCATTTCGGCGGGGCTGACCAGGAGCTCGTTACGCGGCACGACCCGCACCGAGTAGCCGAATGCGCCGCCTCGGTCGAGTTCGATCGTGCCGGTGAACAGGGTCGGCGTACCGGCATCCGTCAGGCCTGGCACGGTCGGTTCCGCCGTCAGCGGCATGGTGCTGACATCGGTCAGGTCGTCGTTGACGAGGCTCTTCCCGTAGACCACCTCGACGGTGACGTCCTCGGGCGAGAGACCGTTCAACTGCACGTGCGCGCGCAGGTGCAGCTCGTCGCCGACCTGCGGCACCGGGGCGACGCCGCCGGATTCGACGTGGGCCACGGCTACGCCGGGCCACGCCGACACGATCCGCCCCTTCCAGGTGGCCAGTTCCCGGGCGGCCCGGTAGTTGTTCTCGGACAGACGGGCCTCCGCCTTGCCGGCAGGCCGGTACAGCTCGGTCACATACTGGCGTACCATCCGACCGGCGTTCAGCTCGGGTGAGAGCTTCGCGAGGGTCTGCCGGATGGAGGAGACCCAGCGTTCGGGTACCCCATCGGCGTTACGATCGTAGAACTTCGGTGCGACCTGGTGCTCGATCAGCTCGTACAGCGCGTCGGCCTCGAGCCGGTCGCGTTCGGCGGCGTCACCAGCGGCGTCCGCGGTCGGGATCGCCCAGCCGTTGTTGCCGTCGTAGTATTCCGGCCACCAACCGTCGAGGATGGACAGGTTGAGGGCGCCGTTCAGGGCCGCCTTCATCCCGGAGGTGCCGCAGGCCTCCAGCGGGCGCAGCGGGTTGTTCAGCCACACATCCGTGCCCGGGTACATCAGCTGGGCCATCCCGATGTTGTAGTCGGGCAGGAACGCGATCTTGGTGCGGAGCGCCGGGTCGGCCGCGAACTGCACGATGCGCTGGATGAGGCGCTTGCCCTCCTCGTCGGCCGGGTGTGACTTGCCTGCGATCACGATCTGGATCGGGTGCTCCGAGTGCAGCAGCAGCGCGCGCAAACGCTCGGGGTCGTGCAGCATCAGCGTCAGGCGCTTATACGTCGGAACGCGACGGGCGAAGCCGATCGTGAGCACGTTCGGGTCGAAGACCCGCCCGATCCAGGAGGGCACGATGCCGCCCGGATTCTGAACCTCCCAGGCGGCGGCGATCCGTCGGCGGGCGTCCTCGACGAACTGCAGGCGCATCTGGCCGCGTACCTGCCACAGGTCCGTGTCGGACACGGCGGGCGACGCCCAATCCGCCTCGGACGTGTCACTGGTGCCCAACCGGCTCTGCGCGAGGGCGAGCAGGGCCGGGTCGGTCCAGGTGGGGGCGTGCACACCGTTCGTGATCGAGGCGATCGGAACGTCGTCGGCGTCGAACCCCGGCCAGAGGCCCTTGAACATGACCCGGCTGACCTGACCGTGCAACTTCGAGACACCGTTGGCGCGCTGTCCCAGCCGCAGCCCCATCAGGGCCATGTTGAAGACGTCCGGGTTGCCGTCCTCGAAGCTCTCCGCACCGAGGGCGAGGAGGTCGTCGACAGCGACGCCCGGCAGCAGGTCGGTCTCGAAGTAGCGCCGCACCAGGCTGCGGTCGAAGCGGTCGATGCCGGCGGCGACGGGCGTGTGGGTCGTGAACACGGTTCCGGCACGGGCCACCTGCAGCGCCTCCGAGAAGCTGAGCCCCTCGCCGATCAGGCTGGAAATGCGCTCGAGGCCGAGGAACCCGGCGTGCCCCTCATTGGTGTGGAACACCTCTGGGTCGGCCTGCCCGTTCAGGCTGCTCCACAACTTCACGGCGCGCGCGCCACCGATGCCGAGCAGCAGCTCCTGCAACAGGCGGTGCTCGCCGCCGCCGCCGTACAGGCGGTCGGTGACCAGGCGCAGGTCGTCGGTGTTCTCCGGGATGTCGGTGTCGAGCATCAACAGACGGATGCGCCCGACCATGGCCTGCCAGACCCGCGCGTGCAGCGTGCGGTCGTCGGGCAGCGCCAGCGAAACCTGCACGGGCGAGCCGTCGGCCCGGCGCAGCACCGACAGCGGCAGACCGTCGGGGTCGAGCAACGGGTAGCTCTCCAGCTGCCAGCCGTCGGGCGAGATCGCCTGGCTGAAGTAGCCGGCCCGGTAGAACAGTCCGACGCCCACCAGCGGCACGCCGAGGTCGGAGGCGCTCTTCAGGTGGTCCCCCGCCAGGATGCCGAGTCCGCCCGAGTACTGCGGGAGGGCGGCGGCGATGCCGAACTCCGGCGAGAAGTAGGCGATGGATGCGGGCTTGTCGCCCTCCAGTCCCTGGTACCAGCGGGGCTTCTCGAGGTATTCGCGCAATTCGTCCCGGGTGGAGTTCGCCCAGGCCACGTAGCCGTCGTCCTGCGCCAGCGCTTCGAGGCGGGCCGTGTCGACGGCCCCCAGCAACGCGACGGGATCGGTCCCGGTCTCACGCCACAATTCGGGGGCGATGTGCTCGAACAACTGACGGGTCGGCTCATGCCAGGACCAGCGCAGGTTACCGGCAAGCTCGTCGAGCGCGGCGAGCGACTCGGGCAGCACGGTGCGGACTGTAAATTTGCGGATCGCTTTCACGAGACCAGCCTAGGGGCGCGACGCGTCGCGCAGGTAGTAGCACGAGCTTTGGACCCAGAATCCGCTACGGTCGATACGTGGCTAAGACAGTAAAACGCACAGGCGCGGCTCCTGAAACCCCCGGCGCGGTTCAGGAACTCCAGACGACAGTCCCGGTCGAGCCCCGGATCGGCCGGATACCGATCCTCGATCTCTCCCCGCAGCTGAACGACAATCTGTGGCCCGCGAAAGCGTTCGTGGGCGAAGCGGTACCGTTCGCGGCCACGGCGTTCCGCGAGGGACACGATCTCATCGGCGCCATGCTGCTGCTGACCGCTCCGGATGGAACCGAGTCCCAGCATCCGATGTCCCCAGGCGCCCCGGGCACCGACCGCTGGGAGACGCTCGTCACCCTCGGCGCCCAGGGCCGCTGGACCTACCGCGTGCGCGCCTACGCCGACGACTGGGCCACCTGGCGCCACAACGCGGCGCTGAAGATCCCGGCCGAGGTCGACGTGGAACTCACGTTCCTGATCGGTTCCGCCCTCCTCACGCGCGAAAGCGCCGACAAGAGCCGGCCTCTCGCCGAGCGCCGCGCATTCACCGCGGCCGCCAAGACCCTGGCCGACCCGGCCACGTCCGTCGCCACCCGCTTCGCGCTGCTCGCCGACCCGAAGTTGAACGCCGCGGCCGCCGTGCGCCCGATGGCCGGGCTGGAGTCCGTCTCGGAGCCCCGCACCGTGCTGGTCGAACGCACCCGCGCCGGCGTCGGCTCCTGGTACGAGTTCTTCCCGCGCTCCGAGGGCGCCGTGAAGCGCGTCGACGGTTCCTGGCAGAGCGGCACCTTCCGCACGGCCGCCGACCGGCTGCCTGCCGTTGCCGCCATGGGCTTCGACGTGCTGTACCTGCCGCCGATCCACCCGATCGGCCGGTCCTTCCGGAAGGGTCCCAACAACACGCTCAACGCCGGACCGAACGACCCGGGCTCGCCCTGGGCGATCGGGTCGGCGGACGGCGGGCACGACGCCATCCACCCGGACCTGGGCACCGTGGACGACTTCTCGTTCTTCCTCGCGGCCGCCCGCGACAACGGGCTCGAAATCGCCCTCGACCTGGCCCTGCAGGCGTCTCCCGACCACCCTTGGGTCACCGAGCACCCCGAATGGTTCACCACCCTGCCGGACGGGTCGATCGCCTACGCCGAGAACCCACCGAAGAAGTACCAGGACATCTACCCGGTGAACTTCGACAACGACCCCCTGGGCATCCGGGCCGAGGTTCTGCGCATCGTGCGCCACTGGATCGGCCTGGGCGTCAGCATCTTCCGGGTCGACAATCCGCACACCAAACCGCTCGACTTCTGGGAGTGGCTGATCCGCGAGATCAACGCCGAATTCCCGGATGTGTTCTTCCTCGCCGAGGCCTTCACGCGTCCCGCTCTGCTGCAGGGGCTGGGCAAGGTCGGGTTCCAGCAGTCGTACACGTACTTCACCTGGCGCAACACGAAGGAAGAGCTGTCCGAGTTCTTCGAGGGTCTCGCCCACGAGACCGCCGACTTCCTGCGGCCGAACCTGTTCGTGAACACGCCCGACATCCTCTCCGAGTACCTGCAGTTCGGTGGTCCCGCGGCGTTCAAGATCCGGGCTGCCCTCGCAGCCACCGCGGCGCCGACCTGGGGTGTCTACGCGGGCTTCGACCTGTTCGAGAGCGTGGCCCGCCCCGGCGCCGAGGAGAACATCGACAACGAGAAGTACCAGTACCGGCCGCGCGACTTCGCCGCCGCCGAGGCCGCCGGTGCTTCCCTGGCTCCCTACCTCACGCGGCTCAACCGCATCCGTTCCGAGCACCCGGCTCTCGGGCAGTTGCGCAACCTCGACATCCACAGCAGCGAAGACGACGGAATCCTCGTCTACAGCAAGTTCCTCGACGCGTCGTTCACCGGCACCGGACAGGCCGACGCGCTGATCATCGTGGCCAACGTGGACCCGCACTCCGTGCGCCAGACGGTCGTGCACCTGGACGTCACCCGGTTCGGTCTCCCCCGCGGCTCCTCGTTCGTGGTGGAAGACCTGATCACCGGCGCCGTCTGGACATGGTCCGCCGACAACTTCGTGCGTCTCGACGCATTCACCGAACCGGTGCACATCCTGCACGTGAAGGGACTCACACAATGAAGCACGCGAAGGGGCAGCCTGTGAACGCGCTGCCCGTCGTTCCGGAGCACGTCCTGGAAGCGGTCGGTGCCGGCAGCTACTACAACCCCCACGAGGTGCTCGGCCAGCACCTGCTCGGCGAGGCCGGCGTGACCGACCCGCTCACCGTCATCCGTGCCCTCCGGCCGCTCGCAACCGAGGTGTTCGCTGTGCTGCCCACGGGCGCGCACGTGGAGATGTCCCACCTGGGCCACGGCATCTGGCAGGGCGTCAGCACGCTCGGCCTGCAGGACTACCAGCTCGAGGCCCGGTACAGCGACGCCCCCACCTGGATCGTGGACGACCCGTATCGCTACGGACCCACCCTCGGGGAGCTGGACCTGCACCTGATCGGCGAGGGACGCCACGAGCGCCTCTGGGACGTGCTCGGCGCCCACTACCGGCCCGCCGCCGGCCCGCTCGGCACGTCCTCCGGCACGTCCTTCGCCGTGTGGGCACCCCACGCGCGCGCCGTACGCGTGATCGGTGACTTCAACCAGTGGAGCGGCATCCTGCACTCCATGCGCAACATGGGCAGCACGGGGGTCTGGGAGCTGTTCGTCCCCGGGCTGACCGCGGGCTCCAACTACAAGTTCGAGTTGCAGACCCGCGCGGGCGACTGGGTGCGCAAGGCCGACCCGATGGCCCGCTACACCGAGATCCCGCCCAAGACGGCGTCCGTGATCGGCGAGACCGCCTACGAGTGGGCGGATGCCGGCTGGCTCACCGAACGCTCCGCCACCGACGCCCACAACCGGGCGATGAGCATCTACGAGATGCACGTGGGCTCGTGGCGTCCGGGGCTCAGCTACCGCGACCTTGCCGACCAGCTGATCGAGTACCTGCACGAGCTGGCCTACACGCACGTGGAGTTCATGCCGCTCACCGAGCATCCGTTCGGCGGTTCCTGGGGTTACCAGGTCACCGGCTACTACGCGCCGACGAGCCGGTTCGGCCACCCCGACGACCTGCGCTACCTGATCGACCGGCTGCACCAGGCCGGTATCGGCGTGCTGATGGACTGGGTTCCCGGCCACTTCCCGAAGGATGACTTCGCCCTGGCCCGCTTCGACGGCGAGGCGCTGTACGAGCACCCGGACCCGCGCCGCGGCGAACAGATGGACTGGGGCACCTACGTCTTCGACTTCGGTCAGAAGCAGGTGCGCAACTTCCTGGTCGCGAACGCGCTGTACTGGCTCGAGGAGTTCCACATCGACGGCCTGCGGGTCGACGCCGTGGCCTCGATGCTCTACCTGGACTACTCCCGCGAGGACGGTCAGTGGGAGCCGAACATCTACGGCGGCAACGAGAACCTCGAGGCGATCAGCCTGTTGCAGGAGATCACCGCCACCGCGTACAAGCGCAACCCCGGCACGGTCATGATCGCCGAGGAATCCACCAACTGGGGCGGGGTGACGGCGCCCACGAGTGCCGGCGGGCTCGGTTTCGGCTTCAAGTGGAATATGGGCTGGATGCACGACACGCTGGAGTACATGGCGGTCGACCCGATGTACCGGGCGCACCACCACAACCAGATCACGTTCTCGTTCGTCTACGCGTTCAGCGAGAACTTCCTGCTGCCGATCAGCCACGACGAGGTCGTGCACGGCAAGGGTTCGCTCGTGGCCAAAATGCCCGGCGACTCCTGGCAGCAGTTGGCGAACATGCGCGCCTACTACGCCTTCATGTGGGCGCACCCCGGCAAGCAGTTGCTGTTCATGGGCCAGGAATTCGGGCAGCGCTCCGAGTGGAGCGAATCGCGCGGCCTGGACTGGTGGACTCTCGACCAGCCGGCCCACCGTGGCCTGTTCAACCTGGTCGGCCAGCTCAACCGGGTGTACCGCGCCAACCCGAGCCTGTGGTCGCTGGACAACGATCCGAGCGGCTTCGAACTGCTCGACGGCGGTGCGGCCGCCCAGAACGTGGTGTCGTTCCTGCGCTGGGACGCCGACGGCAACCCCATCGCCTGCCTGTTCAACTTCTCCGGGGCACCGCACACCGACTACCAGGTCGGCCTGCCGTTCGCCGGGGTCTGGGAGGAGATCCTGAACACGGATGCCGAGGACTTCGGCGGCTCCGGGGTCGGAAACCTGGGCGCCGTGACGGCGGTCGACGTTCCGTGGGGCGGACGCCCGGCATCCGCCGTGCTGACGCTGCCCCCGCTGGCCGGTCTCTGGTTGCGCCTGCAGCGCTGACCCGCTTACCCTCCGCTCGCGAGAGCGCAAAAATTGCCCCTTCGGTAACGCCGAAGGGGCAATTTTTGCGCTCTCGCGGGAGTCTTCTGCGGGTTTAGTAGAGCAGCGCGGTGAGGCGAGAACGCGTGGGCGGCACGCGCGGGTCGTCCTGGCCGACGACCTCGAACAGTTCCAGGATGCGCTGGCGGATCTCATTGCGCCCCGCCGGGTCCTGCGACGGGAAGAGGGCCAGCAGACGGTCGAAGGCGTCCTCGATGTGGCCGCCGGAGAGGTCGAGGTCGGCCACCGTGAGCTGCGCCTGCAGGTCGTCGGGAGCGGCAGCGGCGGCCGAGCGGATCTCGGCCATGGTCTTGCCGTTCAACCGGGCCAGCAGGCTCACCTGGGCCAGGCCGGCGACGGCCATCTGGTCCCGCGGGTCCCGCGCCAGGGCGGTCTTATAAAGGGCGATCGCGGCATCGTAGTCGCCGCGCTCGATGGCGTCGTACGCCTCCTGGTGCAGCGGCGGCAGCTCGGGTTCGACGGGGGCGGATGCCTCAACGGCCTCACCCTCGGCAGCGTCGGGTGGCACAGCCGTGCCGGTGACGCCGTGCTGCGCCGCGAGCTCGAAGACGCGGTGCAGAACCTCGCGCACCTGGCCCTCGGGCAGCGCGCCGCTGAAGAGCTGCACCGGCTGACCGCCGATGACCGCGGCCACGGTCGGGATGGACTGCGCCTGGAAGGCCTGGGTGAGCTGCGGATTCGAGTCCACGTCGACCTTGGCCAGCACGAACTGGCCGGCGTACTCCGTGACCAGCTTCTCCAGGATCGGCGTGAGCTGCTTGCACGGCTCACACCATTCGGCCCAGAGGTCGACGATGACCGGAACGCTCATCGAGAGTTCCAGGATCTCGCCGAAGTTCGCATCCGTGCCCTCGAGTACGAGGCTGGGAACCGCAACGGGCCCTGCCGCAGGGGCACCCGGTGCGCCGGCCGCCGCCGGTGCGCCGGCCGCGGGAGCGGCCGGACGGTTCACCAAGGAGGACAGGTCGACGGCTCCGCGCAGATTCATGCCGGATGGGGGGACAACACTCATGGAAGCTCCGTTGATGAGATCAGGCCCTGGGAGAAACCAAGGAGGACGATTTTTTCATTCGAACCGGCGGCCGGCACGTGGAACAAGAGCTGGTCGCCGTACGTGCTGGTGATGCCCTTGGCCGTGGCCGAGATGCCGGAGAGCGCCTTGCTGGCTCCTTCGGTGCCGACCGTCGCCCCGGGATCCACCGGTTTGACCGTCTCGGACTCGGTCAGGCTCACGGCGACGATGCTGCCGGAGTCATTGGTCGCCAAGGCCACGGTGCGTCCGGTGCCGGCGGCAGCGGTGAACTCGATCGACGCGGTGCTCGGCAACTTTTCCTTGCGCGAGGTCTGCAGGTCGGCGACCTGGGTGCGGAAGCTGTCGCCTTCCGCTTCGAACAGGGCGTAGGAGGGGCTGGCCTCCCCCAGGGAGAGCACGTCCGCGTAGGCCGCTGCGACCTGGTCGGGTGAGAGCAGGAGGAAGGTGGAGTCCGGCGCGATGACCGGGGCGCCGATGGTGGCCGGAGCCACCTTGGGTACCGTTGCGGCCGCCTCGAGCTGGATCATGTACTCGACCAGATAGTCGGCACGTGGCGACTCCTGCCGGAGCACGAGGGCCGTGGGCGCTGCGGTGGGGTCTGCCTCGTCCTGGATCACCGTCATGACGACGCGTGGCCAGGTAGACGACTGCTGCGGCAGGGTGAGCCGCAGGGACGACGACGGCAGAGTGGGCAGGCCTGCGATGGCCGGGTCCGCGGCCCGGATCTTATAGTTCGCCAGGCGCTTCTCCAGCGCGGGCCCGGTGAACCGGGTCGCGATGGTGTCCGCGTTGAGGTTCGCGTCGGCATCCGCCGTCAGCGTGGCGATCTCGGTCACGATGCGTTCCAGCTGCGGCACCGTCACGGCCGGCGGCGGTACGTCCTGGGCCGGTGCGGGGGTTCCGGTCGGAGTCGGCGTCGCACTGACCGCGGCCTCGGGAGACATGCTCCGGGGCCAGAAATCGGCCGAGCATCCGCTGAGCACGAGACCGGAGACCAGGATCACGGGAACGGCGACCATGGACCGGGTGAGAGGCTTGCGCGAGCCGGTGATCTGGTTGGCCTTGATCGCCTTAGGGCGCGGAACGCGCGGGAGTCGGGGCATCCGTGGGCCGCGGGGAAGGTTGCGGCGCGGGCCACGTGATCGCCGCAGGTGCAGCAGGGCGAGCAGGTAAAGGATCAGGCCGACCATGCCGACGACGCCGCCGCCCACGATCAGCGGGCCGGCTAGTGGAGTGGAGTTGTCGGTGGGCCAGGACAGGCTGACGTCGGTCGGCGCGGGGGCCGTGCCGTCGGAGGCGACAATCATCGAAATGCCGTCCGGAACCTTCACCGTGGTGGTCAGCGTGTTCGCCGCAGTGAACTCCGCCAGCCAGAGGTCGGAGCCCGCGGGGTTGGTGATCGTCTCCGGCTCGGCCTCGGCGGCAGGGTCGGTCGCATCGGGGTCGGATTCGGGCACTGCTTCGGGCTCGACGATCTTGCTGCTGAGCGTCGCCGCGTTCTTGGCCAGACGGATGTCGGCGTAGGGTTCGTCGCCGAGCCACGCCTTCACGTCGTCGGTGCGGCCGTAGGCCATGAAGACCGTGTCGGATCCGCTGATGGTGATCGTCTGGCTGCCCGGGCGGGCGTTGAGCGCACTGGGCTCAACCACGGCGAATCGGGCATCTTCGGCCACGGTGGCGCTGAGGCTCACCGAGGCCGGCTCGAGAAAAATGGTCCGCTGGGCGATTCCGAGAACTATCATCGCCGCCGCAAGGACGAATGCCGCAATGGCAAGAACAAAACGCACGTCAACCCTCCTGTGTCGCCGGCCGCTCATCACGCGCTCAAGCGCGCACGACCCGGATTCGGGCCGGATCAGCAACAGACAGGACGTTTCACGATACTGGATGCCCCTGAGAGGCACCTAATAGACCCTCAAGTTGGGACGCGCCATGCCCTCCGCAACAGACTAAAATTATGGAGGCTCCCCGTGTAAGTCCGTAAACAGGGGTCAGAGCCCCATTTTGAGGAGACAGCGTGGCGAACGAAGAAGCCGATTTCACCCAGGTATTCCGTGGATACGACCGTGACGAGGTCGACAAGACCATCCAGGGTCTGCGCCGCGAGCTGATTCAGGCGAACACTCAGGGCACCGAGGCGAACAAGGAGATCAAGCGCCTCAACACGCACATCGACGACCTGAATGCGGAAATCGAGGAAGTGGGCAGCCCCACTTTCTCCGGCCTCGGCACCAAGCTCGAGAACACCCTGCGCGTCGCCGAGGAGCAGTCGACGCGCGTGATCGCCCAGGCTGACATCGACGCCGAGCGGTTGCGCGCTTCGGCTGCCAGCGAAGTGCAGACGCTCCGCCGGGAGGGCAAGGAAGCGGCCGAACGGGCACTATCGGATGCCGCGGTGAAGGCCGGGCGCATTCTCGACGATGCCCTCGCCGAGGCCGACGACCTGCTCGCCCGCGCCCACGACGACTCCACCACCCTGACCGGGGACGCCGTGCACGAAGCCGCCGCGATCCGCGGCGCGGTGGCTACCGAAGCCGCCGAGTTGCGTGCCACCGTCAAACGGGAGGTGGCCGCGATTCGCTCCGAAGCCGAACGCGAGGCCGCCGAGATGCGGGTGGTGGCCCAGCGTGAGGCGACCGAGGCCCGAGAGGTCGCTGCCGGCCTCACCAGCGAGACCGAGCTGACCCGTGCGGAGGTCGCCCACGAACTCGACCAGCAGCGTGCCGACCTGGCCCGGGAGACCGAGCAGGCCCGCATCGACCTGGCGGCCGAGACCGAACAGCACCGCATCGACCTGGCCCGGGAAACCGAGCAGGCCCGGATCGATCTCGCCCACGAGACCGAGCTGGCGAACACCGATCTGGCCATCGAGATCGAGCAGGCCCGAACCGACCTCGACCGGGAAATCGAGCAGTCTCGAGCCGAACTGGAGAACGAGCGCGAACAGGCACAGACCGAGCTGGCCCGCGACCTCGAACGCCAGCGGGCAGACCTCGCCCGCGAGATCGAGAAGGCACGCGTCGATCTCGTCGCAGAGATCGAGCAGTCCCGGGCCGACCTCGGCCGTGACCATGAGCAGACCCGGGCCGACTTCGCCGCCGATAGCGAGCAGCTCCGCATCGATCTGGAGAACCACCTCACGGCCGCCCGCAAGCGCGGCGAGCACGAGGCCGCGAAGCTCAAGCGGGAGATCGACCAAACCCGCGCCGACCTGGACGTGGAGTTGAAGGCCCGTCGGGACGAGGCCGAGCAGGGCCAGCTGGCCCGGCACCAGGAAGCCGTCGCCCAGACTCAGAAATTCGTCAGCGACGCCACCCGCCAGCTGGCCGAGACGAACCAGCGCACGGTGGAGCTCCGCGCACTGAACGACCAGCTCGACGCATCCGCCAGGGACGAGGCGAAGGTGTCCAAGAAGGCCGCGGAGGAGACTTCCGAGCGCATCGTTCGCGACGCCGAGGCACGCGCGACCGCGCTCGTGAGCGAAGCCGAAACACGCACTCGTGCGCTGGTGGCGGACGCCGAGGAGCGCCTGTCCCAGATTAGGATTGAACGCGACGCTGTTGCGGGCTACTTCGAAAGCCTGCGCGGGCTGCTCACGCAGGCGGAAAACGTCACCGCCAGCGACGACGACAACCGCTGACACCAGCCGGGGGGATACAAGTGAAGATTCAGAATGCCTTTCGCGTCGGACTGATCGGGACCCTCGGCGTCGGCGTGGGGCTGCTGATCATCACCTCGGTGATCACGCTGCAGACGATCATCACGTACATCGGTGCGGCGCTGTTCCTCGCCTTGGGGCTCGACCCTGCCGTGTCGTGGCTGGAAAAGAAGAGGTTCCCCCGTTGGGCGGCCATCCTGACGGTGCTCGTTGCCGTCATCGGCGTGCTGACCGGGGTGATCTTCGCCGTCGTGCCGATCATCGTCGACCAGGTCACGAAGCTGTCCAAGGCCGTTCCGGACCTCGTCACGTCCATCAACACCTCCACCTTCCTTGCTGACATTCAGAAGCAGTTCCCGGCCCTGCCCCTGTCGAAGATCACCGGTTCAGTCACCGATTTCGTCGGCGGAAACATCACCAATATCACCAGCACCATCATCCAGTCCGGTCTGGCGATCGTCAGCGGCCTGTTCGGCGCACTGATCATCCTGATCCTCACGCTCTACTTCACGGCTTCGCTGAACAGCATCAAACAGGCCATGTACCAGTTGGTCCCGGCCTCCAAGCGCGCCCGGTTCGCCGATCTCAGCGAGCAGATCACCACCGCCGTCGGCCGGTTCGTGATCGGTCAGGGTGCCCTGGCGCTCTGCAACGGCGTGCTCAGCTTCATCTTCCTGTCGATCATCGGGGCGCCGTTCCCGGCCCTGCTCGCATTGATCGCGTTCCTGTTCTCGCTGATCCCCCTCGTGGGCACGATCACCGGTTCGGTCATCATCGTGCTGACCTGCCTGATCCCCGGCATCGGCAGCTCGATGTTCACGGCCCTCGTCGCCGCGATCTACTACCTGATCTACATGCAGGTGGAGGCCTACCTGCTCAGCCCGAACATCATGAACCGGGCCGTGGCCGTGCCCGGCGCCGTCGTCGTGGTGGCCGCCCTTGCCGGTGGCAACCTGCTCGGCATCCTCGGCGCGCTGATCGCCATCCCGGTCGCCGCGGCGACCATCATGATCGTCAAGCAGGTCGTGATCCCCCGGCAGAACGAGCTCTAGACCGGAACGGTCCACTCCTCGGGCAGAGGAGCTGCCGCAGGGTTGACGACCGCGACGACCTCGTCGAGGACCCTTCGAGTGGCGCTCTCCCCCACCCACAGGTGCTTACCGCCGGCAACGGCGATGAAACGAGTGCCGGGCACGCTGGCGAAGCGCGTTCTGGCCTCGTCCGGGCGCAGGTAGTCGTCGAATTCGGGGATGACCGCGACCAGCTTCGCGTCCCGGCCCGCCCAGGCGGCCAACTCGGCGTCGGAGGCCCGGTGCAGGGGCGGCGACAACAGGATGGCGCCACGAATCGGGTGCTCCAGGCCGTACTTGATGGCCAGTTCGGTGCCGAACGACCAGCCGAGCAGCCAGGGGTCGGGCAGTCCGCGCTCGGCGACGAACGCCATCGCGGCCGCCACGTCCATCCGTTCGTCGATGCCGTCGCCGAAGCTGCCGCCGCTCGTGCCGCGCGGCGAGCTCGTGCCGCGCGTGTTGAAGCGCAGCACCGCCAGATCGGCGAGGGCCGGGAGTCTCGCGGCCGCCTTGCGCAGGATGTGCGAGTCCATGAAACCGCCGTGGGTGGGCAGCGGATGCAGCGTCACGAGGGTGGCGACCGGCGGGCGACCCAGCGGGGTGGCCAGTTCACCCACCAGGGTGAGCCCGTCCGCGGTGTGCAACTCGATCTCCTCGCGCACGGCCGGCAACTCGATACCGCCACGAATCTCCAGGCTGGAACTCACGCTGTCTCCCTCGGTGCCGATGCGGCTAGTTGATCTTCCAGCAGTGCGAGTGCCAATGGCGCCTCGCGGCCAGGTCGGATGCCTCGCCCATGACGCCGTCGCCGCGCCAGGCGACGACGTGCGCGGTTCCCGGGGCCACCTCGCGGTGGCAACCGGGGCAGACATACGATTTCACGGCCTGGGGGCCGGACACGGGCTGTACCGTCCAGAGGCCGTCGCGGCGGGTTTCCGTGCGACGCCAGCCGGCCCGCATCCGTTCGATTCCGTCATCATCCGAGCCCGGACCGGGCTTGCGGCCACGGGGTCGGTTGCTGCGGGCCATTGGGACAGTCTACGTGCGGGCCCCGATTCTGGACGTGCGCTAGTACCAGCCGACGTCGCCGGAATGCGCCCACGCGCCGCAGGGGGTTCCGTAGCGCCCGGAGATGTAGCCGAGGCCCCATTCGATCTGGGTGGCGGCGTTGGTCTGCCAATCGTCGCCGGCCGTGGCCATCTTGGAGCCCGGGAGGGCCTGCGGAATGCCGTAGGCACCGCTCGAGCTGTTCTCGGCGTTGACGCGCCAGCCGGATTCCTTGTTCCACAGCGACACCAGGCAGTTGAACTGGTCGTCGCCCCAGCCGCGGGCGGCCACGGCGTCGGCCGCGATCGCCTGGGCGGAACCGGGGTCGGGAACGGCGGCCGACGGAGCGGCGCTCGACGTCGACTTGGGTGCGGAAGCCGCGGCCACCGGCGCGGCAACCGGAACGGGAACGGGCTTTGGCTTCTCGGTGACGGTGAATCCGTCGCGAGTGAACGTGTTCGCGGCCACAGCACCGGCAACCTGGATCTCCTGAGCAGCCTCTCCGCCGAATCGATCTCCGGCGAGCTGGAAGTAGGGGGAAGCCGTGGCGCCGGAATACGGGTCCACAACGCTCACGAGAACGAACGCCGCAGCAGCTGTGAAAGCGAAGACGAAGAGGGAGCCACGCCCGCGGGAGCGAGGCCTTTTCATCCTGACTTGGGCTGGTCTGGTGGCGTGTTCGGACGAAATGATCTCTAGATGTCTACCCACGATTTCTTGAGCCTATCTGAAATCCGGCATAACAGCGAGATAACGGGCCGATCGAACGCTGGTTCGATTCAGCGAACGGCGAGGATGACATCGACGACACCGTCGAGGACGACGTCGACCTGTGCTTCGCGGTAGCCGCCGCGCTGTGGTCGGAAGACGGCGCAGCGCACATCATCGACCGTGATCGGGAAGCCGTCTTCGAAATACCGCACCAGACGCTGGGAGAACCGGTCGACATCCGCCCGGTTGTAACCGACGCTGAGGACGCTCACCCGGCCGAATCGGTGACCGTCTCTGCGACTGAGCCGGTTCACGAGAACTTGAGCCAGACCGTGCACCTCGGCCAGCCAGGCCTCTGACCCCTGAGCCTGTGCCGCCCGGTCACGGTCACGGGTTGCGAAGGCGTCTTCCAGCCGCTCGAGGGCAGCGTCCACATGCGCGGGTGAGTAGCCGCCCTTGTGCATACTGAACGCGGTGTGGCGGATGTCTTCGGCCGTCAAAACGACGCTGTCATCGACACCGTCGTAGGCCGTACGGGCAACGGCGAGGAACTCATCGACCTGTGCGGCGCTGTAGCCAAGCGTCTTCTTGCCAGTGCGGGGGAACGTGGTGGTCACTGATTCATTCTGCCTCACGTGCTGTCGCCTCACGAAACCGAAAGTCAGCTAGGCGAAAATCAGGTAGAGGGCGTAGGCGGCTGCGGCCGACGGCAGGATGGAGTCGAGTCGGTCCAGGAATCCGCCATGCCCGGGCAGCCACGAACTCATGTCCTTGATGCCGAGGTCTCGCTTGATCAGGGATTCGGCCAGGTCGCCGAAGGTGGCGCTGAGCAGCATGACCGCACCGAAGATCAGGCCGAACCACCAGGGCTGGCCGAGCATGAACACGGACAGCAGCACACCGACACCGAGGCAGGCAATGCCCGCTCCGGCGAACCCCTCCCAGGTCTTCTTCGGGCTGATCGTGGGAACCATGCGGTGCTTGCCGAAGCTCAGGCCGGCGGCGTAGGCCGCCGTGTCGGAGGAGATCACCAGCAGGAGGAAGGCGAGCGTCCACCACTGCCCATCGGGCTGGGCGACCAGGAGTACCGAGAAACTGCCCAGGAACACGACATACGACTGGATCAGGAAGCCGCCGCCGATGTCACCGAGCACATCCTTCGCCGGAGCGCGGTGGTTCTTCCAGAGCAGGAGGGCGACGCGCCACAGCCCGATCAGTACGATCCCGGCGAGCGTGGCCAACCACTGGCCTGCCGCACCGAGGTAGAACGCGGCTGGAACGACCCCTACGGACGCCAGCACCACCGGGACCCGCGGAACGTTGCGCCCGGCATGACGGAGTGCCTGAGCCAGTTCGAAGGCGGTGAAGCCCACGAATGCGATCGCGCAGACCATGAATAGGTCTTTGATGAAGATCAGGCTGAACAGCATGAAAAGGCCCAGAGCGAGCCCGATCAGGGTGGCCAGGATCAGATTACGCCCGGTGCGCGCCTGGATCCGTTCCTGGGTGGCATCCAGTTGAGCCCGGGTCGCCAGCATCTGACGCTCGAGTTCGACCCGTTTCGACTGCATCTGGGCGCGGAATTCGGCACGGCTGACGCCACGCTCGCGCTTGCCGGGCAGCCCCTGACGTGAATCGCCTGAATCGCCTGAATCGCCTGAATCTTCCGTCATGAGGCTGGCTGGTCCTTAGATCTCGAGGAGTTCGGCTTCTTTGCGCTTGAGTGCGTCGTCGATGGCGTCCACGTGCGCCTTGGTGATGAGCTCGAGTTCCTTTTCAGCGCGTGCCACGTCGTCGTCACCCACTTCGCTCTTCAGGTCTTCGAGCTCGTCCTTGGCCTTGCGGCGCAGGTTACGCACGGACACCTTGGCGTCTTCCGCCTTGGTGCGCACGATCTTGACGTATTCCTTGCGACGGTCGGCCGTGAGCTCCGGCAGGGTCGCACGGATGACGTTGCCGTCGTTGCCGAGGTTGGCGCCCAGGTTCGGGGTGTCGCGGATGGCCTGCTCGATGTCGCGCAGGGCACCCTTGTCGTACGGCCCGATCAGGAGCGTGCGTGCTTCCTGGTTCTGCAGGGATGCGAGCTGTTCCAGCGGTGTCTGCGTGCCGTAGTAGTTGACCAGGATCTTGGCGAACATCTGCGGGTTCGCTCGTCCGGTTCGCACGGTCGCGAAGTCGTCCTTGGCGGCTTCGACGGCCTTGTTCATGCGGGCGGTGGCGTCGGACAGAACATCCGTGATCACGGTGACTCCTTCTTCGATGGCATTGACAAGCTTAGTTGGAGACGAGGGTTCCCAGATCGGCGCCGAGAATGGCGGCGGTCACGTTGCCGTGCGGGGCCATGCCGAAGACCTGCATCGGCATCCCGTTGTCCATGCACAGGCTGAACGCGGTTGAGTCGACGACCTTCAGGCCGCGCTGCAGGGCGTCCTGATACGTGATGCGGTCGATCTTGTGCGCGTCGGGGTTGGTGCGCGGGTCGTCGGAGTAGACGCCGTCGACGCCGTTCTTGGCGACGAGCACGATTTCAGCGTCGATCTCGAGGGCCCGCTGGGCGGCGACCGTATCGGTCGAGAAGTAGGGCAACCCGGCGCCGGCGCCGAAGATGACGACGCGACCCTTTTCGAGGTGGCGCTCCGCGCGGCGCGGGATGTACGGTTCGGCGACCTGAGTCATGGCTATGGCGGACTGCACTCGCGTCTCCGCGCCGGCCTGCTCGAGGAAGTCCTGCAGGGCGAGGGCGTTCATGACGGTCCCGAGCATGCCCATGTAATCGGCCCGGCCTCGGTCCATGCCGCGCTGGGATAGTTCGGCGCCGCGGAAGAAGTTGCCGCCACCGACGACGATCGCGATCTCGACCTGCTTGGCCGCTTCGGCGATCTCCCGTGCGAGGGCGCTGATCACGTCGGGGTTAACGCCGAGGCTGCCTGCCCCGAACGCTTCACCGGAAAGTTTGAGGAGGACCCTGCGCTTCTTGACCGTGTCTGACATGCTGTGCGCTTCTTCCCGTTGTGCTGGCTCTGCGTTCGGTGTTCTGTGCTTCTTCTAAAGCTACTGCGTGGAGTACTGGGTGCCCACACAGAGAAGGAGACCGGATTGCGACTGCAACCCGATCTCCCTCAGTGAATCAAACGTCCGGTTACGCGCCGACCTTGAATCGGGCGAAGCCCGACACGGTCAGTCCGGCGTCGGCCAGGACCTTGCTGACGGACAACTTGTTGTCCTTGGCGTAGTCCTGCTCGAGCAATGCGACCTGCTTGAAGTACGCGGTGACGCGACCCTCGACGATCTTGGGCAGCGCCGCTTCCGGCTTGCCCTCGTTCTTCGAGATCTCGGTGACGATCCGGCGTTCAGCCTCAACGGCGTCGGCGGGAACGTCTTCGCGAGCGAGGTACTCGGGGTTCGCGAAGGAGATGTGCTGAGCCACGCTGCGCGCGGTGTCTGCGTCGTCTCCGGTGTAGCCGAGAACAACGCCGACCTGCGGGGGCAGGTCCTTGCTGGTCTTGTGCAGGTAGATCGCGAACTTCTCACCGGTGACGGATGCGACGCGGCGAAGTTCGAACTTCTCGCCGATGATCGCGGCTTCGCCGTCGATGAGCTGGCCGACGGTCTGGGCGTCGACCGGAGCGGCCAGGCCCTCTTCGACCGTGGTGGCGCCGGCAGCGGCGACCGCGTCCAGGACCTTGTCCGCCAGCGCGACGAACTTGTCACCCTTGGCGACGAAGTCGGTCTCGCAGGCGAGCTCGATCAGGGTGGCAGTGTTGCCGATTTCCTTGGCGGCGACGAGTCCCTCGGAAGTGGAACGGTCGGCGCGCTTGGCGTTGCCCTTCGCACCCTTCATCCGGAGGAGTTCGACGGCCTTTTCCATGTCGCCGTCTGCTTCAACGAGGGCGTTCTTGGTGTCGACCATGCCGGTACCGAGACGCTCGCGCAGCGCTTTGACGTCTGCGAGGCTGATGCTTGCCATGCTTAGTCCTTACTTGGTTTCTTCGGCGGGAGCGTCGGCTGCAACCTCGGTTGCGGCTTCTGCTTCTGCTTCTGCAGCGGGGGCTTCGACGGCAACCTCTTCGGTGGCCGGCTCAGCAACGACGGTCTCGGTGGCGACGGTCTCGTCAGCTGCCGGGGTGGTCTCGGCCGGAGCGGCCAGGAGTTCGGCTTCCCACGCGGCGAGAGGCTCGATTTCGGCCTCCGGCTTGGCGTGACGCTGGATGAGGCCCTCGGCTGCGGCGTCCGCGATGATGCGGGTCAGCAGGCCGACGGAGCGGATGGCGTCGTCGTTGCCCGGGATCGGGTACTGGACGTCGTCCGGGTCGCAGTTGGTGTCGAGGATCGCGATGACGGGGATGCCGAGCTTGCGGGCCTCGTCAATGGCGAGGTGCTCCTTGTTGGTGTCCACAACCCACAGCGCCGACGGCGTCTTCGTGAGGTTGCGGATTCCGCCGAGGCTCTTGTGAAGCTTGACGAGCTCGCGCTTCTTGATGAGCATTTCCTTCTTCGTGAAACCGCTCTTGGCGGTGTCCTCGAAGTCGAGCTCTTCGAGCTCTTTCATGCGGGCCAGACGCTTGGAAACGGTCTGGAAGTTGGTGAGGAGGCCACCGAGCCAGCGCTGGTTGACGTAGGGCTGGCCCACGCGGATCGCCTGTTCGGCGATCGATTCCTGCGCCTGCTTCTTCGTTCCGACGAAGAGGATGGTGCCGCCGTGGGCAACCGTCTCCTTGACGAAGTCATAGGCCTTGTCAACGAACCCGAGCGACTGCTGCAGGTCGATGATGTAGATGCCGGAACGCTCGGTGAAGATGAAGCGCTTCATCTTCGGGTTCCAACGGCGGGTCTGGTGCCCGAAGTGCACGCCGCTGTCGAGCAGCTGGCGAATGGTTACGACGGCCATGAGCCGTTCTCCTTGTCCGGCGCGCGCTGCGAAGCAGACGAACGCCAATCGGTTTGTGTCGTGATCGGATGACCACTACTCCTGGTGCCCGGCACAGAACCGCCCAGCTTCTGAAAGAAGCGAGGACCGAGTGGGTCTGGAGGCCGAATGGGCACGCGTAGTCAGCGCACGAAGCGCTGCTTGGAAGAGTTTAGCACCCACGGGAGGTGGCCCGCGCGCGGCGACAGGTGCGGGCATCCCTCCCCAGCCGGGATGAATCCGGCCGCCGCCACGGATGCCTCACGCGTGGGCCATGAACGAAACGAGTGACGCAACGTGGGAGCATGAATCTCTTCCGTCTGTCCATCGCTGCTCTGCTGGTGCTGCCGCTGGTTCTGCTGTCCGTCATGGACCCCGGCGGTGCCGACAGGGTGGCGGGTGCCGACAGGGTGGCGGGTGCCGAAAGGGTGGCGGGTGCCGATGGCGTGCCCCACACCGGTCCGCGTGCCGGGAAACCCGGCGAACCGGTTGCCCCGGCACTGTCTGCACCGGACCTGGCGGGAAGCTGGCTCTGGCCTCTGGCTCCTCCGCATCCGGTGCTGCGGTCCTTCCAGGCGCCGGCCACCGTTTACTCCCCCGGTCACCGAGGCCTGGACCTGGTCGCGGTGCCGGGCCTGGACGTGCTCTCCCCGGCCGACGGCGTCGTCTCCTTCGCCGGCGTGGTGGTCGATCGTCCCGTGCTCTCCATCGAGCACGCCGACGGGCTGGTGTCCAGTTTCGAGCCCGTGTCGGCCGGCGTCGCGGTCGGCGACCGGGTCACGGCCGGGCAACCCGTCGGGCAGGTGGCTGACGGCGGGCACTGCGCCGGGCGGTGCCTGCACTTCGGCGCCCGGCTGCACGGTGGCTACGTCACTCCGCTCTTGTATCTCGTCGGCGTTCCGCGGGCGGTGCTGCTACCGCCACCTCCCTAGGCGACTGCCGTGCCGGGGCGGGCCATGCAGGGCCGGCCGCACGGGTGTCAGACTCGCGGGTGTCAGACTCGCGGGTGTCAGGCTCGCGGGTGTCAGGCGCGCGGGTGCGCGGTGCGGTAGCTCTGTTTGAGCCGCTCCGCGGAGACATGAGTGTAGATCTGAGTGGTGCCCAGGCTCGCATGGCCCAGAAGCTCCTGAACGGCGCGTAGATCCGCTCCGCCGTCGAGCAGGTGGGTGGCTGCGGTGTGCCGCAACGCGTGCGGGCCGGCCGGACCGTTGCCCGGAACATCCGCGAGCAGGGTGGCGACCAACCGGTAGACGGCCCGCACCCCGAGGCGCTGACCCCGGGTGCCGAGGAACAGTGCGCGGGTCGGGGGCACCGTGCCGGCATGTGCGGCGAGTGCCGGTCGGCCCCGGTCGAGGTAGCCGAGGATCGCGGTCTGGGCCGGGACGCCGAAGGGAACCACCCGTTCCTTGTCGCCTTTGCCGGTGACCCGCACGGTGAGTCGGTGCAGGTCGATGTCGGCTACATCGAGGCCGATCAGTTCGGAGACCCGCAGCCCCGACGCGTAGAGCAGTTCGACGAGCGCAAGTTCACGCAGAGCGGCTGGGTCCTGGCTCGCTGCGCGCAGCTCGAGGTGGGTGAGCAGCTGCTGCATCTGGGCGTGGTTGATCACTCTCGGGAGCGGGCGGCCGGGCTTCGGTGAACGCAGCCGCACCGCGGGGTCGGCCGCACTGGCGCCCGTGCGGGCCTGCCAGGCCGTGAAACTGCGGGCGGACGCGGATCGCCGCGCGATGGTCGCACGGGCGAGCCCCTGCTGCGTTCCCACCCAGAGCCAGTCCCGGAGCAGTTCCAGACTCAGTCCATCGGCTGCGACCACGTCGCGACCGGCGGCGAACGCGACCAGGCCGGCGAGATCGGTGCGGTAGGCGCGCACGGTGTGCACAGAGAAGCCCCTCTCCACGGCAAGGTAGACCATGAAGTCGTCGAGCTGCGCCTGCAACGACCCGGGCACCGGTGACGGCACCGGTCACACCTGCCGGGAGAACGCTTCGGTGCGTTCGTCCGGGCTGAGCGCCTCGATGCGGGCCACGAAGGCGGCATCGAAGTGGGTGGCCCCCGGGAAATCGCCCAGAGGCACCAGAGAGTGCACGATCTGGTCCTCGTAGACGTGCACGAGGTTGATGGACTGGCCGCCCTGCACCCCGGTGAGTTCTCGGGTCGGGCCGGTGGGGTCGATTGTGTAGCAGGTGGCCGCGGCAACCGATACGGGGATTCCGGCGAACAGCCCGGTGGTGGCGTGGTGCAGATGGCCGCCCAGAATGGCCCGGATGTCTGTGCCGGCGACCACCTCGGCCAGACGGGCCTGACCGCGCAGCTCGAGAATGCTCATCAGAGGCAGCAGCGTGGGAAGCGGCGGATGATGCAGAGCGAGCAGGGTGCCGTGCGGAGCCGGGTCGCTGAGCACATCTGCCAGCCAGTCCAGCTGCGCATCCGACAGATCGCCGTGGTGGTATCCGGGCACGCTGGTGTCCAGGGCCACGACGCGCACTCCGTCGAGGTCGACAACCCGGTCGACCGGCTGGGCGGAACCGGTCTCACGCAGAAGCTCGGTGCGGAACGCTTCGCGCTTGTCGTGATTGCCCATCACCCAAATCACCGGTGCACCCAGACGTTCGGCGGCTGCCTCCACAATGTCCCGAATCCGGCAATAGGCGTCGGCCTCGCCCCGGTCGGCAATGTCCCCGGTGAACAGCAGGGCGTCGGGGCGCAGTCCGGAACGTTCCAGCTGCTCCATGGCCTGGCGGACAGGCCCGTCGGTGTCGACCGTTCCGTAGAGTGCCCGGTTGCCGGCCAGGAAATGGGTGTCGCTGATGTGCGCAATGAGGTGTGAAGCGGGCGGGTACTGGCCCAGTTGCACGGCGGACATGGCTCCCCTTTCGTCGGTGCCGCCAGACTACGGTGTGCCACCGACGTCCGGCGGCATCTGGTGTCGCCCAGCACGGCGCCCGGGTCGAGCCTGTCGAGACCCGGCGACCCGCCCTCCAGCGGCACCCACGACGCCGGTCGAGCCTGTCGAGACCCGGCGACCCGCCCTCCAGCGGCACCCACGACGCAGGTCGAGCCTGTCGAGACCCGGCGACCCGCCCTCCAGAGGCTCCCACGACGGTGGTCGAGCCTGTCGAGACCCGGCGACCCGCCCTCCAGCGGCACCCACGACGCCGGTCGAGCCTGTCGAGACCCGGCGACCCGCCCTCCAGCGGCACCCACGACGCAGGTCGAGCCTGTCGAGACCCGGCGACCCGCCCTCCAGAGGCTCCCACGACGGTGGTCGAGCCTGTCGAGACCCGGGGCCAGGGGCCAGGGGCCACACCTACAGGGCCGCCCGTTTGCTCGGCAGCGCGATCAGGGTTTGTTCCGGGTCGACGTCGACGGGTGGTTTGAGCCAGTAGTCGTTGCCGGTGCGGATGATGCTCCAGTGCTGGTTGTGTAGCAGCAGGTGGTGCGGGTGGCAGAGGAGTATTCCGTCGGCAAGGTCGGTGTAGCCGTTTTCGGCGAGCCATTCGTTGATGTGGTGCGCTTCGGTCCACGCGGGTGATCGGTCGCAGTCGACCCAACGGCAGCCGCCGTCGCGGACCCCCATCGCGGCGCGCTGTGCTTCGGTGAAGAGACGTTGGTCACGGCCGACGTTGATGATCTGTCCGGTGTCGTCAACCTGGATGCCGCGGGTTCCGGTGTCGCAGAGCAGCCGGTCGATGGTTTCCTGCGAGATCGGGACGGGGTTGCCCTCGATCTGACCGTGAGCGGCGGCTGCTTCGCGGGTTTCGGCGGCTTCGGCCGTAACCGGTCCGCCCTGGGCCGCCTGGCACGGGGCCGGCTGTCCCGGCTGGCCCGACTTCAGGGCCTTCTCGGTGACGATGACCCGCACCGAGGGGCGGCGGCCGCCGAAGACGCGGCCCTGGTCGGCCTCCCCAGCGATCTTCAGCAGCTGAACCAGGGCGTCAGCGGCGATCTGCTCCGTGGTACGGGGGTCATCCTGCACACGTTTCGCCCAGGCGGCCTTCTCCTTGTCGACGAACCGCACCCCGCCGCGGCGGGGGCTCGTGATCGAGTCGAACGTGGAGAGCACGAACTCGCCGTCTTCCGGGGCGAAGAGCCCGTGCAGGCGCACCTTGCCGTTGCCGAGCCGGTAGACCCGCAGGAACCGGTCGTCGTGGGCCTGCTTCTCCCGGGCGGCGATGCCGGCCTCGTCGAGCTGGTCGCGCAGGCGCCGGGCGAGTTTGAAGACCTGGTCGACATTCAGCGACGCCGCCTCGACAAGGAGCGCCTCGAGGGCGGTGCCGAGCTTGTCGGCGGTGACCGCGGCATCGATCTGGCCGAGGCCGGTACGGATCGACTCGGCCGCATCGACCGAGAGGGTGCCGTCGGTGACGGCCCGGGCGATCGGCGCCTGCCACGGCACCTTCGCGGCGAAAGAAGCGACCGCGGCGGCATCCACATCGGATGATTCCAAAGCAGCCTCGACCAGTTTCTCCGCCGCCCCGGCATCGGCCATCATCGTGCCGACCGCGACGAGCTTGAACGCATCGTTCTTCGTTGAGCCGGTCACCGTCTGGATGAGTGCCTCGGGCGAGAGGAACCCCTGCTGCGCGGCGAGACCGGAGTGGCCGAGCTCGGGCCGGGAGCGACGGGCGATGGTTGCCGCCATCCAGGCGGAGCGGGCATCCAAGAGGCGGCGCGCGGCCGCGATCTGCCTCTGACCGGCCAGCACCTCGGCGTCGGGCAGGGCCTCGTAGTCGGCGCAGGACGAGCCCAGGCGAGCGACGGCATCCGTTGCCGTTCTGAGGTCGTCTGCGGTGGTGGTCATGGTTTGAGAATTAGCAGAGTTAGTACGCGTAGTCGAGAGTCTGTCACGTATTTACGTATCATAATCGAAGTTGTGTACTAAGCAGTCAAGGGTCGGCTCGCCGGGTCTCGACAGGCTCGACCACCGAGTTGGCTCGCCGGGTCTCGACAGGCTCGACCACCGGGAGTGGGGCTCGACCACCGGGGTCTCGACGAGCTCGACCACCGGGTCTCGACAGGCTCGACCACCGGAAGTGGGGCTCGACCACGGTCTAGCGTCCGCGCACCCAGCCTGTCTCCTTCTCGAGCACCGCCCCCTCGAGGTCGAGGGCGCCGAGCGATCCCTGCACGGCGCTGACCGACAGGCCGGCCCGGCGAGCGATGTCGGGCACGGTGCGCGCGGCCCGCGTGCTCAGGGCGTCGAAAACGCGTACCTGATCACTCGTGCGGGCGTCGAACCCTGACTGGCCGTCGGAGCCTGGCAGATCGAGGGTGAGGCTCAGCATCCGTTCGCCGACGAGTTCGGCCATCTCCTCGGCCGTGGTCACGCACACGGCGTCGTATTCACGGATCAGCCGGTGGCAGCCGGCCGAGGTCGGCGAGGTGACCGGTCCCGGCACGGCGCCCAGCGGGCGTCCGAGCGCCGCCGCGTGCCCGGCTGTGTTGAGCGACCCGGAGCGCCAGCCGGCCTCGAGCACGACGGTAGCCGCGCTGGCGGCGGCGATCAGCCGATTACGTTGAAGAAATCTCCACTTGGTGGGTGCGGCCCCGCAGGGCAGCTCGGACAGGATGGCGCCACTGGTCGCGATGCGACTGAGCAGGGCATCGTGCCCGCTGGGGTAATAGCGGTCCACTCCCCCGGCGAGGAAGGCCACGGTCAGCCCGGAACTCGCCAGGGCTGCCCGGTGCGCCATTCCGTCGATGCCGTACGCGGCCCCGGAGACGATCAGGAAGCCCCGGTCGACGAGCCCGGCGGAGGCTTCCATCGCCACGTGCTCGCCGTAGCCGGTTGCCGCGCGGGCACCGACCAGCGCGATCGAGTTGGACAGCGCGGTCAGAGCCGTCGGGACCCCCCTCCACCAGAGCGCGATCGGCGCGTGCAGCCCGAGGTCGTCGACACCCGCGGGCCAGGTCGGGTCGGTGGGCACCAGGAGCCGGGCGGACACCCGGGCCGCCTGCTGCAGGGACCGAATCACCTCAGCCGACGACAGCCGTGGTCGCCACCGCTGCAGTCCCTGCTCGAGCAGGGCCGGAAGGTCATCGGTCAGCGGCACCCCCGTGGCCGCCACGGCGTGCGCGAGCCGGGCACCCGACCAGACGTCGAGTACGGCCGTGAGCGCCGGCCCGGCCCCCAGGCCCTGCACCAGCAGTCCGGCAGCGGCGTCTCCCGGCTCTGCGATGCCGGTCCAGGCGGCGCGAGCGAACACGTCGGCGGCGGCCGCTGCATCCGTGGCATCCGTGGCCTCCGCGGCCTCCGGCGATGCGGACCCGACGGATGCCCGCACGCCCCCGGTCAAGTCGACCACCGTGGCTTCCTCCAGCCCGAACAGCATCATGACGTCATTCCCTTCCGCAGGTACAGTGCCTGCCCTACCTGTTCGATGCCCGGCCGGGCGACGCCCTCAAGATCGGCAATCGACCACGCCACTCGGAGCACCCGGTCGTAGCCGCGCATGGTGATGCCGCCGCGTTCGAGCGCGCGGTCGAGGGTCGCTGTGGCCGCGCCGCCGAGACGGGCCTGGGATCCGCGCAGCCACGGCCCGGGCACAGCGGAGTTCAGTGTCCACGGGGTGCCGGAGAGACGCTCCGCGGCGGCGGACCGGGCTTCAACCACCCGTTTCCGGGCGACAGCGCTCACCTGGCGAGGTGTCTCGGTGGCCATGCGCAGCTGGGCCGCGGTGATGCGCTGCACCTTGAGCTGGATGTCGATGCGGTCAAGCAGCGGGCCGGAGATGCGGGCCAGGTACCGTCGCCGGGAACTCGGCGGGCAGGTGCAGTCCAGGTCGGCGGCGCCGTACTGGCCACAGGGGCACGGGTTGGCGGCCATCACGAGTTGAAAGCGGGCTGGGAAATGCGCGACACCGTTGGCGCGGTGGATGCTGATCACCCCCGATTCCAGCGGCTGCCGGAGCGCGTCGAGCACCGCGGAGGCGAATTCGGGGGCCTCGTCGAGGAAGAGTACGCCGTGCGAGGCCCGTGCCGCGGCACCCGGCCGGATCTGGCCGCTGCCACCGCCGACCATGGCCGCCGCTGTGGCCGTGTGATGCGGCGCCTCGAGCGGAGGCCGGGTGATCAGGGTGTGCCCCACGCCCCGGCCGCTGAGCGATCGCATGGAGCTGACCTCGAGGGAGGCCTCGGGGTCGAGGTCGGGCAGCAGCCCCGGCAACCGGGCCGCCAGCATGGTCTTGCCGGCGCCGGGAGGCCCGACCATGAACACATGATGACCGCCGGCCGCGGCGATCTGCAGGGCCAGGATCGCGTCGTCGTTGCCCACGATGTCGGCCAGGTCCGGTTCGGACGTCTCCGCCGCCGCATCGTCGGGCGCCGGGATGGGGTCGACCTGCACGGGTTCGAGGTCGGCCCCGTGCCAGATCGCCGCGTCACGGAGGGAGGCGACGCCGATCACGCGCACCCCCGGCACGAGCGAGGCCTCCTCCACATTGCCGGCCGGGACCATGACGGTCTCGTGCCCCAGCCGGGACGCGGCGATCACCGCCGGCAGCATGCCCGGCGTCGGTCGTAGCCGCCCGTCGAGGGCCAGTTCACCGATGTGCACCACCCGGCCCACGGATGCGGGAGACACCACCTGGTCGGCCCCGAGGCAGGCCAGCGCGATGGCCAGGTCGAAGCCCGACCCGTGCTTGGGCAGCGACGCCGGGGACAGGTTGATGGTGAGCTTGTTGCGGGTGAGCGGGCAGCCGGAGTTCTTCGCTGCAGCACGCACGCGCTCGGTGGCCTCCGACAGGGCCGCATCGGGCAGCCCGATCAGGATGATGCCCGGCAGCTGCCCGGAGATGTCGGCCTCCACCTCGACCAGTGCCCCGGTCAGCCCGACCAGGGCCACCGCATGCGTGCGCGCGAGCCCCATCAGAACACCCCCTTCAGGTGCTCGATCACGGGTTCGACACCGGGGCGGATGATCACGGCGATCGCGTCGACGCGGATGCGGGGTGGCCGGGCCTCCGCCTGCTCGCACCAGGCGGCCGCGAGGCGACGCAGCCGCGCGAGCTTGGCGACGGTGATGGCCTCGAACGGATGCCCGAACCGGGTTCCGGAGCGCGTCTTCACCTCGACGAAGACGACCTCTCCCCCGATTTCGGCGACCAGGTCGATCTCGCCCTGCGCGCAGCGCCAGTTGCGCTCCACCACCCGGTAGCCGGCGGCGGCGAGGAAGAGCGCGGCGCACTCCTCGCCCTGCCTGCCCAGTTCGTCTTTGCGTGCCACGTGCACCTCCGCAGCCCAGCGTGGCGGGCCGGCACCTCCGGCACTCGCGCGGCCGGCAGACTGTGCGCTCACCGCTGCCGCTCCCACTGGGGAGGACCGGCCGCTGGTGCCCACCACTGGCACGAACCGACACCTTTGAGGGGTGGGAGCGGCGGAGCACCCCTCAAAGGTGTCGGTTCGCCGGCTACAGGCCGAGGGCGGTCAGTTCTGCGTCCATCCGCTCGGCGATGGCGGCATTGCCGGCGTCGTTGGGGTGCAGGCCGTCATCGGCCATCCACTCGGGGTGCCCGTCGAGCCAGTGTGAGGCGCCGGCGATGTAGTCGGCATCGACTTCGAGCGCGGCCGCCCGCACCCATCCGATGATCTGCTCCACGGATTCCGGCCGCTCGTCGGTGTACCAGAACGGTTCCACGGCGATGATGCGTGCCTCGGGAAGTGCCTCCCGGATCCTCTCGAAGTCACGGATGACCGCCGCCTCGATCTCGTCGGCACGGGCCGGCATCGAAAAGTTGTCGTTGAGGCCCATGGTGCTGATCACCACGTCCGGCCGGGCGGCGATCACCTGGTCGACGATGTCGTCGCCCGACCTGCGGTTGTTCACGAAGCCGAGGCCGTCACGGCTCGGGTTGACCTCGGTCCAGCCGCGCCCGGACGAGACGATGGTCGACCAGCGCAGTTCCGGCGCCGACGCCCCCATCCCGCGCGTGTAGGAGTCGCCGTAGAACGCCACCACGATCTCGCCGGGGGCGCGGTTCGCGGCTCCGGGACCGGCCTCGCCCTGGCCGCGGATCAGGACGCCGCCGGCCACAGCGACGACCGCCGCCAGCAACACGGCGGCGGCGATCCAGAGGGCAGGGTGTCGTCGAGGTGTCATGACACTGATTCGGAGGCACGGTTTCCGCGGTTTGGTCGCACGCTCGGTCCCGGCATGCTCAGCGCACCAGCCGGGGCACCGATGCACCGGATGCCGCGTTCCCGGCGTCCGCGAACATGGCATCCGTCTCGCGCAGCACCCGCAGCACGTTGGCACCGGCCAGCGCGGCGAGGTCGGCGGCAGGCCAGCCGCGGCGGGCCAGTTCGCCGAGCAGACCGGGGTAGCCGTCGACGCCCTCGAGTCCGGCGGGAAACTCGTCGGTGCCGTCGAAGTCGCCGCCGAGGCCGATGTGGGCCACGCCGGCGACACGGCGGGCGTGCTCGATGTGATCGGCGACATCCGTCAGCGTCACGACGGGGGCGGGGCCGGCCTGGTCGCCCTCGAACCACACGGAGTAGTCCTCGGACAGGAACTGGGGCACGAAGGTGAGCATGAACACTCCGCCGTTGGCCGCCAGACGCCCCAGTACGTCGTCGGGCACATTGCGCGGGTGGTCACTCAGCGCCAGGCAGCAGCTGTGGCTGAAAATGACGGGCGAGTCGGTCGCGTCGAGCGCCGCGTGCGCTGTGGCCGGGGAGACGTGGGAGAGGTCGACCAGCATGCCCAGCCTGTTCAGTTCGCGCACGTAGTCGACGCCCCTCGCGTTGAGGCCGCCGTGCACGGGTTCGTCGGTACCCGAATCGGCCCAGGTCGTGTTGTGCACATGGGTGAGGGTGAGGTAGCGCACACCGAGCCGGGCGAACATGCGCAGCACGGCAGGGGAATCGTTGAGGCTGTGCCCGCCCTCGGCGCCCAGCAGCGAGGCGATGCGTCCGGCGGCGCGGGCGGCCTCCACCTCGAAGGCGCTCCGCGCGATGGCGAAGTCGTCGGGGTAGCGCGCGGCGAGGCGGTAGACCCAGTCGATCTGCTCGAGTGTGCCCTGCACGGCGTCGGCGCCGACGTGGTCGTCGCTGACGTAGACCGACCAGAACTGCGCCCCGACCCGTCCGGCCCGGAGCCGCTCGATGTCGGTGTCGGAGGCCAGCCCGCCCTCGAGTCCCTCCACGGAGTAATCCCGGGCCTCGCGGCACTCCCACGCCCAGTCGTTGTGGCCGTCGATCAGTGGTGCCAGGGCGAGCGCCTGCTCCACGACGACGGATGCCCGAGCGGATGCCGCGGCGACAGACGCTGCGCCGAATGCCGCGGCGACCGCGGGCCCGGGAGGAACTGGTGTGCTCATGACACCACGCTAGTGCCGGCCGGCACGGGCGGGGGATGGAAGCCGCCTACAGTTGTATCGGCCCGGTCGGGGTCCGGCATATCCCCGACGGCCCGCAACAGACAGCCTGAACCAGTTAGGACCCGCTCTCATGATGGGTGCGCACCATGCCATGACCGGCGCCGCCGCCTGGGTCGCCGTGACGGCGACCGCCGGCCACGGCCTCGGCCTCTTCCCCGTCACGCCAGTGGGCACGATCGCCGGCGCTCTGCTCTGCGCCGGGGCGGCTCTCCTGGCCGACGCCGACCACAACTCAGCCACCATCTCCCAGTCCGTGCCCGTGCTCGGCCGGCTGGTCACCACCGGGATCTCCCGAGCCTCCGGCGGTCACCGGCACGGTCTGCACAGCCTGCTCGGCCTCGCCTCGGCCTGGCTGCTCGCCACCGTGATCGGGCTGGTGCTCTGGGAACCGGTGTGGGCGACGGAGCCGGTGCGCGTGGGCCCGGCCCTGATGAGCGCCGCCGCGATCGCGTTCGCGGCCAAGGTGCTGGGTCTGTCGAATAAGAAGTGGGGGGTGGCGTGGCTGATCGGCTTCGCGGTGGCGGCCTTCATCGCCGTCTTCGCCCCGGAGCAGCAGTCGTGGTTCGTGGTCTGCGTCACGCTGGGCTACGGCGTGCACCTGCTCGGCGACCTGCTCACCACGGGCGGGCTGCCCCTGTTCTGGCCCTGGATCCCGAAACCGCCCCGATGGTGGCGGAAGGTGCCGGTGCTCGACAACCTGTGGTCGTCCGGCGGCTACCTGGCCGTGCCGCTGCTCGGCAACGCCGGCTCCCTGCGGGAATGGCTGCTGCTCATCCCGGTCACCGTCTATGCCGGCTACGGCATACTGTTCGCACTGTTGGAGACCTGGGACGTGGACCTGGCATCGGTGCTCGTGGATATCGCGGCGGCGCTGCCGCTGTAGCGCCGCCGGAGTTCGCCCGGCCATCCGTCGCCCGGCGACCGGCCATCTCCTAGGCTGGAGGCATGGGACTGCGCAATCAGCTGACGGATCTGCAGATGAAGACGATGAGCGTGCTGCACCGCGCGGTGCTGAAGGCCTCCGGCGGGCGCCTGCTGTCTTCGTTCGGATCGATGCCGGCGGTCGAACTGCACACCATCGGCCGGTCCAGCGGCAAGCGCCGCACGACCATGCTCACCGCCCCCGTGCACGGGAACCGGCGCTTCGTTCTGATCGCCTCGAAGGGCGGTGACGACCGCCACCCGCAGTGGTACCTCAACTTGGTTGCGAACCCCGACGTCGAGCTGACCGTGCACGGTGACACCCTGAAGCTCAGGGCGCGCACCGCGACCCCCGAAGAGAAGGCCGAGCTCTGGCCGCAGATCGTGGCTGCCTACCGAGGTTACGACGGGTACCAGCAGAAGACCGGCCGGGACATCCCGGTCGTGATCTGCGAGCCTCGGCCCCGCTGACCCGACCGGGTCAGCGGGGCGTTGTGATCAGACCAGGGTGATCAGACCAGGGCGGCCGGCGTGCTGAGCACCTTCGGGAACACCGGCGGATGCACGCCGGCCATCTCCTCCAGTACCCGGATGACCTGGCAGCTGTAGCCGTATTCGTTGTCGTACCAGACGTACAGCACGGCCTTGTTGTCGGTGCAGATGGTGGCGAGCCCGTCGACGATGCCGGCCCGCTTGGAGCCGAGGAAGTCGCTCGAAACGACCTCGGGCGAGTCGATGTAGTCGATCTGTTTGTGCAGCTCGGAGTGCAGCGACATGGTGCGCAGGTACGTGTTGAGTTCGTCCCGCGTGGTGCCCTGCTCGAGGGTGAGGTTGAGGATCGCCATCGACACGTCGGGCGTGGGCACACGGATGGCGTTGCCGGTGAGTTTGCCCGCCAGCTCCGGCAGCGCCTTGGCCACGGCCTTGGCTGCCCCGGTCTCGGTGAGCACCATGTTCAGGGCGGCGCTGCGGCCGCGGCGGTCCCCCGAGTGGAAGTTGTCGATCAGGTTCTGGTCGTTGGTGAACGAGTGCACCGTCTCCACGTGGCCGTCCCGGATGCCGAAGCGGTCGTTCACGGCCTTGAGCACGGGCGTGATCGCGTTGGTGGTGCAGGATGCCGCCGTGACGATGGTGTCGTCCGGGGTGATGGAGGCGTGGTTGATGCCGTGCACGATGTTCTTCAACGCGCCCTTGCCCGGCGCGGTGAGCAGCACCCGGGCGACCCCCGGGCAGGCCAGGTGCTGGCTCAGTCCCTCGGCGTCGCGCCAGCGTCCCGTATTGTCCACCACGACGGCGTCGTGGATGCCGTACCGGGTGTAGTCGACCGTGGCCGGATCGCTGGAGTAGATGACCTGGATCAGCGTGCCGTTGGCGAGGATGGTGTTATTGACCGGGTCCACGGTGATGGTGCCCTCGAAGGGGCCGTGCACCGAGTCGCGGCGCAGCAGGCTCGCCCGTTTGACGAGGTCGTTGTCGGAACCGCGGCGCACCACGACGGCCCGCAGGCGGAGCCCCTGTCCGCCACCGGCGTGGTCGATCAGGATGCGCGCCAGGAGCCGCCCGATCCGTCCGAAACCGTAGAGGACGACATCCGTGCCCGCGGGGACGGAGTCGCCCTGGCGGTCGACCACGTCTGCGAGCTCGGCACGGAGGAATTCCTCCAGGCTTCGTCCGGCACCCTCCAGCTTGTACGCCATGGCGAGGCGGCCGAGGTCGATCGACGCGGTGCCGAGCCGCAGCGTGCTGAGCACCTGGAGCAGCGGCAGGGTCTCCTCGAGCGGCAGTTCCACGTCGTCGATGTGCCGTGCGAAACGGTGCGCTTTGAGCAGACCGATCACCGATTGGTTCACCAGCCCCCGACCATGCACGCTCGTGACGACGTCGTTTTCCCGATATAGCCGACCGATCAGGGGAATCATCGCTTCCGCGAGTGCCTCCCGGTTGATCCACGTGGCCCTGGCGCGATCAGATTCCTGAAGCAAAAGACATACCCTTCGTTCTCGACCGCATCGTTGCGCCGAGTGTGCAGACCCTGCGGCCTGAGTATTCGTTGTGCTACTCGTCGAGCGCGAGTTCCTTCGGGAGTTCGAACTCCTTGGAGGCAAGCTCTTCGACGTTGACGTCCTTGAACGTCAGAACGCGCACCGATTTCACGAACCGGTCGGAACGGTAGACGTCCCAGACCCAGACATCCTTCATAGTCAGTTCGAAGTAGAAGTCGTGCTCCGTGTCACGGCGCACCAATTCCACCTCGTTCGCGAGATAGAAGCGTCGCTCGGTCTCGACGACGTACTGGAACTGGCCCACGACGTCGCGGTACTCGCGGTACAGGGCCAGCTCGACCTCGCGGTCGTAGTCCTCGAACTCATCTTCTTCCATGGTGTCTCAATCTTACGCTGTGATCTTCAGCCAGGATTTGCGGTGCAGCACGGCGGGGCCGAGCAGGGCGATGGCGTCCATGTGCGCTGCGCTGCCGTAGCCCTTGTTGCCGGCCCACTGGTAGCCGGGAGTCACGGCATCCGCCGCGATCATCAGCGCGTCGCGGTGCACCTTGGCGATCACGGATGCCGCCGCCACCGACGCGCAGTCCTGGTCGGCCCGCACCCGGGTCACCACGTTCAGCGGGGTATTGAGCGCCTTGTTCAACCAGTCGTCGTTGCCGTCCAGGAGCACCACGGCGCCGGTCACGTCGACCCCGGCCGCGTGCAGCTGCCCGAGGGCGCGTTTGCCGGCCAGGCCGAGCGCGGCGATGATGCCGAGCTGGTCGACCTCCAGCGCCGAGGCGAGGCCCACTGCGGACTGCAGGGCCCAGTCCGCCGCCAGCGGGGCGAGCAGCTCGCGCCGGGGCTGGCTGAGCATCTTCGAGTCGCGCAGTCCGGCCGGGATGGCGGCAGAGGCGGCGTTCACGACGGCAACCCCCACGCCGACGGGTCCGGCGAGGGCACCGCGGCCCACCTCGTCGCAGCCGATGACGCAGGTTGCCCCGGCGGCCAGCAGGGCCAGTTCGACGTCGAGGGTCGGGTCCACGACCGCCATCTACCTCGTCTCCGTGGGGATGCCCTGGAAGACCTCCGGGTAGTCGTCGAGCCAGGTCCACCGGGCCATCGGCCAGCTGATCACCATGGCGCGGCCGACGACGTTGTCGACCGGGACGAATCCCCTGCCCGGGGTCTCGGTGTTGTAGCGGGAATCCTTGGAGTTGTACCGGTTGTCACCCATCACCCAGAGCGAGCCCTCCGGAACGACGATGTCGAAGTCATCCTTGGACACGCTCGTTTCGCCGGCGGGGAGCGAGACATAGGGTTCGGCGATCGGAACGTCGTTGACGCTCATCTGGCCGAGCACGTTGCAGCACGTGACGTGGTCGCCGGGCAGCCCGATGACGCGTTTGATGAGGTGGTCGTTGCTGTCGGGCGCGGACAGCCCCACCGCGGACATCACCCAGTCGGCGGCGGCCACGACGGGGTTCTGTTCGAGCGGGACCTGCGGCAGCAGCCATCCGCCCGGATCCCGGAACACGACGACGTCGCCGCGGGTGATCGGGATCAGATCGGGTTCGAGCTGATTCACGATGATGCGGTCATTGACCAGCAGCGTGGTTTCCATCGACCCGGACGGGATATAGAACGAACGGATCAGGAAGGTCTTGATCAGGAACGAGATGAGCAGGGCCACCACGAAGATGACCAGAAGGTCGCGAATGAATCGTGCAACGCCGCGCTTGGTGCGCTTCGTTTCTGTTCCCCGGCGATCGGATCGCAAGGGCAGAGGATTGTCTGTCATTAAACCGCCTGAGCTCCTGACCCAGTGTACGGGTGAGGAGCTCAGGGGGAATCCAGCTAAAGCTGAGAGTCGACTGCGACGGGTATTAGTCGCGCTTCTCTTTGATCTTGGCCTTCTTGCCACGCAGGTTGCGCAGGTAGTACAGCTTCGCGCGACGCACGTCACCACGGGTGATGACCTCGATGTGGTCGATCACCGGGGAGTGCACCGGGAAGGTACGCTCGACGCCGACCTGGAAGCTGACCTTGCGAACGCAGAACGTCTCGCGCACGCCTTCGCCGGAGCGTCCGATGACGACTCCCTGGAAGACCTGCACACGAGAGCGGGCGCCCTCAACGATGTTGACGTGGACCTTGACGGTATCGCCGGCGCGGAAGGCCGGGATGTCCTTGCGGAGGGATGGTGCATCCACCTGGTCGAGAATATGCATATTGGTTCGCTCTCTGTATCCGCCACAGGACGACTACGGCTTATGTTGTCCGACACGCGAGGCGTGCGGAACAGCAAATGAATGAGTGTGTGTCATGCCGATACGGTGCAGCTCCCCTGTGGCAGAGGCTTGCTACGGCACAATCGCCCATTATGTCACGAAAACGAGCCTGCCTGCAAAAGGTGCACCCAGGGCCGGCGAGAGAACGGAGTGAAGCCTCCGGGGCTATCCGGCCTGGTCGCCGCCGGTGTTCCGGGTGTTCCGGTCGGGCGGACCGTCATCGTTCAGCGGGCTCTCCCGAACGATGATCACGGAGGGATCCGGTGTGGGGGTGAAGCGGTCGGTCGGCGGGATCGTCGGCGGCACCCCGTTCGGCGAGACGGGACCGCGCGCCGTCTCCTCCACGAGCAGCATCATGGCCCGCATACTGCGGCGGGCGGCGGCGTACAGTTCCCAGATCGAGAACCAGAAGGCGCCGAGCCCGACCAGGATCACGAGTGCGGCCAGTCCCGGCGCGACACCATAGGTGAAGCCCATGGCGATGATGAGACCGTGCCAGAGGGTGAGGACGCCCACGTCCGGCCACGACACCATCCGGGCGCTGCGCACCTCGGAGCGGGCGAAGAAGATCAGGCTCACGGCCAGCAGGCCGACCCCGACCACAAGGCCGGTGAAGAAGCTGCCGACCACGTCCCAGCCGCCGCTCCCGTAGACGGAGGCACCGATCAGAAGCCACGCCGGAAGAACGACGACGGCGATGAACTGCCAGTAGTAGAAGACCCTGCGTACGAACACGGGATCAGACTACCCGGCCAGTCCGGGCGGGACCGCTCAGTTCGCTGGCGGCAGAAGGTCCGGGCGCACCCGGGCCGTGCGCTCGAGCTGCTGCTCGCGCCGCCACGCGGCTATTGCGCCGTGGTTTCCGCTCAGGAGCACCGGGGGAACGTCGAGTCCGCGCCAGGCCGAGGGTTTCGTGTAGCTCGGGTATTCGAGCAGGCCGTCCTCGTGGGATTCTTCGACGAGACTCTCCGGGTTGCCGACGACGCCCGGGATCAGCCGGCCGACGGCCTCGATCATGGCCATCACCGCCACCTCTCCCCCGTTCAGCACATAGTCGCCGAGGCTGACGAGCCGCACCCGACCCTCCACGGCGAAGTGGTCGAAGACCCGCTGGTCGATGCCCTCGTACCGGCCGCACCCGAAGATCAGGTTCGACTCCCCGGCCAGTTCGCGGGCCATGGCCTGAGTGAACAACTCACCGGCGGGAGACGGGAAGATCAGGAGCGGAGCGGCATCCGTTGCCGCCGGTACGTCTTGCACGTCGGAGAGGATGGCGTCGATCGCGTCACCCCACGGTTCCGGCTTCATCACCATGCCGGCGCCGCCGCCGTACGGCGTGTCGTCGACGGAGTGGTGCCGGTCGTGCGTGTGGTCGCGCAGATTGTGCACCCGCAGATCGATCAGGCCCGACTGACGGGCCTTGCCGACCAGGGAGACGTCGAGGACGGAGAAGAACTCCGGAAAGATCGTGATGATGTCAATGCGCACAGGAGAAGTCTACGAGCGAATGAGCGTGGGCTCGGCGGGCGCAGCGTCGGCGGCGGCACCGACCTCGGCGACCTCGGCGGCGGTCCTGGCCCGGTTCACCCTGGTGCGGTGCGAGAAGTAGATCGGCAGCGCGGTGAACAGGACGGCACCGAGGAAGTTGCCGAAGAGCACGGGCGCCTGGTTCCAGACCCACCACTGACCGATCGTGATATCCGCGCCGAGCATGATCCCGGCCGGGATGGCGAACATGTTCACGATCGCGTGCTCGAGCCCGAGGCTGAAGAACGTGGTGACCGGCAGCCACATGGCGAGGATCTTGCCGCCCGTCGACTTCGACGTGTAGAACATGATCGTGCCGATCGCGACCATCCAGTTGCAGAGCATGGCCTTGATGATCGCGACCAGGATGCCTCCGGCACCCACGGCCTCATAGGGCAGCACCTTGTGCTCGGCGAGGTGGATGATGGCCTGGATCATCGGGTCGGAGGTGTCCGTGCCCAGATAGGTGATCGACGCGGTGTAGAGGAAGGCGTAGAGTCCGGCCCCGACGAGGTGGGCGACGATGACCACGAAAAAGTTCGTCAGCCCCCGGGCGATCGTCGTGCGCCCCTCCATGATCGCGAGCGGGATAAGGGCAAAACTTCCGGTGACCAGTTCGAGACCCAGCAGGAGGATCATCGCGAAGCCGACCGGGAAGAGCACAGCCCCGACGATCGGCAGCCCGGTCTGGGCGGCGGCGGTTAATGCGACGGTCGTGGCCGCTCCGAGGATGGCCCCGGCGAGCACACCCCGTACCGCCATTTGGCCGATGGTCAGCCTCGTCTTGAGAACACCGGAGTGAATAATGTCATCAATGAGTTGATTCGGTTTAACGTACGACATGCGACGGTGCTCCTAGAAAAAAGGGTGCCGCGTCGTGACGAGGAGGGGAGCCGGTCGGGCGCGGCGCGCCTCTCCCCAAGGGTGGGTCAGCTCCGGCCGGGGACTCCGTCGATCTCGATCTCGGCCTCGGGTTCTGATTCAGTTTCGGGGGCAGCCGGGGCTGCGGTGGTGTCGGCGTCGTTCCCGACGCTCTCGTCATCGTCGTCCGGTTCCTCCGGGAGCTCTTCGAGCAGTCCGGGAGGTGGGGTGATGGTGACGATTCCGGTCGTGATGTCGACGGACGGCACGATGGCCTTCACGAACGGGATCATCACTTCGCCGGCCGGGGTCTTCACGATCAGCAGGTCTTGCGCGGGGAGATGCTCCAGCCGGGCGATAGTGCCGATCTTCTCACCGTCGCGAACGACCGCAAGGCCGATCAGCTGGTGGTCGTACCAGGCGTCTTCTTCGCCGGACTGTTCCGCATCGTCCTGGTCGATCCAGAGGATCGCCTTGGCGAGGGCCTCGGCCGCTTCGCGGTCCGGGACATCCTTGAAGAAGCCCACCGCGTGCTGGTTGTACCAGCGGAGCTCGACGAGCTCGATTTTCTTGCCGTGCCACGGGGAACCCGTGGGTACCTGCAGGGTGAACACGGCGCCCGGGACGAAACGTCGTCCCGGGTCATCCGTGAACAATTCCAGCTTGATCGCTCCCTTGAGGCCGTGCGCCTTCGTCAGGCGCCCAACCCTCAACTGGCTGCGCGGGCTAGTGCCGTCGTTCACCGAACTCATATCCAACTACTCATTTACCAGTTCAGAAATCGGTGTCGACGACGTCAACACGCACGCGCCGACCATCGGCCAGCGCAGCCACGAGGGTGCGCAGGGCCTTGGCGGTGCGCCCGGAACGGCCGATCACGCGGCCGAGGTCTTCGGGGTTCACGCGAACCTCGAGCACCTCGCCCCGGGGGGACGTCTGGGCGACAACATGCACATCGTCGGGGTGATCAACGATCCCCTTGACGAGGTGCTCAAGCGCGGGAGCGAGCAAAATTACGCCTTGTCCTCTTCGGTTGCCTCTGCGGCAGCCTCGGACTCCTTGGGCGCCTCTTCCTTGGCCACGGGCTTGTCAGCCTTCGGCTTCAGAACCGGCTTCTTCTTCTCGTCGGCAACGAAAGGAGCCTTCGGCTCCTTGAACTTCACCGTGGAGACGGCGTTCTTGTCACCCTTGAAGATGCCCCAGTCGCCGGTCAGCTTGAGGAGAGCCTCAACCTGCTCGGTCGGCTGTGCGCCAACGCCCAGCCAGTAGAGCGCACGCTCGGACTTGACCTCGATGACGGAGGGCTCCTGCGTGGGGTGGTAGATGCCGATCTCTTCGATGACACGACCGTCGCGCTTGGTGCGCGAGTCGGCAACGACGATGCGGTAGTACGGTGCACGGATCTTACCCATGCGCTTCAAACGAATTTTGACAGCCACAATTCTCCTGTGTATTTGATTTTTGGCGAACTGAGGGCCGTGAGCGTGGGGGCACACTCGGCACAAGCTCAATAAGGTTTTTTCCTGCGCCTGAGTAGAGGGTCGGACGCAAGAGAACTCGACTAATCATTCTGTCAGACATCGACGACTTTGTGATAATCGACCGCCTGCAGCGAGGCCGGGCGAATACCGCCCCGGTATCGGCCAGGCCGGGCCCGGCGTGCAGGCTGTGGCGCCGGTGAGTGAATCGGTGTCAGGATTGTCACAAAACCACACCCGAACGGGTGCACCAGGATCGGAAGGACCGCGCGTGGGGATCGAATTTGCCCGGTCAGAACGGTCAACCATTGGCATCGAGTGGGAGCTCGCCCTCGTGGACCGCGAATCGGGAGACCTGGTCTGCCTGGCCGACGAGGTACTGACGGCGCTGGCCGGAGCCGACGGCACGCCGCATCCGCACATCACCGGGGAATTGCTTCTGAACACCGTCGAACTTGTTTCGGGCGTGCATCACACCGTCGCGGGCGCCGTCGCGGATGTCGCGGCCCAGGTTGACGAGGTACGGGCGATCACCGATCCCCGGGGCGTCGAACTCATCTGCAGCGGCTCGCATCCGTTCAGCCAATGGTTCGATCAGGAGGTCACGGACAAGGCGCGCTACCACCGTCTGATCGACCGGACCCAGTGGTGGGGGCGCAACATGATGATCTGGGGCATCCACGTTCACGTCGGGATCGAGGACAAGGCCAAAGTCATCCCGATCCTGAACGGTCTGCTCGGCTACCTGCCGCACCTGCAGGCGTTGTCGGCGTCCAGCCCGTTCTGGGCAGGCGTCAACACGGGCTACGCGTCCAACCGGGCCCTGATGTTCCAGCAACTGCCCACAGCCGGTCTCCCGTGGATCCTCGAGGATTGGGAGGCCTGGGAGCGCTATGTGGCCGATATGGAGGCCACGGGCGTGATCGACGACGTGACCGAGGTGCGCTGGGACATCCGCCCGTCTCCGCGGTGGGGAACCATCGAGGTGCGCGCCTGCGACGGCGTGTCCACGACGGAGGAGCTCGGGGCGATCGCCGCGTTCATCCAGTGCCTGGTCGACTGGATGAGCGAGCGGCTCGACGCCGGCGAGACGGTGGCGTCGATGCAACCGTGGTTCGTGCGAGAGAACAAATGGCGTGCGGCCCGCTATGGCCTGGAAGCCGAGATCATCACGGATGCCACGGGCGCTCAGAGCCCGGTGAAGGACGATGTGCACCGCCTGATCGGGGTTCTCTCCCCCGTTGCCGACCGGCTGGGCTGCTCGAACGAATTGCGCAGCCTCGACCGGATCATCACCGAAGGCGCCAGCTATCAGCGGCAGCTCCGGGTCGCCGAGGCCAACGGAGGCAGTCTGCCGGCCGTCGTGGCGTCCCTGAGCCGCGAACTGCGCACGGGAATCCCCGCCATCCTCTGAGCGGCCTGCCCGGCGGCAACTGTTGCCGTGTCGGACAACTGTTGCCCGCGCACCGGCAACAGTGGTCCGATTCGGGAACAGTCAGCTCCCGCAGAGCCTCGGGAGCGGCTGACGTCAGAGGGCGGCGCAGCCGACGGATGTCTAGAGCGCGTTCTTGCTGTCGCGCCAGGCCAGCCAGTCGGTGAGCGGGGCCAGGTCGTAGTGCGGCCCGGACAGGCCGAGGGTGAACAGGCGCGCGCCGAGGTCGTAGAGCTGGTCGGCCTCCTGGACCGTACGCCCCCGCAGTTCGGTGGAGATCTCGATCTCAGCCAGGTCCCGGCCCACCGTGTCGCACCAGCCGGAGAGCACGCCGAGTTTGTGCTCGAGCACGGCCGGGGTGGAGAACGAGTGCCAGATGTCGGCGTGCTTGGCCACGATGCGCAGGGTCTTCTTCTCCCCGCCGCCGCCGATCAGCACGGGGATGTCGCGCACGGGCGGCGGGTTCAGCTTCGCCCAGCGCGCCTCGATCCGCGGCAGATCGACTGCCAGGGCGTCCAGACGGCTTCCGACACTGCCGAAGTCGTACCCGTACTCGTCGTAGTCGCGCTCGAACCAGCCGGAGCCCGTGCCGAAGATGAACCGTCCGCCGCTGATGTGGTCGATGGTTCGCGCCATGTCGGCCTGCAGGTCGGCGTTGCGATAACTGTTGCAGTTCACCAGAGCCCCGAGCTGAATGGTGGAGGTCTGCTCGGCCCAGGCCGCCAGGAGAGTCCAGGACTCGAAGTGCAGGCCGTCCTTCTCGCCGGACAGCGGGAAGAAATGGTCCCAGTTGAACGCCACGTCCGTGCCGAGAGCCTCGACCTCGGTCAGGGTTTCCCGGATCTTCGGGTACAGGGCGTGCTGCGGGGCGATTTGCGCGCCGATGCGCACCCGGCCGGGCATGGAGGACGCAGCGGAGGAGGTCATGCGCTCATCCTAAACCGGCGGCCGGGTGCTACCGGCCGAGCATCTTCTGCAGCGCGGCCATCTCGTCCTCGGTGGGTCCGCCGGCCTTCTTGGAGCCGCCGAGGCCGAAGCCCGTGCCGCCGCCGGCACCCGCGGGCAGGGCCGCCTTCTCGCCGGACGCGAGGGCCAGGTTCTCCGCCGCCCGCTTGGCCGGGTTGCCTGACTTCGAGCCCTTCTTCTTGGGTTGCGGCTTGCCGCGGCCGCCGCCGCCCATTCCGCCGGGAACCGGGCCCATACCGGGGATGTTGGGCATGCCGCCCTTGGCGACCGTCTTCATCATCTTGGCGGCCTGCTCGAACCGGGACACGAGCTGGTTCACCTCGGTGACGGTGGAGCCGGCACCGCGCGCGATGCGCAGCCGGCGGGACCCGTTCAGAAGTTTCGGGGTGGTGCGCTCGGCTTTGGTCATCGACTGGATGATGGCCTCGGTGCGCACGATCTCGCGCTCGTCGAAGTTCTCAAGCTGCTGCTTCATGGCGCCGGCGCCCGGGAGCATGCTCATCATCTTCTTGATCGAGCCCATGTTGCGCAACTGCTGCATCTGGCCGAGGAAGTCGTCGAGGGTGAAGCTGTCGGTGGAGAACTTCTCCGCCATCTTGCGGGCTTCGTCTTCGTCGAAGGCACCCTGTGCCTGCTCGATCAGGGTGAGGATGTCGCCGAGGTCGAGGATGCGGCTGGCCATCCGGTCGGGGTGGAACGGCTCGAAGTCGTCAAGGCTCTCACCGGTCGACGCGAACATGATCGGACGACCGGTGATCGACGCCACCGACAGGGCAGCGCCGCCTCGCGCGTCGCCGTCGAGTTTGGACAGGACCACACCGGTGAAGTCGACGCCGTCCTGGAACGCCTTGGCGGTGGCCACGGCATCCTGGCCGATCATCGCGTCGATCACGAAGAGCACTTCGTCGGGATCGATGGCCTTACGGATGTCCGCGGCCTGCTTCATCATCTCAGCGTCGACGCCGAGGCGCCCGGCGGTGTCGACGATGACCACGTCGTGCATCTTCTGCTGGGCGAATTTCACGCCGTCGCGGGCGACCTTGACCGGGTTACCGATGCCGTTGCCGGGCTCCGGCGCGTAGACGGGCACGCCCGCCTGGGCACCGACGACCTCGAGCTGGGTGACCGCGTTCGGGCGCTGCAGGTCGGCTGCTACCAGGATCGGGGTGTGCCCGTCTTTGACGAGCCACTTCGCCAGTTTGCCGGCGAGGGTGGTCTTACCCGCACCCTGCAGGCCCGCGAGCATGATGATGGTCGGCGGCTTCTTGGCGAATTCGAGCCGGCGCTGCTGGCCACCGAGGATCTCGACGAGTTCCTCGTTGACGATCTTGACGACCTGCTGAGCGGGGTTCAGCGCTTTGCTGACCTCGTCGCCGAGGGCACGCTCGCGCACCTTGCCGGTGAAGTCCTTGACCACCTCGAGGGCGACGTCGGCGTCGAGCAGCGCCCGACGGATCTCGCGAACGGTGCCGTCGACATCCGCCGCGCTGAGCTTGCCCTTGGTGCGGAGATTCTTGAACGTCTCGGCCAGGCGATCTGAGAGGTTTCCAAAAGTAGCCATGATGCGTTTAGTTTAACCGGTCGCGGAGCCTACGGTTGTTCGGGTGCGCAAACCGCACTCGAAGTCAGGAGTCATCATGTCCGTTGTCGTCGTCGCCATCCTCACCCCGAAGCCCGGTCGCAGCCAGGAGATCCTCGACGCCTTCGCCGTGGTCTCCCCTCTGGTGCACGCCGAGCCGGGCTGCGAGCTGTACGCCGCTCACACCGACGGAGACCTGGTGGTCATGGTCGAACGCTGGGCCAGCCCCGCCGACCTGGCTGTGCACGCGACGGGCGCGGGTATCGCCCGGCTCGGCGCTCTCACCGACGACGCCCTCGCCGTGCCCACCGACGTCAAGGTGCTGCAGAACGTGCCGCTCGGCGAACCGGCCAAGGGCACTATTCAGTAGGGAGGCTCTCCCCCGCCGGGTCGACGGCCCGGTTACTGCTCGACAGCGATGAGCACAGGGTCGCCGTGCACGTCGATCGTGACGACGAGCAGGGCATCGGTGTCATCGGGGCTGATCGAGTATTCGAGCACCGCGAAGTGCTCTTCGCTGCGGAAGTGGTGGGGGTGGAAGCCGATCCGCTGCAGCTGGATGGACCGCAGGAAGTCGATCTGCTTGTCGCCGGAATCCCAGATCAGGGCGTCGTCGAGCACCTCGGGATCCATTTCGTCGAGCTCGGTCGTGATGTAGGCACTCGTGATCGAGGCCTCCTTGCTCAGGTCGGCGACAAGCGATTCGCGGGCCTGGGAGTCGAGCTCTTCGATGGCGTTGACCATGGCAGCGGCGATGTCGAGCGCCTCCGTGGAGACGGACTCCTCGTCGGGCGAGCTGAGGTCGATCTGCACGTCCTGGTCACCCAGTTCGGCCGTGTCCGACCAGTAGACCTCGCCAGCGTCGTCGCTGCCGAGGATTCCGAAGAAGTCGTGTTCGATGGTCATGGCTTTCCTATCCGACGAGTTTTTGTGCGAAAACGTGCGGCGTGAAACCGGTGAGGTCGTTGATGCCCTCACCCTGGCCCACAAGTTTGATGGGGATGCCGGTCTTCTCCTGCACGGCCAGCACGAAGCCACCCTTTGCGGATCCGTCCAGCTTGGTCAGCACGAGCCCGGTCACGCCGGCATGCTGGATGAAGGCCTCGGCCTGGGCCAGCCCGTTCTGGCCGGTCGTCGCGTCGAGCACCAGGAGAACCTCGGCGATCGGGGTCTGCTTCTCGATCACCTTGCGGATCTTTGTCAGCTCGTCCATCAGACCACCCTTGGTCTGCAGGCGCCCGGCGGTGTCGATGATGACGATCTCCGTGCCGTCCTTCAGGGCTCGCTCGACCGTCTGGAAGGCGACGGATGCCGGGTCCTGGCCGTGCGCCTGCGGCCGCACGATGTCGGCGCCCGCGCGTTCGGCCCAGGTGGCGAGCTGTTCCACGGCGGCCGCGCGGAAGGTATCGGCGGCCCCGATCAGCACGCTGCGGTTGTACGTGCGCAGGAACTTCGCGAACTTGCCGATGGTCGTGGTCTTGCCGACGCCGTTGACGCCCACGACGAGCACGACGGCGGGCCGCGCGCTGAGGTTGAGGGTGGAGTCGAGCTTGGAGAGCCGTTCCTCGAGGCCTTCTCGAAGCATCCGCTGCAGGTCGGTCGGGTCGGTCGTGTTGTACCGGGCGACCTTGGCGCGCAGGTCGGCCACGATGGCCTCCGTGATGCTGGGCCCGAAGTCGGCCTGGATGAGCGCGTCTTCGAGGTCGTCCCAGGTCTCCGCGTCGATTGTCTTCTTCGCGAACATTCCGCGCAGTGCGCCGGAAAGAGACCAGGGGGTGCGTTCTGCCATACCTACAGCCTATGGCTCGCGCGGTGGCTGCGCCGCTCTGCCGGTGGCGTGCCACGCGCGCTGCGGCGCAGGGTGCGCGCACGACGAGATCGGCCCCACCGGACGTCTGACATGTACGGTCACACGGCGACCCCGACCCGGCAGAATGGTGGGGTGACAGCCCAGACCTCCCCCGCACTCGTCGGCATCGCCCACGGCACGTCTTCGCCGCACGGCCAGGCAGCCGTCGCCGGGCTGATGCGTGCGGTCGCGGACGCGCATCCGGAACTGACTGTGGCTCTCGGATTCGTCGATGTGCAGCACCCGGACACCTCGGAAACCCTGGCCGCACTGCAGCCGAGCCGTTCCGCCGTCGTGGTGCCGCTGCTTCTCTCGGCCGGATACCACGTGCACGTGGACCTGACGGATGCCGTGCGCGCCGAGACCGTGCGCCAGGTGGTGCTCGGCTCTGCCCTCGGCCCGGACGACCGGCTCATCGCCCTCCTGCGGCAGCGGCTCGACGAAGCCGGCCTCGCGGACGATGATGTGGTCGTGCTGGCCGTCGCGGGTTCGAGTGATGCCCGGGCCGTCGCGGACTGCCGAGCCGTGGCGGCCGGGCTCGCCGCGGCATCCGGTCGTGTCATCGCCCTCGGGTTCCTCTCGGCGGCCCGCCCTCCGCTGGCCTGCATGGTCACGCGCACGCGCATTGAGAATCCCGGTCGTCGCATCGTCGCGAGCAGCTATCTGCTGGCTCCGGGGTATTTCCAGGGTCTGGTCGAGAAGTCCGGGGCGGATGTCGTGACCCGGCCGCTCCTGGTACCCGACGAACCGGCACCGCTGTATCTCGTCGACGTAGTGGTCAGCCGGTATCTCAGCGCGGTCTGAAGCCACGATGTAGAAATCTCCGGGGACTTCCGGTCCTAGAACGGCCGACGCGTCGGCCAGACACTGCGACCCTGTCAACGGATGCCGTACCCCGCCCCTCCCGCCCCGGTCGGCGGTTAGGCTATGCGATCGCCCTCGCGATCAATTCTCTGCTGTTCTACGCGGTCAACGTATGGCCAGGGTGGCAGGTGGTGCCATTCCTCACCGAGGAGACCCAGGAGGTGCTGGATCTGGTCAACCTCTCCTTGATCGCGGGAATGATCGCCAATGGCGTGTACGTGTTCGTCGATGGTCCGGCGGTGAAAGCTCTCGGCGACCTGTTCACTCTCGGGATCGGCGATGCGCCCCGGCGGGCGGCCCCGGACGCGTGACTTGCGTTCCCGATTGGTGGAGGCACGGACAGCAAAGACGGCAAACGTACCCTGTGGCCCCGCCTGGGGATTACAGGGTCGCGCGCTTGCTGGGCAATGCGATCAGCGTTTGTTCCGGGTCGACGTCGACCGGTGGTCGTAGCCAGTAGTCGTTTCCGGTGCGGATGATCGTCCAGTGCTGGTTGTGCAGCAGCAGATGGTGCGGATGACACAGCAGCACCCCGTCGGCAAGGTCGGTGTACCCGTTGTCCGCGAGCCATCCGTTGATGTGGTGCGCCTCAGACCACGCAGGTGATCGGTCGCAATCCACCCAGCGGCAGCCGCCGTCCCGGACCCCCATCGCGGCGCGCTGCGCTTCGGTGAAGAGCCGTTGGTCACGGCCGACGTTGATGATCTGCCCGGTGTCGTCGACTTGGATGCCGCGGGTTCCGGTGTCGCAGAGCAGCCGGTCGATGGTCTCCTGCGAGATCGGGACGGGGTTGCCCTCGATCTGACCATGGGCGGCGGCTGCTTCGAGGGTTTCGGCGGCTTCGGCCGTAACCGGTCCGCCCTGGGCCGCCTGGCCGGGGGCCGGCTGGCCCGACTTCAGGGCCTTCTCGGTTACGATCACCCGCACCGCGGGGCGGCGCCCGCCGAAGACGCGGCCCTGGTCGGCCTCCCCAGCGATCTTCAGCAGCTGAACCAGGGCGTCAGCGGCGATCTGCTCCGTGGTACGGGGGTCATCCTGCACACGTTTCGCCCAGGCGGCCTTCTCCTTGTCGACGAACCGCACCCCGCCGCGGCGAGGGCTGGTCACGGAGTCGAAAGTCGAGAGCACGAACTCGCCGTCTTCCGGTGCGAAGAGGCCGTTCAAGCGCACCTTGCCGTTGTCCAGTCGATAGACCCGCAGGAACCGGTCGTCGTGGGCCTGCTTCTCCCGGGCGGCGATGCCCGCCTCGTCGAGCTGGTCGCGCATCCGGCGGGCGAGTTTGAAGACCTGGTCGACATTCAGCGACGCGGCCTCAATGAGGAGCGACTTGAGGGCGGTGCCGAGCTTGTCGGCGGTGACCGCGGCGTCGATCTGGCCGAGGCCGGAACGGATCGACTCGGCCGCATCGACCGAGAGGCTGCCGTCGGTGACGGCTCGGGCGATCGGTGCCTGCCACGGCACCTTCGCCTCGAAAGCGGCGACAACACCGGGATCGCTGTCGGGCGACTCCACGGCCGCCTCGACCAGCTTCTCCGCCGCCTCGGCGTCGGCCATCATCGTGCCGACCGCAACGAGCTTGAACGCATCATTCTTGGTTGAGCCGGTCACCGTCTGGATCAGCGCCTCCGGTGAAAGAAACCCCTGCTGGGCGGCCAGACCGGAGTGGCCGAGCTCGGGCCGGGAGCGACGGGCGATGGTCGCCGCCATCCAGGCGGAGCGTGCATCCAAGAGGCGGCGCGCGGCCGCGATCTGCCTCTGACCGGCCAGCACCTCGGCATCGGGAAGAGCCTCGTAATCGGCGCAGGACGAGCCCAGGCGAGCGACGGCATCCGTTGCCGTTCTGAGGTCGTCTGCGGTGGTGGTCATGCGTCGAGGATAGCAGAGTTAGTACGCGTAGTCGAGAGTCTGTCACGTATTTACGTATGATAATCAAAGTTGTGTACTAAGCAGTCAAGGGTCGGCTCGCCGGGTCTCGACAGGCTCGACCACCGGGAGCCGGGCGGCTCGCCGGGTCTCGACAGGCTCGACCACCGGGAGCGGGGCGGGGCGCCGGGTCTCGACAAGCTCGACCACCGAGGGCGGGGCGCCGGGTCTCGACAAGCTCGACCACCGAGGGCGGGGCGCCGGGTCTCGACAAGCTCGACCACCGGGAGCGGGTCGACTCGCCGGGTCTCGACAAGCTCGACCACCGAGGGCGACTCGCGGGGTCTCGACAGGCTCGACCACCGGGGCGGCTCGGTCTCGGGGCGCAGGTTGTGGTTCGCGGCGGATGTTCTAACGTGCGCCTGCTTCCGCAGGGTGCGCCCGGACCGGGGAGGAGGGAACCGGGGACGGCGGGACACCGTAGAGGGGGCAGCACAACGGCGCGACTGTGTGACGGTTCGCTACGGCGCGTGACCGGCCGTTACGGCCGGAAGCGTCGCCCTGCCCTCGTTCTCGGTACGTTTTCCCCCACGCAAGCTCGGCATCTCGTGAAGCCGGCACCGCGACCACGAGGAGGAGCCCACCGTGTCACCGAGTCAGACGGAAGCGAGTCAGACAGAAGCGACCAGGCCGGCGCGTCCCCCTCGCCCGGCTTCCCGCCCGAACGGGCAGTGGAAGGTCGACGGCACGGCGCCGCTCAACGGAAACGAAGCCTGGAAGCAGGAAGACGGCGGGCTCAACGTGCGGGAGCGGATCGAGGAGATCTACTCCAAGCAGGGATTCGACTCGATCGAGGGCACCGATCTGCACGGGCGATTCCGGTGGTGGGGGCTGTACACGCAGCGCAAGCCCGGCATCGACGGCGGCAAGACCGCGACGCTCGAACCGCACGAGCTCGAGGACAAGTACTTCATGCTGCGGGTGCGCATCGACGGCGGCCAACTCACCACGGCCCAGTTGCGCGTCATCGGCGAGATCTCCGAGGACTTCGGCCGGGACACGGCCGACCTCACCGATCGGCAGAACATCCAGCTGCACTGGATCCGGGTGGAGGACGTGCCCGAGATCTGGCGCCGCCTCGAGGCCGTCGGCCTGCAGACCACGGAGGCCTGCGGCGACGTGCCGCGGGTCGTCCTCGGCTCCCCCGTGGCGGGAATCGCCGTGGACGAACTGCTCGACCCGACGGAGGCGATCGCCGACATCACGGCGAGATACATCGGAATCCCCGAACTCGCGAACCTCCCGCGCAAGTTCAAGACGGCCCTGACCGGGCACCCGAGCCAGGACGTCGTGCACGAGATCAACGACGTCGGATTCGTCGCCCTGCGGCATCCGGAGCTCGGCCTCGGCTACGACCTCTGGGTGGGCGGCGGCCTCTCCGCCAACCCCCGCCTCGGCGAGCGCCTGGGTGCCTTCGTCACCCCTGACAGGGTCGCCGACGTCTGGCTCGGCGTCGCCTCGATCTTCCGCGACTACGGCTACCGGCGGCTGCGCAACAAGGCGCGGCTGAAGTTCCTGCTCGCCGACTGGGGACCGGAGAAGTTCCGGCAGGTGCTCGAAGACGAGTACCTGCACGAGGCGCTGCCCGACGGCCCTCCCGCCCCGACGCCGACCCAGCAGGGTGACCATGTGGGCGTGCACAAGCAGGTCGACGGCCGGTTCTACATCGGTGTCACACCCTTCGTCGGCCGGGTCTCCGGCACCATGCTCACCGGACTCGCCGACCTGCTCGAGCAGCACGGCTCCGCCCGGCTGCGCACGACGCCGCACCAGAAGCTGGTGCTGCTCGACATCAGCGAAGAGAACGTCGAGCCACTCATCACCGCCCTCGACGCGCTCGGCCTGGCCGCTCGACCCAGCCTGTTCCGCCGCTCGACCATCGCCTGCACCGGCATCGAATTCTGCAAGCTGGCCATCGTTGAGACCAAGCAGGCCGCGACCGACGCGGTGCTCGAACTCGAGAAGCGCCTGGCGGGCATCGCCGTGCCGCAACCGATCAGCCTGCATGTGAACGGATGCCCGAACTCCTGCGCCCGCATCCAGACCGCCGACATCGGCCTCAAGGGGCAGCTCCTGCCGGGCGCCGACGGCGGCCAGGTGCCCGGGTTCCAGGTGCACCTGGGCGGCGGACTGGCATCCGTCGGCCGGGACGAAGCCGGGCTCGGCCGCACCGTGCGCGGCCTCAAGGTCACCGCGGACGACCTCGCCGACTACGTCGAGCGCATCGTGCTGCGATTCCTGGCCGACCGGGGCGACACGGAGACCTTCGCCGTCTGGGCCCACCGCGCCGACGAGGAGGCACTGCAATGAGCGAGAACAACACCGCCACCCCCACGAGCGTCCGCCGCGACCCCGACGAGCTGCGCGCGCTGGCCGAGGCCGGCGCGGCCGAGCTGGGCGAGGCATCCGTCGACGCGGTCATCGCCTGGGTCGCCCGCAACTTCCAGACGGATGCCGCCGCTGTCGCCTGCTCGATGGCCGACGCGGTGCTGCCCCACCTGGTTTCCCGGCAGCTGCCCGGCGTCGACGTCCTGTTCCTCGACACCGGCTACCACTTCGCCGAGACCCATGCCACGCGGGACGATGTGGCCCGGCTGCTGCCGGTGCGCATCGTGGACGTGCTGCCCGAGCAGGGCGTGGCCGAGCAGGACGCGTCCCACGGCGCCGAGCTGTTCGGCCGCGACCCCAATCGCTGCTGCGCCCTGCGCAAGGTGGAGCCGCTGCACCGCGTGCTGGGCGGCTACGAGGTCTGGTTCACGGGGGTGCGCCGTGACGAGGCCCCCACCCGCGCGAACACACCGCTGGTCGTCTGGGATGAGCGCAACGGCCTGGTGAAGGTGAACCCGGTCGCGGCCTGGAGCTTCGACGAGATCCTCGACTACGCCGGGCAACACGGCGTGCCGGTGAACCCGCTGCTCGGCCAGGGCTATCCCTCGATCGGCTGCGCACCGTGCACGAAACCCGTCGCCGCCGGCGACGACCCCCGATCCGGACGCTGGGCCAGCCTGGCGAAAACAGAATGCGGACTCCACCTGTGAACGCTCTCCCTGTCCTTGCCGACGCTCCGGCCCCCCAGGCCGCCGCCGCGAGCGGCGCCGACGCCGCCAGCACCGCCGACGCCGCCCACCGCCTCTCCCAGCTCGACGTGCTCGAGAGCGAGGCCATCCACATCATCCGGGAGGTGGTCGCCGAGTTCGAGCGCCCCGTGCTGCTGTTCTCCGGCGGCAAGGATTCCGTGGTCGTGCTGCACCTCGCCGCGAAGGCGTTCTGGCCGGGGAAGGTCCCGTTCCCGCTGCTGCACGTGGACACCGGGCACAACTTCCCCGAGGTCATCGCCTTCCGCGATGAGACCGTGGAGCGCCTCGGCCTGCGGCTCGAGGTGGCCCGCGTGCAGGACTACATCGACGACGGCCGACTGCAGGAACGCGCCGACGGAACCCGCAACCCGCTGCAGACCCTGCCTTTGCTCGACGCGATCGCCGCCGGCCGCCACGACGCCGTCTTCGGCGGCGCCCGCCGCGACGAGGACAAGGCCCGGGCGAAGGAACGCATCCTCTCGCTCCGCGACGAGTTCGGCCAGTGGGACCCGCGCAACCAGCGCCCCGAACTCTGGAACCTCTACAACGGCCGCCACACCGTGGGCCAGCACGTGCGCGCGTTCCCGATCAGCAACTGGACCGAACTCAACGTCTGGCGTTACATCGAGCGCGAGGGCATCGTCCTCCCCCCGCTGTACTACGCGCACGAGCGGGAGGTCTACCGCCGCGACGGAATGTGGCGGGCGACGGGCCCGGTGAGTGCGCCCCGGGCCACCGAAACCACCGAGAACCGCACCGTGCGGTATCGCACGGTGGGCGATATGAGCTGCACCGGCGCGGTCGACTCGGACGCGGCATCCGTGGCCGCCGTTGTTCGCGAGATCGCCGTGAGCACCATCACCGAACGAGGCGCGACCCGCGCCGACGACCGCATCTCCGAGGCCGCCATGGAAGATCGCAAGAAGGACGGGTATTTCTAATGTCACCGACGCCGACTCACCCTCTCGCCGACACCGCCCAGGGCACCCTGTTCCGTTTCGCGACGGCCGGCTCGGTCGACGACGGCAAATCGACACTGGTCGGGCGGCTGCTGCACGACTCGAAGGCGATCCTCGCCGACCAGCTCGACACCGTCACGCGCACCTCCACCGAGCGCGGCTTCGGCGGCGCCTCGGGCGGCATCGACTTCGCCCTGCTGACCGACGGCCTGCGCGCCGAACGCGAGCAGGGCATCACCATCGACGTCGCCTACCGGTACTTCGCCACCGCCCGGCGCTCGTTCATCCTGGCCGACTGCCCCGGCCACGTGCAGTACACGCGCAACATGGTCACCGGCGCCACGACGGCGGATGCCGTGATCATGCTCATCGACGCGCGCAAGGGCGTGCTCGAGCAGACCCGCCGGCACCTGTCGGTCGTGAAGCTGCTGCGGGTGCCGCACATCGTGATCGCCGTGAACAAGATCGACCTGCTCGGCTACGACGAGGAGGCCTTCAGCACGGTCGCCGCCGCCGTGCGCGCCGTCACCGAGGAGTTGGCGCTCGGTGCGGTGCACGTGATCCCCGTTTCCGCGCTCGCCGGCGACAACGTCGTGGACCGCTCGGCGAACACCCCCTGGTACACGGGTCCGAGCCTGCTCGAACTGCTCGAGACCCTGCCGGCCGCCGACGAGGTCGACAGTGCCGTGGAGGACTTCCGGCTGCCGGTCCAGCTCGTCGTGCGCCCCCAGGGTGCCGTGGCTGTGGCACCGGATGCCGCGCACGCCTTTCGCGATTACCGTGCCTACGCCGGGCAGGTGGCCTCGGGCACCGTGCGGGTCGGTGACGCTGTGACCGTGGCTCCCGGCGGAGCCACCACGGTCGTCACCGGGATCGACTTCGCCGGCCGGGAGCTCGAGCAGGCGTCCGCACCGCAGTCGGTGTCGCTGCGCCTGCGGGACGAGCTGGACATCGCCCGCGGGGCCGTGATCGGTGCCGCCGGCACCCTGCCCGAACCGGTGCGGGACCTCACGGCCGACCTGTTCTGGCTCGACCCTCGACCGTTGACCCCGGGCGCCCGGGCGCTGGTCAAGTTCGGCACGAGCACGGTGCAGGCGCTGCTGGGCACGGTCACCGGCCGGCTGAACCTGGACACGCTGGACCTGGAGACGGCGGGCAGCCTCGACGTGAACGACATCGGCCAGGTCACGGTGCGCCTGGCCACCGCGCTCCCGCTGGAGACGTACGCCGCGAACCGCCGGGCCGGGGCGTTCCTGGTGATCCACCCGCAGGACGGCGCGACCCTCGCCGCCGGCATCGTGACCGAGGCCGGGGTGCCCGCGTGAGCCGGCGCGCCGCCCTCGGCCTCGTCGTCGCCGCCGCCCTGCCGGCGCTGCTCGGCGGCTG
>NZ_SOHA01000023.1 GCF_004403065.1 Cryobacterium cryoconiti
CGCGGTCGGGGCGGCCGCAGTCGGGGCGGCCGCGGTCGGGGCGGCCGCAGTCGGGGCAGTCGCAGTCGGGGCAGTCGCAGTCGGGGCAGTCGCAGTCGGGGCAGTCGCAGTCGGGGCAGTCGCAGTCGGGGCAGTCGCCGCCGGCTGAGCTGCGGGCTCAGCCGGCATCGCAGCGGCGAGCTGAGCTGCGGGCTCAGCCGGCCAGTGCGGGTGAGGGGCGCTTAGGGGCGCGCGGCGGCATCCGTCAGTTGGGGCAGAAGCGTTTCGAGGAACGCGGCGGTGTCTTCCCAACCCTCCACGGCGACGCATTCGACGCCGAGCACCTTGACCGGGTAGTCGTTGCCGTTCTCGTCGAGGCGGTCCCCGACGAAGAGCATCTCGTCGAGGGGCACGCCGGTGAGGGTGGCCAGCTTGAGCATGCCGTAGGCCTTGTCGATGCCCTGCCGGGTGATGTCGACCGAGGTCGACCCGCCCGAGCGCACCTCAAGGTCGGGCAGCAGCACCTGCACCGCTTCGCGGAGGGTGTTCTTCTTCTCGCCGGACGGGTCCCAGGCGGACTTGGCCACGACCGGGGCACCCTGGCCGAGGGCCGAGAAAGTGATCTGCGAGCCGCGGTCCTCGAGGATCGGGCCCCAGGTCTCGGCCTCCCAGTAGCCGAGGTCGCGGGCGGCAGCCTCGACGGCGGCGAGGGCGCGCGCCTTCTCGTCGTCGTTGAGGTACTCGGCGTAGATCTGGTTCCAGGCACCCTCGGAGTGGCGGTAGTACTGGGTTCCGCAGGTGGGCATGAGGTGCAGGCGCGCGAGGTCGTCGTCGGTCGCCGTGTCGAGGTTGTCGATCAGCTGCATGTGGAACTGGGCGATCTGACCGCCGGAGATCACGCAGACGTCGACGACGCCGAGCAGTCTCACCATGAGTTCGGCCATGCGCGGATCGAGGGGGGACTTGGAGGCCGCGAGCGTGTCGTCGAGGTCGAAGGCAACCAGGCGGGGAAGTGTCGTCGTCATGTGAGGTGTGGTTTCTTTGTGATGACTCGCGGCCGTGCTCATGGCCCGGAGCTTGACGTCACCCATGCGCGACGCCCGTGAAAAGTGTACAGCGGGGGGTTGGGGGTGGGTCGGGGGCTGGCACGCGGCATCCGTTGTGACGCAACTTCGGAGATTTTCGGGACACGCCGCGATTCGTGGCGGGCCGAACGGCGTGTTGCGAGAATCTCCGCAATTAGCGCGGGGGCACAGATGCCGCGGCGCGGGTTTGGAGGATGGCTCGCCGGGTTTCGACAGGCTCAACCAGCGGGAGGGCGGGCGGTAAGCGGTGGGGTGGTGAATCGGGCGGGAACGGGGCTGGCACGCGGCATCCGTTGTGACGCAACTTCGGAGAATTTCGGGACACGCCGCGATTCGTGGCGGGCCGAACGGCGTGTTGCGAGAATCTCCGCAGTTAGCGCGGGGGCACGGATGCCGCGGCGCGGGTTGGGAGGATGGCTCGCCGGGTTTCGACAGGCTCAACCACCGGGAGGGGCTCAACCAGCGGGAGGGGGTCAACCGGCGAGGCCGGCGGGGAGCGGGCCCGTCGCCACGAGGTACAGGCGCTGGGTGGGCCGCGTCATGGCGACGTACAGCGCGCCCGCACCGCGCGAGGACGCGGCGACGATGCCGGCCGGATCCACGACGATGGCGGCGTCGAACTCCAGCCCCTTCGCGTCGTGCGGGGTGAGCACCGCCACCTCGGCCAGGAGGCCGGCAGCTCCGACCCCGACAATCGAGGAACCGAACGCAGCCGACAGCGAAGCAACAACTTCATCCAGCGCGGGCTCCAGCACGATCACTGCAACGGTGCCGCCGAGGCCCAGCGCACGTTCCCGCCGAACGGCCGAGACCACATCCGGAAGCGTCGAGATCGGCCACTCACTCGCCCGCACCGACCGGGCCGGGGTGATCGGCAGGTCGTGCGCCAGGGCCATCGACTCCGCGGCCGACGCGATCTGGCTGGGGGTGCGGTAGTTCACGGTGAGCTCCTCCAGCCGCCAGCGATCAGCCTCCTGCGACCCGGAGAGCAGCGGCTCGAGGGCGTCGCGCCAGTTGGACGCAGCCGCAGCCGACGCCGCCTGGGCGATGTCGCCCACGATGGTGAACGAGCGCAGCGGGCCGCGCCGCAGCACCAGCCGCCACTGCATCGGCGAGAGTTCCTGCGCCTCGTCGACGACGACGTGCCCGTAGGTCCAGGTGCGGTCGAGGGCGGCGCGCTCGGCCGTGGTGGCGCGGTCGCCCAGCTCGGCGAAGTTGTCGGCGAGTGCCTTCGCGTTCACGAGTCCCTTCACCTCCATGTTCGAGATGGCCAGTTCCGCGTTCTCCACGTCGCGTTTGCGCTGCTCCTTCTGCTCGCGCTTCTGGGCGGCGTCGACCACGTTGTACTCCCCCAGGTGCTCGGCGGCCTCGTCGAGCAGCGGCACATCCGAGATCGTGAACTCGGCACCCCGTGCCCGGTGCAGCAGCGCACGCTGCGCGGGCGTCCAGGTGGGGGTGAGCTGCGCCAGCCACTGCGGGCGGGCATAGAGGTCTTGCACGAGCTTCTCGGGGGTGAGCGGCAGCCAGGCGGTGTTCAGGGCCACGCGCACGTCGTCGGCCAGCCGCAGGTCTTCGCGCAGCATGGGCAGGTCGGTCTCGTCCATCGACCGGCCCTGAGCCTTCAACTGTGCAAGCCACTCCCGCGACAAAGCGGCGAGCGCGTTCTTCACGAACGTGACCCGGGCCTCGTTGTGCGGCTTGCCGCTGGCCCGCGCCCGGTGAATGGCGGTCTCGATCAGCTGCGGCTTCAAAGTGATCCGGTCCCCGTTCACGACCAACACCTGCACAGACGAAGGCACCCGCTGCCGCGAGCGCACGGCCCGCGAAATCAGCCTGGCCATCGAGGTCTGGCCCTTGATCGCGGCGACGGCCGGGGCATCCTCTCGCGTCGCCTCGATGCCGGGGTACAGCTGTCCCACGGATGCGAGCACCACCCCGGTCTCCCCCAGCGACGGCAGCACCGCCTCGATGTAGTTGAGGAAGGACTCCGACGGCCCCACGATGAGCACACCCGAGTTCTTCAGCCGATCCCGATGCGTATATAAAAGGTACGCCGCACGGTGCAGGGCCACGGCCGTCTTGCCGGTGCCCGGCCCGCCCTGCACAACGAGCACACCTTTCAGGTCTGAACGGATGATGCGGTCCTGCTCGGCCTGGATCGTCGAGACGATATCGCTCATATGCCCGGTGCGCTGGGCGGTGAGCGCGGCCAGCAGTGCGCCCTCGCCCTGGTGCACGGTTGCCGAATCACCCTCGAGCAGCGCGGCGTCGAGGATCTCGTCCTCGATGCGCACGATGTCGCGGCCCTTCGACAGCAGGTGCCGGCGGGCGCGGGCGCCGAGCGGCGTGGCCGCGGTGGCCTGGTAGAACGCGCTGGCCTGCGGCACCCGCCAGTCCAGCAGCAGGGGCTGCAGGTCCTCGTCGCGCAGCCCCAGCCGGCCGATGTAGCGGTAGACGGAGGCAGGGTCAGAGGCAGAGTCAGAGTCAGACGAAGCAGAGTCGGCAGGGTCGGCGGCCACTTCGAGGCGGCCGAACGCCAGCCGGTCGTCGACCTCGCGCAGCTGCACGATGCGGTCTTCGTAGAGCCGCGCGAACGTGTCGCGTTCGGACCGGGACTGGTGGTTGCCGCCCACGTCGATACGCCGCACGGCCACGAGCTGCTGCTCGGCCTCCTGCTGCAACGCGTCGAGACGCGCATACAGGTTCGCGACATACTGCTGTTCCCGCTGAAGCTCCTGGTCGACCACGCGCACACCCCTTGAAATCCGAGCTTCAAGTTTACTCGGCTCGAGCAGGGCCGCCCGACAGGCTCTTCGTCGTTGCCCGCGCCTGAGCGACCTGCGCGGGCAACGGGCCGCTATTCGATCGTCTGCACCTCGGGCTGGTAGGTGTCGAGGGTGTCCGTCTGGAACCCCTCTTGCACGGCCTTGAGCTTCTCCTGGTCGATCACGACGATCGACTGGCCGTCGGGCGAGGTGCCGGTGCCCGTCGTCGGCAGGGTGAAGAACGTGACGTCGCCCACGCGCACGTCGCGCAGCTGCACGGCCAGCCCGGCCACGTAGGCGGAGTTCAGCCCGTCGTCGACGGCGAGGTAGGGGGCAATCGCCCCGACCAGATCGCTGATCCGGGCAGGGTTGGTGAGGGTTTCCGCCGTCAGCGACTTGCCCAGCACGGCCTTGATGAAGGCCTGCTGGTTGCGGGCCCGCTGAAAGTCGCCGTCCGCGAAGGCGTACCGCTCCCGCACGAAGGCGAGCGCCTCCGTGCCGTTCAAACGTTGGGGTCCCTCGTCGAAGTAGCGCCCCTTCATCGCAGACGACTCGAAGCCGACCGGGTTGTCGATGTCGACGCCGCCCAGGGCATCCGTGATGCCCTTGAACCCGGTGAAGTCGACGATGGCCACATGGTCGATGCGCGCACCCAGCAGACCCTCGATGGTCTGCACGGCGAGGGGAACCCCGCCGTAGCTCATGGCGGCGTTGATCTTGGCCTCGCCCTCACCCGGGATGTCGACCCAGCTGTCTCGCATGATCGACATGACGTAGATGTTCTCGCGATTCTCCGGCACATGCACCACCATGATGGTGTCCGAGCGCTGGCCGGTGAGGTCGGCGATCGACCCGTCGTTCGCCCCGCGGGTGTCCGAGCCGAGCAGCAGGATGTTCTGCCCGGTCGCCCCATCGCCGGTCGCCCCGTCACTGGTTGCCGCCGGCGGCCGTGACGCCTCGTCGGGGAACACGTCGGGGATCTTCACGGTCTGGCTGTCGAAGGTGTTGCTGAGCGTCCAGGCGTAGACGCCCGCGACCCCGCCCACGAGCAGAACGACGGCGGCGATGGCGATCAGCGCGATCCGCCACCCGCGGCGTTTCCGCCGGGGCGCCGGTGCGCCAGACGACTCGGCGGTCACGGTCGCCCCAGCCCCAGGTAGGTCCAGCCGGCGGCGCGCCAGGCTGCGGCATCGAGGGTGTTGCGGCCGTCGATGATGATCGGCACCCGCACGAGCGCGGCCGCCCAGACCGGGTCGATCTGCTTGAACTCGGCCCATTCGGTGACCAGCACCACCGCGTCGGCGGACCGCAGGGTCTCCTCGATGCTGGTCGAATAGGTGAGCTGCGGATGCCGCAACCGCGAGTTCTCAATCCCCTGCGGGTCGGTGGCCATCACGTCGGCGCCGAGGCCCCGCAGTTGCACGGCCACGTCGAGGGCCGGCGAGTCCCGCACGTCATCGGAGTGCGGCTTGAAGCTGAGCCCGAGCACGGCCACCTTGGCCGTGTAAACGGGCTTGTCCAGGGCCTGCAGGGTCATCGCGACCACCCGTTGCCGCTGGCGCATGTTGATCGCGTCGACCTCCTTCAGAAAGGAGACCGACTCGCCCCGGCCCAGTTCCTCGGCGCGGGCCGTGAAGGCACGGATGTCCTTGGGCAGGCAGCCGCCGCCGAACCCGACGCCCGCGTTCAGAAAGCGGCGGCCGATGCGGTTGTCGAACCCGATGGCGTCGGCCAGTTCGGTGATGTTCGCCCCGGAGACGTCGGCGATCTCGCTCATGGCGTTGATGAAGCTGATCTTGGTGGCCAGGAACGCATTGGCGGCGACCTTGACGAGCTCCGCTGTGGCGTAGTCGGTCACGATCAGCGGCGTCTCCGCGGCCATCGCGGACGCGTAGACCTCGTTCAGCAGCGCGGTGGCGTGCTCGCCGGCCGCGCCGGCCGGCACCCCGTAGACGAGGCGGTCGGGGCTGATGGTGTCTGTCACGGCGAAGCCCTCGCGCAGAAACTCGGGGTTCCAGGCCAGGGTGGCCCCGCTGCCGGATGCCTCGATCACGCCGGCAAGGCGGGCGGCGGTGCCGACCGGCACCGTGCTCTTGCCCACGACCAGGTCACCGGCGGCAAGGTGGGGCAGCAGCGACTGCACGGCCGCGTCGACGTAGCTGAGATCGGCGGCGTGGCTGCCGGCCTTCTGCGGAGTGCCGACTCCGACGAAATGCACCTGCGCGCCGGCGGCATCCGCAATGTCGGTGCTGAAGCGCAGCCGACCCGAGGCCATGGCCGAGGTGAGAATCTCGGGCAGGCCGGGCTCGTAGAACGGCGGTGTGCCCGCGGCCAGCTGGTCGATCTTTCGGGCATCGATATCGATGCCCACCACGTCGTGGCCCAACTCGGCCATCGCCGACGCGTGCACGGCCCCGAGGTAGCCACAGCCGATTACGGATAGTTTCATATCGTCTTCTCCACCCCTGAAGCCTAACCTCGGGCATCAGGCGAGGCGGTCCGACCCCCTCCTTTGGGGGCGAAAAACCGGGAGTCTGGTGTCACCGCAGCACTACAGTGAAAATTGTGACTAAAATCCGGCCCGAGCAGATGGGCCACAAGGCATTATTGCGACGAGGCCGCAGCACCAAAGGACTGCAGTACGCCTTTCTGGCCGTAGCTGCGGTCTCCGCCGGCGTCATCGGCTACGCCGCCTTCGCCATCGGCCTGTAGCCCCGCCGCCCTGACTACTCCGCCGCGACAGTCGCGCAGTCGAGGGGCAGATCCGAGATCGTCGTGGGGTTCACCATCGGGGTGACCTGGGCCTCAAGCGCCTTCGTGCCGCTTGCGGCCGCCACCACGTCGAGGGTGATCTTCGACGTGGCGCCGGGCTCCATACTCACGATCAGCTTCGCCACCGGGTAGTCGGTGTCGTGGAACGATTCGAGCTGCACGGGAGCCCCGTCAACCGTCGCTCCCACGATCTGCGACCCGGGCGGGGCGTAGACCATGACGATCATGCGCTGCACACCCGGCTCGAGCTTCTCCCGCACGAACGTACCCAGAATCGAGGGGCTGACGGATGTCACCGCATCGGCTGGAATCTCGTTGGTGAGGTCAACTCCGACGCGGTACGACGCCTTCCCATCAGCCCGGCATGCAGCCTGACCGAGGCTGACGGACTGCTTCAGGTAGTAGTTCATCTTCGAGCCGACGTTCTCTTGAAAGTAGACCCCGACCCGATCTGTCGCTTCGTCGCTCTTCGGCAAGGATCCATCCACCCCGAGAGTCTCGAAGATGGCTTGTTCTTCTACCTTCGGACTCCACATCAGCACCCGGTGCTCGTTCACGGCCTGGGTGAGGGCCGACATCAGCTGATTAGGATCGACGCCACCGCCGAGAAGCTGATCAAACGTCTTCTCGACGATTTCCGCATAGACAACATCTTGCGCTGCGTTGTCGGCGACAGCATCCGCGCCAGTATTCCCGGACCAGAAGCGCATGTAGACCCCGTTAAGCAAGAGAGGCACGAGGGTTTCGCTCGTAAGCACGTCTCCGGTCGACAACGGAATGGTGGGGGTTCCCCGCAGCAGATAACCCAGCGCAACTGGATCAACCGAGATGACGCCATCGATATCGGTGCCGAACTGCCGCTTCCACATTTCTTGGGTCACGGTAGCTGCACTCTCGAAACTGGGCCGCACCGTGAGGTTCGACATCGCCCGACCGAACTCCGAACCGTATAGCGCCTCTACCCCTTCCGGAAGAGGAACCACAGATTCCTGGTAGTAGGCAAAGTTTCCGAACCCCGCTGGCACGGCGTCGCCCAGTGTGACGCGACCTTGGTCAACCGTAAGCAGAGCAAACGAGAGCGAGGTGCCTCCGAGAGCCCGTGCTTCAGCGTTGTTCTGGAACACGATGACGTAGTTGCGGGGAGCGGCTCCCCCGAGAGCATCGGGAAGAGCGTCCACTAACTGACTTGCCGACACCAACGTCGGTGAGATGCTCCCCAGGAAGCTCTGGAATTCGTCCACGGCGGCGGTGACCTGCCCGACGGTCATGCTGGTGTCGATGTCGCTGACCTGTTTGTTCGCGGCCGAGAACACCGCGCTGGCCTGGTTGAGAGCATCTCCAGCTGCAACGATCGGCTCAAGATTGATGGCGCCGTTGACGGGCTTCAACGACGAAGGGTTCAGAGTCGCCGCGGTCGCAGCCAACGGGACGGCCGCGCCACTGACCACGTCATCGGCGACATCAGCCAGGTTTCGCACAGCTGCGAGATTGGCCCCAACGAATGGAACCAACTCCGCGGCTCGCCAGACCGGATCGCCAGTCAGGTCACGAGCGCGGGTGGTGTGCCCTGCCATGCTCTTCACCGACGCAGACACCGCCACCGAGTCTCCAGCAAGCAGTTGCGTCTTAATCGTGGAGGCCAGCGGCAGCGCCGCTTCCAATTCAGCCTTCGCCTGCAATCCCCGAAGACCCACCCAGGCTCCGGCAACCACGAGGACACCGACGACGACGACCGTCCAGAACCACCACCGGCGGTAGATCCGGGGCTTCATGCGCGCCTTGAGTCTCTTGGCTCGGCGCACCCTGGACTGACTGTTGGTTTGACTCACTGAGCTATTGAATCAGGTCGCACCGGGGAACGAGAACTGACCGAGCGTTTGAGTCTGAACGACACCGTACCCGCCAGTCGCGTTTTGATGAGGCATCCACTTGCGCCGCATCAGGAACACCAGCTCCATAACGCCCTGAGCGTGCGCGCAGGAGTATTGCCGGTCCATCAGCCCCAACGTTTTGTCATACCCGCTCGCAGTGTTACGGGAGCCTGGCTGGCAACTCCTACAATGAAGTTGGCTTTGTTCGTGTAAAAGCTGAGTGCCGCAGAAACTTCGGAAAAACTACAGCATTGTCGAACCTTATGGGGCCCGATCCGGTCCCCATCCGGGGCTGCGCCGTCGTTACGAACCCATTCATTGACTGCGTCAAACGCAGCGCCTTTACAGAGGAGATTCCTTGCCAGCCAGTCAGGTCCCACCCACCCGACGTACCTGGCAGGTTGCAGGCATCAGCGTAGCTGCAGCGTCTGCAGCGATATTCATGGGCAACGTCCTTTATGGTGCGGTCGGCCTGCGTGGTAGCGATCAATACTGGTACGTCGCAGACCTATTGATGTCGAAATTCACAGACTCGCCGGTCACAAACGCGATCTATCCAACGGTCGCCGCAACAGCTTCACTCACTGATTTACCCCCACGCATCCACAATCTGCCGATTACCCATTTGGCAGGCCTGGCGCATCAGTCGGGCGTTAGTGACTACTTGTCGTGGGTTTCGGTCAACGTATTTCTCGCGATACTCATTGCCCTGTGCCTGTACTTCGTGGCAAGAATCCAGGGGTATTCCTACTCGTTCATAGCCCCCGCCGTGTTCCTGACTTTTCCGTTAACACTCTGGCTGTCGATAAACGCTTTGGCAGAAATGTCCCTCGCGTTAGGCGCCAGCCTTCTCATACTCGGTTCGGTTGTCGCCTCATCAATTGCCAGGGCCGAGTCCAGATCCATCTCAACAGGCCTCTTGATCATGTCCGCCGGAAGCATCTTGATGTTTTACACGCGGGATAACTATGCGCTCTTGCTTCCCGCTCAGGCCCTTCTCACTATTTGGATGTGTCGGAAGAATCGAAATCGTTGGCTCTTGGCAGCCCCGAGCCTCATAATCACCGTCGTTCTCGTCGCACTGAAGCCGTTGATATTCCCGCCGTACGCTCACGCTGGCGTGCTCTCTCAACTCATGGCCGGTACGCCCTCCGAAAAGGGGCAGATGACCTCCTACTACGATCTAGCCCAGGCACCTTTCTCCCTGTCAGAATTTGTGTCAAAGGTGGGTATGGGCCTCGCAGAGGCGATCGTTCCGTCGTCACCATCTGAGGTAATAACAGAATCCGCCGTACTTCTCGTGGTCGTAGCCGGCATTTCCTTGATTCGCAACAACCAGAGCTCTCGAATGGTCAAGTATTGGGCGTTGGTCGTCTTGGGCATCTACCTGGCAAGTTCAGCGGCCTTCCAAGCGCAAAACCGCTACATTTTTGCGTTGGTACCCTTTGTCGCTGTATTTGCTGTGGGCCTGATAGACCAGCTCAAACAGCACAAGCGAGCGACCGGCTGGGTCTCAGTTGTGGCTTGGGTTGCGGTGGGCAGCATTCTGATCGGATGCGCCGCTGGTTCTTTTCTGATGGCGCGCGAGTATAAATATCAAGCTCAAACCGAAATTGAGCAGACGAGAAAGCTTGGCGGTGAACTGGCTCGTGAACCCAGCGGTTCAGTGCTCGCCGTAGCCGACACATCGCAAGTCCTTCCATTGACCTATGCGGCAGTACCGCGCCCTGTCATAGCCCTGAATCCCCTCATCAGCTCTCCAGAGGAGGCAGCCCGACTCATTGAAGATTGGGACGTGCGGATTCTGGTTGGCGCGAGCAAAGCGCATCTTGAGTACTTATCTCTGGCGGTGGATTTGGCTTTTGACGGCCGTGCGACACTAATTACTCGCCCCACCTATGAGGCGCCTGGCGGGCCAATCCAGGTATGGGTGATTGAACCTTGATTCCCGTTTCACGGGTTGGTATCGAAGCGGCAAAACGCTTTTCGGAGATTCGAGGCGTTCAGACTCACGCCTCGTCCAGACCAGGCACCGAGTATGGCCGCTCGCTCATGTCGCTCCACGCATTAGGTAAGCTGAAATTGATCACCCGGCGGCGCCGACTCAGGAACAAAAAGTGAACACCACCTCTACTTTCTCTCCGATACCCATGAACGACCTATCCCGTGGCATCATGCGGGACCGCGAAGTGCTCGCGGTCGCCATGACTCAGGTGCTGGATTCGGGTTGGGTTGTGCTCGGTCCCCAGCACGATAGCTTCCAGAAGGCATTGGCTAGGTATCTTGGGGTGTCTCACGTGGTCGGCGTAGCGTCAGGAACCGATGCATTGGAGCTTGCTATCAAGGCTGCCATGCCCGAGGGAAAGAACACCGTTCTCAGCGCCGCGAATGCCGGCGGGTATACGTCTACGGCAGCTAGGCGCGCCGGTTTTCGAGTCCGGTATGCAGATGTTGATTGCGAGAGCCTATGTCTGACTGAGGCAACCGTGACTGAAGCCCTGACCGCTGACATTGGCGTAGTAGTCATCACTCATCTGTATGGCAATTTGACGGATATCGGTGGCCTTGTTGCACTGTGCCATAAACGTGGCATTCGTGTGGTTGAGGACTGCGCCCAGGCTATCGGGGCGCGTCGACCAGAAGGTGCGGCCGGTTCCTTCGGCGATCTTTGCGCGACCAGTTTCTACCCCACTAAGAACCTCGGCGCGCTCGGAGACGGAGGGGCGGTGGCCACGAACAATGCCGCATTCGCTGAGAAGGTAACTCAGTTACGGCAGTACGGATGGAACTCGAAGTACCGAGTGGCCATCGCCGGAGGCGCTAACTCCAGGCTCGACGAGATTCAGGCAGCCTTCCTCCTCGCGCGACTACCTCAACTTGACGCACTCAACGAACGCCGTCGCTGGATCATTGCACAATACGCAGCAGCCGCCGCGGGCGGGCCTCTGCGGGTACTCCCTGCGGTCGGAGAACACCACGTTGCCCACTTGGCAGTCGCTCTGACACCTCGGAGAGATGAAGTGCGCGAGGTCCTTGCCCAGCACGGGGTATCAACAGATATTCATTTCCCCGTACCTGATCATCAACAACCTGGATTCAACGCTGAACCGCATTCACTTCCCAATACTGAAGAGCTCGCTGGGCAGTTACTTTCCCTCCCATGCTTTCCCGAATTGACCGATGAGGAAGTTCGCACTGTTTGCAAAGCGATTGGCGCCGTAGCATGACGCCTGCGACGTACTCTGTCGTCGTACCTGTGTATGGAAATGCCGGAAGTATACCCGATTTGGTCGCACGGCTAGGCGATATCGCCCTCCAACTCGACAGCTCTTTGGAGGTAGTCTTCGTAGTCGATGGTTCTCCGGACAATTCATTTGAACTGCTCGAGGAGATAATCCCGCGCGCTCCCTTCGCAACACAGTTACTCCAGCACTCCCGAAATTTTGGTTCTTTCGCCGCGATTCGCACAGGTATGCAACATGCCAGTGGCGCATTCGTAGCGGTAATGGCGGCCGATCTCCAAGAACCTCCCGAGCTTGTGATCGAATTCTTCCGGCAGCTGGCCAGCGGCACCGTCGATGTAACAGTCGGTCGCCGACAGTCGCGAGAAGACCCCCGATTTACGCGATGGTCGGCGTCTGCGTTCTGGAGCCTTTACCGAAATTGGGTCTTCCCTGACATGCCTCAAGGCGGAGTGGACATCTTTGCTTGCAATCGAGCCGTCGTTCACGAAATCCTACGACTCGAAGAGTCCCATTCCAGTCTCGTCGGGCTCTTGTACTGGGTCGGCTTCCGGCGAGCCGAAGTTCCGTATGTTCGCCGCACCAGAGAGCATGGCGAGAGCGGCTGGTCCTTTGCCAAGAAACGTCGCTACCTCCTAGATAGCATTTTCTCATTCACCGACATCCCCCTCAGCGTCCTCATGAGCGTTGGCGTGGTTGGCGGTCTCTTCACGATCTTGGCCGCGATCGCCGTATTGGTTTCCTTTCTTGCTGGTGCGATATCGGAGCCTGGCTACACCCCGCTCATGCTTGTCATACTCTTCTCCACTTTCAGTCTCCTCGTCGCGCTGGGGATCGTGGGCTCATATGTGTGGCGCGCTTTCGAGAACACGAAACGCAGACCGGGAGCAATCGTCATGACACATTGGGTCTCGGAAAGTCACTTGGTAACCGATGACGCCGCAGAAGCCTGAGCGATGGGGCGAACGGGCATCGATTCGATTTCTCATCGCTGGAGGCGCAAACACAGCGGTTACAGCGGTCATTGTCGTGGCGCTCAGTCTCTTCCTACCGGGGTGGATCGCTTTCACGATCGCATTTGCCTTCGGAATTGGGATATCAGTAGTCATGACCGGGCGCTGGGTGTTTCAATCCCATCTCTCACCACTCCGTGCAGCCCTCTACGCCGTCGCCTACGTGGCCATATACTCTTGCGGTCTTGGGGCGTTGCAGTTGCTCGCTCTTTGGGGGGCTCCCCCGCTCGCGAACGGCGCGACGGTCTTTGTCACGGCCCCGTTAAGCTTCCTCGCTGGCCGCCTAATCTTCACTAATGACAACAACAGGAAGCAGGTCGCGTGATGACGCAGCCCTATGTGCACCCCCAAGGTATCTGCGAATCCGATCGTGTCGGTGAAGGAACCACCGTCTGGGCCTTCGCCCACGTGCTCAAGGGTGCAGTTCTAGGCAGGAACGTCAATGTTTGCGATCACGTATTTGTTGAAAACGACGTAGTGATTGGCGATCGCGTCACGATCAAGTCCGGCGTGCAGCTCTGGGACGGCATCGAACTGCAGGATGACGTCTTCGTGGGTCCCAACGCTACGTTTACGAATGACCGGTATCCGCGCAGCAAGCAGTACCCGGAGAGTTTTTCCCGCACTGTCGTTGAGCAAGGCGCCTCAATTGGTGGAGGAGCGGTAATTCTTCCTGGCGTACGAATCGGTCGCAGCGCAATGGTCGGTGCCGGCGCTGTCGTCACACGTGATGTCCCCCCCTTCGCAATAGTCGTTGGCAACCCCGCGCGCATCTCGGGTTACACCGACACTGATGGCCGGAAGATGGTTTCGTCGACCCAGTCAGCCACCGCCACAGATCAGCCGCCCTTGCGAACCGATTCGCTGATCCAGTTGCGCAAGGCCACGGATATGCGCGGCAGCCTGGTCGTGGCCGAACTCGGCGCCGATCTTCCGTTCCACCCCCAACGATTCTTCATTGTCTACGACGTCCCCTCGCGGGACGTCCGCGGCGAGCATGCTCACCGCCAATGCGAACAGTTCCTCATCTGCATCAAGGGCGCCGTTCGAGCCATCGTCGACGATGGAACGAATCGCGAAGAGTTCCTCCTCGACTCACCCGACCTCGGCCTGTACATGCCCGCCATGACTTGGGGCACGCAATACGCGTACAGCCCGGATGCAGTGCTCGCAGTATTCGCGTCACTGCCCTACGACGGCGCGGACTACATCCGCACCTACGAAGAATTCCGTAGCCTCGTACCCGGGCGGTCAGCTACGGAGAATACGGTCTTGCGCGAAGGAGCTTTGTTAACAAGTAGTTAGCCAGGGCCGCATCGCCGCGCACAGCCAGTAACATGCCGCTGATTTCTTCAGCATCGGTCCTATCGCTGAGCGATCGCATGTGGTCTCACAGCCGCGCTACCGAACTCAACGTGATGAAAGTTGAACCAATGAGAGTCCTGATCGTGACGGGCCATTTCTCGGGTGAAGGCCTGAATCCCTGGTTACTTGACGACCTCGCCACCGCATTCTCTGATGCCGGCGATGAGGTTGACGTCCTCGTTCATGACACGAAGAACCCAAGAGCCATTGGCAGGAATGAGTATGCCGACTCCCGAATTCGACTCCTCAGCGTTGGACCGTCGAAGATCAGAGCGGGATCTGCGGGCAAGTTGCTCAATAACGTCGCAGCCGGGTGGGGCCTCCACAACCTGGGCTTCCGACTAGTTCATGATTCCGTTTACGACCTGTGCGTCTACACGTCGATAGGTGCCTTCTCTTGGGGTCTGCCCGCCAGACTCCGTCGCAAAGGCATCGCGCGTCGCTCCGTCTTCGTCTTGTGGGATTTCTTCCCCATCCACCAAATTGAGATCGGACGGATCAGGGTGAAATTCCTGCACGCTCCGATGCGGGCCCTGGAGGCGCGGTCGATAAGAAACGCAGATGTCATTGCAGTTATGTCCCCCGCCAATGAGCGTTTTCTTCGTCGATACCATCCGAACCTAAAGGCGAAAACAATTGTGATTCCGCCCTGGGCATCTGATGCGCTCAATCCTGAGACGTTTCGCTCCACCCCGAAGCTGGAACGATTCACTGTCTTGTTTGGTGGCCAACTGGTCGCGGGTCGCGGGGTGGACGTCCTCCTCCGGGCCTGGCTACGGATACAAATCGAAGGGCGAGATGTCGATCTCATCATCGCCGGCGACGGACCTGCACGCACCGAACTCATGTTGCTCGCCGAGAGGATAGGACTGACCAACGTTCGATTCGTCGGAGCACTGCCTAGAGACGAATATCGTGCTCTGTTGCGCTCAGCGCACGTCGGAGTGGCGATCACAGTCGCGGGAGTCACACCCCCCTCTTTCCCGTCGAAGATTGTCGAGTATTGTGCTTCGGGCGTACCGGTGGTTGTTTGTGTCGAGCCTGCTTCAGACGCCGGGACGATCATCGAAGCCGCTGGCGCAGGTCTCGCCGCAGCGGCTGGCGACGTTGCAGGGCTCGCGCAAGCTTTGGACGCTCTGTTCGAAGAGCACAAGACTGGAACATTGGAGGTACGAGCGCGTAATGCTCGCCTCTTCTTCGAAGAAGAGCTCTCCGTGACACGAGCGGTCGGCCGCTTCCATGCTGCGGCGAATTGCCGGTAATCAAATTGCCCGAGTACGATTCACTAGGCGCCGTATTGATCGGTGACCACGAGCGGTGGGAATGCCGTGTGGTCTGTCACCGATTTAGCCAAACGGACTTGTTCCCACGAAGATCGGATGCACCCTGAAACCGCACCGCTCGCCTCGGGCACTCTCTTCAACGTCAAAGTCCCATGACATCACCCTTCGAGGGCGCTACCTACCCCTAGGTGTCGCGCTCGCTTGGTGGGGGGTTTGCTTTTCAATGTATGCATCCGCTTGGCCCATTGCATACACGCAGAGGAATTTTCTAGGTGTGACGGCGCTCATGGCCGGCACGGTGGTTTCTTCGATCGTTGGATACCGCTGGGGTACTGGGCAGAGGCAAATGACAACTCGCCCAGTGCACGAAAACCGAATCCCCGAAGTGGTGGCAATCGGTTTTATCGCCTCCCTCTTGCTGGTCATCCCAATGAGTCAGGCCTACTCGGGCTTCAGCGTGCTCAATCTGGGAGATGCGCTAAATGACCAGGCAGGTGCCTATGCGCAGTCCTCTGAGCGCATCCTCGAGGGCTTTGACGCGAGAAGCGGCATTGTGCTACTGCAAACAGTGCTGGCACCGTTCACGTTGACTGCTCTCCCCTACTTGGCGATGTCTTGGTTTGAGAGACGCAAGCACGGACTTCTTTTCCTCAGCGTACTTGCCGCGCCAACACTCATGGGGATTCTCGTGGCGAGAGATCAACAAATTGGACTTTCCGGAATCGTCGTCTTTGGGGCCTGGGTTTTGTCACGGGTTCGACGCCGAATGCCACTCCGGCGCCCAGAAAAACTCGTCCTCTTCCTACTCGCCGTAGGTCTATTCTTTGCCTTCGGAGCCAGGAAAGCATTGAGATCTGGCAACGTGCCTTTGTGCCCCCCTGGCGCTACAGAGTGCGCTGTGGCACACAACCATCCTTCCGCGTTCGAAGTAGCGGGAATCTACTTCTCCTCCTATGCGAGCCAAGGTCTCGAGGGATTGGGACGTGCGCTGGACGCGACATGGACCTTCGGCGGCGGACTCAGCCACTCTCAAGCCCTTGCATCAATGGTGAACAGTCTGCTCGGGGTCAATCCACAAGCGGTGGTCACTTCGCAGTTGTTCAAACTGGAATGGTCCGATTCGTGGTACTGGAGCACTGCGTTAACGAGCCTTGCGAATGACGTACCGTGGATATTCGTTCCCGTCGTGATTGGCCTCCAGGCTGCCGTCCTTGGGCTCGTGTGGCGGTCGGCTATCGAGGACGGCGACTGGCTTTCTATCACGGTGTTCTGCTATACGTGGCTCGGCTTACTGTTTGTTCCGCAAAACCTTCAACTGGCGATAAGCGGCCCAACGTACGTGGGCTACATTGTCCTGCTCTCCTCCTATCTGATCAGGTCGCTCTTGCAGCGTCACGCTGACTTGTCGAGGTTGACGCCCGGAACCGAGATCCCCATCATCAACAAATAGTCTCCTCAAGGGCCAATTCAAGAAAGCCGAATTGGATCTCGACAGGCAGCGTGTCGGCCGAACGCCGCCACGCGCTGGTGTTACCGCCGTGGAAAAGAACTCTGAAGTTCGCACTGAGCGCAGCGCGACCGGGGCCCGTAAACCTCCAGGCCGCCACTGCCCATCGACTCCCAAGCCGGAAAACGAGTCACATGGAGGACGAACGAACGGCCTGATCAAATATCGCGGACAGCACAGTCGTGACAGGCACACCGCTCGCCCCAGAAGCGGGACTTGCCGAGATCACGGCGGGAGCGGCGGCAACAGAGTGGTCGGGCATGAAGACCACATCCACCCAGTAGTTGCTGGCCGCGTAGGTTTGCTCTGGGAACGCGGACGCACCGTATTTATACACACCGTTGA
>NZ_SOHA01000044.1 GCF_004403065.1 Cryobacterium cryoconiti
GGCCTTCCCCCGTTAACCAGTCGTGACTGTTCCCGTTCCGGTCGAGAGTGCCCAGCAGAACGGCCACTCTCGACCGGAACGGGAACAATCGTGGGCACAATCCGCCCCACACGAGGCCGCACACGCGCGCGTCTCGGTGCTGGGGCGCACGCCACGACCGAAAAAGAAGGCCACCCAAGCAGGGTGGCCTTCCGTCGTTAAGCGGTGGGGAGGAGGTCGGCGGCGGGAATCGGGATGCCGTTGAGGATGTCCAGGGTCCAGCCGGCCTGGGTGTGCGCGAGCACATTGAGGGAGGCATTCCTGATCGTGTCGACAGGCTGGTCCAGCGCCTGCATCAGCGTCAAACGGATTAGCGTGCCGTGGCTCACGACGATGATGCGGGCACCGGGGTGATCCCGGGCCAGCAGCTGCAGGGCGGTCAGGCCACGGGCGGCCACGGTCGACTCCGGCTCGGCGCCGATGAAGCCGCCGATGCCGGTGGGGCCGCCCGGCTCGCGCAGCGCGTCCAGCTCGGGGCCGGCGCTCATTCCCTCGGCCGGGCCGTAATTGCGCTCGACCATCTCAGGAATGCGCCGGTTGACGGTGAGCCCGAGGCCATCGGCGATCAGATCCGCGGTCTCTGCCGCGCGGCTGAGCGGCGAGGACACGACGAAGTCCCACTCGTAGTCGGCCAGGTGGCCGACGGCATCCGCCGCCTGGCCTCGACCGGTCTCGTTGAGGGGGATATCGGAGTGACCCTGGATGCGCAGAGCGGCATTCCAATCGGTCTGTCCATGGCGGATGAGGGCGAAGGTCGTTGTGGAGCTCACCAGACTATTCTCCCTCGGGGACGTGCCGGGAGGGGAATCGGGTCTCGACAGGCTCGACCAGCGGCAGGCTCGACCATGGGCAGGCTCGAGGAGCGGCAGGCTCGAGCAGCGAGGGCGGGCGGGTCTCGACAAGCTCGACCACCGGGCAGGCTTGGGTCTCGACAAGCTCGACCAGCGGCGGGCTCGACCACCGGCCGGGTCAGGTGATGGGGGCGGAGGCGAAAAGCACCCGGTCGCTCGCGACCAGGTCGTTGACGGTGTAGATGCGGGTGAGGTCGAGGCCGGCGGTGAGGGCACCAGCGCGTTCCTCGTCGCTCTGCGGGGCCATCCGGCCGAGCATGACACCGCCGAGGGCGCGCACGGCGCAGGCCGCGATCACACCCTCCGGGGTTCCGCCGATCCCGATCGAGAGGTCGACGGCGGCATCCGTGGACGCGGCGGAGATCGCGGTGGAGACGTCCCCTTCGAGCACTCGGAGCACCCGCGCGCCCGCGAACTCGATCTCGCGGATGAGCGCGGCGTGGCGGGGCTTGTCGAGCACGGCGACGGTGAGCGCGGTCTCGCGGATACCGGTGGCAGCCGCGAAGGCTCGGAGGTTCTCGGTGGCCGAGGCCCGGAGATCGAGAACGCCGTGACCGGCCGGGCCGGCGATGAGCTTCTCCATGTAGAAGACGCCCGCCGGGTCGAACATCGTGCCCCGCGGGGAGAGGGCGATGACACAGACCGCACCGGGAAGGTCGTCGGCGGCGAGGCGTGTGCCGTCGAGCGGGTCCACCGCGATATCGCAGTCCGGACCGATCCCGGTGCCGAGTCGCTCGCCGTTGGCGAGCATCGGAGCCTCGTCTTTCTCGCCCTCGCCGATCACGACGGTTCCGCTAAACGGCGCCGTCAGGAGCACGGCGCGCATGGCCGCGACGGCGGCCTCGTCGGCGGCATTCTTGTCACCCCGGCCAACCCACGGCAGCGTTGCGCGGGCTGCCGCCTCGGTGGAGGCGCGCACGGCGGCGACCAGCTCGGCGGGCCACCCGTCGGCGCCGATGACGGTGGTTCCGGCCAAGGGCGCGGACTGGTTGTGCTGCGGCATGGGCCACCTCTTGCTGGGACAGCGGTCTCGGGACCGGCAGGCACAGCCTACTCGCGTGCCCGGTGCCGTTCTCGTGCAGCCACGGGTGCGGGCGCGGGCGCGCTACGCCAGAAGCTCGCGGATGTCGGTGGCGGTCAGGGCGGTTCCGTGCGCGGGGCCATCCGTCATCACGCTCTCGAACAGGCGGGCCTTCGTTGCCTTGAGGGCCATCACCTTCTCCTCGATCGTGTCGCGGGAGACCAGCCGGTAGACGAAGACGTTCTTCGTCTGCCCGATGCGGTGCATGCGGTCCACGGCCTGCGCCTCGGTGGCGGGGTTCCACCACGGGTCGAGAAGGATGGCGTAGTCGGCCTCGGTCAGGTTGAGGCCGAAACCGCCGGCCTTCAGGCTGATCAGGAACACCGCGTTGTCGCCGGTCTTGAAGTCGCTGATGACCTGCGCCCGGTTGCGGGTCTTGCCGTCGAGGTAGGAGTAGCTGATGCCGGCGGCGTCAAGGCGCGCGCGGGCCTTGGCCAGGTACTGGGTGAACTGGCTGAAGATGAGCGTGCGGTGTCCGCCGGCCACGATGTCCTCCAGCAGCTCGAGCAGCACGTCGAGCTTGGTCGAGGGAATGTCGCCGTACTTCTCGTCGTAGAGACTCGCGTCGAGGCTGAGCTGGCGCAGCATGGTGAGCGAGCGGAAGATCTCGAACCGGTTCGTGTTCAGGTTGTCGATCAGGCCGAGCACCTTCTGTCGCTCCCGCTGCAGGTGCGTGTCGTACACCGAGCGATGCTTCGGGTGCAGTGTGAGCTCGAGCACCTGCTCCTGCTTGGCGGGCAGATCGCCGGCCACCTGCTCCTTCGTGCGGCGCAGCATGAACGGGCGGATGCGCCGGCGCAGCTGGTCGAGCCGGTCACCATCGCCATCCTTCTCGATCGGTTTCTGGTAGTAGTCGCCGAAGCGACCCGGGCTGGGGAACAGCCCCGGTGCCGTGATCGAGAGCAGGGACCAGAACTCCATCAGGTTGTTCTCCAGCGGCGTGCCGGTGATCGCCAGCTTGAACGGGGTGTCCAGGCGCCGGGCGCACTGGTGGGCGCGGGATTTGCGGTTCTTCACGAACTGGGCCTCATCCAGCAGGAGCCCCGACCAGGCCAGGGCCTGGTAATCGTCGAAATCGAGGCGGAAGAGCGTGTACGAGGTCACGACGACGTCGGCGCCTTCGTGCAGCGAGGCCAGGGTGGTGCTGCGCTTGCCGGCGGTCTCGGTGATCGCGGCGACCCGCAGGCCCGGCGCGAACCGAGCGCACTCCGCGGCCCAGTTGGAGACGACGCTGGTGGGCGCCACCACCAGGAACGGCGCACTCGCCCCGGGCTGTTCCCGCACGCGTTCCATCAGCGCGATGGCCTGCAGGGTCTTGCCGAGCCCCATGTCGTCGGCGAGGATGCCGCCCAGGTGATGGTCGTAGAGGAAGCTCAACCACTCGAAACCGGCCTGCTGGTAGGTGCGCAGGGTGGCGTCGACGCCGGCCGGCAGCGCCTGGACCGGGATCCGGGCGACATCGGTGAGCCCGGACACGGTGTCGCGCCACGCGGCCGCCTGCCCGGCGACGACTCCGAGGGCCTGCAGCTCCTCCCAGAGATCAGCCTGGAACGGGCTGATCCCCAGGGAATCGGCGCCGGCGTCCTGCAGCCCGCGGGCCTCCTCGATCAGCCGGCGGAGCGTGTGCAGTTCGGGACGGTCAAGGCTGAACCACGTGCCGCTCGGCAGGATCATCAGCTGCTGACCGGAGGCCAGCGCCCGGAACAGGCTGTCGAACGGGATCTCCTCGCCGTCGATGCTGACCGATACCTGCAGGTCGAACCAGTCCCGGTCGTCCGCACGTTCGGTGGTGCCCATCGTGATCACCGGGGCCGCGTCGGCCCGGCGGTACTCCGTCGCGTCACCCGCGACCAGCACCGTGACGTGCGGGGCGGCCGCCAGGGTCGGCACGATCGTGTCGAGGAAGCCGAGCATGGCGGAACCGGACAGAGTGGCCCGCTCGATCAGTACCGGTAAGCCGTTCCGCTGACCGATCAGTGCCGGTACGGGCGACAGCAGACCGTGCACCCCGTGCAGGATCTGCCCCTCGCGCCCGTCGTCGCGATAACGGATGTCGCCGGGCACCGGGCGGAGCGGCTGGTCGTAATCCGGGTAGTGCCAGGCCCAGTGCAGGGTGATGCGGGCATCCGTCTGATGGGTGATGGTCAAGGCCAGCACCGGCTGCGGAGTCTCGGGCAGGGCGAACGACAGGTCGCGGCTGGTCACGGTGACCCGGTTGCGGAGGAAGGGGTAGAACTCGGCCAGGAAGTCGGCTTCGTCGGAGCGGGGCACGTTGATGCCGGCGGAGGTGGCCATGGCTGTGAGCTCCCGGCTGATCTCGCCCGCCAGGGGGGCCAGGGTGATCTGCGGGGAGTCGCTGCCGGCGTGCGGTGCCCAGGTGTAGACGCCATGGGCCGGGTCACCGATGAAGCCGAAGGTTCCCGGCAGGTGCGACTCGTCGCCCAGCAGCAGGGTCGGTCGCAACGTCAACCCGTCGGCCGAGCGGCGGATGTCCAGTTCCAGGCTCGCAGGCACGGGCGAGACGAGAACGGGGTGCTGTTCCAGGGTGGCGGCGATCAGGGGAAGGCCGGCGTTCGCCGCGTCGTCGAGCAGGGTCCAGAGCGCCCGGTCGGGGAACGCGTCGACCGGGATCCACTGGGTGGCGCCGAAGTAGTACGGCCGATCCGCGTATTGCAGCGCGTACAGCGCGGAGAGCACGCGCAGCTGGCCGCGATCGAGCGAACCGTCGGTGGTCAGGTTCTCCCAGGTGATGCTGCCCCGGATCCACTTGCCCTGCTTGCCCATCATCACGGGCCGCGCCGCGAGCCGGCGCAGCCCCGGCCGGCCGGCGAAACGTCCGTTCTCGGGAGCGAGGAGCTGGAACTGGAGGGCGAGCCGGGTGTCTAACGCCGGCGCGGAAACCGGTCGGGCCAGCGGAGCCAGCGCGCTGCGCCACGCTGCGCGCGCGGCGGTGCCACTGGCGGGAAAGTCGGGGTCGGCGGCGACCCCGCCGCGGCTGCGTCCCGGAATTCCGCCCTGACTGCCGAGCAGCAGTGCGGCGACATGCTTGCAATTGCGCTTCACCGGGCAGGTGCAGACACCGGATGCCCGCACCGCCGCACCCGCGGAATCGAGCGTGAACGAGACGGTCACCGAATAGGGCGTGGGCCGCGAACCGCGAACCGTGCCGAACAGCTGGGTGCCGGAACCGAACCAGGTCTCCGCCTCGACGTGGCCGTTGCGCAGATAGCGCTCGCCGCGCGAGAAGGCCTGGCTGCCCACGAGGAGCGCGATGTCGTGGGAGCTGAGCGTGTGGGCCATGGCGGGCACCATTCTCCCATGCGTCCGGCCGGGGCAGGCCCGGCCGGACGCATCCGTGGGCTACTCCACGTGCCCGTGTTCCTTGGCGGACCCCTTCGTCAGGGTCTTACCCTGGAAGAAGGCAGGGTTGATGCGGTGCTGGACGAGCATCAGCACAATGCCGCCGATGAACAGCACCATCGCCAGGATGAACACCAGCCCGACTCCGCCGATGTTCGATCCGCTGCCGTAGTCCGGGTTCATGCTGTCGTACAGCGTGGTCGCGAAGATGACCAGCAGGATGACCCCGCCGATCAGCGGCGCCAGCAGCTTCAGCAGGATGGCCCGGGGGCCGCGCAGAGAGTCCCGGAAATACCAGACGCAGGCGAACGCGGTGACCCCGTAGTAGAAGCAGATCATCATGCCCAGGGTGAGGATCGTGTCGGTGAGCACATCGGTGCTGAGCACGCGCATGATCGCGTAGAAGCCCCAGGCCACAGCGCCTGCCATCACGGTGGCGAAGGCCGGGGACTTGTAGCGCGGGCTGATCGAGGCGAAGCGCTTCGGGAACGCCTGGTAGTGGCCCATCGAGAGCATGGTGCGTGCCGGACCGACGAAGGTCGACTGCAGCGACGCGGCCGAGCTGGACAGCACGGCCAGCGACATCAGGATGGCGAAGGGACCCATCACCGGACCGGCCAGGGCGGCGAACACGTTGCCCTGGATCTCCTCGTTGCCGAGCCCGAATTCGCCGGCGCCGATGCCGGAGAACATCAGTGTGGCGATGGCCACGAGGATGTAGAGCGCGAAGATGACGCCCACGGTCAGCGTTGCCGCACGCCCGGGGGTGGTCTTCGGGTTCTTGGTCTCCTCGTTCATGGTCAGGGTGACGTCCCAGCCCCAGAAGATGAAGATCGAGAGTGAGACCCCGGCCGCGAATGCCGTGAACGAGGGGGTGAGGAACGGGTTGAACCAATCGGCGCTGAACGCGAGGGCGTCGAAGGCGGTGCCCTCGGCGACCTGGGTCAGGGCGGCCACGCTGAACCAGACCAGCACAACCAGTTGGAAGGCCACGAGCACGTACTGCACGGCCTTGGTGGTCTCCATGCCGCGATAGGAGATGTAGGCGGCCGCGACCATGAACACCAGACAGGTGAGCACGTTGATCAGCACGTTGTTGGTGAGGTCGGCGAGGCCCGGGTTGCCGAACAGCTGGGCGAGCATCAGGTAGAAGAAGTCGACGGCGACTCCGGCGAGGTTGGAGAGCACGACCACGGTCGCCACGATCAGACCCCAGCCGCCCATCCAGCCCACCCACGGCCCGAAGGCGCGGGTGGCCCAGGTGAAGGAGGTGCCGGCATCCGGCATGGCGTTGTTGAGCTCCCGGTAGCCGAGCGCCACCAGCAGCATCGGGATGAACCCGACCAGGAAGATGCCCGGCATCTGGGTGCCGACGGCCGCGACCGTCGGGCCGAGGGAAGCCGTCAGGGTGTAGGCCGGCGCGATGCATGAGATGCCGATGACCGTGGCGCCGAGCAGACCGATCGAGCCGGCGCTGAGGCCCTTCTCGGACAGGCCGCCGCTGAGGGTGGAGGTTCCGGGCGTCGAGCCCGAGGGAGGAGATTGGCTAGTCATAGGACTGTCCTTAGGGTCAGTGCGGCTTACGGGCGTCAGTGCCGGTGGGAACCACGATGAGGGGAACGGGGAGCGCGTGCAGCATGCGGTGCGCGGTGATGCCGAGGAAAATCGTGGTGGGCTGGGCCAGGCGGCTGGATCCGACGAAGGCAACCTCGGTGGGCTGCCAGTCGAGAGCCTCGACCGCGGCTTCGACGCTGTGCCCGGAGGCAACCTCGGTGCTGATGGCGCCGTGCGCCGTGGACCGGCTCTGGAAATACTCCAGCACCTCGGCCAGGTGGGTCTGACTCTCGGCCTGCTCGGCCGGGTGCCGGCGACCGGCGTCGACCTCGACGAGGGTGACGAAGCGCAGATCCACGGTGAGGTCCTCGGAGAAGGCCAGCAGGGAGTCGAGCAGTGTCCTCCAGCCGGGCCGGGTACCGATGGCGCACGTGATCCGGGTCAGCTGCGCGGGCGCCTTGTAGCCGCGCGGAGCGAGCGCGACCGGCACGGGAGAGGAGTGCAGAAGGGCGTTCGCCACGCTGCCGATCGTGAATCGGTTCATCAGGCCACGGCGCGAGGCCCCGACGACGATGCGGTCCGAGTCGAAGGTGCGGGCAGCCTGCAGCAGCCCCTCGGTGGTGGACTCGGCGTAGAGCAGGTGCGTGGTGGCGATCACATCGGCGGGGACTCGCGCCAGGCCCTGTTCGAGCCATTCGAGGGACTGCTCCTCCAGCAGCGCCTGGTAATCGGGGGAGGAGACGGCGCCGACCCGGGCCGGCACGGTGGATGAGTGATGGGGGAGCACGAGGCACAGACGCAGCTCGGAGCGGGTCAGGCGCGCCAGCGCGACACCCAGCTCGACGGTGTCATTGCCCCGCTCGGTCGCTTCGTAGGCGACGACATAGTTGGGTACTCGGGTCACGCGGGTCTCTCCCTCGGTTCGCGACGGGTGTCGCACTGGTCAGTGTTCATGCGGGTGCCCGGTGTGCTCGTCCGGTGCGCAGTGCGCCGGACTGGGTTCCACGTCGAGCGACGGGTTTCGGTCGAAGAAACCGACCGGCTTGAGCCAGAACGACACGGTGTCGACCGGCATGATCGGCCATTCTTCCGGCCTGGTGATGTGGTGGATGCCGAAAACGTACCAGAGCACGAGGTCGGCGTTGCGCACTGGTCGGCGCGCCTTGATCCACTCGGGCAGACCGTGGTCCACCGCGCTCTGGTTCACGAACTCGCCGCACGGCCAGCGCTCGGCCTCGTCGGTGGGGGTGACCCAGACCGTGTGCCCGATCACCTGGGCGCGTTGGAGTGCGGGCGCGGCCGGGTCGAAGAACGAGGGGATGGCTCCGCCCGGCACCAGTTTGTAGGAGACGGGGGTGCCGAGGCCGTTGAACGAGTTCTCGTTCACGACCTTCCAGGCCCGCTGGGTGTCCCAGTTGAAGTCGTCGAAGCCCTCGGTCTCGATCGGGGTGTTCTGCTGGGTGATCGCGAGGCCGAGCGGGTTCGCGGCGCTGATCGGCTCGGCCCTGGTCTCGGTGCGGAACACCGTGTTCTCCGGCCCGTCGACGTCGAGGTCCATCCGGGCCACGATGAAGTGCTGGTGGAACGGGGCGTAGGTGCGGGTGTCGACGAGGGTTCCGTTGGGGTGGGGCTGGCCCTCGTCGAGGTGGGTCACCACCATGATCCCGGTGGCGCGCACCTCGCACTCCATGTTGCCGTCCTGGTAGAAGCGCCAATAGACGAGGTACTCGTAGTTCGCGACCGTCACGTGGAAGGACACGACGAGCCGGCGCATCCGTCGCACCTCGGCGCTGCCGTTGTGGTCGACATGCTTCCAGAGCACGGCGTTGTCTTCCTCGTGGATGCAGAACGCGTTCGGGATGCTGTACGGCTCGCCCTTGCTGTTGTGCAGCACGGCGTCGAGGTAGCGGATCTCACCGAGGCAGTCGCAGCCCAGTTCAAGGGAGGTGGTCATGAAACCCAGACCCCACTCGCCGATGTCGAAGGCGGTGCGGCGAAAGTGATCCACGCTGGGGTCGCGGTAGGGCACGACCATCTCCGCGAACGACAGCCGATTGGCGATCGGGCGCACCCGGCCGCCGTCGCGGTAGCCCACGTTGTGCAGGGTCATGCCCTCGCGGTAATTGAAGCCCACCCGCAGCGACCAGTTCTGCCACTGCACCAGGTTGCCGTCGAGCGTGAAGCTCGGGCCGTCGGGCTGCACCACGTCGAGCGGGGTCAGTGCCGGGCGCTCGCCGCGATCCCGGATGCGCCGGGGCACCAGGTGCGGCACGTATTCACCCATGCCCTCCGGCGGGTCGACCGTGAACGAGTCTTCGACCTCGAGCAGTTCCATGGTGTTCATGTCGAGCACGAAGTGCAGGCCGCTGACCGGGCCCGCGTAGGGGTTGGCTTCTGTGGAGGCCCGCACCCAGACATCCGACCAGCCCAGGCGACGGCCGCGGTACCGGTCGGGGATGACGGCGTCGCCGTAGGTCCAGGTGTCGATGAAGACCAGGTCGAGGTCGGTCACGCCCCGGCGGGCGAGGGCGGTGATCACGTCGGGATGCGCGCGGAGGGCGGCGTCGGCTTCCTCCCACTCGTCGACGGTGAAGTTGGCCTGCACCCCGGGCACGGTGTCCCAGTCCAGCACGGCGTCGGTCGTGAGCGACACCACGCCCACCCACGTGGTGTTCTCGGCCCGGTTCAGCACGACCAGGCGCGCCCGGCGGTCGGGAACCACGCCCGTGGCCGCGAACGCGGCGACGGCGTTCCGGGTGGGCTCGACCAGCTCGATCGAGGCGAACCGCCAGCCGTCGGCGACGCCGCGCTCGCGGGCGAGGATGGCGACCGCGGCGGTGAACTCCGTGGCGGACAGCGGGTCGAGCGGATGGAATGTCATCGATGGTCCCCTGTTCTGGTCGGTGGTCGAGCCTGTCGAGACCCGGTGGTCGAGCCTGTCGAGACCCGGTGGTCGAGCCTGTCGAGACCCGGTGGTCGAGCCTGTCGAGACCCGCGTTACTCCAGCGAGCTCATCACATGCTTGATTCGGGTGTAGTCCTCGACGCCGTACATCGATAGGTCCTTCCCGTAACCGGACTGCTTGAAGCCGCCGTGGGGCATCTCGGCGGTGAGCAGGATGTGGGTGTTGATCCACACCGCGCCGAAGTCGAGGTCACGGGAGACCCGCATGGCCGTGGCGTGGTCGCGGGTCCACACACTCGAGGCGAGGGCATAGTTGACGTCGTTCGCGAGGGTGACCGCTTCCTCTTCCGAGGCGAAGGACTGCACGGTGATCACCGGGCCGAACGTTTCCTCCTGCACGATCGCATCCGTTTGGCGCACCTGCGTGACGACGGTGGGCTCGAAGAAGAAGCCCGCGGTGCCGACCTGGTGACCACCGGTGGCGATGACGGCGTGGTCGGGCAGCGCGGCGACCTTCCGCACGACGTCGCCGAAGTGGTTGACGTTGTTGAGCGGTCCGAAGTAGTTGTCGGTGTCGTCGCCTGAGCCGGTGGTGCGGCTGCGGGCCTCGGCGACGAAGGCGTCGACGAACTCGTCGTGAATGGACTCGTGCACGAGCACACGGGTGATGGCTGTGCAGTCCTGCCCGGCGTTGTAGAAGGAGAAGTCCGCGATGGCGGCAGCGGTCTTCGCGACGTCCACACCGGCGAAGACCAGGGCAGGCGCCTTGCCGCCGAGTTCGAGGTGCGCCCGCTTGAGCGTCTTGGCCGCGCCTGCGGCCACGGCCATGCCGGCCCGCACACTGCCGGTGATCGAAACCAGGCCGGGCACCGGATGCTCGACGATCGCGGCCCCGGTGCCGCCGTTGCCGAGAACGATGTTCATCACGCCGTCGGGAAGGATGCCCTGGCTGATCCGGGCGAGTTCGAGGGTCGACTCGGGGGTGGTGTCACTGGGCTTGAGCACGAGGGTGTTGCCGGCCGCCAGTGCCGGTCCGATCTTCCAGATCGCCATCAGGAACGGGAAGTTCCACGGGGTGACCTGCCCGACCACGCCGATCGGCTCGCGGCGCACCCAGGAGGTCATGCCCGGCAGGTATTCACCGGCCGACTTGCCTTCAAGCAGGCGGGCGGCGCCCGCGAAGAAGCGCAGCTGGTCGGCGCCGGCCGCGACCTCATCGGCCGCGATCGTGGCACGGGGCTGGCCCGTGTTGCGGTGCTGGGCCTCCACGATGGCGTCGCTCTCGGCGTCGATCGCGTCGGCGAGGCGCAGCAGCGCGCGCTGCCGTTCGGACGGCGTGGTGCGGCCCCAGGTGCGGAAGGCGGTCTTCGCGGCGGTCATCGCGGCGTCGACGTCGGCAACGGTCGAGACCGGGGCCCGGGCAACCAGGTTGCCCGTGGTGGGATCGACGATGTCGAGCAACTCGGTGCCGGCGGGATCGATGAAGCGGCCATTGACGAAGTTTTTAAGGGTGGGGGTAGCCACGGGCCTGATCCTCTGCGCTGAGTGTAGAAACGGGTCTTTAGTTCGGTAAGTATGGCATCTGACAGCGGAATCCGGATACCCCGGGAGGAAATGGGTTCACAGGGGCGATCCTCCGCCTGCCGCCGGACCGCTGGCGCGCCGGCGTGATGTCACCTAAACTTGAGTCCATCAGACTCAGCTTTTCCACCGACCTGCAGCGAGAGCGGCCGGCCCGAGAGAGGATCTTCCGATGCAAGCAGGTCAGCAACCGCCCCAGGACGAGGCCAAGACGGCGCTGGAACAGTACGGCGTCAACCTCACCGAGATCGCCAAGAGCGGCAAGCTCGACCCGGTGATCGGCCGCGACGCCGAGATTCGCCGGGTCAGCCAGGTACTCACCAGGCGCACCAAGAACAACCCCGTTCTGATCGGGGAACCCGGCGTGGGCAAGACCGCCGTGGTGGAGGGGCTGGCCCAGCGCATCGTGGCCGGTGACGTGGCCGACTCCCTCAAGGGCAAGCAGTTGGTGTCTCTCGACCTGGCGGCGCTCGTGGCCGGGGCGAAGTACCGCGGCGAGTTCGAGGAACGGCTCAAGGCCGTGCTCAAGGAGATCAACGACGCCGAGGGGCAGATCATCACCTTCGTCGATGAGCTGCACACCCTGATGGGTGCCGGCGGCGGCGAGGGCTCCGTGGCTGCCTCCAACATGCTCAAGCCCATGCTCGCGCGCGGCGAGCTGCGCCTGATCGGCGCCACCACCCTGAACGAGTACCGCGAATTCATTGAAAAGGATGCCGCCCTCGAGCGCCGCTTCCAACCGGTGCTGGTCGACGAGCCGAGCGTGGAAGACACCGTCGCCATCCTGCGCGGGCTGAAGGAGCGCTACGAGGCCCACCACAAGGTGTCGATCGCGGACTCGGCGCTGGTCGCCGCTGCATCCCTCTCCAACCGGTACATCACGGCCCGCCAGCTGCCCGACAAAGCCATCGACCTGATCGACGAGGCAGCCAGCCGGCTGCGCATGGAGATCGACTCCGCCCCGGTGGAGATCGACGAGCTGCGGCGCAGCGTGGACCGGCTCAAGCTGGAGGAGCTCGCCCTCAAGAAGGAGAAGGACGACGCCTCCAAGGCGCGGCTGGAGAAGCTGCGCGGGGACCTCGCCGAACGCGAACTGAAACTGACCGAGTTGCAGGCGCGCTGGGACAAGGAACGCGCCTCCCTCAACCGCGTCGGCGAGCTCAAGGAGAGGCTCGACACCGCGCGCAGCGGGGCCGACCGGGCCGAACGCGAAGGCAACCTGGAGAAGGCGTCCCGGCTGCTCTACGGTGACATCCCGAAGATGGAGAAGGAACTCGCCGCGGCCGAACAGGCCGAATCCGACGGCCCGCGCATGGTCAACGATCAGGTCACCTCCGAGGACATCGCCGCCGTGGTCGCCATGTGGACCGGCATCCCGGTGGGCCGGCTGCTGCAGGGCGAGACGGAGAAACTACTGAACCTCGAGGCGGAACTCGGGCACCGCCTGGTCGGGCAGCGGCAGGCCGTGCGCGCGGTCGCCGACGCCGTGCGGCGCAGCCGGGCCGGCATCTCCGACCCGGACCGGCCGACCGGTTCGTTCCTCTTCCTCGGGCCGACCGGCGTGGGCAAGACCGAGCTCGCGAAGGCGCTCGCCGAGTTCCTCTTCGACGACGAAAAAGCCATGGTGCGCATCGACATGAGCGAATACGGGGAGAAGTTCTCCGTGTCCCGCCTGGTGGGGGCCCCTCCCGGCTATGTCGGCTACGAACAGGGTGGTCAGCTGACCGAGGCCGTGCGCCGCCGCCCGTATTCGGTGATCCTGTTCGACGAGGTGGAGAAGGCGCATCCGGAGGTCTTCGACGTCTTGCTGCAGGTGCTCGACGACGGCCGGCTCACGGATGGCCAGGGCCGCACCGTGGACTTCCGCAACACGATCCTGGTGCTGACGTCGAACCTCGGGTCGGCGTTCCTGATCGACCCGGTGCTCAGCCGGGACGAGAAGGAAGCAGCCGTGCAGACGCTCGTGCGCCAGACCTTCAAGCCCGAGTTCGTCAACCGCCTCGACGACATCGTGGTGTTCCAGACGCTGTCGATGGAGGACCTCGGCCAGATCGTCGGCCTGATGGTGGACCGGTTGGAGAAGCGGCTGGTCGAGCGCCGGCTCGAGCTGGGGGTGACCCCGGATGCCCGCACCTGGCTGGCCGAGCGCGGCTACGACCCGATCTACGGGGCGCGCCCGCTGCGGCGGCTGATGCAGACCGAGATCGACGACCGCCTGGCGACCGCGATCCTGTCCGGGGCCGTGCGGGACGGCGACACGGTGCGGGTGGACCTGGCCCCGGATGGGGATTCGCTCAGCGTCGCGGTCGCCCCGGTGCTGGTGGTCGACCCGGCCGACCTCGACGACGACGCGCTGCTGTAGCTCCGGGCATTCCCGGCGGGTTGCGCGTCCAGCGGAATCCGGCGGGAATATGGCGGAACGGGCCCCCTGACCCGGTGACGGTCAGGGGGCTGACCTAGGCTCGAACCATGCGTGCAACAGTGATTTACGGGGAACGGGACATCCGCCTCGAAGAAGTACCCGATCCGATTCTCTCCACCGGCGGTGACGCCATCGTGCGTGTCGTCGCAGCCTGCGTCTGCGGCTCAGACCTCTGGCCCTACCGGGGCATCCAACCCACCGATGAACCCAAACGCATCGGCCACGAGTTCGTCGGCATCGTCGAGGAAATCGGCGCCGACGTCAGCAGGGTCAAGGTCGGCGACTTCGTCATCGCGCCGTTCTATGACTGCGACAACACCTGCATCAACTGCCAGAACGGCACCAGCACCTCCTGCCTGCACGGCGGCTGGTGGGGCGCGGACGACCAGCTCGGCGGCTTCGCCGACGGCGCCCAGGGCGAAAAGGTGCGCGTGCCGCACGCCGACGGGTCGCTTGTGGCGACGCCGACGATGCCCACGGATGCCCAGGTTCCGGGTCTCCTGACCCTCGCCGACGTCATGGGCACCGGCCACCACGCCGCGGTCTCCGCCGGCGTGACGACCGGCAGCACCGTGGTCGTCGTGGGCGACGGTGCCGTGGGCCTCTGCGCCATCATCGCGGCCAAGCGGCTCGGGGCTTCCCGCATCGTCGCCATGTCCCGTCACCCCGAGCGCCAGGTCGTGGCCCGCGAGTTCGGCGCGACCGACATCGTCGAGGAACGCGGCGAGGCCGGCGTGGCCCGCATCCGTGAGCTCTTCGACGGCATCGGCGCGGACTGCGTACTCGAGTGCGTCGGCACGAAGGAATCGATGGAGCAGGCCATCGCGTCTGCCCGCCCCGGTGGAATGGTCGGCTACGTCGGCGTGCCCACCGGTGGACCGATCGAGGTTCGCCCGCTGTTCGGGCGCAACGTCGGGCTCAACGGCGGCGTCGCATCCGTTCGCGGCTATGTGGAAGAGCTGCTGCCGGAGGTGCTCTCGGGCGCCATCAACCCCGGCCGCGTGTTCGACCTGCAGCTGCCGCTGTCCGAGGTCGCCGAGGCGTACGCCGCCATGGACGAGCGCCGCGCCATCAAGGTGCTGCTGCGCCCGTAGCCGTTCCGTAACCCCGCTCGCGAGAGCGCAAAAATTGCCCCCTCACGACTCGTGAGGGGGCAATTTTTGCGCTCTCGCGGCTGTCGCTGGTCGGTGGGCAGGGTGGCCTCGTCAACGATGGCCGACGGGTCGAAGCAGCGTGAGCGTCAGCGGGGAGGTGTCGGCTGCTCCAGCAGGAGTCGACGCGCGGTCAGGCCGATGACCGCGCTATAGGTGGGATAGGCGAAGCGCACCCCGGCCAGGGTGGCGACGTCGACGCCGGCGGCCATCGCCGTCGTCACCGACTGGATCACCTCGACCGCGTTCTCCCCGGTGGCATGGGCGCCGAGGATCAATTCCCGCCGCCGGTCGGCGATCAGCTTGAGGAACCCGGGTTCCCGGCCGTCGATCACCGCGCGGTCGAGTTCGATATAGGGCACGGTCGCAACGACGCAGTGCGGGTCCCGAGCCCTCGCCTCCTCCTCGGTGAACCCCACTCCGGCGTAGTCGGGGTCGGTGAATCCGCCGGCGGGGAGCAGGTGGTGCGGTGTTCTGCGGTTGGCGCCCAGCACCGCGTTCTCGGCCGCAGCCTCACCTTCGAACTGGGCGGCCTGCACGAGCATGTCCCGTCCGTTGGCGTCGCCGACCGCGAAAATGTGGGACACCTCACTGCGAAAGTACAGGTCCACCGGGATTGCCGAACGCGCCGTGGTGATGCCGGCCTTGTCGAGCCCCAGGTCGTCGACATCCGCCGGCCAGCCCGTGGACATGATGACGGCGTCGAAGCCGGAGGACTGGTCCGTTCCGTTCTCGCGCCAGGACAGGGTGAGGGATCCGTCGGATTCCTGCTCGATCCCCGTGACCGTTTCAATGCCCGTGTGCACGGCCACGCCCTGCCGACGGAACGCCGCCGACACCAGGGCGGAGATGTCGGAATCCGACGCCGTCAGGATGCGCGGCGCGACGTCGAGCACGGTCACGGCCGAGCCGAACGAATTGAACACCGTGACGAGTTGCGCGCCGGTGTTGCCGGCGCCGATCACGGCGACCCGTGCAGGCAGTTCCGGCAGGTTCAGGATGTCTTCCGGGACGGTCGCCAGGTGCGCTCCCGGCACGGGGAGTCGACGGGAGTGCCCGCCGACGCAGACCAGAAACGTGTCGGCGGTGAGGATCCGGCCGGTGTCCAGGACCACGGAGTGCGGATCGATGAAACGCGCCCGACCTTCCAGCACCAGTTCGATTCCCGCGTCGGCGAAACGCTCGGCCTCGCTCTTGATCGAGCGCACCTTGTCCACCCGCGACTGCACCCGATCGACCATGGTCGCCCAGTCGATATGCGGGTCGTTGACCACGATTCCGTAGGTGTCCGCTGTGCGAACCTCGCGCATCAGTCGCGCCGCCTTGGCGAGCACTCGCGTTGGCACGCAGCCCGTGTTCACGCAGGTGCCACCGAGCCGGTCGGCCTCCGCAACGGCGACCCGGGCTCCCAGCTCGGCGGCCCGGAGCGCCGCGGCCGTCCCGGCCGGACCTGCGCCGATGACGACGACATCGAAGTGATCGGGTTTTGTTTCGGTCATCGTGGGCTCCACCCGTGTTCACTGCTGGTGCCGCGCGGACGGTGTGCCGGGCGCTTCAGTCGGAAGACCTTTTTACCGGATGGGGCTGGGGAGTTACTGTGCCGGGGGTGGGGATCTCGACAGGCTCGATCACCGGGGTGGCTCGATCACCCGGGTGGCTCGATCACCGGGGTGGGGATCTCGACAGGCTCGATCAGTGGGGTGGGGATCTCGACAAGCTCGATCACCGGGGCGGCTCGATCAGTGGGGTGGCTCGATCACCGGGGCGGCTCGATCAGTGGGGCGGTGCGATCAGGCGCGCGCGGCTACTCCTTGATCAGGCCGGCACGCACCTCGCGGCGCAACACCTTGCCGATCAACGACCGGGGCAGCTCGTCGACCTCCACGATCGTGCGCGGCACCTTGTAGGCGGAGAGCCGTGTGCGGCAATAGGTGCGGAGGGCGGCCACGTCGAGGGTGGCGCCGGGCGACAGCACGACCGCTGCGGAGACGTCTTCGCCGCCGTTCGCGCTCGGCAGCCCGACGACGGCGGCGTCGGCGACATCCGGATGCGACAGCAGGGCAGCCTCGACCTCGGAGGGTGCCACGTTGAAGCCGCCGGTGATGATGAGCTCCTTGATGCGGTCGACGACCGTGACGAAGCCGTCGGCCGAGACCCGCACGATGTCACCGGTGCGCAGCCAGCCGCCGTCAAGCAGCGTCTTCGCGGTCTCGGTGGGCTGGTCCCAGTATCCGGAGAAGACCTGCGGGCCGCGGATGAGCAGCTCGCCCTCTTCTTCGATGCCGCGGTTCACGGTGGGGTCGTCGGGGTCCACCACGCGGATCTCCGTGCTCGGGAACGGCACGCCCACCGTGCCAGGGCGCCGGGTCGGGCCCATCGGGTTTCCCACGGCGATGGGCGAGGCCTCGGTCATGCCATAGCCCTCGACCAGCAGCCCGCCGGTGGCGGACTCCCAGCGTTCGACGATCGACACCGGCAGGCTCATCGCGCCCGAGATGGCGAAACGGATGCTGCGCAGGCTCACATTCTGCTTCGCGGCGGCCGTCACGAGCCGGTCGTAGATCGGCGGGACGGCCGGCATGAACGTGGGCGGGGTTCGCTTGGCCGCATCCAGCAGCAGACCCTCCTCGAACTTGGGGAAAAGCACCAGCCGTGCACCGGTGGCCATGGCGAACGTCAGGCACAGGGTCAGCCCGTACGCGTGGAACATGGGCAGGACCGCGTAGAAGACTTCCTCACCGGGGCGCAGCCCCTGCACCCACGCCTCGCCCTGCAAGGCGTTCGAGCGCAGGTTGAAGTGGCTGAGGATGGCGCCCTTCGGGGTGCCGGTGGTGCCGCTGGTGTACTGGAGCGCGGCCGTGTCGGTGACCTTCGGGCGCGGGTGGCTCGCGCGCAGCTTGCGTGAGCCGACGATGCCGGCCCAGGTGAAGGCATCCTTGCCCAGCGGACCCGACGTCAGGGCGGCGCGGGACTCGCGGGCCTTGTTGATCGGCAGCTTGAGCAGGAGCCGCTTGGCGAGCGGCATCGCCTCGGTCAGGTTGACCGCGATCACGGTGCGCAGGCCGAGGTCGGCCGGAAAATCGGTGACGGTCTTATAGATCTTGTCCCAGACAATGGCGATGCGGGCGCCGTGGTCCTCGAACTGGTGCCGGAGCTCACGCTCGGTGTAGAGCGGGTTGTGCTCGACGACAATGGCGCCGAGCCGCAGCACAGCGTAGAAGGCCACCACGTGCTGGGGGCAGTTCGGCAGCACCAGGGCCACCCGGTCGCCCGGCTTCACGCCGAGGCGCAGCAGCCCGTTCGCGGCGCGGGAGATCTGCTCGTCGAGCTCGGAGTACGTGGTGGTGGCGCCGAAGAAGTCGAGGGCCACCTTGGGGCCGAACCGGCGCGCAGAGGTCTCGATCATGTCGGACAGCGTGTCGGTCGGTTCCTGGATGGTGCTTGGCACCCCGGGGGCGTACGAGCCGAGCCAGGGTTTGTTCTCGAAGACGTTCATCGGGCGGCCAACTCTCGGATCAGGGCCGCGACGAATGCGTCGATGTCGGCCTCCTCGGTGTCGAACCCGCACATCCAACGCACCTCGTTGGTCGCGGGATTCCAATCGTAGAACCGGAAGTGCCCGCGGAGGCGATCGGCCACGCCGGGGGGCAGGATCGCGAAGACGGCGTTGGCCTGGGTGTTCTGGGTGAAGGACAGACCCTCGATCTCGCCGGCCGCGATGCCGGACTCGAGGGCGGTGCGCATCCGCCTGGCCATGGCGTTGGCGTGGCCGGCATTCCGCAGCCACAGGTCGCCGCCGAGCAGCGCGATCAGCTGGGCCGAGATGAAGCGCATCTTCGAGGCCAGTTGCATGTTCAGTTTGCGCAGGTAGATCAGACCCGCGGATGCCTCCGGGTTCAGCACCACGACGCACTCGCCGTACATCATGCCGTTCTTCGTGCCGCCGAAGCTGAGCACGTCGACGCCGGCGTCGCGGGTGAACGCGCGGAACGGCAGGCCCAGAGAGGCGGCCGCGTTGGACAGCCGGGCGCCGTCCATGTGCAGCTTCATGCCGTGGGCGTGGGCGTGGTCGGCGATGGCGCGCACTTCGTCGACCGTGTACGCGGTGCCGAGCTCGGTGGTCTGCGTGATCGACACGACCAGCGGCTGGGCCCGGTGCTCGTCGCCCCAGCCCCACGCCTGCTGGTCGATCAGCGCGGGGGTGAGCTTGCCGTCGGGGGTGTCGACGGTGAGGAGCTTGATGCCGGCCACCTTTTCGGGCGCGCCCGCCTCATCCGTGTTGATATGGGCGGTGGATGCGCAGATCACGGCGCCCCAGCGCGGCAGCATCGACTGCAGCCCGATCACATTGGCGCCCGTGCCGTTGAAGACGGGGAAGGCTTCGACGCCGGCGCCGAAGTGCAGGGCGAAGACCTCCTGCAACCGTGCGGTGTACACGTCTTCGCCGTAGGCGATCTGGTGCGCGCCGTTTGCGGCGACGATCGCCTCGAGAATCTCGGGATGCACCCCGGAGTAGTTGTCTGAGGCGAATCCGCGCGAAGAAAGGTCATGAAGTTGAGTCACCACTCCATCTTCGCGCATCCGTCTGCCCGCCTTCTGTGCGCCCGGCGGGGTCAGCCGCGCAGGGCCTGCCGGAAGGTGACGCGGGCACCCATGCGCAGGAGGGAGTTCGAGTAGATGCGCGAGCCCAGCAGGATCACGACGACCGTCGAGACGAGCAGGATGGCCAGGGAGAGCAGCGGTTCCCACCAGAGCGCGGTGTCGAGGAAGATCCGCATCGGCATGCCGACCGGCGCCGAGAACGGGATGTAGGACATCACGGCGAGCACGGCGGCGTTGTCGTTGAAGAAGATCACCAGAAAATAGGGAATCATCACGAGGAAGAGCACGGGTGAGGTGGCCGAGCCCACGTCTTCCTGACGGGAGACCATCGAGGCGGTCGCGGCGAAGAGTGCCGCGAGCATGACGAAGCCGAACGCGAAGAACACGGCGAACCAGACGATCGACGGCCCGACGGTGCCCAGCAGCCCGCTCTGGCCGGTGATGGCCATGCCGATCGAGACCAGAGCGCCGATCGCGACGATCTGACCGAAGGCCATGATGCTGTTGCCCACCACTTTGCCGCCGAGGAGGGCGCGAACGGGGATGGTGGTCATCAGGATCTCGACGACACGGGTCTGCTTCTCCTCCACCACGCTCTGCGCGATGGTCGAGCCGAACGTGATGGCGGACATGAAGAAGACGAGTCCGAAGCCCAGGGAGACGAGGTAGACCAGGCCGCCGCTCTGCGGGGCCGGATCGAGCAGACTCACCGCGGGGGACACGCTCAGGGTGCCGAGAACGTCCAGCGGTGGGGAGTCCAGGGCGATGATGCGCACGCCGAGGGGATCAGCCTCTCCTGTGGCCGGTACGACGGCCGCGGAGACGTCTCCGGCGCGCACGAGCTTCTCGGCGGCCGCGACGTCATCCGCTTCCACGATGCGGAACGCCTCGGTCCGCTCGATGATCTGGGTGGCGGAGCCGACCACGGCCACCCGGGGCAGGCTCTGGTTCTGGCTCGCGATGCCGCCGGCGACGACGGAACCGATCGAGATCAGCAGCAGCAGCCCGGTCGAGATCAGGAACGCCTTGCTGCGGAGCCGGGCGATGATCTCGCGGGTGGCGACGAGCCACACGCTCCGGGCGAAGCTGGGGGCAGGGACGCGGGGGCGCGCCTGGACGCGGCTGTTCTGCGGGGTGCTCACTGCACGACCTCCTTGAAGATGGCGGCGAGGCTCGGCCGCTGCTGGCTGAACGACGTGACCGGCGCGCGGTCGAGGGCCTGGCGCAGGACGGCCTGGCTGGCGGCATCCGTTGCGGCCTCGAACACGGCGACGCCGTCGGAGAGGTCGAGCACGGAGATGCCGGGCACGGAGCGGATCCACTCCGCGTCGACCGCGGTGCGGAGCTCGAACCGGGGGCTGCTGTGCTGTTCGCGCAGCTGCTCACGAGGGCCGTTGGCCCGGATCTGGCCGTCGGCGATGATCACGACGTCGTCGCAGAGGCGCTCGACGATGTCGAGCTGGTGCGAGGAGAACAGCACCGGCGCGCCCTGGGCGGCGAAGCCGGAGAGCACGCTCATGACCACCTCCACCGCGATCGGGTCGAGGCCGGAGAACGGCTCGTCGAGCACGAGGAACTCCGGGTCGTGCACGAGTGCGGCCGCGATCTGGGCACGCTGCTGGTTGCCGAGCGAGAGGGACTGCACCAGGTCGCCGGCGCGCTCGCCGAGGCCGAGCCGATCGAGCAGCTCGGCGGTGTTGCGACGGGCGGATGCCGGGCTCAGCCCGTGCAGCCGCGCCAGGTAGACGAGGTGCTCGCCGACCTTCATCTTCGGATAGAGGCCGCGCTCCTCCGGCATGTAACCGAAACGGCGGCGGTCGTCGCTGGTCAGGGGCACGCCGTCCTGCAGCACCGTGCCGGAGTCGGCCGACAGCACCCCCAGGATGATCCGCATGGTGGTGGTCTTGCCGGCGCCGTTCGCCCCGACGAACCCGGTCAGGCGACCGCTCTCGACGCCGAAACTCACCCCGTTCAGCACCTGCCGGGTGCCGTAGTGCTTGTTCACGTTCCTGATCTCGAGCATGCCTACCCCTCCGTAGCCTCTCCGATCCACGTTAGCGGCTCGCCCCACGCCCTCGGCCGATTGAGTCAGTGACTCACGATGCGGGCGGGGCCAGCAGAACGCGGGAGTTGTTGACGGATGCGGCGGGCACGTCCCACAGGCCGCCGACCGCGGTCGCGAGCTCGGTTTCCAGCCCGGCGAGGGCCCGCACGACGAAGATGACCGCCGCGGCATCCGTGCTCGCCTTGGCGAAGCCCTGGCCGACCGCGCGGGTCCAGGTCTCCGCGGCGGCCTTCGCGGCGGCATAGTTCGCGCCGCCGGGAGCCGGTTTGTCGACCGACACCGACGAGACGATCGCCAGCCGGCCGGCCGGCGAGGCCAGCAGATCGTCGTTGAACGCGCGGGTGGTGTTGCGGAGCGTTGTGACGACGTGGGTGTGCAGGAAGTCCCAGTCCTCGTCGGACTGGCCGGCCAGTCCGCCGCCGCCGCGCCAGCCGCCGACGAGGTGGATCAGGCCGTCGATGGGTCCGTGGTCGGCGCGCACGGCTTCGGCCAGAGCCGTGACCTGCGCGAAATCACCGAGGTCACAGACGTACGTCTCGGCGCCGGGGACCTCGGCGGCAAGGCCCCGCAGGCGCTCGGCGTTGGAGCCGACCGCGATCACGTGCGCGCCGGCATCCGTCAGCGCGGAGGCGACAGCGCGGCCGGCCGCGCTGGTCGCACCGGCGATGAGCACGGTGCGACCGGCGACGGCAGGCCGCGCAGTGGTGTCAGTCACGTCGTCAGTCACGCCCGGTGAGCCCGGCGGTCGACTCGATCACGGGCTTCATCTTCTTGTCGAGCGCCTCGAAGAACATCGACAGCGGGAACTCGTCGTCGAGGACCAGGTCGGTGTACCCCTTCGGCGGGCCGGCGAGCACGTCCAGCGGCAGGCCCCGGGCCCACTGCGACGCCGGGTTCGGCGTGAGCGTCTCGGCGATCATCTCGTAGGCGGCCAGCCAGTGGGACTTCTTCGGCCGGTCGATCGACGCCCAGTAGAGGTCGTCGATCTGCTTGCCGAGCGCGATGACCACGTCGGGCACGGCGTCCCAGTCGAAGGTGAGCCGGGTGTCGGTCCAGTGCAGTACGTGGTGCTGGTGCATCCAGGCGAAGAGCAGCTGCCCGCCGAGGCCGTCGTAGTTGCGCACCCGGGAGCCGCTGATCGCGAACCGGAAGATCCGGTCGAAGATCACGGCGTACTGCACGAGCTTCGCGTGCGTGCGGGCGTCCGGGCTGGCGTTCTCGTCGCGCTCGATCGTCACCGATTCGCGGAAAGCGGTCAGGTCGCAGCGTAGTTCCTCGAGCGAATAGAGGAAGAACGGCATCCGCTGCTTGATCATGAACGGGTCGAACGGCAGGTCGCCGCGCATGTGCGTGCGGTCGTGGATGAGGTCCCACATGACGAAGGTTTCCTCGGTCAGGTGCTGGTCGTCGAGCAGCGCCGCCGCGTCGGCGGGCAGTTCGAGGCGGGTGATCTCGGCGGCCGCGCGCACCACCCGGCGGAACCGAGCGGCCTCGCGGTCGGCGAAGATCGCACCCCAGGTGAACGTGGGGATCTCGCGCATCGCCACGGTCTCGGGGAACAGGACGGCCGAGTTGGTGTCGTAACCGGGAGTGAAATCGAGGAACCTGATCGGCACGAACAGGCCGTTCGTGTACTCCTGCTCGAGCTGATCGATGAATTCCGGCCAGATGACCTCGATCAGCACGGCCTCGACGAAGCGGTTGGCGCTGCCGTTCTGCGTGTACATCGGGAACACGACCAGATGACGGATGCCGTCGAGTCGGTTCCGCTGCGGCTGGAACGCCATCAGGGAGTCGAAGAAGTCCGGCACGCCGAAGCCCTCGGTGCGCCAGCGGGTGAAGTCCACGTTCACCGCCGCGAGGTAGGCGTCGTCGTGCGGGAACAGCGGGGCGAGTTCGTCGATGGCGGCGATGATCACGTCGACGTGAGCCGCGGCATCCGCGTGGGCGGCGGCGATCGGGATCGAGCCGTCCTGCACCTGGCTAGCCTGCAGCGCGGTGGCGGCGGTCTTGAGGCGGAGCCAGGCCGGGTGGGTGGCCGGGTCGGCGCCGGAGGTGGTGGCGGAGTCGGTGACGGCATCCTCGAGAACCTCGGGCTCACCGACCAGTGCTTCGTGCGCAACATAATTCGACATGGGAACCTCCCGTTCTTCGTGAGTGCCGCGGTTGCGGCGGGGTGTGCGGGTAGTGATGGCACCGGCGTCGGCGCCAACGTCCAGAGTATCGGGACCCGACCGGCTTTTTCTTGCTACTTTCCGCAACGAATCGCCGCATTGACGGGGCCGCTGCGCCGGAAATCGCCGTTCCGGTCGAGAGTGTCCGTTGCGCCGGTCACTCTCGACCGGAATGGGCACTGTCGCCGGGCGGCGCTCCGGGTGGCGACCGGGACGCGGCCGGTGTCGACAGGCTTGACCGGGGCGCGGTATCGTCAGGGCAATCACAGAGCGAGGGGCGCCGGCAATGGACTTTGAGCAGGTGATCGCGGTGGTCATTCGGGTCGTCGAGGCGGCCGGTGCGGCCATCATGGTGCTAGGCGGTGCGGCCGCGTTCCTCGCCGCCGTTCCGGCGGCACTCCGGGCCGACACCCGGCAGGGTGCCTACACGCAGCTGCGCCGCAATCTCGGCCGGGCCATCCTGCTCGGACTGGAAGTGCTGATCGTCGCCGACATCATCCGCACGATCCTGGTGGACCCGACCCCGCAGAGTGTGCTGGTACTCGGCTCGATCGTGGTGATCCGGGTGCTCCTCAGCTTCTCCCTCGAGGTGGAGATGGACGGCGCCTGGCCCTGGTCCCGCTGGCGCCTGGCCGGCCGGGGTCCGGACGGCGTCGCGACGTCGCATCCGCTCAAATAGCCCGATCGCCGCGTGAACCGACATGTTTGAGGGGTGGCGCGGGTCGGAAACCCCTCAAACGTGTCGGTTCACCGAGCGCCCGGAGGGGAAGCGGGGAAAGCGGGCGCCGAGGCGGCCCGGAGCCGCCAGAGCGACGTCGTCTCCTTCGAGCGGGCGGCGTGCAGGGGGTCGGACGCGTCGGCGGCGCGGCCGTGCACGGGCTTCGTGTCCAGGCGGGCGACGACCTCGAGTCCGGCGTCCTCGATCAGGTCGAGGAGTTCGCCGCGGGAGCGCAGGCCGAGGTGTTCGGCGATGTCGGAGAGCACGAGCCAGCCTTCCCCGGCCACTTCGAGGTGGTCGGCCAGCCCCGACAGGAAGCCGCGCAGCATCCGGCTGTCCGGGTCGTAGACGGCGAAGTCTGTGGCAGTGACGGCGGACGCGGGGATCCACGGCGGGTTGCAGACCACCAGGTCGGCGCGCCCGGCGGGGAACAGGTCGGCCCGGATGATCTCGACCGTGCCGGCCAGCCCGAGCCGCTCGATGTTCTCCCGCGCGCAGGCCAGTGCCCGCGGTTCCTGGTCGGTGCCGACCACATGACGGATGCCGCGCCGCGCCAGCAACGCGGCGATCACCCCGGTGCCCGTGCCGATGTCGAATGCGGTGGCGGGCGCCGCGCTGGAGCCGGCCTCGGCCTCAGAACCGCCGGCCGTCGCACCCCGCGCCGGCGGGAGCGGGGCCGTGTGGACGAGGTCGAGGTACTCGCCGCGCACCGGCGAGAAGACCCCGTAGTGCGGGTGGATGCGGGCTCCGAGCGCGGGCACGTCGACGCCGGTCGTGCGCCACTCATGCGCCCCGATGACGCCGACGAGCTCGCGCAGGGCGGTGACCGAGGCAGCCGTCGCCGGGCCGTAGGTTTCGGTGCAGGCGCGCCGCACATCGGGCGCGCGGCGAAGCGGCACGGTGTAGTCGGCGTCGAGCGGCACGAGCAGCAGTCCGAGCAACTGCGCCCGGCGCAGCGCCTCGGATCGGTAGCGCCGGAACGCCGCGGCCAGGTCGGTCGTGGGCGCGTGCCGGCCGCGGTCGACGCGGCGGCCCAAAGCAGTGAGCAACTGCCGGGCATTGTGGAAGTCACCGCGCCAGAGGATGCCGGTGCCGTTCCGCGCAAGGCGGTAGGCGGCATCCGCGGTCAGCTGGTCGTCGGCGATCACGATGCGTTGCGGCGGCGCCCAGCCGCTCTCCGAGTGCCAGAGGGCCGACCGGGTCTGCCCATCCTCCTGCCAGGTGATCCGGGCGGGCTCGGCGGTGGTGTTCGTGGTGCTCATGGGTTCCATCCTCGCGCTCCAGCGCGCCGAGTTCGACCGGTGCGGTCGAGTTCGAGTCGTGTGCCGGTCGACGTCGACCGGGAGTGTCGATGTCGGCGGGTGGGGCTGGCGTGCGGCCGGCCCCGATCGGCTAGCGGAGGGCGGGCATGACCTCGCGCTCGAAGAGCTCCAGGCCCGAGCGGTCGTAGGCGGCCTCCGGGAAGTAGTGGATGGCGTAGCCGAGGCCGCGTTCCCTCATGCCCTTGAGGCGCTCGACGACCTGCTCCGGCGTGCCGACGCCCTGCGCTTCGCCGCTGCGGTACTCGGTCATGAAGTCGGCCGCGCCGTCCTCGCCGAGATACGGGGTGACGCGGGACTGGATGGCGTCGAGTCGGTCGGCGACCTCGGCCTCCGTGGCCCCGATCACGGTGTTGTAGTTCGCCGAACGGGTGATGGCGCCGAAGTCGGTGCCCTCCGCCCGGCAGTGCGCCTCGAGCAGTTCGCTCTTGTGCGAGAAGCCCTCGGGCGAGCCGTCGAAGTTGGTGTAGTTCGCGTACTTCGCGGCGATCTTCAGGGTGACCTTCTCGCCGCCGCCGGCGATCCAGACCGGGATGCCGCCATCCTGCAGGGGAAGCGGCCGCATGATGGCGCCGTCCACCTGGTAGTGCTGTCCGTCGAGGGTGGCGGTGCCGGTGGTCCAGGCCTGGCGCATGATCTGCACGCCCTCGTCGAGGCGGGCGAGGCGCTCGCCGGCGCGGGGGAAGCCGTAGCCGTAGGCGCGCCACTCGTGTTCGTACCAGCCGGCGCCGATGCCCATTTCGACCCGCCCACCGGAGATCACGTCGATGGTCGACGCGACCTTGGCGAGGTAGGCCGGGTTGCGATAGCTGATGCAGGTGCACATCTGGCCGAGGCGCACCCGCTTCGTGGTGGCCGCGAACGCGCTCATCAGCGTCCAGGCCTCGTGGGTGGCCTCCTCGCTCGGCACCGGCACGGTGTGGAAGTGGTCGTACACCCAGATCGACTCCCACTCGCCGGCATCGGCGTGAGCGGCAAGGCCGCTCATGGTCGCCCACTGCTCGGCCGGGTCGATGCCGACCAGGTCGTGGCGCCAGCCCTGAGGTATGAAGAGTCCGAATCGCATGGTTTCGAGCCTACGCTTGGGCAGCGGATGCCTGGCGCGCGTCACACGGTTGCAGCGTCTGCCCGAGACCGGGGAGGATCAACAGCATGAAGTTCGTTCTGGCCCCTGACTCGTTCAAGGAGTCCATGTCGGCCGCCGAGGCCGCCGCGGCCCTGGAGCGCGGCATCCGTGCCGTGTTCCCGACCGCCGAGTGCGTGCGGGTGCCGATGGCCGACGGCGGCGAGGGCACCGTGGAGGCGCTCGTCACCGCGAGCGGCGGCGAGATCGTGGAGGTCGAGGTGCAGGATGCCCTCGGTCGCCCGGTGCGGGCGGCCTACGGCTACGTGGCCGACGATCGACTGGCGATCATCGAGATCGCGGCGGCGGCCGGAATTCACCTGGTCGCGGCGGCGGAGCGTGACGTGCGCACCGCGAGCACATTCGGTGTGGGGGAGCTCATCACCGACGCGCTCGACCGCGGCGCGATCCGGTTCGTGGTCGGCCTGGGCGGATCGGTGACCAATGACGGGGGCGCCGGCATGCTGCACGCCCTCGGTGCGCGGCTGCTCGATGCGGACGGTCGCGACCTGGCCGGCGGCGGCGCCGCGCTCGCCGGGTTGAGGACGATCGACCTCGAAGGATTCGACCCCCGGGCCCGGTCCGCAGCGTACGAGATTGCGAGCGACGTCTCCAACCCGCTGCTCGGCCCCGATGGCGCCAGCGCCATCTTCGGTCCGCAGAAAGGCGCCGATCCGCAGGCCGTGCGGGACCTCGAGGCGGCCCTCACGGTCTACGCTGATGTGCTCGCCGTGGACTCCGGGCGTTCCGTGGCGGAGATGCCCGGCGCCGGTGCGGCCGGCGGGCTCGGCGCGGCATTCCTCGCCTGCTTCGACTCCCGCATGCGCCGCGGCGTGGAGGTGGTGATGGAGGCGGCCCTCCTCGAGCAACGCCTGAGCGGGGCCGACTTCGTCTTCACCGGCGAGGGCAGCATCGACGGGCAGACCCTGCACGGCAAGACCCCGCTCGGGGTGGCCGAGGCTGCCGCGCGCCACGGCGTGCCCGTGATCGCGTTCGCGGGCCGGGTCGGACCGGGGGCCGACGTGCTCTACGACCAGGGCTTCACCGCGCTGGTTCCGATCCTCCAGGAGGTCAGCGACCTGCCGCGGGCGCTGACGGATGGCCCGGCGAACCTCGAGCGGGCCGCCGCGACGGTGTGCCGCCTCCTCGCCCTCGGACGGTCGGCCGGGACGCCGCACGGGGCTCAGGCAGGCTGGGCGACGGGCGCCTGAGCCCGCGGTGCGCAGAGCGAGCTAGGTTCCGCCCTCGTTCGCGAGGGTGATGGCGGCAGCCAGCGCCGCGACGGAGTCGAGGTAACGGCCGCCGGGCGTGGTGGGATGCCCCTGGGAATCGAAACGGTAGACCAGCGGCTGCCCGGTGGGCAGGTTCAGGTCACGGATCTGCGTATCGGAAAGATCGTCGAGCACCGCGCACAGGGCACGCAGGGAGTTGCCGTGCGCGATCACGAGAACGGTCCGGCCGCGGGCGAGAAGCGGGTCGACGCGCTCGGTGAGGAAGGCATCCACTCGACGGATGACGTCGCTGAGCGCCTCGGTTCGGGTCAGCGCGGCGGGCGGCAGGGCGCGGAACAGGGCGGTGGCGGCGAATTCGTCGAAGAGCCGGTCGCCCATCGCGGGTGGGGCCTCGGCGACTGAGCGGCGCCAGGGCACGAATTGCGCTTCGCCGAACTCGGCGCGCACATCGTCTTTGGACCGGCCGGTGAGCGCGCCGTAGTTGCGTTCGTTGAGGCGCCAATCCGCCTCCAGAGCCGCGAGCGGGCGGGCCAGGCCGGCGGCGACGATGGCGGCGGTCTGGCGCGCACGCGTCAGCGTTGAGGTGAAGAGGATGACCGGGGCTGCGGGAGGAGGCAGAAGGGTGTCGACCTGCGGCACGTCGAGGGGTAGCGCCGCGTTCAGAAGGGCGGTGGCCGCGTGGGCCTCGCGGGTTCCCTGCTCTGACAACGGCGCATCCAGCACGCCCGTGAACAGGCCGGCGGCGTTCGCGGTGCTCTCGCCGTGCCGCAGCACGATCAACACTCCCGCTTTGCGCACGGTTACCAGCCCTGTTCAATCTCATTGGCCTGGCAGCGGATGTCGCAGCCCAAGGCGTCGCGGACGTCTTCCGCCGCATTTTTCAGGCTACAGCCCCCGCCGCTCCCGCCACCCGGCCGCGAGAGCGCACAATGTGCCCCTTCAGCGGCGCAATGGGGGCAGATTGTGCGCTCTCGCGAGAGGGGAACGGTGCGGTCTCGCGGGGGTCGAGGGGCTTAGAAGCCGAAGTCGCCGCCGAAGTCTCCGCCTCCGTCGAAGTCCCCTCCGCCCGAGTCGCCGCCGGAACCCGCGTCGCCGCTGGAGTCACCGGAACCCGAATCGCCGGATCCGGCGTCGCCGGAGGCATCCGTCGCTCCGGAATCCATCGGAAGGAAGGCACTCATCAGAGTCGACGCGATCACGTAGCCGGCAACGGTGCCGAGCAGGGAACTGCCGACCATGCTGCCGAAGCTCGGCCCGCCCTGACCTTGCCCGCCCTGGCCCTGATTGCCGAAGGCGCGGGTGAGGGTGCCGGGTTGGCGCAGCTCTGCCCGGGTGGCGGCCTGGGCCAGAGTCGCCGGTTCTGCGTTCGCGGGGCGCTCGCTTGCCTCGGTGTTCTCGCTCAGTTGGCGGAACAGCAGGTCGCGCTGTTCATCGGTGAGTTTGCTGAAGGCCTCCGCGTGAACCTGCTCGATCGTCTCGGGCGGTGCCGTGCGCAGCAGGTATTGGTAGCGTTCGACGGCGATCTCGTCGTCGGTGCGCTGAGGCGCCGTGGCGCGGCCCTGCTGCTGCGGCTGCTGCCGGGGCTCGGTGCCGAAGAGGCGGTCGAAGAATCCCATGGTGTGCTCCTTGGCTCGGGGGTCTGGGGCGTTGTCCTCTACGATTCCACCCGTCGCTGGGTAGGCGCTGGAACCGCGGCACGGGTCGTGACGGGTCGGGCCTGGCAGCACCTGCGGTGACCGGGCGACGACCCCGGTGCGCTCGGAGCGCACGATGACTTCGACGTGTCAGCCCGGATGCGGGGTGTTCAATGTGCACCACTCGGCTCATCTTCTTGGGATGATGGGCCCATGACTCGAACCGTTTCCGGAGCCCTTGTGCTGATCACCGGTGCCGCCAGCGGCATGGGCCGCCTCTACGCTGAGCGGGCCGTGGCCGAGGGGGCGAAGGCCGTGATCCTCTGGGATCGTGACGCCGGGGCTCTTACTCGTGTTGCCGGCATCCTCGGTGATCGCGCGGGCGAGGGAACGATCGTGGCGCCGTACGTCGTGGACATCGCCGACCTCGGTGCGATCGCCCAGACCGCGCAGCGGGTGCGCACCGAGGTCGGTGATCCGGACATCGTGATCAACAACGCCGGCATCGTGCGCGGCGCCTTTTTCTGGGAGCACGACAACGGCGCCGACACCCGGCCGACCATGCAGATCAACGCGCTCGCACCGATGTACATCACGCGTGAGTTCCTGCCGGCGATGATGGCGAATCAAGGTCGTGCGGCGCGCATCGTGAACATCGCGTCGGCGGCCGGGATGCTTTCGAACCCGCGGATGAGCGTCTATGCCGCATCCAAGGCTGCTCTGATCGGCTGGAGCGACTCTCTGCGTCTGGAGCTGCTTCAGCAGCGCTACGGGCATGTGAAGGTCACGACCGTGAGCCCCAGCTACATCTCGACGGGAATGTTCGAGGGTGCTCGCGGACCGCTTCTGACGCCGGTGATGACGCCGGAGTACGTGGTCGATCGGGTCTGGAAGGCGATGCTCGCCGGAGCGCCCATGCTCACCATGCCGTGGACGGTCCAGCTCTCGAAGGTGGCCCGCGGGTTGCTGCCCCTGCCCCTGTGGGACGTCGTCGCCGGTCGCATCTTCGGTGTCTACGGCTCCATGGACAAGTTCACCGGCCGCTCTTGATCGTGCCTGCTGCGGACTGAGGGCGCGAGGACGGCAACGTCGCACAGACGTCAGTAGACGGCAGACCCAGGGAATCCGGTCTGCGGATCACAGGGTGGCCCTCTTGCTGGGCAATGCGATCAGCGTTTGTTCCGGGTCGACGTCGACCGGTGGTCGTAGCCAGTAGTCGTTTCCGGTGCGGATGATCGTCCAGTGCTGGTTATGCAGCAGCAGGTGGTGCGGATGGCAGAGGAGTATTCCGTCGGCAAGGTCGGTGTACCCGTTGCCTTTCAACCATTCGTTGATGTGGTGCGCTTCGCTCCATGCCGGTGATCGGTCGCAGTCCACCCACCGGCAGCCACCGTCCCGCACCCCCATCGCAGCGCGTTGTGCTTCGGTGAAGAGTCGTTCGTCACGGCCGACGTTGATGATCTGGCCGGTGTCGTCGATTTGGATGCCGCGGGTTCCGGTGTCGCAGAGCAGCCGGTCGATGGTCTCCTGCGAGATCGGGACGGGGTTGCCCTCGATCTGACCATGGGCGGCGGCTTCGGCCGGCACCGGTCCATCCGTCTTGAGGGACTTCTCGGTGACGATGACCCGCACCGAGGGGCGGCGGCCGCCGAAGACCCGGCCCTGGTCGGCCTCACCGGCGATCTTCAGCAACTGCACCAGGGCGTCGGCGGCGATCTGCTCGGTGCTGCGGGGGTCGTCCTGCACACGTTTGGCCCAGGCGGCCTTCTCCTTGTCGACGAAGCGCACCCCGCCACGGCGGGGGCTGGTCACGGAGTCGAAAGTCGAGAGCACGAACTCGCCGTCTTCCGGAGCGAAGAGGCCGTGCAGGCGCACCTTGCCGTTTCCCAGCCGGTAGACCCGCAGGAACCGATCGTCGTGGGCCTGCTTCTCCCGGGCGGCAATACCCGCCTCGTCGAGCTGGTCGCGCAAACGCCGTGCGAGTTTGAAAACCTGGTCGACATTCAGTGACGCGGCCTCGACGAGGAGGGATTCGAGGGCGGTGCCGAGCCTCTCGGCGGTGACCGCCGCGTCGAGCTGGCCCAAACCCGCGCGGATCGACTCGGCCGCATCGACCGAGAGAGTGCCGGCGGTGACCGCCCGTGCTATCGGCGCCTGCCACGGCACCTTCGCCACGAAAGCGGCGACGAGACCGGGATCGCCGTCGGGTGCGTCCACGGCAGCCTCGACCAGTTTCTCCGCCGCCTCGGCATCGGCCATCATCGTGCCGACCGCAACGAGCTTGAACGCATCGTTCTTGGTCGAGCCGGTCACCGTCTGGATCAGCGCCTCGGGCGAGAGGAAGCCCTGCTGCGCGGCCAGTCCCGAGTGCCCGAGCTCGGGCCGAGAGCGATGGGCGATGGTTGCCGCCATCCACGCCGACCGGGTGTCGAGGAGCCGCCGGGCGGCTGCGATCTGCCTCTGCCCGGCCAGCACCTCGGCGTCGGGAAGAGCCTCGTAGTCGGCGCAGGAGGAGCCCAGACGGGCGACGGCATCCGTTGCCGTTCTGAGGTCGTCTGCGGTGGTGGTCATGCGTCGAGAATAGCAGAGTTAGTAGGTGTAGTCGAGAGTTTGTCGTGTATTTAGAGACAGATACTCGAAGTCGTGTTCTAAGCGGTTACGGGTTGTCTTGCCGGGTCTCGACAGGCTCGACCACCGGGGTCTCGACGGGGTCGGCTTGCCGGGTCTCGACAGGCTCGACCACCGGGGTCGCGACGGGGTCGGCTCGCCGGGTCTCGACAGGCTCGACCACCGGGGTCTCGACAGGCTCGGCCACCGGGGTCTCGACAGGCTCGGCCACCGGGGTCTCGACGGGGTCGGCTTGCCGGGTCTCGACAGGCTCGACCACCGGGAGCGCCCGGGTGGCCGCAGCGCCGACTCGCGGCGCTGGTTAGAGCGTGCGCCTGCTTCGACACGGTGCGCCGCGAGGAGAGAGGCTAGCGGAATGTCTGGGACTTTCGGAGGGAGCCGTCGGAATTGTAGAAGGTCCAGTCGCCGGTGCGCTTGCCGGCTCGCCAGGCTCCCGTGTCCATAAGGGTCCCGTTCTCGTGCCAGCGTTGCCAGGGGCCGTCCTGCTTGCCCTCGACGAAGTCGCCTTTCTGGAGGAGTTCGCCGTTCTCACGCCACCACGTCCAGCGGCCGTCGAACTCCCCGTGCACGAAGGCGCCCTCGGCCTTGAGCTGGCCGTTGCGGTACCAATTGCGCCACGGTCCGTGCTTCTTGCCGGCGACGACGGGTCCCTCACCCATGAGCGTTCCGTCTTGATAGGTGTCCCGCTGAATCTTCATGGTGGCCTCCCGCGCTGTACCGGCATGCTACTTCGTGTTTCGTCGCCCTGGGCCGTGATCCAATCCGCACCACATTCGCGTGAACGCATTGACAGCTGCAACAGGGTAGATCTAGGATGGAATCGTTTCCATGGAAACGATTCCACGAAGACAGTGCAAGCGCACACACGAGTACGACACGTACCCGTACGAACACGAAGAGGTGAGCATGGTCGCCATCACGATCAAGGATGTCGCCGCCCTCGCCGGCGTCTCCGTGGCCACCGCCTCCCGGGTGCTCTCCGGCAGCCCGGCCACCTCGCCCGAGGCTCGGGCCAACGTCGTCGCTGCGGCCGCCCAGCTCGACTACCGGCCCAACGCCCAGGCGCGGGCCCTGCGCAGCACGCACACCGAGTCCATCGGCCTGCTGGTATCGGATGTGCGCAACCCCTTCTTCGCCGACCTCGCCCACACGGTCGAACAGGCCGCCCTGGCTGCCGGCTACGTCACCCTGCTCGGCAACGCGAATGAGCGCAAGGAACAGCAGGACCGGTACCTCGACACCCTGATCTCCCGGCGGGTGGACGGCATCGTCGTGTCACCACTCGGGGACGGCAGCGGCAGCATCCGTTCACTGATCCAGCGGAAGATCCCGACCGTCTTCGTGGACCGCACCGTGGACGGCGTCGACGTGCCGAGCGTGACCACCGACAGCGAGACCGGCATCCGTCAGGCCGTCGAACACCTCGCGGCCGCCGGGCACACCCGCATCGGCTACATCTCGGGCCCGCAGAGCATCTCGACCGGCCGGGACCGCTTCGCCGCCTTCACCCGCGCCGTGGCCGAGTTCGGCCTCAGTCAGGATCCCGAGCTCGTGTACTTCGGCGACTTCCAGGCCGCGAGCGGGTCGGCGGGCGTGCACGCGCTTCTCGAACTGCGCCAGCCGCCGACCGCGCTGCTCGCCGCCGACAGCCCGATGGCCGTGGGTGCGATCGCCATCCTGCACCGGCGCGGGCTGCGCATCGGCCGCGACGTGGCCCTGATCGCCTTCGACGATATCGAGTGGTTCGCGCTGCTCGACCCGGCGCTGAGCGTCATTTCGCACAGCGTCGAGGAGATGGGCCGCATCGCCGTGAAGATGCTGCTCGAGGTCATCGGCGGCGGCACGCCCGAGTCGGTGGTCCTGCCGAGCGAGCTGATCATCCGCGGGTCGTCCTCGGCGCCCGTCTCACCCACACCTCTCTCACCAGAATTCGTTTAACCCGCAGCCGGGCCGAGCCCGAGAAAGAACTGACATGAGTCAACAACCACTGGTCACCCTGCAGAATGTGGGCAAGACCTTCGGCCCGGTGACGGTCATCAAAGACGTCACCGTCAGCGTCTACGCCGGACAGGTGCAGGTACTGCTGGGCGAGAACGGCGCCGGCAAATCCACCCTGATCAAGATGATGGCGGGGGTGTACCAGCCGGATGCCGGCCACATCGTGGTGGACGGTAAGACGGTCACCCTGCCGACCACCCGCGCGGCCGAGGAACTCGGCATCGCCACGATCCACCAGGAACTGAACCTCGTTCCCACCATGAGCATCGCCGAGAACGTGATGCTCGGGCGGACGCCGACCAAGCACGGCATGGTCGACCGCAGCGCCCTGCGCAACCGGGCACGCGCCGCCCTCGCCCTGATCGGACTCGACGTCAGTGTCGACACCCTGGTCGGGGACCTCGGCATCGCCCAGCAGCAGCTGGTGGAGATCGCCAAGGCCCTGAGCATCAACGCCCGCATCCTGATCCTGGACGAGCCCACCGCGGCGCTGACCCGCCACGAGACCGAGAGCCTGTTCGCCGTGATGGCCGACCTGCGCCGGCGCGGAGTGGGCATGCTGTTCATCAGCCACCACCTCGACGAGATCGCCGAAGTCGGAGACACCGTGACCGTGCTCCGCGACGGCGAGTTCATCGCCGAGGTCCCCGCTTCCACCCCCGAGGACGAACTCGTCAAGCTGATGGTCGGCCGCAGTATCGAGGACCAGTTCCCGCGGGTGGCCGGCAAGGTGGGTGAGACGGCCGAGATCCTCACGGTGGAGCACCTCACCTCCACCGGCTCGTTCAGCGACATCAGTTTCACCGTCAAGGCGGGCGAGGTGCTCGGCATTGCCGGGCTTGTCGGCGCCGGACGCACCGAACTGATCCGGGCGATCGCCGGCGCCGACCGGTACACCTCCGGAACGGTCGCCGTGCGCGGCCGGCACCTGCCGAACGGCAGCATCCAGGCGGCGATCGCCGCGGGTGTCGGACACGTGCCCGAAGACCGCAAGGGGCAGGGGCTGGTGCTCGACGCATCCGTCAACGACAACCTCGGCTACGCCACGCTGTCCTCCACCGCGAAGCTGGGCCTGGTCGACTTCGCCGGCCAGCGCAGCCGGGCCGGCGACGTGGCCAAGAAACTTCGCATTCGGATGCACACCATCGACCAGCCGATCGGCGCACTCTCCGGAGGCAACCAGCAGAAGGCCGTGTTCGGTCGCTGGATCATCGCCGCCTCCACGGTGCTGCTGCTCGACGAACCCACCCGCGGCGTCGACGTGGGCGCCAAGGTCGAGATCTACGAATTGATGAACGCGATCACGGCGGCCGGGGGAGCGATTCTGATGGTCTCCAGCGAGCTGCCCGAGATCCTCGGCATGAGCGACCGCATCCTGGTGATGCGCGACGGCCGGCTCGCCGGCGAGCTCAGCGCCGCCGAGGCCACCCAGGACGCAGTCATGACACTCGCCGCCCGCGATGTCGACGAGAATCACGAACAGAGATAGGGAACCACACCATGTCCACCGCAACCGTGCCGGCGAAGCGCCGCAGCTTCGACTACAAGAAATTCCTCGCCAACAACGGCGCCCTCGTCGGCCTCGTCGTTCTCTGCATCGCCCTGTTCATCGCGACTCCCGACTTCCTGACCGCGCAGAATCTGCTCAACATCGGCATCCAGGTATCCACGGTGGCCGTGCTGGCCTTCGGGATGACCTTCGTCATCGTGGCCGGCGGGATCGACCTCTCGGTCGGTGCCGTGGCGGCCCTGTCGGCAATGTCGTCGGGCTGGATGTTCGCCAGCGCCGGCCTCCCCGGCTGGCTCGCCCTCATCGGCGGTCTCCTGGTCGGAACGCTGGCCGGCACCATCAACGGTCTGGCCAACGCCTACGGCAAACTGCCTTCATTCATCGCCACGCTCGCCATGCTCAGCGTGGCCCGCGGGCTGACCCTGGTCATCTCCGACGGCCGCCCGATCAAAATGCCGGCCGAGGTCTCCTTCCTCGGTGGCAACGTGGGACCGGTCCCGATGCCCATCATCATCCTGGTGCTGGCCGCACTCGCCGCCTCTTTCCTGCTCAACCGCACCGTCATCGGCCGCTCCATGTACGCGGTCGGCGGCAACGCCGAAGCCGCCCGGCTGTCGGGCCTGCCGGTCAAACGCATCCTCGTCACGGTCTTCGCCCTGGCCGGCCTGTTCGCCGCCCTCGCCGGGCTGCTCCTCGCCGGGCGCCTCGACTCCGCGCAGCCTCAGGCCGCTGCCGGCTACGAACTCGACGCCATCGCGGCCGTCGTGATCGGCGGCGCCTCACTCGCCGGAGGCCTCGGCAAAATCTCGGGCACCTTCGTCGGCGCCCTCGTGCTCGTCGTCATCCGCAATGGGCTCAACCTGCTCAACGTGACGTCGTTCTGGCAGCAGGTCGTCATCGGCCTCGTGATCGCCCTCGCCGTGGGCATCGACGTGCTGCGCCGCAAGACCCGTAGCAGCTGACCCGGCCGACGCCCGGCATCCGTTACCCGTCACCTCACCCACCTCATCCATCAACACCCCAAAGGAATACACAATGAAGTCCTCCTCATTTCGCAAAATCGCGGCACTGACCGCCACCGCCGCCCTGATCCTGGTGGGCACCACGGCCTGCGGCCGGGGCGGCGGGGACGAGGCGTCCGGCACGAAGATCGTGATGGCCCTCTCCACCCTGAACAACCCGTTCTTCGTGGAACTGCGAGACGGCGCCCAGGCCGCCGCCGACGAAGCCGGCGTGCAGCTGAACATCGTCGACGCGCAGAATGACTCGGCCACGCAGGCCAACCAGCTCGCCACCGCCGCCTCGGGTGGAACCAAGGCCGTCATCGTGAACCCGGTCGACTCCGACGCCGCCTCCTCCTCCGTGAACGACCTGCTCAGCGCCGACATCCCCGTCATCGGCGTCGACCGCACCGTCAACGGCGCCGACCTGAACTCGCTCGTCGCCAGCGACAACGTGGCCGGAGGCCGTCAGGCCGCCGACGAACTCGCCAAGGCCATGGGCGAAAAGGGCAGCGTCATCCACCTGCAGGGTGTCTCCGGCACCTCGGCCAGCCGCGACCGCGGCCAGGGCTTCGAAGAGGGCATGAAGGCCTACCCGGACATCACCGTGGTGGCCAAGCAGACCGCCAACTTCGACCGTGCCGCCGCGCTCGACGTGACCACCAACCTGCTGCAGTCCAACCCCGCCGTGACCGGCCTCTTCGCCGAGAACGACGAAATGGCTCTCGGCGCCATCCAGGCGCTCGGCTCGCGTGCCGGTACCGAGGTCTCGGTCGTCGGCTTCGACGGCACGTCCGACGGACTCGCCGCCATCGAGGCAGGCACCCTGGTCGCCACCATCGCGCAGCAGCCGGCCGAACTCGGCAAGCTCTCCGTTGAACTCGCCATCAAGGCCATCGCGGGTGACAAGATCGAGAAGACCGTCCCGGTTGAGGTCGTCTCCGTCACGAAGACGAATGTCGGCGACTTCACCAAGTGAATGACATTGCCGGCACGGTCGTCGTCGTCGGGTCGATCAACGTCGACCAGCTGATCACCATCGAACGCCACCCGCTGCCCGGTGAGACCCTCATCGGAACGTCGATGGAGTTCCTCCCCGGAGGGAAAGGGGCCAACCAGGCCGTCGCGGCCGCCCAGCTGGGCGCCACGGTGCGCATGGTCGGCCTCGTGGGCCGGGACCCGCAGGCCGAGGTCGCGACCGCGATCCTCACCCGCGCCGGAGTGGACCTCTCGCACGTGCACGCGGTGGACGGCCCGACCGGGCTGGCACTGGTCACCGTGGACGCCGGCGGGGAGAACACCATCGTGATCATCCCCGGCGCCAACGCCCAGCTGGGCGCGGAGGCCGTCGAGGCCGGCGCGTCCGTCATCGCCGAAGCCGCCGTCGTGGTGCTGCAGGGTGAAATCCCCGCAGCCGGCATCGTGGCGGCCATGCGGCTGGCCACGGGCCGCGTGGTGCTGAACCTGGCACCCGTGATCGAACTGGATGCCGCGAGCATCCGTCGTGCCGACCCGCTGGTCGTCAACGAGCACGAGGCTGCCCTCGTTCTCGCCCAGCTGGCCCCGAACACCGTCATCCCCACCGAGGACGCCGAGCTCGTCGCCCGGCTCCTCGAAGCGGGGATTCCCTCCGTGGTGCTCACCCGCGGCGCGAAGGGCGCCATCTGCGCCGACCGGGACGGCACGCACAGCGTGGCGTCGCCCCGGGTCGTCGCGGTGGACAGCTCGGGGGCCGGGGACGCGTTCGTCGGTGCCCTCAGCGCGCAGCTGGCGGCCGGGTCGAGCCTTTCCGAGGCCGTGCGCCGAGCCGTGCGCGTCGGCGCCTTCGCGGTGCAGGGGCGTGGAACGCAGACGTCGTATCCGTCCCTGGCCGACGAACTGCCGCAGGTGCACGCATGAAGCGCCGCGGCATCCTGAACGCCGACCTCTCGGGCGCTCTGGCCCGCCTCGGGCACACGGATGTCGTTCTCCTCGCGGATTGCGGCATGCCGATCCCGGCCGGCGTGCCCGTGATCGACCTGGCGCTGGTGCACGGTGTGCCGCGCTTCGAGCAGGTGCTCGACGCCCTGCTCGAGGAGATGGTGTTCCAGCATTGCGTGGCCGCGGAGGAGGCGAAGACCGCCCCCGCGGGCACGTGGCTGGCCGACCGGTTCGACGCGATCGAATACATCAGCCACTCCGAACTGAAACAGCTCTCGGCCTCGGCCAAGCTGTTCATCCGCTCGGGTGAGGCGACGCCGTTCGCGAACGCGGCGCTGGTCTGCGGCGTTTCGTTCTAGTCGCCTGGTTCTCGAACGGACCCGGCGCCGCTAGGGGTGACGGATGCCGTTGCCCGCCAACACGGCCCGGTAGCCTTCGCGGTAGGTCGGGTAGCGGAACGTGAACCCCGTGTCGAGTAACAGCCGGTTGCGGAGGCGCTTGTCGCCTCCGCGCCGGCTTTCGCGCGTTGCGGCGGATGCTCCCGCGGCCGCCGCGGCCTCCTCCGCCGGTGTCGCCTCCGCCGCCGGGGCCGGCAGGCCGAGCTCCCCGGCCAGGAAGACCAGCACCTCGTTGCTGCGCACTGGAGCGCTGTCGACGCCCAGATAGAGGGGAGCGGGCTCCTCCGCGCGCAGCATCAGGTGCACGATCGCCGCCGCGGCGTCGTCACGGTGGATTCGGTTCGTGTGCCGGGCCGAGGCTGACAGGGTGGCGCGGCCGCCCCGCACCTGGGCGATCAGCCGCTCCCGGCCGGGGCCGTAGATGCCCGACAGCCGGAAAATGACGGCCTGGGGGAGTCGGGCGTGCAGCAGCTGTTCGGCTTCGAGCAGGATGGCGTCGGTGCCCGGCTTCGGGTTCGCTGTCGTCTGCTCGTCGACCCAGCTTGCGTCGGACACGTCGTAGACGGCGGTCGATGACACCAGGAGCACCCGGCGGGGGGTGACGCGGGCCTCGTCGAGGGCGTCGAGGAGGTTCCGGAGGCCGTCGACGTAGGCCGCCCGGTAAGCCGCGGGGTCAGGGTTGCCGGGCGCGATGGCCACGACCACGATCTCGGTGTCGACCGGCACGGCCGGCTTCTGCGCGCTGAGGTCGACGGACTGCCCCTCGATTTCGGCGGGGAGCACGGCCGCGTTGCGGCGCAGTCCCACCACGTGGTGGCCGAGTGCCGCGAAGCGCAGGCCGACTTCCGTGCCGAGGTCGCCGCATCCTGCAATGAGTACCGTCATCTCGCTCCTTCGTTTGCCTGCAACGCTAGCGGCCCTCACTGAATGCGAGCAGCATCGCCCGGTAGGCTCACACCGTGAGCGAAACATTCCGCAGCATGCTGCGTTCCCTGCCGGATTTCCCCGCGGATCTCCCGGTTTTCGACCCGGCCTCGGCCCCGGAAGACCCGGCCGAGTTGTTCCGGGTCTGGCTCGACGAGGCCCTCGCGGCCGGGGTGCCCCAGCCGCACTCCTTCAGTCTCGCGACCGTCGGCGCCGAGGGAATGCCGTCGTCGCGCATGCTCATCCTCAAGAACCTCGACGCCGAGGGCTGGCACTTCGCCTCCTCACGGCTGTCACGCAAGGGCCGGGAGCTGACGGAGCATCCGGTGGCCGCGATGAATTTCTTTTGGTCGGCGCTCGGCCGTCAGGTTCGCGTGGTCGGCCCGGTCGTCGAATTGTCGGCGGATGCCTCGGCAGCCGACTGGTCCGAGCGGCCCAGCACCGACGGAACACCCAACCCCACCTGGCAGCTCTACGCCCTCCGCCCGGTCGAGGTCGAGTTCTGGCAGGCCGACCCCGGCCGTAAGCACGTGCGGCACCGCTACCTGATTCCCGCCGAGGGCTGAACCCCGGCGTCGGCGCGCGCCTACTTCCAGCGGCGCGCGGATCCGGCGAGGAACTGCACGTAGCCGACCAGCGAGGCGTAGGAGCACAGCACCTGGTAACCGAGCAGGAACGTCAGATAGCCGAATCGGTTGCGGCGCACGTGCAGTCCGAGCGGGCCGAACACGCGATTGCTCTGGAAAGCGCGCAGGCTTCCGTAGATCACCAGCGTGATCGGGAGCACGGCCAGCGCCCAGACCGAGACGACGGCCGTGTTGCCGACGGCGACGAACAGCACCAGGCCGGGCACCCAGATCAGCCCGTAGCCGATGTCGAGCAGCGGGATCAGGAAGTCGATGCCGCTGATGGTTCCGGCCAGACGGTGCTTCTGACGCCACGGCGGCACCGCGCGCAGACCCTCGAACATGCCGCGAGCCCAGCGGGCGCGCTGCCGCATGAAGTGCAGGACGGTGGTCGGCGCCTCGGTGAACGCCACAGCGGTAGGTTCGAACAGCACCCGTCCGCCCTGCTCCAGCAGCTTCCAGGTCACCACGATGTCCTCGCCGATGGCATCCGGCCAGCCGCCGATGGCCGTGACATTCGCGGTGCGGTAGACCGAGAATGCGCCCTGGGCCACGAGGGTGGACCGGTACAGCCCCTGCATCCGCTTCACCGCGGCGATGCCGAGGTAGTAGTCCCATTCCTGCATGCGGGTGAGCAGATTGACACGGGAGTTGCGCACGAGCACCGCGCCGGCCACGGCCACCGTATCGGCCGGTGACGATTCGAGCCGGGAGATCAGGCGACGCAGAGCCTCACGGTGCAGCAGCGTGTCCGCGTCGACGGTGATCACATACGGCGTGGTGACCTGGCGGAGTGCCGTGTTCAGCGCATGCGACTTGCCGGGTGCCGGTTCCCGCACGACCAGCAGTGCCACGTCGGCTTCGGCTGCTGCCAGCTCGGCGAACCGGGCCGTGGCGTCCTCGGAGCCGTTGTCGGCGAGGATCACCGTCACGGGCCCGGCGTAGTCGCTGCCTCCGATGCAGCGGATGGTCTCGCGGATGCCGTCCTGTTCGTTGCGGGCCGCCACAATGATGGTCAACGGGGTGACCGGGTTGCTCACCCGGAACGGCGGCTGGCGATCCAGCAGCAGCGACAGGCTCAACAGCGCGACCACGAAGCCCGGCAGGAAGGCAACCAGGGAGACGATGATCCACGCCGCCGGGTCGCCGGTCAGGCGAGACAAATCCGTGATCCACGGCAACGAGATCCAGACGGATGCACCGGTCCAGCTGAGTGCGAACAGAACGGACAGCACGAATTTCACGGTGACGGACAGGTAGAACCGGTGTCCAGGCGCTCGGTGCGGCGAGGGCGAGGTTCGTGGTGTCGGCGGTGGCGCCGGGTCGTCGCCCCGGCGCGGGTGGAGCGCGGTCATGTGTGCCCCAGGTGCGGGACGTGTGAGTCACGGCTGCTGCACCTGGCCCCCAGGTGGTTAGGTCAAATCTACGCCGCGGCGGGTGCGGCGCGGAGGCTCCGAAGACACCAGTTCAGGGGTGATCGAGTCGGACTTAGAAGTCCTCGTAGGTGAAGGCCTCATCGGAGAGGAGCTGCGTCCAGGGCTCCGGTCGTGGTTCCGGGAGATGGACCCGCTGCACTGTGACGGTCGAGTTCGGAGTGATCAGCAGGGAAGTCAGGAATCCGGCGGAATTGGTCACATCGATGAATCCGCCGCCGCGCTGCACGGCGGCGGCGACGGAGGTCTTCCATGCCGCCAGGTCATCGATTGTGTCGACCACATAGCGGTCGCCATTCACGGTCAGACGGTACTCGTTCATCGATGCAGACCTGTCTCTCAGCGAACACCGAGGCGCTACGGGTGGCCCGGCAGAGTTCGGATGATGCCGTAGGGAACTGGCGTCGGGGCTTAATCTATAGCCATTAGTTTGGATTTCAAACTATTCCAAGTTCGTGATATTCCATGTTGGAAGAACAGTGCAGTCATCGCTAGGGTGGAGGCGGATTCGCCGGGGCTCCGGTTGTATTCGCGTCGTTGCTGTCGGGAGAAACCATGTTCAAGGAAAGCGGCTCCGTCCAGGTGCTCGAGGGTGTCACCGCCGCGGTGATAGTCCTGCTCCGGGCGTTGGACAAGACCCGTGCGGGGATGGCGGCGGAAGCCGGCTTGACGGGGTCGGAGATTCGGGTGCTTTTTCGGATTTCGGAGGCAGGGCGGGTAACACCGAAGACGTTGGCTGGGTCCACAGGCCTGTCAATGGGCGCGGTCACGGCGATCTGTGACCGACTGGTTGCCCGGAACGTGGTGCGTCGAGTTGCCAACCCGGCAGACCGGCGCAGCCTGTTTCTGGAACTGACGCTGGCGGGCGAGACGCTGATGGACAGCATTTACGGCGATTTTCGTGCACGGGTCGGCACGGCCCAGGGCCAGATGTCGGACGAAGAGCAGTCGCTACTCGCGGCGCAGTTGCTCAGTATCGCAGCGGCGCTCGGCTACGACCTGGAGGACGGTCTTGCCGGAACGCAGATTCCAGCAGTCAGGAGCGCCTGACGGATGGTGCAGAATCTCCCGATTCGCCATCGGCGGAGTACGTTCGGACTATGACGTGGGCAGGTCTCAATCGAAGCAGAAATCGGAAGCGCAGGTACGAGTGCCATGCGTGATCGATTTGAAGCCACCGAAGGCGCGTTGACCGCATTGGCGGGAGATGAGTCGCGGTTGTATGAGCCCTTGCTGGGGGTGCTGCCGGTGGACGGGTTGTCCATTTCGACGTTCGGCGACTTCCTGCCTGCCGAAACGGTCTCGGCCAGCGACGCGCAATCGATACGACTGGACGAGTTGCAATTGGATCTGGGCGAAGGCCCCTGTTGGGATGCGCTGGCGACCCGGGCCCCGATTCTCGAGCCCGACATCCGTCACAGGCCGACACGGGTGTGGCCGGTCTTCTCGGAGGCCATCATCGATGACGACCTGGGTGCCCTGTTCGCCTTTCCCCTGCTGCTGGGGCCCCTGCGCATCGGGGCGATCGACCTGTACACGACCAGGCCGGGACACCTCAGCGATCTGAACATCCGGCAGACCTCCGGGCTCGCGACCGTTGTCAGCCGCCTCGTGCTCGCTCGAGCCATCCGGCTGGCCGAGGGCGACATCGAGGGCGGTGCAGAATCCAGCCGACAGTTCTCCCGGCGCGAGGTGCATCAGGCCACGGGCATGGTGCTGGCGCAACTGGGGATTGCCGCCACAGACGCTCTGCTGGTCATCCAGGGCCATGCATTCGCCGCCGGCCGGCCGATGCAGGAGATCGCGCAGGAGATCATCGACCGGCGACTGAGTTTTGCGGTGAATGAGAATCAGATCGAGGGCTCTCATGATTGAGGCAACGAGAGAAGACCGCCTGATCGAGACGTTCGCGACCCTGGCGGACACCCTGGTCGCCGGTTACGACGTGGTGGATCTCCTGCAAACCCTGGTGGAAAGCTGCGCCGACCTCCTGGACATTGCGGCGGCGGGCATCCTCCTGGCCGACGCAGACGGTGAGCTCGAGGTCGTCGCCTCGACCAGCGAAGCCAGCCGGCTGGTCGAGGTCATGCAGCTGAGCGCCCGGGCAGGTCCGTGCGTGCAGTGCTTCACCACGGGCACGGTCGTGTCGCTGCCGGATGTGGAGGACAGCCCGCCGGCGTGGCTGCGCTTTCGGGACAGCGCCAGGGAGCAGGGTTTCGCTGCGGTCACGGCGATTCCGTTGCGGTTGCGGGAGACGACGATCGGCGCCCTCAACCTGCTGTCCACGGTTCCCGGGGCCCTGCGGCAGCAGGATGTGCGGGCAGCCCAGGCGTTGGCCGATGTGGCCACGATCGGGATTCTGCAGGAACGCACGCTCCGAGAGAGCAATTCGGTGCGGGAGCAACTGACGAGCGCGTTGACGTCCCGAGTCGTGATCGAACAAGCCAAAGGTGTGATTTCGCATTCGCGCGGAGTCTCGATGGAGGAAGCGTTCGTTCTGCTCCGCACCTACGCTCGCAGCAACCGCGTGATGCTGTCCCAGGTTGCCCAGGGGCTCGTGGATCAGACGCTCGTCATCTGACCCCGGGGTGGGTGTTCTTCTCTTGAGAACACTCGATCCGGCGCGTACGATTAATGTTCAAATCTTTGGACAGGTCCTTATGTTTGATAGTGACGAATCCTCATGTCAATGCGGACGTGTTGGCGTGACCGTGACCGAGGTCAGCTCGTGAGCTCGCCGGATCAGGAATCCCCAACCGAAGAATCGGAGCAACCCGAGTCCGATCCGGCTCATCCCTGGCTGACCGCAGCTCCGACCATCGTGCCGCCTGCCACGACGGCACGATTCAGTCGGGGACCGACGGACACCTTCGGCTACTATCTGCGGAAAATCGGCAGAGTGGCCCTTCTCACCGCGGAGGAAGAGGTCGACCTGGCCCGGCGGATGGAGGTCGGCCTGTTCGCGGCAGAGAGACTCTCCCGGGGTGCCACGGAACCGGATCTGACCCGGGAGTTGGAGTGGCTGGCCCGAGACGGTGACCGGGCGAAGTGCCGGTTCATCGAGGCGAACCTGCGTCTGGTGGTCAGCGTTGCCAAGCACTACTCCGGCCACGGGATTCCCATTATGGATCTCGTTCAGGACGGCAACATCGGGCTGCTGCGGGCGGTGGAGAAATTCGATTTCACCACCGGATACAAGTTTTCCACCTACGGAATCTGGTGGATCCGGCAGTCCATTCACCGCGGCATGGTCGGCACCGCCCGAACGATTCGGATCCCGGTGCACACCGTGGAAAAGCTCAACAGGCTCAAGCGCCTTCGCCGTGACCTCACCGGCATCCTGCGTCGCGAGCCCACCCTGGCGGAGTTGGCCGAGGAGAGCGGATTCCCGTGGCCGACGTGCGCGCCTTGCTCGACTGGGACAGTGAGCCGATCTCGTATCAGACCCCGCTCGGCGAGGGTCTGGCCGATATCTCCGAGCTGATCATGGACGGCGACCTGCCGCAGCCCGACGAATACGCAGAACTGGCTCTGCGCCGGTCTGATATCACCTTCCATCTCGATGCGTTGCCGACCCGGGAGCGCATGATCCTGGAAGCCCGCTTCGGGTTCAACGGCGATCAACCCCGAACGCTCGACCAAATCGCCGCCCGGGAGGGCGTGACCCGGGAACGAATCCGGCAGATCGAGAAGCGGGCCCTGGCGATGATGCGGGTACCGGCACTCGAGCTCTATCTCAGAGAGTAGAACTCGTCGGCGAACCCGCACCCCGTTGCCGGGAATCTGCTTACGACCCCAAAATTCCTTGCCTGATCCTGTGACGAACGTCGTCCGAGATACGACTACGTCATAAGAGATCAGTAGAGGAGCACTCACCATGGCGACACACGACTCATCCGGTTCACCGATCAATTCCGGTTCACCGATCAATTCCGGTTCACATATCAATGCCGGCACACCGATCAATCGAAACGTCGATGACCACGGTTCCGGCGCTGCGGTGTCCGCGGGCGCCGGGGCGACCACCCGCGACGAGGTCGGTGGCCGCGAACAGGTCGTCGTCCGCGACGAGACCCGCTTCGGCGGGATCCAGTGGGGATCGGCCTTCTTCGGTTGGCTGACAGCCACCGGGACCGCAGTCATCCTGACCGCCCTGTTCGCCGCAGCCGGAGCCGCGGTCGGCCTGGGTGGGTCGGATTCCGCTGACCAGGCAGCCGGAAACGTTGCCGAGAACGCCGATACCATCGCACTGGTTGGTGCCATTGTGCTGGCCGTCGTGGTGTTCGTGGCCTACCTGTGCGGCGGCTACGTTGCCGGTCGCATGGCCCGCTTCAGCGGCGTCAAGCAGGGAATCGCGGTCTGGGTGTGGGCGATCGTGATCGCTGCCGTGGCCGGAATCATCGGTGTCATCGCCGGGGGCGAGCTCAACGTTCTCGGGAATCTGAACAGCCTGCCCAGCATCCCGCTCAATTCGGGAGACCTCACCGCGGGCAGCATCATCACCGCGCTCGTCATCGTTCTGGTCAGCCTCCTCGGCGCGATCGTCGGCGGACTCGCCGGGATGCGTTTCCACCGTCGCGTGGACCGCGCAGTCCTCGGCCGCTGACTCCAGGATGGGCGGGCTGCTCGGCCACGCCGCTTCCGCACGTTCGCTCGCACATCATCAAACGAAAAGAGATCGTCATGGCACGACTGCTCAAGTACATCCCCGTTGTTCTGACCCTGGTCGTCAAGTATCTGCGCAGCCCGCAGGGGAAAGCGGCGATTCAGAAGGCGCGGTCGTCGCGGCGCCGACCGAGGACCGCCGGCGCCACCCGTCCGAGGTCCTGAGAAAGTCGCCGAGGGCGCGGAGTAGTGGGCTCTTCCAAGGATGGGCGCGTAATGTCGTTTAAGGAGTTCGGTGAATCGGGGCTCGCCACACCCGCCGATGTCGCTTCGACGTCGCAAGGCATCCCGAACTCGTCATCACCTAAGGACGCACCACAATGACATCCACCCTTTCCCTCGACTCCGCATCGTCCCTCGACGCCGCCACTGTCGCCCGATACATCGACCACACCCTTCTGAAGCCCGAGGCCACCGACGCCGACGTGGCGGCGCTGATCGCCGAGGCCGCCGAGCTCGGAACCTACTCGATCTGTGTCTCCCCGTCGATGCTGCCGCTCCGCATCCCCGCCGGCGCCGACGTCAAGGTCGCGGTTGTCTGCGGTTTCCCCAGCGGTAAGCACCACAGCGTCATCAAGGCCGCCGAGGCCGCCCTGGCCATTGAGCAGGGCGCGGACGAGGTCGACATGGTCATCGACATCGGCGCGGCCAAGGCCGGCCGGTTCGACGACGTGCAGGCCGACATCGCGGCCGTGCGGGCCGCGATCCCGGCTCCGCTGGTGCTCAAGGTGATCATCGAGTCCGCAGCGCTGACGGATGCCGAGATCGTCGGCGTGTGCCAGGCATCCGTTGCTGCCGGTGCCGACTTCGTCAAGACCTCCACCGGCTTCCACCCGGCCGGCGGCGCGACCGTGCACGCCGTGCGTCTGATGAAGCAGACCGTGGGCGACCGGGCAGAGGTCAAGGCATCCGGCGGAGTTCGCAGCTTCGACGACGCACTGGCCATGATCGAGGCCGGCGCAACCCGACTCGGCGTCTCCGGTAGCGCAGCACTGCTCTCCGGTGCCACTCCGGCCGACGCGGCCGGCAGCTACTAACCGCCTCGGACCACCGGTGCCGCGCCCGCGTTCGCATGCGGGCGCTGACACTGGCACGCTTGACCCATGACTCACACCATGACTGCGGCCGTTCTGACGAAGTTCGGTGGCCCCGAGGTGCTGGAGCTGCACCATGAGTGGCCCCGTCCACAGCCCTTGGATGACCAGGTCCTGGTCAGGGTGACCGCGGCCGCGGTCAACAACACCGACATCTGGACCCGCCAGGGAGCCTACGGCCTGCCGGAGGACCCCGCCGCGCAGGCCGGCTGGCTGGGGTCGTTCGACTTCCCGCGCATCCAGGGTGGGGATATCACCGGTGTCGTCGTGGAGGTCGGGCGGAACGTCACGGGGGAGCTGATCGGCCGACGGGTGCTTGTGGACCCTGCCCTCTACGGATCCGAGGACGAGAACGCGTCACCGGTGGGATACCTGGGCAGCGAGGCCGATGGCGGTTTCGCGCAGTATGTCGCCGTGGACGCGTCCCACGCCCATGACGTGCAGGAGTCTCCGATGTCTGACGAGCAGCTGGCGTGCCTGCCCGTGGCCTTCGGTACGGCGATCGGCATGCTTGAACGCGCGCACGTGCAGGGTGGCGAGACCGTGCTGGTGACGGGAGCGTCCGGGGGTGTCGGTCTCGCTCTCGTTCAGCTCGCGGCGGCCCGGGGCGCGCGCGTTCTGGCGATCACCAGTGGGTCCAAGGGGACGGCGGTGCTCGCGAACGGGGCAACCCAGGTGTTCAACCGGGATGCACCGGACATGCTCGCCGAGATCGCCGCCGCCGCTCCGGCGGGGTTGGACGTGGTCGCGGACATCGCCGGCGGCCCGGGGCTCTCGGCCCTGATGCCGCTGCTTCGGGACAACGGGCGATGGGTGATCGCGGGGGCCGTGGCCGGGCCGGTGATCGAGTTCGACCTTCGTCGCCTCTACCTGCACAACGTGCAGTTGATCGGCTCCTCCATGCACACCCGGGTTCATTTCCGCCGGCTGGTCGAGCTCGCCCGGGCCGGGGATGTCCGCCCCCAGGTCAGCAGCACGTTCGCCCTGACCGAGATAGCAGACGCCCAGCGGGAGTTCTCCGCCCGGCGCCACATCGGCAAGATCGTCATCCTCCCGACCCACCCCTCGTAGAGCCGCCCGCGGCGGGTTGGCCGCAGCCCCGGGACAGGTCAGGCCTCGGTCACCTGGCCGTTGTCGACCTGCCAGTGCCGGTCCGTGTGCACGTTGGCCAGCATCCGTCGGTCGTGGGTGACCAGCAGCAGTGTGCCCTCGTAGGACTCGAGGGCCTGCTCGAGCTGCTCGATGGCGGCCAGGTCCAGGTGGTTCGTGGGCTCGTCGAGCACGAGCAGGTTGATGCCGCGGGCCTGCAACAGCGCCAGGCCGGCGCGGGTGCGCTCGCCGGGGGAGAGGTCGGCGGCGGGGCGGTTGACGTGGTCGGCTTTGAGCCCGAACTTCGCGAGCAGGGTGCGCACCTCGGCCGTGGACAGGTCGGGCACAAGCTCCTCGAAACTGATGGCGAGGGGCCGGGTGCCGCCCAGCTGGGCCCGGGCCTGGTCGATTTCGCCGATACTCACGCTGGCCCCGAGGTCGGCCGTGCCCTCATCCGGAACCTGCCGCCCCAGCAGCGCGCGCAGCAGTGTGGACTTTCCGGCGCCGTTGGGGCCGGTGATGCCGATGCGCTCGCCCGCGTTGACCTGCAGGGACACCGGGCCGAGGGTGAAATCGCCCTGGCGGAGAACCGCGTTGCTCAGCGTGGACACCACCGAGCTCGACCGCGGCGCTGCGCCGATCGTGAATTCGAGCTGCCACTCCTTGCGCGGCTCGTCGACCTCCTCGAGGCGCGCGATGCGGCTCTCCATCTGCCGCACCTTCTGCGCCTGCTTCTCACTGGACTCGGCGGATGCCTTGCGCCGGATCTTGTCATTGTCCGGCGCCTTCTTCATGGCATTCCGCACGCCCTGGCTCGACCATTCCCGCTGGGTGCGGGCCCGGCCCACGAGGTCGGCCTTCTTCTCCGCGAACTCGTCGTAGTGCTCGCGCTTGTGCCGGCGGTCCGTCTCGCGCTCCTCCAGGTAGGAGTCGTAACCGCCGCCGAACACCCGGTTCGCGCCCTGCGCGAGGTCGAGTTCGAGCACGCGCGTCACGCACCGGGCCAGGAACTCGCGGTCGTGGCTGACGAGCACGACCCCGCCGCGGAGGCCGGTGACGAAGGACTCCAGCCGTGCCAGGCCGTCGAGGTCGAGGTCGTTGGTGGGCTCGTCGAGCAGCACGACGTCGAAGCGGGACAGCAGCAGGGCAGCGAGCCCGACCCGCGCGGCCTGACCGCCGGAAAGGGACGTCATCAGGGTGGCGTCGGCGGCGCCGAGGGTGAGTCCGAGCTCGGCGAGCACCACGGGCATCCGCTCATCAAGGTCGGCGGCGCCGCTGGCCAGCCACCGTTCCAGGGCGGCGGAGTAGACGTCCGCGGGATCGAGGCCGTCCGGGCGCGGGGCAGGCGAGAGATCACCGAGAGCGGATGCCGCGGCATCCATCTCGAGGGTCGCCTGGGCGCAGCCGGTGCGCCGGGACACGTAGCCGGCCACGGTCTCGCCGGGAACACGCTCGTGCTCCTGCGGCAGCCAGCCGACGAAGGCGTCGGCTGGCGCGAGGCTCACGGTGCCGGCCTGAGGCTCGGCCAGGCCCGCGAGCAGGCTCAGCAGGGTGGACTTGCCCGATCCGTTCACGCCGACGACGCCGACGACGTCGCCGGGCGCCACGGTGAGGTCGAGCGACTCGAAGAGTGTGCGGTGCGCGTACCCGCCGGCCAGGCCCTTGGCCACGAGTGTTGCGGTCATCCGTCTATTTTCTCAGACTCCCGCCGTGCCCGCGTGCCCGCGTGCCCGCCGTGTCGTCCGCCGGGGGTTCGAGGTCGCGGCGCACCCTGTGGAAGTGGGCGCATGCTCTATCGTGCGCCAGCCTCCACAACCTGCGCCGCGAGCCCCGGTCAGGCAGGCACCGGTTGCGCCTGCCGGCGTGCGCGCGTGGGGGCCGGTCCGCGGGGACTGAGGGCAGGAGCGGGCACGGGGCTTGCAGCAGGAGCCGCAGCAGGGTCGGACGCCCGAGCGGGTGCAGCAACGGACCGGCGTGCGGGCGTTGGCAGCGCGAGGGTGAGGATGCGCTCCAGGAGCACGGGGGCCGCGTTGCGCCGGAAGGACAGCACGACCCGGGCCTCGTGCGGGTTCTGCCCGGCACGCCCGGCAAGGTGTGCCGCGCCAGCGGCCCGAACCTGCCCGGCCGCCGGGCGACCAGCGCCACCCACCGGGCCGTCCGGCTCCGCCAGCTTGGCGAAGTGGGTCTGGCCGCGGCGCGGTCCGGCGCTCAGGTCCACGCAGACGCGCAGGGTCGGCGCGCGCTCCGAGTCGAGATCGCCGGTCGCGAACGCGACGGCGAGCGAGTTGGGTAGGGCGAAGTGCCGGGTGCTGAACTGCTTGCCGCACTGCGTCAGGCAGGTTCCGAGCATGGCGGCCAGCGCCTGCTGGGTCAGTCCCGACGACGAGGCCAATTCGCGGCGGTGGGTTTCGTCGAAGGAGTGCGGGGCGGTCGCGTCGAGCGGAACGAGGGTGACCGGCCAGCTGGCCGCGAACACGTCAGCGGCGGCCGTGGGATCGGCGGCGATGTTGGCCTCCGCGAACTTGCCCGCGTTGCCGGGAGCGAAGACGGCGCCGCCCATGATGGTCACCCGGCGCACGAGCCGGGGCAGTTCCGGGTCGAGGTAGAGCGCTTCGGCGAGGTTCGTCAGCGGGCCGACCGTGATGACCTCGAGCCGCCCCGCGTGCTCGTGCGCCAGCCGGATCAGCAGTTCCGTCGCCGATTCCTCCACCGGATTCCGCCGTGACCGGGGCAGCAGGACGTCTCCGATTCCGTTGCGGCCGTGCATGTGGGTGGCCCCGCGCCGGGACACCCCGCTCACCGGCTCGTACGCTCCGATCGCCACCGGAACGTCATCGCGTCCGGCGGTCGCGAGCAGGCTCAGGGTGTTCGCCGCGGCGACGGCCGGGTTGACGCATCCGTTCACCGTGCCGATTCCGACCAGACGGATGCCCGGCGTCGCGAGCAGGAAAGCGAGCGCCAACGCGTCGTCGATCCCGGTGTCGCAATCGAGGTAGATCGGGCGGGGCTGGGGAGCCAGTGTGGGAGTCATCGTCGACCATCCGTCTCATCGTTCGTGTGCGGGAGAGAAGTGCAGGGGTTCATGCGCCGATCCTCGCGGCAGGGCGCAGAACGAGGGAGGCCAGGAACGAGGCCAGCGTGAGGCCCACGGAGATCCACAGGGCCGTCCGGAATCCGGTGACGGTTCCCGCAGCCACGACCGGGGCGACGAGGGCGATGCCGACCCCGATCCCGATTCCGAAGCAGGCGCCGTTCAGGCCCGGGAGGGCCCCCCGGGCCTCGGCCGGGGAGTTGAGCACGGAGACACCGTTGACCGAACTCTGGAACAGGCCGAGGTAGAAGACGCCCATCACGATCAGCAGGCCGAAGATCGCCCAGCGGTCCATCGCGAACACGGCGATGGCCACCGAGATCAGCGCGATGACGCCGCTGCTCAGTCGCAGGGACGTGATCCAGCCGATCCGCACGGCGACCCAGCCGGAGAAGATCGCCGCGGTGACGCCGAAGAAGGCGGTGGGGGTGAGGTAGAGCAGGGCCGACATCGACGCGGACAGCCCGTAGCCGACCTGCGTGTTCTGGCTGAGCAGGACCAGGGTGAAGTTGACCGCGGAGTAGACGCCGGCGAGGGTGAAGACGGTGGAGAGCAGGAGCGGCCACACCTGGCGCGAGCGCAGCGCGTGCACGGGGATGAGCGGGTGCCGGGTGCGGGCTTCGATCATCACGAAGACGACGGCGCTCACCATCGCCCCGAGGAGGTACGCGATCGTCAGCGGGTCGGACCAGCCGGCGGCGGAGATCTGCGCGATCAGGCTCGTCAGCAGGACCAGGAAGAGGGACAGGATGCCGGCGCCCCACCAGTCCATCGACCCCTGCTGGGTGCGCGGCTCATCCTGCGGCACGAAGAAGGCGACGCAGCTGATCGCGACCAGCCCGAGGGCGAGGGTGATCACGAACAGGAACCGCCAGCCGATGGTGTCGGTCACGAACCCGCCGACGAACCCGTCGACGCCGAACAGTCCGCCGTTGACGGAGGTGATGATACCCACCGAGATTCCGAACAGGCGGCTGTTCAGCCGTTCCGACAGCAGGAGGAAGGAAATGGTGAAGGTGGCGTTGGCGGCACCCTGCAGCACCCGGCCGATCAGCAACATCGGCAGGCTTGGGGCAAGGGCGCAGATCACCGTGCCGATCAGCACCATCGACAGCACGATCACGAGACTGCGCTTGCGACCGAGGAAGTCGCTCCAGCGGGAGAAGACCATGCTGAAGACCGCGCCGGCGAGGAAGAACACCGACTGCACGCGGGCGATGTCCTGCATGCTCTCGCCCAGCTGCCGACCGACGGCCGGCAGCGCGGCGGAGAGCAGCGTGGCGTTCAGCTGGAAGGTCAGGATCGCCAGGACCAGGGTGCCGATCAAGACCCCGGCCGACCGGGGAGCCCGCGCACGCACCGCAACCGGAGCTACTTCGGGGGAACGTACGAGCATGAAAAGACTCCTTCATTGGAGCAACCGCAAGGTCGACACGCTCAGTGTACATGCTTGTTATACAAGATCATGAGATGGCGCGATATGCTCGGAGAAACGACCGGGGGAGACACATGGATCGACGCACCGAGGCGGCCCTGGCGGGTCCGCTTGAGACCGCTGGAAGCCTGCCGCTGCGGGTGGCCGTGTACTCCCGCATCACCGAGGCGATCCGCGACGGATCCCTCCCGGTTGCCTCCCTGCTTCCCTCGGAGTCCGAGCTCGGCACGGCAATGGGGGTCAGCCGCACCGTCGTGCGGGAAGCCCTCATGCTGCTGGAGGAGGACCGCTTCGTGCGCTCGCGCCGGGGGATCGGGCGCTTCGTCGCCGACCGGATGCCGCACCTCGGGTTGCAGAAGATCCGCCCGATCGAGGAACTCCTGCGCGAGACCGGCCCGGCCGTTCTCGTGCGCCGCACCCAGAACGCGCTGCAGTCCGAGTCGCCCGCGTTCACCGCCGACGCCATCGGCATCCGTCCCGACGAGCCGTCGTGGTTCCTGGAGAGCGTCATCTCACGGGACGGCGCCCCCATCGCTCTGATCCAGGAGCACGTTCCGGCCGCACGGCTGACCGAACTCGGCGAGGCCGCGGTGGCGGCGATCGCCCAGGGAGGCGCCGATGCGGGGGTCGGCGGCGCGGCCGATGCGGGAGTCGATGACGGAACAGCGGATGAGGTGAGCGCCGAGCGCAGCGCGCTCGCCGCGCTCATCGCGGTGCTCGGCCCCACCTTCGGACCCGGCGAGACCGACATCACACTCGGCGTGCCCGGCAGCACCCGGGGCAAGCTCCTCGGACTGCCAGCCGGCAGCCCCGTGCTCATCCTCACCCAGACCCTCGAACTGCACGGCCAGCCGTTCTACCTCTCCAAGGCCCTGATCAATCCCGACTTCGTGCAGCTCACGATCAGCCACACCGCACAGTCCTGAGCCGACGGCCGGAATCCGGTGCCGGCCCGCGCCGGTGCTACCGCAGCGCCGACACGTTCAGCGCGATCGCCTTGAAGTTCGCGATCCGCTGCTCGTAGCGGGCGGCGAGAACGATCAGCAGGATCCCCCCGGCACCCAGCCACAGCCACCACGGCACAGCGCCGTAGGCGAGCGAGATCCACGGCCACAGCTGCGCCACGCCGTGGATCAGGAGCACCACGGCCCCGATCACGAACGGCGCCTGCAGCTTGCGCACCAGCCCGACCACGATCACGACGGTGGCGACCACGCCCAGCAGAACGATCCGCCAGAGTGCGCTCTCGGTGACGTCCTGCAGCATCGAGGGCACCAGGAGCACCAGCAGGCCGGGGGCGAGCCAGGGCCAGCTGCGGGCGCGCGGCACCGCGTCGAGGTGCAGCCATCCGCTGGTCAGCAGGGCGATCGCGAGCGGCACGGTCACGATTTCGATCGTGTCCGGTGTGCTCCAGGCCGCGCCGGCAACCACGGCCGCCGCGCCGGCCCCGATGGACACCCAGGCCACCACGCGGCCGGGCCGGCTGTCGTCGAACCAGAAGGCCGCGACGTGCAGGGCGGAGAAGGTGAAGACGAGCAGGATCACCCGGATGGTCGCCAGCGGCGCGAAGCCGAGCGCGACCACCTCGGCCGCGAGGGTGGCCACGATCGCCAGAACGATCAGGCCGTAGCCGCAGCGGAGGGCGGCATCCGTCGACGGTGCGGGGTCGTCGTGCTCGGCGCGGCGTGCGGCGGTCACCAGGCAGGCGGCCGCGGCGACCACGATGAGCAGGGTGGGAAGCAGCCAGGCCTCGAGGCGGGCATCCGGGCCACGGGGCGACTCCTGCAGCAGCGGCAGGATGCGGGCCGCAGCCGTGATGCCCACGGCGGCCAGTCCCATCCCGACGGCCGGCCAGGCGGCGGCGTTCCAGCGCGGTTGCCGCACCAGGACGGCGCCGGCCACGGCCAGGGCGCCGCCGAGACCGAGCACGAGGATCGGCCGGAGCAGGTCGGAGCTCGTGCCGCCGGCTGTGGCGATCGCGCTCGGCAGCAGGGCGAGGGCGAGTCCGGCGGTGACCCAGAGCGAGGCCGTCCGTCCGGTTGCCACGGACGCCGCGCTCGCAGGCCCGCTCGCCTGCGCGCCCGGCTTCGCTGGCGCGGGAAGCAGTCGCCCGAGCACGAGCGCCACGCCCACCGGCACGGTCGCCAGCTCGAAGGGGTCAGGCGCGGACAGGGTCCAGCCCGCGAGGACGGTCAGACCGGCGGCGCCGATGCAGACCCAGCCGAGCATCCGGCCCCCTGGGCTCAGGTCCGAGCGCAGCACAACCAGGTGCAGAGCGGCGAAGACCGAGGCGAGAACGGTCACCCGGATCGCGGCGAGCGGTTCGTGGCCGAGGGCGGACACCTCGGTCAGGAGGACGCCGCCGATCGCGAGGATCAGCAGCCCGTAGCCGAGGCGGGTGGCGGCGGCATCCGTCGGCTGGTCCGGCGCTCGGTCGGCCGCTCGGCGGGTGACGACCGTGAGGGACGTGCCGACGGCGGCGACGAGCAGGGCGGCGGGCAGCAGCCAGGCCTCGAGCAGCAGGGTCGGGCCGGCGGGCACCTGGCCGAGCAGGACCAGGATGCGCGTGGCGGTAACGATGGCCACCGCGGCCAGACCCACGAGCACGGTCGGCCGCGCCACCAGGCTCCACCGCGGGTGCTGCACCAGGAGCGCCCCCGCCACGGCGAGGGCGCCGCCGAGGCCGATCACGAGGATCGGCCGGAGCAGGTCGCCGGCAGCCGTCCCGGTGCCGACGCTGACCGCGCTCGGCAGCAGGCCCAGGGCCAGACCCAGGGCGATCCACCACGAACCAGGCTGAACGCCGGCGACGGATGCCCCGGCCGCCCGGTCGCGCACGGCCAGCAGTCGGCCGAGCACGAGGGCGACGCCCACCGGCACGGTCACGAGTTCGATCGGCTCGGGGCCGACCACGGCCAGCGCGGCGAGCACGGCGACACCGGCGGCGCCGATGGCGACCCAGCCGAGGGCGCGGCCCTCGCCGCTCCGGTCGAAGCGCACCACGGCGACGTGCACGGCGGCGAAGATCCAGGCCAGCAGGATCACGCGGGGCTCGGCCAGCGGTGCGTAGTCGAGGGCGAGCAGCTCGGTGAGGAGGCCCGCGACGAGGGCGAACATGAGCACGCCGTAACCGAATCGGCGCCCGCGGGCTGCGGTTGTTCCGGGTGCCGGCGGTGCGGGTGCCGGTGCCGGTGCAGGTGCACGTGCCGCCGTCGCTGCCTCCTTCGCCACCGCCGCGATGGCACCCGCGCCGATGCCGAGCAGCAGCAACACGGCGGGAAGCAGCCAGGCCTCGAGCCGGGTGTCCGGGCCGAGGGGGCCCGTTCCGAACAGCGACGTGAGGCGCGCCCCGGCAGCGAGCACGACCGTGAGCGAGCCCACGCCGAGCGCGGGCCAGGCCAGGCGAGCCCTCTGCGGGCGGGACAGCAGGAATGCTCCGCCGAGGCCCAGGGCGCCGCCGAGGGTCAGGGTGAGGATCGGGCGCAGGAGGTCCTCGTTCGTTCCGCCGACGAGCGCGCTGGGCAGCAGGGCGAGGGCGAGCCCGGCGGTGATGCGCCGCGCCGCCGCGGAGCCCCGGCGTTCGCCGGGCACGGCAGGGGCACCGGGCAGGGCAGGGGCGCCGGGCAGGGCGGGGGTGCCGGGCGCAGGCCGCCCGGCAAGAACCTGGCCGACGACCACAGCGAGGGCGAGCGGAACGGTCACGAGCTCGAACGGTTCGGTGGCCCCCGTCAGAACCGAGCTCAGCGCGGCCACGGCGGCGAGGCCGGCGGCGGCCCAGCCGACGCCCGCCGTGAGCGGGGCACGCGGTCGCCAGAGGGCGAGCACGTGCGTCAGGGACAGCGCCAGCACGAGCACGGATGCCCGCACGCCGGTCACGCCGTCGACACCGTTCCCGGCCCCGGCGAAGGCGCTGATCTCGGCGATGGTCACCAGCGTGAGGGCGAGAACCAGCAGGGCGCCCGTGGCGAGCCGCCGGGGTCGCCGGGTGGCGGCATCCGTCTGCCGGGCCAGCAGGAATGACCCGGCGATGACCGTCGCGAGCGGCAGGAGCCAGGCTTCCAGCCCGGTGTCGGGCACGCCGGGGTCGCCGAGCACGGTGGCGGCCTGCACGATGCTGGACAGCACGAGTCCGGTGGCGCCGGCTGCGGCAGCGGCGGCAAGGTAGGCCGAGCGCGGCGGCGTCCAGCGCAGCAGGCCGGCCCCGAGCAGCAGGACGGCGGAGATCGACGCCACCGATACCGCGCGGAGGGGTGCTTCGGTTGCCGCGGCCAGCGCGAGCGGCGCGATCGCCACGAGGAGACCGGCCAGGGTGAGCAGCGCGGCCACCGGGCTGGCTGCCGCAGTGCGGTCGACCCGGCCGTACCGGCGGATCAGCACGGCCAGCAGCAGGAGCATGCCCGCGACCGGCAGTACGAACGGTTCCGGTGCCTGGGTTCCGGCCCGGGCCAGGCCCAGCCAGAGACCGGCGATGCCGAGCGTGAGGGCCACCCAGCCCAGATGGCGGCGGGGAGACCGGGAACCGAACAGGCCGTCCGGGGCGATGGCGGTGAGGAGGGCGGTCACGCCGGCCAGGAGGAGCATCAACCAGCCGAGCGGATGCGCCACCCCGAGTGCCCACACCGTGCCGGGCACGAGAATGAGCGCGGCTCCGGACTCCAGCCCGATGCGGTCGCGGTTCCGGCCGCTGAGCACGCCCAGCGCGAGGGCGAGGCCGCAACCGAAGAGCGCGGCCGTGGGAACGAGGAGGAGGGGGGCATCCGTCGTCGTCGTGAGGGTCTCGGCGCTGCTCCAGAGCAGCTGGAGCAGGATCGGCGCCACACCGATCGCGGCAAGCACGCGCGGGACGGCCAGGATCTCGCGGGTGGTGGTGGTGGCGGGTGTGTCGGCCGTGGCCGTGGCGGTGACAACCGCGCCGGTCGCGCGGTTGCCGCGCAGCAGCAGCCAGAGCAGGAGTGCGGCGAACAGCACGGCCGTGTGCACGATGCCGGCCGTCGGCGCACCCTGGAGCAGCGTGGCGCGCTCGGCCGCGGACAGGTCCTCGGCGATCGCCGTGATCGGCAGGCTGAACGCCACCACGGTCGGGGCGAGCAGGGTGAAGAAGGCCCAGTGGCGGTCGGGCCGGGTGAACAGGCGGAGCGGGAGTGCCACGAGCAACTGCAACAGGCCGGTGGCCAGGGTGAGGGCACGTGCACCGTCCACCAGAACGCCGGAGACGGAGCGCGCCTCACCCCGGGTCAGCATGTCGGGCAGGGCGACGGCCGCGATCAGGGTGAGCAGGATCGCCCCGGCCAGGAGGAGGCCGCGGGCAGAGGTCGCTCCGGCAGCGACGGTGCGGGCAATGAGCAGCCGGGAGCCGAGGAACACCGCGATCGCCGCCACGGACCCGATCCACCAGATGCTGCTGCTCTGCCAGCTGATCAGGTAGCCGAGGCCGATGGCGACCACCAGGAACGATCGCACCACCACCCGGAACCGGCCGAGCGAGACCCGGCCGCGATGCTCGAGCAGGAGCACCCCGAGCGAGAGGAACCCGAGCAGAACGTAGATCAGGGTGACCGGCAGCACCGCGCCGGCGAACGGCACGGCGAGCACCGCGATGGCCAGGAACAGCCAGGCCAGAACCCGGCGGCGTGCGGGCAGGATGCCGCCGACATTCCAGGCGAGTCCCAGCAGGAGTCCGACGGTGGACAGGGTGCCGATCGCCCAGGCGCTGGTCGCCTCGACCGGGGGCAGCGCTGCCTCGCCTGCGATACCGCGGGCGAGCGAGACGAGAAGCGGGAGGGCGGCGAAGGAGACGACGAACATGCCGAGGACGGCGGCGCTGAGCGCGGCGGTGCCGCCGCCCACGATGAGCGCGGTGCGCGCCGGGCCGGCGCTGCGGCGCCGGGCGAGGAACTCCGCGCCGAGAGGGGCCAGGGTCGCGACCACGAGCGGAACGGTGATCATCAGAGTCAGATCGCCGGCGCGGGAGGCCACCAGGGGAACGATCGCGGTGACGGTCAGTGCGGCGAGGCCGGCAGAGAAGTACGCGAAGGCAGCATAGGCCGGACCGGTGTCCGCGCGGCGCAGCACGAGGAGCAGGTGCAGCACGGCCGTGACCGTGACGGCACCGAGGGTGAGGAACGGGGCGACGGTCGAGTCCGGGCTGACGAACGCGCTCGTGAGAGTGGCGAGCACGAGTGCCACTCCGCCGAGGCTGAGCACGGTGACGCGTTCGGGCACGCGGTCGGCCGATGGCCAGAAGCGGCGCGCGGTGGGGTCGCCGGCGGGTGTGGGTGCGGTTGGGGTAGCGGATGCGGTCGGGGTAGCCGGCGCCGGAGCGGCGTTCGCCGCGGTCGGAAGGGGGTCGGCGGCATCCGCAACGGCGGAGTTTTTCGCGACCGGCGGCATCCACTGCCCCGGGATGCGGCGTGTCGCCGAATTCTCCTCAGTTGCGTCGTCCGCGGGGTCGCCGGCGGCACCGGCGGGGGTGCTCACGGAGGGGCCGGAACCCGGCCTTGCCAGGGTGAGCGGATGCAGCAGCGCTCCAACGGCGGCGCCGAGGAAGCCGACGAAGAGGCGCAGCGGCTCGTCCTGACCGGAGGCAAGCCCGGCGGCCAGCAGTCCGAGGCCCGGTGCCGCGGCGGCGAACCCGGTGACGCTGGCGACCCGCAGCCCGGACAGGGCGTGCCAGAGGAGGAACAGAGCCGTGCAGGCCACCAGAGTCGTGCCCCAGTAGATGGGCCAGTCGGCGGAACCGAGGCCGAACAGATCGTTCTGCCGCAGCGCCCAGGCGTCCAGGAGCACGAGCACCACGGCCAGCACGCCGATGCCCTCGGCGGTGGCGACGAGGCGTTTGCGGCGCAGCACGCCGGCCGTGATGAGCGCGCCGACGGTGGTGGCGGCGATGATCGCCGAGCGCACCTCGAGTCCGGCGAAGATCCAGGTCACCGTGAGGAAGAAGATCGCCGCCACCGAAACCAGGGTCACGCCGACCAGAAGGAGCAGCACCTGCACGCTCGACCGCTTGGGTGCTCCGGGAACGGATGCCGCAGCCGCCGGCCGCGCAGCCGCCGGAGGCTGCGCAGGCGGGAACCCGGACCGGGACGGTGCGGGCCCGGCGGCCGGCATCGCGGCCGGCGGCCAGGCTGCTGTCGACCGGGGAGGAGCGGGTGGCAGTGGTGCTGCGGTCGACGTTGGGGACACTGCCGGAGCTGGAGCTGGAGCTGCAGCCGCAGCCGCAGCCGCAGCCGCAGCCGCAGCCGGAGCCGGACTCGGTGCGGCAACCGCGGTGGGCGCAGGCGCTGCCGGCGCCGTCATCGCAGGCGGCGCTGCGGGTGCCTCGACCGGAGGTGTCACACGCCGCGCCGCCATCTGAGCTTCGGCGACGTCGAAACGGATGCGCCCGATCAGCTCCCGGCGGCGGTCGAGGGAGGCGGCGGCATCCGTGGACGCGGTCAGCAGAAGCGCCGAGGCCGGGTGTTGCAGGTCGAGCCCGCACGTCGAGCAGACGGCGGAGCGCAGCAGGGCGCGGCAAGCCGGGCACCGCGTGGTGTCGGTGAGCTCGGCGGCGCTGCGCGGCCAGATGACGTTGCCGGCGAACTCCGCATAGGAATCGCCTGAATCTGTTCGTGACATCGTGGCCCCTCGCTGGATGTGAACGTCCCCAAGGCTACTGGGTAGTCGTCCATTCCCTGCCCGCAGGGTCAGTCGGTGGAATACGCGGCCGCACGTGCCCGCGCACAAGCCGGCCGGCCTGCCTCCGCGGGGCCCGTGCCTGCCTCAGTCAGAGCCGGTGCTCAGCCAGCCAGTCCACGAGCACGCGCTCGAACTCCTTCGGTCGTTCGAGGTTCGGCAGGTGCGCAGTGTCGCGGAATGTGCAGCCAGTGACGGACGGGAGCGTCGACAGAAGGTACTCGTATTCGGTCAGGTGCGGGGTGAGGTCGAATTCGCCGACCGTGGCGAGCACCGGCACCTCGATATCGCTGACCTGGTCGAAGGCGGGCGGCTCGAGCGGAATCGGCGTCGGGGACTCCTCCGCGTGCGCGGCGTTGACGCGGCCCAGCGCATAGGCCGTGGCCGTGAATTCGGCGTCGAGGTCGGCCTCCTTGCGCAGCGGGCCGAACGCCCAGAGCGCCACCTCGAGGCGTGCGAGCTTGTGCCAGTCCTGGGCGTCGAACGCGGCATCCATCTCGTCGAACCGGGTGTCCTCGAGATCGGTCAGTTCGATTTCGGGGAACCCGCTGGGCCCTGCTCCCACGGTCACCAGGCCGTTCACGCGGTCGGGACTCTCCGTCGCCAGGTCGATGGCGGTGCATCCACCACGCGAGCATCCGATCAGCGTCGCCGATGCCACTCCGAGGTGGTCGAGAACCGCGCGGGCGTCATCGCGGGCGGAGAATTCCACGTCCTCGCTGGTCGTCTGGCCGCATCCGCGGCTATCGAAACGGATGACGAAGTGGCCGGCGGCCAGCGCGTCGATCTGCGGGTCCCACATCCGCAGGTTCGCGATGCCGGCGTGCAGCAGAAGGAGAGCTGGTGACGATACGTGGCCTGCCGTCTCGTAGTAGAGCGACGCGCCGGGAACGGTGAGGTGAGGCATGCTTCAGCGTAGGCGTGCGGTGGGTGCCGCGGCAAGGACAAGTCCGGGGCAGACGAATTGTGCCCCGCGCGGGTCACGACGGTCCTGTGAGCATGCCGATGGCCCATCCCGGGGGAACGTCGCTTCACGGTTATCTCCTTCGTCGGTGTCAACGAGGAATTCCCGTTGATGGGAGGAGGTTCGGAGCGGACTGCGCTGAGGATTAATCAGGCATGCACGGTTGATGGTGGTTCACTCATAAACTAAGGTTAGCCTTGCCTCAGTTGATTTGGAGACAAGATCATCACACCAGACACAGTCCTGCCCGCCGCCAGACTGAACTATGCAGTGCCTCCGGCAGGGGCGGGGGCGGTAGAACAATGAGGAGCACCAAACCTGACCTGTCGGTCGGGTTCGAGGCACTCCGCCTCCTTGCGGGAGATCCGTCCGCGACAGCCTTTGTGACCGCACAGGGAACCATCAGCTACGCCGAACTGGATGAACTGGTCCAAGCCCGGCGGGCATTGCTGGGAGGCGGACGTCGGCTGGTCATGGTGTCGTGCGCGAACGCCCTGGAGCCCCTGGTGACCTATCTCGCCGCCCTCGCGGCTGGTCATCCGGTTCTCCTGGTCGCTGGCGATGGGGACGAGCCGAACCAGGAGCGAAACAGGAACAGTCTCGTTGAGCGCTACGACCCCGACGTGGTTCTGGCGCCGGTGGGCAACGGGTGGCGACTGGACGAGCGACGCAAGGGAAGCCGACACACGTTGCACCCAGAGTTGGCGCTGCTGCTCAGCACCTCGGGCTCGACAGGATCGCCGAAACTCGTTCGGCTGTCACGCGAGAATGTGCTCAGCAACGCGCGAAGCATCGCCGACTACCTCACCCTGACCCCGCAGGACCGGGCAGCCATGACGCTGCCGATGCATTACTGTTACGGGCTGTCCGTCGTGAACAGCCACCTGATCTCCGGCGCGAGCCTGCTGCTCACCGAGCGTTCGGTGGTCGAGACTGAATTCTGGAATGAGTTCGACGAAGCAGGGGCCACCTCCTTCGCCGGCGTTCCATACACCTTCGACCTTCTCGATTCGACCGGTTTCGCCGAGCGGGAGCATGAGAGCCTGCGCTACATCACCCAGGCCGGCGGCCGACTCGGCCCCGACCGAGTGCGCGGTTACGCCCGACTGGGCCGAGAACGCGGATTCGATTTCGTCGTCATGTATGGCCAGACCGAGGCGACCGCACGGATGGCCTACCTGCCGCCCGATCTGGCGGAGACGCGACCCGAATCCATCGGAATCCCGATCCCGGGCGGGCAGTTCCGCATCGACGACCCCGACGAGAAGTCGGTCGGTAACCTCGTCTACACCGGCCCGAACGTCATGATGGGATACGCGGAGAGCCCGGCAGAGCTCGCCGCTGGACCGACAGGGGGGGATCTACGAACCGGCGATCTGGCCCGCCGCCACGACGACGGACTCTTCGAGATTGTCGGGCGGAGCAGTCGCTTCGTCAAGATATACGGCCTGCGGATCGACCTCGACGGGGTCGAGCGGCTCCTCGCCGACGATGGACTCGAAGTCAGGGCGGTCAACCTCGAGGAACGCCTTGTGGTGTTCGTGCGGCACGGGTGGGCTCTCGGGCTTGTCGCGCCGATTGCCGCGAAGGCGCTCGGCCTGCCCGGTCACATCGTGCGGGCGCACCTGATCGAGGAATTCCCCCTGACGTCCAGCGGCAAGCCAGACATCGCGAGCCTGCTTCGGCAGGCGGCCTCGCTCGAGCGAGACGTCCAGCCGGTGGACCGCACAGACACCGTGACGGCGGAAAATATTCGGGCTCTTTACGCAACCCTCCTCGACCGCCCGGACGCGGTCGCCGATGATAGCTTCGTTGCGTTGCACGGCGACTCGCTGAGTTACGTCGAGGTCTCGGTTCGGCTTGAGCAGATGCTCGGCACGCTCCCCAGGGATTGGCCCGCGACGTCGGCCAGAGACCTGGCCGGCCACCGAAATGCGCCGGTTGGGGTGCACCCCCGACGCAAGATGGCGCGCATGGAGACATCCGTCGTACTGCGGGCTATCGCCATCGTGCTGGTCGCGGGGACCCACGCCAACCTCTTCCACGTGCAGGGCGGTGCTCACCTGCTGCTCGGGATACTGGGCTTCAACCTGGCTCGATTCCAGTTCGCCGCGGTGCCTCGGCCGATGCGGCTCCGGAAGCTTGTGCGCAGCGCTGCCCAGATCTTCATCCCGGCTGTGCTGTGGATCGGTGGAGTCGCCCTGATCGGCGGGACGTACGAACCTGCGACGGTCTTCCTGCTGCACAACCTGCTGGGCGGCGACGATCAGTGGACGGTCCAATGGCAGTACTGGTTCCTGGAATCTGTCGTGTGGACCATCCTCGGCCTGGCGCTCGTCTTCTGCGTGCCCCAGCTCGACCGGTTCGAGCGCCGATACCCCTTCGCATTCGCGGCCTCCTTCGTCGCGGGCGCGCTTCTGCTGCGCCTGCTGCTGACCGAAGGCGTCGAGGCGGGGCCGACCGAACGGTATTCGCTGCCGATCGTGCTGTGGCTGATCGCTCTCGGCTGGCTCATCGCGCGTTCCACCGACGCCACGCGGCGGGTGATGAGCTCGGCGGTCGTCGTGCTCACCGTTTCGGGCTTCTTCGGAGACCCGGGCCGAGAGGCGATCACGATCGCGGGGCTACTGCTCCTGCTGTGGGTTCCGGCGGTGCCCCTGCCGCGGATGCTGGTGCCGGTGTTGAGCGTCGTTGCCTCGGCGTCGTTGTTCGTCTATCTCGTCCATTGGCAGGTCTTCCCGCTGTTCGGGGGCGCTTTCCCACTGCTCGCCACCCTCGCTTCCTTCGCGGTGGGCATCCTTGCCTCCCAGGGGTATTCCGCACTGGGCGGTTGGTGGAGGGCTCATCCCGCGGCCTTGGCCCGCACGCTACTGTCCGCCCCAATTTTCAAGGCGGACACCCCTGCCCATGATGCGCGCAATAACAAAGTGCGTGCTCATTGACCCCGCCACTGCGGAGAGAGTCCTGTTGACGGGCGTGAAGAGAGCGTAGGTGCCGACGGCGGCGACAATGTCCAGCACGACGACGAGGCCCATCGCGCCGATTCCGGCCAGACACAGCTCTTTTCAGGATGCCCTGGCCCGCCACCCGTGGGCGTCGACCGTGCGCGACTCCGGAACGAACCCGGGACCGGCCACCCTCCGGCACCACGACCGGGTCGAGTACCCGAGTCGAGCCGCGGGTCAGAACGGCGCGGATTCGGATGCAGCGTCGGAGTCGGGCTCGGGCGCCGGCCCCGCAGGGGGCGTGGCCGGTTTCGCGGCCGTCGATGCCGAGTGGATGATCGTGGCCGGCTCGCTCACGAACGTGCGGCCGGTCGGCGATGTCCACTCCAGCAGCCCGTCACCGAGATGCACCACCCGCCACCCGGTCTCGCTCTTGAGCGCATGACACGCCCGGCAGAGGTGCGCGAGGTTGTCGTGCGCGGTCACACCGTCGAACTGCCAATCCACGGAATGGTCTAAATCGCAGTGCGCGGCCGATTTGTTGCAGCCCGGGAACCGACACGTTTTGTCGCGCACCCGCAGTAACCGTTTCAGGTCTTTCGGCACCTTGTACCGGTCGCGGCCGACCGAGAGCACGGCGCCTGTTTCCGGGTGCACCAGGATGCGGGTGAAGCTCGGCGCCCCGGCCGCGATCTGCCGGGCCGTGTCCGGGTCGATCGGCCCATAC